>NC_016935.1:6946250-8392500 GCF_000250655.1 Paenibacillus mucilaginosus 3016
TAGCCGAACGTCATCGGCAGCATGCCGGGGATCAGCACCTTCACACAGTGCAGCGAGTTACGCCGCAGTTCCGGCGTCGTCTGGTCCACTACGATCACATCCAACTGGAGCCGGTGGAACGTGCCGATCATTGCCTTCAAGTCTTCGGTCAGATCACGGCTCTTCGGCGCGGCTCCAAATTCCTGAGCGAACGTTCGCATCGGCCGGTTTTGCTTCAGCAAAAAGTTTAGCCGCGGCTCCGCCTCGGGTAAGCTGTATAGCATGGAATGGTCCTCCATGCTCCGCACCAGCGAAGGGTCGCGAAGCATCTTCACATGGTTCTCCCGGTTCGACTCGAATTTATGACTCATGGTCAGCGTCATCCCCGACAGCTCGTGAACCGCTCCTTTTGCCGCCCGCACCGGATCCGGGTGCGCTCCGGCCGCACAGATGAGATTGATTCCGTTAGGCTTCCTGTTTTTCGCCAGCGCCCAAATGCTGGGAATGCCATTCTCCATCGTTGCATTAAACAAGAGCACGTCAAAACCGGCAGCGGCCTGCAATCGGTCCACCATGAGGTTCAATTCGCGGTCGCCCGTAGATCGAGGGTCTAGTTGGGGAAGCGGCAGCTGTGCGTACCACGTCAGCAGGAACGAATCGCGCTCCACGATTTCCAGCATGCCGTACAAGATCGCTTCCTCCAGGCTTCCACCCAAGGCGCAGCCGTTGGACGTCTCGTACACGAAGCCCTGCCGGCAAGGAGAGCTGTAATACGCAAGCCACTGGGGCACCAGCATCGGGCGCTCTTGCGCAAACGAGTACCCCCATACCCAATCCGTCTGGACATCGGGATCGAACGGCCAGAAAGGAAATCCCGGCAGCTCATACTGCTCCTTGGCATACAGCCCGACGGAAAGGGGATCGAGCGCTTCCCCCGCCAGCTGCCGCCAGCTGCCGCGAACGACCGGCCGCTTGCCACGCGGCGCCGTGCCGCAATATCGCTCCAATCCCTCCAATATGGCGGAAAGCTCGCTGTCCGCATAGCAATTCGTCCGGCCCGCCGTCAACTCGTCCCCATCTAACATCGGAAGATTCATGGTTACATCGGCCAAAGGCGACAACAGATCCGGTATTTTTCCATTCATTAACCCGGTCTTGTAATCGAGATAATCCCTGACCAGAAAAGATTTCAGCTCATGGAGCGATCGGCTGCGGTACATGTTCTCGCCGAATTTCGGGCTCGGCAGGAGGGAGATCCGGGCCGCATCCCGCGAGTCTTCCGGAAGACGTCCGCATACGGGGCAGAGCGGGTCCGGCAGAAAGAAATGGCTGGAGCTGTACAGCGTCTTCAGATTGACGAATACCACATGCTCTTCTAGGCGGGAGCGGCTGCGGCGCAGCACGCTCCGCGATTCCGCCGCAAGCAGATGGGCCATCTGCAGCAGTCCCGTGCGCGATGCCCACGCGTCGGACAGGCCCCCCCCGGTCTCCGTCAAACGATGTTCCAGCTCCCACATTTCCCTGCGGTCGCGTCCCGCGATAAGCTGCCTGGTATCAGCGCATCTGGAGCACCCAGGCTGCCCCGGCCTGACCAGCGGCCCGACAACGCCTTCGCCGAAGGCGACGAAACCGCGGAGCCACGGAAGGCCGGCAGCCTCAAGAACCGCCTCCGCCTCGCGGTGAACGGCGGGATTCCAAGCATCATGCAGGACCAGAGCGAGTTCGACTCCTGCCGGCATTTCCTCTCGGGCATCGGCCAAACGAACGATCCGGTACTCGGGACTCAGCTCCCCGCACACGAAATCCGCCAGCACACCCTCTCCGACTATGGCTACGACCGCACTCATCCGGCCTCCCCCTCTCCCAGCAGCACGCCGAAGACGGCGGCAGGACCCTCACGCAAAAACGGCTCCACCGCCAGATCAATCACATATACTTCCCGGCCGCTCCTTTTCAGCTTCCGCATCGCATCCCTGACCGCATCCGGCTGTGCCACCGTCACCTCGGCCGGAACCGATAGCTCCAGCGGGGCGTTCGGACCGAGCAGTACGGATTCCGCCTCCACCGCCTGCGGTGCTCGGCAAGCGGTTCCGTTCTGCGCCTTCATCAGCGCAGCCTGCAGCGCCGTGCGCAGCGCCGTTGTCACGGTCAAGCCGGTGCCGCCGAACCATCCGTCCTCCGTGCCCACCCATACGGCCGGAAAACCGCTCACTTCCTCTCCGAGCCCGATCGAAGGCTGTCCCCGCATTGTGGTCAATGCTTGCAAATAATACCGGCAGCGCTCGTCGTCAACCTGACCGAGCCCTACCTGAGTGACAGGAGACTTGCGGCTGGTCAGCCGTGCCCCCAGGTGCTGCGACAAGCAAGCCTGCAGCCCGCGCGCCAATCCTTCTGCAGCCGTCTCCCCGACACCAATGCCGATGTACTGCTCGGTGTTCACGAGAGCACCCGCGAGCCTCGACACGTACGACTCAAGCCCGGCAAGCCCCGATTCACGCCGTGCCTCCTCATGCGTGAGTCCAGAGCAGATCATCTCCGGCAGCAGATCGGCCGGCCCTTCCGACAACGGATTGGCGGCCTGGACGCGGCATTGTGACAGGGGAAGCTGTCTAAGGTCCCCTTCCTCCCACCTATGGAGAATTCCCGTTCTCTCCGAAGTTAACATGCCCAGATAAGAAAACAGCCCGCTCACTGCGCCGCCGTCCAGCCTCTCCTCGAGTCGAAGCTCCACGTCATCCACCCATCTGGCTGAGGCATTCCATTTTCCGGCAGCGAGAGGATGCGGCAGGCACGGATGCCAGTTTCCTTCCAGCGTTTCCAGATCAAGCAGATACAGCGAATTTCTCAGCTCCGGCTGGGCGGCTCCCGTCACCTGCTTGAAGTGCTCGAATACAATCACATTCGCGAGCAGCGCCCCCGCCGTTGAGGAAAAAGCAAACCGCTCCTTGTCCTTACATACTTCGGACTTGTGGATGCGCCGCACAGCCGAATCCCAGCAGAACACGCTCTCCGGCTGCACGAGCGGGCCTGCGATGCCGGCCTGATGAAGGCACACGGCGGGAAGCAGCGTTTTGCGTTCCGCTTGGCATGCTGCACGAAGCAACCGAAACTCCTCACCATCGCCCATCTCGGAGACATAGAGAACCGTATCGAACGGCCGCACGGCTTCCCTCCAAGCGTCAGCTCCCTTGTTCGGCAGCGTCACCTCTCGGATCTCCACCTCGGAGTCCGTCAAGCGGGCGTGCTCCGCCAAAGCCGTAAGCCGCCTCCGATCCGTCTGCAGCGAATCCGTAATCAGCATGCGGAACCGGGGCAGGCCTGACTCCAGAAGCGCCGACACCAGAGAGGCAAACATCGGGCCGGAGCCGACCGCGAGCACCTTGGCCTGCCGGTAGCACTGAAACCGGTAGGCACCGGAATCGCCGAAGCTTTCGAGAAAAGCGATCTGCCCTGCATACCTGCGGACCGTGTCCTCCGATAGCACGTGCGGACGGTCCAGGCTCGCATCCCGCGCGAACCCTTTCTGCCTCAGCACTTCCGCGATTTCGTACACCCTGTCCCGATGCGGACCGGGTAGACCGTCCGTCAATTCCGCCAGTGTGTGCTCCCCGTTGAACATGGGGATGAGCTTTTCCAGCCAGCGGTAGATCATTTCTCCTTGCATGTGGAACGTGCCGACGTTATTCCGGAAATAGACGCCGTCGTTCGGAACCGGCAAAAAAAACGTATCCGCCTTTACCTGAAGGCGCGCAGATGGGGTCAGCTTTGACATCTCAGCCCTCCTAGCCGTAAACGTCGTTCTCCACTTCGGAATATCCATGATATGAAATCCTATGTACGTCTCTTTGTCCCTCATGCCAGATATCTACTTTAGAAAATAGCGATCACCCATGCACAGCGATGTGCATGGGTGATCACTTTACTGCAAGGCGGGAGAAAGATGGAGGTGTCAGCGACAGCGATGGCCGCCTCCGCAGTGATGACAGCTGCCTGCGCAGTGATGGCAGAATCCCGCACAGTTATGACAGCGACCCGCGCAAAAGCCGCCGCAAACGCCTCCACAAACTCCGGCACATACTCCGGCACATACTCCGGCACAAAAGACACCGCAAACTCCGGCACATACTCCGGCGCAAACCCCCGCACAAACTCCCGCACAAACTCCCGCACATAATCCGACGCACAGACGCGCAGGATCCACAGGCACTTGGCCGATCGGATACGGACCGGCGGGATAAGCGGGATACTGGGCCTGCTGTTCCCAAGGCGTTACCTCGCTCGCCTGAAACTGCGAAACACCCAACTGCTGAAGCTCATTTTGAAAATTAGTCATGAGATAAACCTCCGATAATTTTTTTGATGATCATTTTCCTGATCCTTTGAAGCGAAATGATATCGAATGTTACCGAAACATGATTCCAATTTATGGTCTGAACTCCGCGAATGTTCCTGAGTCAATTGACCCATTTTTTGGGCGTTTGTACCAAAAGTGACCGGACCGCGAAAATGCCGGAGGTACGGAACCGTGCCTGGTGGTGATCTTTCGAGGCTGCAAAAACCCCTTCAGCATAAAGTTGAAGGGGTTTCGAAATCGTATTACTCTTCTTGGATAACCCATATACCGCCAATAAGAAGGAGGATGGCGCCCATCCAGAACGTTACTCCAATGTTCTCCTTCTATTCCGTCAGAGCATGCTCCCTATACCACTTTCTGAGCTGGCTGATTTGGGCTTGATGATACCGGCTGTGGTCGGCCATGTGCCAGATGCCCCAACGTATGGTCGCTTGCTTTTCGTTCTCATGTCCAAAAGCGACCCCTCGTACGAGGTCACTATCCGTTAATGATCTGCAGGAATCTCTCAACATGTCTACTACTCTTGCATATGTAAAAATCAGTGCGTTCAAAGATACGCCTTGGACCATCGGAAGCCTGCCATTCCCATCCATCATGGGACCATATTGTTCCTTTAAGGACGCAGGAAGGGGCTGCCCCTTGATTCTGTACACCCAATGCACATCAACAACCATGAGATGTTGGATCAACTGAGCCGTGCTGTTCGCATTGGCATCCGGTCCCTTGTAATCGACTTCTTCCTGGGACATGCCTTCGGTGATGGATTGCAGACGCCGACTGTTCTCTTTTACAGCGGAATACAGCAGCCCTACAATGGGTGACATATTGGCTTCCCCTTGTAAATCGTATAGCATCCAGGTTCATCCTCCCTCTTCCAGATCTCTTTCCCATGCAGCACGGTCCACTTACTCACTGAAAAAATGTATTTATGCATAAATTTGAATATTTATAGATTGTATTGCGGCTGGCCATAGATGTCAACGCACGCTTAACGACAATCCTGTCCCCAACGCAACAAAGCCGCCGATCATGCCGGCAGCTTCGTCATCGTTGCTTAGGAAGATCGAATCCCTGCTTCCCTTACATGGTCTGCCCTCCGTCGAGGGTGACGACCTGGCCTGTCATGGACTCCAGGCCGATGAGGGTCACCACCAGCTCCGCGACCTCCTCCGGCGTGGTGATGCGCTGCAGCGGAAGGTGGCCGGCGAGCTGGCGCATCCGTTCTTCGCGGCCGGCCCACCAGCGCGTCTCCACGGCGCCCGGGGCCGCGCAGCTTACGCGGATATCCGGCGCAAGAGCGCGGGCCAGCGATCGGGTCAGCCCATGCACTGCCGATTTGGAGACCGCATAGGGCAGCGAAGAGCCCAGCCCGGTCGAGCCGGCGATGCTGCCCACGTTGACGATGGCTCCCTGCCCGCTCCGTTTGAGGAAGGGAGCGGCCGCCCGCGCGCAGTAGAACATGCCCTTGACATTAACTGCGAAGAGCGTATCCCACACTTCATCCTCCGCCGCTTCGAGGTCATCGAGCGCGATATGGCGCGTGATGCTCGCATTGTTAACGAGGATGTCCAGCCCCCCGAGCGCCTCCGCCGCAGCGGCAGCCATCTCCCGGACTTCAGCGTCGATGGAGACGTCCGCCCGGACCGCTATCGCGCGGCCGCCTCTCTCCACGATCTCCCTCACGGTCTCCTCCGCTTCCGCCCGCGACCGGGAATAATTCACCGCTACCGCCGCTCCCCTGTCAGCAAGCGCCAGGCTTACCGCCCGGCCGATGCCGGTTCCCCCGCCTGTAACCAGTGCCGATTTGCCCTTCAAATTCATCATCGTGCTTCTCCTCCCGTTCTGTCTCCCCGCGCGTGCTGGGCGATGCCCTGTCCGAAGGACCAGTCCTCCAGCGTATTCTCCGTCACGATGATCATGACGTCTTCGGGCCGTACCCCGGCGGACTCCTCCAGCAGCTGCGCCGTCCTGGCATACAGAGCCCGCTTCGTCTCAGCTCCCCGGCCTCTCCCCATCGTGATCGCGATGAAGATCAGGCTATCGGTGCGGGAAATACCGAGATAGCCCGGGTCATACCGGAATTCCCCCGCTTCATGCTGCGTGATGACCTGGAAATAATCGTCCTCCGGCACGCCGGCCGTCTCGGTCAGGGCCCGGTGGACAGCCCGGCTGACGGCCTGCAGTTCTTCTTCCGTGCGCCCGCGGCGCAGATCAATCCGTACGAATGGCATGCTGCTGCCTCCCTCTTTTTTTACCTGATGCTCTTGAAGCCCTGCTCATCACCTTCTACAGCTAGATTGTACGTCCCGGAGTGGGTTTTGTATAATTGAATTAAATGAACAATCAGTTCAACATCTTTGAACTGCAAAACTGCCCAAAGGAGCCCCAAACCAATGGACCTCAAGTCCCTCAAAACGTTCCACCGGATCGTCGCCCTTGGCAGCTTCCACCGGGCGGCCGAGGAGCTGAATTACGCCCAGTCGACCGTGACGATGCAAATGCAGAAGCTCGAGGCCGAGCTCGGCATCACGCTGATCGAACGCGGGAGAACGTTCCAGCTCACCGAAGCGGGGCGGCTGTTCCATGAACAGAGCGCCGGGATTATGAAGGAGATCGACCGGCTCCAGGGCCGCATGTCCGACTGGATGCTCGGGGAAACCGGAGAGCTCCGGCTCGGCGCAGTCGAGCCGATCGCCAGCTTCGTGCTGCCCCGGCTGCTACAGGCATTCCTCACCGCCTATCCCAAGATCGGCATCGCCGTAGACATCGGCAGCACCCCTCTCCTCGGCGAGCGGCTCCTGAGGGGAGAGCTTGATCTTGCCGTCTGTTCCAGGCCGGTCATCGGCGAAGGCTTGTACTTCGAGCCGCTCTTCTCGGAGGAGCTGGTGTTCCTGCTGCCTGAAGGACATCCGCTGTCCGCACTGGAACGCATCCCTTTCCGGGAACTCCGCGATCACCGCATCCTGCTTACGGCGAAGAACTGCCCGTACCGCCACAAGGTGGAGATGCTGCTCGGGGAGGCCTGCGGCAGCCCGCTGAACAGCATGGAGATCTCTTCGATGGCCGCCATGAAGCACTACGTCGCCTGCGGACTCGGCATCGCCCTTGTGCCGCGCAGCCTGCTGACCCCGCTGCCGCCCGGCACGCTGGTACGCGAGGTGCAGGACGACCGGGTTTCCGTCACCTTCGGCCTGCTCTGCCGGGCCGCCGATATGCCGCTCAAGCTGGCCCTCGGCAGGCTGAATGAGTTTCTCAAAGCCAAGCTCCTCCAGGATCAGGACTCCCTCTCCCCTGCAGCGCGCTAAGACAGCGCCCCGCCGTTGATGGGTACATGCCTCGCCGCCGGTCCCTGCCCATCACATCACCAAATAAGGCGGTACCTGCTCACAGCAGGCCGCCTTATTAGTCCATGAAGCCAAGTCCATCCGTTCACTCCAGTGCCGAATTCGGCCCCGCCGCCTTCTGCACGTACTTCGGCATGGACAGCCTCACAGTCGTGCCTTCCCCGAGCTCGCTGCTCAGCGAGACTCCGTAGCCCCGGCCGAACTGCAGCTTGATCCGCTGGTCCACATTGCGGATGCCGTAGCCGATCCCCTGACCCGAGTCGTCGAGGATCGCATGCATCACCTCTTCCTTCATGCCCAGACCGTTATCCCGGACCTCCATCCAGACCGTATCCCCCTCCGCATACAGCCGGATCTCCATCCGGATCTGATCGTCATACCAGGCATGCTCCAGCGCATTCTCGACGAAGGGCTGCAGGATGAATTTGACGGTGTCGTACCCGAGCAGTCCGGGGTCGATGTCGTAGTGGACGATGATCCGGTCCGCATGCTTGATCGTCTGGATCTCCACATACGACTGCAGAATCTGCAGCTCCTTCTCAATGGAGATGATCGTCTCCCCCTTGTTCAGCGTCAGCCGGTAGAACTTCGCGAGGTGCCGGATCACCTGGTGCAGCTTCTCGATCTCGCCGAGCTTGGCCATCCGGGAGATGGAGGAGAACGTGTTGTAGAGAAAATGCGGGTTCATCTGGGAATGCAGCACGTTCAGCTCCGCCTCCTTCTTCTCCAGCCGGCCGACGTACACTTCTTCGATGAGCTTCTCGATGGTCGAGGCCATCTCGTTGAACGCCTCGCCGATCTGCGAGAACTCGTCATGTCCCTGGATCGGCATCCGCTTGGCGAAGTCCCCTTCCTTGAAGGCGTGCAGGGAGCCGATGATCTTGTGGAACCTCCGCAGCACGTAATTGGACAAAATGACGCTGATGACCGTCAGCACGAGCAGACTCGCCAGACAGATCAGGATGGTCGCCGTTCGGACCTGGCGAGAGCCCTCCTGAAAGGACGCGTACGGAATGCGGGCCACGACCTTGGCAGGCATGCCGGTGACCGCCTCTTCGATCTGCAGATCATGGGCAGAACCCTCCCCGCTCTCCTCCGTCCACACGGTCCAATCCGACTGTCCCTCCACCGCAGAGGAATACCACAGCCGGTCCCCCTGGCCGCCTACGACGAACAGCCGGCTCCCCTCGCCCAGACGGCTCATGTCCGGGGTATGGAATATATCCTTGAGCTGCACGGTCATCCTGATCAGGCCGATCGGCTGGAGCGTGTCGTAATTGATCAGGGGCCGCAGATAAGAGATTTGGCCGGCCGCCGCATCCTCACCGACCTGCCGCCACACGGCGGTCGCATAGTTCAGGTCAAGGGAGCGGTACCAGTCCTCCCCGCGGATCCGCTCCGTATGATAGATGGAGTACTGCCGCCCGCTGCCGCTGTTCGCTTCCGGGGCGTGATAGTAGAACTCGCTGATATGCCCGTTGTCCAGATACAGCGAGAGCTGCACGTTCGGGTCCGGCAGATTGGCCGCCGACTCCAGCCGGGGCAGAATATACTGCGTGGTGATCGCATACTTTTCGAAGCTGAGATAGTAGCCCGAGAGGTACCGCGACAGCGTCTGGTCCGAGAAGATCTCCTCCGACCCCCGCACGATATTCGCGAGTCGTCCGTCAATGCCGCTGGCGATCTGCTTCACCGCGAATTCCATGTTGTTGCGGGTATGCTCGCTGATGGAGCGTACCGACGATACGTAAGAATAACTGCCGATCCCGATCACGGGAACGAGCACAAGGAACAAATAGGACAGAAGCAGTTTGTACCGGAGGGGCACATACCGCAATTTGCCGCGCTGCCGCATGTCATCAACTCTGCTTTCGATAATCTCCCGGTGTCAGTCCGAAGCGCTCGCGGAACTGCCGGCTGAAGTAAGCCAGCGACTTGTAGCCCACAAGCTCGGCAATCTCGTAGATTTTGAACCTTGGGTCCCTCAGCAGCTCCTTCGCCCTCTCCATCCGAAGCTTGACGAGATACTCGTTGAAGCTCTCCCCGGTATGCTCCTTGAACAGATACCCGAGGTGGTTCGGAGAGTAGGAAAAATGATTCGCCACTTCCTTCAGCGTCAGGTCCTCGGAGAGCGATCCCGAACGTACTGCTCGATCTGCTCGATGAGGCGCCGGTTCTTGCCGTTCTTGCGCAGAAAAAGCTTTTCCGCGATCTCGAACAGCGTCCGGCGATACCACGACTTGATATCGTCGATCGTCTCGAACTCCAGAATCCGCTCGAGATGCTCGATCCCCCAGCCGAGCAGGCTGGAGAACGATTCGTTCAGTGTATGCAGGTACGTCTCGAGCTTCGTGGCGATATGGATGGAGAAGCTGCGCACCTTGACGGGATGCTCGAAGGTCTCCACCACCGCAAACAGATCGTCCACGCAGTCGCAGATCGCGACTAGGCCGTAGCTGGTCATCGCCGCGAAGATCTCATCAAGCACCGCCTGCAGATCCCTGGCCTCCTTGGCCATGCTCCCCCGTCCCGCGTCGGCATCCGGCCGGATCACGCGGTTCTTGCCGAGGAACATCTTGAGCGCCATCCGCTCCTTCGCCTGCCGGAACGAGGCTGCGGTCCCGTCCGGGAACCGTTCGGCGTCCCCGAGGCTGATCGTGACCGTCCCTTCCCCCCGCTCCGCGATGTCCGCGCACAGCTGCCCCAGTCTCTCTGCCGGTTCACCGTCCCCTGCCGTATACAGCAGCCCCACCTGCGACTCCGACAGGGGGCACCAGGGGCCAAGCCCTCCGGCCTCGATGAGTGCGCCCACGCTTCGGACCGTGCGCTGTGCATCCGGCCGCCCGGTGCTGCCCGGCGGGCCGTACTTCCAGAGGGCATCGTCGAACTCGATCAGCACAGCCGGCGCCCTCTCTTCGGGCACGGAGAACGGATAGCTCTGCAGGAAGGCGTGGAGCGTGGCGGTATCCACCGTTCCTTCGAGCAGGTGCTGCACGAAGTCGTTCCGGATGAACTCGAACGAGGCGATCATCCTCGCCGTCTCCTCGCTGCGGGTCATCTGCGTCCGGTCGAGCTCCGCCACAACCCGCTGCAGCGTCTCGATAATCTCCTGGTCGTCGACCGGCTTGAGGATATAGCCGTCGGCTTTGAGATGCATCGCCTGCTTGGCGTATTCGAAATCCTGGTACCCGCTGATGAACACGGTCTTCAGCCTGGGATTGCGCTCCTGCGCCTTGCGCGAGAGCTCCAGCCCCGAGAGCACCGGCATCTTGATATCCGTAATGAGGAGATCGATCTCGTGCCCCTCGATGTACTGCAGGGCTGCAAGCGGTTTCTCTTCGCTGCAGACCACCTGAATGCCGAGCTCCTCCCAAGGGATCAGCACACGCATACCCTCGAGGTCGAAGGTTTCGTCATCTACCAGTACCGCCCTGTACATGCTGTTCACTTCCATTTCCGAAGGGATGCCAAAAGAAGGTATAAGTTCATTATACCTTCCCTTGTTTGCAAGCCAAGCCCCAAGCTTTCAAGCTTCCATAGGAAATAAGACGGGTTAGACGGACGGAACCGCTCGAACGTTCGGGTATATGGTTTTGCGTTCCGTTGTGCTTCGCACAAAGGTCACTTTTAGAACCATATATCCGCACTTGCCCGGCTTGCCCAAGGTCACTTTCAGACCCATATACCCTCACTTGCCGGCTTGCCCCTGCAGCTTCTTGAGATTGGCCTGCCACTGCCCGGTCTTCCACTGCAGCAGCTTCTCGTATCCGAGCTTCGCCGCTTCCTGATCGGCCTCTGCGATCAGCGCCTTCACCTCATCGTCGCTCTTCGCGAAGAAGATCTTCGGCACCGTCTGCTTGTAGTGGTCCTTCAGCCGCTGGAGAATGATGCCTTCCTCCGAGTTCGGTACGGGGTCCAGGTTGGAGAACTCCGTCATGTCCTTCGACGTCTTGAACGACACGTTCGCCTGACTCTGCGTCGTCCAGTCCTGCGCCGCCTCCGGCAGCAGCTTCTCGCGCTGCCCCTTCGTCGTGTCGACGTAGGCCGTATTGCCGTTCCAGTTGAACTCTCCGATCTTCAGCTCGTCGTACTTCTTCGGGTCGCGCTTGATGTACGCTTCATTCGGAATCGGCACGCCGCTCTCCACCTTGTCATAGAACAGCCCCGGAGGCCCGTAGAACAGAATCTGCTGCCCTTCCGGACTCGTCGCCCAGTTCATGTAGGAGAAGATCGCCTCAGGGTCCTTCGCCTTCGTCGTAATTACGTTCACGTTCCATCCCAGCGTATTGTAGCCGGACGGGAATACTTTGTCCTTGGATACGCCTGCCTTGTGAATCGGCCATATAACGTCGTACCCGTCCTCTGGATCCTTGGCCTTCAGCAGGTTATTCGCCTCCCGGCCGATCCCTTCCACGACGGCATCATACGCGCCGAAGACGGCGATCTTCCCGGTCTTGAGCTTCTCGAGGATCTGGTCGCGGGTCTGTGTGAACAGATCCTGGGAGGTCAGACCCTGGCGGAACCAGCGGGAGCTGACGAGCGCGGCCTCGCGGAACGCTTCATCCCGGTAGATCGAGGTCAGCCTGCCGTCCTTCGGCACCCCGAACACCTGGCCCGAGCCCGGTGACAGGAAGGCCGGCGTCCGGTCCTCGGCCGCTCCGCTGTACAGCATGCCGAGCATCTGCACGTCCGCACCGTCCCGGATCTCCCCGAAGTCCAGCGGAATGACGTCCGGGTGCTTCTCCTTGACGAGCTTCAGGTAAGACTCCACATCGTCCCATGTCTCCAGCTTCGGGGACCCGAGCGCCTTGTGGATTTTCCGCTCGATGAGATAGGCCGCATTGCCGTTGCCCTTGCCCCCGTTGATGTACCAGTTCGGAATCTGGTACAGCTTGCCGTCCGCGCTCCGCAGCATGTTGAGGTTCTTCTCGCCGACGTTCTTGACGAACTCCGGATACTTGGCGAGGTACGGATCGAGGGCGACGAGCTTGCCGGCCTTCTGCAGCCGCTCCACATCCTTGCCGCGGTCGAGCACCACCACGTCGGGCAGGTCGCCCGAGACGATCATCGCGTTGAGCTTCTGCGCCGCCGCCCCGTTGGATTGAATCGGCTTCAGCGATACCTTCAGGTTCTCGGTGATCCACTTGCCATGCGGTCGTTCCGCCCAAGCGGGTGCGGTATACCAGTCGTAGTTAACGTACAGGCTGAAATCCACCGGCTTCACCCTGGACTGGATGCTGCCTCCCTCGGCCGGAGCCGTGGTCTGGGAAGGCTCGGTCTCCTGCGGCTTCTGTGCCTGCTCCCCAACACCCGAGCATGCGGACAGAACAAGGCTGGTCCCGAGCATGCCCGCGGAGAGCAGCCTTCCGTTGATGTTCACCTTCATGTTGTCTTACCCCTCTCATGTTTCTTATATCATCATGCCGTTCCTATCGTTAGGGCTATTCCTTCAAGGAACCGACCAGGGCGCCTTTGACGAAGTATTTTTGCAGAAAAGGATACACCAGCAGGATCGGCAGCGTCGCCACCATCATCGTCGCCATCTGCAGCGCCTTGACCGTCACCGTGTTCTGCACCATGCTCTGCGCATAGGAGTTCAGGTTCGAGACCAGCGTGGCCGTCGTGCCCGCATTGATGATCTGGACGAGCATCGTCTGCAGCGGGATCAGGTTCGGATCGTTAATGAAGACCGCAGGCGTGAACCAGTCGTTCCACAGCCCCACTGCCGTGAACAGCGAGAGCGTCGCCACCACCGGACCGGAGACCGGCAGCACGATGCGGAAGAACACGCCGTAATTCGAGCAGCCGTCGATGCGGGCCGACTCTTCCAGCCCGTCCGGCAGCTCGGCGAAGAACGTGCGGAAGATGATCATATTGTATACGGAGATCATGCCGTGGATCACCAGGAAGGCGAACGTATCGTACAGCTTCATCTGGTAGACCAGGACGAAATAGGGAATGAGCCCCCCGCTGAAGTACATCGTGATGACGCAGAGGATCATGTAGAACTTTTTGAACACGATGCCTCTCTTCGACAATCCGTAAGCGAACAGTGCCGTGAAGAACATCGAGAGCACCGTGCCCGCCGCCGTGCGGAGAATGGTAATGAGATAGGCCTGGAAGATCGCATCCTCCTGGAACACGATCCGGTAGTTCTCCAGGGTGAACTCCCTCGGCCAGAACGTCACGCCTCCAAGCGAAGTATCGCTGCCCGTATTGAACGAGATCACGAGCGAATTCCAGAACGGATAAAAGGTCAAGAACGACAGCAGCACCAGGAGCACGTAGATCGCTGCGCGTAGCGTCCGGTCATACACATTCAATTTCATGGGAAGGGATCCCTCCTTTCTATTGTCCCTGGTTTCTATTGTCCCTGGTTTCTATTGTCCCTTGGTTTCGATGTCTCCGGGGCTACCATAAGCTGGCCTTCCCCAGCTTCCTTGCCGTGTAGTTCGCGATCAGCAGAAGCAGGACCGAGATCACCGACTTGAACAGGCCTGTCGCCGTGGCATACGAATACCGCTGGTTGATGATGCCCATCTGATACACGTACGTATCGATCACTTCCGCATAAGGCATCAGGATGCCGTTGTTGAGATTCTGCGTCAGGAGCAGGATGTCCTCGAACCCGGCATGGAGGATATTGCCCACGCCCAGGATCAGGAAGATGATAATAACCGGAGCGATGCTCGGGATCGTGATGAGGAAAATCTGCTTGAACCGGCTGGCTCCGTCGAGCGATGCCGCCTCGTACAAAGCGGGGTCGATGCCTGCGATGGCCGCCAGGTAGACGATCGAGCCGAAGCCGATCTCCTTCCAGACCCCTGCCGACACGAGGATGGCCCAGAAGTATTCGGGCACCGACAGCCAGTTCACCGGCCGGTCGATCAGGGAGAGCTGCAGGAGCAGGCCGTTCACCGCCCCTCCATCTACCGCCAGCATGGAGAAGACGAGCCCCGAGACGACGACCCAGGAGATAAAATGCGGAATGTACGTGATCGTCTGCACGACCCGCTTGAAGGCCATGTTCGCCACTTCGTTCAGCATCAGGGCGAGCACGATCGGAGCGGGAAAGCCGACGGCCAGCTTCAGCAGCGAGATACAGATCGTGTTGCGCATGATGAGCCAGAACTCCGGCGACTCGAAGAACATCCGGAAATGCAGGGTGCCCACCCAGGGGCTGGCGGCAAACCCGGCGAACAAATCATATTCCTTGAAGGCCAGCAGCACGCCCCACATGGGAATATAACTGAAAATGATCAGGAACAGGATCGAAGGCAGGATCATCGACTGGTAGTCCCACTGCTGGGCGAATCGCTGCCACACGCCCGGTTCCCGCTGCTCTGCCCTCTTCGGCGCATGCACTGCGGCTCCCGGGATGCGGGTACTCCTAGCGGTTTTCATCTCTCACATCACCATCTCTATCTCTAGTAATCTTATCCTTATGGTACGGGAAAGGCGGGCGGTCAAACCAGAACAGGGATTAACGATTCTTTGTCTTAATCAACGGGAATTCCGGAGGGCGCTGCATGGACGCAAAAAGCACCGGACGGAGCGCGGATCTTCTAGGGCGCTCCGCCCGGTGCTCGGGCTGAATCAGAACATGGGACCAGCCTTAGGACTGCGTGCCGTACACTTCGAAGTCAAAGAGGGAGTAGCCGAACGGCAGGGCGCGGGCCGTGCCGAGCAGGCGGACATAGCGTCCTCTGCCCGTGACGTTCACGTCGTCCACGCCTCCGTCACCGGCTGCTGTGACGAAGACATCCTTGCCCGTCCAGCTGTTCGGATCATCGGAGATCTGCAGCTTGTAGCCCTTGGCATACGCCGCTTCCCAGTTCAGCTTGATCCGGCTCACGTTGTACGAAGCGCCGAGGTCGACATACGATCCACTCGGCATCGTTCCATTCGGAAGCCCAGCGGGTGGAAGCATTCCCGTCCGTAGCCTGGGAGGCCGCATAGCCGGCTTCCGACGACGAGGCGGCCGCCGTCTTGTTCAGTGCCACGTTCGCCGGCTGCTGCGTGCCGCCGCTGCTGGTCATCGGGTTCACGGAGACGAGCGACTTGGGAGCAACGGTAGCCGTACCGGTCACACCGGAAGCGTTCCGGAACGTAACGGTCACCGGAGCGTCGGTCGGATTCCATACCTGTGCCGTGTACGTGGTGCCCTTTTTATACACGGTAGCCGAAGACCAGCCTGTCGCCCACACGTCCTTCGTCCGGTGGCCCAAGGAGGCCAGCGCGTGGACGAAGTAGTACGTATTGAACGCCTCGTTCTGCTGCAGCACCGCGGGGTTCCACTTGGCAAGGACCGCCTGCGGATCGCTCAGCGCCTGGATCGGCCAGACAATATGCTGCCAATCGGTTTCCGGCCCTCCGTTATCGGTGACGAAGCCCTGGTACAGCGACGCCGCCTTGGCCGGATCGAAGCCGTAGCTCGTCAGGTACTCGGAGGTCGGGAGCCAGTGAATCCCGTAGACATAGACCGGGTTGCCGTTGAAGAACGTGCCGAAGAATTGGGACGAGCCGTAGATCTGCCCGACCGACTTGTGCTTGTACTCCGGAATCCAGTTGTCGTTATCATAGTTGAACCAGTACTGCTCCACCGCCTTGAGCTCCGTGGTGAAGCCCCAGATGGCGGCATCGCGGTAAGTCTTATTGCCCTTCAGGATGCTCCACATGTACTGGCCGACCCAGCCGAACAGGGACTCGCCGGCCGCTTCCTGGTTGTTGCCGTTATCCTGGTCGGCATAGCCGCCCGCCCAGGAGTGGCCCGCATACGGGTCGAAGCTGCGGAAGAACGGATACTGAGCGTCTGTGCGTGATGGGTTCGCGTAGTCACGGATAAGCTGCTCGACCATTCCGCCGTAGCGGGTCTCGAAGTCTTTGTCATACGTAGCGAGCACCGCCGACGCGAAGACGAAATAACCGTACGTGAAGTGGTGGTCCGTAATCCCTACGTTGGCGCCGAACTCGCTGTTCTTGTAGTACATCGTGCCCCAGTCGTCGTTATAGTACAGGAAGTAGCTGGGCTCCCCTTCCGTATAGGTGTACCAGTCCGTCAGCGCCGTCTTCAGGCGGGCCAGGAACTTGGACTTGTACGCCGCGTCGCCGATCTGGTCGGCGATCAGGACACCCATCGCGAGCGGATGCAGGGTCTTGCCCTGCCAGTAGGCATCGGCCTTCATGAGCTCCTCCGTCGTATCCGTCGATTGGTCGAGGATGCCGAGCTGCTGGATGAGCTGCTGGCGGGAGTAGCCTCCGTCATTCGGCTCCGTGAACTGCGGCACGATGCCGTAGAACTTGTCATTCGTCTTGAAGCTGTTGCCTTCGCTGACCTTCAGCGTCCCCCGGATGGACGGGTACGTCATGTCCGTGAGCGGCGTCGAGGCAATCTTCCACTGGTGCGGTGCCAGCGTCATCAGCGTCGTGTTCGGGAAGCCCGAGCGCCTCAGTGTCGTGGTCGTATTGAAGGTCGTCTCCACCGCCGAAGTCGACTCGTTGAACGTGTAGCCCACCTTCGTATCGGTTACGAAGGCGTACCCGTGCTGGTAGAAGTAGTTCAGCTTATCGGCCGATGGGAGCGCAGCCAAGGACAAGTAGTTCTGGCCGCTCGGGAGCGTGATCTTGATCTTGGGCCCTATCCGCTTGAATACCGTGCCCGCCGGCGCATTCAGCGCGTAATAGCGCTTCACCTGTGCCGGATTGGGAGCACCATCCGTGTTCGTGACCTCGATCCCGATGTGATCGGCCGTCAGGGTGGCCCCGTCCGCCGCCAGCACAGCCGCGTTCGCATCGTTGAACAGCCGCGTAACCGCGGGCGCATAGATCTCGGCCGAATTCGGATCGCTGAACTGGGCGTAGATGTAAGGCGAGCCCTTCACGAAGGTGACCTTCATCTTGTCCTCGGTCTGGCTGTCGCTGAGTACGGTGTCCACGGAATAGTCCCCGTAGGAGACTACGCGGTTCGACATCGAAGACGTATTAATGTTCGAAGCCATCAGCGTCAGGTCGAAGTTCGTGCCGGTCTCGACGGCCTTGCCGTCGGAGGTAATCCAGCCGCTCCCCGGGGTCATGACGCCGAGTCCCTGGGATTGGAACTTGGACTTGAGGGGCAGCGTGATGATGCCGTTCCCCAGCTTATTGATGAACAGCGACTGCCACCAGTCGTTGGAAGGCAGCGGCTTCTGCAGGCTGTCCGACTTGTACAGCGGATACTTCGGCTGAGGCATCGTGATGTCATTGCGCAGGTAACTGCCGGAGCCTTCCGTCACCACCGACTTGGCCGGCAGCGGCGTGATCGGATAAACAGGCTTCGGATCGCCGTTCACGTAGTCATACACCTGGAATTCAAAGAGGGAGTAGCCGAAGCTCGTCGCTCTCGAAATGCCCTGCATCCGCACGTAGCGGCCCGTCGCGAAGACCGGGATGTTCTGCACCCCGCCCTGGCCCTTCATCTCGCGGTAGATCGTAGTCCACTGGTTCCCATCAGCCGACACCTGCAGATCGAAGGCCCGTCCGGCCGCCGCTTCCCAGTCGAGAATAATGCGTCCGATCGTACGCTGGCTTCCGAGGTCCACCTGGTAGTATTCGTTGTCCGTCGGGTTCGAGGACCAGCGCGTCTGGCGGCTGCCGTCCACGCCGTTCTCCGGCAGGGTCGAGCCCGGGGGCAGATAATCCGACTGCTCGTAGGACGAAACTTTCACCGGCCGGTTCAGCGCCACGTTCGGGCCGAGATTCACCGGCGGCGGATTGACGCCGCCCGTGCCGTACACCTCGAATTCGAGAATGGAATAGCCGTAATTCGATAGCGCTCTCTCCGTTCCCAGCACCCGGACATACCGCCCCGAGCCGCTGAGGGTTACTTCATCGACCCCGCCGTCTCCGGTCGCAGTGGAATATACATCGGTCCAGGTCGACTCGTCATTCGATACCTGGATCTTATACGACTTGGCGAAAGCCCCTTCCCAGCGGATGACTACGCGGCTGATCGCCGCCTGTGCCCCGAGATCGGTATAGATCCACTGCGGGTCGGCGCCCCACTGGCTCGACCAGCGGGAAGACGTCGAGCCGTCCACCGCCAGGTCCGGCGTGTTGGCCCCTTCCACCGAAGAAGCGTAGACCGTCCGGTTCTGGGAAAGCAGATACGGCTCCGCCGCCCGGGCGGACTGCGGGTGGGACAGGGACAAGGGACTCAGCGCCGTCAGCAGAGCGAGGGTCGATAACACGGAGCGCTTGGCTCCGCGCAGCGTCATGCGGTGTTTCTTCAATCTTTTCTCCTCCTTAGGGATCGGATATGGAATAAGGACTGCATCATCTAGGCCCCCGGGCTTCCGGGCCGCCGGACACCCCTCCCTCTGTTACTCAAGCTAGTATCATCATAAAACGGGCGGCCATGCTTGAACACGTCAGCGATCAACGATTGCTAGTACATATTAATGATGCTGCTTCCGGTCCCCGTTCCTCTCCGCCTCCGGCGTGCTCTCCTGTCTTCGTCGACCGGTAACCATCCCTTGGGCGGATGCATACCCTGCCTAGGTAGATTCCCATTCCGATTCATACAGGGGTCGACTCCAATGAAGGGCAGGAATTCAAGATGCCGATGACACCGGACCCAGACTTCTCGTCGCCGTCCGCACAGTTCTTTTTTGACCTCAGCCAGGACCTGTACTTCCGCAAAGACGCCCGCAACTTTATCAACCGCCTGTCGGTGAAGGACCTGAATACCCTCGGCGGGGTGTCTCTGCTCGATATCTACCTCGATACGGGGAATGTCGTCGAGCCGCATATTCACCAGAACGCCTCCGAACTGGTGTATGTCATCACGGGCTCCGCCGTCATCTCGCTGATCAATCCGTTCACGAACGAGCTGCTGAACTACACGGCCGGGCCGGGACAGGTCGTCAACATTCCTCAGGGCTGGTGGCATTACGAGGTCGCTTCCGCGGACGGCACACACCTGCTTGCGATCTTCGATTCCAAGGTGCCGGAAGCGATCTTCGGCTCGGACATTCTCCGGCTGACGCCGTCCGGGGTGTGGGCGCATACGTACGGCCTCGATCAAGCCCAGGTGGCTGCGGCCTTCGCTCCCATCACCGGCACGACGATCATCGGTCCGCCGCTCCCCGGCCAGCAGACGACGAAGCCGATGCCTTATGTGCCTTACGGCTCCCCGCGCCAGCCCGTGTATGCGGAGCAGGCCGCCCACTACCAGCGCCCCGCCTATCCGGCCCCTTACCTGGCGCAGGGGTACGGCTGGCCTTATCCCTACTGAGGAAAAGGGGGTGCCTGACCCTGCCTCACCGGCTGCATCCGGCAGCACAAACACCCCTGGAAACCCGTTCCAGGGGTGTTTGCCTTTTGCTTTTTTCTTCGACCGGCCCCTTCGGAGCTTCGGCGCCGCCGGGGCTCTACACCTCAGCCTCCGCCGTCTTCGCCGCACCGGCCGAGGACTCCCGGTACATGACTTCGCCGGCGATCAGCAGCTTCTCCGTCGCATCCTGATCCTTGCTCACCCGCTCGAGCAGCTTCTCTACAGCCCGGGAGCCCATCAGTTCCTTCGGCACGTTCACCGTCGTCAAGGAAGGCGAGGTCTGATACGACCTCTCGATGTTATCGAAGCCGGTCACGGACACCTCCTGGGGCACCTTAATCCCCATCCGCTGGAGCACCTCGATCGTATCGAGCGCGATCGTATCGTTCGCACAGACGAGGGCCGTCGGCAGGGCCTTCCGGCGCAGCGCTTCCACCGCTTCCTGAATCTGTGTCGTGAAGCCTTCATAGCCTTCCAGCCGGATCAGCAGCGAAGCCGGGGAATCCGGAGCCAGCCCCTGCTCCTCCACCGCACTGCGGAAGCCGGTCCACCGGTCGTAGAAGCTGCGGGAATAGCGCGGATCGCCCACGAAGAGCAGGTGCTTGTGTCCGATCCCGATCAGGTAATTCGTCAGCCGGTGCATCGAGTCGTAGTTGTTCACGAACACCGTATCCGATGGAATCAGTCCGTCTTCATGATCCACCAGGATAAAAGGAACGCCCAGCCGGTGTACCTCCAGCAGCACCGAGCTCGAGATCTCACCGACCCCGATCAGGCCGAGAATGCCGCTTGGATTCAGCGCCTGCAGGAAGTGGTCCGCACTCTGCTCCATCACGATCATCATGCCGAGCCCGGCCGCTTCCAGCCTCGCCGAGATCCCGTCCAGAATCCGTCCCCAGTATACGGACTCCTTCGTCTGGAACCGGACGTTTGGCATCAGCACGAGAACCGACTGCTTCGTCCCCCCGTCCTGGGTCGATTCCGCCGGCTTCGGCGGGAGATAGGGGTTCATTTTGCTGAAATATCCGAGCTGCGAAGCCGCCTTGATCACTTTCTCTTTCGTCGCCTCGCTGACTCCGCCCTTGCCCGACAGCGCCTTCGACACCACGAATTTGGACACGCCCATATAATCCGCAATCTGCTGCATGGTTACTTTTTTTGCCATCCGTCTGCACCAACCCATATTGTATCGATAAGATTAGTCCATTATAACACGGTTAGCCAAACAATCCTAACAAATTAAGATCAAAATCGGATTAAGATCAAAATCGGAACAGCCCTCTTCCTATAAAGTAAAGGCGCCGGGCATCCCAAGCTGTTATACTGAATTGGAGCTGTACCTTATCCAACATTTGATATCCGGGAACCAAAGGAGCTGAAGGACCATGCTGGAGCTGGAACGGAAAGTGAAAGAAATGGAAGAGCAGGAACGGGTCTTTCAATTCGAGGAGTTTACCCATGAGACGGCGCTGGAGCTCGGGCTCCTGCTCGTCCAGGAAGCCAAACGCAGCGGCGTGCGGGTTACGGTGGATATCACACGCTCGGGGCAGCGATTGTTCCTTCATGCCATGGAAGGCACTACGGTGGGCAATGAGGATTGGATCCGGCGCAAGAACAATCTCACCGGACGCTTCGGCCGAAGCTCCTGGCATACCGCTATGCGCCTACGTCTTCAAGGGGAAGAGCTCGAGAGGGACTACGGACTCCCGGTCAAGGATTATGCGGCGGCCGGAGGCTCTTTTCCCCTCCACGTCAAAGGGGAAGGTATTCTTGGCACCATCACCGTATCGGGCCTGCCCGACCAAGAGGATCATGATCTGGTGATCGGTGCGCTGCAGAAATATTTCGATGGCCTCCGCCAGCCGGAATGAGGCTGTTCCTCCCCGGAGCAGAGTCCTGAGCCCCTGGTTCACCACCGATACCTGCAGCCTGCTCAAACGACGAAGAGCACTCCGCCGACGCGATCGGCGAGGTGCTCTCTTTTTCATTATGCCGGTTCGGGAAACGGCATCGGCCAGCAGCCTGCGCTGTCCGTAACCTGTACAGTCCCCCCTCCTCACACGGACGCCTCCTCCTACCCATGGAGATCCTCCCGTGCCGCCACAACCCGGAACCGGTCCCCCGCATCCTCCATCTCGTACAGCTTGCACCGGGAATCCGGCATGGGGAACGGTTGATGGAGGATCAGCATCCACGTCCCCTCGAAGGTGCGGAACAGCATGCCGTGTCCGCTGTCCCCCCGGACGAGAGGCTCCAGCTGCTCCCAGGGCCCCTTCAGGCTGCCGGATACGGAACGGGCTTGCGTCTGCACATACTGCCCCTGATCATAGCTGGACCACAGCATCACCAGGTGACCGCCCCGGGTCCGGTAGAGCTGGCAGCCATCCGTAACATAGATGCTCCCCTCCACTCCGGGTGTCCGTTCCGCCGTATCCCAGGACGCTTCCGACGCTTGGAACAGGTGGACCGGCTCCCCGGCCGCCCGCGACAAATCCGCTCTAAGGGGAACGGCTTCGACCGTGCCGTCCCTCATCTGGATCCACTCATGACAGTAGACCATCCACGGTCTGCCCTCCTCGTCGATATACAGCGTCCCGTCCAGTGTCATGAGCGAGGAGTGCACGGCGGGCCCATCCGGCTGAAGCAGTTCGAAGGGTCCTTCCAGCGAGGAGCTCACCGCCACCGCCGTTCCACGCCAGTGATTCGGCATGGGGATCAGCGGGGAATCCGGGAGCCTCCGGTCGTTATTGTGCAGCGTAACCAATAGGTAGTAGCTTCCCTTATACGCATGAACCTCCGGCGCCCAGGCTCCGTGCCGGGGATTCGCCCACACGCCGTCCGGAACCGTGAAGACGACATAGGGCCCCTCCCAGTGCCGGAGATCCGCGCTTTTGTAGGTCACCACCCCGCATCTCTTCATCCCGTGGAGCTGCGGCCCGCTGCCGGTGTACAAATAGTACGTGCCGCTCTCCCGATCCGCCACCACAAAGGGATCATGCGCCGGAATGTCGCTCAGCCGCAGGCCCTGCTTGGGATGGGCGGTATCCGAAGCTTCGTTGTAGATGTTCATAGGACTCTCCTCACCTTCCGCTTGCCCTGATTCCTCTGCTGCTAGACCGGCATGAACGCAACCCGCCGGAGCTCCGCATCGTCTCCTGCTCCTTCTACCAGCAGGGACAGCCGGCTGCTTCCCTCCCGGTACCAGGGCTCCGGCAAATAGATCACGTCCTGTCCTCCCCCGGTCATATGCGGCCTTACTCCCGCGCCTTCGAGCCAGACCCTCCCAACCAGATGGCCGTTAAAAAAGGCGGTGATCTTCATGCTGCGGCCTTCGCACCTCAGCTTGCGGCACTTGGCAGCCAGGCCCGCAGGCAGCTCGGTCTGCAGCCAGGCCCATTCCCCGGGCAATAACGGCACCGGCAGCTCGCAGGCTGCGGCCTGGCCGGCAGCCTCCTCCGAGGCTTGCCACAGCTGCTCCTCCTGGCATCCCGCGACCCGCCAATGCACGGCATCGCTGCCTTCGTAGAGCATCACCCTGCCTGCCGCCTGATGGTCACGGCGCTCCAGATACAGGGCGATTTCGATCTCCCCGTCCCGGTCTATATAAGGGGTCAGATCGACAAACGGAAGGCTCTGCACGATCTCACCCGCATACTGACGGTTTACATACACACGAACCACACATGCCGCCCCCGGCACGTGAAGCACCCACCGGTCTGCATCTGCGGAAGCCGTGAAGGTCTTCCAATAGATCCCCGACTCCGGCAGGCGCGTCGTCATCCAGCCGCCCCAGCTTTGAATCGAGCAGAACCCCGGGTCCAGCTCACCGGCGGCTAAAGGCTCGCCGGCCTGCTTCGGAGAGCAGGTCTGAAAGTTCCAGTTGGACATGGGGCTCACCTGCCTCGTGACCATGACCGCACGGCTTAAACCCTTCAGAGCGTTCAATCTCAGTCCCGGCAGGATACTGTCATCGAAGTTGGTGTGGCCCCAGATTTCCGCACGGATCAAGAGATCGGGATACCACCGCCGGCGGGTCGAGCGGAATGTAGGCATGGCCTCCGCCCGGAATGACCGTGCCGGCGTAGGTCCCATCCGTATACACGCTCAGAATATCGCCCGCATCCTGGAGCAGTACGCCGACCACCGGCTGCTTAGCCGGCTCCCGCCGTTTGGCTTCGTACCACGCCATCCCCCGGTATATGCCGGCTTCCTCCAGGTGCACGGCCTGATCCCCAAGCTCCAGCCACCGCTGCGGCAGGGCGGCGCCTCCGAGCGGAAGCGTCACCTTCCTCCAGTTCAGGGTCTCCGCCTCCGCGACCGACTCCGATGCCTCTCCTTCTCCTGCGGTCTCCTCCTCAAACCGCAGCTCACCGCCCGGTAAGATCTCGAGCAGCCGTGACGCCCGATGTCTCTCCAGCAGCCGGATTTCGAGGAGGCTGCCGTCCCCCAAGCGGATTTCCGTGCATCCCTCTGCTCCCGGTCGGTAACACAGCACAAGCTCCTGCTCATTGCGGTACACCTCCGCTCCGCCATCTGCCACGACGGCGGCATCCGGTACGCTCAGCGCGATCTCGGATTCGGCATCCTTCTCCGCCGTCAGGACGAGGATCAGCTTCTGCTCCGATGACCGGACCGCCGCCGGTTCGGCAGTCGAGTAGCGGAGTCTGCCCTCGAGACCCCAGTGCTGTAACGGGAACTCGTACAGAAGCAGCGGGCATCGGTCTGGGGCAAGCCGGAGTGAGGTATATTGAGGAATGACCTGCCCATCGCCATGAAGCGCTGCGCTCCCGTCCTTCCCGTCCACATTCGGCAGGGCGATCACGTACCCGCCTCCATCCAGCGCAAGCACATAACGCATTCCGGCACTCACCGTCAGATCCGTTTGAACGGAGAAGAAGCTCGGAACAGTCGCCGCCTTGGCCAGACTGCTTCCCATGGACCGCAGGAAGCCTCCCAGCAGCCTGCCTTCATAGAACTCCTCGCGCTTGGCTCCCCCGGGGGTGATCATCCCGTGAAAGTCATAGTCAGAGGTCAGGAAGGCCAGCGGCTTCCCCCAATTGTTAATCGCGTTCGTGAAACCAAAATCGGTGCCCGATGCCTGGAGGTAGGGGCCCAGCAGCTTGGCTCCGCCCGCGAGCTAGCCGGCGAAGCAAAAAGTGGGAGCGGTTCGTCTCCGTGACGCACAAGGGATACCCCCGGCCCCCGAGCGTCTGCGCATACCGGACCACCTTATCCTCGAATGCCGGCTCCCTGTCGTTCGGATAAAAATTGCATGTCGGCATGACGCCTTCCGCATGCCCGGTTGCCCGGTACAGGTCTCCCTGGCCCGCGCAGGCAAACAGCGGAACGCTGACCCCGTAAGCGAGGGCCATATCGCGCAGCGCGGATATATAGCCGGACGGGTCCTGACAATCATAGAAATCAAGCTCATTATCCAGCTGTACGGCGATCACCGTCCCATCCTTCCCCAGCTCGAAGCGGCTCAGGATGGGCAGGATTCGGCTGAACCACCGGTCTGTTGCCCGGAGGAAATTCGGATCGTTGTCCCTCAGCCGCATTGACCGGTCCGTCAACAGGTGGGCAGGCAGTGCGCCGCCGTCCCACTCCGAGCAGATATAAGGCCCCGGACGGGCCACGACCCATAAGCCTTCCTCCGCCGCAAGCTTCAGGAAAGCCTCGACATCACGTTCGCCGCCGAAATCCCAGACTCCCGGCTCCCGCTCATGGTGATTCCAGGGAAAGTACACATCGATGGCGTTATAACCCGCCTCCCTTACCTTGTGCAGCCGGTCCTTCCACAAGCCTCTCGGGATCCGAAAGTAGAAGAGGGAGCTGCACAGCAGGATCACCGGAGTCCCCCCGATATAAACCGCATCCCGTTCAAACCGGACGTTCGGATCCACGCTCCCCTTTTGTCCTGCCTCATGGGTCACATTCCGTTCGTTCACCGTATTCATTTCATTCATTGTACCCATCTTCCTCCTGTCTCCCCTTCCTGCATCCCACGAGAGAAGGGCTGTCTCCCGTCAGCAAGATCAGCCCTTCCGCCCAGTATCCTATCCGGTTATTTGCTTTCGACCAGCTTCTTGTATTCGTCGAGCTGTCTCTGCACCTCGGCCATCACCTTATCGTATCCGGCCGCCTTCAGCTTGCTGCGGAGGTCCTCCACCGCCTTGACCGGATCTCCCGCTTTGCCGTAGGCAATGGCCGGCCCCATCTGAGAGGTCACCTGCGACATGGCGGTCAGCTGCGGATCGATCTTCGACTTGTCGAGTACGAACCGGCCGTACGGGTAAGGCTTCTTGATCCCGTCATATTTCTTGTAGATGTCCTTGATGCCGTCCCAGGTCGTTGCGCTCGGAATCTCGAGACGGTCCACACGGCCGCCCCAGAAGTTCGAAGAGAACCCGTCCCGTGTCGCATCGTAGCCTTCCGGCTGGGCGCGCTTGCCGTCCTTGATCACATACTGCACGCCTTCGATGCCGTAGTTCATCAGATAATAGACTTCCTTGTTCTGGCGAATGAGCTCATAGGCCATCAGGGCGCGCTCCGGATGCTTGCTCTTCGCTCCGACCGCGGTGGCGCCGTGGGTGATCGGCTGCGAGATCAGATTGCCGCGCGTGTCGGACCAGGCGAACATCTGAAGCTCGGAGCCCGGCTGCTTCGCGTCCATCTCGGTCCGCAGTCCGCTGAACGTCTGGGTATGATGCTGGTCCGCGCCTGTCTGTCCGGCCTTCAGTTCATCCCTCACGTTGCCCTTGTAGTTCAGCACGTCTTCCCGCCAGTAGCCCCGGTCGGCCCAGGCCTTCATCATCTTCGCGAAGTCCACGAAGGTATCGTCGAAGATCGGGCTGTGAGCCGTGTATCTTTCGTCATAGGATTTGCCCCATACCACAGGGAGATAACCTGTCGGAACCGCCAGCTCAATCGCGTCCGTCTTGGACTGAATGAAGCCCTTGGCATGCTCGCCGTTCGTTCCGTTGGAATCCCAAGGGATGACATCCGGCTTCTTGTCTTTGATTCCCTGGAAGTACTTGCCCATGGTTTCAAAATCCTTGATCGGCTCCGTGATTCCGAACTCCTTCGCCCAGTCCCCCCGGTAGAAGAAACCGTGATTGACCCACTGGGTATAGCTGTTCTCCGGGATCATGTAGATCTTGTCCTTGTATTTGGTCTGATCCCATTCCTCCGGCTTGATCTCCTTCCAGGTCTCCGGCGCATACTTGGGCAGCAGCTGATCGAGGGGCAGGAAGGCGCCCTTCTGGGCATTAGGCCACGCATCCAGCCAGTCCGTCGCCGTCGTGATCAGATCCACGGGCTCGCCGGAAGCCAGCAGCAGGTTATATTTGGTCTGCCAATCCGCCCATTCCACCCACTTGAGCTCCAGCTTGGCATTGATCTTCTCCTTCATGATGACGTTAATCTTCTCCAGCACCTTCTCGACCTGGCCGTTCTTCGGTTTGTCGCCAAGCATGACGTAGGTAATCGTCTCGAACTTCGAAGTGTCCGCCTGTCCGGAATCCGCCGTACCCGCCGGGCCGGGGGCCGCTTTGCCGGATTCCGAATTGCCGCCTCCGGAACAAGCCGTCAGGCTTACCGCCATCACCGCGGACAGCAGGGTCATACCGATTTTTCTGGTTACCATGTTATTGCCTCCCCATTCGTTATCCATTCTTGGCGAAACCGCCAGTTCACCCTTTTACCGCCCCAACCGTAATGCCTTGGATAAAATAACGCTGAACAAACGGGTAGAACAGGATCACCGGGCCCGTTGCGACTACGGCCGTCGCCATCTTCATGGACTCCAGAGGGACATCCCGAAGAGGCACATTGGAAGCGGCAGCGGAGTTCCGTATGAAATCCGCCGAGGTGACCACATTGTACAGGAACAGCTGCAGCGGCCTGTACTTCATATCCGGGGACAAGAAGAGCATGGAATTGTACCATTCGTTCCAATACCCCAGAGCAATGAACAATCCGATCGTAGCGAGAGCGGGAGTCGACATGGGCAGAATCAGGCGCATGAAGATGGTGAAATCCCCGGCCCCGTCGATCTTCGCCGATTCCGTAATCGCATGCGGGATCGATTGGGTGAAGCTCTTCATCATGATGATCAGGAAGGGACTGAGCAGTCCCGGCAGCAGGACGGCGAGATAGTTATCCTTCAAGTGAAGATACTGGGTGATGAGCAGATAGAAAGGAACAATGCCCCCGGAGAACAGGGTGGTGAAGTAGATAAAGAAGGAAATCTTGTTCCGGAAGTGAAAATCCGGCCTTTGCAGCGCATATCCCGTCATCGCGACCAGGAACAGGCCTACGGCCGTTCCGACCAGCGTAATGCCCAGGGTGACGATATACGAGCCGATAATGAGCTCCGGGTTCTCGAAGACGATCCGGTACGCATAGGTGCTGAATTCCTTGGGCCACAGATTAAAGCCGTTCTTGAGGATGGAAGCTTCCGAGGTGAGGGAGGTGGCCACAATCAGCACAAAGGGAAGCAGGCAGCTTACCGCAAGCAATGCGATAAACACATAAGAGACGATCCGGATGATCAGGGACGAACGGTCCGTATGCCTTACATTCATGGAAGCTTGCACAGCTGAACCTCCTCTCAGAATAAGGAATTATCGGGCGAGAACTTCTTCACGAGCCAGTTGGCGGTCAGCACGAAGGCGAAGCCGAACAAGGACTGGTACAAGCTCACGGCACTGCCCATGGAGAAGTTGAAATTGTTCATCAGGGAGCGGAAGACAAAGGTCTCGATAATATCCGTCGTGCTGTACAGCATCGTGTTATTGGCTCCGACAAGGTTATAAAATAAGCCGAAGTTGCCTCTCAACACGCCGCCCAGAGAGAACAGAAGGAGGATGATGAATGTCGGCTTGAGCCAAGGGAGAATGATGTACCGGATGCGCTGAAAGCCGTTCGCCCCGTCGATCTCCGCCGCTTCCACGATCTCGGAGTCAAGTCCCATGATGGCGGCAAAATATACGATGGACCCGTACCCGGTGGACTGCCACAGGTAGGTAAGAATGATAATGTAAGGCCAGATGCCGGGGTTCGAGTAGGTCTTCACGGGCTCCATGCCCATCGACTTCAGGATGCTGTTGAGCAGACCGTAATCAAAGCTCAAGATGTTATAAGCAATCAGGCCGATCAGGACCGCAGAAATAAAGTGGGGAAGAAACATGAGAGTCTGGGATACTTTCTTGAAAAATTTGCTCCGCAGCTCGTTCAGCATGATGGCCACGAAGATCTGAAGGGCATTGCCAAGCAGGATAAAGGCCAGATTATAGGCTACGGTATTGAAGGTTAATCTCCACAGGTCCCCTGATTCCACGAGAAACCGGAAGTTGTCGAGCCCGATGAACTCACTGCCGAAGATGCCGTCGGTATAATTGTAGTTGATGAAGGCCAGATACAAGCCCGGCATCGGCAGATAAGAGAACAGGATAAAGAACAGGACGGCCGGCAGGCACATCATGAGCAGCGTCCGGTTATTCCGCAGTTTCCGCCAAAACGTAAACTGGTTCTGCTTGGTCAGGGCCGACGGTACGGACGGCTCAGCAAACGCTCGATTCATATCGGTTCCCCCTTTGCCATAGTTATGAACTTCCTGAAACCCGTTTCATGAAATGGGTTTCATTAGTTGCAAAAAAAGAGATGGTGCATCATGTCGGGCAGGAACAATCCCGCTGCTATCACCGCCTGGGTCTAAGGATTCGGAGTACTGCGATCGGTGGAGAACGATCCCTTCGAAGGGTGCACCTTCTATGAAAGGGGTTTCATTTGGCTAAATTTTACTCCCGTCCTCCGCCTATTGTCAAGCGATTTGTTGAAACCGCTTTATTCAACGGGTGCTCCCCTTTTATTCACCTGTTTGTTTGGGAATGGTGTGGGATTGGTGTGGGATTGGTTTGTGCGGCATCTCGAAGAAAAGAAACAGGCGTAACGCAGCAGCGCACGCCTCTCCCTTCTTCCCTCGTCTGTCGGCGGAACCTGAAGCCTTGAGGAACGCCTTATCCCGCCTTATCCCACTGGCAAAAGCTCCTCCGCCGCAGCCGTCCGGTTCCGGCCGCTCCGCTTGGCCTGGTACAGCGCCTGGTCGGCCCGCTCGAACACCTCGCCGAAGGTCTCTCCGTGCCTCGGGCAGGCCGCCGCCCCGATCGATACGGTGATCGGCCTGCCCGTCGGCGACACCGTGTGCTCCATCCGGCTGCGGATCCGCTCGGCCAGATCCAGCCCGTCCTCCAAGCCCCCGCCCGGCAGCAGGACCACGAACTCCTCGCCTCCGAACCGGAAGGCGAAGCTCTCCCCGCCCGCTTCCAGGCTGATCATGCGGGCCAGATGCACGAGGGCCTCATCCCCCGTCTGATGCCCGTACACATCATTCACCGATTTGAAATGGTCGATGTCCAGCACCAGCAGCGCATACGGCTGATTCCCGGTCTCCATGTCCGCCACCCGCTCCTCCAGGCACACCCGGTTGGCCAGCCCGGTAAGCCCATCGGTCCTCGCCTGCTCGCTCATCCGGTCGGCCTGGTGCTGAAGCGCACCGACCGCCCACATCATCGCCTTCGCCAGGTGATGCGCCTCGTAGTTCCAATGCCTCGTGAACGGCGGATCGACCATCCGTTCCCCCGCCGAAATCTGCCGGGCCGCAGCCGTCAGCGCCGCGAAGGGCGCGGCCAGCTTCCGGGCGATCCCCAGGCTCACGAGCAGCATGAGGACGAACAAGGGAAGAATCCACGCCAGCTGGGCCTTGATCAGTACGCCCAGTGCTTCGTCCACCACTTCCGCCGGGGACTGGAACACGATGCCCCAGCCGATCTTCGGAATCGTCAGATATCCTGCAAGCACTTCACGGCCTTCGGTATTACGAACCGCCGCATAGCGGATATCCTCATTCGGGAAGGTTTGCCGGAGCACCTCCGGTGCGATCAGTTCGCCGGACCGCTGGTCGTCGGGATTGAGCATCACCTGCCCCCTTTCGTTCACAAGATAAGCGTACGTCCCGTTCTTGCTCCGGCTCGCATGCTCGAAGAAGTCGCTGAATACGTTCCTCTCGTCGAGATCGATAACGCCCGCCACGACACCCAGCCGCTGCCCGTCCCGGTTCATCACCGGGTGGGACACCAGCACCGCGCAGTGGCCGTTGGGTGCTATGAAGGCTCCGGACACGAAGGGACGGGGAAGCGCCAAGGCCATCTCTACGACTTGTTCGTCCAGCGCTTCGCCCGCCTGCATCAGCAGTCCGGGCGTGCTTGCACGGACGACCCCCTTGGCGTCCAGGAGCACCGCCCCTGCAAAAAAGCGCCGTCCCCCCAGCATCTCGTTGACATATCCCGCCTGCTGCTCGAGCGGACCTTCCTGCCCGCCGATGAATTTGGCCGCAGCCCCCAGTTCACGCATCATCAGATCGAGCAGCTTGTTCATCGATACGTTGAGATTGCGGGCGCCTTCGAAATTCGACTGCAGGATCGAATCGGTCATCGAGTCATTCTGCTTGGTCAGCGCCACCCCCGTGAGCACCGCTGTCGTTCCCGCCAGAGAGAAAGCCAGCAGCCCGGTCAGCAGCACCTGAAATTTAATAAGGCCCAGTCTTTTCGGTATCCATCCGGGCATCCCGTCACACTCCTACATTTATACAGACTGGCCACTATTTTCGACACGTTTCCCCATATTTCCTGCCATGCTTCGACAGTTTTCTTTTCATTTGATAAGAATATCCCTGATGCGGGCCCTTTAAGATCTCTGCGTGCGAGTCCATTACACGGGGAGGAATGGGTATCGGGTTCCAACCGCTCTCGAAGTCGTATCCAATTTGATTTATTTAGCGGTCAGGACACGACTTGAAAGACGGCCCGTAAACTTCGCCCATCCCCATCCCCTATCTCATCTCCGATAAGAAAAATAAGATGTGCATAACGGGGACAGCGGTGCGGGGATTACGCCTGCCGGACGGCTGGTTTCAGCTGAAGCCGCCGCAGGTGGATCTGAGAGTTTGATATCGGAACCCTGGTCAAGCTGAGTGACGGACGTACCGGGGAGATCGTGTTCCCGGACCGTGCTGAACCGCTATTTGCCTCAGGAGGCCGCGACCGGCGACCTGGCAGTGCGGGCCGGAAGTTGTGCGGGTCAGCGTCCGCCTTGGTGACCGATCGTTTCGGCAGGACGCCGGAACGTTCGTTTTAAAATAGCGGAACTCCGATGCCTTATTCGACTATTTCCCATCATTTCCCGAAGAATAGCGGAACTCCGATGCCTTATAAGGGGAAAATGGCCTGGAAACGGTGCTCCTCCCTACAATAGCGCATCTGAGTTCCTTTATTTCTGAAGGGAACCATCGAGAAGCGGAAATAACGCACCGTGCTTCCGTTATTTTCATAGACGGCTTGCGCGCCAGCAGGATCAAGTCCTGGCGAGATATAAATTCTTATATTTCAATATATAAAAAAACTTGAAGGGCACGGGGCCGATCAAGTTCATCATCAGTACATCATCACCTGTTCTGTTCTCTTTCGTTATCGAAAGCTCCCCGCGATCCATGACATAAATTCAGCGTCCGGGCGCTCCCTTCTCATGTTCATGACAAACTCCGCATCTTCCCCTGCAAGATACCGGAACTGATCCGTTCCGTCTGACGCGGCCCGGTAGATGGTCCTGGCGATGAGTTCGGGCGAGGAGCCGTTCGCTTGAAAACTCTCCACCTGCTTCTGCAGCACTGTCTCCGTGTAGTCTTTATAGGCTTCGAGTGAATCGCTTCGGATCAGATCCAGCGACCGCCCCGTCGAAATCCGTGTGCACGTTGCCGGGCTCCACCACCTTCACCCTGATCTTGAGGCCCGCGAGCTCATAATACAGGGACTCCGAAAATCCCTCAAGAGCCCATTTGCTGGCATGATACAGGGTTAATAACGGAAAGGCCACCCTTCCGCCAATCGATGACACATTGATGATCGTTCCTTCCTGGTTGGTCCTGAAATGAGGGAGAATCGCCTGCGTCATACGAAACACACCGAACACATTGACATCAAACTGCCTATGGATCTGCTCTTCCGATGCCGCCTCAAATGCACCGAATGCCGCATAACCGGCATTATTCAGCAGGACATCGATTGTACCGAAACGCTCGATCCCCTGGCTCAGGGCCTCCTGAATCGTTTCTTCGCGTACAACATCCAGCCTTGAAACCAGAACCCGGTCCAATCGGCCGAGTTCCGTCTCCTTCTCCGGCGAACGCATCGTTGCGATTACATTCCACCCCTGCTCCTGAAAGTATAAAGCTGCGGCGCGTCCGATCCCTGAAGAAGCTCCCGTAATCAAGATGGTTTTCATGGTCATCCTCCCTTGGTTTCGCTGTACAGGAAAAATTATACACCGGGAACAGATCAAAGTAAACTAATTATACTAATTTAGTTCATTTATTATTTTTCGTTCATTTATATAGTTTATTTAGCCTGCGGATAAGCATATAATGGAGTTATACCTAAGAGTGGAGGGTCTGGAGTGAGGAAGCCGGGAAGTGTGGATCAATATATCGAACGAATCAAGCCCGTTGTCAGAAAAACCAGGTTCAGTCAGCTCAAAATCGACGAGGTCGCCAAGGTAATGGATATCAGCAAGGCCACCCTTTATAAGTATTTTTCTTCGGGTGAAGACATCATCTCTACGATTGTAGATCACTATACGGACTATATGCTTCAGGCGGATACCCTGGTCCAAGAGGACTCGGTTCCTTATCCGGAACGGTTTCAGAGGCTGTACGGGCATTCGCTGCGGTGTGTGATCTACGGCTCCAATCTGTTCATGCAGGATCTTCAGGAAAACTATCCGCCGTTGTACGACAAGCTCGCTGCAGCCCAGCAGGTCCGGAATAAAAATTTAACCCCCTTCTATGAGTCGGGCATGGAGAAGAAGATATTCAACCCCATGAATCCCATTCTATTTATGATCCAGGACGAAGCGGTCCTCCGGTCGATCGTGGAGCCTCTGTTCTGCGTCCAGTATGACCTTACCCTGAAACAGGCGCTTCTCGATTTTTATACGCTGAAGAAATTCCAGCTGCTTACACCGGAGCACCTCCAGGCGGTGGACGACTCCATCATCGAGAACGAGATCGTACAGCTCCTGCAGAGCCTGTAAGATACGATATCCCGATAAAGAAAATGCGAATAGGGCACCCGCCGGAGCAGGTCATCCTGCCCGCCGTGGTGCCCTTGCCTCCCTCTATTCCCGCGATTCCCCGACCAAGCCTCCATACGCTTCGCTGCCGAACGGGAACAGCAGCTTCTGGTTTGCCTTCGAGAACATCGTGCTTCTCGTCACGGTGACCGCCCCCGTATCGACCCAAGGAGCAGCAGCGACTCCCGAAGAGGCCTCGACGGCTGTTTTGACCGCCAGATACCCCATGTTGAACGGCTTCTGCACAACGATGGCCTGAAGGACGCCTTCCTCCAGAAAGGCGATTTCCCTCATCGAGCTGTCGAAACCGACCATCGGCACCCTTCCGCCCTCCGGCTGCCCTTCCTTCAAGGCTCGGGCCGCCCCCACGGTGGAGGGCTCGTTCAGACCGATGAAGCCGTCCAGCTCACTGGCTGCCGCAGTTTGCAGCAGCTCCGTGGTCAACCGGTAGGCGAGCTCTTCCTCGGCATTCGTATAGAGGGTCTGCGCTACGGTGATCCCTTTCTCCTCCAAGCTGTCCCTCACCCCTCTTTCGCGTTCCACCGCAGGGGTCGAGCCTTTCACGAAGCTGATGACCGCCACCTTGGCCCCCGGCTTCAGCAGGGCCCCCATCGCATCGCCGACCTGCCTCCCGGCCGCATAATTGTCCGTGGCGATCAGGCTGGCGGCCGCCTCTGCACTCAACCCCGAATCGACGGTAATGAGAGGGATTCCCGCCTCCTTGATCCGGGTGCATACAGGCAGCAGCCGATTGGAATCCGCAGCCGCCAGGATGATGGCCCGGGGCTTCCGGAGGATCGCCTCCTCCAGCAGGCGGATCTGCCCTTCGATCTCGGTCTCCGCCGCCATACCGGCCATCTGCACCTCCACGCCGTACTCCCTGGCGGCTGCCTCGGCTCCTTGCCGCATCGCCTGCCAGAACGAGATCCGGGGATCCGTCGTCTTCGGGATGAGCAGAATCGGCCTGCTCTTGGCATCGGCGCCCGACGTCCAGCCGTAATATCCGAGTCCGGCGGCAAGCAGCAGCAGTACCGCCAGGACCACTCCCCATCCTTTATTCAACCCGCTGACCCTCCCTTGTCCTCCAGCTCCGGAAGCCGGATCGTCACCGTTGTCCCTTCCTCCAGTTCACTCTCGAACCCAAGGCCATAGCCCGGCCCAAAAGCCAGCGCGATCCGTTGATGGACATTATGCACGCCTACGCCGGAGCCTCCGGGAGCCTCCTTAGTGCGGGGAGTCCCGCCCAGTATCGTCTGCAGCTTCTCCGGGGTCATGCCGACGCCGTCGTCCGATACCGCCAGTTCAATCCCTCCGGCCCCCCGCCGCCCTGAGATGCGGATATGGCCCGGCTCCGCCTTGTGCTTGATCCCGTGGTAGATGGCGTTCTCCACGATCGGCTGCAGAACGAGCTTTACGATGGGGTACGGGTACAGCTCCTCCGGCACTTCAATGGAATAGGTGAACTTGCGGCGGTACCGGATCTGCTGGATCGTCAGGTAATGACGGATCTGCTCAAGCTCCACAGCGAGGGGGACCCATTCTTCCCCTTGGTTAATGCTGGAGCGGAGCAGCTTGGCGAGCGCGGAGGTCATCGTGACGACTTCATCCACCTTCCGGGTTTCGGCCATCCATATGATCGAGTCGAGGGTATTGTATAGAAAATGGGGCTTGATTTGAGCCTGAAGCGCTTTCAGTTCACTGATGCGCTTCTGCTCCTGCTCCTGTACGATCTGCTCCATGAGATCCTGAATCCGGCCGATCATCACATTGAAAGTTCTCGCCAGCTTGCCGATCTCATTCGTGCTCTCAATCTCGACACGCTGCCCGAAGTCCCCCTTCTCCGCCAGCTTCATATGGCCTTCCAGCGCTTTGATCGGCCGGGTCAGCCTGAAGGACAGGATCACCGAGATCGATAGGGCGACGGCAAGGCACAGGCTCCCCCACAAGGCCGCGGACCCCTGCATGGCACGCTTGTTGCGGGCGAGATCCTCCGGATACACGACACCGACGACCTTCCAGCCGAACCGGGTTGTCGACACGGTGTAGATCTTCTGCTCCGCGCCCCTTCCGAAGGTCATCGTCCCGTCCCTGGACTCCAGGATGTCCGGTATCCGCTCCGTCTTCAGCTGCGTATTCAGGATCTGCTGCTGCGGATGATACACGAGGTCGCCGGAGGGCGCCAGGATAAATACATATCCCCGCCGGCCGAGCTGGATCTGCTTGCACAGGTTATCGATCACGCTGTAGTTCAGATCCACCAGCAGCACGCCTCCGTCCGCCCCTTCGCCCGAAGGCTTGGCGGCGGTAGAAGGAAGGGCTTTACTGATGGATACGACCCACGGGTACTCTCCCCTGTACAGCTGCTGAACATGCGAGGAGGTGATGGCCGTGCCCCCCTCCAGCTGATGCGCATTCAAGTACCACTCCTGCTGCCGCACTTCCGAAGAGGGCTTGAGGCTCTCCCCGCTCCGCCCTCCGACCATTCCCCCGTGCCCGCCGACAAAGAGAATCGAAGCCATATCTTTCCGGGAAGCGAGGACCGAGCGGAAATAGTCGCCGAGCCGCCGTCCCAGCTCCTCCCCTTCTTCGCTGTCCTGCCGCGGCAGGGAGGCATACCGCTTCAATTCCCCGCTGCTGAGCGCAAGGGATGCAATGCTCTCCATGCTGTAGATGTAATTCTCGACATTCGTGTGCACCTGCCGGACCAATTCCTTCGTATACTCCAGCGAAGTGCCGGTCACCGCATCGGAGGAGAGCCGGTAAGCGGTATAGCTGAGAATGATCGTGGTGCAGAGAATGAGGGCCGAGAACGCCAGCGCGATCTGCGTGTGGATGCTCTGATATTGAAAGAGCCGGACGCCTCTCATACCGTCTCCCCGGCTGCTGCGAGCAGGCGGAATTCCTTGGGCGTCCTGCCGGTATGCCGTTTGAAGATGACGCTGAAATACTGCGGGTCGGGGTATCCCACACGGGAAGCGATGTCGTAGGCCTTGAGAGCCGTCGCCGCCAGCAGCTCCTTGGCCTTGTCGATCCGCAGACGGGTCAAATATTCCACGAAGGTCAGTCCGGTATGCTGTTTGAAGCAGGCGCTGAAGTAGCTGGCACTCATATAGATGTGGTCGCAGACCTGCTGAAGCGACAGGCTCTCGCTCACATAATGCTCCTTGATATAAGCCTCGGCGAGGTGCATCTGAGACTGGGTGGCCAGGCTCCGCCGCTCACCCAGGGTACAGATCACCCGGTGACAGAGCCCTTCCAGCCACTGCTTCAGCTGATCCAGGGTTCGGAGCGCCCTCATCTCCCGGAACGGATCTTCGCCGAATACCTCCGCTTCGCCGCAGCCCGTCTCCGCCACCCAGTTCATCAGGGCCACCACGAACTTATACAGCATGCCGTAGCATTTCTCCACCGGAAGACCGGCCGACCTCCATTCTTCAAGCCAGGCGGAGAGGACGCTGCTGACCTGACTTCCCTTGCCCATTTTCAGAGCCGACAGCAGCTTCTTCTCCCATTCCAGATATTCCATGGAATGCAGGCTCGTCCCCTGCTCCAGATCGCTGATGCACAGAATCCGGTTGCTTCCGAGCAGCAGGCGGTAATCCAGCGCCGAGCCCGCTTCCCGGAACGACCGGGGGACCTGCGTGAGGGCCGTACAATGCCTTCCTATGCCGATCGTCAGGGTAAGCTTCAGGTACTTCTCCACGCTGTAGGCTGCGTGAGCGGCCAGGTTCTGCGCGAGCGGCCCGATGCTCTCAGGCAGGCCGCAGAGCAGGACGCCGATCCGGTCGTCCCGCGTACGAAAGACCGCCCCGCCGTTCTCCTTCTCGAAGATTTCCTGAAAAATATTGAACACGGCGAAGTGCAGCAGTTCAAGGTCCGAACCGGCATCGGCGGCCCCTCCGGCAGCCTGGGGATTCTGCCGCGGATCGATGTCCGCCACCATGGACACAAAGGCCGGGCCCGGCAGCGTCAGCCCAAAATACTCCAGCTTCCGGTGCAGCTCTTCCCTCTTCATGACCGAGGCCGACAAGCGTTCCAGGAAACGCTCCTTGAGGAGGGGAAGGCTCTGGTTCAGCTGCTGCCGGATGACGCTGAGGTTCTCTCTGGAGGCCCGCTGCTCATCCAGCTCCGTCTTCAGCCTGCCAAGGAAAGCCATAAATTCCCTGGCATTGATCGGCTTGAGCAGATACTCATTCACCCTCAGCTTGATCGCCTCTTTGGCATAGTCGAACTCTTCGTAGCCGGTGATGATCACGATCTTCGTATCCCGGCTGATCTCCGCCGCGTAGCGGCTGAGCTCCAGCCCATCCATGAAGGGCATGCAGATATCGGTAATGAGGACATCCGGGCGCAGCGCTTCCAGAGCTTCGGCCGCATCCCTGCCGTTCTCATAGGCTCCTGCCAGCCGGAAGCCGCAGGCGACCCAGTCGGTCTTCTCCATAATGCCTTCCCGGACCTCATCTTCATCGTCTACCAGCATCAGCGAATACATTTCGATCGACCTCTCCGCATTCCAGAATGACCTACCGCAGCAAATATGTAACCGCTTTATTCATTGTACAACGAATGCCCAAAGAGACAACCCCTTGCGGAGCTGTCCCATTCGGCTTGGCAGCTGTACTAATTATAGAGCAGCGGCTTGATCGTATCCGAATCCATATTGCTCTTGTCGTACCAGTGGAAGCCCGTGTCGATGGTCTTCGGCACACTCTCGCCTTTGACCGCCATGGCCGCCGCCTTGACGGACCAGTAGCCGATCCCGATCGGATCCTGTGTAATGGCCCCCGCCATCCGGCCGCTTCGGATCGCCTCGATCTGCTGCTTGCCGGAGTCGAAGCCGATGATCACGAGCTTCTCCTTCTTCAGCTCGGCGGCCGCGTTGAGCACGCCGATCGCGGAGCCTTCATTGGCGCCGAAGAAGCCCTTCACGCCGGGATGCGCCTGGAGGATCGCCTTGGCCAGGTCCGTGGACTTCAGATGGTCGCCTCCGCCGTATTGAACGTCCACGATGCGGATCTTCGGATACTTCTCCTTGATCCGGTTCACGAAGCCGTCGCGGCGGTCGACGCCCGTTCGGCTCGTTTGGTCATGAACGATCAGGGCAATCTCGCCCTCCTGGCCGATCAGCTCCGCCATCTTATCCGCTGCCAGCGCCGCGGCCGCCTTGTTGTCCGTGGCCGCCGTCGTAACCGGCACGTCACTCTCGACGCCGGAGTCAAAGCCGACGACCGGAATGTTCTGGGCTTTGGCCTTCTGCAGCAGCGGAGCGACGGCTTTGCTGTCCAAGGCGGCGAGGGCGACAGCCTGCGGTTTCTTGCCGAGTGCGGCCTGCAGCATCTCGATCTGCTTATCCACCTGCGTTTCGGACTCCGGCCCTTCGAACGTAATCTCGACCTGATACTCCTTGGCCGCTTTCTCCGCGCCCTGCTTGACGGCCTGCCAGAACTGATGCTGGAAGCCCTTCGAGATGACGGGAATATACACCTTCCCGGCAGCCTGGCTGTCCCCGGCCTTCGATGCTTCCGATGAAGCCGGCGCATTCGCCTGCTGCGATCCGCCCCCGTTCCCCCCGCAGGCGCCCAGAAGGGCTGCCGCCATCACGGTCACTCCGGCAAGCGCAAACCAAGATTTCTTTTTGGCCATACGTCTTCTCCCCCTTGTTTCGCTTAGGATCAATGACTACTTCTTCCGGCGCCGCAGCATATCCGCATAGACCGCAAGGATGACGACCAGCCCGACGATCACCGTCTGCCATTCCTGCGGAACGGACAGGATGCGCAGCCCATTCGTCAGGACGCTCATGATCAAGGCGCCGATCACGGTACCCAGAATCGAGCCCTGCCCGCCGCTCAGCGAAGTTCCGCCGATGACGACCGCGGCGATGGCTTCCAGCTCATAGCCCGCGCCCAGGGCAGGCTGCGCCGAGTTGAGACGCGATGCCATCAGGATGCCGGCAATCCCGCTGAAGGCGCCGGTAATCGTGTAGATGATGATTTTCCACTTATCGACGTTGACGCCGGACAATCTCGTCGCTTCTTCATTGCTGCCAAGCGCGAAGGTGAAGCGCCCGATGATCGTCTTGGAGAGGATGATGCTGGCAATGACCGCCAGCCCGAAGAAGATCAGCACCGCATTCGGGATATCGAAGCCCGGTACGACCGCACCGATCACGGAGCCCATGGCGATGTCCATGAAGAGGGGAGCGTCGTTGAAATAAATCGGCTTCGTTCCCGAGATGACCAGCGACAAGCCCTTGGTGATCATCATCATGGCCAGGGTGGCGATAAAGGGCGGGATCTTCAGCTTGGCCACGGCCAGCCCGCTGAGAAGTCCGCAGACGGCCCCTGTAAGAATGCCTCCGATGATGCCGAGCGGCATGGGAAGCTGCCAGGTGGTGATGATGACGCCGGTCATCACGGAGGCGAAGGTCATGACGGTGCCGACGGAGAGATCGATGCCGGAAGTGATGATGACGAACGTCGAGCCCAGCGCCAGCACGCCGATCACCGCCGTGGACAGGATAATCGCAACCAGGTTGTCGAAGCGGAAGAAGTTGCTTGAAGCCAGAGAGAAGACGACCACCAGCAGGATCAGGCTGGCAAAGGCAAGCACCTTCTGCATGGCCCCGGTCCGGATGGAAGGCTGGCGGTTCAGTGAAACGACTTTCATGGTACATCCTCCTTACGTTCGCATCGTAGCCAATCTCATGATTCTCTCCTGCGTCGCTTCCCCGCTGCTCAGCTCTCCGGTGATCCGCCCCTCGCACATCACGAGAATGCGGTGGCTCAGCCGCAGAATCTCGGGCAGCTCCGAGGAAATCATAATGATCGATTTGCCCTCTTCGGCGAGCTGCTCCAGCAGGGCGTAGATCTCGCTCTTGGCCCCCACATCAATCCCCCGGGTCGGCTCGTCGAAGATCAGAATGTCACAGTCCCGCGTAAGCCATTTGCTGATAACGACCTTCTGCTGGTTGCCTCCCGACAGGAACTTGACGGGCTGTCCGGTGCCCGGAGTTTTGATCTTGAGCGACTGGACATACCGTTCGGCCGTCTGGGCGATCCGCTTGTCATCCATCCAGCCCCACCGCGCGCAGCCGGCATAGCTGGCCACCGCGATATTCGTCTTCACGTCCATCTCGGTCAGGAGACCGAACTGCTTGCGGTCTTCCGATAGATAACCGAGACCTTGGGCGACCGCATCGTGAGGCTGCTTGATGCTCACCGGCCTGCCGTGGATCCGGATCTCCCCCCGGTCGACCGGGTCCGCCCCGAAGATCGCCCTTGCCGCTTCGGTGCGCCCGGCCCCCATCAGTCCCGCGAAGCCCAGGATTTCGCCCTGCCGCAGATGGAAGCTGATATTCCTCAGCTGCGTCCCGCGGCTTAAGTCCCGCACCTCCAGCACGACCGGGTTCCGGTTCTCCGCCGCGGAGGGTCTCGAGAGATGCCGGATCTGCCGGCCCACCATCATCGCGATGATCTGATCGATGGTGATGGACTCCGTCCGCACGGTATCGATATAGCAGCCGTCCCGCATGACCGTAATCCGGTCCGTGATGCGCTTCAGCTCCTCCATCCGGTGGGAGATGTAGACGATGCCTACCCCCTGGCTGCGCAGCTGTTCGATGATCCGGAACAGCTCTTCGATCTCCGATTGGGTCAGCGCGGCCGTCGGCTCGTCCATGATGAGCACCTTGGAGTCGAAGGAGAGGGCCTTGGCAATCTCCACCATCTGCTGCTTCGCTACCGTCAGCTCGGAGACCGGAGTGCCCGGGTCCAGCTGCAGGTGAAGCCGCGCGAACAGCTCCTGTGTCCTGCGGTGCAGCGCCTTCTCGTCGAGAAACCAGCCCCTGCGCGGCTCGCGGCCGATGAAGATGTTCTGGGCCACCGTCAAATGCGGCATCATGTTCAGCTCCTGGTGGATGATGCTGATGCCCATCTCCTGGGCCGCTTTGGTGTTCGGGATCTCGACCTCCCGTCCTTCGTACCGAATCCGGCCCTCGTCCTTGGCGTACACTCCGGTGAGGATCTTCATCAGGGTCGACTTGCCGGCGCCGTTCTCCCCTACGAGCGCATGCACCTCGCCGGCATGCAGCTCGAACCGGCACCCATCCAGCGCAAGCACACCGGGGAACCGCTTCACGATTCCTTCCATGGATATCAAGGGTTCACCCATAACCTTCCCCCCTTCCCGTCTTATTCGCTGCCTATGTGTCTCATTGTAGAGCCTGAAGGGCAGCAGGAGAGTGGAGGAATCTATGGGAAAAGTTTCATTTTTCTCCTGTAGCCCTATCCTCCGGGAGGAAATAAAAAACAGGCGCCCGAAGTTCGGTACGCCTGTGATCCCATCACTGTGAAGGCTGCTGCTTAAGAAGCAGCCTGATTAAGAAGCCGCTTGATTTCGTTGTACGCCATAAGCAGCGGCGCCGCGCCGTGCCCGTTATTGTCCACGATCTTCTCGCTATGAAGATAATAGTCGACGCTGCCGTCCCGGACGGCACCGGTATCGGGATGTGTGCCGAGACCCGCGCTTCGGCAAATCCCGCCCAGCAGCACTTCCCCCTCCTCTTCCCGCACATAACGGCTGACCGTTCCGTCGAAGGCCTTCTTCCCGTGCCCTGCATATTCGCCCGGCAGGAAGCCGAGACGGACCCCCTTCAGGATGGCGTAGGCCATCATGAGGGTACCGCTGCTCTCGAGATAATTATCCGGATGGTCGGCCCGGTCGACCACCTGATACCACATCCCTTCGCTGTGCTGATGCCGCAGCATGTCGTCTATGGTATCCTGCAGATCCTGCTGCAGGAACCCGGCGTCGGCCTCCTCGCCCTCCAGCAGCTCCAGCACGTCGACAAGTGCCATCACATACCAGCCGACCGCCCGCCCCCATACATTCGGGGACTGGCCGGTGACCGGGTCGCTCCAGAACATCTGCCGGCTCTCATCATAGGCATGGCTGTAGAGCCGCTTCTTCTCGTTGTAGATGTTCTTCCGGACGTTGCGGAACTGGGCAAGCGTATCCGAATACTCCTTAGGTTCGGCAAACTGCTTCGTATATTGAACATAGAACGGCTGTCCCATGTACAATCCGTCTAACCATACTTGATGAGGGTAATTGGATTTGTGCCAGAACGCCCCCGAGTTCGTCCGGGGATAGTGGGACAATTGCCCGTAAAGCAAATCCATAACACGTTTATATTTCGGGTCGCGCTCCCGCTCGTATAAGGGAAACAGCACGGTGGCCATTCGAATCTGGTCGATATTATAATAGGCTGGGTTGACAGCGGAGATATTCCCCTCCTCATCATACAGCCGGTCGATGAACCCCTTGACGAACTGATAGTCCTCTTCACTGCCGGTCTGCGCCCAGCTGTCCAGATACGCCTTCAGAATGCAGCCTTCAATATAATGCCAGCGGACGGAATACCACTTCGGTTCCGCCCTGTACTGCGCCTTCATCTTGTCCACAAGCCCGTATTCCACTGGTTCTTCGCTCCCTCTCCACCTGGATTGTCCTGCACGCTGCGGCGTTCATCCGGCTCTCCCCGTTCACCTCTGACCGCGCAGCTATCCGCTCGAGTGGCTGTCACGGTACTGACCCGGGGTCATGCCGGTCAGCTTTCGGAAGGTCCGGATAAAGCCCGTCGCATTCGTGTAATTCAGACGCCCTGCGATTTCGGTAATTTTCAGATCGGTGTTCTCCAGCCACGACTTGGCCATCTTCATCCGGTAATCCGTCAAATAATCGATAAACGTGACTCCGATCTCCTTCTTGAACACCCGGCTCAAATAAACAGGATGGTACTTGAGGCGTTCCGCGCATGTCTCCAGCGTAAGATCCCGGCCGTACTGCTCATGGATAAGCTGAACCATCTCATGGGCGATATTGATATATTGGCGGTCGACGCGCTCCCTCATATATTCCAGGATGGGCGGCAGGAATTCCTGCTTGAACCAGGCTGTCATTTCCGAGGCGGTATGCAGCTTGACGAACCGGTTCAGAATCGATTGGTTCCGGACGAGACTGTGCAGCGAGCCCTCCTGTTCGTTCACCAGACGGTACACGCGGTTGACCAGCTGCAGCATCACCATCTGAAAATCGTTGAAGCCGATCTCCTTCTCCATGATCGCTTCGACATACCGGTCATAATGCCCGGCTGTGGAGACGGAATCGCCGACCTTGAGCGCATGGATGACGTCGTCCTCGAAATGCTCCAGGGACACACAAGCGCTGCTTCGCTGCCCGGAGCCGAGCTTCATATCGTCATAATGGAGAATGATGTCGTTGCCGAGACTGATTCTCCGCTTCAAGGCCTCCAAGGCCTCCGTGTACGCATGGTTCGCGTCGGTATATCGGGTGAAGCTCCGGCTGATGCCGATGCTGACCTTCAATTGCAGCAGCTCGTACACCCTCGTTTTGATCCAGGCGGCCGTTTGATGCAAAAAGGCTTTGCATGCATCCGGGTCGTCGGAGTCGCTGATCAGGATCGAAATCTGGGACTGATCGAGCAGCACATTGCCCAGCAATCCTGAAGAGGGAATGAGCTCGCCCACCATGTTGTTGATCGCGAACAGCAGGAGCTCCTTATCGTTCTCCGTGAACCGGGTTTCATGAAGCGCATCAATTTGGAGGGTCAGCACCCCCATCGACCTGCCCTTGCCGGCAAATCCGTAGGTCTCGCTCTTGTAGGTAAATTCGCTTTCCGTGATCTGTCCCATGAGCAGCTTGAGCACAAAAAACTCCCTCATCTGCCCGCGCTGCCCCTGTAGCTGGGTCTGAAGCTGCTTTCGCGTGCGGAACAGCGAATTGAACCTGTCCTCGATATAGGCGAACTCATCCTGCTGCCGGGAGACCGCCGCCTCGCCGCCATACCGTTCCATCATCAGGAACAGACGGCGGAACGGGGAGTACATGCGCCTGGACCCGTAATAGGCGCCGGCCGCGATAATAACAAAGATGATGAGACAGGCGTTGAGGGTAATGACCGCAATTTTTTTGGACTCCTTCGTCATCGATTCAATCGAATTGACCGAGGCATATGTCCAGTGATTGTAAGGGGACACCCGGTAGTTCACCGCCATGCCGTCCGCCTCGAAATACCCGCCGGAGTTCGTAAGCGTTTTCAGATGAAGCAGAATGCTATCCGTCAGATCGACCGAGCCCGGGTTCGTCAGGAACGGCAGCCCTTCGCGGCTCACCACATACATGTTGCCCCACTGCTCGTTCGGCGTCATGTCGCTCTCCAGCTTCTGTTCATCCATGTCGATGATCAGAAGGGCCTTCGGCTCGCTTGAGGGCGCGATCATGGGCAGCTTGACGACCATCCGGACCGTCTCCCGTGCGGGCGCTTCCTCTTCGGTGCTGCCGCCCCTCTTCTTCCCGGTGCCGCCGGCCAGCCAGAACAAGTTCTTCGGATTGCTGCTGTACTCGCTCAGCAGATCCGGCTCCAAATAATCGCGAACCTTCGTAAAGCCCAGATTGCTGATCATCCAGTCATGCTCCAGGTTCACCAGGTGCGTATCCGCCACACCCGACAGCGAGTGCAGGTTGTACAGACCCTTGGCCAGATCCGTTATCGTGACAAAATCGTCAGGCGTCAAATCATCGTACAGATGATCGGTAACCAGAGAGGAGCTTACATATTGGACGGCTCCCATTTCCACATGTTTCAACACCTGCTCGATTCTCATCTGATTCTGAAGCAGCATGTGCGTGTTGCCTTCGTTCACCTTCTGCTCGGTATCCTTGGAGGCGATATAGTAGGAGATCATCCCGATGGAAACGACCGGCGCTGCCACTAACAACAGAGTGAAAACAAGTAATCGATACAAGTATCTGGGCAATGGAACCCTCCTCCCCCTCTCACTTCATGCGGAGCATCGATAAAAGAAACCGGAAGGAGCGGAAAAACGGCTCCCCCGGCTATCATTATATCAAAAAGTTCGGAAGATTACGCCTTCGTTTGGGCCGTACGGTCCTGAAGCTGGTGCACCGAAATATTCCCCCAGCTCAGATCGTCCACCCGGTACTTCCCGATCCGCTCCCAGTCCAATTCCACGCCCAATCCCGGCTGATCGCGGCCCGGCACAAGAAGGTAACCGTCCTGATATTGAACCGGATGCTTCACGATGTCACCGACATATAATTCCGGTCCGGTCGGGTCCGACGTGTAGTTGAGGTTGACAAGCGCGCTTCCGAGATGCGCCATGGAAGCCGTTCCGACCGACAGCTCCTGCGTCGTTCCGATCAGGCACGACTTCCCTGCGACCTCCGCGGCTGCGGCCGCCTTCCTCGCGCTGGTCAAGCCTCCGATGAAGATCGGAGAAATGTTGAAGATGTCGACGGAGTCCTGACGGATCATTTCGAACTGCTGCCGGAAGCTCCACACATGCTCGCTGACCGGATGATCCGCCTTCAAACGGAAATGGCGGAGCCCTTCGAAGTCGTTCTGGACAGCCGGACTTTCGATCAGCTGAAAGTCGTACTGGCGGAACCGCTTGGCGGCCTGCAGCGCGAGCTTCCATTCGAGCAGATGGCTGAAATCGAGCGACTTGATCGTGACTCTGCTGCCGAACTCCGTCCGCACCCGGTCCATGAACGCCTCGTCCGCATCCAGATTTTTGCCGACATAGAGCCGGAACGTATCGAAGCCCTGCGCCAGCCGGCGGCGGACGACAGCCACATTCTCCTCGACCTCTTCCATGAAGCGGTGACGGAAGATCGGGAAGCAGACCTTGATCTTCTCCCGGATTCTGCCGCCCAGCAGCTCGGAAACCGAGATGCCGAGCGCCTTGGCGCACAGGTCATGAAGCGCCGTATCGATCCCGTTCCGGATAAAATTGCCCTTCTCGTAATAAAACATAGCCTCAGGGTAATAGCTCCCCAGCACTTTGTTGCTCAGCGAAATATCAAACGGGTTGGTTCCCAGCAGGGCTGATTTCAGTACGGTAAGCAGATCGTGAATATCGAGCGAGTAATACGGCAGATGGGAAAAATCGGACATCTCCCCGATCCCGGTCAATCCGTTATCGGCGTCGATTTCGACGATCACGTGCTTGCTCACGAATCCGGTATGTCGCGGCATGCCGACTACCGTCAGCCTGATGTCTGTTATTTTCATTGAACAGCCTCCTCTTGTTTCTTCAGCAGTCCCCATGCGCCAGCAGCGCGGTGACTTCCTTCTTATCCGATTCGTTCAGCGGATCGACAGGCTCGCGCGTGACCCCCGCCCGCAGCCCCAGCTGCTCCATCGCTTCTTTGACGATCACGACATTGTTCCCGGCGTTGTATTTGGCACGCAGGTTCTCGAAGGGCAGGATGTCCTCCCACAGCCGCCACACGGCCGTCCAATCGTCCTCCCGCAGCGCCTTCAGCATGGCATGGGACTTGCCCGGAACGACATTGACAAGGCCCGAGGTGAAGCCCTTGGCTCCGGCACGGAAGAAATACGGCGCCCACTTTCCGCTGTGCCGCAGATCCAGGCGATCCCGTACTCCTCCGGGATGCGCCGAACCGTATGCGTGAAGCGGGGCAGATCGTTAATCGCATACTTCACGCCGACACACTCAGGCAGCGCGGCTAAGGTCAGCAGAATATCGTCGGAGACCGCAGCATCCTTCAAATACAGCGTGGAGGGGATATCGAGGCTCTCCATCACCTTCCGGAAGTAAGAGACCGCCCCCTCCTTCGTAATATAAGGATGAATGGGCTGATGGATCATGACGCAGTCGGCCCCCGCCCGCTGGGCATGCCGCCCGAGCTCAACCGCGGTGTCCGCCGAGTAACCGATGCCGGCCATGACGATCGCCCGCTTGTTCACCTGCGCGACCACCCGCTCCGTGACTTCCTTCGCTTCCTCCAGCGTCAGCGCATAGAATTCGCCGGTATTGCCGCACGTCACAATCACCTCGGAGCCGCTTGCAATCAACGCTTCGATGTTGGCCTCCAGGCCCTTCCAGTCGATCTCACGGGTTTCTTCGTCGAACGGAGTGATATGAATGGCCGAAATGGTTTCCAACCTTTTACTGAACTCCCCATAGCTCATTCCCGATTCCGCCTTTCTTAAGCGCTCAATTTGAATTAAGGTGTCACTGCTACGGTCTTGACCTGCGTAAAGAATTCAATGGCCGCCCGGCCTTGCTCCCGGGAATAGGAGCTGGACAGCTTCATGCCGCCGAACGGCGCCTGCGGCTCCACACCCGCCGTCTCTCCGTTGATCTTGATCAAGCCCGCTTCGATCGCGTTCACGAAACGGTGGATGCTCTTCTGGCTCTGTGTGAAAAGAGCCGCGGCCAGGCCGTACCGGACATGGTTGGCAAGCTCGATCGCATGCTCCAGATCGTCCGCTTCCAGAATGACGAGCACCGGGCCGAAGATTTCTTCCTGTGCGAGCAGGCTGTTCGGGTCCACCCCATCCAATATCGTCGGCTCGATATAATAGCCCTTCCCGAAGCCGCCTTCCGTTCTCGCTCTGCCTCCGGCAAGCAGCCTCGCCCCTTCCCGGATGCCCTGCTCCACCATGCCCAGGATGCTGTCATACTGCCGCTTCGAGACCACCGGACCGAGATAGCAATCGCCCTCCCGCGGATCGGACAGCTTGATGCGCTGGGCACGTTCGACAAGCAGGGCCGTCAGCTCCGCCTTGACCGATTTCTCCACGATCACGCGGCTGGTCGCCGTGCATTTCTGGCCGGCCGAGCGCATGGCCGCGCTGATGATCGTGTCCGCCGCCCTGCCGAGATCGGCATCGGCCAGCACGACGCTTGCGTTCTTCCCGCCCATCTCCAGCTGGTACTTGGCGTGGCGGGCCGAAGCCGCCTGCGCGACGGTCCTGCCTACCGCGTCCGAACCGGTGAAGGAGATGCCGGTAATCCCCGGATGCTCCAGCATGCGCTGCCCGACGACGGAGCCCGAGCCGCTCACCAGCTGCACGATCCCGCGGGGCAGCCCGCTTGCTTCGAGCAGCTGCATGAGATAGGACGCGGTGATGGTGGCATGCTCCGCCGGCTTCCAGACGACGGTGTTGCCGAAGATCAGCGCCGGGGCCATCTTCCAGACCGGGATGGCGGCCGGGAAGTTCCACGGCGTAATCAGACCGACGACTCCGAGCGGAACGCGGGTCGTATACAGATGGGACACGCCGTCGGTTGCCGGCAGCACTTCGCCCACGCTGCGAAGCCCTTCACCCGCATAGTAGCGCAGCAGCACGACTGCACGGTTGACCTCGCCCCTGGCTTCGCCGATCGGCTTCCCCATCTCCAGGGTCAGCAGATCCGCGAGCTCCTGCGCATGCTCTTCGATCTTTTGCGCGGCCTTGAACAGATAGGCTCCCCTCTCGCCCCCCGACAGGCCGGCCCATCCGGGAAGCGCGAGCCCCGCGGCCTGAACCGCAAGGTCGACATCCGCCGCGGTCAGCTGCAGGCTGCGTCCCACCAGTATAGAGCTGTCCAGCGGGCTGTAATGCTCCTTAAGCGGCCGGCCCTCCGGGTCGATCCAGCCCCCGTCCACATAAGCGGTTCGTTCGATCACCGTTGTCATTTTGTCCTTCCTCCATTTCCTATTTTTTCTGCTTTGCGTACTCTGCCGTGAATTCTTCAATGACCTTGTCTCCGCCCATCTTTCTCCATGCCTCGATCTCCGCCTGGAAGCCGGCCTCGTCGAGCTTGCCCATAATGAATTTGGTTTGGGCGTCGCGAATGTGCGTATCCAGCTCGGAGCCGTTCTCCACGTAGGTCTTCGAATTCAGCGTGAGGGCCACATTCGGAACGACGTTCTTGAGATTGTCGGAGATGACCTTCCAGCCTTTCTCCTGCAGGGCGTCCAGCTTCAGAGGAAGTCCTTTGCCCGTTACCTCGAACGACGGCAGGCTGTCGCGGAACGGCTTGACCTCCAGGTTAAAGAGGTTCAGATCGAGGAATTCGGCTTTCCCGTCGTCCGTCTTCTTGAAGTGCTTGCCTTCGAGGCCCCGGGTAAGCAGCGTGGACATCTCCGGCTCCAGCAGCTTGTCGAAGAACGCCAGCAGGCGCTTCAGCTCCTCCTCCGATTTCACGCTGGACTTAGGGAAGACGAAGAACCCGTTATTGCCCGGCTCGGCCGGTACCCGATTGCCGCCTGGGCCGGCGAACGGAACCACATCCACTACCGCATCCGGAACGGCCTTCTTCAGGTTATTGGCCGAGGTAGCCGCGGCAGAGGCCACGGTATTCACCCGGATGGCCACCTTCCCGGCATTCCACTTGTTGTCGGCATCCGCCGCCTGGACGACGGAGAAGTCCTGGTTGATCAGCTTCTCTGCATACAGCCGCCTCAGCAGCTTCAGCGAGTCCTGGTAGGGCGCCGTCATGAACTCCGGGATGACTTTGCCGTCCACAAGCCCCCATTTGTTCGGAGCTCCCTGGGCGACGGCCAGCCGGGTCAGGAACGCGCTGCTCGCAACCGGGTCATTATAGGATTTGTCGAGGAACATCCCGTACGTGTCGGCTTGGCCGTTCTTGTCGGGATCCTTCTCCGCGACGGTCTTCATCATCTGATACCAATCGTCGATCGTCACCGGAGCCTTCAGCCCCAGCGCATCGAACCAGTCCTTGCGGTGCGTTATGCCGGCCCTGCCGATATCCCGGTACAGCGGGAGCCCGTAGAGCTTCCCGTCGACCTTGATGTTGTCGTAATGCATCGGATTTGGCTCGGCCAGATTCTTGTAATCCTTCAGATACGGACCGATCTCCCAGAACAGACCGGATTGGATGGCGCTGAGCGTGGTCGCATTGAAGGTCAGCTTGAACGCTTTGGGCATATCGCCGGAGGCGATCATGACGTTCTTTTTGTCCTCGAAGGCCGCGGTCGGAATCCATTGAATCTCCAGCCGGGAGTTCGTGTACTGCTCGATGGCCCGTTCGATTTCACTATCCGCTTTGGGGGCCTCGCCGACCTGCGGCGTCCCGATGGTAATCTCAAGCGGTCCATCACCTGCTCCCCCCTTGGCCCCGTTGGCCGAATCCTTGGCGGCCGTCTGATCGCTGCTGCACCCGGCAAGTGATCCTGCGGTCAGCACCATGGAAAGCAGCAAAGCTGCACCCTGACGTTTTCTCTTCATTCCGAAACCCTCCTTTTGCATCTGTTTGTATCTGGTTGAACCGGGACGGCCCGCTATCCCTTGACCGATCCCAGCATAACGCCTTTCGCAAAGTGCTTCTGAAGAAACGGGTAGACGAGCAGGATCGGCACCGTCGCAATGACGATCGAAGCCATACGGATCGTCTGCGGCAAATAATCCTCCGGGTCCTGCTGCGTGGTGGAATCCCCGATCTGGTCCTGCGAGAGCAGCACAATCTGCCGGAGAACAATCTGGACCGGAAACTTCACGGAATCGTTAATGTACATAACGGCGTTGAAGTAGGTGTTCCAGTGGCCCACCGCATAGAACAGGCCGAAGGTCGCCATAGCCGGCAGGGATAAGGGCAGCACGATGCGGAACAGAATCCCCAGATCGCTGCAGCCGTCGATTCTGGCCGCGTCCTCCAGCCCGTCGGGAATCTGCTGGAAGAAGTTCTTCAGTACGATCAGATTAAAGGCGCTGATCGCCGTAGGGATCATCAGCGACCAATACGTATTGATCATGCCGAACGCTTTGACGACAAAATAGGTCGGGATCATCCCCCCGCTGAACAGCATCGTGATCAGGACCAGAAGCAGGATCGTCCGCCTGCCCTTCAGTGTGCTGCGTGCCAGAGGATACGCCGTGATGGAGGTGAAGAACAGATTGATCGCGGTTCCGAACACGGTGATATAGACCGAAACCAGGATGGCTCTCATCATCGTATCCGTCGAGAAAATATACTGATAGGCCGCAAAGGTGAATTCCTTCGGGAACAGCAGCAGCCCTCCCTTAACCACCTCCGCCGGGGAGGTAAACGATACGGCAAGAATGTACAGGAATGGAATCACGGTAATCAGCGAAAAGAGCAGCAGCAGGGAAGCATTGGCCGCATTGAACAGCTTGCTGCCGACCGTCCGGTTCTCAATGGACACTTCATTCTCCCTCCTCGTGTTAATAGACGCCTTCTTCTCCGAATTTCTTGGCCAGCCAATTGGCGCCAAGCACCAGGACCAGTCCGACCGCCGATTTGAACAGGCCCACCGCCGCACTGTAGCTGTACTGCGCCTGGGTTAACCCTTTCAGGTAAACATAGGTGTCGAACACTTCCCCGACTTCCCTGTTGACGGAATTGAGCATGAGGAAGATATGCTCGAAGCCCGTGTCCAGGAAGCTGCCCAGACGCAGAATGAACAGGATGACGATCGTGCTGCGGATCGCGGGCAGCGTAACGTGCCAGAGCTGCCGCCAGCGGCCGGCTCCATCGATGCGTGCCGCCTCATAGAGCTGCAGGTCCACGCCGGACAAAGCCGCCAGGAAAATAATCGTCCCCCCATCCGGCCTCCTTCCAGATGGATTGGGAGATGATCATCGTCCGGAACCATTCCTCGCTGAGCAGGAAAGGAATCTTCTCAAAGCCGAGCCGGGCGATGATATCGTTAATAATGCCCCCTTCCGTCGTAAGAAGCACATAGAAAATGCCGACGGCCACCACCCACGAAACGAAATGCGGCAGATACAGCATCGTCTGGACCCACCGCTTGAACGTCTCCCGGCGAACCTCATTTAACATCAGGGCCAGAATGATGGGCAGCGGAAAGAAGAACACCAGGTTATACATCGCAAGAACAAACGTATTTCGGAACAGCATCCAGAATTGCGGCTCGGTGAAGAACCGTTCAAAGTGCTTCAACCCTACCCATGGACTCTCCAAAAATCCGATATGCGGCTTGTAGTCCTGGAAAGCGATGGCCAATCCGAACATGGGCACGTACTTGAATAGTAGAAAGTACAAGACGCCCGGGACAAGAAGCATGTACAGCCATTTGTCCCTGAGGATCTGTCGTCCCGCCGGAAACCGTCTAGGCTTGACTGCTGAAACTGCTGCCAGCTGAACTTCATATTGCCGTTTCATCCCTTTCCCTCCTGTTGATGTGGATTGCACTCAAGACAGCGCTTACAACTCCGATCATAAGAGACCGCGGTCTGACAGGCAATAGTACTGCCGCAACCAATCCCTTCCGAAGCCTGATACCACGGGCTTTTTTCCACCCGGATCATCATCTTTTGCACAGGCATCGTACTCGTTTAACCCGCTTCGGCACCGTATCGGCAGACGATCAGAACGGGGGTTCTGCAAAAATGCACAAAAAAACAAGGGCGGCTGCCGCGGCAGTCCGCTCCTTGCTGGGAATCCGATTCTTATTCACATGCCATCCAAAGAAGGAGTTTTCCTTCAATGGGACTTTTTTGCTCCCATGCGAAAAGCCGCTGCTTAGGAAGGGTCTTCCGCTAAGACAACCGCTCTCTGGAACGGTAACGCGGATGCTCTGAAAGCATAGACCCCAGCAAGCTTCTCACCGCGGGGTGAGGCGACAGCAGAAACTGCTCTTTACGCTCGCAGTACTCGGCCACCTGGCCCTTCTCCATCACCGCCAGTGCATCGGCAATCGTATAAGCCGCTTTGATATCATGGGTAATGAACAGATAAGACAGCCCAAACGCGGACCTCAGGTCGCTCAGCAAACGCAGAATATTCGTCTGATGGACCATATCCAGGGAGCTGACCGCCTCGTCCAGCACGATCATCTTCGGCTTCAAGGCGATCGCCCTTGCGATATTGATTCGCTGCAGCTGGCCTCCGCTGAATTGATGAGGATACTTCCCCCCATCCTTGGCGCTTAATCCGACACGCTCCAGCAGCTCTCCGACGGCCCGTTTTTGCTCCTGGGGCGACAAGGATTCATAATTGCCGAGCGGCTCACCGATGATTTGCTCGGCCGTCATCCTGGGGTTCACCGAGGAGTAACAATCCTGGAACACCACCTGGAGATCCCGGCGCAGCTGCCTGCGTATTTTGGAATCCACCGCATACAGATCGTGTCCCTGAAAGAGAACCTGGCCCTGCTTCGGCTTCTCCAACCCGAGAATGACCCGGCCCAGCGTACTCTTGCCGGCCCCGCTCGCTCCCAGAAGCCCGAGACATGTCCCTTCTTCGATCCGAAGCGATACGCCCGACAGTATATTCGTGTCCCGCTTGGAACGTCTGAACAAAGAGGAAGAGGCGTACGCATGCGTTACCTCGTTCACTTGAAGCAGTGTCAATCTACTCACCTCGATTCGGGGTCAGGACCAGATACAATGGGCCATCTCCGGACTGATTTGGAGCATGGGCCTTGCAGCCAGCAGGGTTTGGGTATACGCATGCTTCGGGTGATCGAACAGCTCGAACACATCCGCCTGCTCCACAATACGGCCCTGCTGCATGACCGCAACATCATCGGCCATCTCAGCGATGACCCCCAGATCATGAGAGATCAGGAGGATCGCTGTCCCATGGTCCTGCCTTACCCTGTCGAGCAGCCGCAATACCTGAAGCTGATTCGTCACGTCCAGTGCGGTAGTCGGCTCATCCGCAATAATGACCGATGGGTTCAGGCATACGCTCAGGGCGATCATCACACGCTGCAGCATGCCTCCGCTCAATTCGAACGGGTACTTCCGCAGAAGCTCGGAAGAATGAGGCAGATTGACGTCCGACATCGCACTGCAGGCCAACTCCGCCGCCTGCTTTTTACTGAGGCTGGTATGGGTGCGAATCGTTTCAATGAATTGGGTGCCTATGGGATAGACGGGCGAGAAGGCGTTCATCGGATTCTGCATAATGAGCGCCACCTCTTTCCCTCTGATCCGGCGCATGTCCTCTTCTTTGCGTCCGTTCAGCTCGCGGCCGTTCAAGCGAATGCTGCCTTCCACCTCGGATGCTTTTCGCTCCAGCATCTGCATGAGAGCTAACGACGTGACGGTTTTGCCGCTGCCGCTTTCTCCCACAAGACCAAGGACACGCCCCGGTTTCAGTTCAAAATCTATGGAATGTACAAGCGGCAGCTTCCCCTGCTCCGTCTTGACCGTTACCTTCAGATCCTTCACCTGCAGTACAGGGCTTGTTTGTTCTGCCACTACGCTCAGTCCTTCTTTTTAGAAACGTCGTTTTACGCCATACCGCTCTGACAAAGCCTCTCCAAGCAGATTGAACGTCGCTACAACAACAACGATCAGCAGGCCCGGATAGAGCATCAGCTGCGGATGATTGCGTATGAATGATTTCCCTTCGTTCACCATGGCGCCCCACTCCGGCGTCGGAGGCTGAATGCCCAGGCCCAGGAAGGACATGGCGGAGATATCCATGATCGCCCATCCCATCTCCAATGTGCCGATGACCAGAATCGGAGGCAGGATATTGGGAATCATATGCCTTCGGATGATCTGCCACTGCGAGGAACCGCTGACCCGTGCCGCCGTAATGAAGTTCCGGTCCTTGAGACCGACCACCAGATTACGGAACATGCGCGCATAATACACCCACTGCACCATCATCAAAGCAATCACCAATTGAAACAAGCCCGGACCCAGGATGCCGACCAGACCCAATACCAGGATCAGACTCGGAAACGCCATGACCCCTTCGCAGAACCGCATCAATACGGCATCCAGCCAACCGCCCCGGTACCCGGCCGCGGTTCCCACCAATAATCCGAGCCCCAGGGAACAGATGAATATCAAGGAAGCAAAGCCTAACGAAACACGCGAGCCATACAGGAGTCTCGACAGATTGCACCGGCCCAGCTGATCCGTCCCCAGCGGGTAGTCCCATGAGGGACTCTGCAGCTTGACCGCCAAATTCACATGAACCGGATCGTGGGGTGCAATCCATGGGGCGAATACACTCACGAGAAAGAAAAACACGATAATGATGGAGCATACGGCGACAGCCTTCTGACTTTTGAACCCTCTGCGTAATCCGCCAATCACTGGTCAGCCCTGCCTTTCCGTGAGATCCGGGGATCCATGTACAATTGGAGCAGATCCACAATGAGGTTGCATCCCACCACAATGCAGACGGACAGCAGCACGTAGCATTGGATCACCGGAATATCGCGGTTCACAATCGATTGAACGAAGTAGCGCCCGAACCCGGGCCAAGAGAATACCTGCTCTACGATGATAGCTCCCGTCAATAATTTCCCCATGTTCATGCCCAGTGCCGTGATCATAGGCAGGATGGCAATCCTCAGCACATATTTCAGCATGATCACTCTCTCTTTGATCCCTCTCGTTCGGGCATACCGCACGTAGGCTTCCTGCAGCTCCTCCAGCACCGTCGTCCGGAGCAGGCGCGTATAGATGGCGATGAGCCACAGCGCCAGCGTGACCGACGGCAGCACGAGGTGCTGCCAAGTCCCTCTGCCTTCTACGGGGAGCCAGTCGAGCTTAACCGAGAAGAAATAAACCAATAAGTACCCAAGCCAAAAAATCGGAATACAGGCGCCGATATACGAAAGCACCCTGCTCGAATAATCGACCGCACCGTTTTTAAAAATCGCGGATAAAAAGCCGATCGGCACACTGACGAGGATCGCTAGAAGAATACTGCACAGGGCAAGCTGAATCGTGGCCGGGAACTTCAGCACCACTTCCTGCCATACGGGCTCATTCGTAATATAAGATGTGCCGAAATCGAGCCGGCACATCTTCATCACGGATTGAGCATATTGAACAAGAAGGGGCTGATCCAGGCCGAATTCATGCCTCTTGGCAGCAAGCACCTCATCGTCGGGATGAATGTGGGCCGCGGCGAGATAGGCTTCGGCCGGGTCCACGGGTCCCACTTTGATCATGACAAACATAAGAAACGAGGCAAACAGCACAATGGGAACAATGGAAAGAATTCGTTTGCCGATATAGATGGCCATGTCCTGCCTCCTGCCCGTTACTCCTTCGTGTCGATTCCGTAGAACGGATGCTCGTCACGATTCGACGGGAACTGAACGGTGCTCACGTCTTTCTGGTAAACAGCGAGCTTCTTGATATAAGAGATCGGAAGGATCGATGACTGCTCCTGCAGTGTCGTGAGCACGGAACTGAACAACGCGGTACGCGCCTTTTCATCCGTTGTGGTCATGCCTTCCTTGATTTTCTGGTCAATCTCCGCTTTCATAGGCAGGGCCTGCAGCGGATCGGAAAGTCCGAAGCCCTTCTGCACCACTCCCGTCATGAAGGAATGCGGGTCATACGGAGCCCCGAAGTTGGAGTAGAAATTCATATCGAATTCATTCGCTTTTCTGCGCTGAATGTATACCGTTAATTCGACGCCGGTGATGTTCAGCTTGACGCCGATCGCAGCCCATTCGGCCTGCAGCGTTTCGGCCATGGCTTTTTGCGTTAAGTCGGCCTTGTCGTAAAGCAATTCCAGCTCGAGCGCTTTCCCGTCTTTTTCACGAACCGTTTTTCCGGCGGACAGCTTCCAGCCCGCTTCTTCCAGCAGCGCTTTCGCCTGCTCCACATTGTACTCCACCGGCTTGACGTCGATGTTGGCATAAGGCAGGTTCTTCGGCAGGATATTGTCGGCCTTCTCTTCCATCCCCAGCGTTACGCCTTCCACCATGGCCTGCTTATTGAAGCCTTGATGAAGCGCCTGGCGAACCCGCAGATCCGCAAGCTTCTCGTTCATCGTGTTGAGCACCAGGTTGCGGGTGCCTACCGGCTCGGACAGCTTGGCCTCATATTTTCCTGTCTGCTCCAGCTGCTTGTAGGCGTCGAAGCTGATCACCCCTTCACCGAAGATCAGATCCAGATCCCCCTTCTCGAAGGCCAGCACACGGGTTTCCGCATCCGGAACCACTTTCACGACAACCTTATCGACCTTCGGCTTCTCTCCCCAATAGTTCGGATTGGGGATAAACGTCGCAGACTCATCCTTCTTGTATTCACCGAGCATCCAAGGCCCGGTTCCGATCGGGTTCTTCACGCCCTTGGAGGTGTCGCCATCGTCAGGAAAGCCCGATTCCGCAAGAAACCGGACGGGACGCACGACAGCCAGATCGTGCAGGGTCGGATAATACGCCTCTTTGAGCGTCATCTTGAACGTAGCGTCATCGACCGCTTCCGTCTTCTCGAGCACGCTGATGACGCCCAGCCAGGTATGTAACTTCATATTTTTCAACACCGCATCAAAGTTCTTCTTGACGGTGGCGGCCGTAAAGGCGGTGCCGTCCGAGAATTTGACATTGCTGCGGAGCTTGAATGTGTATTCCTTGCCATCCGGCGAAAGCGTCCAGGATTCGGCCAGATGGGGGACAATCTTCCCATCCTTATACGCAACCAGCGGCTCGTAGATCATCGATTGGGCAAACAGCTGGGAAGGGTTATACAGATGCGGATTCATCGGCCCGATATCCCTTGGCCACGCCATCGTTACCGTTTCTTCCTTATTCCCCGTGGCAGCGGTCTCGGCGGTCGCTCCGGCATTCTCGGTCTTCGGTGTAGAACAGCCTGCGACTGCGGCCGATAAGGCCAGAAGCAAAGACATGCTGAGCAGCAGACTCTTTCTCTTGGTTGCAAACATTGACAAGTGACCCCTCTCTGTAGTGATAATGATTATCACTGATAGAAGATATCATACGTCATCTTATTAAAAATTGTCAATGTAATAAACTTCCGATTGCTAAAATCGTTACAGCTTATCGATCTCTTCATCATGGGGGTAAGCCATGGAAAAATCGGACAAGAAGCCCCCTCTCTGTTTTCGTTGTCCTCCCATCCATCCTCATGCTATATTTCATGAATACTCTTACCGAGAAAGGAGAAGAAGTAGTGGCTGTTCAAGGTCCATTCTCACCCGGACAAATCAAGCTGTACCTGCTCGCCGTCTTATTCTTCTCGGCCAACGCGATTCTGACGGTCATTCTCCCCCTGCAAAGCGATGCCCAAGGAATGGAGCAGGGTGAAATCGGCCTGATGATGGGCGCTTATATGCTGACTTGTATGCTTTTCCGCCCCTGGGCCGGGCAGTGGCTCAGCCGGTACGGAGCGCTTGCGGTCATGCGCATCCTCCTGCTCGTTCACGCCGTCTGCCTGGTCCTGTTCGCCGTCACCGGCACCGACAGCTATCTATGGCTTCGCGCCCTGCAAGGGGCCGTTACCGCCTTCTTCTCCATGATCATGCAGCTGTCGATGGTCACGATGCTCTCTGCCGCGGACCGCGCCCAGGGCATGTCGCTCTATACGCTGTCCACCATGATCCCCCAGCTGTTTGGGCCCATGGCGGCCTTATTCCTATGGGAGACGGGAGAGCCTTCCCTGTACCTTGGGGTCATGATCGCTTTGAGCGTCACGACCTGGCTGACCGGCTTCCTGGCCCCGCTGCCCGCCGCCCCTTTGGGGGAGGGGTCTTATACCTTCCGGGAGATGCTCCGGTCGACAGCCCAGCTGTGGCACAACCGGATCCTGCTCGTCTGCTCCGTCGTGATGCTGCTCGCTTCCTGCATCTTCGGCGCCGTGTCCACTTTCCTGCCGCTGTATATGGAGAAGACCGGCACGGGGCATGCGGGCTATTATCTCATGCTGCAGGGCCTCGTCGTGGTGGTCTGCCGCTTCGTCCTGCGTAAGCACATCCCATCGGACGGGAGCTGGCATACCGGACTCATCGCGGGGCTCCTGCTGTCCGCGGCCGCCGGTTCCCAGCTCCTGTCCCTGATGGAGTCGCTTGGCGCCCTCGTGTATGTCTCGGCCGTATGCAACGGACTGGCAGTAGCCTTCCTGTATCCCACATTGGTCACTTATCTGTCCTTTGTGCTGCCTTCCCGCAGCCGAGCTGTCCTGCTGGGCCTGTTCATTTCATCCTATGATCTGGGCTTCTCTTCCGGGGGACTCTTCATGGGGATGCTCGCCCAAAGGATCAGCTACTCCGGCATGTTCACCTTTTGCGCGTGGCTGGGGTTATCCGCCTTCCTCGTCGTGCTTATGAACAAGAAGCGAATGAGCACATCGAAGGCGGAATCGTGAGGGATTAGTAAGAAAACGCCTGACGGCGTCCTTTAAGATCTCTGCGTGCTATCCCATACCGTGGTGCATGGGAGGGGATGGGTATGGGGTTCCAACCGCTCATGAAGTCGTGTCCCATTTGAATTTCTTAGTGGTAAGGACACGCCTTCAAAGGCGGCCCGTAAACTCTCCACCCCATACCCATTCCCTCTCTCATCTGCTCTCTACTTCCCCTGAAATTTTATAAGTACCAAACAACAAAGAGCTGACTGCCGCGGCAGTCAGCTCTTTGTCCTGTAGGGATCGTTCACTTCATTATTTCAGATATTCTACGGCCGCCCGTTCGATAGCAAGCCCGCTCTTGTAACGCCCCATGAATACTTCAAAGCCTTCGACATCCTTCGGATCAGGGGAGATGGTTTCGCCGGCCTCTCCTGCGAAGACTTTCTGGCTCAGGTACGCTTCCAGCGTTTCATTCTCCGACTTGTTGATCATATAGGAGGCCAGCAGGGCAATACCCCAGGCTCCGCCCTCACCGGCCGTCTCCATCACGGAAACCGGTGTATTGAGCGCCGCAGCCATAATGCGCTGTCCTACGCCCTTCGTCTTGAACAAGCCGCCGTGGCCCAGGATTTCATCGAGCTGGACATTCTCTTCCTTCAGAAGAATGTCCATGCCGATCTTCAGTGCGCCAAGAGCGGTAAACAAGTGGACGCGCATGAAATTGGCCAGGTTGAAGTTGCTGTCGGAGGAACGCACGAACAGCGGACGCCCTTCTTCGAAATGGGTCATATGCTCACCGGAGAGATACCCGTATGCCAGCAGGCCCCCGCAATCCGGATCTCCCTGAAGGGCAAGGTTATACAGCGTGCCGTACAGCTTGTTCATATCCGTGTTCAGACCCATGGCCTTACCGAATTCTTCGAACAAACCCACCCATGCGTTCAGGTCGGAAGAGCAGTTGTTGGAGTGAGCCATGGCTACCAGGTTACCGGTAGGGGTCGTCACGAGGTCGATCTCTCCATAGGCTTTGGACAATTCCTTCTCCAGCACCACCATGGCGAATACGGAGGTCCCGGCGGATACGTTCCCTGTGCGCTTCGCTACACTGTTGGTTGCGACCATTCCGGTCCCTGCATCGCCTTCCGGCGGACACAGCGGAATGCCGGCCTGCAGTTCGCCGGTCACGTCCAGCAGCTTGACTCCTTCTTCCGTAAGCACGCCGGCGCTCGCACCTGCTGTCAGCACCTGAGGCAGGATGTCCTCCAGCTTCCATGGAAGATTACGGGAAGCAATCAGCTCGTTGAACTGATTTACCATGGCAGCGTTATAGTCCTTGGTAGCGATATCAATCGGGAAGACCCCGGATGCTTCTCCGACGCCCAGCACCTTTTGTCCCGTCAGTTTCCAATGGATGTACCCGGCCAGTGTGGTCTGGAAGCCGATCTCAGCCACATGCTCTTCCCCATTCAAGATCGCCTGATACAGGTGAGCAATGCTCCAGCGCTGCGGGATGTGGTAGTTGAACAGTTCCGTCAGCGTCTCGGAAGCGGGGCCGGTGATATTGTTTCTCCAGGTGCGGAAAGGAACCAGAAGCTCTCCCGCTTGGTTGAACGCCATATAGCCGTGCATCATGCCGCTGAAACCGATCGCTCCGATCTTCTGCAGGGTGACGCCATACTGCTGCTTCACGTCGGCAGCCATCTTCTGGTAGCTGTCCTGTATGCCCTTCCAAATTTCCTCCGTGCTGTAAGTCCAGATGCCGTTCACATAGCTGTTCTCCCAGTCGTGGCTGCCCGATGCGATGGCGGTATGATCTTCACCAATAAGAACCGCTTTAATCCGAGTGGAACCAAGCTCAATACCAAGTACTGTTTTGCCGCTCTCGATGGCATGTTTCACATCAAAACTCATGAATGCTCCCCCATCACACAATTTAAATTAATGGTTTTCATTACGGTAAATTAATTCATATAAAGATAAATAAATTATACACTTACTATACCATAGAATAAAAGACTGGAGATTTAAAAATATTCTATCCCACTATACAAAATTTCGATAGCGGCGTTGGACCCTCCGCATAAAAAAAGGCCGCGGTATTTACGCGGCCATTCATCGCAATCCTTTGATGCCCCGGCGGTGATTTAAAAAATGCTGTCGGGAACGTAATAAATTTTCTGCGTATTCTGTTTGTTCACCGGGTCTGTAACGATAGTAAAATAAACGTTCCCGTCTTTCGTCTGTACCCCCTCGATTTCATGGGTTCCCACATTCGTAATTCTCACGAGCGTTTTGTACACTCCTGTATTCGTCATCATAGCAATCTGCGGGGTCTCGCCTTCCGCGCCGCCCGACGTATAAAGCTCCGTATTCCCGAGCAGATCCAGCCCTTGGAACGAGCCGTTCGGTCTGACGATCCCGCTGCCCGACTGCGTAAAGCTGCCCACGGATGCGCTGACCGCCGCCGCACTGTCCATACGCACCTGTTCATTGCTGTCCAGGAGCTTGTTCAATGCCGCCGTGTCATACATGGACCAGGTGACCGTTCCTTCCGCGGTTTGGACGCGAAACAGAGTGTGGGTACTGTTGCCGCCGCCGTCCACACGGTAGGTTTCGCCCAGTCTTGTACCGGTCGTGTTGGCGTAATTCATGTAAGTGAACCGGTGAAGATCCGTATAATCGACGGTCACGCCGGGAGCGTATTGAAGCCTTGCTACCTGGAGCGACCAGTAATAGCTGGTCGAAGCATCCGCTTTGGAACTGAAATAAAAGTAATTGATGCCATTGTACGTATACATATCGAGGGTCTGGCAGTGGCCGGTATTCGTAATGGTCATTTCATCCACGTAGGTTGCGTCGTTTCCACTAATGAGCAGTCTGGAAAGATAGCACGTTCCCTGAGACCGCTGAGTGACGTAAACATACTTCGAAGCGATATAAGCTTTCTGGACAGCCACGTTGTGCTTGAGTCCCTTGAGATTGTAGGCAAGTGTCGCTGAAGCGTTGACCGTTTTCTCCGGAGCTGCCGCTTGCGCCGGCATACCGGACATTCCAAATAGAAGCAGCGTGAGTAGAGCGCAGATAAGAACTTTTAGCTGCTTGGGGTTCAGACTCCACGATGGAATATGAAACATTACGATTCCTCCCTTGTTTGGCCGTATCAGGTTTAATCGGCATGCCGTAAAATCCGCATGTTCTGGAACAGATCCCACATCCTTCCATTTGATTCTGTTCCCATGTTATCGTTTCCCCGCCCGAAGCGTCAAGGCCGGGATCAGCTTCGAGTAGGATGATCGAAAAAAACAGGCATCCGCAATTCGGCACGCCTGCTGTTATCTCACCGCCTCGGCTATGAAACTTCCCGCTTCCGCCCGTCCAGGCACAGCTCACTTTGGCGCCTGGCCCCGGTACCACTCGTTCGCCTCGCCAAGCACCTGCTCACCGCCGGCTTCCCTAAACGCCTTGACGAAACCGTCAAACGCCTCGATGGGCGTATCTCCCGTAATCATGGCAACATAGGCTTTATTGCGGAGTTTAATCAGCTCCGGGCCGTATTGGATCAGGGAAGGCAGGGGAACCTTCAGCGCATTGTAAATGCCGTGCTCCCCGAGCCCAAGGGTGGAGGCCCACTGCTCCCTACGGCCCCTCGGGCGCTGCGGAACCATCATGCCGATATTGGCCCCAATGTGGTTGGTATAATTGGCGCTCCGATCAAATGGAGGCAGGATGACGACATCGTCCTTCGCCTCCCCGGCCCACTTCCAGTGCTTTCCCTGGATTCCGTGCTTCATCGTCATGCTCGCTTCCAGATCCGGGTTCGCACTGACATAATCGAGGATTTCGAGGATTTTGGCCAGTTTGCCCGGCTCTTGCAGCGCCCCCGCACCGATCGCCGTATAACTCATCAGCTTGTCGTAGGCCTTGGAGCCCCTCTTCCCCTGGGGGCCTGTAACGGGCTGCCCGAAGATGATCCGGGCCTGGCTGTTCCTGCGGGCCAGCTCCAAGGCATTGAACGCCGCTTCTACCGGAACCTCTCCCCCTTTGTCGTCCATAACCTGGTAATCCCCTGCTTGAACCCAGTGATAATAGTTGCCCATCGAGGTCATTCCGATCCTGCCGTGAATAAAGGCATGGGACAAGTGCTTGTAGCCGCCCTTGTTCTCGCCGGTTATGAACTCGGGATCAATGACGCCGTCCCGGTACCACTTCTGCAAATACCCCAGCGCTTCCTTCATCTCCGGTTCCAGCGCCCCGATGACAAGGCGGTGATCCTTCTCGGCAAAATAGAGCTGCTCGGTAAACACCATCTGTCCGAATGCGCCGAAGACAACGTTCATCCCTTCGCTTGAGAGGCCATACGTATCGTGCTTCCCGTTGCGGTCCGGATCCTCGCGCGTGAAGGCATACATCACCTTCTCGAGCTCCGCCAGGGTTGCTGGGGGCTTAAGACCAAGCTGATTCAGCCAATCCTCCCTGTAAACGACGGGAACCCGGTACGCATTGGTCGGATTGATCACCGGAATGCCATACTGCCTGCCATCCAGCTGTCCGTATTCCATATAGCCCGGAGCATCGGTATGAATGAGGCGGGTCAGGTTCGGCGCATGCTGTTCGAGCATCCCCGGCGGGATTTCGGCCAGCACCTGCTGGTTCCGGTACTTCAACAGATCATACGACTGACGGATACGGAACAGATCGGGGATTTCGCCCTGCGCCAGCTTGAGATCCAGCAGCGCTTCATATTGATTGTTTTCGAGATTCCAAATCTCCAGATCCACATTGAATTTGTCTTCCAGGAACCGGACCATCTCCGCATCCCCGGGAACCGCTTCATTCAAATGCATTGTCCATGTAATGTGATACCGCTCCCCCTGGGCGGACGCAGCGGAAGCGGAGACGCCTTCGGCCACAGATGCCTGTTCGTCCGGCATTCGGCAGGCGCTTAGCAGAAGGAGCAGCGCTGAAAGAATAAGCCCCCATCGGCGGCTGATCGTCATTGTCATAAGCATGACCTTTCATCGAAGGAATGGCTGCCCGTGTTCACTAGACTTCGGACATAAGTCTTCGGTGTACATCCATGGATTTCCTTGAACTTCTTGATAAAGTAAGCGGGGGTTCCATAGCCGACAGCACCCGCAACCTGTTCAACGGTCAGGGAACTGTTCTGCATAAGCTCCAACGCGCGTTCCATCCGCTTCTGCGTGACGAATTCCGTATAGCCCATTCCCGTTTCTTCCTTGAAGATCCTGCTGAGGTATTTGGCGCTCAAAAAGACTTCTGCCGCTGCCGCATCCAGCGACAGATCTTCCGAAAGGTGCGAGATGACGTACTGCTTGACGGCTTCTATGCTGTCCTTAGCCCGTTCGTCACTGCGCTTCTCCATAAGCTCGTAACACTCCGCAATCGACGATAGCAGCCACTCCCGGAAGCTGTGGATGTCGTAAAGGGATGGGTACTGCCTGTAGAGATCGATCTGAAGCGGCCCCGGCTGCTTCACCCTCGCGGTCTTCAAGAAGTCCGCGTACATCGAGACCAGGTTCCTCAGCACAAATTGACCGTAATCGGCCGCATACATGCCTTCCATCAACTCTTCCAGAAGATGGTCGGTGGCAGCGGTCACGTCATTCAAACTCCTGGCCTGCAGCTTTTCTTTGAACTTCAGGAGAGCGGACTGCGGGATTTCCAGGTGGCTGTGTTCCCGGTTCAGCAGGCTGAGCTCCCGAAGAATCGAAGCTTCCGGGAAGAAAAAGCCGTACTTGATCAGCGTCTGCGCGGCTGCGAAGCTTTGGCAGACCTGGCTCCACTCCTCCACCCACAGGCCCCAGGCGATTTTAAACTGCAGGCCGAAGTGAGCCTCGACATCCGACAAAATCTGTCCCGAGACCGATTCCAGCAAGGCATCGTCCGGATGATGCGCACATACGATCACGACGATTTTGTGATCCGGCAGCTCTTCCGCAATGAGGCGCGCCTCTTCCATACCCGCCGCTTCCAGCTGGTTGATCAGCTTGTACACGGCATACCGGTTGGCCTTGGAGCCCAGCTCCTTGAAGCCCTTGCTGACCGGGTCGATCACCATGCAGCAGTAGCCGGAGTAGTCCATGGAGAAGTTCAGCGACAAGAGCTGATCTTCCAGCTCATCGGGAAGGTACCCGTTCCGGAGCACATTCATCACCACGTTGTGCTTGATCACCGGCTGATTGGCCTGGAGCGTCTCCTCCAGGGTGCTTACCTTGGTGGACAGCTTATGAATGGCCGTATCGATCAGCACGTACTCATTATGGCGGGTCTCGGAAGGATGCTCGAACAAGCCTTTCACTTTGCCCATGAGCCGTTTGATCGGAGAATAGCTGATCACCGTGAAGACCCCCGAGAGAACCGCACCAATGAAAATAGCGAACAAGCAGATGTACAGGATGACCTTTTGCAGGACGAGCGACTTTTGATAGAAGCTGTTCTCCTGAATGACATTGTAGATTTTCCAGGGGCTCGACGGAAGCTTATGGTGGGATACGACATAGGGGGTATCCCCGATCGTCTCGGTGAAGCTTTGCGCTTCCGCCTGGGAGGCAAGCATGCTCTTGATCGAGTCCGTCTCCCCGGCCCGGCGCCCGAGCATGGTTTTGTCCGCCGCCGAAATCACGATGCCCTGCTCATCGATCAGGTAAGTGTTCGGGTAGTCCGCAGGCATCATCTGCCGGAGAATGCCGCTGAAAGCCGATTCCTTGATATCCATGCCGATCATCAGGTCGGATGCTTCGCCCATCGAATGGAAGGGATAACTGCGGGCATACGTCATCAGAGGCTGCATCCCGTTGCTCGCGGATGCGCTCGCATGAATATCCTTGGGCACCATGCGCGGGCCGGTCCACAAGGAGCCGCTCCCGCTGGTCCGCATCCTCTCGATCCAGTCCATCGAGCGGAAGGCTTCGCTATCTGCATCCACGCGGGTCTTCAGTCCATACAGGGAGGAGATCATGACGCCCGACTTCGGATAGTACAAATGAATGGCCTGCACGAGATCCGAATTCGTGATGACCTCCTGCTTCAGATGATCCTGAATATCCAGAATGGTGCTGTTTTGTCCCTGAAAGGAACCCTTCGGCGCTATATCGACACTCGTCGTTTTCTTCAGTGTAATGTCCAAATAAATCTTATGGACCCGCTCGAGAACGGCGGATTCCATGGTTTGGGCCGCATTCTTCAGCATGATCCCGTTTCGGCTTCGGATTTCTTCATTATAGTTGTAGGGTACGACCAGATAGAAAATGGAGCACAGCAAGAGAACAACGACGATAACGATCGTCAGATACGAAATCGCCAGGTTCGCAAACACGGTATTTCTCTTTCTCATCGCTATCATCGCTTCCCCTCCTTCCAATTCCAGATTATACAGCATCCCCGGGGACAGGTTCGGCCATTTACCGAAACTTAACAGTTCGCTTGGGAGGAATGGAAATATTTGAGGGTTGGACGATGGGCTCCCCGGCTGACCGGCATCCCGGCCCCCGGGGAAGTGGCCTGAATTCATGGACGCTGCCTTGGATCGTACGATTTTGGTATCATGCGGAAATTGTTCTATTGAGGCCCCTTTCCCCGGATGCTAGATTGATGTCGTAGTTCCAAATTGCATGCAGAAGGGTGATGAAAAGAACAATGATGCCTTGGCGAAAGGTGCTGCCCATCGCGCTGGCGGCGAGCGTTATGCTCCCTCTGGGAATGACTGGCGGCCCCGTGAAACCGGCCCATGCGGCTGCGGGCAGCTTCGATGTCCTGTCCTATAACATAGGCGGGCTGCCGGCCATCCTGTCCAGCAGTGCCGATCCGGAGAAGTATACCCCGATGATCGGCGCCAAGCTCGCTCCTTATGAGGTGGTGAACGTGCAGGAGGACTTCAATTATCACGCCTCGCTCTATGCGAGCGATACCCATCCCTACCGTACGCCTACCTCCGGCGGCGCCGGGATCGGCAGCGGCCTGAACACCTTGTCCCATTACCCGCTGTACGATCTGAAACGGGTTACCTGGAACAAGCGGCATGGGCTCTTCGATAACGGCTCGGACGAGCTGACCCCTAAAGGGTTCACCTATACGCAGGTCAAGATCGCCGACGGAGCTTATATCGACGTCTACAATCTTCATGCCGACGCGAACACCGATACGCTCTCGAATGAGGCCAGACGCGACAATCTGACCCAGCTGGCCGCCTACATCGAGGCGAATTCGCAGGGTCACGCCGTGCTTGTGCTCGGCGACACCAACTGCAGATACACCAGGTCGGAGGATCAGCTGAAGTCGCTGTTCGTCGACAGACTGGGCATGAAAGACGCCTGGATCGAGCAGATCCGGGGCGGCAGCTATCCGGCCATGGGCTCCGCAGCACTGCTGGGCACGCCGGGGTCGACCAGTCCGGACAACGAAGTGGTCGATAAAATTTTCTACCGAAGCGGCGCTGCCGTATCGCTGCAGACGAATGCCTACAAGGTGGAGGATACTTACTTTACCGACTCCACCGGGCACCAGCTGTCCGACCATTATGCCGTCAGCGCGAACTTCTCCTTCTCCACCGGCGGCGGCCTGATCTACAGCGACCTGGTGGGCGGAGACGGCGGAACCCCCTTCAACTTCCTGGCAAGCACCTCCCCGGCGGCCAGCCAACCGGCCTCGGTCACCTTAAGAGGCGCAAGCCGGCTGGACGCGGTGTCGATGTCCTATGCGAACGGAACGGTGCTGACAAGCGGCGGAACCGGCGGCAATGCGTCATCGCTTATCCTCGGCAGCGGGGAATATTTCGTCAGCGCGCTCCTGTACCAGAATACGTACAACGAAAGCAGCCGCGTGTTCTATCTGGAACTGACCACGAACCAAGGCCGCAAGGTCTCCGCCGGTACGAAGAGCGGCACCGCCACCACACTGACCGCCCCGGCAGGCAGCTATATCGCCGGCTTCTTCGGACGCTCAGGCGATACCATCGACAAGCTGGGTCTGGTCTATAAAGCTTTGCCTGCGAAGTGAGTTTGTTTGCGAGGCTATGCGAAGCCATAGGCATGGGATGCACTTCATATGCCCGCGAGGCTGTATCTTTTTGATAGCGACCTTTATGCGAAGCATCTCTTACAAATTTAACCGCGAGGATATGCGAAGCCATAGGCGGATGCACTACCCTATACCAGCGAGGCTATATCTTTTTGGTAGCGACCTTTATGCGAAGCATAACGGAGCGCAAAAAGATATAGCCGAGCCGAAAGGAAGACACAACACATGAAAACCATAAAAACCGTATCCACCGCGTTAAGCCTGACCCTGCTGCTCCAAACGATTCCAGCGCATTTCGCCAGCGCGGAGGCCATCCCGTCCATCCCCTTGGCAGAACCGGCAGCCTCCGTATCCTCATCTGTGTATCTTCCTCCCGCGCCGGCCTGGGGACATTTCGTCGATTCCTACAAAACGAATCAGGCGGCGAACAATACAACGACCTCCAATGCGGCCATCGGGATGCTGTCCCAGTTCCTCGAGCTTTGGACACCGGGAAGCTCCTGGGATAACGGCACCAAGCTGAACAGCAGCGTGCTCGACGCCAACATTCAGAAGGTGGTTGACATTGCCGCCAAGCGGACCCAGGCCGAAGCCGATATGGCTTATTACGACGACCGCAGAAAGCAAAGCTACGGCGTCATCGACGGCCTCGGCTCGCTCACCGACGTATACCGCACGAACGCGGGCGCCACCACAACGATCAACGACATCCCCGCCGACACCACCACGAAAAAGTACGATGACGGCGGAACCGATGCCGGTGACCCGAACTCGAATTTCGGCCGGATCGTAACGCTGGTCAAGACCCTGCGCGGCAACTACTCGTCCACGAACCCGGCCAAAAACTTTTATGCCTATAAGCGCCCGTTCCGCTGGGCCGGCACGTCGATCATCGTGCCTTCGCTGGTGCCTGCCATCAGCAAGACACCGGAAACCGACGGCGGCTATCCGAGCGGACACACCAACGCCTCGTATCTGAGCGCATTCGCGATGGCCTATGCCGTGCCCGAGCGGTACCAGGAGCTGCTGACGCGGGCATCGGAGATGGGCAGCAGCCGGATTGCATCCGGGATGCACTCCCCGATGGATGTCATGGGCGGAAGGATCATGGCGACGGCACTGTCGGCTGCGATCCTGGCCGACCCCGACAATGCCGCGGTGAAGCAGGCCGCTTATGACGAAGCGCACGCCAAGCTGCTCACGCAAACAGGTACGGCGGAAGACCGCTTCAGCGATTATGCGAAGAATAAGGCGCAGTATACCGAGCGGTTGACCTACGGCTTCAGCCAGATCGGCGACACCTCCAAGCCCATGACCGTACCGAAGGGCGCCGAGGTGCTGCTGGAGACCCGTCTGCCTTACCTGGATGGCCCGCAGCGCCGCGAGGTACTGGCCACGACTGGCCTGCCTTCCGGTTACCCGGTGCTGGATGACCCCGAGGGCTGGGGACGGCTCAACCTCTTTGCGGCTGCGGACGGATACGGCGCCTTCCACCAGGATGTCACCGTAACCATGGACGCCTACCAAGGCGGCTTCCATGCGGCCGACCGCTGGCGCAACGATATTTCCGGTACGGGTAAGCTGACCAAGGCAGGCTCGGGTACGCTCAAGCTGCAGGGCGGCAACACGTACTCCGGCGGCACGCAGATCCTCGGCGGCCTGCTCGTGGGCGAATCCCCGTCCGCCTTCGGAACCGGCGACGTTGCCGTTAACGAAGGAAGCTTGGCGGAACAGGTTTCCGGCAGCATGACCATCGGCGGGAATTATACGCAGGCTGCAGGCGGTACGCTCGAGCTGAACGTCGGCGGCGCCCAGGATCTGCTGGAAATTAAAGGTGCGGCCCAGCTGAACGGCAAGCTGCGTCTGAATTTTACGGATGCCTATGTGCCTGGCGGCGTTATGACCATCCTGACCCATGCCAAGGATCAGCGGACAGGACAGTTCGCCTCCGTAGAGACGGCAGGCCTGCCGAGCCAGTATAAAGCGAATGTCAGCTATCTGTCCGACCGGATCCAGGTAGCGGTTGAGAATACATCGTCGTCCTCCGGCTCGGACAACTCTTCCTCCTCCCCTTCTGCTCCGGCTGCGGATCCAAAGCCAGCCGAAGGTACAAAGCCGGCTGACGGTGCTTTGCCGGCCGAGGGCGACCGGCATAAGATGAGCGTATCTGTCCCAGCTGCTGTGGACGAGAACGGAAGAGCAGCGGCCGAACTGCAGGCTTCCCAGCTGAGCGATCTGCTGAGCAAAGTCAATTCCCAGACCGGAGAAGGCATGGTCGCGGAACTGAAAGCCGAACCTGCCAAGCAGGCGAAATCGGTAGAGCTTACCCTTTCCAAAGAAGCAATCGGCAAGCTGGCCGACAGCAAAGCGAAGGAAGTCGCCATCACAACTTCGTTCGGAACTGTCACGCTCCGCAAAGACGTGCTGGAGCGTTTGGAGAACACGGCGGGAGATGCGATCCGGATCGGGATGGCTCCAGCGGACACCGCTAAGTTTGCTGACGAAGCCAAGAGTCTGATCGGCACAAGACCTGCGCTGCAGGTGACCCTTCTCTCCGGAACCTCCAGCATCAAGAGCTTCGGCGGAAGCCGCATCGGCATCCAGATCCCTTATCAAGCGGCGCAAGGGGAAGATACGAATGCGCTTGGGGTCAGCGAGATCGATGCGAACGGCAAGCCGCACCTTCTCCCGCAATCGGCCTTCAGCCCGCGTGATGGACAGGCGTCCTTCCTGACCGATCATCTCGGCACCTATGCCGTAAGCTATAACAAAGTCAGCTTCAACGACACATCCGCACATTGGGCGGACAGCTATGTGACCTACCTGGCTGCGCGCGGCATCGCCTCCGGTTCCGGCGACAGCACCTTCGCTCCCGATGCGAGCATCACGCGGGCCGAATTCGTCAAGCTGCTGGCAGGGATCGCCCATGCCGATGGTTCCGGCTTCACGGCTTCGGCATTCACGGACGTCCAGGCGGGCGACTGGCACATGCCATACGTGGCGTGGGCTGCCCAGCAGAAGCTTGTCGAAGGAGACGCGGATGGACAGTTCCGGCCCGATGCCCGAATCAGCCGCGAGGAACTGTGCGTCATGCTGAACCGGTTCGCCGGTCTGACCGGTTACTCCCTGCCGTCTGCTGCAGGTGACGCCGGTTTTGCCGACCAGCACCTGATCAGCTCTTGGGCGGCCGATGCGGTCAGCGCCTTGTACCAAGCGGGCTTCATTGCCGGCAAAGACAACCGGCAGTTTGACCCGCAGGGCCCTACCACGAGAGCGGAAGCCGCGAAGCTGCTCGCGGTATTCCTTCAAGGCATGGTGGAGCAAAGATAAGCATGACTAACCCGCCGTAAAACAATAAAAACCTTCTTTACTGTCCCGTTCCATATGAAACAGGGACAGTAAAGAAGGTTTTGTTCTTCCAGATCATCCGAAGAGCCGCTTTCCATTACTCTATACTTTTTAACGATTCAATCATATGGATTCGGGACACCTTTCTCCGCAGCAGCAAGTTAGAGAGAGTGGTGAGCAAGAAGGCAAGAATGACGGATACCAGGATAACCAACAGACTGAGTTGATCCGGGATTTGCTGATGGGTACTCGACAGCGCCTCAACAATGATGGAATACATCCAGCCGCTGATCGGCAGTGCTGCAATGACCGCAAAGGTGGTGAGGATCATGTTCTCAACGAAGATAAGCCGGTTTATTTTGCTTTTGGGATAACCCAATACCTTAAGAGTGGCAAGCTCGCGATTCCTTTCATAAATATTGATGGAGGATATCGTGTAGATGGCACCAAACGAAAGAATGACGGCACTGATGATAAACAGGACAAAGATAAAACGATTTTGCTTCAGAATATATTGTGCGGATTCTTTCAAATCATTCTTGTCATGGATGGTATCTACCTGCTTATCTTGTTCGAAGAACTGGCGGACGGAAGTAAGGTCTGCGGCGCTGCCGGCTTTCACTAGAAGCGAGGTTGGTTGGTAGTCGATGCCAAAGCTCTTAAGATACGCTATCGTGCAATAGAACGAGGAATTCGAATACTGGTTGGATATTTGCGCAACCTTCATATCAACCGTTTTATTCGCAAACGACGGATCGGTGAATCTGATGCGGATCGCATCCCCTACCGCAACCTGATAGTGGCCCGCATACGATTTGGGTACCAGCACGCCGCTGTCCTCAAGCGCCGTCGGATTGTCGTTCTCGTCGAAAAAGTGAATGAGATCATTATCCTTCTCCGTAACGATCAACGTGGCGTTCTCATGATGATCGCCTTTGATGAATTCCACGGGAAGGGCCGATTGATGATAACTGCTTTCAATCCCGGCGGGCAGCCGGAGCTTCTGCAGCTCTGCTTCCCTCGTATATTCTACCTTCAGATCATAGGTATTCACCTCCTCGATCTGGTCGGCCACCCTTTGTAAAGACGTCTGCGTCCCGAAAGCAGTGATCAATAACACGGTGCTCACCACAACGCCGACGGAGCTTGCTAACGCCTTTTGCTTATGAAGAAAGATGTTTCTCAAAATGAGCTTGTGGCTGTAGGAAAGGCGTCTCCAGATCCCCGGAAACTGTTCGATGAGCAGCTTCTTCATCTTCTTCGGAGGTTTAGGCCGCATTGCCTGCGCTGCGCGTTCACGCAGAATGCCTATGCCGCTCAAGTAACAAGACAGCATGCCGAATGCGCTCGAGAACAGGATGGGCAGAATGACCGAGAAGGAGGATAGGGAGAAGGCGATGTTCGGCAGCGAGTAGGCTTTGGCATTCGACGCCTCAATCAATGGAATGAATAGGCTGGCCGCAGCGACGCAGCCAAGAATGGAGCCTATGATGCCGACAAGCACCGGGAATCCCATGTAATGGAGCATGATGCTGCTGTTCTTCACTCCCAGTGCCTTCATAATGCCAACTTGGTTCCTTTGCGAATCGATGATCCGGGACATGGTAAGGAAGAGAATGATCGCTTCGATGATAAAGAGAACCAACGGAATAACCCTGCTCATCAATTGATTGTTATGGATGGTTTGCTGGAGCTGCGAATAACTGAATGTCCGCTCCTTGCTTATTTGGCTTACATAGGAAAGTTTCTTGGATTGCGCTTCAATGGTTTGACCTAACTGGTCTACATCGACCCCTTCTGCCGCATCGATCAAAACTTCATTATAGTAAAGACTTCCTGCGATTCGGGGAACTCCCGCTTCAGCCATATAGGCGAATCCAGACGTTTTATGGTCTTGGGTTTCGTTCTTTTTGGCATATTCCACATTCTCGCCCAAGCCGCTGATGATGAACGCCACATCCTTGTCATTGACACTTACCTTGATTTGATCCCCGACTTTGTACTGATGTTCCCTGGCGTAATGGGAATCCAGCAAGAGCTGATCCTTGCCGGACGGAATGCTGCCCTCTATGATCGCAGGCGTATTCATGATATTGCCCGCAGGGATCGAATGGATCTTTAAGGTCGCTTTCGTGTCGTCAAAGGATTGAGTCGCAGTGAAGGTGTAGCGTCCTTCAACTTTGTTGATCCCTTCGATGTTGCCAAGCGCCGCCGTGTCCTGCTTGGAAATGTGCTCGTAGTAGACGTTCAAGTCGCTTAAATGATGCGCTTGAAAGTAGTCCTTCGTGTAAGCGCTCAAATTATTGCTTAGCGTAACCAGCCCCGTGTAGAAAAAAGCGCCTACGGTGACAACCAGCACTAAGGCAAGAAATTGGCCGATCGATTGCTTGATATCCCGTAGCAATTTCTTGAATAAGTTCATCACCACTCTATCCCTTCGACGCTTTGCTTGAGCTCATTGACCGTTACGCTTTCGATTTTTCCGCTTTTCACCCGAATGATTTTATCCGCCATCGGCGCAATGGCGGCGTTATGCGTGACCAGCACAACACACGTTTTCGTTTCCCTGTTCAAATCCTGAAGAAGCTTCAATACGGACTTGCCGGTCACATAATCCAACGCGCCGGTGGGCTCATCGCAGAGCAGTAGCGAAGGGTTTTTGGCAACAGCACGGGCTATGGCGACTCGCTGCTGTTCTCCTCCGGAGAGCTGGGACGGGAAGTTGTTCATCCGGTTCTTTAACCCGATTTTAGTTAATATCTCTTTGGCATCCAGATGGTTTTTACAGACTTCAGCGGCGAATTTAACGTTCTCCAAAGCGTTCAAATTGGGGATTAAGTTATAGAATTGAAAGACAAAGCCTACCTTCTCAGCGCGATATGCCGTAAGCTTCTTCTCGTTCAAGCCGGTAAGATCCTGACTGCCGACCGTCACTTTACCCGAGGTAGCCGTATCCATGCCGCCAAGTATATTCAGAATCGTGCTTTTGCCGGCGCCGCTTGCACCAAGAACTACGACGAATTCGCCCTCGTTGATGATAAAATCAACGCCGTTCAGGGCCTTGATCGGCACTTCGCCTATGTTGTATTCTTTCGTTACGTTCTTGAATTCGATTAACTTTTTCACCTTACACCTCCTCCTAAGGGAATCCGGACCGCAAACTGCGGGCACATTGCACGTACACCTTTTATTGTCATTTTTAGAATATGTATCCTTCCCATTCAAATTGATTATACGAAGCCAAAAAGAAAGGAACAACCAACTTCAGTCCCCCCTGAAGCTGGACCAAAGTCGGGTTCCACAACACAACAAAAACAGGCGCCCATGATCGGTACGCCTGCCTTCCTCTCACCGCTTCGCCTTATAAAACTCATGATACAGCTTCATCAGCGCCCGCTTCTCGATCCGCGACACATAGCTCCGCGAAATGCCGAGCTCCTTCGCGATCTCCCGCTGCGTCCGCTCTTCCCCGCCGGCTTCGAGCCCGAAGCGGCCGACGACCACTTCCCGCTCCCGCTCGTCGAGGATATCGAGGTTCTTGTAGATCTTGCTCTTTTCGATCTTGAGCTGCACCTTCTCCACGACGTCGTCGTGCTCCGAGCCGAGGATATCGATCAGCGTGATCTCGTTGCCTTCCTTATCCGTGCCGATCGGGTCGTGCAGCGACACGTCCTTGCGCGTCTTCTTCAGCGACCGCAGATGCATCAGAATCTCGTTCTCTATGCACCGCGCGGCGAAGGTCGCCAGCTTCGTGCCCTTGTCGGGCGAGAACGACTCGATCGCCTTGATCAGGCCGATGGTGCCGATGGATATGAGATCCTCCAGGTCCTCTCCGGTGTTGTCGAATTTCTTCACGATGTGCGCGACCAGCCGAAGGTTGTGTTCGATAAGCAGGTTGCGGGAATGCTGGTTGCCCTGGGCCATGAGCTTCAGGTGCTTCTCCTCGTCATCCTCCGCCAGGGGTTGGGGGAAAGCATTGTTCTTGACATACGAGACGAGCAGCATCAACTCTTTGATGAACAGGGCAACGGCAGTAAAGAATCCAGGCACTTCAGGCACCCCCTCATGGTTTCGCAAAAGCAGCGGAGAGGCCGGCCCAGTGGTGCGGCTTCTTCCGCCAGAGATTAGTACCATTTTATGTGGGTGTCCGCCTATCCGTGCCTGTACCGCAAAAATTCGTTACCCTTTGACCGCGCCGATCGTCATGCCCTTGATGAAGTAGCGCTGCAGGAACGGGTACAGGAAAATGATCGGGCCGATCGTGATGCATACCGTCGAAAGCTGCACGCCGGCGGCGGCCGGGGAGATGTTCACATTCGCATTCAGGTAATCGAGGTTCTGCGAAGTGGACACGATTCTGCGCAGCATCATCTGCAGCGGATGCTTGGTCGGATCGTCGATGAACATCAGCGCATTGAACCAGTCGTTCCAGCACGACAGCGCATAGAACAGCGTGATCGTGGCGATGACGGGCATGGAGATCGGCCAGATGATCCGGAAAAAGATATAGAGCTCATGCGCTCCGTCCACGGTCGCCGCTTCATTGAGCTCGAAAGGCAGCGTACGGAAGTAAGAGGTCATGAGGAAGGCGTTGAACGCCGAGAACAGGTGCGGCAGGATGAGCGCCCAGATCGAATCCCGCAGGTCCAGCCAGTTGGAGATCAGCAGATAATAACCCACCAGACCTGGGGCGAAGAGCATCGTGAAATAAATGTAGAAGGCGAGCACATTGCGGTACTTCACCCTCGGATGGGCCGTTACATAGGCGAACATGGACGTGAGGAGCACCGCTCCCACGGTCCCCGTCACTGTGACGACGATGGAGACCATAGCGCTGCGGTACACCTGGCTGCCCTGAAGCAGGAAGCGGTAGGAGTCCAGCGAGAACTCGGTCGGCAGCAGCTGGAATCCCTTCACAATCTGGTGCTCCGCGGTGAACGATCCGATATACACGAGCCAGAAGGGAATGAAGCACAGCAGGGAAAACATCCCGATGAACACATAGGCCGCGGCGGACAGAGCCCACCCGGATGCGTCTTGTGGTTTGGCCGGCATGCGCAAGGCTCCTCTCTAGAACAGCTTCGAGTCGGGGTCGACCCGGCGGACAACCCCGTTGAAGAACAGGATGGTGATGAAGCCCATCACCGACTGGAACAAGGCCACGGCGGCCGCATTGCTGTAGCTGTTCATGTTGGAGACGTCCCGCAGCGCCCGGTAGGTGTAGGTGTCGATGACATCCGTCGCTTTGAAGAGCAGGGAATTGTCCCCGATGATGCCGTAGATCAGCCCGAAGTCCCCGTAGAAAATCCGCCCCAGCGCCAGCAGCGTCAGCACGATGATGGTCGGCCGGAGCAGCGGCAGGGTGATGTACCAGATCTGCTGCCACCGTTTGGCCCCGTCGATGCGGGCGCTCTCGTAATATTCCTCGGAGAACCCGGTGAGGGTCGCCAGATAAATGATGGAGCCCCACCCGGCCCCCTTCCAGACGAAGATGACCGTTAACAGCAGCGGCCATACGGACGGCGTCTGGAACCAGTCGACCGTCTCCAGTCCCACATCACGCAGCATCCTATTGATCATGCCGTCCTGCCCGTTGAAGAAGTTCAGCACCATCAGATTGACGACGATAATGGAGATAAAATGCGGAAGGATCACCAGCGACTGGGCGGCCTTCTTGAACCAGACCAGCCGGATTTCATTCAGCATCAGAGCGATCAGCAGCGAGAAGAACGTACCCGCGATAATGAACAGCAGGTTGAGGTATACGGTGTTCAAGGTGACTGCCAGCCAGTCCGGACCCGTGAAAAAAACATCAAGTTATCCAGCCCCACCCACCGGCCTCCCCCAGAGCCCCTTCACCGGGATAAACTGCTTGAACGCCAGAAGGTGGGCGGACATCGGCATATAAGAAAAGATAAAGACGTACACCACGACGGGCAGCGCCATGGCATACAGCCATTTGTTCTTCCGGAGCTCCCGGACCACACCCATGCTATTGCTCCCCTTTCATTTCCAACCCCGGCAGCGCGCAGCAAAAAGACCGGCGGCCTGCGTGCGCTGCCGCCGGTAGATGCAAGGCTTCCGGCTGGGCGAGACTTCCGCGGATGCGGCGGCTCCCCCGCAGGGCGAGGCCTCCCGCGTATGCAGCCTCCCGCTAAGCCAGGCTTCCCGCAGACTGGCCGTTCTCCCGCGGATGCAGCCGCGCCCGCCCATGTGCGCCGCGAAGCCCTACTTCTTTTTGCCGGCCAAATACGCATCAAGCTGCTTCTGATATTCCGCCTGGATCTTCTTCACATGGCCGTAGGCCTTCTCCTTGAATTTTGCCAAGCCCTCGTTCGGCTCGATCACCCCCAGCACGACGGGCTCGAACAGCTCCTTGCTCATACTGCTGAGCTGGGCGATCTCATTGGAGACCGGGCTCGGATCGAAGGTGAACCCGGAGAGAATGTCCGCCGTAAAGTTGTTCGGATCCCGCTCCCACTGGTTCAGCTTAATCACTTCTTCGTCCATCGTGGCGTCAATACGGTCGAGCTTGGGATTCCAGCCCCACGCGAACGGAATGCCGGTGTACGGATTTTCCTTGATCGGTTTGTACAGGCCTTCCCCGGCGTCCTCCCAGTTCTTCCCTTTGATGCCGTAGGCGAGCAGGTCGTAGTTGTCCTTCTGATTCAGCGCATTGATGAATTGAATCGCCCGCTCCTTGTTCTTGCTGACCACCGGCACCGCAATGTAGTTGCCCGCCTTGTACGTGGAGCTGAGCTTCATCCCCGGATCATACAGGCTGAACGCTTCCGCGGTGGCGCCAGGAACGGATTTCTCCAGGCCGGTACGGGTACCGAGATTGACGCCGAAGTCGAAGAAGGTCGTGACCGCCGCTTTGCCCTTGGAGAACTCCCCGTTCTTGAGCAGCAGAACATCCTTGGGGAAGATTCCGTCCTTGTAGAACTTATGGTTCATCTCGAAGTTCTTCATCATCATCGGGTCCATGTCATCGAAGATATTGTAGACCTTCCCGTCATTGCCCTTGGTGTACAATCCGGCATAATTCAGCACAGGCGCGAGATTCGCCCCCGGGTCGAGCATCCCGGCCGTCCGGACTCCCACATGCTCCGATCCGTTGGGAATGAACGGCGTGATCCCGGGCACTTTCTCTTTGACCGTATACATGAACCGGACCAGCTCGTCATAGCTCTTGATCGGCGGGACGCCGAGCTTCTCCCGGATATCCTTGCGGATGACGAACGTCCAGGGACGGATAAAATTCACCTCCAGCGGCACCGCATACAGCTTGCCGTTCACCTTGTTGGCCTCGAGCAGCTGCGGGGAGCGGGTGCTCTTGATGTCGGGCCCGTATTTCTCGATGAGCTCGTCGAGCGGTTCGTAGAGGCCGGCCGCGATGCTCTGTACCGGATTGTTGTCCCAGATGAGGTCGTAGTCTTCCGCCGAGGACAGAGCGACCTGCCGCTTCTGCATGACATCCGCCCAGGGGATGAACACGACATTGAGCTTGACGTTCAGCGAATCGGCCAGCCGCTTCTCGAGCTCGCCCTTCACTTCGCTCCAGTTTGCGGGCGGATCTCCCGGGAACATGATTTTCAGTGTAACCGCATTCAATTTACCGGAGGCGCCTTCCTCCCCGCCCTTGCCGGAAGGCCCCGCTTCATCGGAACTGCACGCGGCCATCGTTCCCGCCAGCATCAGCGCCACTGTCAAGGCAAGCCCCCGGGCCCCTCTTCCTCTTCTCATCGCAACCCCTCCTGAATTTCGTAGACCAGCGGAGCCTTCTTTACTGCCGGGCCGTTCTCTCTCTGCCGCCCCCATGCCCTGCTGCCGGCTCCGCTTGGTGTCTGCATCATAAACCGGTAGCCGGCGGTCCGTACAGTCCGGTTTTTACTCATCGGTACGGCTGATTACGCCAGGGGCGGAGTCCGTGATTTCACTGTGAGGAGTCCGGATTTTCATGATGAGGCTCCGGCTGACTTTTCCATACGGTACTGGTTCGGCGTCATGCCGGTGGCCCGTTTGAAGGCGGCGAAGAAGGTGCTTTTCGTCTGAAACCCGGACTGCTCCGTAATCTCCGCTACGGTCCAGTCGGTGGTGGTCAGCAGCTTGGCTGCATAATCGATCCGCTGGCCGGCGATAAAATCGGACAAGGAGCTCCCGAACTGGTCCTTGAAAATCTGCCGGGCATAGTTCACCGACATAGAGACGTGGGCGGCGATGTCATCCACGGAGAGCATCGGATCGTGCAGATGGTTGCGCACATAATCGATCATCTCGGCAGCGACCTCTTCCTTTCGGTTCGAGCCGCTCTTCCTGCGATGGCTGTCCATGATCTTCAGCATCTCCCGGTACATCCACGACTGGACTTCCCCCAGGGTGGCGAACTGGTCTAGGAACGAATGGATGCTCTTCATCCCGTGGAGGACGCTGTGATGCTTGAAGCTTTTCATGATCGTATAAATGATGTGCGTCAGCTGCAATCGGCATTCCTCGTAGCTCAGCTCCCGCATCTGGTGGGTGAGCTGGTCCCAGTACCCCTCCAGCGCCTTCTCATTGCGGAGCTGTACGGAGTGGATCACCTGCTTCAGCAGCGCTTCGTCCAGCTCACTGCCCCGGCCCCGTTCGTACCGCTCCAGGTCCTCCCGGGTATACACTTTGTCCTCTCCGCTGTGGATGAACCGCAGCAGCGTCAACTCGTAGAGCTGGTGGTAGGTCTGCGGCAGGTTCTCCTCCGCATCGAGCCGCGGGCTGACGGCCGCCTGCACCTCAAGCTTCAGCCACTGCCGGATCTGCACCCGTGCTTCCTCCGCTGCGGCGATGACCTGCTCCCACTCCCCCTCCGAAGCAGGTGAAGCAAGGATCGCCACAATGTGGTCGGAGCCGAAGTCCACGGTTTCCGCAGCATAACCCTGATTCGCAAGCACCTCGGACAGGATGTTCCCTATCGAAAAACGCAGCAGCTTCCGTGAAGCGAAATCATACTGCTCAGTGAAGCGTCCGTACGACTCCAGCCGGATGACGGCCATACGGAACCATCCCGCACGGAGCAGGGGCGTCCGGCTTTCGATGAATTCCCGCACGGGCTTCGAAGGCCTCGGACTGAGAATCCACTGGCGCAGAAAATCGTCCTTGATCAAAGCCTGGCTGCTCTTCATCGACAGATCGAGCTGCTCGATCCGCTCCACCAGGGACTGGAACCCCGAGTGAAGCAGCGCCATCTCGTTCCCGGCAAGCGGGGATTGGTTGACCGGGTCCCCTTGGCCAAGACGGCTCTTAACGTGGGCGGCCAGGTCGCTGAGCGGCTTCAGGCTCCGGTAGGACTGCCAGTACAGGAACAGCAGCAGCGCGGCCAGGAGCAGTACGGAAGAACCGATAATCTCGAGCCGGATCTTGGCAACCTTCGCCTGCCACAACGAGAGGGGGGACAGGTGATACACCTTCCAGCCTTCGATAGGAAGCTGCTCCGAGCGGATGGACCAGGTCTCCCCTCCGGACTCCCACCTCCAGCCTGCCGCTCCCTCCGGCACCTGCACGGCACTCAGCTCCTTCGCTAACGCAGGGTCCGCATTGCCGAGAATGTACTCTCCGTTTTTTCCTTCTATATATAGCTTGTTCTGATCCTCGTCCGAGACCTGGAGCATGTACTCCTTCAGCAGCGGTTTGCTGAACAGGATCGCCGCATAGCCCTGGTAGCTCTGACGGGGCCCGGCGGACGGAACGACCAGAGCCAGATACGTCTCTCCCTCCACTTCATGGTTCACGTACTGCAGATACGGGGTGGTCTGATGTTGAATGTAGTCCAGCAGGGCGGGGTCGTAAAAATCCTGGGTGGAATAAATGCTGGAGTCGGAGGTGTAAATGCGGTCGAGATCGAAGTTGATCAAATAAATGGCGTGGATAAAGGGCTCGCTGCTCATGAACTCCCTGACGCTGGTAGCGGCCTTGCTTAAGGCCAACGGTGCCTCTGCGCCCTTCTCCATGCTGAGCCAGAGCTTGATGCTCTCATCCGAATAGATCCGGAGGGCAAACTGGCGCAGCTGCTGCAGAGTGAATTCGGAGGATTTCATCACCTGCTTCATCTTTGCCTCGTGGGACTTGTCCATCTCCTCCAGGGCCGTCCGGACGAACTGCCCGCTGAGGAACCAGGTGAACATCAGGGTGAGCAGGCTGACGGCGGCACAGGAGTACAGAAAGATGGTCAAGTACATTTTCTTCGGTTTGATACGGCTCCACATGAGCTTCCTCTCCCCTCTTCCCAAGCTCCAAGATGAACATAGGCCAGGATTCCAGATTTGTCCAGTATGAATCTTATCGGGGAGGTCCGGATTTTATTACTCGGCGAGGAAAAAGCGGCGGAGCCGCGTAGTGTTAAAAGGCGAAGCGGCCATATGCATTGCAGCTTAACTGCGGGGTCACTTTAAGGATAACCGGCTTACGGTCCTTTAAGATGACAGAATCGAGCTGAAGCGAGTTATCCTTTCGGACATTTGCGCAAAAAAGCGCAGAAGAGATGAAGCATCCAAATGGAAGCTTTCATCGCATTCTGCGCTTGGGGGGCGTACGCGGCCGGACCAGCCGCGGCTCTCTACCGGAGCCCTTCCGAGCCGTCCGTATAGAGGGCCGGGGAACCGGCCGGCACCTCCGCAAGAGGAGCCTGTTCGGGCTGCAGCTCGTCGTCGGCCGCCTGCAGCTCGGCCAGAGTCGCGCCGCCGCTGTGTTCTTTTCCGGGGATGGCATAGGTCTTTATTTCCTTCACCGGTTCGCTATTGATCTTGCTTTTAAAATAACTGATAATCAGGGAAGCGAGGGCAATGGAGCCGATCGAATACAGGGCCTTGGTCACGCCGACAGCGGACAGGGAGATGAGCACCACCATGCCGTCGAAGGCAAAATTGACGAGCCCCGGGTCCCAGCCGTACTTCCTGCGGAGGTAGAACGCCAGGATGTTCGCTCCGCCGAGCGACGAGTTGTTCGCAAAGAGGATGCTGACCCCGAGGCCGATGCCCATCCCGCCCAGCACGGCGCCAACGAGATTCGAGGGCTCGAAGGCCGGGAGCAGGGAATCCACGCCGGTGAACAAGGTGAGGATCAGGACCGAACCGACGGAATACACGGTGAACGAACGGCCCATCGTCAGAGCGGAGAAAAGAAAGAAGGGAATATTGATCGCCAAGAACAATGCGGTAAAAGGAAGATTCATCAAGTAAGACAGGCTCAGCGACAGCCCTGCTGTACCTCCGGTCACGGCATGCGTATGTTTGAGGAATAACAAGCCGATGGCCGTTACCATACAACCGAACACAATATTGGCAAATTTACGCATAGCTCACTCACTCCACCGGTCTTTTTTTGCGACACGTTATCTTTTCTTACATGATATACTAAGCGTAAAGCTTGTTATATAAAGAAACGAACCCGTTTGGTGGAGCTGACCGAAACTTTGAAGGAAATTGATGCAAATAAACTTCACATTGAAAGTTGGTTGTAAATCGTGGATGCCATAGATATTGCCCTGCTCAAATGGCTGCAGGAAGATGGGCGGATGACGGTCAGCGAGCTGTCCAAGAAGCTCTCGCTCAGCCGTCCCAGCATCTCCGAGCGCCTGCTCCGTCTCCAGGAAAAAGGGGTTATTGAGGGATTCAGCGCCAAGGTATCACCGGCCGCGGTCGGCCGGAGTACCGTACTTATGATTCAGATGAGCGAGCTCAAATTGTCCTACCATGATTTCGAGCAGAAAATGATCGCCGATCCCGACATCATCGAATGCCACCGCGTTACAGGCACGGTGGACTACATCATGAAAGCCGCGGTCGGCGGCGTCGACGGCCTGAGCCTGCTCGTCGAGCGGCTCATGCTCTACGGCAGCCCGCACACGTCGGTGATCATCGGCTCCCCCGTCGCCGGACGGCCGATCCTGCCGCGGGAGAAGAAGTAGACCACGGCAGCCGCGAAGAACGAGAACAGCCCGCCTGCAGATTGCTGCAGGCGGGCTGTTTGCGTCGGCGCGGGGGTGTCGGGACGCGGCATATCGCGGGGATGGGCGGCGGGACAGTGGGCGCGTCATGGCCTGGCCTGGAGTCCGCCACCCCTAACACGGATTTTCCGTGTTAGACAGGCGGCTTCTCGCCGTGGCGAGCCTGGGCGGAAGTCCGCCACTGTTAACACGGATTTTCCGTGTTAGACAGGCGGCTTCACGACGCGCGGCCAAGTTAACGCGGATTTTCCGCGTTACGTGCGGGCCAGGCCGGGCCTGGGCGGAAGTTCGCCACCCCTAACACGGATTTTCCGTGTTAGACAGGCGGCTTCTCGCCGTGCGACCAAGTTAACGCGGGTTTTCCGCGTTACGTGCGGGCCAGGCCGGGCCTGGCCGGGAGTCCGCCACAGCTAACACGGATTTTCCGTGTTAGACAGGCGGCTTCACGACGCGCGGCCAAGTTAACGCGGGTTTTCCGCGTTACGTGCGGGCCCTCTAACGCGGCTTCGCCACGCCTCTCCCTTTTTGCCTGACCGGTGGCGAATTAAGGGGTTCACGTACCACTTTTTTCCTATATAATAGAATCAGATTCACGCTTGTCCCGCATCTGCGGCCGAGACTCTACAGAATGGGAGGATGAGATGAGCCGTATTCATACAGAAGCAGGAGGTGCTTCTCCCGGATGAGCCGATCGAACGATGCGTCCACCTGGCCCGCCTGGGCCGTGGAGCCTGTAACGCTTGCCCCGCCCGACCCGCAGTGGCCCGCGCAGGGAGAGAACCTGCGGCAGGAGCTGGCTTCGCTGCTGCTTCCCTTCGGCGTGACGGAGATCGAGCATATCGGCTCCACCTCCATTCCCGGCCTGTCCGCCAAGCCGGTCCTGGATCTCATGGCCGCCGTGCGCGGCTGGGAGGATGTGCCCGGGATCGCCCGCACCCTTGCGCCCTATCACTGGCACTTCGTGCCCCCTGAGCTGGACGAACGACCCTGGCGGCGGTTTTTCGTCAGAGCGCCGAAGGACCGGCGGACCGCCCACCTTCACCTGCTGCTGGATGGGGATCCCCATTGGGAGGAACAGCTCTGCTTCCGCAACCGCCTCCGGGCAGACGATACGCTACGGGATGCCTACGCAGCCCTCAAAGCAAAGCTGGCCGCCGATTTCCGGGAGGACCGGGAAGCCTATACCGCAGCCAAATCCGAATTTATCCGCAGTGTACTTCAGACCTAATCCGCAATTCCATTTTATCCCACCGACTGCCCGGGCTACGGGCCTATTTTCACTTCTTTTCATAGAATCACAGATTCTCTTCACATCCCCTTAACAAGCCAATAACACAACCCTGCTAAAATGTTCCATGAGTCGACAAATTTCTTAAAAGCGAACGGCTCCATACTACGGGAGGTAGAGAAATGAGATCACCAGCATTCAAACTGGCGCTGGCCCTGCTGCTGTCCGGCAGCACGCTCGCACCATCGGCATCGTACGCTTCTTCCGATACATATCGTATCCTGGCCGCATCAGGTGATACAGCGCCGGTACAGACATCCGTGTACGGCGGTGAGATCGGAACAGGCACCACCGTGCAGGAGGCCGCCTACGGACCGGTATCCGTCCAGCTCCTGAACATCAACGACCTGCACGGCAAAGTGGACCAGACCTACCCGGTCGACCTCGACGGCGACAAGGTCAACGAATCGAACCTCGGCCGCATGGATTACGTCGCCGCCTACCTCAAGCAGCGCGAAGCCGGCAATCCGAACACGCTGATCCTGCACTCCGGCGATACGATCGGCGGCAGCTCGCCAGTTACCGCCCTGCTGCAGGACGAGCCTACGGTCGAGATGCTCGAATCCATCGGCTTTGACGGCGGTACGGTCGGCAACCACGAGTTCGACGAAGGCACCGCCGAGATGCTCCGTATGATCCAAGGCGGCACGCATCCGAAGGGCACCGAGAACTATGACGGCATGAACTTCCCTGTCGTTGCCGCCAACATCGAGTACAAGGCGGACGGCAGCCCCGTGCTCCCTCCTTACTTCATCCGCGAGATCGGCGGCGTGAAGATCGGATTCATCGGCGTGGTCACCCAGTCCACCGCCTCCATCGTGATGCCGGGCGGCATCGCCGACATCCGCTTCACGGATGAGACGGCGGCGGTGAATAAGGCGGCGGCCGAGCTCAAGGCCCAGGGCATCCGCTCCATCGTGGTGCTTTCGCACTTGGACGCCGTGCAGAGCGGCACAGGCGTCACCGGCGCAGCGGCGGATCTCGCGAGCAGCGTGGATGACGAGGTCGATGTGATTTTTGCGGCTCACAACCACACGATCGTCAACGGTACCGTCGACAACAAGCTGATCGTCCAGGCTTGGGAATACGGCAAAGCCATCTCCGACGTGGACCTGCAGATCGATCCGGCTACGGGCGATATCGTGCAGAAGAGTGCGGAGATCGTATATGTGAACCAGGCCGGCATCACACCGGACCCTGCGGTAGGAACGATCCTCCAGAAGTACGTGGACCGCGTGGCTCCGATCATCAATGAAGTCGTCGGCGTAACGGCCGCAGAGATGACCGGCGGGTACGGCGTCCGCGGACCGATTGGCGACAATGCGCTCGGCAACTTCATTGCGGACGGTATGCGCCATGCCATGAACAGCGATTTTGCCCTGATGAACGGCGGGGGCATCCGCGACAACCTGAACCGAGGGGACGTGACGTGGGGCGAGCTGTATAACATCCAGCCGTTCAACAACCAGCTCGTGAAGGTGGAAGTCACCGGCGCGGATCTCGAGACGATCCTGAACGCCCAGCTCTCTTCGCTCTACGGGCCGGATTACAGCATCGGCGGCTTCTCCTATACGTGGAACGGCAGCACGACCAAGGTCGTCGACATCTTCCTGCCGGACGGCTCGAAGATCGACAAGACGAAGACGTACACCGTCACCGTGAACAACTTCATGCAGACCGCTACCTCCTCGAAATACAAGCCGATCGGCACGCTTGGGAAGAATCCGGTATACGGTCCGGAAGACCTCGAGGCTTCCGTAGCCTTCACGCGCAGCTTCGGCGGAACGCCGATCAGCTATAAGGCCGAGGGACGCATCAAGGAAGTCTCCGGCGTACCGACCGATCCGGCACTGCTGACGGTCGCACAGTTCCGTGCACTGGCTGACGGCACCGCAGGCAAAGCCCAAGGCGTCATCACCACCACGCCGCTCGGGAACAAAAGCTTCTACATGCAGGACAGCACGGGAGGCATCTTCGTCTATTCGCCATCCGTGACCGAGACGCTGGCCCTCGGCGATAAAGTATCGGTCAGCGGGATCAAGAAGACGTTCAACGGCGAGCTGGAATTCGACTCCGGCGCGACCGTGACCAAGATCGGTACCGAGCCTGTGCCGGCACCGATCCAGATTACCCCCGCACAAGTGGGTGACCACCAGGGCAAGCTCGTGACCCTGAAGGGCGTCAAGGTATCGGATATCCGTGCGAATGACTTCAACGTCACGTCCGGCGGCTCGACCGTCATGGTGTACACCGGCGCTTACGGCGTAGGTACAACTCAGGTGAAAGACGGCGACATCATCGACCTCACAGGGATCGCCGCCTACTATAACAAGAACCAGATCAAACCGCGCAGCGCAGCGGACATCATGGTAACCGGCGGACTCAGCGACGCTGAAATCACGGCGGCCGACCACAAGGCGCTGACGCTCGGCGATACGAGCGCCGTCACGCTGAACCTGACGCTGCCAACAACCGGGGCGAAGGGCTCCGTCATCACGTGGAGCTCCTCCAATCCGGCCGTCGTCGCAGCGGACGGAACGGTCACCCGTCCCGAGAAAGGCCAGCCGGCGGCAACGGCCGTCCTGACGGCGACGATCACGAAGGGCACCTCCACCCTGACCAAGAGCTTCTCGATCACCGTCAAGCCGAAGCGGCTTACGGACCAGGAAGCGGTAGCCAACGCCAAAGCCGCCCTGTTCCTGACGTATGACGGCGTATCCGACAAGCTGAAGCTGATCACCGCAGGGGCTGACATGACCACGATCTCCTGGAGACTGACGAATCCCGAGCTTTCGCGCATCGTGGACGTCACAACGGGTGCCGTAGACCGCACCAAGGTGATCGGAGGCAGCGAAAAGGTAACCCTCGTCGCCACGATCTCCCGCGGAACGTACTCCGATATCGACGTATTCACGATTCTCGTGCGCGGCCTCCCTGCACCGGCGGTAGTGAATGCCGTATACGAGAATGACACGTTCGTCACCGGCACGGCCAAGGCGGGCTCCACCGTAACGGTCCGCACCGGCGATACGGTCCTTGGCAGCGCGGCGTCCCATGCGACCACCGGCGCTTACCAGGTGGCCATCGCGGCCCAGCCTGCAGGCACCGTTCTTGAAGTCATCGCGACAGCCACGGGCTACACCAGCACCCCGGCGTACGTCCTGGTGCTGACACCCGTACTGAACGATGCCGGAGCGGTTGCGGCCGACAAGAACGCCCTGACGGACAGCGTGATCCTGAACGGTAACCCATCGCTGGATGCCGTGACTGGTGCACTGAAGCTGCCGGTTTCCGGCGAGAACGGAACGACGATCTCCTGGCAGTCCAGCCAGCCGTCCGTAGTGTCGGCAAGCGGCACGGTGACCCGCCCATCGTCTTCTTCCGAGAATGCCGTGGTGACCCTGACGGCAACAATCTCCCGCGGGGGCGCCAGCGATACCAAATCTTTCACCGTCACCGTGCTGAAGCAGACGGCTCCATCCGGTGATACGCTGACAGTCCTCGAAGCCAAAGCTTCGCCGCTCGGCACATTGGTCAAAGTCCGCGGCTACCTGACCTCCAAGACGGCGGCAAGCAACAGCAACATCGTCTTCGTCCTGGCCGATCAGGAAGGCGTGACCGACTTCACGGGGAATGCGGGCGCGATTCAGATTCCGCAGACGAACTCCTACTACGTAGACCCGGCTGCGAAGCAGACGCTGCTCGATGCGCCGATCGGCTCCATTGTTATCGTGGAAGGCAAGATCGATACGTATAACTCCAAGCCGTCCATCGAAGCGATCCGTTCCGCTGCCCTCCAAGGGGCCGAGAACACCGCGCCGACCGTAACGAACGTGACCTACAGCGGCGTGCCGCAGGTTGGCGCGACCCTCACGGGCGTGTACACCTACACCGATGCGGAGAACGATCCGGAAGGTGCCTCCGTCTATGCCTGGTACCGCTCGGATTCGGCAGACGGCACAGGCCTGACCGCCATTGCCGGCGCATCCGGCAAGTCTTATACAGTGACCGAAGCCGACCTCGGCAAATACCTCGTCTTCGAGGTCACTCCTGCCGCCGCCTCCGGCACCTCCGCCGGCCAGCCGGTGAAGAGCGCTCCGACAGGGCAGGTGACGGGGCAGCAAGGTCCCGGGCCAGTAGGCGCCGACCTCTTCTTCTCGGAGTACGTCGAAGGCACGTCCAATAACAAAGCCATTGAAATCTTCAATCCGTCCGGCACAGCCGTTAATCTCACTGGGTATACCGTGGAGCTCTACGCCAACGGGGCAACCGCACCAACGAACAAGCTGGATCTCAGCGGTACGCTGGCTGCCGGCGACGTCTTTGTCATCGCCAACGCCTCGGCGAATGCGGCGATCCTGGCCGTGGCTGACGTCACCAGCACCGTTACCTTCTTCAACGGCGACGATGCGCTTGTGCTCAAAAAGAACGGCGTGATCGTCGATGTGATCGGCCAGGTGGGAACCGACCCCGGCACCGAATGGGGCACCGGCGTAACCTCCACCCTGGACAATACGATCCGCCGCATGCCGGGGACGACCGCGGGCGACACCAACGCTTCCGACGCCTTCGATCCGGCGGCGCAGTGGATCGGGTATCCGGTCGACACGCTCGACGGACTCGGCCAGCACACGAACTAATCCCATCCTACACGAGGAGGCTCTCCCATGAAGATTCCGCATCAACGCTTCACCCGCACGCTGCTCAGCCTGGCCCTCTCCCTGACGGTGGCCGCTTCGGCGGTTCCCGCCGTCCTGGCCGAGGGGCCGGCCGATCCGGCTCCGTATCTCAATCCGGCGGGCACGGCCAACGGCAAAAAGGTGCTCTTCGACAACACGCACGGCCAGACGGCCGGCGCAGCCGACTGGGTGATCAACGGCGGGTTCTCGGACTTCGCCGAAGGCATTGCCGCCGCAGGCTACTACGTCAAGGAGCTGCGCAAGAGCACGCCGATCACGCTCGACGATCTCAAGGGCTATGACGTCTTCATCATTCCGGAAGCCAATATCCCCTACAAAACGACCGAGCAGGCGGCCATGCTGCAGTACGTACAGGGAGGCGGCAGCATCTTCTTCATCTCCGACCACTACAACGCCGACCGCAACAAGAACCGCTGGGACTCCTCCGAGGCCTTCAATGGCTACCGCCGGGGCGCCTGGACCGATCCGGCGAAGGGCATGTCGACGGAAGAGCGAGCTTCCGCCGCCATGCAGGGCGTAGCCAGCACGGACTGGCTCGCCACGAACTTCGGCGTGCGGTTCCGCTACAATGCGCTCGGGGACATCAACGCCACAGTCATCGTCTCGCCGGAGCAGTCGCTCGGCATCACGCGCGGCGTGAAGTCCGTGGCGATGCACGCCGGCAGCATGATCGCGATCACCGATCCGGCCAAAGCCAAAGGCATCGTTTACCTGCCGGCAACCAGCCAGTCCTGGGGCAATGCCGTGGACAAGGGCGTCTATGCCGGCGGCGGCATCGCGGAAGGCCCTTACGCCGCCATCTCCAAGGTAGGCAAGGGCAAGGCGGCTTTCATCGGGGATTCCTCTCCGGTGGAGGATATCACCCCTCGCTACCTGCGTGAGGAGACCGGTGCGGCGAAGACCACGTACGACGGGTACAAAGAGCAGGACGACGCCACCCTGCTCATCAATGTCGTGAACTGGCTGGCGAAGAAGGAGTCCTATACGAAGCTGTCGCAGATCAGCGGGCTGAAGCTCGACTCCCCTACGCCGCTGCTGACCTCCGGTCCGGAGAACGAAATTCCGCAGCAGTCGGTGGAGCCGCAGGCCGAGCCATGGGCCGCTCCGGCCGCCGGCTACAAGTGGTGGGATCCTTCCACCTTCAAGGCAGGCTCCTACGGGAAGTAAGAGCAGCCCGACGAGAATGTGAATGACCCCTGTACAACCAAAAACCTCCAATCCCACGCTTCGCGGGTTGGAGGTTTTTTGGTGTTTCGGTGGAGTTCTGAAAACGGACGGGCAAGGGCTATACAAAGCCGGCTCATTACAACCATGGCGACCGCAGCTTTACAGCCAGCCTGAACTGCCTGCAGCTTTCGAATCTTCCAGGCCGCCGGCATTCAGGAGCCCATCAGCTTCCGGATCAGCTCCTTGCGGTTGCGGACGCCGGTCTTCTCGAAGATGTGGCTCAGGTGCTTCTTCACCGTAATCTCCGCGACGATCAGCTTCTGCGCAATATCCGCCGTCGTGTGGCAGTCGAGCACCATCCGGGCCACTTCCGCTTCGCGCTCCGTGAAGCCGTACGGGTTGTCGTCCAGCAGCTGCGCGCTCCGCTTCGTCAGCCGCTCATGCAGCGCAGGCTGCCGGCGGGCCAGATCGCCCGCCAGCAGCTTCCGCAGCTGCCCGTGGATCTCCCATCCGCCCTCCCCGTGCGGGCGGACGAACGAGAGCGCGCACAGCCGGCCGAACTCGGCCTGCGCCACTTCCGCTTCCAGCAGCTCCTCGAGGCGCTCGTGCTGGAAGGAAGGCAGCATCGCCGCCGCGTCGAGCAGCGGGCGCAGCTCATCGGCCCCGTCCTCCCGCAGCCACCGGCCCAGCAGATAAGCCTGCAGCCCGGTTCCTGCTTCCAAGCCGGGGCCGCGCCCTGCTGCCTCCCCCTCTCCCGCCATCACAAGCGCGGCCAAAGTCAGCGGATGGCCCTGCGACGCGGCCCAGAGCCGATCGGCCTCCCCGGCCTCCCGCCGCCCGGAGGCTTCAGCATAGGCGCGGACCTCCGCCGCCGTGAAGTCTTCGAGCCGCATCACTTCCATGCGCCCGGCCTCCGCAAGTCCCGGCTCGGCCGGCCAGACGCCCGGGCCTCTCCGGCTGGCCGTCACGAGCAGAACAGACGGCGGAAGCTGCGGCAGCAGCGTCCCGCACAGCCAGCGCTCGGCATCTCCGGCCGCCTCGTACGCGTCGACGGCGAGCAGCACCGGAACCCTGGCGGCAGCTGCGGACAGCTTCTCCCGGCATAAGGAGCCGTAGGATGGCAGGATCGCCCAGGGATCGGGAGCCGGCCCGTCCGGCTCCGGAGGCATGACGGCGAGGATCGCCGCCGCCAGGGACTCGCCGTGTCCGGCCGCATCCCGGCTGTCGACCTGCAGGGTCAGCCAGCCTCTTGCCCCGGCGAGCCGGCGGAGCTCGGCCAGCAGGCTGCTTTTGCCCGCGCCCGCCGTCCCCTCGATATGAAGACGGGAGACGCCGGTCCCGGACACATGCGTTTGCATCTGTTCCAGCAGCGCTTCGAACCGAAGCAGTTCGCTGCTTCTTCCGATGAAGAGAGGGGAGGCATGAGAACGCTCTCCGGGTTCCCTTAGAGTCATACTTTTGAGCATAGCTGCATCCGACCTTTGGCTTGGTTTCGTTATCCCCATTGTAAACAAATCCCATAGCAGCGGCAATGCACAGACGGCCTTACTTTCTGTGAGATGTATCACAATTCGGCAAAATGTATACCTTCGTATACTACCCTGACGCGGTACTGCGGTGATATGCTTACCTACGTCAGACAACGAGACGATGACGGCAAGGAGGTGAGCATCAATGAAACGCACCCTGATGGTTATGGCGGCAGCAGCTGTCGTTCTGCTTGGCACAGGCGACTTCGCCGCTCCGGCAAGCGCCATGTACAAAGGCTATGTTCCCGGCTCGATCATGGAGACGATTGAGATGGGCTACTGGTACTGGTTCCTTACGTAATACGGCAGCAGCCATGCTTCGCCCGGTCCGCAGCGAATATACCATGAACCGCTTGATGGCCCCACGATCCCCCCTTTTTCGCCGGCCTTGCGCTGACGAGCTCCACACCCCACTAACCCACACTACTGGAGGATGATTCATCTATGAAAAAGCATACCCGCAAACTTGCCATGATCACGGCCTGCGCTGCCGTTGCAGCGATTGGTCTCGGTGACTTCGCCACGGAAGCCGGCGCTATGCCGCGCAGCGTGATGGAATCCATCGAATACGCGTACTGGTACTACTTCCTCCGCTAGGAGAGCATGCCATGACGCCGGCCGCAGTTTCTACGGGCTATCGCATGAGCGACCCGCTAGCAGCTGCAGCCGGCGTATCTTTTTTTATTCACCTGACCGGGATGTTGAAAGGAGACTTAATCCTTTATGCTTCACGCTGACCTCACGACTTCTCCGCTTGCCTCCTACGGCCGGTGGTCCGGCTTCGCGCTGCTCCTCGGCGGTGCCGCCGGCGTCATCGCCCACCTGCTTCACCCCGGCATGCCCGAAACCCTGCACGAAACCGCGGTCTACACCGCACGGACCGTTCCGGTGCATACCGTCCTGCTCCTGGCATCCGTCCTGCTGCTCTTCGGCCTGCCGGCCTGGTACGTCCGGCGCAGTGCCGAACTCAACCGGATCGGCTGGATCTCGCTTCCGTTCCTCTTCTTCGGCCTCCTGCTCACCGAAACGCTGCACTGTATGCTCGAGATCACCGTGCTGCCGGGCATGTATACCGGCCTCACCGCACCGGAGGAGATTCGCGCCGTGAATGTGGAGATCGCCCGGATGTATGCCGCGCCTCCCGGCCCGTTCCTGTTCATCCCGGGGACCCTGATGACCATCGCCGGCGCCGTGACCGCCTTCCTCTCCATCCGCCGGATGTCCCGTATGCCGCAAAGCGCGGCCGTCCTGCTCGTGCTGTATCCGGTATGCGGCCTGCTCCGTACCGTGTTCCACGCCTCATCGCTGTATGCCTTCCCGGCCCTGCTGTATGCCGCGCTTGCCGTGCTCGGCTGGACGCTGCTGAAGCCGCGGGCCTACACGTAAGACTTCAGCACCTCCTGGAGCCGGAACGCCACGGTCATCTTGCCCTCCATCTTGAGCTTCCCTTCCATATAGGCCGCCGCTGCATTGAGCCTGCGGGTCATCAGCCTGCGCATCGTGTCCTCCGTCAGAATCAGCTTGCAGTCCGGAGGATAAGGCGCGCCGTCCACGAGCTCCGCCTTCCCCCCTTTGAACCTCACCTGCAGCGTGTTCCCTTCCCCAAAATCAAACTGGTACACCGCCTGCAAATTCCGGATCGGATCCGGGCTGCCGTTCATTCGGTCGACGAGCTTCCCGATCTCTTCGCGAATGACCATGCTCTCACCTCGTTATCGTCCTAGTATCGTCCTATGGTCGTACCATCCCGTATCAAGTGGGGATACGCTCTTCCTCTTCCTTCTCCGCCGCCTTCCTCTCGGCTTCTTCCTCCAGCAGCGCCCGACGCAGAATCTTGCCGACGAGCGACTTCGGCAGCGTGCTCCGGAATTCATACTGCTGCGGCACCTTGAAGGCGGCCAGACGCTCCCGGCACCAGCGGTCGAGCTCGTCGCGCCCCGCCTCGCTGCCTTCCTTCAGCACCACGTAGGCCTTGACCGTCTCGCCCCGGTACGCGTCGCGGATGCCGGCCACCACCGCCTCCACCACGTCCGGATGCTCATACAGCACTTCTTCGACCTCCCGCGGATAGATGTTGAACCCTCCGGCGATGATGAGGTCTTTTTTGCGGTCCAGAATCGTAAAAAATCCCTCCTCATCCATCTTCCCGAGATCGCCGGTGTACAGCCATCCGTCCTTCAGCACCGCCGCCGTCTCTTCCGGGCGGTTCCAATAGCCCTTCATCACCTGGGGACCGCGCACGATAAGTTCACCAATCTCACCTGCCGGCAGCTCCTCGCCCGTCTCCGGATCGATCACCTTCGCCTCCGTATCGGGAAAAGGAATCCCGATCGAGCCCGGCTTGCGCTTGCCCCAGATCGGGTTGGCATGGGTCACCGGCGAAGCCTCCGTCATGCCGTACCCTTCGATGAGCCGGCCGCCCGTCAGTGCCTCGAAGCGCTCCTGCACCTCGAGCGGCAGAGGGGCCGCCCCGCTGACGCAGACCGAGGGCGCCCGGCCGCGGAATCGCAGCGAACGGGGATCGCCGAGGAACGAGATGTACATGGTCGGCGCTCCCGGGAACACCGTCGGCTGCGTCCGCTTCAGCGTCTCGAACAGCAGGTCGAGATCGAAGCGCGGCAGCAGAGCCAGCGTCCCCGCCAGCGCGACCGACTGGTTCAGGAGCACGGTCAGGCCGAACACATGAAAGAACGGCAGCGCCGCCAGATACACCTCTTCGCCGCGCTTGCACCGGTACGCCCACAGCCTGTTCTGAATCGTAGCCGTGACGAGGTTCGCATGGGTGAGCATCACCCCTTTGGGCCGGCCCGTCGTGCCGCCGGTATACTGGATCAGGGCCAGATCCTCCTCCGGATCGACATTGTGCCAGTAGGGCTCGGGGGAAGCCGCCTTGAGCAGCTTGGGCCAGGCATAGACGCCGTCCCCGTAGTCGACCGAGCGGTCCAGACCCTGCCGGCGCGCGAACAGCGGGTAGAGCAGGCTTTTGGGGAACGGCATATAATCTTTCAGCGAGGTGACGATGATCCGCCGCAGACCCGCGGCTTCCGCCGTCTGGGCGACCCGCTTATACAGCAGGTCGAGCGTCACCACCGTCCGCACCCCCGCATCGCCGAACTGGTTCAGCAGCTCGCGGGGCGTATACATCGGGTTCGTCATGACGACGATGCCGCCGAGCAGCAGGGTGCCGTAGAATGCGATCACCGCCTGCGGACAGTTCGGCAGCATGATCGCCACCCGGTCCCCCTGGTGAACGCCGAGATGCCGCAGCGCATTCGCGAACCGGTAAGCCGCCTGAAGCAGCGCCGCATACGACAAGCGCCCTCCGAGGAAATCGACGGCGGCCCGGCGCGGGTAATCCCGGGCCGCATCGAGCAGGAACTGCGCCGCATGCTGCTTCGGGTAATCGTAACTCGGCGGCACCTCGGCAGGATAATGGGCCAGCCAAGGCTTAGCAGACATAGGTGGACACCTCCTATAGAAGATGCGGGTACAAGCAGAGGCCAGGCTGGTGCAGCAGTAAGAGGCGCCCCTCCCCCGGCGGGTCTCCCGCATCAAAGCCAAACGTAGGCGAAGCAGCCATGGAAAGATCAGTAGAGCGCCCACAGGTTGTCCGAAAACGCTTACATTCGCTTTGTACTGAATAAGATATGCGGTGAACCGGAGAATATGCCAAGCGGTTGAGGATTTTTTTGCGGGGGAGCCTCTATGGGCTGCTGCCCAGGCTGCAGCGGCTGTGAAAGCCAAAAAAGACGGCCGTTGGCCCGTCAGTCTTCCCGAAAGAACGTATGATTTTTTTACCCTGCTTCTGCAAAAAGGACAGACAAAAAAGATCGGAGTTCATGCCTCCGACCTGTTTCTTGTGCCCCGTCTGCTATGGCTGCTGCTCCCGGTGAGCCGCATAGTACACGATCGCCATCGGCAGCCCCGCCTCATCGCGCAGGTCCGTCTCCGGCACCTGCTGCAGTCCGGCCCTGCTGCCGGCCGCCGACGCGGCGGCGGCCAAGGCGAGCGCGTCGACGATGTCGTCGCGGGCCAGCACCCGGCGGGGATAGCGGGCCATCAGCTCCTCCACGACCTGCACTGCCTCGGGCAGCCGCTGCTGCAGCACCGCCATCCGCTCGGCATATCCCTCCGCCGTCTTCTTGCCGCCGCGCATCGGCGAGCCGGCAAGCCCCGCGAAGACCAGCTCGGGATGCGCCTCGAAGATCGTACCGCATGCCGCCGGCTCCTGCTGCAGCAGCGCATCGAGCTCGCGGATCTTGGGCACAAGCGCCCAGGACTGGCGCGACAGGCCGCGCCCGCCGAGCTCCTTGTGCCGCGCGTTCGCCTCCGCGTAAGAGCCGACATCGAGCACCCCGCGGACCGGCGCAGCAAAAATGCTGGACGCCCGCCAAGGCCTCAGCAGCCGGCGGGCCTCTCCGTCGCAGCTGCGGCGCTCCGTGCCGGAAGGCAGGCCGATCGGCATATCGATCAGAAGCAGGCTGCACCCGCGGCAGGCCTCCCAGAGTGCGGCCAGGCTGGAGTACACCGCCCCCTGCCAGCCTCCCCCGCTCTCCAGCCGAACCGCCACCCAGCCGCCGGGACAGCCGTCGACGCCGACATAGCCTTCCCGGGAGTCAGGCTGCTCCGCGAACGGCTCCCTTTCCTTTTCGCTGCCGCCGCTCTCCCTGATCCCGGATCCTGCGGCATTCCCTTCCGTTGTCACCTGTAACCCGTCCGTCTTCCTCATTCGGCTCCCCCGCTTCGATTTTACGCTCTGCCCTTCATTCATCGCAGCTGCTCTATGAATCCATTATACGGGACATTCTTCCTTCCTGCCGGCAATTCTGGACGAATGAACAGGGACAGAGGTACAAGCGACAGGGCACGGGTACACATACCTTATAGAGGCATAGGTTTAGACATTCGTGGAGCGGCTTGGTCATCCTCCGGGCATCCGTCCTGCAGAAGATGGGTCTGCCGCATTCTATGGCCAGGTCAAGATGAGAGAGCAAGGAGTGGATAGAACATGGCCTACGGCATTGTGGATATTTCGGTCTCGGATCAGATGGAGGATACGGCAGCGGCGCTCGTGCTGGATTGCTACAACAGCTTTCCCCACGATTTGGACTCGATCCGCAGCGGCGTTTCCGTTGTCATGAAAAATAACAATACCGAACGCAGCGTACGCCTATACCGCGAACAGGGGGACGAATGCGGCTTCCCTTATCTTGAGCTGAGCAGCGCCGCGGCCAAGGCGCTCGGCCTCAAGGACGGATACCGCTACCAGATCGACTATAACGAGATGGGCGGGACTCTGACCTTCCGCCGGGTGACGCTGAGCCGGGTGATGGCGCCGATCGATGTCAGCACGGACCGCAGCAGGGAAGCGGCCGTTACGATGGGATACTCCATCCTCAGCATGCTCGGCCTCGCCGAACAGCGGGGGTCTTACGTGTCCGTCAAAAAAGGCGGCACAACGCACAAGCTCCGCCTGATCGTCCCTGAGAACGAGCTCGACGAAGAGGTCTGGCTCTCTCCCGCGGCCGCGGCGAAGCTTGGAATCTCCGGCGGGAATGAGCACCTGCTGGAGTACAGCCAGTCATCCAGGGTGCTGTATGTGGATGGAGCCTCGCAGTCCGAGAGCAGTGCAGCGGTCAAGCGCACCGCCAGTTCCCGGACCAAACGCACGACGGCCTCCCAAGGCAGCGTTTGGACCGCGAAGACAGCGAATCCCGCTTCCAAAAAAGGGAAGAACGTCTGGACGCTGCGTTACCCGGCCGGTCCGAAGAAGTCCCCGGGCCCTGCGGCCCCCGCACGGAGGAGCAGCCGCAAACCGGGCTCCCCCCAAAGGCAGGGAGCCTGGCTCAGCAGCCGCAAGCTGGCTCCCCGTTCCCGGTGATCCTGGGTCCGCAGGAGCTGCAGTATCACTGGAATGGGGCTGTCACTGGCACTTGGCGGGTGCCGGGTGCCGGCCGCCCAAAAAGCCTTGGTCCTACGCTTCGGCAGCGCGGACGCAAGGCTTTTTTGGTTTTGGAGTGCTGCTTAGCGCAGCATGCGCTCCGCGGCAATCCAGCCGGACATCGCACTGCCCAGCGTCCCTGCTCCCGGGTAGACCGTATCGCCGCACAAGTAGACGCCCGGAACTCCTGAGTACGCGGAGGACATCCGGAGCAGGTCGAGCGGCCCCTGCGGGATATACCCGCCGACCTTGCCCCGGCTGCGCTGCGTGTAGCGTTCGAAGGTAACCGGAGTGCCAGGCAGCACGACATCCAGTGAGTCCGAGAAGCCTGGGAACACCCTGTCCGCCCCTTCCAGGATGCTGTCCGCATACTCCTGCTTGCGTCGTTCGTAAGCCTCCCTGCCGAGCGACCACCAAGGGTCCGGCGCCGTGTGGGTGGAGGCCGTTAGGGCCGCATGACCGGCAGGGGCGCGCAGATCGTCGCCGGGCCTGGAGATCGAGAGCAGGAACTGGTTCGTCTCGGCCAAGGGCGCTCCATAGCTGCGGATGAATTGATGATAGAGCACCGGCGGTGCTCCGGCTTGATCAGCGGCGTCGGCGGCGACGGGTGGAAACACCTTGTCGGCGGGACACCCCATGTACAGGGTAAAAGCACTCCACGCCGGCCTGGCCTCCTCCTCCTCTTGGGACAAAAAGCCGGGGCCGCCATGCCGCTCCGCTTCATCCAGAAGTCCGTGGAAGCTGTGCAGCGAATTGCCCAGCACGACCTGGTGTGCATGGATGATCTCGCCGCGGCGGGTGCGCAGCTCCCAGCCCCCCTCCGCACCTGCGGACTTCCGCAGACCCGTGATCGGGGTCCGCAGCCTGACCTCTCCGTCGCTGCTGCGAACCGCCTCGGTCAGGTCCAGTGCGATGCGGGATAATCCTCCGTCGATATAATAAGCCCCACGGTGAAACACATTGAGAGCCGTATACGCCAGAACCACCGGACACTCATCCGCTGTGGTCTGTACGCTGTCGATCAGCTGCCCGTTCAGGAAATGAACGAACGCCTCCTCCCGCTCTATTCCGTACCGGCGCAAGCGCTGGCCCAAGGATTGCAGCAGCAGCGGCGCCCGCTTCAGCAGCCGGGGGTCAACCATCCGCAGCAGCCGGGCCGCGTCACCGAATGTTCTCGGCGGAAGCACTGGACGATGGACCGCGATCTGCTCCAGCAGGAAGGAGAAGCCGAAGACCTCTTCGTAGAAGTCGATGATGCTCTGGGCTTTGGCCGGGAACACCCGCCGGATCTCCCGGAACCACGCCTCCTTCTGCTGGTAATACCGCACCGTGCGGTCCGGCAGGTGTACGTCCATGATGACGCTCTGCGGATGCAGCGGCGGCAGCGGCAGCCCGAGCTCCCGGTACAGCCGCTGGAACAGGCCCCCCGGCTCGAACCCCATGCCGTAGGTGGCTCCGGCGGAGAACAAATAGCCGCTGCGCCGGAACGACCCTGCGCAGCCGCCGAGCTCCCCCGAGCCCTCGCATACGAGCACGGAGCGTCCGCCTGCAGCGAGAACTGCCGCCGCCGCGAGTCCTCCCATGCCGGCCCCCACTACCGCTGCGTCCACTTTTTTCATGCCGGCTCCCCCTTCGATGATGTCGATGCTGAACGTACATGATTCAGCGCTTTTCATTATACAAACATTATACACAACATTATACACGGACTCAAATGTTTTCGATTCGGTGGGAAGGCCCGTCCGCCCCTCGCTCTCTACCTCTCCAGCCCACTCTATATGATATTTTTCAGCATATAATCGTCGGGATGCTCCTTATTCGTCCCGTATCCGATGTTTTGAATCATATAGTAAGCTCTATCACGGAAAAATGCCTCATTCCTCCGATCATCCGATGTATTTCACCACATAAGGAGGCATTTTCCGGCTCCTGATTGTTTATATGATCTTTTTCATCCCATACACTTCTGTACCGGCTCAACTGCTTCCCTAGCGTTTTGACTCCTTCTTACACTCAACCTTCTCACTTCCCGCACCCTCAAACCTTCTCATAACCCTCCTCTCTCCATACCATCTCTGACCTGCTGCTTCTCTTCCAAGCTCTGCACACCTTACCCTCGGCTCTTCCCACACCAAAATAAAAAAATCCCCGCTATCCATAAGGACAACGGGGATGATTCCATCAGATCAGAGCGGGAAACCCGCAAAACAATGACTGCACCAAATCGTAACCGCACAGCGCCATATCACTTACCGCCTTACTCGAACAGCGGCAATTGGCTTAACCACTTACCTCACCATGTCTGCAATACAATCCAGCGCACATCCTTCGCGCGGTGCTATTACTGCTTTAGTACACCGACCAAACGTTTGGCTTCGCCGGTAGCCGTGGTGATCGTCTCATAGATGTTCACCGTCAGCGGGTAGTACTGCTCATCGGTCTTCAGGTTGTCGAACGTGATGAACTGCTTGCCCGAGACGACGCGGTTCATGCCGGTGAACGGCAGGGTGCGGACCGAGATCAGCTTACCCGTCGAATCGACGAGCTCCAGCGACATCTTCGAGAAGTTCGAATCGACGACAACGTGCTCCTGGCGCGTAATGTCCATCGAGAGGCCGAGCTTGTACGTGTATGTCATCGGCGAATACGGATTCAGCGCGCTTGGCATGTTCGTACGGAAGCCAAGCTCCCAGTCGTTCAGCTTCACCGTGAACGGATAGAACGCCATATTCTTGAGATCCATGGTTTCCTTCTGCACGGCTACGCGGTACGAACCGAGCGTCGTCACGGCCGGAGCGGCGGTCTTGAGATCGCTGAGCTTCAGCACGAACTCCTCGTCCTGCACTTCCTCCGGCATGTTGAACGCATAGCTGACGACATAGCTCGTCTGCGGCATGATCTCGGTGACCGTACCGGCCTGGCGGCTGCCGCTGTAGGTCAGGCCCGACTTCGTGACGAGCTTCGTCCCGAGCGTCGGCAGCGGAATCGGCAGCTCGCCGCTGTTCGTCAGCATGATCTTGGCGATCGCCGTCTGGTAGCCTTCGCCCTCATTCACATGCTGGTGCAGCTCCACGAGCGATACCGCCAGGTTCGGGTCGACGGCATCCGCTGCGCCCTGCAGCGGGAACGGCTTGCCGTTCTCCACCATCGCCGCTGATGCAAACTCGGCGATGCCGTTCACGACCGGCAGCTTCATCCCGAAGCGGCCTACCGAGTAGGCGCTCGCCGACACTTGGCCTTTGGCGTCCATCTGGCGGAACGTCTCCTGCGTCATCACGTTGAACGACTTCAGCACCGTGCCTTTGTCGGTCGGAATTGCAAAGTGAATGTACCGCTGCTCGCCCGCTTCGAGGATCAGCGGGGAAGCTTCCGTCCGCTTGCCGCTGTAAACGGTCTGGTCTGTGCCTACGGTGCCTTCCGTTCGCCCGTCCACCGTGAAGTCCGGGACCGCTTCTCTTTTCGCCGAAGGATTCTTAACCAGCACCTTCACTGTCGTAACCGGCCCGTTCGCCGTGTTATCCGTGCTTACCGATTCCGGCGTGTACACAAGCGGGGAATCCACGGCCGGCGACAGGCGGAACGGTGTGCCCCAAGACAGCAGGGCATCCCCGAAGCCTGCCGCAGGCCCTGTCCATGCCTGGCCGGCCACCGGCACAGCCAGCTTCAGGGTCTCCTGCTTCGGATACGAGTACCAGTCCACGGCGTACCAAGCCAGCTCCGAGAGATCCAGCGGTACCCGGCTGTCCACCGTAACCATATAGTTCAGCTCTTCCGTCGTTCCCGGACGAATCGCATGCGCATTGAATACGCTGGCCTGCAGCGGATACTCGAAGCCGTCCGACGTACGGGCGCGCAGCTCGAGGTCCGGAATTTTGGCCACTTTGGCCGCCGAGCTTCTCAGCTTCACCACAACGGCGATCTTCGTGCCTTCGCTCGTCGTTTCGTTCAGGAGGCTTTTCACTTCCACCTGCAGGTTGTCCGTGAGCTGGTAGGCTGCCGCTGCAGCCGTCCCGGTCACTGCGGCATCCGCAGCCGTTACCGCCGCCGCATCGGCCAGAGCAAGGCGCGCCGTATCCGGCACTGTGCCCGACAGCAGCACCGCTGTGGTCAGAAGAGCGGCCAGGGTTGTTTTTGTCCAGATCTTGTTGGTTGGTCTCATGCCATAATCTCCCCTACTTGCGTTGTTGTATGCGCAGCTGCCGGCAGGGCAGCCTCTTGTGGTGCAGCGGGCAGGCCGGTGTCGGCCGAAGCCTTCGCCGCCTTCCTCGTTTCTCTCCAGAGCAGCAGGCCGATGATCAGCGAGTATACACCGATCATGAGCACGAACACCCCGAGCTCACCGGTAAAATACTTCAGCTCGCCGCCCCGGTATCCCATGCCCCGGATAAATTTGAAGAGCCAGGTCAGCGGCAGCAGATTCGAAAGAAACTGGACCGGTGCAGGGAACATGATCGTGGCGACCTGCACGCCCGAGAGCATGAAGGACGGGTACACGATCGCGTACGTCCGCAGGGTCACCTTGGACGGCTCTGAAGCGGTCCAGCCGACCGCCATCCCCATCAGCGTCGCTGTCAGCGAGTACAGGAACAGCGGCAGCAGGAACTCGACCGGATTGCTGACGAAGCGCAGACCCCCGACCTGCTTCAGCATCCCGAAGGCAAGCTGCAGCGAGATTGTATTGATCACCGCATACGGCAGCACTCGCAGCCACAGCCCGATGGGGGAGCGAAGCGCCTCGGTAAGGCGTCCCTCCATCCGAAGCCGAGGCACGATGGAAGCCGCTGCGATCGAGGTAATCCCCAGCGCCGTCACATTCACGAAGCCGATGACCATGAACGCTATAAAATCCGACGTCGGGTTGAACAGCAGACGCTGCTGCATGGAGAGCGGGGTCGCCATCCCCATGGCCGCTTCATCCCCCATCCCCATCACCTTCAGCTTGCCAACGGTGAGCGACGTGTTCTCGGTGGTGATGAGCTCCTGCATCCCCGAGCGGATGTTCCCGATCGCCGAAGGCATGGAGTTGTCGATCAGGAATCCGATGTTGATCGACTTGCCCTGGAAGCGCAGCTGCTCCATGCCTCTTGGCAGGTACACGACAGCCATGAACTTCTCGTTGGCCATCAGCTTCTCCGGCGCGATCGCCTCGTGGAATACCCCCGCTACGTCCATATACTGTGAAGCGTTGATTTTGTCCGTGAATTGGCGGCTGTAGAGCGAGTTGTCCTCGTCCACGACCGCGACCGGCACCTCATTGATCTGCCCGTTCTGAAAAATATATCCGAACACCGCCGCCATAATCAGCGGAGCGAGCAGGATCGAAGGAATAAACTTGCTCGTCAGGACGTACTTCCACTCACTGAGCTGGGACTTCATCGACATGCACCTCCGCCGTCATGCCCGGCAGCAGCTTCTCCGTACGATCTACGTACACGCGCACCTGGAATGAGTTCAGGTCGGCAGTCCCTTTCTCCCGGCTCATACGGAGCGCGGCGAACTGCGGAGCGGCCGTGACGAATTGGACCTTGCCGTCCACGACGTCATCCAGCGCGGCAAAATGCGTAGGCACCGCCGAATCCGGATGGAACTTGCCCACCTGCGTTTCATCAACGTACAGGTCATAGTACAGCTTGCCGGTTTCGAGCAGAATGACCGGCGTGCCTGCGCCGACGTTCTCGCCCGCCTTCGGCACCACCTTCACGATCTTGCCGTCCGCCGGAGCCTTCAGCGTCATGCGGTCCTTCTGGATCTGCAGCGACTGGAGCAGGATGTTCTGCTGCTCGAGCTGCTTCTTGAGCGCATCGATGCCGATCTTCTGATTCGCGATATCCCCGCCGGCCAGCTCCTGCTGCTCGACTACGGCCGCAGCCCGATCCGCCTGCAGCGCCGCCTGCTGGCGCTCCTTCTCCGTCGCGCCGTTAAGCATCTTATCGAGCACGGCCTGCTGCTGGTTCTTCGCATTCTCGAGCGTCGCCACCTGGCTGCGGGCATTCTCCACGGCATCCCGGTGATCCTTGTAGTTGTAAGGATTATCATCGTAGCTCTCCTCGAGGTTAAGCAGCTGGTTATACAGCTTCAGCGCATGCGTGTACGATTCTTCAGAAGCGGCCACGGCCAGCTTCTGACGCTCGATATCCTCCGACCGGGCGCCTTCAGCCACCTGCGCCTGCTGCGTCTGGGCCTGCGACAGGCCGATCTGCGCCTGCTTCACCGCATTGCCGAGCTTGCTCTCGGCTACACGTATGCCGTCCTCCGCCTGGGCGATCTTCAGCGTCGTCACCTCGAGATCCGCCTGCGCCTTTTTCAGCTGCAGATCGATATCCGTCGGGTCAAGGGTCATGAGCACGTCGCCCTGCTTCACGCTCTGCTCTTCCTTGACCGGCAGGTCGATGATCCTGCCCGCCACGCCCTGGAACGACACGTTAATTTGCTCCGCCGTCAGAATGCTGGCCTTCTCGGACGCCGACAGCGTCACCGCATCCTTGCCTTCCGCCCGCAGCATATACCCCCCGCCGCCGAGCGCGAGCGCCAATACCACTACAGCCGCTACTTGTTTCTTCATACCCACACTTACTCCTCTCAGATAGTTACAACCCCTGTGCCTGACGGCACTGAAGGGCATTCATGATGAATCCGGTCGTGTACCTGACCACTTCGTCCCCGTTCTCCGAGGCCTGCGCCGTTTCGCCCGCCTGCTCGAACACGGGATCAAGGAATGCCGTGCTTCTTGCAAAAACCAGCGTTCCGATAATGGACTGGACCGTATGCCTCAGCGAATCATAGTGAAAATGACCGTCCGCCCTGCCCTTCTCCAGGATCATGATGAGCTGGCGCCACAGCCCGTGAATCACGGATTGGACCCGTTCGAGCCGGGGACTCTGCATCATGACCTCCTGCTGGAGCATGTTGATCAGGTCGGGCTCCGCCAGCCGGAACAGCGTGAACTCCCGGATGAGGGAGCTGAGGTCCTCCACGGGATCCTTCAGCTCGTACTCCGTCTGAAGGAATTCCGGAGCGAACGTCTCGAACAGGGCGAAGAACACATTCTCCTTACCCCCGAAATGGTACGAGACAAGCGCCAGCGCCACCCCCGCCTCATCGCAGATCTGCCGCACGGTCGTTCCCTCGAATCCTTTCTTCGCGAACAGCTTCTTCGCCGCATTCAGAATCTTCAGCTTCACGTCTTCCTTGACTTCCCTGCCTTCAGTCTCCCGTTTCAATGCAAGCCCCCCTTTTGCTCCGTACAGGTCACCCATGTGCTTAACGATTGTTTTGAACGTACGTTTTGAACGTACGTTTTGAACGATTGTTCAAATGTTCTTCGTTGATTATTTTACTACTAATGAAATCGGCCTGTCAATGAAAAACCTGCAGATTGGTTTCAAGGGAATTCTTCCCAAGCGTGCCATGGCTGCATCTTATCCCCTCTGTGAAGTACGAACTTCCCAGCCCCAATGCAAAAAAGCACCGGCCGCGCCGTTTCCGGCACGCCGATGCTTCTATTTCTTCAGCGGTTCCCGCTGTCTTACTGCACTTTCCGCAAGCGGATGAGCACACTCTCAAAATCACCATGCTGCACCGGCAGCGAAATGCCTGCGTGCATCAGCTCGTCGCCGCCGTACACCTCGCCCGACTCCAAGTCCGTATAGTCCGCAGCCGGATCGAGCCCCCGCAGCTTCAGCCGCTTATAAGGCTCGTTCGGCTCCGCCAGCACGTTGAAGTAGCAGGCCAGTACGTCGTCCCCGCTCTCCGACACGAACATCCACGCGGCCTCGAGCTCCTCGAACGGAGAGATCAGGCGGTAGAAGCGGCCGAACTGCACGAATTGGCGCAGCTCCTTGTAGAGCGCAACCTGAGCCTTCGCCAGCTCCTTCTCCTCCGGCGTGAACTTCGTCAGGTCCAGCTCGTAGCCGAAGTTGCCGCTCATCGCCACATCGCCGCGCATCTTCAGGGACGTCATCCGGTGCACCTGGTGATTCGGCACCGCGGAGATGTGCGCGCCCATCGCGGAGACGGGATACACGATGCTCGTCCCGTACTGAATCTTAAGGCGCGAGACGGCATCCGTATTGTCGCTTGTCCACGTCTGCGGCATATAATGCAGGATGCCCGGATCGAACCGGCCGCCGCCGCCGGAGCAGCTCTCGAACAGCACGTGAGGGAATGCGGTCGTGATCCGCTCCATGACCGAATAGAGGCCGAGCATATAGCGGTGCGCTGTCTCCCGCTGGCGCTCCGGCGGCAGCGCCGCGGAGCCGATCTCGGTCATATGGCGGTTCATGTCCCATTTGACATAGGAGATCGGGGCGCCGGCCAGGACACCGGACACCGTCTCAACGATGTAGTCGCATACCTCCGGGCGGGAGAGGTCCAGGATGAGCTGGTTGCGGCCCTCGGAGCGGACCCGATCCGGTACATGAAGGCACCAGTCCGGATGGCTGCGGTACAGCTCGCTGTCCACCGAGATCATCTCAGGTTCGAACCAGAGGCCGAACTGCAGCCCCAGCCCCTTCACCCGCTGCGCCAGATCGTCCAGTCCCTGCGGAAGCTTCGCCTTGTCCACGAACCAGTCGCCGAGCGAGGTCGTATCGTCGTTGCGCCGGCCGAACCAGCCGTCGTCGAGCACGAACAGCTCGATGCCGAGCTCCCGTCCGGCCTTCGCGATGTCTTCAATTTTCTCTGCCGTGAAGTCAAAATACGTCGCTTCCCAGTTGTTGATGAGCACCGGTCTCGGCTTGTCGCGGAACTCGCCGCGGCACAGCCGGGTACGGTAGAGCTCATGATATGTCTGCGACATGCCGGTCAGCCCTTCGGCCGAATACACCATGACCGCCTCCGGAGTCTGGAACGCAGCGCCTGGCTCCAGCAGCCAGCTGAAGTCGAACGGGTTGATGCCGAGGGACACACGGGTCGTATACCACTGGTCCACCTCGGCCGAAGCCAGGAAGCTGCCGCTGTACACAAGGTTGAAGCCGTAAGCCTCGCCCCGCTCCTCCGTCGTATCCTTCCCGAGCAGCGCAACGAATGGATTCTGCTGGTGCGAGCTTGCGCCCCTGCGGCTCTCGACGGACTGCGTGCCGCTGGCCAAGGCCCGCCGCTCGATATAACGCTCTCTTGCCCACGCACCCGGCAGCGTAAGAAGATCGAACCGGTGATGCGGGAAGTCGACGCTGGCACTCAAGGCGCGAAGCACGCGCACAGATTCTGTTCCCCCGTTGACGATCCGGGAGCTGCGGGTAATGACATTGCGCTCGCGGTACGCGGTGTAAGACAGCTCGACACGCAGGCCTGTCAGCGCATCTTCGAGCAGAAGCTTCAGCGTATCCGCTTCATCCTCCGCCTCCACATAGGTGGAGGGAAGCCCTTCGAGCGCCGGCTTGCCGGCTGTAATGTCATGCGATATGTATTTCAAATCGGTGACCGTCGTTCCGTTGGCGAGTTGAATCTGATAAGCCGGCTGGCGGAAGTCGGAATTGCCGTAGCCCGGGTACTCCAGCGGCAGCGCATCCAGGGAATAGCTGCGGTCGGGCGGATTCGGGTTCGGGGAGAAGGCACGGTCCCTGGTGCGGATGACATGAGACATCGGCAGGGCACGGACTTTCGCCCCCCAATATAGGTGAACCACATGGCCGCTCGGATAAACCTGCAGAATATAACTGCTGCTGCCGGCCTGCAGATGAAATTGACGCTGCTCCTCTAGGTAACGAATGCTCATATAAGTTCAGGCTCCCTTTTCTGTACCAAAATAGTCATCGTTTCTACCCTCATGATACCCTCTGTTGGGCAGGCCGGATATGGAGGGATGACTCCATTGTATGGAGGAATGTAGCACGTTCACGCCATGGGTGAACGATACCCCGGAAAAACCCGCCCAAAGCCCCGGTCATTTTTCGACATTTTTCTCCCCGTGCCCGGCGGGTATGCTATAATGATTTAAGATTATTTTTGGGAGAGAAGGATCCGCTTACGCCTATGTCCGATCAACAAAGCAGCGCCGCCCCCGCTATCTCGCTGGGCAGCCATTATGACGCCTTTTTCGCTGCGGCCACCAAGAGCTGCATCTTAATCCACCTGCTCTGGCTTGTTTTGTTCTGGGCGCTCGGCGTCATGCCCATGGCCATGTACAACTTCGTCAGCACCTGTTTTTTTGCCTGGTCTCTCCAGTTTCTCCTGGGCAAGCATAACCGGACCTGGGCCCTGCTGGTCCATATGGAAGTAAGGCTGCATATGGTGCTCGCCAGCATTTGGTCGGCTGGGATACCGGGTTCCATTATTATTTCTTCCTCCTGATCTTCGTCTGCTTCATGAATCCCATGTACGGCAGAGGCATGAGGATCTTCCTTGCGGTCTCCGATGTGGTGATCTACCTGCTGCTGACCCAATATGCCCTCAGGCCATGGTATACGGTAGATCCTCTTTATACCGAACTGCTTAACATTCACAATATTCTCATCGTAACAATCACGATCACCATCCTGTCCTCCGTGTTCCGCAAGCGGATTACCGAGACGATCGGCGATCTGGAGATGGCTGCGAACACCGATCCGCTCACCGGGCTGCTTAACCGGCGCTCCATGTTTGCCAGGCTCGAGAGAGAACATGACCGGTACCAGTCTGGGGCTGCCTCCTACTGCGTGCTGCTGTGCGACATCGATGATTTCAAAATGTTCAATGACCTGTACGGGCATGACTGCGGCGATTATGTGCTGAGGGAATGCGCTCAGGCGATCCGCGGGCTGGTCCGGACCGGCGACTCCGTATCCCGCTGGGGCGGCGAGGAATTTCTGATCCTGCTGCCGGCAACGGACCCGGAAGAAGCCTTCCACATCGCCGAACGCATCCGCTCCCGCATTCAGCATGCCGTTCATACGTTCCAGGGTGCCGAGCTGCGCATCACGCTTACCTTCGGGCTCTCTTCCTGCCCGCCTTCCGTCTCGGTATCCGATTGCATTAATCAGGCGGACAACGCGCTGATGCAGGGCAAGCAGGAAGGTAAAAACTGCGTAGTCAGCCAGCTGTTATGAGCAATATCCCCTCACGATAGTGCCCTATTCTCCGGTCCCTGCCAGAGGATAGGGCACTTCCTGCTTCCCTGAGACCTCCTCTTCACAATAAGGCCCCGGCTGTACCTGAAGCCACAGCACGCCCTCCTCGAATGCGGCCAACTTGAGGCCGTCTCCGGTAGGTTCCACTGCCATGATCGCCGGGCGTCCCTCGATACTGCGCCGGCACTTCTCGCCGAACAGATCCCGGTAAGGCGTGTAGAGCTTTCCACCGGCCAGCACCCTCATCGTATCTGAACGTGAGTGTCTCAGGATAACAACCCCCTCCTTCGGATATCCCTCCACATAAAAAGGCGTCCCCCAAGAGGCATCTGCCTGCGATGCCGGGGACTGCTGGCCCCCCGGCTGCTTCGCTTGTCCGTCCTGCTGTTCGGCAGCCCCAAGTCCGATCCGGGCTGCAGGCTCTCCGGTCTTATCGTCCCACACGGTCAAGACCCGGCCGTCATGCATCAGCACCCAATCCCCTGCTGCCGTTATATTCTTTCCCTTCCCCCAGTGGTACTCCAAATTTTCTTTCTGAAGAATTTTCCCGTTCCGGATATAGGCAAGTATCACACGGTCATGAATCAGGGGCTCCCCATACGATTGAACGGCTTGGAGAACTATACCTTGCTTCAGCACGGTCAGCTCATACTGAAACGAATTGCGCCCAGGCGCAGCGGGGTAGAGGGCCTCCAGACCGACTATCACCCCTTCCAAAGCCTTGGGAAGACGCGGAAGTTCCAGCAGCTCCTCTCGGGATATGGCATCCGGCGGTCCGGCCAGCCAGATCCCGTTTTCCCTGCCCAGTCCGTAGAAGCCGGGCGGCAGCTTGAAATCTCGCTCTATTCCCACAGCGTATAGAAGGGCTGCACACAAGATGACTGCACACGCCAGCATCCCAATCCGCTTACTTCGCATACTTTTTTTGCCCCTTGCCTCTTTCTCCCAAGCTCTGATCACCCGTCTCTCCCCCTTGAAAATACCAATAGGGCACAGCAGCAGACAGGAATCTCAGTGCCCGCCCCATTACCAGACGCTGGAAACTGGCAAAAAGGTTCGGCCTGTAAAAAAAGCCAGGACCCCAAGCGATAAACGCTTGAAATCCTGGCTGCTGCTTTTGCGTAATGAATGAGAATCTTACTTGCCGAGCTGGTGAATCGGATGGCCGAGCGCGCCTTCGGCGGCGTCCATCGTGATCTCGCCCAGGGTCGGGTGAGCGTGAATCGTCAGAGCGATATCCTCGAGGGTAGCGCCCATCTCGATGCCGAGCGTCAGCTCTGCAATCAGGTTGGAGGCTTCCGCCCCTACGACGAATCCGCCGACGAGTACGCCGGTGTCTTTGTCCGCGATCAGCTTCACAAAGCCATCGGTCGCGTTCATCGACTGGGCACGGCCGTTGGCTCCGTAAGGGAACTTGCCTACAACCGTGTTGATGCCTTTGGCCTTCGCTTCGCTCTCGCTGAGACCTACGCCGGCAATCTCCGGATCGGAGAAGACTACGGCCGGGATGACCTTGTAGTCTACGACGCTTGGCAGTCCCGCGATCGACTCTGCCGCCACTTTCGCTTCATAGGAAGCTTTGTGCGCCAGTGCCGGACCTGGAACGATGTCGCCGATCGCGTAGATGTGAGGCACGTTCGTCTGGCCCTTCTCGTTGACTTTGATCAGGCCGCGCTCGCCGATTTCGACGCCGGCAAGTTCGAGGGACAGATCGCCGTCGGTGTTCGGGCGGCGTCCGACCGTAACGAGGACATAATCCGCCGTTACTTTCTTCTCTTCGCCTTTGACCGTGTACGTTACCGTTACGGAGTCGCCGGACTGCTCGGAGCCCTGCGCCATCGCTTCGGTTACTACTTCCACCTCAAGCTTCTTCAGGTTGCGTGCAACCAGGGAAGACAGGTCCTTCTCAAAGCCTGGCAGGATGTGGTCGGAGCCTTCAAGCACCGTCACCTTCGTGCCGAACTTCGCGAACGTCTGGCCAAGCTCGATACCGATGTAGCCGCCGCCGATGACGACCATGCTCTTCGGAATCTCGGAGAGCTGCAGAGCTTCCGTCGAGGACAGGATGCGTCCGCCGAACGGGAACGTCTTGAGCTCGATCGGACGGGAGCCCGTCGCGATGATGCAGTAGTTGAACTTGTAACGTGCCGTTTCGTTATCGTTGAACACGCGGGCTTCATGCTCGTTGATGAACAGCGCCTCGCCGTTGAATACCTGAATCTTGTTGCCCTTCAGCAGCATGCCTACGCCGCCGGTCTGCTTCTTCACGATGCCGTTCTTCCATTCCTGCACCTTTGCGAAGTCCACGGCTACGTTATCAGCCGTGATCCCGATAGAGGAGCCGTGCTTGGCCACTTCATACTGATGGGCCGCGCTGATTAGCGCCTTGGATGGAATGCAGCCGCGGTTCAAGCAGACGCCGCCGAGTTCGGCCTTGTCCACTACGAGCACGCTCTTGCCCAGCTGGGCGGCACGGATGGCCGCAACGTAACCGCCAGGACCGGCACCAATGACGAGAACGTCAATTTCTACCGATGCGTCACCTACTACCATAGCGATTACACCTCCATGATCAGCAGCTCAGGATCTGCGAGGAGCTGCTTAATGTAGTTCATAAAGTTCTGTGCCGTAGCACCGTCGATAATCCGGTGGTCGAAGCTCAGTGACAGCGCCATGACCGGAGCCACAACGATCTCGCCGTTCTTCACAACCGGCTTCTCCGTAATGCGGCCGGTTCCGAGGATCGCCACTTCAGGGAAGTTGATCACCGGCGTGAAGAACATGCCGCCTGCCGAACCGATGTTGGTGATCGTCAGCGTGGAGCCCTTCAGTTCCGTCGGTCCGAGCTTGCCTTCGCGACCGCGGGCAGCCAGGTCCTTGATGCTTGCTGCGATCGTCCAGATGTTCTTGCGGTCCGCATCCTGGATGACCGGTACGAGAAGCCCGTTATCCGTATCGGTAGCGATACCGATGTTGTAGTACTTCTTGTAGACGATCTCCTGCTTCTCTTCGTCGATCATGGCGTTCATGACAGGGAACTGGCGTGCCGCTGCCACGAGAGCCTTCACGATGAACGGCAGGTACGTCAGCTTCATGCCTTTCTTCTCAGCCATCGCTTTGTTGGCACGGCCGCGCAGAGCGACGAGCTCCGTAACGTCGACTTCGTCCATCAGCGTAACGTGAGGAGCCGTGTACACGCTCTTCACCATAGCGTTCGCGATCGCCTTGCGGATGCCCTTCAGCGGTACGCGCTCTTCGACGCGATCGCCGCTTACGGCTGCCGCTGCGGAAGCTGCCGGCGCTGCTGCTGCCGGAGCCGCTGCGCTTGCCGCAGGAGCCGCTGCTGCTGGAGCTGCTGCTGCGCCAGGCGTGAAGCCAAGCACGTCCTCGCGGGTGATGCGGCCGTTCTTGCCGGTCGGCGTCACTTGGGCAAGGTTTACGCCCTTCTCACGGGCCAGCTTGCGCACGCTAGGCGTAGCCAGGACGCCGCTCGGCGTTACCGCAGGCTGGGCTGCAGCTGCCGGAGCGCCGCCTGCCATCGGCGTGTCGATCTTGCTGTTCGCGACGTTCGCCGCTACGGAGCTGCCTACCGGCTCGATGCCGCCGACAGCCGCTTCAGCTTCCGTCTTCGCTGCAGCCGGCGTAGCCGCCTCTGCTGCGCTTGGCGCTTCGCCGTGGCCGTGTGCCTGCTCAGGCATTTCGCCGGTTACGTCGATTACAGCGATGACGTCGCCAACCGTACATACCGCGCCTTCGCCGACTTTGATCTCGACGATGGTGCCTTCTACAGGAGAAGGAACTTCTACGGTGGATTTATCGTTTTGAACGTCCATCAGGATCGTTTCGTCATTGACTTTATCGCCGGCTTTGACATGCCACTTGACAATCTCGCCTTCGTGAATGCCTTCGCCCAGCTCCGGAAACCGGTACTCAAACTTTGCCATGGTCGCTCACCGTCCTTATTGATCGCTTCGATTTAGAAATCCAGTACTTTGTTCAGGCCCGCAACGATCTTCGCCGCGTTAGGCAGCCATTGATCTTCGATTTGGGCGAACGGATACACCGTATCCGGCGGAGCCACACGCAGTACAGGCGCTTCGAGGTGCAGGATCGCCTTCTCGTTGATCTGCGCAATCACTTCAGCCGCAATACCGGAAGTCTTCTGAGCTTCCTGTACGACGATCGCACGGTTCGTCTTCTTGATGGACTCGACGATCGTGTCGGTATCGAGCGGCATCAGGGTACGGAGGTCGATGACTTCCACTTTCACGCCGCGGGTCTTCTCGATCTCTTCCGCTGCTTTCAGGGAGGTATGAACCATAGCGCCGTACGTGATGATCGTTACGTCGGAACCTTCGCGGACCACGTTCGCTTTGCCGATCGGCACCGTGTACTCGCCCTCAGGCACTTCCGCACGGAACGAACGATACAGGTTAAGGTGCTCCATGAAGAAGACCGGATCGTTGTCGCGGATCGCGGAGATCAGCAGGCCTTTGGCGTCGTAAGGATTGGAAGGCACGACAACCTTGATACCCGGTGTCTGTACGAGGAGACCTTCGAGCGGGTCCGTATGAAGCTCGGCCGCCTTAACGCCGCCGCCGAAAGGCGTACGGATCGTGATCGGAGCCTGGTACTTGCCGCCGGAGCGGTAACGCATACGGGCAGCCTGCACGGCGATCTGATCGAAGGCTTCATAGATAAAGCCGACGAACTGGATCTCCATGATCGGGCGGAAGCCCTGGGTTGCCATACCGACAGCCATACCGCCGATAGCGGCTTCGGCCAGCGGCGTATCGTATACGCGCTCTTCGCCGAACTCGGCCTGCAGGCCTTCGGTCGCACGGAATACGCCGCCGACTTTACCTACGTCCTCACCGAAAATTACCACGTTAGGATCACGCTGAAGCTCGACGCGCATTGCGTCTTTTATCGCTTGAATCATTGTCATTTGAGCCATGGCTGAATGTCCTCCCCTTTACGCTAAGTAATCCGCTTTTTGCTCTTCGAGATGCTGCGGTGTCGTTTCGAACATGGAATCGATCAGGCCAGGAATCGTCATTTTCTCGGTCGTCTCGGCCTTCTTGATCTGCTCCGCCACCGTGTTCTTCGCGTCTTCCACGACAGCCGCTTCTTCGGCTTCGCTCCACAGGCCCTTGTTCACCAGGAACGTGCGGAAACGGTTCAGCGGATCCTTCTGCTCCCATTCAGCCGTCTCTTCTTTCGTACGGTACTTGGACGGGTCGTCACCGGACATCGAGTGCGGCAGGAAGCGGTAGGTCAGGGCTTCGATCAGCGTCGCGCCTTCGCCGTTGCGGCCGCGCTCGGCAGCATCCTGAACAGCCTTCACGACAGCGAGGACGTCCATGCCGTCTACCTGTACGCCTGTGATACCGGCTGCAACTGCCTTATGCGCTACGGACATAGCCGCCGTCTGCTTCGCAAACGGAGTCGTGATCGCATAGCCGTTGTTCTGAACCATGAAGATGGAAGGCAGCTTGAACGCACCTGCGAAGTTCAGTGCTTCGTAGAAGTCGCCCTCGGAGGAACCGCCGTCACCCGTATAAGTGATCGAAACGCGCTTCTCGCCTTTCTTTTTGAACGCCATAGCGACGCCCATTGCGTGCAGGTACTGCGCGCCGATGATGATCTGCGGCATCAGCACATGTACGTCGTCCGGAATCTGGCCGCCGTGCTGGTGGCCGCGCGAGTACAGGAACGCCTGGTACATCGGCAGGCCGTGCCATACGATCTGCGGCATGTCACGGTAGCCCGGGCAGATGAAATCGTCTTTATTGAGAGCGAACTCGGAACCGACCATTGTCGCTTCCTGTCCGGAAACTGGTGCATAAAAACCAAGACGGCCTTGGCGCGTCAGGTTGACAGCGCGCTGGTCCCACGTGCGTGTGAAGACCATGCGGCGCATGAGCTCCTTCAGCTGCTCGTCGGAGAGCTTAGGCATCTCGTCCGGATTGACGACCGTACCGTCGGTGCCGAGTACGGACAAAGGCTTTACTTCCTGCACTGCCACTACATATGACTTGTCTTGCACGCCCGCTACAGATGGCTTGCTCATAAGTTTAGTCACCTCGAAGATAGAATTTGGGGTTGAAGGTGTTGCTGAAGATCCTGCCCGCTCTGGAGAAAAGGAAAGAACTTCTGTTATAGTAGTATTATAAACCTGTTTTTGTGCAGAACACAAGAACTTACTTGAAAAATGCCGTGTCCTTTGCGGTATAGCATTGATACAGTGTCACAAAATAGATAGTACAGTTTCATGAATTGTTAAGAAACTATTATAATACAACGCCCAAAAGGAGAATGTTCCCATGGATGAAAATGTCTATCTCAAACGAACGATTGTCAAAGAGCAGGTGCCGTCGAACCATTTGGACGCTCCGAGACCGCTTCGGATCTACCTCCCGCCGGGCTATAACGAGCTGATCTCCTACCCGGTCATCTACTGCCAGGACGGGGAGGACTTCTTCAACTTCGGGCGCATCGCCACTACGATGAACCGTCTGATCTACGATGAGAATATCGAGCCGGCCATCATCGTCGGCGTCGATGTCGACAAATCCGTGCGGACTGCGGAGTACGCGCCCGAAGGCGACCGGTTCGCCGCTTACTGTCGTTTCTTTGCGGAAGAGCTGCTGCCCTTTGTCGAAAGCCGCTACCCGGTCCGCGGCTCCGCAGAGGACCGCATCCTCGCGGGAGACTCGCTCGGGGGGACGGTTTCCCTACATCTTGCCTTGGATTATCGTAGCCTGTTTTACCGCGTCCTATCCTTATCAGGCGCATTTTTGGAGGGCACCCGCAGCCGCATCGCGCAGGAAACCGATCTGTCCTGGCTCGAGCTCCACATGGTGATCGGCACGGAAGAAAACGAGGTGGCCACCGAGCGCGGCACCTACGATTTCCTCGAAGCCAACCGGCAGGCCAAGGCAATGCTTGAGGACCGGAACTGCCGGCTGTCGTACGAGGAAAAGCCGGGCCGCCATGTGTGGGGGCTGTGGCAGCAGGAGCTGCCGGGCATGCTCAAGCGGATGATGGAGTAGCGGGAGCAGCTGTGAGCGAGGGGCTATGGCAGCAGGAGCTGCCGTCCTGCATGTTCAATCGCAGGATCGGGTAGCGGGAAGTTGAATGCGTGAGGGAGCTGTTGGCAGCACTGCCGCCGTGTATGCTCAAGCGCATGATGAGTGTAGTGAGAAGTTGAATGACTAATTACCCCCCTCCCCTCATACAGCCCCCGAACTGCTTTCAACTCCCCTCCTCGCATCCAACAGGGATTCCGTGCGGGAGCCTTATCAGAACAGAAAAATAAAACAGCCCGGCCATCGACGGCCGGGCTGAACTGTTTTTATGCAAGAAAGGAATTTAGAATAAGAAAGGTTGCATAGGGTGTGCCATCCTGCCGATCGAGCTCACCCGGATAGACATAACCTTACCTGACTTTCCTTGATTCTGATGCATGATGTTTAAATAAAGGAACTGAGATTCCTTATTCGACTATTTCCCATCATTTCCCGAATAATAACGGAACTCAGATTCCTTATGAGTCCCGATTGACCGTTTACAAGGCCTTGACCCCAAAATAGCGAACCTCAGTTCCTCTATTTGATAATTGTCCCTCGCTGTATGACCCATAGCGAATCTGAGTTCCGCTATTTCTTTTTTAGCCTGCTGCGCCGCTTCTTCTTGTCGAGGATTCTCTCCGCTTCGGCTTGGCGGCTGTTTAGAAGTATATCAGTTGCAACTGGAAGGCGGAAGCAGGTTCATCCGGCGCGTGATGCTCGATGGCTTTACCTTCTTCGGGGAAGCGTCATCCCCGCCAGCCGGCTGCCGGCGCCGAGTCCGGCCAGCTCCTGCAGCGAAGCCGTGCTGCTCTCCGTTTCATTCGGGTGGCTGAGGCCCTCCCGCGCGAGGCATATCCACCATGCCTCTCTCACGCTGCCGGGCCCAAAGACAGCCCTTCCCCCGGCCTCCGGCAGGCGGAAGCGGGCAGCGGCCACGGCCATGCCCTCCGGCGTCTGGCCGCGAGCACAGCACGCCTCACCCTTTCGGTGAAGCGCTCCCCGCTCCCCGCGCGGCCCTTCCGCCAGGCGCATCCGCTGCGCCTCGCTCCGGCCTGCGTTCGGGCAGCGGCGCCGCCAAGCCCGCCGCCTACTGCGCGATGCCGTACCGGCGGCGCAGCTCCGCCGCCATCTCCCGCACGTCCGCAGCCTCCGGCAGGCGGAAGCGGGCAGCGGCCGCGGCCATGCCCTCCGGCGTCTGGCGGGCGCGCACAACGCGCTTCACCGCTTCGGTGAAGCGCTCCGCCCCCCGCCCGGCCGGCTCCCCAGCGCCGAGGCCGGTCAGCTCCTGCAGCGAAGCCATGCTGCCCTCGATGACCTCGGGGTGGCCGAGGCCCTCCCGGCCGGCCGCCGCGCGGTCGTAGAAGCCCCGGGCAAGCCGGGCCATCTCAATGCCGGAGCCCTCGACGATGACGAAGGCCTGCACGACGTACGCATGGGCCTGCCTCCGCTGGGCGATCCCACAGAACTTGCGCCCGCCGATGGAGAGGTCGAAGTCTCCGGGGCAGTAGGCCCCGAGGATCTCCCCCTTCTCCACCCGGCAGCCCGTCTCCTTCAGCGTCTCCGCGAGGAGCAGGTACATCCGCTCGAAGTCGTCGCGGAAGTCGATCTCCCCCGCCCGGCGCTTCGGCAGGATCAGCGAGACGTTGACGATGCCCGGATCAAGCGGCACCGCGGCGCCGCCCGAGTTGCGCACGACCGCGGAGTAGCCTTCGCCTTCCAACCAGGCGGACGCCTCCGCCGCCCCAGGGAGGCGCGAATCGCGCAGGCCCATCACGAAGCCCTTCGGGTGCCGCCACAGGTGGCACAGAGGAGCCCCTCCCTCGCCAACATGCCGGCACAGCAGCTCTTCCAGCGCAAAGTGGTAGAGCACGTCCTTCTCGCCAAGCTCCTTCGTCCGGTCGAGCAGCAGCAGCTCGGGAAGCCCGAGATCGGTTAGCTCCTCTGCCGGCCTTTCCTCGCGTATTTCTTCATTCATCCTGTTTTCCCGTCCTTTATCTGCATGGTCCTCCAATTGTACGGGCAGCCGCCGGCGGATTGCAAGGCTTGCCGGTTGCGAGTCTTTCCGCCCCGCACAAGCATGCCATATGAACGTTCACCGGACAGTACGGCGTCATAAGAACGGCGCTCCCCTACAAAGAAGCTCATACAAAACAAAGAGGCCCTCCCATGAGAGCCTTCCCGCTGACCTTATACCGTAGTACTGTGGAGCGCAAGCCGAGAGGATCGCCGTCACGCCTCCCTTGCTTTGTGTGCTCAGGAACGAGACGCCTTCCCGGTACCGCCCGAGCGCCCGAGGTGAGACGAATGTTGACCCGGCTTGCTGACGGTTTAAGTTGAAGGCGGCATCGCAAGTTGTACCGCCCGCCGTTTCCTTGATTGGCAGCCACCCCATTTAGAGTGACAACCGGCCTCAACTTCCCTGCTGCCCTGCGCCCGATTCCGGCACCGGCACCACGTCTTCGATCTCCCCGATCGTCACCTGCCCCCAAGGGGCCGCCTTGACCCGGACGATGAGATTCGCCGCCCGCTCCTCGAGCGCCTTCCCGGTCCCCTCCGGCACGTAGTACCGTTCGATTCCGTAGCGGACGGAGAAGCTTTCCTCGCCGCGGAAGTCCGGGTTCCAAGCGTACTGCACGATCCCCTTCAGGGCGGCTTCGCCTTCCGCCAGTGACGGCTTCGATACGTAGACCGCCATGGGAACCGCCACGCCGTCCGTTCCCTGCTTCACGACGACGTACACCGTATCGCCACGCTCCGGCGGCGCAGCTTCCTTCCAGAGCGTGCTGTCCAGCCGGCTGATCTCATAGCTCAGCGTCACGTAGTCGCCGTAGAAAATATCCCGCGGATCCACCGGCACGGTACGCAGCCTGATATCCTGTCCATACCAGCCGACGGCGTAGTAAGAAAGTGCAATCCCGGCAAGCACAAGGACCTGGGCCGCCGCGAAGAGGATAGCCCAAAGCCCCCGCCTTGCCGCATGCTTTTTATTTTCCATGGCCGTCATCCCCCTTCACTTCGCTCAGAAACCGGTTCTTCCTCCGGTTCAGGAACCAGCTGAGGACAAGAAGCAGCACGCCCCCGAGGATGAAGAACAGCGATTTGTCCATGAACGCCCAGGTCAGCTTGCCGTAAGCCACCAGCGTGCTGCAGATGAAGAGCACCGTCCCGAAGTTGATCTTGAAGCGGAACTCTTCTGCGTATCCCCGCCACAGCACATAGAAGGAGAAGAAAAAGAGAGCCAGCAGATACAGCACTTCATACCCGCTCGGCAGGTAGACATATGGGGCGAGCAGAATCCACTCGAAAGCGCTGGAGGCGCGGCCCTGGCGGAACTTGCCCGCCAGCGACACGGCGAACACCAGCAGCAGAGCCGGCACGTAATACAGCGGCTCGGCCCGCAGCTCCGACAGCATCCCGCTGTCCCATTCCGGGGGAAACAGCACCATGAAGACGGCAAAGCCGTACGCTGCGGCCAGCGGGGCGGTCTGCAGGGCGTAGCCGCCCTCCCGCTCGCGCAGCCAGTCCCCTGCCGCATACAGCGCCATGGCCGGCACGAACATCCAGAGGAAGGAGAGATCCTCGGAGACCGCCCACATCAGCGAATGCACCGTCCAGCTGAGGGCGCCGCACCAGGTTAGCAGGGCGCTCTTCCACCTCATGACCGGCACGTACATCACCGCAGCCATCACCAGGAAGGCGGTATAGCTGAACCCGTTGAATTCCGAGACGCTGTACCACTGGGCGATATCGAACAGCAGCAGGGCCAGCAGCGCCAGGTAGCGCGAGCGGTACAGATAAGCGGCTGCCGCACCGGCTGCCGCCCATAAGATGAACGAGCCCGCACTGTACGCAATAAGATGGAACATCTGCCCGATGAGGATGATTCCCGCACCGAAGGTCATGACGCCGAGACCCGCGAACGCCGTGGCGAACTTCTCCTGCCCCCGCCTCTGAAGAACCTCAGCGGCTGCATAGAAGCCGCCCGTAAAGACCATCATCATCAGAAGCCGCAGCAGCTCCGGCAGCTCCTGCCAATTCGCGGCGATAAAACTCAGAATCCCCAGCCCGACAAGAATGCTCCCCAGGATGGGCAGCAGCCTCGAGGGCTGCGATCGATCCTTATACAGGTCCAGGATCCGTCCGGCCTGTTCCTGCGTGACGATGCCCCGTTCCACCCACTGCGGGGCTTCCTTTTCCAGCCATTTGCGGCTCATGTCACTTCACCTCTGTCCTCTCCCGCTCACGCGCCGGTTGTCTATGATGCACGGATGCACAGTTCCATTGCCATTTCACCCTTCTTTAGCTCCAGTATACCTCCCATCCCTCGTGTCCAAAAGTACTAACTTCCCCTAGTACCCTGTCCTCCGCCCGCAGCAAAGCGAATCGCCCGCCGGAAATCCTTCCAGGGAAAAAGCCCCCCGGGTCCGCTTCCCTGCATTCAGCAGCTTATTTCTATTTATGAAGGCCTGCATTATAATAATAGTATTCCGTCCTCCAGAAGGACGCCCCGGAGGGATGAAGCTTTACCATGATATCCAGACGCCTCTTTGTCAAACAGATGCTCGCCTTCTTTGCTCTGGCCGCCGGCAGTGCAGCCTCGGCTGTCCGTGTATTCGGTCCGGGCTCCGAGAAGAACAGCGCCGAGCTCGCCGAGGCCGCTTCGCCGGCTGCAGCCGACCCTGCAGGACCGGCCGTGCCGATCGCATCCTTTTTTCTGCTCAGTGACATTCATCTCTCAGCCGTTGACCCGTCCATGGCCGATAAGCTGCACCTGGCCCTTCAGGATATTTCCAAGTTTGAGTCGAAAGTGGACACCGTCATCCTCGGGGGCGACCTGACCGATTTCGGGCGAACGATCGAATATGACCAGCTGCGCAAGATTCTCGGCAGCTACAAGCTTCCTCCGGTCTACGGCAACATGGGCAACCATGATTATTACGATATCTGGCTGACCTCAGCCGGCGCCTTCTCCACCGAGACGATGCCGAACGGCAAGACGGACGCCATGGCCCGCGAGCGGTTCCAGCAGTTCTTCGGCCAGCCGAAGCCTTACCGCGACGTGTGGATCGGCGGCACCCACCTCATCCTGCTCTCCCAGGATGCCTATGTGCAGGAGAGGCCCGAGGTGGGCGAAGGCGCCTGGTATTCCGATGAGCAGCTGGCCTGGTTCGAGGAAGTGATGAAGGTGCACAATTACAGCCAGCCGGCCTTCGTCTTCATCCACCAGCCGCTGCCGGATCCCGGTACGGACGGGGGCACCCACCGCCTCATCCGGGCCAAACGGTTCCGCGAGATTCTGGCGCCTTATCCCAACGTATTCGTCTTCTCCGGACACTCGCACCGCAACTTCATCGGTGAGAACCATTACAACCAGCAGAACACCTTCCACTGGTTCAACAACGCCTCCGTCGGCAAAACCCGTGCCAAGCCCGGCGGAGCGGCGGGTACGCAGGTGCAGGGCATGCACGTGCAGGTGTTCTCCGACCGGGTGGTGGTCCGCGGACGGGAATTCACGGACCGGACATGGATCGACGGCGCTTCGTGGACCGTTCCGCTGACCAAGCCGGGACACACCTAAGTGCGGCCCGGCAGACCGCCGGGCCGAACAGCCCATGAGACGCTTCTCCTTCTTTGCAAAAAATACCTCAATCCGTTTCAAACCGAATCACGCAGGGTAATAGTTCAGGTTAGGGAGCAGGCGGGTCCGCAGCGGCCCGGCGGCCTGAGCGGTTCCTCTGCCCAGCAAGCCAAAAAGAGCCGCGAGAGCAGCCGGAGTTCCGGCCGTTCTCGCGGCTCTTTTTGTCAACCCAGAGGTAGGTCACTTCAGCGTGTCGTAGCCGGACGGCGTCTCGAGATGCACGAACCGGAGCCTGCCGGCTTCCCTCGCATCCTTCGGCTCGGAACGCGAGGAAACGGCGAACACGGCCAGTCCCTTGCGCTGATACCGCCGGACAAGCTCCACCTGCTTCGCGGACCATTCGTCCTGGCGCCACTCGCCCCGCCAGTCTTCCCACAGGAAGCCCTGGAGATACGGCGCCGAGGCGGCGAGCGAGTCGAAGCCCCGGTTCTGAATCAAGAACACTCCGGGGAACCGGGCCTTCACTTCGCGGAGGAAGGCGACATACGAGCGCCGCTGCTCTTCCCGGAGCGCGGGCTCCTGCACATACTCGTCGATATCGCCGACCGTATCGAGGAATACCGCCGTGAAGCCTTTCTCTGCCGCGGCCCCGATCTCGTCCAGCAGCACCTGGCGGTAGGAGGCCTGCCGCAGGTCCATCAGGTAGGAATCCCAGGCCGCAAAGTGGGTCCGCTCCCCGCCCTGCAGCAGGTAGTCTCCGGGCTGAAGCCGGCCCATGCGGGTTTCGTTCCATGAAGGCGACTCCATGACGCTGAGATAGGCTGCCGGCAGCGTGCCCGCTTCCTGAAGTCCCGCCACCTGCTGCGGAGTGTACAGCTGGGGCTCGATGATGGCCAGGCCGGTCTTCTTGAGCGCGGCGAGTGCCTGCTCCGACGGCTCGGCATAATAGATGGCAAACGACTGGATATGCTGAAGAGGTCCTTTCGCCTGCGCCTGGAGGGTGCAGAGAACGAAGATGACCGCCCCCACACATAAGGCCGCGGCGGAAGCAAGTCCCGCTGTCTTCATGGCTGCTCCTTCTTTCGGGGTGATGTAGGGATAAGGGTTGCCGCTGTTATCAATATTATACAATGGAAGGCCTCTCCCGCCTATGGCGAGGAACCTGAATTTCCTTCCCGGGACGATCCCGGGGCTTGAACTTGATAAGGAGGTACCGGTATATGAACTCATTGGCGCTTATTGATGACGATCCTATCCTCCTGTCCGTGCTGGAGGAAATCTTCGGGCTCCGCGGACTGCAGGTCACGGCCTACGGCAGCCCTCTGAAGGCGCTGGAGGAGCTGCCGGAAGCGCGTCCCGATGCGGTCCTCTCGGACTGCATCATGCCCCATATCGACGGGTTCGAGCTGTGCCGGAAGCTGCGGGGGTCGCCGGGCTTTACGCGCACGCCGATCTTCCTCATGAGTGCCAAGCATTCCATCAGCGAGCTGTCGAAGGCCATGATGTCCGGAGCGGACGAGTATGTGATCAAGCCGTTCTCGCCCGACGATATGATGAAGAAGCTGGCCGAAACCTACGAGAAAAAGAACAACCCTATCCGCATCAAGCCCGGCGGAAGGTGATGGAGGAATTCCGTTGATCTATACGCAGGAACGCCGCTGGATTCCCTGGACCGAGCTCGTCATCCTGTTTCTGCTGCTTGCGGCAGCATCCCATTTCGGGTCTGTCCGGTTTTCGGAGTGGACCCCGAACCCGCTGTTCTTTGTCGTTCTCTATTTTGCGCTCCGCTACGGTACGCGGCTTGGCCTGCCCGCCGCGGCGGGGGCCGCCCTGCTGTACGGCTGGGATTATTACCGCGGAGGCGGGGATGGGTACACGCTGCTGCACGAGTGGGCGGATTACCAGCCGCTTGCCGTCTATGCGGGGCTTGCCCTGTTCGTCGGCCACTATTCCTCCACCCAGCGCTACCGGTACCGGTCGCTGGCCGAGGAGCACGAGGACCTGCAGAGCCGGCTGGCGCTTGTGGAAAAAAGCTACAGCGATCTCTCCATGGTGAAGGATGCATTGGAGAAACGGATCGTGGGAGCCCAAGAGAGCCTGTTTACGCTGTACAAAATGGCCAAAGCCTTGGGCTCCGACGACCCGGAGATCATCTTCACCGATGCCGTGCGCCTGTTCCGCGAGCTGATCCATGCCGAGTCCATCGTCATCTACCGGATGGATGCCTCGGGCAGGGTCCTGCGGCTGAAGGTATCGTTCGGCTCCAAGCCCGAAGGATATCCGGGCTCGGTCTTCCTCGAGCAGCCCTCCCTGTACCGCCGGGTATGCGACAGCCGGCAGATCCAGCTCCGGGATGCCGGCGATCCTCCCCGGGACCCGCTCATGGCCGGTCCCATTATCGGAGAGGAGGGAGAGCTTATAGGCATTATCGGCTTGGACGGACTCGATTTTAAGACGATGAACAAAGCGACGGCGGATTTGTTCAAGCTCATTCTCGGATGGATGGGCGAGAGCTGTGTCAGAGCCTTCCGCGAAGCGGCCAAGCTGCGGGGAGAGCGCTATTTCATGGATACCCTGATCATGAAGCCCGAGCCGTTCTACAAGCGGCTCTCCGAGGAAACGCTGCGGGCCACCGACTTCTCGCAGAAGTTCACGCTCTTCCAGCTTCCCATCGAGTTCGAGGGCCTGGACACCGACTCCGCCCTCCAAGAGATGGATGCGCTGCTGCGCCAGACGCTGCGGGCCGACGATGTCGTCGGCTACGACGCCTTCCGCGGGGAGCTGCTGTTCCTGCTGCCCGCGACGGCTCCCGAGCTCCGGGAGCGGATCGAGTCGCGCATCCGCGGAAGGTTCGGCGAGGGGGACAGCCCATGAAGCGCCCCCGCTCCTCGCTTCACCGGGACCTGCCCCGGTCCGCCTCCCTCTCGGCACTCGTGCTGCTGGCCGCCGGCACGCTGGATCTGGCCCAGACGCTGCTGCTGCCCGGCGTGCTGACAGGCACACCGTCCGGAGGGACCGCCTTCGGCTGGGACTGGGCGGCCGTCCTGCTCCTGCATCTGCTGCTGTGCGCCGGCGTGTGGCTGCTGTTCCGGGCGACTCCGCGCTACCGGCCCCACGACCGGGCCAGCCTCCAGTGGATCACGACGCTGGGCCTGTTCCTTCCCGGCGCGGGGCTGCTCTGCGGCGCCTTCATCGTCATCGCCCTGTGGGCGTGGAGATATGACGACGAGTTTTTCCGGGAATACGAGAATTACGTCTACTATGTGCCGGGCTCGCTCGATACGTTCGATGTGAATGTGGAGCAGCAGGCCGCACTGATCCCCTTCCGTGAGATTCTGCTCTCGGGAGGGTACGGCACCAAGAAGGATGCGATGTTCTCGCTGCTCCAGTACGAGGGAGGCAATAAAGTCGCCTTGTTCCAGGAGGCGCTGCGGGACGAGGATCCCGAGGTCGTCCACTATGCGGCCACGACGCTGACCTACCTCAACGAGCTCTTCGTCCGGGAGATCAAGAAGGAAACCCGCGAGCTGCAGGCCGATGAGAATTCGCTTCCCCAGTGGAAAGCGCTGCTTCAGACGTATGTCCGCTATCTGGACTCCCGCCTGCTCACCGAAGAGCTGGCGGCGGAGGTCCGGACCACCCTGCACCGGTTTGTCCAGAGGGGCGCCTCGCTCTTTCCCTCCGAGCCGTTCTTCACCGAGAAGCTCTGCTATCTGGCCCGGGCCGAAGGCGACTTTGCCCTGGCTGAGAGGCTCGCAAGGACCCTCGAAACCACGGCGGAGTACCGGTACGTCTCCTATCTGGCTTCTTGCGAACGCCTCTACCAGGAAAAGCGCTTCGAGGAGCTTCGGAGGCTGGCCGCAGTCTGGTGGAAAAGCGGCGTCACGATCCCGGAAAGCTATCAATCCGCCGTCAGGCTGTGGAAGGAGATGAACGATCAAGGTGTTCCGCAAACAAGTGATTTTGAGCTGCGTTATCGCTAGCGTGCTGCTGCTGGGCGGCCTTCTTCAGCTCTCCCGGTCCCTGCAGTGGAACCCCTTCCCCGCGGACAGCTCCTATGCCGAGACCGAATTCCCCCTCGGCAGCAGCGACCCGGCCCCCGGCGGCGAAGGGAGCCCCCTGCGCCTGATGATCTACAGCGACCCCTCCGATGCGGAAGGGCTGAGGGTAAAAGGAAATCTGGCGGAGGCGCTCGAGCTGGCCAAGTTGGCCTGGGACGAGATTGCGGCGGAAGATATCGCCGCCCTCCCCCCTGATCCCTGGCAGGTGCTGGTCCTCACCGGCCAAAAGAACGAGGCGATCGACCCGGTCCTCCTGAAGCGGTACGTGGAGAACGGGGGGCGGCTTGCGGTCATGACCCGCTTCTACGCCCCCGCACTGAACGAGCTGTTCGGCATGGCGCAGAACCGCGGCTTCCTGCAGGGGGCCGTGCAGGGCATGACCATGGTGAAGCCGCTCTTCCCGGGATATCCCGATCTGCCGTCCACAAACAACATGTTCTCCAACTCCATGTTAGATGTAACCCTGCTGCCGGCGTCTCGCGTGTATCTGACCGCCGGCGGTGTCCCGCTCCTGTGGACCCACGGGTACGGGAGCGGCCGGGTGGTCTACTGGAACTCCACCACCGGCGTGCAGAAGACGGGCCGGGGTCTTCTGGTCCATTCGCTCGGCCTGGCCGCAGAGAGCATGGTCACCGCCCAGGCCGGCATCCGGACGCTGGAGATCGACGACTTCCCGTCCCCGGCGCCCCAGGCGACCAACCCCTTGGTCCGGCAGGAGTACGGGCTGAGCACGCTGGAGTTCTACGAGCGGATCTGGTGGGCCGACATGGCCCGGTTTGCCGGCAAGTACGGGTGGAAATACACCGGCCTCATGATCGGCAATTACCAGAACCGGACGACCCCGCCCCTGCCGCCGCTGACCGGGGAGGGCCCGTCGCAGACGATCCGCTTCTTCGGCCCCAGGCTGCTGAAGCTGGGCGGCGAGCTGGGCCTGCACGGTTATAATCATCAGTCGCTGGTGACGCCGGACGAGCCGCTTCCGCCTTCGCTGAACTACGTCCCCTGGCCCGACCGCGGCGCCATGGCCGAAGGGCTGACCCGGCTCGCCGAGCTGGCCCATTCCTATTTTCCCGATCACGATCTGCGCACTTATGTGCCTCCTTCCAATGTCATGGGCCGGGAGGGCAAGGAAGCGATCGAGGCCGCCGTGCCGTCGGTGAACATCATCGCCTCCCTTTATTTTGCAGGCAGCGAGGAAGCCGGGCCGCTCGAGCAGGAGTTCGGGCCGGACCCCGACAACGCGAGGTTCTATGATTACCCCCGGATTTCGTCGGGTTACTGGCTTGACGAGGAAGAGCAGTTCTTCCAGACGGATGCCATCGCCAACTTCGGGCTTGTGAATCACTTCGTGCACCCGGATGACGTGCTGGACGCCAAGCGCTCGCAGGGCCGGGGCTGGTCCTTTCTCAGCTCCAAATTCGAAGAGTGGATGGCCCATTTGACCGGGAGCTACCCTTACCTGCAGCCGCTGACCGTCCGGGATTCGGTCAAGAAGCTCATCCTCTACCAGAACAGCCGGATCGAGACGCGCTATACGGCAGACCGGATTACGATCCGGGCCCAGGAGGCGCCCCTCCCTTCCGTCTATACGCTCCGGCTGCCGGTGGGCAAACAGCCTGAGCTGCCGGCGGAGCAGGGGACCGTGATCTCCTGGGAGCCCGCCTCAGGACTGTGGCGGATCGAAGCGGTGCAGCCTGCGCTGGAGATTACGCTGAAGGACGGGGAGGATGCGCCGTGAAGATCGCCCTGATCGTCGAAGGAAGCTACCCCTACGTTGCCGGCGGCGTGGCGAGCTGGATCCAGATGCTCGTCACCTCCATGCGGGAGCACGACTTTGAGATCATCGCCATCTCCTCCTCCCGCAAGGAGGCCCGGGAGTCCAAGTACAAGATGCCGGTGAATGTCACGGGCGTGCACGACGTGTTCATCATGGACTACCTGGAGCTCACGGAGGGCCGGGGACCGCGGCTGAGTCCCGAGGAAGCGCGGCTGTGCCTCGATTGGTTCGCCTTCCGGGAGGGCTCCGAAGGGGCTCTTCCCATCATTGCCGACCCGTCGAGGCTGGGCAATCCGATCGCCTTCCTGAAGAGCGAGGCCTTCTGGGAGCTGCTTGTGGATTCTTACCGCCAAGAAATGCCGACGCGGTCGTTCAACGCTTATTTCTGGACCTGGCGCTCCATGTATCTGCCGGCCATCTTCCTCCTGCAGCAGCCTTACCCGGAAGCGGATCTGTACCATGCCGTCTCCACCGGCTACGCCGGTATGATCGCCTCCTATCTGCGGCAGAAGCACGGCAGGCCGTTCATCCTGACGGAGCACGGCGTGTATGCCAGGGAGAGGGAAGAAGAGATTCTGCAGTCCGCCTGGGTGGAGCCGGGGTTCAAGCGCCGCTGGATCGATTACTTCTACCATATGTCGAAGGGCGCCTACCGCACGGCCGACCGAACCATCGCCCTCTACGGCGGAACACAGCACATCCAGCTGGAGCTCGGCGTCCCCGAGGAGCGCTCCCTGGTCATCCCGAACGGGATCGATTACGGAACGCTCTCCCGGCTGCCGCGGCGAACGAGCGAACCGGATGCGGGCATGATCTTCGGCGCCCTGGTGAGGCTGGTGCCGATCAAGGACGTGAAGACGCTGCTCTATGCCGCCCGGCTCGCCTCCCGGCGCATTCCGGGCATGGAGCTCTGGATCATGGGCCCGACGGAGGAAGACCCCGATTATTACCAGGAATGCCTGGCGCTGTCCCGGCAGCTGGAGCTGGAGGACATCGTTACCTTCACGGGCAAGGTGCCGATCGCCGAGCGGCTGCCGATGGTGGATGTGCTCATCCTCAGCTCGATCAGCGAGGGCCAGCCGCTGGCTGTCCTCGAAGGCATGGCCGCCGGCATTCCCTGGATCTGCACGGATGTGGGCAGCTGCAGGGAGCTGCTCGAAGGCAAGGACGAGCATGATCCCGGCACCGCGGGATACATCGTGCCGCCGGTAGACCCGGCCGCCATGGCCGAGCGCATGCTGCAGATGTACGAGTCGCCCGGGCAGCGAAGCTATATGGGATCGGTCGGACGCCGCCGGGTCGAAGCCTACTATCAGACCGAGCACTTCATTGGAACGTATCGCAAGCTGTACCGGGAGGCGGTGGACGGATGGCCGGAATAGGATTCAAGCTGCAGAAGCTGTTCCGTGAAGACTATACCTCGCTCCAGTTCCGGGCGTATGCCTATGCCTCCTTCATTGCGGCGGGTCCCTGGCTGATCTCGGTCCTGAGCGTATCGATCGTGAATTTCCTGATCCGCAGGTACGGAGGGATCGGCGAGCAGGAAGCCCAGCTGTTCATCGTGACGGTATCGTACTGCTTCATCTTCTCCCAGATCCTCTCGGGAGGCTGGCAGCTGGTGGTGACACGCTTTCTCGCGGATCATTTTTATCTCGGCCGGCTCGATATCATCACCCCGGTATATACCGGCATCTCCCGTCTTGTCATGGCCCTGTCGGCTGTCTTGGTGCTGCTCTTCTACTGGAACGCTCCGCTGCCCTTCAGCTACAAGCTGATCTCTGCGGTCCTGTTCCTCACGGTCGGCCAGATCTGGCTCTCCATGGTCTTCCTGTCCGCGGCCAAGAACTACAAGATCATCTCCTGGGCGTTCCTGACGGGCGGTCTGCTTGCCGTCGCCTCCGTGCTGATCCTGCTCCGCTATCCGCTGCCCTTCGCTTCCCACCGGGACGCTTCGAACGTGCTGCTGGGCTTTACGTTCGGCATGCTTGTGACGATGGCCATGCTGGCCGTGGTCCTGCTGCGTACGTTCCCGTCGAAGCGCATGGAGAATCCGTACGGCTTTCTGCACTATGCGGACAAATATCCCTCCCTGCTCGCGGCCGGCTTCAGCTACAATCTCGGGGTGTGGATCGACAAGATTCTGATCTGGCTCGGTCCCTCCGGCGTCACCGTGGAAGGAACCTTCCGCTTCTCGCCGATCTACGACAACGCCGTATTCCTCGCCTACCTGACCGTCGTCCCCTCTCTGGTGCTCTTCGTGGTATCCGTGGAGACGAGGTTCTATGACAAGTACCGGAAGTTCTACGGCTATATCACGAACGGCGGGACGCTGGAGATGATTCTGGCGGCCAAAAAGCGGATGGTGGAGGTCCTCTGGAACGAAATGCTGCGGATGGCCAAGCTGCAGGGCAGCCTGACTCTCTTCCTGATCGTGGTCTCCGGCTTTCTGCTCGAATCGTTCGGTTACGGTCCGCTGACCGCCGATATCTTCCGCATCTACAGCCTTGGCGCCATGGCGGGCACCTTGATGCTCACCGTGATTCTCATCATGCTGTACTTCGAGGACCGCCAGGGAGCCTGGGTCACGTCCCTGCTGTTCCTCTCTCTGAATGCCTTGTTCACGCTCGGCGTGCTGCCTCCCGGGCTGGACTTCTACGGCTTCAATTATTTCCTGGCGGCCTTCATCGCCTTTACCTACAGCGCGTGGAGACTGCTCGGTTTCCTCCAGCGCATCGAAGTGCAGACCTTTGTCCGCCAGGGCATCCTGGAGCCGGACTACCGCAGGTGGTTCACCCGCCTCAGCGAGTTCGCTTACCGCTGGCTGTAAGGGCCCTTGTCCCGGACCGGCCGCCGCCTCTCTTCTTTCCATGCCGAACACCTCTTTACCGCCCTGCAAGAAAGAATCCCGGGTGGTGAAGAGGTTTTTTTTGTTGAGGATGTAGGAAATTAGAAGAATTTGTCGAATACATAAGATATGAACAACAGGCCTGCCATGTCGGCCTGTCCGTTACCCGTCAATCCAGCACTTACTCTATAAAAGGCAAAGGTGGTTCTCTTGAATCTAGTCAATGTCCTGCTGCTCAATGTGCTCGCGCTGGCCGCCGCCGTCATGCTGTATCAGCTGCCGTGGTCGGAGAAGCTCCGCAGGGGCCGCGAGACCCAAAGCCGCCTGATGGCGGCGGCCGTCTGCGCTCTGGCTTCCCTGTTCGCCATGGCCCACCCGCTCCAGCTCGGTTCGTGGCCCCCGCTGGACTTCGGCATGATCCCGCTCGCCGTCTGCTTCTTCTACGGCGGTCCGCTCTACGCGCTCGGCGCCGCGGCGCTCATGCTCGCCTTCCGGTTCGGAGCCGGCGGGCTGGAAGCCTGGGTCTTCCCCGTCGTTCTAGCGCTCGTGCTCGGCGGCCTCTGGCTCGTCCGGCGCCGCCTGCGGGAGACCGCGGTGCTGCTGCATCCGCTGAACGGCGCCCTCCTCGGGCTCGCCGTCTCGGCGGTGATGGTGCTCTCGGGCGCAGCCACCCTGCTCGCCCAGGGCATCGCCCCTTCCTGGCAGTTGTACGCGCTGTGGGCCGCTTACGCCGCTGCCCACGCCTGTACGGCCGGGCTCATCGCTTACCTGCTCGGGCAGACGCGTCTGCGCATCAGCGGGCAGCAGGCCGGCCTCCCGGAGCAGAATACGTCGGCCGCCGCCGCCGAGCTCGCCTCCTCGATCGCCCGGGAGGTGCATCCCTCCCTCACCGCCGCCAAGGGCTTCGTGCAGATGCTCGCCGGGCACGAGCTGCCCGAGAGCAAGCGGCAGGCTTACGCGAAGCTCGCGCAGGAGGAGATGGACAAGGCCCAGACGGTCATCGGCGACTTCGTGACCCTCTCGCGGCCCCCGCTGGCCGACCTGGAGCTGCTCGACGTGAAGCAGGCGATCCTGAAAGCGCTGGAGACGCTGCAGCCTTACGCGGCGCTGCAGAAGATCGAAGTGCTGACCCAGCTGCAGGACAGCCTTATCATCAGCGCGAACGCAGACCACTTCACGCAGTGCATGCTGCATCTGCTCCGCAACGGCATGGAAGCCATGCCGGGCGGCGGACGCCTGCACATCGTGGCCGGGCGCCAGAACCAGACGGTCTGCATCGACATTATCGACGAGGGGGCGGGCATGTCGCCGGATGAAGTCGGCCGGCTCGGCACCCCGCTCTACTCCGCCGGCAGCAAGCGCAGCCGGCTCGGCATGATCGTCACGTACCGGACGATCCAGAACCTGCACGGCCGCATCGACGTGACGAGCGAGCTCGGCAAGGGCACCTGCTTCTCGATTCTGCTCCCTTCCCTCCCTGCATCCACTTATCATTAAGAGGGGGAAGGGCTCATCTTCGGCTTTGCTTCCTGTTTTGCCAGCACATCCATGACCTCCCGAAAGAGAGTCAGGGATGTGTTTTTTTGTCCCTCGGGCAGCTGCCCGACCAGCACCGCTGCCGCATAGCGCGGCTTCGCGGCGGGGCCGTAGCCGACGAACCAGTGGTTCTCGCCCGGCTGCCCGTTCTTCAGGGTGATCTGCGCGGTGCCCGACTTGCCCGCCAGCGGCCACACCGCCTGCTGGAGCGGCCGCCCGGTGCCGCGGGAGACGACCCCCTGCATCCACTTCAGCAGCACCTTGGCGGTGCCTGGAGCGATGCCTTCATCCGCCGGGACGGCCGCCGTCCTCACCTTCGGCTCGAATACCTCATACGGCCGGCCGGTGCGGAAGCGGATGCTCTCCACGAGCCGCGGCGAGCGGACCTCGCCCCCGTGCAGCAGCGTCACGACCAGATTGGCCGCAGCCAGCGGCGTGAGCTGGACGTCCCGCTGCCCGATCGACGTCTGCGCAACCGCCCCCGCATCCCTCGCCGCCGCGGGGTCCGCATAGACGAGCCCGCCCTCTTCGCCGTCCCATTGGTGAAGGTGCGGGTGCCCGTGCACCTCCCCGCTCCAGCCGACCGTGCCGGTCAGCCCGAGCTTCCTGGCGTACAGCTCCAGCTTCTCCCCGCCGAGCCGCTCGGCGATCTTCGCGAAGGCGACGTTGCACGACTGCGCGTACGCCTCCTCGAGCGTCAGGCGGCCGTGCCCGCCCTCCTTCCAGCACGAGAGCCCGAAGCGGCCGAGCTCGCCCGTGCACTCGAACGTCTCGCCCGGACGGACGGCCTTCGTCTCGAGCGCAGCGGCCGCGGTCACGGTCTTGAAGACCGAGCCGGGGGCGGCCGCCTTCACGGCCCGGTTGCTCCACCCGCCGCCGGAGAGATCTACATGCCCCGGATGGAAGGCGGGCCGGCTTGCCGCCGCCACCGTATCCCCCCGCTCCGCATCGAGCACAACGACGGCACCCTCCCGGATGTGCAGCCGTTCCATCACGGCCTCGATCTCCCGCTGGATGCGGCCGTCCAGCGTCGTGACCACCTGCAGCGGGTAGTTCGGGTTGTCCGGTGCGATCCGCCGCGCATCCAAGCCCGGAAGCGCCCGCTTCGTCCCGTCGGTGAACAGGGACACCGAGGTGGGCCCGAGGCCCTGCAGCCACGGCTCGAAGGTCTTCTCGAGCCCGGCATTGCCGATCTTGCTCGTGAGCTGGAGCTCTCCCTTATGAAACTGGTCCGTGAACTGCTTCGTGATCCGCTCGGGATTCTGCCCGATGAAGCCGATAAGCTGCCCGGCCGTCTGGTCTTCCGCATAGCGCTCCTTGTACGGCAGCACCCGGACGCCGGGGAGGCCGAGCGCTTCGAGACGCCGGGCTTCCCCGGGGGAGAGCGGGGCCGGACGCCCGGCCCGCTGCCACAGGCGGGGCGACTCCAGCCCGAGAATCAGGCTCTTCCACTGGGCAGGCGGCACGCCGAGGATCCCGGCCGCCTCCTCGTAGCGTGACGCCTCCGTGCCGCTCTCGAGCACCTGTTTGTTCACGGGGAAGAGCACCAGCACCTGCAGCTCGCGGCCGGTCAGCGGCTCCAGCCGTCGGTCCAGGAAGTCCCCCCGGCCCGAATCCAGCACAATCCCCTCCGCCCGCTGGATGACGGAATTCTCCGTCAAATCGATGCCCCGTCCGGCGAAGCTGTGCACGGCCGCCGCCTGAATCCAGAACAGCCGGATATTCCACAGGACGAGCACCGCCGTAATTCCCGTTAAGACGATAAAGATCCGGTTTTTCCGGACTCCCGTTTCCCTCATGCTGCCCACCTGCCAAGTCTGTCGAAGTTTGGCACTACAGGAATTCTCCTCTCAGTATCCACCTCCGCCGCCGCCTCTAAACGATGCCGGCCCAAAGATTCCCATGAAACGCCGCCTTACAGCAAAAACGCCTTCTCCCCGACGGAAAAGGCGTCTGCGTTCTGCTTGCGATTATACTTGAAACTTCGTCAGAGACTCTTTGAGCGAGTTCGAAAGCTGCTCGAGCTTCTCCGACAGCCGTACGAGCCCTGTGGAGACGCCCAGCTGCTCGGAACTTAGCGAGGCGACCTGCTCGGATGTAGCGGACGATTCCTCCGCCACCGCGCTCACATTGGCCATGGCGTCCGTGAGCACCAGCTGCGAGGATTCCAGCTGGGAGATCGACTCCGTGACCTCCGAGAGACGGCCGATCAGATTGCCCATCTGCTCATCGACCTGCTGGAAGATCGAGCCCGCTTCCTTAACCGAGGAGATCTGCTCCTGGAAGATCGGGTACGCCTGGGAGAGCACGCCCACCGTCTCTTCAATCTCCTTCTGGATCTTCGCCGTGATCTGGCCCACGATATCGATCGACTGCTTCGACTGGTCGGCAAGCTTGCGGATCTCATCGGCCACCACCATGAAGCCTTTGCCCGCCTCGCCGGCCCGCGCCGCCTCGATCGTCGCATTGAGCGACAGGATATTCGTCTGCTTGGTCATGCTCCGGAGCACATCGAGAATCTTCACGATGGAGCCCGTGCTTTCCTTCAGATTATCCACCTTCTCGACCATCGAGCGGGTCATCGTTTCCGTCGTGTTCGTCTTGCCGATGAGCTCCGACATGTATTCGATGCCCTGCTTGCTCGAATGCTGTACCTCCGAGGCGGAGGTGCCCATGACCACGTTGGCTTCGACCACGCTCTTCATCTGCGTCGAGATTTGGTAGGTGAGCTCGTTGCCCCGCTCCGATTCCATGGCGAGCGAGGTCGCCCCTCCCGCAATCTCTTCGGTCGCTACGGCAATCTCCTTCGCGGAAGAAGCCGTCTTCTTCGATACGTCGGAGAGCTCTGCGGCCGTGTCGAGCACTTCCTGCGCGGAGTGGTTGGTCTGCCGGACCAGCACCGTGATCTTCTCCATCATCTCATTGAAGCTCCGGCCGAGCTGCCCGATCTCGTCTTCGCTCTTCACTTCCATGCGGACCGTCAGGTTGCCCTGCTCGCCTTCCTTCATCAGGTTGCGGAGCAGCACCAGCGGACGGCCGATCATCCGGATAATGAAGTAGCCGATCCCTACGGCCATGATCATGGCGATGACCGCCATCACCCAGGTCATCGTAAAGATTTTCTTCGCATCCTTCACCAGCTGGTCTACCGGCATCGAACCGACGAGCAGCCAGCCTGTTTTTTCGGACTTGTAATAAACGATCTGCGTATCTTCCTTGTCGCTCAGCAGACTTCCTTTGGCTTCATTCAGCTTCTCCTTGGTCACGCCAAGGGCACTGTCCTGCCCGATCAGTCCGTTATCTACAGCGGAGATCGTCTTGAGCTCCGGGTTCACGATCAGGGTCCGGCCGCCATCCCCCATGTTGATCTCGGCGACTTCCTTGCTCAGCGTCTCTCCCTGGATCTCCATCATCAGGACGGCCTGGACACCACTTGATGTCGTATCCCGGAGCAGACGGCTGAGACCGTAAGTTGGGGTCCCTCCGAAGCCGATGCCGTCCGAATACCCCTTCGGATTGGTCTCCATCCAGTAAGGACGTCCGCCCTCTTCAACCGCTTTCTTGAACCAGACTTCTTCCGAAACCTTCTTCGCCGGCGACATGCTGCCCCCCACCGAGCTGAGAAGCTCCCCCTTCGAGTCGAACAGGTAGATCGATTTCAAGGTTTTGTTCGAAAAAGCGAACACATTGAGCCGCTCGCCCAGCTCCCGGCGCAGCTGAAGGAAATCGAAGCTTCCTTTGTCCATGCCGGACGACTTCACCAGGGCATCCTTGATGAATCCGTCGAGCATCACCTGCATTGAAAGATCTTCGTATACGGCATACATGAGATCAAGCTTCTGCCCCGCCTGCGAGATGGTGCCCTCCGAAGCTTCGCCCACCTTCGTCTGGATGACTCCCTTGGAGATGCTGTAGGAGGTCAGTCCCACCGTCAGCACGAAGAACAGGATCGACACGAAAAAAATCAAAAACAATTTGGCCCCCACCGACTTCACCAGCTGGCTGAGGCGCACCTCTCTCTTCGAGCCTGCCGCCCGAAGGACCGCCGCCGTCCCTTTGACCGTTCCCTTCACCGCGCCTTTGGCCGCCGCCTTGGCCGCACGCCGCGCCTTGTCCCCAAGCCCGCTCTCCTGCAGCTTCCGCCCGCCCCGGGACAGCCTGGATTTGATTGTTGCCCACTGCTCTTTCACATGTACCCACCCCTATGTAAGTTAGATTTCATGAAAGGATAGAGAAATTGGGGAATGCCAATGTAATCGCATACAAAATGTATTCGACATTTTATGCTCTATTCCTTCCTGAGCTTACAATAACGTTGTGAAAAAAGACCTATAATTACTGGAAACAGATAGTTCCTGGATCCCTCTTTGGAAAGAGGTTCCAACATCTCTTACTTTATATCGGGACATGTGTCTCCAATTGTTAGATCTTGGCGAATTTTTTACGGAACCGGGCCCGGTGAGATATCAATCCTTGGATATTAGAAAAAAACCTATCGGGTTTCTTTCGAAGAAGTACATGCGTGGTGGATATGAAGCTTTTCTTGCGGTATAAGAAAGCTTCAGCTTCGCTGAAAACTTTATATTCTTATATCATAAGAAAAAAAAGCCGCAGCGGCCGCTGCGGCTTTCCATGCTTGATTATTTACCGAACTTCTTGCGCATCATATCGAGCGGCTTCACCGGCGCATCCACCTTCATGCAGATGAGCTGCAGCGGATGTCTTGCGGCATCCAGCTTGTCGCCTTCCTGACTGAAAATCTCCGGCACCGCCTGTTTGAAGAACGTGCCCTTCGGTCCGAAGAATTCGACCTCCTGGCCCGGCTTGAAGTGGTTGCGCTGCTGGATCAACGCCGTCCCGGTCGCTTCGTCATACTCCATGACGACCCCGACGAAGTCGTACGGAGCGGCTTTCTCCTCCGGCTCGAAGATATGGTCCTCATGCCCCGGAGAATCGTAGAAGAAGCCCGTGTTCAGCGGCCGGTTGGCGGCCTTCTGAATCTCGTAGAGCCACTGCGGGTTCATCCGGTAGTTCTCCGGATCCTCGAAGTAAGCGTCGATGGCCTGGCGGTACGCATTGACGACCGTCGCCACATAGTGCACGCTCTTCATCCGGCCCTCGATCTTGAACGAATCCACGCCCGCACGGATCAGGTCCGGCACATGCTCGATCATACAGAGGTCCTTCGAGCTCATCGAGAACGGATTGTCGCCCTCCTGGAAGAGCGGAATCTCCTTGATGCCGATCTGCGTGTCCTCTTCCGTCGTGAACAGGTCATACTTCCAGCGGCAGGACTGCGAGCAGCCCCCGCGGTTGGAGTCCCGGTCCGTGAAGTGGTTCGAGAGAACGCAGCGTCCGGAATACGAGGAGCACATCGCCCCGTGGACGAACACCTCGATCTCCATCTCAACGTTCTCTTTGATCTCGCGGATCTCTTCCATCGTCGCTTTCGCGCGCCAGTACGACGCGGTCGATGCCTTCTTCCTTCCAGAACTGCACCGCCCCCGCATTCATCGTGGACTGCTGGGTGCTCAGGTGGATCTCCAGCTTCGGCGCCGCGCGTTTACAGGTCTCGATGATAACCGGATCCGCGACGATAATCGCATGCACGCCGGCATCCTGGATCCCCTTCAGATAAGCTTCAATGCCTTCGATGTCCTCGTTGTGGGCGTAGATGTTGGTCGCGACGAACACTTTCGCGCCGTATTGCTCCGCGAACTCAACGCCCTCCCGCATTTCTTCGAACGTAAAGTTGTCCGCATTGGAGCGCAGTCCGTACTGCTGTCCCCCGATATATACCGCATCGGCACCGTAATGCACCGCAAACTTCAGCTTCTCGAGGCTGCCTGCCGGCGCCAGCACCTCCGGCTTCTCGAACCGGACGCGCCTGCCGAGCAGCTGCTCTCTCATCAAGGTCATGATGTTCACCTCTCTATTCGTTCGTTCCTTGGATTAATAAACCTGCTCTTTGAAGAAAAAGCCGTAGCTCAGCTCCCGGTTCGGATCCTGAAGCTCCCGGATCTCATCCAGCCACTCCTCCTGGAACTCGTAGCCTGCCGGATCGACCGTATAAGCATCGATCACCTTGCGGTAGCTGCGGATCACCGCTTCGTTGTACTCCGCCGACTTCAGCAGCGACTCGAGCTTCATCGAATCGACCCCGCCTTCCATCAGCTCGTGCAGCGAATCGAGCATGCACATATCGTCCGAGCTCATGATATGCGTACCGTTCTCGTCCTCATACACGGGGAACCGCTCGTTCGGGCGCTCCTGCTCGATCAGGAACAGGCCTTCCTCCTTGCTGAGCTCCTCGCGGGAGATGGTCTCGAAGCGGCCCTGGTGCTCCTTGTAGTTCTGCAGCAGGCTGCGCTTCGAATGATAAATATTCGTGATGCCGTGCACCTGGACCTGCACTTCCATCGTGCCTTCCAGCTGCCGTGCGATCTCCAGCGTCTCTTCCAGATTCAGCTCGCGCGCCAGCACCATCCGCACGGCGCCCTTCGAGCCCCAGTACGCGCGCCGTCTCGTAGTTCGTGGAGGTCATCTCCGCATTCCAGTGCAGCTTCACGTCCGGAGCCGCCTGGCGCGCGGCCATCAGCACCGCCGGATCGCCGAAGACGGCGCCGTCGACACGGGCTTCCTGCAGCTTCGCCATATAGGCCTTGAGGTCCGGCAGGATGCGGTTATCCATAATGTTGTTGACCGCCGCATAGACGCTTGCTCCGCGGGCATGAGCCCACTCCCGCAGCGCGCCGAGCTCTTCTGCGGGCACCTCGCCCGGCAGACGCATCCCGAAGCGATGCTCGCCGACCAGCACGGCATCGGCTCCCGCTTCGATATACCGGCGGGCTTCCTCAGTCGAGCCGGCCGGGATGAGCAGTTCCGGTTTTTTCACCATAACGTTCCCTTCTTTTCTTTCAAGTGGTATAGCCTCAGTCATCGTTCAACCGCTCCGATCCAGCCTTAAGGATTGCCGGCCTTGTTGCTTTCGGCAATATTCTTCTTATGCTGCTCGAAGGTTTCGGCGAACAGATGTCCCATCGTTCCGTCCTTCTTCGTCACGTAGAACAGGTAGGTCGTCGTCTCCGGATAGAGCGCCGCTTCGATGGAAGCGAGCGACGGACTCGCGATCGGTCCGGGAGGCAGGCCTTTATTGAGATAAGTATTATAAGGACTGACCACTTCGAGATCCTTGTGCAGCAGCCTCTCCTTCGGCTTGTCCAGCAGATACTGGACCGTCGCGTCGATCTGCAGGGGCATCCCCTGCTTCAGGCGGTTCTGGATGACGCCGCTGACGATCTTCCGTTCCTCATCCACGACCACCTCGCGCTCGATCAGGGAAGCGATGGTGAGCACCTCATGGAAGGTCAGGCCGCGTTCCTTCATCACGTCCTGCCAGCCCTTGGGCAGCGCTTCGAGCCTTCGGCCCAGCTCCCGCACCATCGTATCCACAATCTCCTGCGGCTTCGCGTCCTTCTTCCATTCATACGTCTCGGGGAAAAGATACCCTTCGAGCCGGTGGCGCAGCTTCGCATCCGGCGCCGGCAGGGCAAGCAGGTCCTCCGTTCCTTCGGACGGCTGGTAGCTGTCCGCCGCGGCCAGCAGGTCCGCCGCCTTCATCCCTTCCTGCTCCTCCAGCTTCTGCGCAATCTGGAGCAGGGTGAAGCCCTCCGGCACGGTCAGCCGCAGTCCGGCTTCCTTGACGGTCCCGCCGCTGTTCAGCGAGGCGATAATCTCATCGGCCGTGACGCCGGGAGTCCATTCGTACTCGCCCGCCTGAAACCGTCCTCCCTCGCCCTTGTAGCGGAGATAGAGGCTAAAGATCCGGCTGTCCCGGATCAGTCCCTTCGCTTCCAGCTCCTGTGCCAGCTTGGCGGTCGAGGTCCCCGCCGGGTAAGAGATCCGCACGGCAGCCGCGGAAGGCACCGGCGGCTGAAGTGCGCTGTTGATATAAAACCATACGGCAGCCGCAGCTGCGGCCAGTAGTACAAGAATGCCCAATACGCCCCAACGCCGGGAGCGTCGGCGCGATGCTGTCGTATCCACGTCGCGTTGCTGCTCCCCTTTCCTGCTTTGCCCGGCTTCAAAATAAAAAGAGCGGATTGTCTCCGCTCCAGGCTTCCCTGCTTGCTCCCTTCGGTCAGGACGGCGCAGCAGCCCCATGGCTGCCGCAGCGTCCCCGGCTCGCGCGGAGCCTGCCGGTTCCGCATCATCCCGCAGGGTTACAGCGTATTACATCGATTCATCCGCCGGGAAAGTCCATTCATCGAAGAGTTCGGAGATGTTCTCCCACTCATCGTCGTCGTCGATCGTCTCCAGCTCGAGTTCCCCGTCCGCCTTCGCGGTGACGCGGAAAATCTCCGGTTCGTCTTCCTTGCCCGGAGTGGCCTTCTCGAGCATGGCATACCCCTGGCCGTTCAGCATGAGTTCGGCGGAAATCCGGTACACGACCGATTCCTGCCCCTCATCATACAAAATAATATCATCTCCGAACACGTCCCGCAACTGGCGTGTCGGCTGAGCTTCGGATGCAGCGCTCAAACGGATAAGCCTCCTCGGCAGACAGCCTGTGCCCCAATGTGGCGGCACAGGCTCTGTATGGATTAGGATTTGGATTCTTCTTCCTCTTCGTCGAACTCTTCCATCAGGGTGTTGAAGGTTTCCTCGACGATGTTCCATTCTTCTTCGTCGTCAATAGTGTAGAGCTGCAGATCGTCGCCGTCTTCTTCATAGCGGAACGCATACACTTCGTCGGATTCCTCATCGGCATCGACAGGAACAACCATCATGTACTTTTTGTCCGAGCCGTCCACTTCGAATTTCATGATGACTTCGAACTCTTCTTCGTTGCCTTCTTCATCCGGAATGTAAATGATCTCGGGCTCTTCTTGCAGCTGTTCTTGGATTTGGTCTTTGTCTGACATGTTCCTTCACCTCTTTACCTAGAATGAGAATCCATATAGTTTTGCAAAATGAGCGCAGCCGCCATCTTGTCGATGACCTGCTTTCGTTTCTTTCGGGAAACGTCCGCCTCCAGCAGTGTGCGCGTGGCGGAGACGGTCGTGAGCCGTTCGTCCCACAGATGAACCGGCATCCCTAGTGTTTCATGCAAAGTTTGGGAGAATGCAATACAAATTTCTCCACGGGGGCCAATCGTGTTATTCATATTCTTCGGCAGACCGACGACAATCTCGGTCACGCCGTACTGCTCGGTAATCTCCCGAAGGCGGGCGAAGTCTCGCTCCGCCGTGGTCCGGCGGATCACTTCAAGACCCTGTGCCGTCCAGCCGAGCTCGTCGCTCAGTGCCACGCCGATCGTTTTGTCCCCGTAATCGAGTCCCATGTAACGCATGCTGCTTGCTCTCCTTGCAGCGGCAGCAGCCCCAAGTTCAGCCGCCTGCCGCCATTCCCTCGGATGCTTAAGATTTGTGGTTCTGAAGATAGGAACGCACGAGCTCCTCGATCAGTTCGTCGCGCTCCCTCTTGCGGATCATGCTCCGCGCGTTGTTGTGGCGCGGGATGTAAGCCGGATCGCCGGAGAGCAGATATCCGACGATTTGGTTGATCGGATTGTACCCTTTCTCCTGGAGGGCATCATACACGGCGAGTATGACTTCTTTGGGCGAAGTCTCGATCTCCTCCGCTTTCACGTTAAACTTCATCGTTTTATCCATCGAACTCACGCTGAGCACCCCCTGCCATCATCTTACACTCTCTTATTCGCCATTTGTCGAAAAATTCCTCTTGACAAGCAAAAATTTATTTGGAAACGAGCAGCCCTTCCACGCTTTGCAGCGCCTCCTGGAGCTTCGAGGCATCCTTGCCGCCCGCCTGCGCCATGTCCGGACGTCCGCCGCCGCTGCCTCCGCAGCGCACAGCCACTTCCTTGATGAGCTTGCCGGCATGGTAGCCTTGGGCCACGAGATCCGGAGTAACGGCCGCCACGAGGTTGACCTTGTCTTCCGCAGGCGCCCCCAGCACGATCACGGCCGAACCCAGCTTCGATTTCATCTGGTCGACGATGTTGCGCAGGGACTCCATGTCGGCTGCGGATACCTGGGCCGCCAGCAGCTGGACGCCGTTCACGGTCCGCACCTGATCCGTCAGGGAGCCCGCTTCGATCCCGCCCAGCTTCGCCTTCAGGGACTCGTTCTCGCGGGAGAGCTCCTTGATCTGCCCGAACAGGGCGTCGATGCGCTTCGGCACGTCGGCGATGTTCGACTTGAGCAGCGACGACGCGTCGCGGAGCAGCTGGAGCTGGCCGTCGAGGTACTGGTAGGCATGGCGGCCTGTAGTCGCCTCAATCCGGCGTACGCCCGAGCCGATGCCCGACTCGCTGATGATCTTGAAGAGGCCGATCTGGCTCGTGTTCTGCACGTGGCAGCCGCCGCACAGCTCGAGGCTGTAGCCGCCGACCTTCACGACGCGGACCACGTCGCCGTACTTCTCGCCGAAGAGGGCCATCGCGCCCATCGCCTTCGCTTCCGCGATCGGCTTCAGGGAAATGTCGACCTCGGTCGTCTTCCAGATCTGCGCGTTCACCCGGCGCTCGATCTCCTGCAGCTCTTCGGCCGAGATCGAACCGAAGTGCGAGAAGTCGAAGCGCAGACGCTCCGGTGCCACGAGGGAACCCGCCTGGTTGACGTGCTCGCCGAGCACTTCTTTTAGTGCCTTATGGAGCAGGTGCGTCGCGGTATGGTTTTTGATGATATCCTCACGCACTTCCTGCGTGACGGTAGCCTGCACGGAATCCCCCTTGCGGAGCACGCCGGCTTCCACCACCACGGTATGCACGTGCTGGCCGTGCGGTGCCTTCGTCACATCTTCGACCTTCAGCACCGTATCGCCTGCCGTAATGTAGCCGTGGTCGCTGACCTGGCCGCCGCTCTCGGCATAGAACGGAGTGACGTCCAGGATCACCTGGCACGTCTCACCGGTGCCGACCAGATCCACGAACTGGTTCTCATGGACCACCGCGATCACTTTAGCAGGTGTTACCAGATCAGTATATCCAACAAACTCGCTTTTAACCGCGAAGTCGGCCAGCGGCCCGCCCTGCGTCTGCATGCTGCCGGAATCCTGGCGTGCGGCACGAGCACGGTCGCGCTGCTCCTGCATCGCGGCGTCGAACCCTTCGCGGTCCACGGTCATCCCCTTCTCCGCTGCAAAATCCTCCGTCAGGTCGAACGGGAAGCCGTAAGTGTCATAGAGCTTGAATGCGTCCGGTCCGGAGATCTGCGTGGAGCCCGCCTGGCGTGCCTTCTCCGCCATCTCGCCGAGAATCGCGAGGCCGTCGGACAGCGTCTCGTGGAAGCGCTCCTCCTCCGTGCGGATCACCTTCTCGATGAACTCGCGCTTCTCAACGACTTCCGGATAGTACACGCCCATCACGTCGCCGACGATCGGCGTCAGCAGGTACAGGAACGGCTTATCCATGCCGAGCACCTTGCCGTAGCGGACAGCCCGGCGAAGCAGACGGCGGATGACATAGCCGCGGCCTTCATTGGATGGCAGGACGCCGTCGCCGACGGAGAACGCGACCGTACGGATGTGGTCCGCGATAACCTTCAGCGCCACGTCGAACTCTTCGTTCTCCTTGTACTTCACGCCGGCCAGCTCGCAGGTCTTCTGGATCATCGGCTGGAACAGGTCGGTGTCGAAGTTCGAGTCCACGTCCTGCAGGATCGAAGCGAAGCGCTCGAGGCCAGCGCCCGTATCGATGTTCTTGTTCGGCAGCGGCGTATAGGAGCCGTCCTTGTTGTGGTTGAACTGCGAGAACACGAGGTTCCATACTTCGAGGAAGCGCTCGTTCTCGCCGCCCGGCCAGCACTCCGGATCGCTCAGGTCGCCGTACTTGTCGCCGCGGTCGTAGAAGATCTCCGTACACGGTCCGCAAGGGCCTTCGCCGATATCCCAGAAGTTCTCCTGCAGCTTGTAGATGCGTTCCGCCGGCAGGCCGATCTTCTTGTTCCAGTAGTCGAACGCCTCCGTATCCTCCGGGTAGACGGTAACGGACAGGCGCTCCGGATCGAAGCCGATCCACTCGGGGCTCGTCAGGAACTCCCATGCCCACGTGATGACTTCTTCCTTGAAGTAGTCGCCGATGGAGAAGTTGCCGAGCATCTCGAAGAACGTATGGTGGCGGCGCGTCTTGCCGACATTCTCGATGTCGTTGGTACGGATGCATTTCTGCGAGTTCGCGATCCGCGGATTCTCCGGCACGACGCGGCCGTCGAAGTACGGCTTCAGCGGCGCCATCCCCGCGTTGATCCACAGCAGCGACGGGTCGTTATGCGGAACGAGCGGCGCGCTCGGCTCGATTTTGTGTCCTTTGCTTTCGAAGAACTGCAGCCATTTGGAACGGATTTCACTGGCTTTCATGACGGTAACTCCTTTTATGGTAGGTTTGGGGAAAACAGGTGTGAAAAAACAAAAAAACGCCCCTGAAAAACAGGGACGAGTTGCTCGCGGTACCACCCTGGTTATTGCGCGGCGCGGCCCCGGTTCAAGGCGGCCCTGCAATCTCCTTAGACAAGACGATAACGGGTCTTGAGACCGGCGGAGTTGATCCGCGCTCCGAAAGTAGCGTTCAGTCATTCTTCATCAGGAAGGCATTCGCAGCGAGGACGGGCGCTTCCGGCTCCGGTTCCTCAGCCTTCTCTCTGGCTAATGGGCTATGACCTACTGAATTTCATCTACGCTTTGGTGGGATATGCTTACTTGGGTATTCCTTCCCAAAGTATACCCGGACGGGGGCGGGCATGTCAACTTGGGTCCGCTCCCGGTGGAAGCGCCTCTCCATAGAGCCGCCAGGGTTCATTGTGGCGTCGCTCGGTTCTTCCCCCGCCCCGATTACACCAGCCTCAGTTCCAGCTCATCCGGGTGACGAGCCGGTGCTTGAACAGGCTGAGCACGAAGTCGATATAGTAGTCCTCGCGGACAATCCACTGGTACTCCTCGTGGCCGTGTGCATAGAAGAGCACATCCGTAAGGACATCGTTGTCGTTAAAATGGTCGCGGATGCGCTTCACCGCTTTCTCCAGCTCGGCATCCGGGCTGTGGAGCTTCATGCGGAACTCGATATCCTGGCCTGATGCATCCTCTTCTATGGTCAGCAGCTCGGGATTGTATTCATAGTGGAGCATGGAACTGCCTCCTTACCTTGGACAAATGACAGCTTGGCGCTGCAGCGGCGGTACCTTTCCGATAGGTCCGTCCCTATATTTACTATCTCACAGCGGACACGCCAATGCAATCACCGGAAGGCCATGGCCGGCTGACTGGATGATCATGGTAAGTTTTTATAAATAAGGTAGCAACTTTGTTTTCATCGATGACTGATGAAGCTGACCGTCTTCCGCTCCTCCATCTTTTGGTAGTTATGCCGGCTGCTATTCTATTTTCGTTATGTTGTTAGTCTTCAATTCAGAACGCTGCAGTGTAATGTGAACCTCCACTTCAATGGGGGACTGTGCAAACGATTCATTCCATTTCCCCGCAACCGAAAGGAATTGCCGGTAATGCCTCCGATATAACTTCTCACCGAATCCGATGGGGTCAACTCCGTATTCCCCTTGGATATGCCGGATCGTTACCATCATCTGGTTCTTAATATAACTCGACGTCAGTTCCTCCAATTTCTGATACTCCAAAACGCTGCTTAAATCTTTCTCTATGTCCGTACTGGGCACATTTCCTTTACCATATAAGACCAGGCGGATCTCGGGCTTCCCGTGCTCCAGCGAGACTTTCATTTGCGAACGCCAATTCAGCAGTCGGATCGCCGCGTATTCTCCCTTTTTCTCAAGGGGGACAGACAAGGTTGTACCCTTTAATTCACCGGCAGCCATAGACAGCATACGAGTATCATCTAAAGAAATAAAACCGAGTAACTTGTCTTTTTGAAAGACTGCTGTTCCAACCAATTCAGCCGTGGCTTTGGGTGTCGGAGATTTTATACTGCCCGCATCCTTTCCCAATGCGGGGTCCCCTATGAGGGTGATCGCACTTAGAGTAGGCTCTCGGCCTTTCGCAGCCAGAGCCTGGTTAAAAATCAAACAAGCGGCTTCGAAGAGCTCCACCCCACAGCTTCGATAAATTATCCAGTTGCGAATGTATTTTAAAGGTGGGATAGGGTCCGCGAGGGAACAGAACCTTGAGTATGTCAGATGCTTTGTAATTCTTAGCAACCAGAATTAAGACGTCTTCACGTACGTATCTCGAGCGTTGAAGCACATCAATATAGTGGTTGAGCCCCTTACGGGCAAGGCGCTCGTCGATAATGATAACCCCAACGTGAGATACATTGATACTTCGATCCAAGACCTGGTTGAATTTTACCATGGCTTCCGGCGTCGTATTCGCCTCAACAGCGTAATTGATGACAGGCGCCGCTCCTTCCCCGCCTTTTATTGCCTGCGCCTCGCTGGCATTCAGCGTTTCGCCTGTCACTCGAATTTTACTCTCGGTACCCGGTTCGAGGGCTAATCCTGTGAAGAGAGACGTTCTATTCAGTTCCTGTAAGTCCCAGCAGCCTGAGAGCAATAGAAGTGATCCCAGACCTGCCATAGCGATAATCGGCTTGATCATCATGTGTGCCTCCAGGTCAGGTGTCCGCATTAATTCGATTTTGATCGAAAGAGGCGAATGGGGTCAAAGTACGAAAACCCAAACGTAGTAAGCCTGATCAAATGAATAATCAAAAAGCACGCAGACAAGATGAGCCCATAGATTCCGAAGAGGGATGCTATAATAATCAGCGCAAACCGGAGCAGACGGACATTAGATCCGAAAGTATACACCGGGGCTGCAAAGCCTGAAATGGCAGCCATCGCTACAATAATGACCGCAAAATTGCCAACGATCCCTGCTTCGACGGCTGCTTGTCCAAGTACCAATGCCCCGACAACGGATATGGCCTGACCTACGATCCGGGGCATTCTTGTACCCGCCTCTCTTAAAATCTCAAAGGTAACCTCCATCAATAAGATCTCGATCACCGCGGGAAACGGGACGCCTTCTCTTTGGGAAGCTATGCTGATCAACAGAATGGTTGGCACAAGTTCCTGCTGATAATTCGTTGCCGCAATATAGAGCGCCGAAATAAAAAGGGAGATGAGAAAAGCTGCATACCTTAGGTAACGGGTGAAATTGCCGAACACAACCCACTGATATTGATCCTCCGGTGACTTAAAAAAATCGCGCATGGCTGCAGGGAAGGCTAGTACGTAAGGACTTCCATTCACAATAACCGCAGCTCTGCGTTCGAGCAGGAATTCACAAATCGCATCCGGACGCTCGCTGCTGTAGATCGTCGGGAATAGGGCAAATCCTTTTGGCCGCAAAATGTTCTCAATGTTTCCCGAATCGAAAACACTGTTGATTTTTGTTTTTTGAATTGAAGTTCTCAATTTCCACAACAGGTCCGGATCAATCCCGCCTTCAATATAGGCGATGTACAGGTGCGTGCCTGATTGCTCGCCGATGGTGTGCTTCTCGAAACGAAGATTTACGTTCAGTAACCGTCTGCGGATCAGACTCATATTGGTTTGAGCGGATTCTGTAAATCCCTCTTTAGGTCCTCTGATGACAGATTGTGAAGTTGGCTCTTCTACCGATCTGGCGTCCAAGTGCTTTACATCGACCGCCAGCACACCCTCAACCTCATCGACAGCCAATCCAGCGTATCCGTTCACCAGCATGCGATCCAATCCTTCTACACTGCAGAGCAGTTCACTTGCCATGCCGCCAAAACAGGTTTCCTTTACTACTTGCAGCGGTTGAGTGCACGCTGCATCTATATTCGCAAAAGAAAGGGGCCCAATGACATGTTCCATCATGTAAGCCGAACTGGTCATTGAATTCAAGAAGCAAAGAAGTGCTTTTTTCTGTCCAATGCGAATCTCCATCATGGAAAGATCGTCCGAGTTTCCGAATATACCGTCGATGTGTGCCTTTATTTGAAGAAGGGAAGAGATAACCATAACTTCATCTTTTGATGACGGTGGATTTTTACCCCAATGCTTCATCGGCCCGCTCCCTTCGTTTCATGCGAATCCATACCATGAGTCCCGTTATAAGCGGAAGAATGAGTTGATGCGGGATATGCAGAATCTTAATGACGGTTTGAAGACCTTCGGTACCATGTTCAGCGAAATTTTTGGATACCATTAAAGAGACGGCTCCAATAACTAACGACAGGGGATAGACATAGTTCCGACTGGAGGTTTGAAAGACCAATGACAGACCCTTTGTACCGGCATACAAAAAAATCGCACTTTTTACCATAACTCCGAACATGATAATAAAGGCCACGAGAGCATCCATGCGGGTAATAAAGTTCCCGACATTGATCAGGCGGGCCGAATCCAATAACGGAAAAGCCGAAATTTGCTGCTGCTCCACTCCCAGGACCCAAGTTTGAAGAAGATCGGACATGGTCAAGAGAAGACCGGCGGACAGCACTGCAGCCAAGCCTACTTTTCGGATTTGATCAGGGGCACATAAGTTATTGTACAGAACCAGGAAAACGACCATTTCCCCATAGGGAAACCAAAGATTAATAGCCAGGCTTTCCTTCAAAATCGGCAGAAGCCCATTCGGCAAAAAGGGGAGCATCTTCTCCAGTTGGATATAGCCGCTCATCAGTAGGAGCAGAAGAATACCTAGAAAAAATATGATAACCAGGGCTGCGGTTATTTCCGCAAATCTACCTATAACTTTGATTCCCCCGCCTACCGCATAGGCAGCCACAAGGACAAACATGATGGTAATAATCCATTCGGGAGTATCGCGTAAGAGTGTGATTTTTACCAGCTCTACCATATCCCGTACATTGCGGGCCGCAATATATAGAAAGTATACGGTATAAGAAAGAATAAGCAGCTTTCCGCAGTACTTACCCCAAGCTTCAACTAAAAGGTTGTATAACCCCTTACGCTGACCCAGTGCTCCTACGGCTGTGTAGTATATCCATGCCATAAGCAGCCCGGGAATCAACGCCATGATATCGACAAGCCACAGGTCATGGACCAGCTTGGGGGTACCGAAAATAACGGAGGTACCCAGCAAAAGCCCGAACAGAAGGGAAAAGGTCTCGTATGAGCTTAATTTAGCCATTGCGTACCACCTTTTTGCGACGATTTCGGGCCCTTTTCCTGCGGAAATCTCCCACCATTGAAATAACGAAGGCCATAGCCATTATAAATTGGCTCTGGTGGTTATTAGCAGAGACTTGCCTTGATAGAGCGGCAGGAAAAGACTCTTGATACACCAGCATATCCAGCCAAGCAACCAGTTGAGATGTGAATAAGCAGATCACCAGCAAGCCTATGCTTATCATACAAACCCTTTCCTCTTCCTTGTACTGTCCTTTTCATATTTTTCCACGATGACAATTTAATATGTAAATATCAGCTTATTTCTTGTGTCCTCCCATGCCGGATATTCGATACGGCAAAAAGTGCCTGCACGAAGCAGGCACTCGGTTGACTCAACTATCCAGAGCACAAACGGCAGCAGGTGCAGCTTCTGCTCACCCGGCCATATGCCCCCCTTGCTCCCCCTGCCCCTTCCCACTCAGGTCGGGGTCCGGCGGTGAATATAATAAGAAAACACATGCTGCAGGATTACCTTCATCACGGCGAAGAAGGGCACGGCCAGAATCAGGCCCGCGATCCCTGCGATCTCCCCGCCCACGAGCAGGGCGAAGATGATGAAGAGCGGATGCATCTTCAGCGACCGGCCGACAACCTGCGGCGAGATCACATTGCCCTCCATGATCTGGCAGGCCGTGTTGACGAGAATGACGAAGAGCACCATTTTGACGGAGATGGTTGCCGCTACGATCAGCGCCGGGGCCGCCCCAAGGAAAGGGCCGAGGTACGGAATGATATTGAACACCGCCACCACGCAGGCTAGCAGGAGCGCATAAGGCATCCCGATCAGCCAGTAGCCGATGTACGCGAGCAGGCCGACGATCATGCATACGGTGAACTGGCCGCGGATGTAATTGCCGAGCGCGGTGTCGATATCCATCAGCATCGAGACGATTTCCTTACGGTGGTTTCGCGGCACGATGGCCAAGGTTGTTTTCTCCAGCAGCTGAAAGTCCTTCAGAATATAGAAGGCGACGAACGGGATGATGAAGATCAGGAACAGCGTATTGATCGTGCTGCCGATCGAGTTGATATAATTGGCGATCGCCAGCGAGATGCCGTTCTCGAGCTTCGACAGCGACTGGTTGATCCCGGTCCGCACGCTGTCCGGCAGAAACTGCAGCTCGTTCATGTTCTGCACGACGCTCTGCGCCTTGTACGCCACATCCGGCATGTGCTCGTTGAGCTCGGCGAGCTGGCGCACGAACATCGGGATGACGTTCATCAGCACGACGGTCGTCGAGGTGATGAAGACGGCATAGATCAGCAGCACGGCAATCGTCCGCGGCACCTTCCTGGCCCCCAGCAGGGTCACCACCGGATTGAGCACGTACGAGATGATCATCGCAATGATGAACGGCGTCAGGATCTCCCGCAAAAATTGATAGATGCCCACAAACAAGGGACGGAGCTGCTGCAGCATGAACAAAATGATCAAGGCGAGCAGCATATACACCATCCAAAGCAGCAGACTGTTCTTTGAAAACCGGTCCATGGCCAGCCCCCTCCCCCTCCGGGCCAAATTCGGCGCGCTCCCCATGCAGAGCGTCCGGTCCTTCTTCTACAGGTACTGGTTCACACATCTCTGAACGCATCTCTGAGGCCTGGGCCGAAGCCCGTCCGTGCAGGGCGAGAACGGAGCCCTCCGTTCTCTGCTCGTTACAGTATATGTAGGACCTCTCCCGCTTAACCCTGCAGGCCTGTCTTCCTCCTGAACAAGCCATCTGTCTTGTGGAAAAGCCTGATCCGTCCCCCAGCCCGCATATGCTGCCGGCGGCCGGAATACAATGAGGGGGATGAGCAAGGTACGCTTAACGGAGCAAGATCAAGGGTTTTGCCGTCCTTTCCATATACGAACAAAAAAACACCGCTCCCGTAAGGTCATCGACCCCGGAAGCGGTGCGTGTGCCCTCCCTCAGGAAGGGGAAAAGGGCGTTAGTTTGCGTGAACTTGCGGCATTTCTTCCTCAAAGAACAAATCGTCCAGAGAGCTCAGCGTGCCGTCTTCTTCCACCTGGAAGACCGACATTTTCTCTCCGTTGACGGTCAATTCGATAAAGCATCCCCAGCAGTAGAACTGATGGGAACCGATTTTGCCGATATCTTTGGAATTGCAGTTTGGACAACGTAGCATCGGTATCACCCTATTCTTCTTTTGATTCGAAGATTTCTTGTAATGTATCGCTGGCATGGACGGGTACAATGAGTACATCTTCCCCGGCTTTCACCGATTCAGGAAGCGGCAGCCACTTGCGCCCCTCTCTTAAGTCCGTCAGGAAACCCTCGCTAAGCTCGTAACCTATTACCTTTATACCCTGATCCGCCTGCAGGTAAACATCCTCGACAACGCCCAGCTCGCGGCCGTTCGACGTGAGCACAGGGATCCCTTTGACCTTGCAGTCCCCGCAGAGCAGGCTGCGGTAAGGAACCTCTTCCGGCAGGAGGGCGATGACCTCCTCGCATGGAATCATGACCGCGTCCTCGCCGAGAGCGGCTACGTCCTCCGCACGGATGCACATCGGATCGGAATACCAGTGCTTCGTCTCCAGCAGGAGCATCTGCACGAGCCATTTCTCGTCCAACAGAAGGTCTTTGACTTCGCCGGCCTGCTTGCCCGATTCCAGGCACATGACCGGAAGACCGATGACATCGCGCGCTCTTCTCAAGACTCGCTCACTCCTCTTCTGGCTGTTCACCCCGGTGACGGAGGACCGGAAGCGCTCGGATGACTTACCGTGAAAGCTGCGCCTATCTGCGCAGACGGGTAACGATGTCTTGGACGGCTTCGGCAGCGGCAGCGATCTGCGCCTCATCATTGGTCCGTCCGAAGCTGAAGCGCACGGCCGAGGCCGTCACTTCCTCCGGAAGCCCCATGCTGCGCAGTACGTGCGACACCTCCAGCGAACCGGAAGTGCACGCGGAGCCGCTGGCCGCAGCCACTCCCGCCAGATCCAGATTCATCAGCAGGCTCTCGGTCGATACCCCCGGGAAGCTGACGTTCAGGATGTGAGGGAGCCTCTCGGTAGGATGGCCGTTGACGACATAGCCACCGGAACCGAGACGGCGTTCCAGCTCCATTACCATTTCTTGACGTAGTTTTTCCAACTTTTGTTGCATTTCATACCTTGCACCCTCAAAAATCTTCACCGCTTCGGCAAACCCGACAATGCCCGCAGTGTTCTCCGTACCCGCCCGGCGCTTGCGCTCCTGAGAGCCGCCGTAGAGCAGGGGAGCCACCCGGGCCGACCTTGCTATATATAATGCACCAGTCCCCTTGGGACCGCTGAGCTTATGCGCGGAAAAACTCATAAGATCGACAGGCAGGCTGCCAAGGTCGATCGGAAGATGTCCAAGCGCCTGAACGGCATCCACATGAAACAGGATCCCCTTCTCCCGGGCGATGGCTCCGATCTCCTTCACGGGCTGGATCGTGCCGACCTCATTGTTGGCGTACATGACGCTGATGAGGACTGTGTCCGGACGAACGGCCGCTTCCACATCGCGGACCGACACCTGTCCGAACTTGTCGACCGGCAGGTACGTCACTTCGTACCCGAACTTCTCCAGCCGCTCGCAGGCATGAAGCACCGCATGGTGTTCGATCTGAGTCGTAATGATATGGCGCCCCCGGCCGGATGAAGCTTCCGCCGCTCCGAAGATGGCGGTGTTGTCGCTCTCCGTGCCGCCCCCGGTGAACACGAGTTCCGCCGGCGAGCAGCCGATGAAGGCACTGATCCGGTCCCGGGCCGCATTCAGGGCCGAGCGGGCATCGCGGCCCGCCCGGTGTGTGCTGGATGCGTTACCAAAATATTCCGACAAATAGGGCAGCATGCGCTCCACCACTGCCGGGTGAACCGGAGTCGTGGCCGCATGGTCCAAATAGATAGGATTCAAGTCAAGTCACCGCATTCTCGTGAAGAGTTCATTCCTAGATATAGAACATATAGCTGTCGCCGCTGCCCTCATCCTTGAATGAGATAAGATCAGCCAGGGTGGTTGAATCGAGCACTTCCGCGATTCCGTCACGGATTCGCATCCACAGGTGTCTCTTCGCCGGGTCGTCCTCTTCCGTAAAGTCTACGGGCGAGATCGGCCCTTCGAGCACCCGGATCACGTCGCCGGCGGAAATCTCTTCCGGCGTTTTGGACAGGATGTAGCCGCCGTATGCGCCGCGGATGCTTTTCACCAGTCCCGCATTACGCAGAGGCGCGACCAATTGCTCGAGGTAGTGCTCCGAGAGCTGATGCTTTTCCGCGATGCTTTTGAGTGAGGTAGGGCCTTCTCCGAACTTTGTCGCCAGCTCCATCATGATGGTAAGCCCGTAGCGGCCTTTGGTGGAAATCTTCAATTCAAAGCACCTCGTTTTGGTTTCAAAAAGTGCAAGTTTCTTACGGTCCATGAAATCACAAGCCGGAACAAAAACTCGCCTCGGACGGACTGCAGTCAGACCACCGGCAGAGCCGGCACTTCCCGACAATCCATACATTAGTGTATCGTTTCTATGGTAACATAAAACCTTCTATTATGGGAGAAATTCCGTGACATATTGTTGAAAATTTTTTCCGCTTTGGAGCTTGGGCCCTTCCCGTGTATAATGGGAAACAGATGTACGGATTGTACAGCAAAGCGAGGTAATGAACATGAATCACAAAACACGCGTCGTACTGGGCATGTCCGGCGGCGTCGACTCTTCGGTAGCGGCTCTTCTGCTGAAGGAGCAGGGCTACGATGTCATCGGGGTGTTCATGAAGAACTGGGACGACACCGATGAATTCGGCCACTGCACCGCCGAAGAGGATGCGGAAGATGTGCGCCGCGTCTGCGACCAGATCGGCATCCCCTATTATACGGTAAATTTTGAAAAACCATACATGGACAAGGTATTCGCCTACTTCCTCGACGAATACCGCAAGGGCCGCACGCCGAATCCCGACGTCATGTGCAACCGAGAGATCAAGTTCGGCGAGTTCCTGAACAAGGCGCTCGAGCTCGGCGCCGACTATATCGCCACGGGCCACTATGCCCGCGTCGAGCATACGGACGGCAAACACCGCCTCCTGCGCGGCGTCGACGGGAACAAGGATCAGACGTACTTCCTGAACGCGCTGAACCAATATCAGCTCTCGAAGGCGATGTTCCCGATCGGCCACCTGCCGAAGCCGGAAGTCCGCGCGATCGCGGAGAAGGCCGGGCTGGCTACCGCGAAGAAGAAGGACAGTACGGGCGTCTGCTTCATCGGCGAGCGCAACTTCAAGGAATTCCTGAGCGGGTACCTGCCGGCCAAGCCGGGCGACATGCGCACGCTCGAGGGCGAAGTGAAGGGCCGCCACGACGGCCTGATGTACTACACCCTCGGCCAGCGTTCGGGTCTTGGCATCGGCGGCTCCGGCAGCGGCGAGCCTTGGTTCGTCGCCGGCAAGGATCTGGAGCGCAACATCCTCTACGTGGTGCAGGGCGAGAAGCATCCGGCCCTGTACACGAAGGGACTGCTCGCCACCGATCTCAACTGGATCAGCGGCGAGACTCCGGCGGCGCCTCTGCGCTGCACAGCGAAGTTCCGCTACCGCCAGCCCGACCAGGGCGTCACGCTGACCTTCGGTCCGGACGGCACGGCCGAGGTAGTGTTCGACCAGCCGCAGAAGGCGATCACGCCGGGCCAGGCAGTCGTGTTCTACGACGGTGAGGAGTGCCTGGGCGGTGCAACGATCGACAAGCTGGTTATGCTGGACGAGGCCGCGGCCACGCCGAAAGCTCCGGCGGCGCCCAAAGCCAAGGCTTCGGCCAAGCGCTGACAGCTGAATGAACCGGTACTGCCGCCAGGCATACCAAAAGGACAAAGCAAGCAGCTTCGGCTGCGGGCTTTGTCCTTTTTTGTGCGGGCTCCGTTTCGATGACCCAGCCTCTACCCCCTGCCCGACAGCGGCGGCTCCCTGCGGTCCCTTCCGCGGCGCTTCACCAGAATACGCGAGATGCGCAGGTGGTCCATCTCCTCGATTTGAAACTCCGCTTGGTCATTCCAGTTCACGGCCTGGTGCTTCTTCGGCGGCATCTCCACCTGGGAGTAGATCCACCCGCCGATCGTATCGAAATTATCGGACTCGATGTTCAGCCCGAAATAGGAATTCACCTCTTCGATCAGCAGCCGGCCGTCGATCGAGTGGGTCTCTTCGTCCCTGCGTTCGATCTGGGGGCGCTCTTCGTCGAATTCGTCCTGAATCTCCCCGACAATCTCCTCGATAATGTCCTCGAAGGTGACGAGCCCTGAAGTGCCGCCATATTCGTCGATGAGCAGCGCCATCTGGGACTTCATCTTCTGCATGAGCTTGAGCAGGGCGCTGATCTGCATCGACTCCGGCACCTTGAGGATCGGACGCATGACGCTCTGCAGGTCGGGAGCCTCTCCATCCGCCTTCAGCAGGTCCTTGATATGCACGAAACCGGTCACATTGTCTTTGTCGGGATCGCAGACGGGATACCGGGTATGCATCTCGCTGATCGCTGTCCGCTTGTTCTCCTCGTAGGAGCGGAAGGCATACAGGCAGACCATCTCCGTCCGCGGAATCATGATCTCCCGGGCATGCGTATCGGCAAAATCAAATATATTATCCATCAGCGTCAGCTCCGCGGCATCGATATGGCCGCTTCGGGAGCTTTCCTTCATGAGCACGCGGATCTCGTCTTCCGTATGGGCGAGGGTATGATGGTCCGTAGGCCGGATCCCCGCCAGACGCAGCAGCACGCCGGAGGCACCGTTCAGGAACCAGATGAAAGGATACATGAGCTTATAAAATCCCGTCAGCAGGATCGAAGACAGCAGCGTGACCTGCTCGGACTTGCGGATCGCATAGGTCTTCGGGAACTGTTCGCCCAGCGTAATATGGAACACCGTAATGACCGTGAAGGCAATCACGAACGAGATCGTCTGCACCAGACGCTCCGGCAGACCGAGAGGCGCGAGCAGGGGTTCGAGCATCGCGGCCACCACCGGCTCGCCCAGCCATCCGAGCCCCAGTGATGTCAGCGTGATGCCCAATTGGCAGGCCGACAGATAGGCGTCTAGATTGCCCACCACTCCCTGGGCGAACCGTGCTCTGCGCGAGCCGGTTCCGGCCAGCACCTCCAGCCTGGAGGTCGAGACCTTGACCATCGCGAATTCGGCGGCAACGAAAAAACCGTTCAAGAGCACCAGAAGCAGCACCAGACTTACGTCAATCACCAGCGTCAACGGATCGCTACTCACCCATACCACCCATCCGCCCGGACGGGGCGGACAGGCGCACCTCCCCCCGGCTTAACGAGATTTTAACGCTTCAGCCGCGCCAGCTGAGGACTATTCCTGCGGCAGTCTTAATACAATATAAGCGCGAACCTTGTTCCAATATGCCTGTTTTCGCACAATTGGGACAGGTACGGCTCGGTCTCCTGCAAATGAAACACCCCAAAGCCGATGTTCATGGCCTTGGGGTGTTCTTAGGTTATAAGGATTACGCCTGCTTGGCGAGGCGGATTACGTTCCAGGACGCCTTGCCGAGTCTTGCGGACAAGCGGCCGCCGTCGAGCTTCGCGGAGCCGCCGGTGTGCGGCTTCACTCTTTCTTCCTGCAGCGTATTGGCTGCCTTCAGATCGTCATGCTCCAGCACGATGTGCTCCACTACGCCGTAGCCCTCGAACTGGCGCAGATCGCAGTCGAGCTCCAGCGCGTCGGACAGGTCACGGTTGACGGCGAAGATGGTCAGCGTACCTTCTTCTTCGTTGTACGTGACGGCGGACTCGAGGTGCGGCACATCCGTGAAGTCCTTGCTGTCGTACTTCGACGAACGGATAACCGGCTTCAACGATACGCCGCGGCCGTAGACGGAAGCGTGCATGTACGGGTAGAAGATCGTCTGCTTCCAGGCGCCGCCGCCCGTCTCGGTCATGATTGGAGCGATGACGTTCACGAGCTGCGCCAGGCACGCGATCTTCACGCGGTCGGCATGCTTGAGCAGGGAGATCAGCAAGCAGCCGACAAGCAGCGCATCTTCGAAGTTGTAGTGGTCCTCGAGCTGCGGAGGCGCGATCGTCCAAGGCTCCAGCTTCTTGTCGGACTCGTGGGAGTGGTACCATACGTTCCATTCGTCGAAGGACAGGTTGATCGTCTTCTTGCTGCGGTGCTTCGCCTTGATGTAGTCGGCGATCGCCACAACGGATTCGATGAACGCATCCATATCGAGCGAGCGGGCCAGGTAGTTGCCCGGATCATTCTCCTTGTTGCCGTAATAGGTGTGGAGGGAGATGAAGTCCACATGCTCATAGGACAGGTCCAGCACCGTAGCCTCCCACTCGGCGAAGGTCGGCATGCCGCGGTTCGAGCTTCCGCAGGCGACGAGCTCCAGCGAAGAGTCGTACATCTTCATCATGCGGCCGGTTTCCGCTGCAATACGGCCGTACTCCGCCGCCGTCTTGCTGCCCATCTGCCAAGGGCCGTCCATCTCGTTGCCGAGACACCAGGTCTTGATGTTGTGCGGGGTCTTGTAGCCGTGCGAGATACGCAGGTCACTGAAGTACGAGCCGCCCGGATGGTTGCAGTATTCGAGCAGCTGACGCGCTTCTTCCGGACCGCGGGTACCGAGGTTCACGGCCATGTTGATCTCCGTGCCGGCCTTGCGGCACCAGTCTGCGAACTCGTTCGTGCCGATCCAGTTCGGCTCGACGGTCCTCCACGCGAGATCCAGACGGCGCGGACGCTGGTCGACCGGACCTACGCCATCCTCCCAATTGTATCCGGATACAAAGTTACCGCCCGGGTAGCGCACGATCGGAACCTGCAGTTCCCGTACCAGGTCGAGGACGTCCTGCCGGAAGCCCTGCTCGTCGGCCGTCGCATGGTCCTGCTCATAAATCCCGCCGTATACGGCACGGCCCAGGTGCTCAATGAAAGAGCCATAGATCCGCTTGTCAATTTCGCTGATGATGAACTCTTTATCCACTACCATTGTCGCTTTTTTCTGATCGGCCATGATGGGTTGTGTCCCTCCCGAGGAAAATTGATTAATATATGTATTAATAAATTAATATTATTATTTATACCCCGGAGTTGTCAATCATAAATTTCATATAAATATAAACTTCTTTAGATTTCTCTCTAGTGAACCCGGAATCCTTCTTTTCGAGCCCAATGGAAAAAGATGTTCGAATAGGGCTTTACAAAAATAAAAAACCATCCGAGTGGTTGCGGACGGTCTGGGTGTTCCATGTATTCACTTCATTTCCAATCGGCCTCGCCTTACTCCCGACTCACCCTGAGCAGACGAGCCTTCCTCAGGGACCCTTTGGCTGCAAGGCGGTCAAGCAGCAGTCCGCCGGCCCTTAATGGGTGCGGTTCCCCACAATAGAAGCGGGCCATGGCCTCATATGCTCCAAGCACGAACTGCCACCTTACCCACGGATCCAAGGATCAGCAATAAAAGGAACAAGATCCGACTCCGCCGCCCCTGCCCGCCTCACTAGACCCGAAGGATAACGCAGGGAGAAAACGGAAACGGTCCCGCTGGAAGCAGGTCGATACAAATAGGGGAACCAGGATGCCTTATCCGCTCATTTCCGCTCATTTCCCATCATTTCCCGGAGAATAGCGGAACTCAGATGCTCTATGTGCTTCTTTTTCACTGCCAGATCTCCAAACGGCAGCAAATAGCGAACCTCAGTTCCTCTATTCAGAAAATAGCACAAGGAAAGTAGTACATAACGAATCGGAGTTCCGCTATTTCCAGCACAGCGAAAAAAATGCGAAGGAGCCCCCCTACTGCCGCTCCCGCAAGAGCCCCGCTCCTTTAAATACAACCGCCTCCGCATAAGCCGGCTCCTCTACGTACAGCCGCTCAGCACCGCGCGCCGATCTCCTCAAGCGACCCAGCCCCTGTCTACGATTTGCGCGAAGCCCCGTGACGCTTCTCCTGGTTCTGCCGGATCTTGTCCTCCATCCCCTGGTTCGTCGCCTCGTAGAACCGGGCGGTGCGGATCGGATCGGGCAGGTACTGCTGCTCCACGTAGTGGTTCGGGTAATTGTGCGGATACAGGTAGCCCTTGTGGCCCAGCTTCTCCGCACCCGCGTAGTGCCCGTCGCGCAGATGCAGCGGCACCTCCGCGCTGCGCAGCCGTTCGATGGCCTGGCCTACCCGGCCGAGCGCCTGCGGGATCGCGTCCGACTTCGGGCTCTCGACCGCGAAGAGGATCGCCTGCGCCACGACATACTTCGATTCGGGCCAGCCGATCTTGTGGTACGCATCCATGGCCGTCACGGCCTGCAACATCGCCTGCGGGTTCGCGAGTCCGATGTCCTCGCTGCACATGACGATGAGCCGGCGCAGGAAGGTCATCGGATCCATGCCGAGCTGCTCGACCGCATAGATGAACCAGAACAGCGCCGCATCGCTGGAGCCCCGCAGGCTCTTGTGGAAGGCCGAGAGGACGTCGTACTGCGTGGACTCGTCGGCCTTCAGCGTCGGCCGGCGGATCGACTCCTCCGCCACCTCGAGCGTGATGCGGATCGTGCCGTCCCGCTCCGGCGGGGTCGTCATGGCCGCGAGCTCGAGCGCATTAAGCGCCCGTCGGATGTCTCCTCCCGCCATTTTGGACAGATGGTTCAGCGCCTCTCCGTCCGCCTTCACGGGCAGGAACCCGAGCCCCCGCTCCGTATCCTCCAGCGCCCTCCGCATCGCGAGGAGGGAATGCTCATGCGTGAGCGGCTGGAGCTGGAACAGCGTGGAGCGCGACAGAAGCGCCCCGTTCACATGGTGAAACGGGTTCTCCGTCGTCGCGCCGATGAAGATGATGATCCCCTGTTCGACCGCCGGCAGCAGGGCGTCTTGTCTCGACGTGTTGAACCGGTGAACCTCGTCGAGGAACAGGATGGTTTTTTTGCCGTAGAGAGACCGGTTCTGCTTCGCCTGATCGATCACTTCCCGTACGTCTTTGACTCCGGCATCCACCGCGTTCAGCTTCACGAAGATGCCCGAGGTCCGGTGCGAGATGATCCCCGCCAGTGTCGTCTTGCCCGTACCCGGCGGCCCGTAGAGGAGAATGGAGGTTACCTGGTCCGCTTCGATCGCCCGCCGCAGGAGCTTGCCCGGGCCTACGATCTGTTCCTGCCCAATATATTCTTCCAGGGTGCGGGGACGCATCCGGTCAGCCAGCAGCCGGCCTTCCGGGCTCTGCTCCGCCGCCATGGTGAACAAATCCATATATGTCACAACCTTATTCCGCTTGGGATGTATGCCAGGGGGGATCCGCAAGTGGAACAACCCCCTTCCTCCATTATAAACCCCATAGCGCGAATTACAACGGCAGCGGACAGCCCCTCTCCTCCGAGCCTCCCGATAGATCCTCGGACTCCGGTCTGCAGCATTCTTTCCCCCACCCTTTTGGCTGTATACAGAAAAACACACCCTGTCGTCCGTGGACAGCAGGGTGTGTTTCCATTTCAATGCTCTAGGCCCGGTAATGCTGGGGCCATGCTCATCTTCATCCGGTCAGGCCTTGATGCCTGCCTTGTTCAGCAGATCGCGTACCGCGACACTGACCATGATGAGCCCGGCTACCGGAGGCACGAAGGCATTGCTTGCCGGCGGCTGCTTCGCCTTGCGGATCTCCGGCGCATTCTCCGGCACGATCTTCTGCGTGACATCCTGACGGGGCTTGATCGGTTCCTCCGTAGAGAAGACGACCTTGACCCCCTTCTTGATGCCTTCGCTGCGCAGCTTGTGACGGATGACCCGGGCCAGGGGATCCACCGACGTCTTGGAGATGTCGGCGACCTGGAACTTGGTCGGATCCATCTTGTTGGCCGCGCCCATGCTGGAGATCATCTTGATCTTGCGGCGCAGGCACTGCTTGATCAGGTGAATCTTGTACGAGATCGTATCGGAGGCGTCAAGCACATAATCGAGCGGGTACTTGAACAGCTCCTCGTACGTCTCTTCCGTATAGAACATCCGAAGAGCGATGACCTCGCACTCCGGGTTGATCTGCAGAATCCGGTCGCGCATCAGGTCGACCTTCGGCTGGCCGACGGTCGTGGTCAGCGCGTGGATCTGGCGGTTCACATTCGTGATGTCGACGACGTCCTTGTCGATCAGGACGAGCCGGCCCACGCCGGTGCGGGCCAGCGCCTCGGCGGCGATCGAACCGACGCCACCGATGCCGAGCACCGCTACCGTGCTGTTTTTCATCACTTGCAGCCCTTCCGGGCCGATGGCGAGTTCCGTGCGGGAGAACTGGTTCAGCATGGCGGAACACACTCCTTTTCGTGTCGGTCGCTTATTTCGGCGCAGGCTGCTTCACGGCCGTACGGATCGACAGCTGCTCAAGCTGCTTGTCGTCTACTGCGCTTGGCGCATTCATCAGAAGGTCCGTTGCGCTCGCCGTCTTAGGGAAGGCGATCGTCTCACGCAGGTTCGTGCGGCCGGCGATCAGCATCACCAGGCGGTCGAAGCCGTAGGCCATTCCGCCGTGCGGAGGCGTACCGTACTCGAAGGCGTCGAGGAGGTAGCCGAACTGCTCCTTCGCTTCCTCCGGGGAGAAGCCGAGTGCGGCGAACATCTTCTCCTGCACGTCACGCTGGTAGATCCGCATGGAGCCGCCGCCCACTTCATAGCCGTTGAGCACGAGGTCATACGCCTGCGCGCGGATTTGGCCCGGGTCCGTGTCGAAGAAGTGAAGGTCTTCATCCTTCGGACGGGTGAACGGATGGTGCTCCGCCACATAACGCTTCTGTTCTTCGTCGTAGCCGAGGAGCGGGAAGTCGACGACCCAAGCGAACTTGAACACACTGTCGTCGATGAGGCCCAGCTGGCGGCCGATCTTCAGACGCAGGTTGCCAAGCACGTCCGCCACGACTTTCTTCGTGTCGGCGGAGAAGAGAAGCAGGTCGCCTTCTTCCACTTCCAGGTGCGACTTCAGGGCTTCGAGCTCTTCCGGCGTGAAGAACTTCACGATCGGGCCTTTGAGCTCGCCTTCCTTGTAGGTCATCCACGCCAGGCCTTTGGCCCCGTAGCGGGCCGCATAGACGCCGAGATCGTCGATCTCCTTGCGGCTCCACGTACCGCAGCCCTTGGCGTTGAGCGCCTTGACTTGGCCGCCCTTCGATACGACGCTGGCAAACACCTGCACACCCGAGCTCTTCACAATGTCCGATACGTCCTTCAGCTCGAGGCCGAAGCGCAGGTCCGGCTTGTCGGAGCCGTACTTGCTCATCGCGTCCGCATAGGAGATGCGCTGGAATGGCGTAGGGATCTCGACGTTCGCCGTCTCGCGGAACAAGCGGACCACAAGCTTCTCCATCAGATCGAGGAGCTGGTCCTGGGACAGGAACGACGTCTCGATGTCCACCTGCGTGAACTCCGGCTGGCGGTCGGCGCGAAGGTCCTCGTCGCGGAAGCAGCGGGCGATCTGGTAGTAGCGCTCGAGGCCGGCCACCATCAGCAGCTGCTTGTAGATCTGCGGCGACTGCGGCAGCGCGAAGAATTCGCCCGGGTGCACACGACTCGGCACGAGGTAGTCGCGCGCGCCTTCCGGCGAGCTCTTCGTCAGGATCGGCGTCTCGACATCGATAAAGCCGTTCTCGTCGAGGTAGTCGCGGAACACTTTGGCCGCCTTCGAACGGAGCATCAGGGTACGCTGCATCTCCGGACGGCGCAGGTCGAGGTAGCGGTACTTCAGGCGGAGCGATTCATCGATCTCGATGCCGTCTTCGATGAAGAACGGCGGGTTCTTCGCCTGGTTCATGATCTCGATCTCGGTGATCTGCACTTCGATCTCGCCGGTCGGCAGGTTCGGGTTCACCGTCTCCGCGTCACGCTCGACGACTTTACCGCGTACCGCGAGCACATACTCGTTGCGCGCACGGTCGGCTACCGCGAGGGCTTCGCCGGAGAAAGCCGGGTTGAATACGATCTGGACCAGGCCGCTGCGGTCGCGCAGGTCGATGAACAGGACTCCGCCGAGGTCACGGCGGCGCTGCACCCAGCCGTTCAGGGTCACGGTCTCGCCGACGTTCGCTTTCGTCAGGGAGCCGCATTGATGGGTTTTGAGCATTGTAGACATGGTTGATTCTACCTCCAAGTGTTATTCGGTATGGGACAATCTATACATTCCGGATCCGGTCCGCCAGGGTCTGCACGAAGCCGGATAGCGGTAACGTCTCTTGTTCGCCGGTCAGCATGCTCTTCACGCTGATCTCGCCTCTCGCAAGCTCGTCGTCGCCAAGGATGGCCACGAAGGCTGCCGCCTGGCGGTCCGCCGATTTCATCTGGGCCTTCATCTTGCGGCTCAGGTAATCCTTCTCGCCGCTCAGTCCGGCGAGACGCACCTGCTGCAGCAGGCGGACGCACTCCTTGTCGGCGGCTTCGCCAAGGCCGATCAGGTAGACGTCCAGCGGCTTCGCTGCCGGAATCTCCACGCCCTGCGCCGCCAGCACCAGCAGGATGCGCTCCATGCCGAGGCCAAGGCCCACGCCCGGCTTGTCGTTATTGCCGCCGGCGATCTGGCCGACGAGGCCGTTGTATCGGCCGCCGCCGCCGATCGTATCGATGGCGCCGATCCCGCCCGCTTTGTACTCGAACGCGGTGTGGGTGTAGTAATCCAGGCCGCGGACCAGTCTCGGGTTGAGGCGGTACGGAATCTCCATCGCCGTCAGGTAATCCTGCACCGCCTGGAAGTGCACGGTGCATTCTTCATCCAGGTGCTCGGTGATGGTCGGGGCGCCCTCACAGAATTTCTGGTCGATCTTGCAGTCTAGAATCCGCATCGGGTTGCGGTCATAGCGCGACTGGCAGTCCTTGCAGAGCTGATCCTTCACCGGCGCGAAGAACCGCTGGATATGCTCGCGGTAAGAGGCACGCACCGACGGCGTACCGACCGAGTTGATCTCCACGACGACGTCCTTCAGCCCAAGCTCCTTGTAGAACGTGTAGCCGAGCGCGATTACCTCCGCATCAATGCCCGGATCGACGGCGCCGAACGCCTCGATGCCGAATTGGTGGAACTGGCGGTAGCGTCCGGCCTGCGGCTGCTCGTAGCGGAACATCGGACCGATATAATACAGCTTCGTGACGTCCGGCTCGCCGTAGAGCTTGTTCTCCACATACGAGCGCACGACGCCCGCCGTGCCTTCCGGACGGAGGGACATGCTGCGGTCGCCCTTATCGACGAACGTGTACATCTCCTTCTCGACGATGTCCGTCGTCTCGCCGACCCCGCGCTGGAACAGCTCCGTGCTCTCGAAGACCGGCGTGCGGATCTCCTTGTAGTTGAAGCGCCGGCACAGCTCGCGGGCCTTGTTCTCGACATACTGCCATTTCTCGATTTCTCCGGGCAGCAGATCCTGCGTGCCCTTCGGTTTCTGAATACTCATCTGTAGCGCTGACTCCTTTCCCTTCCTGCTCACCTGTTTCTTTAGACAAAAACAAAAAAACTCCCGCCCCTGAACAAATTCAGGGACGAGAGATTGAGCTTCAAGCAAGTCTCCCGCGGTACCACCCACGATTTGAAAGCGCACGGACCCGCTCCACGGATGGAAACGATCTGCTTCTCTTTCACACTTCATGCGGATAACGCCCGCCTGCGCGTTCGGCTACTGTCCGGTACTGAAGCGGGCGTTAGTTAGGCGCCAGCTCGGTACGGCGGAGTTCCCCGACCGTCCTCCGGGAGGTCTCTTCGTGCGATTCGCGCAAGGAAGCTTGCAGCCGGCGGCTTCCCTCTCTGGTATACGCAAGGTTCGTACTACTCTGTCCCATCATTGGATCGACATGTTTTGGCAATGGTTAACACTCATTGTAATGATCTCTTCGCCGGAAGTCAAGACCCAGGCGCCCGGAGAATCCGGGCGGAGGAGCAAGCCGCAGCTTCTCCTGAACACGGCAAGCGTTATGCAGGCAATGCCAAGCGGGTCCCATCTCGTTCCAGCTCAGATCTTCCCAGACTACTAGGATTCCGCTTTGACCGCGTTATATACGTCCCGGATCAGAAGATAGGTATCCCCGTTGGTCAGCTCATCCTTATTGGCGATGGCCTCCAGCGTCTCCGCCTTCAGGAGTCCGCGCTCGGTCAGCACCGAGACAGCGTTCTCCGCTCCCGCTTCCGCCTTGACGAGCAGTGCAATCATGTGGGCCGCCGTATCCAGCGTCAGCGGCAGGCTCTTCGGATCGGAGCCCTTCGCCAGCGCGCCGGCGGGGCTGCCGGTCAGAGCAGCCGGCTTGAACTTGCGGAAGCCTTCCAGCTGGTTCACGAACCGCTGCTGGTTGCTCTTGCCGTCCAGCCCGAAGTCGTTGTTGTAGCCTCCGGTTGCCAGCCCGAGCGTAACGGCGACCTTCAAGCCTTCATACGCTTTGTGCTCCATGAACGGCTCCGGCTTCAGCGTGTATGAATCCAGAGCCATGCCCTGCTTTTTCAGCGTCTCGTGAAGCGCCGCAATGCTTTCCTTATTGGCGGCCATCTGGCGGAAGGTCATCTTGCCGTCCGCCGCAATCTTGGCGGCCGCACCGGCCGCCTCCGCCGCCGCCATGCCGACCGGAATGACCCGCGCGGTGCCGTGTGGCAGCGAATCATAGGAAGCGGCGCGTCCGACCACAAGCAGCCCGTCCACCTTCAGCGGCACGATGCTGCGGAACGGTACGGCATACTGCTTCGGCACGGTCACGACCGCCCCCGTATCCGCCGGCGACATGCGCTGGATATCCACCGGGTACGAGCCGAAGGCGACGCGGTCCCACTGGTCGCGGTTCTCAAGCACGTCCACGATGCTCAGGCGGTATTCGCCCTGGATGTGCCGCGTTTCGCGAACATAGAGCTCGGGCGCGGTGGCATCCAGCTCGATGCCTGCCAGCTCCGGATACTGCTTCTTCATGTGGTCAACCACATGCGGCAGCTCCGCCTTGGCCAGCTCGAAGGCCTCTTCCTTCGATTTCGGATCGGTCCCGTCGACGCCGAAGATCTGCAGCGCGTTGATCAGGATCGTATTGTCGTTCTGACGGCCGATATTGAGCCCGCGCATGCGGATCCGCTCTTTGTTGACCGCCGGGTAGTCCTTCATATCCTTATAGCCCCAGATGCTCATCTCGTTGGAGCCTGTGCCTTCGTCATTATCCTGCTCCGCCCGCTGGCGCATCTTCGCCCATACGTCCGGCGTCACGTTCTTCAGGCGGAATACGAGCGTAACGGCCATCCGGGACTTTTTGTCCCCGAGGTCTTCCCGGCCCGTTGTATAAGGCACGCCTGCGGCAGCCGCGATATCCGCGTCCTGCGTCGCATCGATAACCGACTTCGCGCTGACGGTGACTTCGCTGCCGTCTTCCAGGGTCAGCTTCATCCCCTTCACCAGGGAGGCCGTATCCCCCTTCTCGACAACCGGCTCCATGGACTTCACCTTCAGCAGCACATCGATATTCTTCTCTGCCGCCACCATCTTGTTGAACGCGTTAGCCGCTGTGACCACATCGAAGGAGTCGCCCTCGATCTGGCTGTACCAGGCCGAGAACAGCCCCTTGTTCAGAAGCTCCCTCTGGTGGAGCACGCCTTCTCCCGGCCCGTAATTCATATCCAGCGAGTTCAGCCAGCCGAGCGTCATGAGTCCGCCCAGAATCTCCCGGTTGTGCCCGTCGACGAGCAGCGTCCGCTGGCCGTTCTTCGCAGCCGATACCGCGGCCGCCACGCCTTCCGGATCCGTTCCTGCGACGATCACATCGTAGCTCTCCTGCGGCTTCGACACCGTTTTCACCTTCTCCAGCTGCTGAACCGCACCCGGTTTGACTCCCGCACTGTGATTCGTATTCTTCGTCCACCTGTGCAGCCCGTACGCTCCCGCCGCAATCACCAGCAGCAGGACCGCCAGCAGCATATAGCCCTTGGAGCTTGCACCTCCGGCCCCTTTCCTGTTCGATGCCATAATACACCTCGTCTTCAAAAATAGTAAAAAATCAATAAGGACATGCTTCAGTTGACAATAGGTATCCCTATGTTAGGCGGGCTTGTCCGTTAGGCCCGGCAGCTCTGCCTCCCGGTCCTGCAAGTCCGATGAATGAATCCGAATCATGGAATCGGACCTGCCGCAGGCCCTCCGCTTTCGCTAATCGCTCTCTACAGCAGGAGTCGTAGTGACCTGACCTGATTTTGTCCCGTTACGGTATTACGCTCCTTGTTCCCTTTCCGTTTCTTCCTTCCGTTCACCTCTCCCTCCAAATCTACACCGTCAATCAGTGTAGCACATTCACCCAAGGGAGGTAAAACAAACAGACCGCTTCCGGATCGTGCCGAAAGCGGTCTGCCAAAGCTTACCGGTAGGGTTTGCGGGGCGTCCGCTTGCGCTGCTCGCTGTCCGAGGTATAGAAGCTGAGCAGCGAGCTGTCCGCCCGCTCCGCTGACAGCAGGGCCATCGCTTCGGCCGGGCTGCCGTGGCCCAGCAGCTGATCCGGCTGGGCGGCGAGTACTTCCTTCGTGGAACGGTACATGGCGGTTCAGGCTCCTTTGGGTTGATCCGGGAGTCGACTCCCTCATCTTCCCATTGTGCCCCGCAAACCGCGGTTCCAACCGGATCAGGCCGGATTGCTCTCGAGGATCAGCGTTACCGGCCCGTCGTTAACGAGCGACACGTCCATCATCGCGCCGAACCTGCCCGTCTCCACGGTCAGCCCGAGCTCGCGCAGCATGCCGTTGAACCGCTCGTACAGAGGCTCCGCATGCTCCGGTCTCGCCGCCCCCATGAAATTCGGGCGTCTGCCTTTGCGGCAGTCGCCGTACAGCGTGAACTGGGACACGGAGAGTATCTGTCCACCGGTCTCCAGCACCGAACGGTTCATTTTGCCGTCCTCATCTTCAAAAATGCGCAGCCCCGCGATCTTGTCCGCGAGATACTTCGCATCCGCTTCGGTATCCTCATGGGCAATGCCGACGAGCAGCACGAGCCCGTGCTCAATGCGGCCCACCGCCGCACCCTCTACCGTCACACGCGCTTCTTTGCTGCGCTGAAGCACCACTTTCATCGTTATGAGCCCCGCTTCTGTTTCGTATTCCGCATCGGCTTACGCCTGCATGATGCGCTGTACCGAATACACATCCTTCACCCGCTTGATCTTCTCCACAACGGAGTGCAGATGATCGATGTTGCGGATGAGAATGGTCATATGGATCGTCACCATCTTGTTCTTGTCGGAGCGCCCCGATACTGCCGAGATGATCGTCTTGCATTCCGAGACGACCTGCAGCACTTCATTGAGCAGCCCCCGCCGGTCATGCCCCGTGATCTCGATCTCGACGTTGTAGTTCGCCTCGACATCGTCCACCCATTCCACTTCAATCACGCGGTTCCCTTCATCGCTGCATTCGGGTGAAGGGATATTCGTACAGTCGAGCCGGTGGACGGAGACCCCGCGTCCCCGGGTGATATAGCCGATAATGGCATCGCCCGGCACCGGATTGCAGCAGCGCGCAAAACGGATGAGCAGGTTGTCCACTCCCTTGACCCGGACGCCGCCGGTCGGACGTCCCCTGCGCTCCTTGTCCGGAGCCTTCATTTCCTTGACTTCGGAGGTCAGCTGCATCGCCTGCGCCTGCGCTTCCTCCGCTTCCTTGCGGAGCTTCTCCGTCAGGCGTGTGACGATCTGGGCGGCGGTGATCCCGCCGAACCCGACCGCGGACAGCATATCTTCGACTTCCTGGAAGTTGAACTTGCGGGCAACCTCCATCAGTTCGTCTTCCTTCATCAGCGGAGAGACATCGTAGCCGAGCCGCTTCAGCTCGCGCTCGATCATCTCCTTGCCCTTGACGACGTTCTCCTCACGGCGTTCCTTCTTGAACCACTGGCGGATCTTCGTGCGGGCATGGGAGGATTGTGCGATCTTCACCCAATCCTGGCTCGGTCCGTACGAATGCTTCGAGGTTAGGATCTCAACGATATCCCCGGTCTTGAGCCGGTGGTCGAGCGGCACGATACGGCCGTTCACCTTGGCGCCGATCGTCCGGTTGCCGACTTCCGTGTGAATCCGGTAGGCGAAGTCCAGCGGCACGGAACCGACCGGCAGCTCGATCACTTCCCCCTTAGGCGTAAACACGAACACCAGGTCGGAGAAAAAGTCCATTTTGAGCGATTCCACGAACTCCTGGGCATCCTGGGCCTCGTTCTGCAGCTCGATGATCTCGCGGATAAAATGCATCTTGTCCTCGTAGCTGCCCGTCGGCACATTCGTGCCTTCCTTATATGCCCAGTGCGCCGCCACCCCGTACTCGCTCGTCCGGTGCATCTCGAAGGTACGGATCTGCACTTCCAATGGCTCGCCCTTGGGGCCGATGACCGTCGTATGGAGCGACTGGTACATGTTCGGCTTCGGCATGGCGATATAGTCCTTGAACCGCCCGGGCATCGGCTTCCACAGCGTGTGGATGATCCCGAGGGTCGCATAGCAGTCCTTGATATTGTCGACGATGATCCGAAGGGCCAGCAGGTCGTAGATCTCGTTGAACTGCTTGCTGCGCACGGTCATCTTCTTATAGATACTGTAGATATGCTTCGGCCGGCCGGAGATGTCCCCGTCGATGCCCATCTCGTGAAGCTTCTCCTTCACATTCGTGATGACATCGTTAATATACTGCTCCCGCTCCGTCCGCTTCTTCTGCATGAGATTCACGATCCGGTAGTACTGCTGCGGGTTCAGATAACGAAGCGCAATGTCCTCCATCTCCCACTTGATGGCCGAGATCCCGAGCCGGTGGGCGATCGGACAGAAGATCTCCAGGGTCTCGTCGGCGATCCGCCGCTGCGCCTCTTCCGATTGGTGCTTCAGGGTGCGCATATTGTGCAGCCGGTCCGCCAGCTTGATGAGAATGACGCGGATATCCTGGGCCATCGCCACGAACATTTTGCGGTAATTCTCATTCTGGTGCTCTTCCTTGCTCTTGAACTTGATCTTCTCGAGCTTCGTCAGTCCGTCCACGATCATGGCACAGGTCGCACCGAACTTCTCATGCACGGTCTCGAGGGATACCGTCGTATCCTCCACCACGTCATGGAGCAGCGCAGCAATGATTGACGTGGTGTCCATCTGCATGTTCACGAGAATTTCCGCTACCGCAAGCGGATGCAATATGTAAGGCTCCCCGGACTTGCGGACCTGCCCGAAGTGGGCCTGATCGGCAAATTCGTAGGCTTCCCGGATTCGTTTGAGATCTTGTTCCTTCACATAACTGGATGCCTTCTCAAGAAGCTGCTCTATCCCCATCCGTTCATCCATTCCCTTAAATCGATTTTAATCCATTATGCCCCCGATGAGGGCCCGGCGTCAAGAATATGCGGGAAGAACCGACATATTGCGCGGTCTGTCTTCCCAAGCCGCAGCCCTTACGGGAAAAGTCAGCGCTTCCTGAACCCGGAAAAAACGGCCTGGCCTTCTCCCGGGCCGCCCGGCTTCCATGGCTCAGAGCTCCTTGAGACCTTCAGCGATCAGCTTGCGGCGCTCTTCGATGTACCGTCGGATAAACTCCGGCTCGCCGTCGAAGGTGGAGAAGCTCCATTTGCGCTGCGTGTCGCGGTAGACATACGGACGGATCTGCGCATGCATCCGCTCGGCGACGGGCAGAACCCGGTTCACCGTGAACGCCGTCCGCAGCAGACGCTGCAGCAGCAGCTTATACTGCCTGCGCACCGACGCGTTCCCGAGAAGCCGCTCCGTCAGCTTGTTGTAGCCCCGGATCCGCACCAGGTCGCTGCCGCAGTCCCGGCCATAGCAGTTGCGTCCCCAGGTCCCTTCGTAATCCCAGGGGATGATCCGGTACCTGCCGCTAGGCTTGTGCCGGTACAGCGCATAGTTCTGGTCGAAGCCGTCGTAATTGCCGGTGAGCACGGCCCCCGCCAGCCAGCGGAGATAGTTGTCGATATTCAGCCGCTGCGCCAGGTACCGGTGCAGCTCCTTCGAGCCGGCCATCCCCCCGGCATTCAAGCGGCGGATGAACAGCACAAGACGCTGACGTTCGGCCGGCACTCCCATCATCTGCTGGTATCCCGAGTACAAGGAGGTCTTGCGGCGGGAGGAATCCGTGGCCTTCAGACCGAAGTTGGCATCGTCGTTCACGGCATAGAACAGGGACTGCACCCCGATCCCCCGCTTGCGGAAAAAGGGTCTCTCCACTCCTTCGATCTCCAGATACACTCCGAGGCTCTGGCCGTTCAACATCAGATGCACATGCTGCGTCTTCGGGCTCGGAACCCCGATCGATTCAAAGAAATGAAATGACAGCGCATTGCGGATGAGCGATGGGTCATCGAATTCCGCATTATAATGGTAAGTCCTGCCCCCGCAGACCACTTCATAGGAACGTTTGGGGTAGCTGCGCGTATGTCCGCCGCGGTAGCGCACCTTTGCGCTTGACCTCCCCCGTCCCGATGCAAGCCGGCAGCTCACAAACCTGTCGCTCCACACGTCCTTCTCCAGCTGCTTCAGCTGATCTTCACCAATCACCAGATGCCGCACCGGCAGTTCCGCAGCCATCGCTCTTCCGTCCCTCCCGTCCGATGAGCGGAAGGCACTGTCCAGGCCTCCGCTGCAAGCAAAAAGCCTATCCGTATCGGATAGGCTTTTTGTGCTACATTACCTTATGCCGGGTGGGAGGCCGGGGCGACGGCCGTTGTCCTGCGGGGATATCCGCCCTTTGTCACGGGTGCCTCAGCAGGTTTGGCCTCCGCCTGTGCGGCCGCCTCTCGTGCGGTTCCCCTTCGAGCCTTTTCCGCCTGTCCGGCTGCCTGCTGTCCGGTTCCCCTGGGTGCGGTTGCCCTGCGTACGGTTCCCCTTCGAGCCTTTTCCGCCTGTACGGTTACCTGCTGTCCGGTTCCCCTGGGTGCGGTTGCCTTGCGTACGGTTGCCCTGCGTACGGTTCCCCTTCGAGCCTTTTCTGCCCGAACGGCTGCCTTGTGTGCGGTTGCCCTGTGTGCGGCTGCCCTGCGTACGGTTTCCTTGGTTCTCTCCGCAATGGCAATCTCCCTGCACACTGGCCGCATTCGTCCCCTGCTCTTCATGACGCATCTCTCAAACTACCTCCTCTTAATAGAGATAATTCAAGATATGTAGAACGCTGCCAAGAGGTAAGGGACAACCGTCAATACCGCCAAAATCCGGCTTCTGCCCTTGTTCTTTCCTATCTACCGAACGATTGTCCCCCTGCTCATGATAGATGTGGAAATTGCAAGAAAACTAGATTCCAGACCATACCAAACCCTGCGTTATACATATACATATCTTACAAATCAACCCCATCGACACATGAAGGGAGGTGGTCGGTGCCCGTGCGGCAGGGTTCACCGGTTCAGCCCGATGCCAGTTGCCAGTGTCCAGTTGCCAGTCCAGCTTGTTTCTTCATTATCTGTTTTGCGAAGTACAACCTGATTATTCATTCATGAGAGGGGAATGTTCAAATGGCTTACAACAACCCGCTTAGCACACTGATCGGATCCGAGGTCCGCATTAACCGTGGAGGTCCCGACGCGATTACCGGCAAGCTGCTTGCCGCCAGGCACGGGTATCTCGTATTGAAAACGAAGGACGGGCTGGTTTATGTGAATGCAGCCCACATCAAAAGCATCAGCGATGCGCCCCGCGGCAACAGCAGCGGTAACCGCAGCGGCAGCCGCAGCGGTACGACACCTGCCTATGTCTCTGCCGGTTCCTTCCCAGCTGTGCTCCAGCAGCTCCGCCACCAGTTCGTGCAGATCAACCGCGGCGGTCCGGAGAAAATCGAAGGCGTCATCTCGGACGTTAGCCAGGATTTCCTGTTCCTTATCGTCAACAGAGAGATTGTCCGCATTCCTCTCTTTCATATTAAGAGCGTGACCCTCGGCTCCCGGAGCGGCAACCGCAGCGGTCAGAACAAAAACCAGGGGCAGAAACAAGGTCAAAATCAAGGCCAAAATCAAGGTCAAAACCAAGGTCAGAACCAAGCACAAGGTCAAAACCAGGCTCAAGGCGGGCAGCGCAATGCCAACAGCGGCGGCAACCGCAGCGGCAAAGGAAACTCCAGCAGCGGCGGCCAAAAGAAAGCGAACGCTAACGCCATCTCGCGCAGCAAATCCTTCAAAACGCCGGTATACAGCCTGAAACGTTCCGCACGCCGCTAAACGGAATGCCTCCCCTTCTTCCGTAAGGGACGGCCCCTTCGGTAATCCTTACCGCCATATGCCCCATGGAGATGCGCTGTGTTCCTTGACATCCATGGGGCTTTTTTTCTCTTCATGCCATCCGGAAGGAGGTGTACCCATTGTCAGCGATGCGCTCCTATCTGAACCGCCCCGTCGAATTGTGTATATCCGGCAAGAAAGAGCCGGTCCGCGGCATTCTGGTCGACATGGGCAGCGATATCCTCGTCGTGCATGACGGCAGACGCTTTCATTATGTCCCTGCTCTGCATCTGCAGGAGTTCTCCCTGGCGCAGGTCTCGGCAGGAGAGGATTCGAACCTGTCCTCGATCTCCTGGGAGGCTGCACCCGACCTTTCTTACCGCAAGGTTCTGATGAATGCGAAGGGCATTTTCAGCGAGATTTATATTACCGGCCAGCAGTCGATTCACGGCTACATCACCTCTCTCATGACCGACTTCTTTGCCTTTCAATCCCCGGTCTATCACACGATCCTGGTCTCGATGCGTCATCTCAAGACGCTTATTCCCTACGGGCCCAACGTGACGCCCTATTCCATGAATCCGGCCGCTTTTCCCGTCGCTCCGAACACCATGCCGCTGGCACGGACGATGGACCAGCAGCTCAAGAAGCTCGAAGGCGAATTCATCGTGCTGAATCTGGGCGAAAGGCAGAGCCATATTGGGCTGCTGAAGTCGGCGGACGCCCCCATTGTCGAACTCATCACCTCGGGCGGCGCGTCGGTATTCATGCATATGGACCATGTCAAGACCGTCCACAAGCCGTAAAGCCCCGACTCGCGAATGCCATATATGCCTCTGCACAAACAGGGCGGCCCTGAAGGGCCGCCCTGTTCTTCGTGATGCGTCGATGGATTAGTACTGTACGAGCGAGATGACGTCGATGCCGTCCAGGCGATCCCGGCCGTTCAACTCCTGAAGCTCGATCAGGAAAGCCGCTCCCACGACTTCGCCTCCAAGCTGTTTCACCAGGTTGATCGATGTCGCGATCGTTCCGCCGGTAGCCAGCAGATCGTCGGCGATCAGCACCTTCTGACCGGGCTTGATGGCGTCGTCGTGCATCGCCAGCTTGTCCTTGCCGTATTCGAGAGCATAATCCGCTTCGATCGTATTGCTCGGCAGCTTGCCGCTCTTGCGGATCGGCACGAAGCCGACGCCAAGGGCTACGGCCAGCGGAGCGCCGATGACGAAGCCTCTCGCTTCGGGACCTGCGATGAGGTCGATCTGCTGTCCTTCCAGACGCTTGGCCAGCTCACGGATCACTTCACTGTAGACTTTGCCGTCGGCAAGCAGGGTCGTAATGTCTTTGAACGAGATGCCCGGCTGCGGGAAGTCTTCGATCACGCGGATATATTCTTTGAAATTCATAGGATTCCCTCCATTAATGTGGTTGTGTTATGAGCCTCGGACACCAGGGTGCCCAGCAGCTCTCTTGCTGTGGTGTAAAGCAGTCGTTCTTCTAGTTCCTTGTGATTCATCCGGCTGCGGTAGAGCAGGGATGCCGTCAGATCCTTCTTCTCGACGGCCGGAAGGAGGCGGTAGGCCTCCCCCGACGCTTCCACGAACCCAAGCTCCGTGAAGACGTCCAGGATGAAGCGGACCACGGCGGGGTCCAGACGGGTCCTGGCGCCGATGCCCTGTACCGTGCTGCCGCCGGACCCGGCCCCGGCGAGTGCGCCGTAGACCGCCTTGAACTCCGCACGGTCCGGCAGCAGGGCGGCATCGTTTGCTTCCGCGCCGCCCCAAGCCGCGTAATACCGCTCCGCGGCACCGGCCTGCACGGCAACCGCATGGAGCTGTTCGAGCCGCTCCGGCAGGTGATACAGCACGATGTCCCGGGCCTCATGGAGCGGCAGGCTTCCGCTCAGGCCGCCGCGGGATGCAGATGCCCCTCCAGATCGCAGTACCAGAGAGCGCAGCCCCGGGCGGCTTCCTTCAGCTCCGGCGGGATCCAGGAGCGGAACACGACCACCGCCGCCGGAAGGTGGTCATGGCCCTGCGGACGAAGCTGGAGCCGCTCGCACAGCTCAGCCACCCTGCGCTCCGGCTTGGGCGTTCCCCGCCAGTCGAAGAGCTGGAGGTCCGTCACCTGCAGATCCTGCAGCAGAATCTGCGGACGGCGGACGCCGTTCCATTCGTTCACGGACAGCTCCCCGAGCAGATCGATCCGGGCGCTAGGTGTAATCCAATCGCTCAGCGCCCCCTTGTTGAAGGCCACGGCCTCCAGGGCGGCCGCTGTCTCCCCCGCCCCCTTCAATGAGAGCTTGAGGTGCTGCTGCTCCTTGCCCATCGTCCGCAGGTCGCTGAGCTTCAGCCCGCGGAACACGAACCTCGGTGACGGATTGCCCGTCCCGAACGGCCCCAGCTTCTCGAGATCGAGAATGCTCTCGAGGCTGATCTCGCTGAATTCGCACTCGGCGTCAGCCTGCAGCAGCGGCACGAAGTCCTGCGGTTGCAGCCACTCCTCCGCCAGGGTATCGAGCCTCCGTGCGAATTCGCCCAGGTTCTCCCGGCTCAAGGTCATGCCGGCGGCCATCTGGTGCCCGCCGTAATGATCCATGAGGTCGGCGCAGTGGGTCAGCGCCTTGTGCATGTCGAAGCCGGCGATCGACCGGGCGGAGCCTTTGGCCATCCCGCTCTCCTTGTCGATTCCGAGAATCACCGTCGGCCGGTAATACCGGTCCACGATCTTGGAGGCGACGATCCCGATGACCCCGACGTTCCAGTTCTCCTGGGCGAGCACGATCGCTTTGGGGAGTGAGCCGGACTTCTCCCGCTGGCGCTCAACCAAGGCGAACGCCTCCTTGGCCATCTCGTCCACGATTCGCTGCCGCTCCTTGTTCAGCAGGTCTAGCTCCTGAGCCAGCCGTTCGGCTTCCCGTTCGTCCTCCGTCGTCAGCAGCTTCACCGCCGTATCGGCGCTGAGCAGCCTCCCGCTTGCGTTGATCCGCGGGCCCAGCGCAAAGCCGATATGCGTCGAATTCACCTCGCGCACCGGTATGCCGGCCACGGCCAGGAGCGCCTTGATGCCGCAGTTCGACGTGGAGCGCATCTGCTCGATGCCCCGCTTTACGATGATCCGGTTCTCTTCCGTGAGCGGCATGAGGTCGGCGACCGTGCCGATCGCCGCATACGGCAGGAGCTCCTCCGGCCAGCGGCCGAGCAGCGCCTGCGCCAGCTTCAGCGCTACCCCCACACCGGCCAAGTGCTTGTACGGATAAGGACAGCCCGGCTTCTTCGGGTTGATGAGCGTGTACGCTTCCGGCAGCACCTCCGGCGGCTCGTGGTGGTCTGTGACAATCACATCCATGCCCAGAGAAGCCGCATGCGCGATCTCTTCCACGGCGCTGATCCCCGTATCCACGGTAATGATCAGTCCGACGCCCTGCCGGTGGGCTTCATCGATCGCCCCGTTGTTCAGACCGTACCCCTCGGTGACCCGGTGGGGGATATAATAATCGAACGTACACTCCAGCTGCCGGAGCAGGTAGACCATCAGCGTCGTGGAGCTGACTCCGTCGGCGTCGTAGTCCCCGTAGATCCGGATTCGCTCCCCGGTCTCCAGCGCCCGGCGGATCCGCCCGACCGCACGTTCCATTCCATCCAAAAGGAACGGATCGTGAATGTGATCCGCTCCCCCATCCAAAAATTCGGCAGCATGCCCGGTGTCTGTCATTCCCCGAACCACCAGAAGACGCGAAAGCAGCGGTGAGAGACCCAGCTGCTGCGAGAGGGCCTTCACCGCCGATTCTTCCGCTTCCCCGATGTTCCATCTTGCCTTGGCTTGTAGCATGCTTGCCTTTCCTCCTCTCCCGGCATGCCTTGGGCAGCCGGGCCATCCTAATACGGAATGATTCCGTTAATGCAGAAGTGTCGGCACGTCGTCGTGATCCCGGCTTGCTCCCTTGTACGGATAGCCCGGGTCATAGGGACTTACCTGTGTCAGCACTTCCGTAATATGACTGAACCGCTTCATCAGCGTCTGTTTGACAATTCTCGCAATCTCATGGCCCTCTTGAATGGTGATGCGCGGATTCACGCTGATCCGCACGTCCACGATCACGTAGTGGCCCAGCTCCCTGGCCTGCAGATCATCTACCGCAATGACACCCTTCACGCGCTGCACGGTTTCGATCAGATCGGCCGCATCTTCTCTGCCCAGCACCTTTTCAAGACTGCGGACAACGGACTCTATCACCGTCAAATAGCCCATCCGCAGAATCAGTACGGCTATCACGATTCCTGCCGCGGGATCGAGATAATACAACAAATTATTTCCCAGGTAATCCCCCAGGATGGCTCCGCCGATCCCTACCAGGGCCGCCATTGCGGCGTAGAGACCGGACCGGTGAACACCGGCCCCGCCGTAGAGCTGCTCTCCTGGAGCGGTCCCCGTTCCCGGACGCAGCCTGAACTGATAGATGGCTTCCCCTGCAATCACGGTTACAACAAGAACGATAAGTGCATAACGCTCCGGTGCCTCCACGGTACCGGATAGGATCGTCTTCAGAGACGTGATCCCCGTCTCGATCCCCATGACAAGCAGAAGCACGGAGAGCACGATCGACGAAACCGCCCGGAGCCTGCCGCTGTCCGGGTCCTCTGCGGCCCGCAGGCCGATCAGCGAGGCAAGTGAGCCAAGCGATCCGGCGGCCGAATGAAGCCCTTCGGCAATCAATGCTTTACTGCCTGCCGCCATCCCGGCCGCAGCCTTCAACACCGCGAGTGCGAGTCCGCCGGCGAGCGCCAGGCGTTCTGCGGCCTCGGTCTGCTTGTCACGTCCATCCGTCATGGGGCCCCTCCTCCGTGAGATTCAGGTTCGAACTCTTTATTTCGTTCGGCTCTCGGCCCATTGATAAAGGCCGCCGAAACTGCCGTTTCGCGCGGCCGGTACCTTACGGCGGCCGAGGCCCGGACCGATCTCCCGGATCAGTCGTTCTGCACTGCGGCCTTCTTCTTGGCTCCCAGAGCCTTATTTCTCATATCATACCAAAGCGGTCCGGCGATGCACACAGAAGAGTATGCCCCGCTAGTCAGACCAATGATCTTTGCGAGAGCAAAGAGCTTAATGGCCGGGCTGCCCAACACGAGCAGACAAACGGCGGCAATCAGCACGGTAAGTACGGTGTTGATGTTTCTTTTCATGGTCTGCCAGATACTGTCGTCCAGAAGCTTGCTTACATCTTCCGAAGTCTTCAGCTTCGCAAAACGCAGATTTTCACGGACACGGTCGAAAATGACAATCTTATCGTTAATGGAATAACCGATGGTGGTAAGCACCGCAGCCATGAACGGCAAGTTAACTTCGAGCTGGAAGATCGCGAACACGCTCACAACCAGAAAAGCATCATGAAGAATGGCAATGATGGATGCAATGGCGAACCGCCATTCAAAACGGATGGTTACGTACAAACATATTGCCAGCGAAGCTACGCCGATGGCAATCAACGCTTTGTTCCGGAGCTCCAGGGCCATATCCGGCGTGACGGTATTTACCTCCTGCGAAACCGCCGTCCCATATGCGGCCGCAAAGCTGTCTTTGACCTTTTTGATCGTGTCATCGGGAACAATATCACTGAACCGTACGGACAGCCTGTTGTTATTTTCGCCGCCCAGCGTGACCGTGCTGGGTTCCGCACCCGCAGAGCGGATCAGCTCCTCTGCCTGCGCCTTATCCATAGGCTTGTCCGCCGAGATGTCCATCGACGTTCCCGCCCGGAAATCCACGCCATAGTTAAGCCCGCTTACCATGAGCATCACGGCCCCGAGCAGGGTAATAAAGAGTGAAGCCATGTAGAAATACTTACGCTGCTTGACAAAGCTGAAGTACACTTTATAATCCACGGATTTCCGACTCCTTTACGCCAAAGTATGCCGGTTTCTTGAAGAGATTCGCACGAACGAGCAGCACAATCAAAAACCGAGCAAAAAAGCGTTCGTCAAGATACTGATAACGATACTGAGCATCGTCGTCAGCGCAAATCCGCGAATGGCTCCGTTGCCGATATAGAACAGTACGGCACTGGCAATGATATTCGTGATATTCGCGTCCATAATCGTGCGGAAAGAATGCTTGGAACCGGCCTTGAGTGACGAGAGAATGCTTTTGCCGCTGCGGATTTCTTCCTTGATCCGCTCGTATGTAATGATATTCGCATCCACTGCCATCCCGATCCCGAGAATGAAGGCGGCAATACCCGGCAGGGTAAGCGTGGCGTTCATCCAGTTAAATACCACCAGAAGAAGCCAGGCGTACGTGATAATCGTAATGGCGGCCACCACACCCGGAATCCGGTAGAAGATCACCATGAACAGCAAAATCAGCACGGAACCGATGAGTCCCGCCCGAACGGTCTCCTGAAGCGACAGCTGCCCGAGCGTCGCGCCTACACTCTGCGTATACTTCTCCGTCAGTTTCAGAGGAAGGGCTCCCAGATTAATCGTATCGGCAAGTGTCTTGGCTTCTTCGAAGGTGTAATTTCCGGAAATGGTAGCTTTGCCGTCGGTCAGAACCTGCTGGACAATCGGAGCCGACAGTTCTTTCTCATCTAGATAAATGGCCAGCGGCTGGTGAAGAAGCTTTTCCGTTACCTTACGAAACTTTTCTTTATCCTTAACCTCGATCTGGATAAGCGGGCGGTTCTGTTCGTCATATCCGATTTGGGCTGCGCCTTCTACGAAATCGCTTCCCAACATCTCCTTAGTCCCATCCGGCCCGCGAAACGTAAGTTCGGCCGGTTCCTTCATCAACTTTCGGACCTGCTCTTCATTCTCGACCCCGGCAAGCTTCACCCGAATCCGGTCCGTACCTTCGGTAGTTACCTCCGGTTCGGCAACGCCCAGACTGTCCGCACGCTTCTCCAGACTATGCGCGGTCTGCTTGAGCGATTCGGCTGTGACCGGTTTGCCTGCCTCAATCGGTTCTGCCACATACAAGATCTCGAATCCGCCTTTCAAATCCAGACCGAGCCTTACATCCCGGACAATACTGGGACTTGTGAGACCGATCGATACGAATACGATCGCCACGATGCCGAGAAAGGCGGCGAATCTTTTGATGTCCATGAAAAATCTCCTTCCACACTCAATATTCCCATTATACTCACCTGCCAAAATCGAGTCAATTTGGAATCCGCTAGGCAGATCAGGTGCGAATAGTCTAGCTTAACCGCAAAAAAAGAAGCCCATTCAACGGAAATGGGCACCCTTGAATGCGCTCATCGTCAGCCAGTTCATAAAATTCGTCACCCGCAGCGACAAGATGTCGTTCACGATCCGGTGCAAAGGCGGCACGCCGCTCTTCCGGTACTTGTCGCTGATGCAGTCCCAGATGTCCTCCGGCGTCACATGCTCATAGCCGATCATATGAAACTCCTCGGCTTTGCTGCGGCACATTTCCTCGATCACCAGGCTGAGCTCGGCATCGTCCAGCGTTTCCGGCTCCGCTTCCCCCGCATACGCTTCGGCACGCTCGATGAGAGGAATCGACGGATCCTCCTCATAGAGGGGCTCGTCCGGCTCATCTGCGGTCTCATCCGCCATACCGAAGCCTTCCGTCACCGCCTCTGCGTCCGGCCCCTGAACAGGCTGCGTGAGTTCCGCCTCCGCTGCTTCCGTATGTTCCGCTTCGTCGCGAATCATTGACGCGGCCGGCTCGGCGGATGCATAATACATCTCCATATAAGGGACCGGATCGGCACTTCCGCCCCCCGCATCCTGCCGGGGGCCCGCTTCCTCCTGCTCCTCCGAGGCGGCTTCATCGGCTTCATCGGCCTGATGGTCCCGCGGCTCCGCCCCATCCTGACTGCTTCCGCCGGGCTCCGCTTCGCTGCTGCGGTCCTGCTTCCATATGTCTTTATCCACCAGGTATCCCCTCCCCGTACGCAGCTCGTTGATTATCCTATTCGCTGCCCCCGGCCGAATTTCCTGCACGGGCCCGGCCGCCTCCGGCAAAATTCTAGCATGCGGCCGGACAGGTTCCGCATATTCATTATACAGGATCAACGGCTTGGCCGTCTTCCGGGACCGGCCCCAGACATCTACCCGGCACCCTATGCCCTTGGAGGGAGAAAAGAGGTTATTCCCTTGACCAAACAATCGTTCATCAAAGGAACGCTCATCCTGCTGGCCGCGGGCATCATCAACCGCATCCTCGGCTTCATCCCGCGCATGACCCTGCCCCGGGTCATCGGCTCGGAGGGGATCGGACTGTACCAGATGGGCTGGCCGTTCCTGGTGGTGATCTTGACGCTCGTCACCGGCGGCATTCCCGTGGCGGTGGCCAAGCTGATCGCGGCGGCCGAAGCGGAGGGCAGCGAAGCGCGCATCCGGAGCATCTTCCGCGTCTCTCTGGCCCTCTCCACCGTGCTCGGCCTCTTTTTCGGCGCAGCGATTTTTTATTTTGCACCCTGGATCACAAGCCACGTCTTCACGGATTCCCGGGTGTACTATACGTTCCTGTGCATGACGCCGATCGTTCCGATCGTCGCCGTCTCCTCGGTCTTCCGCGGCTATTTCCAGGGACGGCACAATATGATTCCGACCGCCCTCTCCCAGGTCATCGAGACCCTGATCCGCATAGTCACCGTGCTGCTCTTCGCGTATTGGATGATTCCCTACGGCATTGAATATGCCGCAGCCGGGGCGATGGTCGGGGTAACCATCGGAGAGATCGGCGCCATGCTCGTGCTGGCCATCATCTACCTCCGCGGCCGGCAGAGCCGGCCGGAGAAGCCCCGCGCCGAGATCGGCAGCCGGAAGCCGCTGAACCGGCTGGCCAACCTGAAGAACCTGCTGTCCCTCGCCGTTCCGATTACAGGCAGCAAGCTCGTAGGCTCAGGCTCGTATCTGCTTGAGTCGATCCTGACCGTGCATGCCCTTGCGGCGGCAGGCCTTGCCACCGGTGTGGCCACCGCCCAGTACGGTGCCCTGCAGGGGATGATCATCCCCGTGCTGCTCCTGCCGAGCGCGCTGACCTTCTCCCTCGCCGTCTCCCTGGTTCCGTCCTTATCTGAAGCGGCGGCGCGCGGTGACATGAAAACGATCCATATGCGGCTGCACCAGTCCCTGAAACTCGCGCTGGTCACCGGTGCGCCGTTCGCCGTCTTGATGTATGTGCTGGCCGAGCCGATCTGCCTCTATATGTACAACCAGCCGGGTGTGGGCGCCATGCTGCGCATGATGGCTCCGGCGGCTTTGTTCATTTACTTGCAGGCTCCGCTCCAGTCCGCTCTGCAGGCGCTCGAAAGACCCGGTAGCGCACTGGTCAATACACTCGTCGGGTCGGTGGTCAAGCTTGCGCTGATTGTCATGCTCGCCTCCCGGCCTGAATTCGGCATCCTGGGAGCGGTGGTGGCCATTACGGTGAACATCATGCTGGTCACCGTCCTGCACTGGAACAGCATGGTCCGCCTGCTGCAGTTCCGGATGGAGGTCTCCGACTTCGTCAAGGTGGGCTTCAGCATGGCGGCGGCAGGGGTGTCCAGCTACTCCGTCATGTATTCCGGATGGCTGCCGGACGGCTTCGGCAAATTCGCCTCCGCCTGTTTTACGGGATTCGTCATCTACCTCCTGGCCGCCACCCTGCTCCGGCTCATCGACCGGGACGATCTCTTCCGGATCTTCTGGCTCGGGAAAAAGTTCGTTAAATAAAGGTTCGTCAAATAGAAAAATCATCCGTGCAGCCTTCGTTCGATCATGATTCGGCCGCGCCCTACCTCTTCTTATCGATAAACCAGCGCCCCCGGTGGTCCAGGGAGCAGAAGAACACTTCCTTGAAGTCCTTGATGCCCCGGCTTTGCAGCTCCCGCTTGAGCCAAAACCGCGTTTGGTCGAGCTTCTTCAAACTGTCGTCCTGGACTTTGCCGTCCATAATCAAGGGCAGCGGCAGTCCCTCATAACGGAACGACGGCGGCGGACACGGCGGTTCTTCCTCCTTGTCCGTCTTCTGCTGCACCGTCAGCTTACCCGAAGGCTCCAGCACCGCGAACTCCACATCCGCCACATTCAGCACCTTGTTCTCCCGCAGCTGCAGGAGCAGATCGTCCAGGTTATAGCGCTGCTTGCGCATCTCCTCCCGGTTCAGGTGTCCATGCTCGATCAGAGGAGAAGGCTGCCCTTCGAACAGACGGCGCAGCTTCTGGCTCTTGAGCGAGACCAGCGCGATGAACACCTGCACGAGCACCAGGGTCAGCATCGGAAGGATGCCTTGGATCAGCGGCTTGTCCAGATCCTCCAGTACGAATACGGCGATTTCGGCAATCATGATCGAGATCACGAGATCAAACAGCGACAGCTTGCCAATCTCCCGCTTCCCCATGAGACGCATCGTCAGGAAGACGACCACATAGACCAGCAGGGTACGGAAAAAGAGGACCAACAACATCTCCATAGCTCAACCTCCCGGCAACGGTTCCAAGCCTATTGTGACCTTGGCCATGGGTTGTCATGCGGGAGAAATGCTGGTAACGAAGGGCTCTCCGACCTGTACTATTTTGCCGTACAGGCCCATAGAATGAGACAAGATCAAGTTACGGGAGGATGAGGAACCATGAAGGGATCGCCGCTGCTCTCCGGATTAATGTACGCCGTGCTGTTCATGCTGGCCGGCACGCTGGCCGCCTCGCTGGTGCTGCTCGGCACCGAGGTGGCGGAAGGCTCGTGGCTGAGTGCGACCTTAACGATCCATGCGCTGTCGTTATTCATTGGGGGAATCGTGTCAGGCCGACGAAGCGGCTCCAGAGGCTGGTATCAGGGCGGCCTGCTCGGCCTTCTGTATACGGCGGTCATCTGGATGATCGGCTTCCTCGCTTACGATGCGGGCTTCACGCAGGAGATGCTCGTTCTTGGCGGCGTCGCCCCGGTGGCCGGCGCCCTGGGCGGGATGATCGGCGTGAATCTCAAGAGATGAGGCGCGGTATCCAAGGAGAACCTCCGTCCATTCAAACATCAGCATCCATGGCTTCACTGCCTGTTAAAGAGCGTCGGACCAACAGGCCGCATGCACCCTGGCCGACGCATGAAAGATTCCGCTATTATTCAAAAATGCTGCTGTAAAAAAAGGCCTTCCCGCTGCGGCAGGAAGGCCTTTTTGATGCTGCACAGATTCCAGTGCTCTCTTACTTCTTCTCGTCCCCGGATGGGCTCGCCGTCACCGTGTTGATCGCAGAACGCTCAAACGTCAGCTTCGTCACATCGTTCACACGAAGAATGACCGTATCGTCCGTGAGCTCCAGGATCGTACCGTGCAGTCCTCCGATCGTGACGACCTTATCTCCCTTCTTGAGGTTCCCGAGCAGCATGTTGCGCGCCTTCTGGCGCTTCTGCTGCGGACGGATCAGAAGGAAGTAAAGAACGACGAACATAAGAACGAGCGGTCCGTAAGTTACGAGGTACGCCATAGGCCCGGTGGCTTCCGCCGGTGCGTTGGCCGCTGCCAATTCCCACATACAAGAATTCCCCTTTCTGTCTTTCGGTGTCTATGAAAAATTGGTTCTAAAACCCTTTGCTGTTCTCGTCGATACCGTAGGCGGCAAAGAATTCGTCGCGGAAATCAAGCAGCCGGTCTTCCCGGATCGCCTGGCGCACGCCCCGCATCAGCTCGAGAAGGAAATGCAGGTTGTGGTATGTCGTCAGACGGATGCCGAAGGTCTCGTCCGCTTTGATCAGATGGCGGATATATGCTCTCGAATAATTCTTGCAGGTATAGCACGAGCAGGCCGGATCCAGCGGTCCGAAGTCGTTCGCGAACTTCGCGTTGCGGATCACCAGACGTCCTGCACTGGTCATGATGGTCCCGTTGCGGGCAATCCGGGTCGGCAGCACGCAGTCGAACATGTCGATGCCGCGGATGGACCCTTCGACAAGGGCATCCGGCGATCCCACGCCCATCAGGTAGCGCGGCTTCTGCTCGGGAAGCAGCGGAACGGTGTAATCGAGCACCTCGTACATCAGGTGCTTCGGCTCCCCTACGCTGAGTCCCCCAATAGCATACCCCGGAAAATCCAGGGAAGTCAACTCGGCCGCGCTCTGCTTGCGCAGATCCTCGTACATGCCCCCCTGCACGATCGCGAACAGCGCCTGGTCTTCCGGCCGGCTGTGCGCCTTGAGACAGCGCTCGGCCCAGCGGGTCGTGCGCTCAAGCGACTGCTTCGCATAGCTGTGCTCGGCCGGATACGGCGGGCATTCGTCGAACGCCATCATGATATCGGATCCGAGCGCGTTCTGGATCTCCATCGCCTTCTCCGGGGAGAGGAAGAGCTTGTCCCCGTTCAAGTGGGAGCGGAACTCCACGCCCTCTTCGCTGATCTTGCGCATGTCGCTCAGGGAGAAGACCTGGAATCCGCCGCTGTCCGTCAGGATCGGACGGTCCCAATTCATGAATTTGTGCAGGCCGCCGGCCGCCTTGACCGTCTCGTGGCCCGGCCGCAGGAAGAGATGGTACGTATTGCTGAGGATGATATGCGCATCCATGGCCTTCAGCTCCTCCGGAGCCATCGTCTTCACGGTCGCCTGGGTGCCGACGGGCATGAAAGCCGGCGTCTCGATCACGCCGTGCGGCGTGTGAACGCGCCCAAGACGGGCGCCGGACTGCTTGCAGGTTTTGATATGTTCGTAAGTAACTGCTGGCATGAGGTTCTCACTTCTTTCCGTTCCGTATAAGAACCGGCCGCTGCGGGCCGGTCAGTAAATAAACATGGCGTCGCCGAAGCTGAAAAAGCGGTACTTGCGCTCCACCGCTTCCCGGTAGGCGGCCAGTACATTCTCCCGCCCCGCGAGCGCGGAGATCAGCATCATCAGCGTGGACTTCGGCAGATGGAAGTTCGTCAGGAGCGCATCCACCGCCTTGAAGCGGTACCCCGGATAGATGAAGATTCCGGTGGAGCCGCTGCAGGCCTGCAGGCTGCCGTCTTCCGCGGCGGCCGTCTCCAGCGTCCGTGCGGAGGTCGTTCCCACGGCGACCACGCGCCGGCCTTCCCGCTTCGCAGCGGTGACCAGCTCGGCCGTCTCCTGCGGCACTTCGTAATATTCCTCGTGCATGTCGTGCTCGTCCACCGTTTCGGCGGAAACGGGACGGAACGTGCCGAGTCCCACATGAAGCGTGACATAGGCTAATTGTATACCTTTTTGTTCCAGCCTATGCAGGAAGGCCTCGGTAAAATGCAGCCCGGCCGTCGGCGCCGCGGCCGAGCCCTCATGCTTCGCATAGACCGTCTGGTATCTCTCCCGCTCGGGCAGCTGCTCCTTGATATAAGGAGGCAGCGGCATATGGCCGAGCCGGTCGAGCAGCTCGTTGAAGATGCCCTCGTACTCGAAGCGCAGCACGCGCGCCCCCTGCGCACCGGTCTCCTCGACGGTCGCCTTCAGCAGCGGTTCCCCCTGGCTTGCGCCGTCTGCGCCGGTCTCCACGCCGAAGTGGATCACGGCGCCTTCGCGCAGCCGCTTGCCCGGCTTCACCAGGGCTTCCCAGCGGTCGCCTTCGAGCTGCTTCAGCAGCAGAATCTCCGCCTTGGCTCCGGTGTCCGCTTTCACGCCAAAAAGCCGGGCTGGAATGACCCTCGTGTTGTTCAACACGAGGACATCCCCGGCTTGCAGGTACTGCTCCAGATCTTCAAATGTATGGTGAGCCGTCTCCCCGCTCGTCTTGCTCAGGGTCAGCAGCCGGGAAGCCGTGCGGTCGGCCAGCGGCGTCTGGGCAATGAGCTCCTCAGGGAGATGGTAGTCGAATAAATCCACCTGCATCGGTTCTTAACATCCTTCTGTGGTTGTATTCCGCCTTCGCGGGAGTATGGCAAGCCGGGTTACCTCGCCTTACGGCCTGGTAATCTCAGCGCCGGTGTAATAGGTCCTCAGGATGGCCCGGTAATCCAGCCCCTGCTCGGCATAGCCCTTGGCTCCCCACTGGGACATCCCGAGGCCGTGGCCGAAGCCGGTGCCCTTAAAGATGAACTGGGCGTCATCCGTGGCTGCCCGTACCTGCCCCGCGCCATTCATGACGAACAGCGGTGCTTCGGCATCGGACTTCCGGGGTGCTGCGGTGCCTCCTGCGATATAGACAGGAGAAGAGCCCGGCGTGCGTGTACGGACCGTCCCTTCTGCTCCCTGTATAGTATACCTTCCCGTTTCTTCGATTTCAAACCGGGTGGACGGCAGCCCGCCCAGCAGCCCCCTCAGCGAATCGGGATACGCGGCCTTCACCGGCTGGCCGTTGACGCTGACGGCCGTGGCCCGGCCCGAAGCTCCCCGGCTCGTGACCTCCAGCGAGGTGATGCTGCCGGAGACCTGGGAACCAAGCTTCTCCTTCAGCTTGGCGGAATCGAACGGACCGCGGATCCAGGCATAGGCATTGGACTCCACGGCTTCCCCGATCACGACGAAGCGGTCGCCGATATCGACGGTGAACAGCGAAGGATTCGCGGTGTCATCCACATACGGAGCCCCCCGCACGTTGGTGCCGGTCGTATTGCCCTCATAATACGGGAGACCCGCCGGATTCTTCTCCCCCGTCGCCTGGGCATAATCCGAGCGGATATACCCCATGCGCCCGCTCGGCGTGACGATCTTGTACCACGTCTTCTTACCGTTCTGCGCTCCCTCGTCAGGAGACGAGGCGCTCTTCAGGTAAGGGACGGCGTTGCCCCATACTTCGGTGGATTCGGCCGTCTTGCCTCCCGCGTTGGAGTAGTAAAGCGGATCGATCAGGGAGCCGCCGTAGGTCAGCACTTCCCCCTCCGTAGCCTTCACCGCCTCCAGGGCTGTGGGAAATTCCACGGATACTCCCTTGTAAGCCTGATCGGTCGTCGTATCGGAGATATGCGCGATCCCGTACTTCATCCCCTGCTTGAGCGCATAGGTCCGGGCCGCCACCGCCTGGGCCTTCAAGGCCTCCGCAGGCCAGGACGCGCCCAGCTCGGAGCCGAGCACGGAGTAAAGGTATTCCTGGAACGGCAGCTCGTTCACCACCGCGAGCTTGCCGTTGTAGACCGAAACTTCGATCCCGCCTCGGTAAGCCCGATCGTAGCGCTCGTCGACCTTGATCCCGGACGCCGCCCCGCCGGCCGGCTCGGCCCACAGCTTCGCGCCGCCGCCGAAGGCGGCCGCGTCCACGGCGGCCGTGCCGGCCAGCTCCCGGCGCAGCACGGCGTAGCCCAGCGAGGCGTCGACCGGCGTCAGCGTGACGCCCGGCACCGCCGCAGCGACCTGCGCCTTCAGCGCCTCAAGCGCAGCCGCGTCGGCCGCGCCGCCGACGAAGACGGCGTAGCCCGCCCCATGCAGCGCCGCGGGTCGGCGGCGAAGCCGGCCGCGGCGATCTGCGCGGCGGCGGCCTGCGCCTCCGCCAGGCCGGCGTGGCTGCCCGCGCTGGCGTAGTGCGGCCCGGCGACGGCTGCGCCCGGCTGCTTCGCGGCGGCGGCCGCAGCGGCTTCCTTGGTCGCGAACGGACCAAGGTACGCCTGGTAGGCCGCCCCGCGCTGCCGGACGCCGGAGCCGGCGCCGCCTGCCAGCCGCGCCGCCTGGGCCGCGGCATCGGCGGCGGAGCCCGTCTCCGGCAGCAGCGCGTAATAGCCGTCGGCTTGGACGCGCACCGCGCCCTTCGCCGTGCCCGGCGCCTGCAGCGCTTCGCCGCCCGCTCCGCGCAGGCTGAGCGCGACTCCCGCCTCAGCCGACAGCGTAACGGCTGAGGCGGCGCTGACGTACTTGCCCGTGTCAATGAACAGCGCGACACGGATCTTGTCCAGCATCGGCGGCAGAGCCGCAGCCGGTGCTGCCGATACGGTCCCCCCCGCTGCCGTGCCTCCTGTCAGATCGCCCCAGGGGTCGAGCCCCAGGCTTCCCGTAACGAGCAGGAGCGCCGCCAAAGCAGCCCGTGCCCCTCTATGTATCTCACGCCCTGTCCGGCGTTGGCGCTGGTCCGGCCAGCGCCCCGCCGGGCGTTCCACTTCCGACATCTTCCCGATTCCCCTCTCATCGCGCCGGAAGAGCGGCCTTCTCCCCTGCCCGCTCTCCGGCTGATCTCCCCGTGATGACTCTATGAACGGCTCGGCATCGGCAGCCCGAGGTGCTTGCACGCGCTCGGCGTAATCATCCGTCCACGCGGCGTGCGCTGCAGGAAACCGATCTGCAGGAGGTACGGCTCGTACACGTCCTCGATCGTCTGGCTTTCTTCGCCGATCGACGCCGCAATGGTATCCAGCCCCACCGGGCCGCCCTGGAAGCTCAGGATGATCGCCCGCAGCATCTTATGGTCGATCTCGTCGAGGCCGAGCGGGTCGACCTGGATGCTCATCAGGGCCTGCTGCGTAATCTCCTGGGTGATGATGCCGTCGCCCTTCACCTGCGCGAAGTCCCGCACCCGCTTCAGCAGCCGGTTCGCGATCCGCGGCGTGCCTCTGGACCGCATGCCGATCTCCCGGGCCGCTTCCCCGACAATGCTCACCTGCAGCAGGTCCGCCGTGCGGGAGACGATGTAAGACAGCTCGTCAACCGTGTAGTATTCAAGCCGGCTGACCACGCCGAAGCGGTCACGCAGCGGAGCGGACAGCAGGCCGACCCGTGTCGTTGCTCCGATCAGCGTGAACGGCGGAAGATCCAGCCGCACCGACCGGGCGCTCGGCCCCTTGCCGATGATGATATCGAGCGCATAATCCTCCATCGCGGGATAGAGCACTTCCTCCACCGTCCGGTGCAGACGGTGAATCTCGTCGATGAAGAGCACATCGTTCTCCTGCAGATTCGTCAGGATCGCCGCCAGGTCTCCCGGGCGTTCGATCGCCGGACCGCTCGTCGTACGCAGGTTGACCCCGAGCTCGTTCGCGATAATATTGGACAGCGTCGTCTTGCCGAGTCCCGGCGGCCCGTACAGCAGCACGTGATCGAGCGCCTCCCGGCGCATCTTGGCCGCTTCGATATAGATTTTGAGGTTCTCCTTCGCCTGCGCCTGTCCGATATATTCGGCCAGGTACCGGGGACGCAGGCTGAATTCCGCAACCTGGTCCTCCATCATCAGATGTGCGGAGATAATCCGGTCATCCATAACCCCCACTCCTTCCCGTTACCCCTATAAAAAGCAGAATTCCCGCAAAGCCCCCGGACTGTCCCTCTTGCAGGTGACAGTGCCGGGCGGTCCGCCGGATTCCGCAGCTCGTGCTTCAACATGCCATTTCCCTTAAAAAGTCCAGCAGCGCCAGCCCCATGGACCTTCCGCCGCCTTCTTATCTCATCATCGATTCCTGGAACAGCGCCTGCAGCGCCAGCTTCGTGACGGCATCCGCCGTCTCGCCGCCCTTGAGCTTGCCCTTGATGGCGCTGCCGGCACGGTCCGCTTCGGCCTCCGTATACCCGAGCGCCATCAGCGCCGCCTTGGCTTCGCCCCAGGCGCCCTGGCCCTCCGGCACGGCTGACAGCGGCTCGCTCGGTGCGAACAGCCCTTCGTCGAGCCCGCCGGTAATCGCCCCGAGCTTGTCCTTCAGGTCGAGCACCATGCGCTGCGCCGTCTTCTTGCCGATGCCCGGCAGCTTCGTGAGAAAGCTGAGGTTCTCCTGCCGGATCGCCCCCGCGATCGTCTCCGGCCGGCCGCCGGCCAGCACGCCGATCGCCACCTTCGGCCCGATTCCCGAGACGTCCAGGAGCAGGCGGAACAGCGACTGCTCCTCACGTGTCGTGAAGCCGAAGAGCAGGTGCGCATCTTCCCGCACATGGTAATGGATGAACATCGTCACTTCACCGCCGTCCCTGCCGTCCTTGGACGGCGCCACACCGAACGGGTTGGCGCAGAAGATGCGGTATCCCACGCCGTTCACGTCCAGAACGACATATTCCGTGTCGCGGTAGACCACCGGTCCCCTCAAAAAATCGATCATCGTTTGTATGCTCCGTTCAATTGTTGTTGTAGTCCGGAAGAGTGCGCGTGGCAGATCGCCACGGCAAGGGCATCCGCCACATCGTCAGGCTTCGGCACGGCCGACAGATGCAGGAAAAGCTTCACCATCTCCTGCACCTGCTTCTTCTCCGCCTTGCCGTAGCCGACGATCGCCTGCTTCACCTGCATCGGCGTATATTCCGAGATCGGCAGCCCCTTCTGCTCGGCGGCAAGCATGAGCACGCCCCTCGCCTGGCTGACGATCATCGCCGTCGTCACGTTGCGGCTGAAGAACAGCTTCTCGATTGCGATGGCGTCAGGCTTGTATTTGTCGATCAGCTGCACGGTCGCCTCGTACACCTGGCGCAGCCGCAGGCTGTCGGAGGTATGCGCCTCCGTCTGGATACAGCCGTACTGCACCGGCACGAGCTTGTGCCCCTGTTTGTCAATAAATCCGAATCCCACAATGGCAATGCCCGGGTCAATTCCCAGAACGCGCAAGCCGTATTCCCCCATCCGCTGCGATGCCGGGAGAAACCCTCCCGAACATATGTATTCATTTCATTATAGCAGATTCTCCCGCGGATGAATACGGGTTTGGCTGTCCGGGCCGCTGAGATCCCGGCCTGCAGGCCGGGAGTGCAAAAAAAGCGGAGCCCGTCCCAAGGAACGGCACCCCGCTGTCTGTCTCTTCCTGTATGCTTGTACGCTTGCTTCGTACGCCCGCTGCCGGGATGACGCTGCCGTCTCCTTACACCTTCTGGCGCTCCTGCGCTCCCCGGATGAACTCGTCGGCATCCTTGTCCGCCTTGCTCTGGTTGCAGGCGTAGCAGGAGCAGACGCAGTTGACCGGCGTCGTATGCCCGCCCTTGGCCCGAGGGACGATATGGTCGATCGTATCGCCGTATTCGCCGCAGTACCGGCAGGTGAACCGGTCCCGCTCGAGAATCATCAGCCGGAAGTCGTCGTTGCTGTACAGCCGGCGGATCATATATGGCGTCAGCACGATCGCCGCCCGCTCCTCCACGAGCAGCACCGCCAGCGCCCAGTCGATATCCTGCACCCAGCGCTTGCCGTTCTTGCTCCGGCCCTTCATGCGGATGAGCCCGTCGCGGTCCTGGCGCAGCAGCCTGCCGGCTCCCGGCTTCTTGCGGACGGGGGCCTTGAGCGGCGGTACGGTCCTGCGCGGTCCGCCGCTCTGCGGCCCTGCCTGCCTCCGGTCCGCTCCCCGGGCTTCCGCAGAGCGGGACCCGGCGGCAGCCGCCGGCGGTGCCAGCCTGAACGGTTCCGGTTCCTCTGCAGGGGGCTGCAGCGAAAGCGGAACCGGCTCGGCCGCCTGCACGGCAGGCGCAGGCTCTGCGGGAAGCGCTTGCTGAACCGCCGTCAACTCACCCATGACGGCGGTGTCAGGCGCCGGAAGCAGCTTTCCTTTGGACTTTCTTCTGGTGCAGGTGCGGCATATATTCTTTCGGGCCCCGTTCTTCGAGCGCTTGAGGCCCTTGGTCGGAAACTGAAGGTAGTATTTGGTTTTGCCGCATCGGCTGCAGGTTTTGTGCAGCAGGCAATGCGCTCCCATATCCATGGTTGTTCTCACCCTTCCGGACGCCGCTTCTGCCATCCCCCGTGAGAGCCCGCAGCACGACAACTTTTCCCCATTATATCAGACTTCACCTCAATGCCATAGGTGCTGGCAGGATAAGACAATATTCGATGCTTCCCGCCCCCGCCGTTGTCCGTCTCCATTGTTTTCAACAGAAAAAAGCGGACCGCGCCCCTGACGGACGGCTCCGCTTGCTCCTGCATACGGCGCTTCACCGGTGACGGCTATGACCCGGGCTGCACCTGCATGACCTTCTCGGTTTCTTCCACCGCGTAATCGCTGAGGGTGGACAGCACGCTGTTATAATCGTCGAGATCCCGCACCCGGATACCCTGGTACAGCTGCTTCACCGTCTCTCTCGGAAGGCTGCTCTCCAGGTACTGGATGTTGAGCTGGAAGAAGGTGCGGATTACATTCTCTTCGCCCCCGCCGGCGGGCACGCCGCTGAAGAGCGACAGATTGCCCTTGGCATCGAGCCCGAAATACGCATTATCCTTGCACTGGGGAGAGAGGTCGTCCACTTCCTCGGTGAACAGCACCGCGCCGTCCGGGTTCATGGAGACCGTCAGCGCCGGATGATCCTTGTAGTAGCTCAGGATGTCCGATGAAGACATGAGCCCGATCCGCTGCAGCTCCTCCCCGCAGACATAAGCCTTTTTGACAAACGCTTCCCTCTGTCCGTCGATCCCTTTCACGAGCTCCCGCACCTCGTTCTCCTGCTGTTTCGGCTGCTGGATGACCCGGCCGAATACCGCATGGTCCGCCGGCCGCTCCGGCGCAAGTCCCTGCAGATTCCGCAGCCCGAGCACCCATGCGCCCGCTCCGAACACGCCCGCCGCCAGCAGGATCAGGGCCAGTCCCAGCCATCTGCGCTGCGAACGAAGCTTTCGTTTCCATTGCTTCTTGAGTTGGTTCCAGAAGTTAAGCAGTATCATGCAATCCCCTTCTGTCTATGGCAGCTTTTTTACTATATTTGCCACGGGAATCGACGTTTATACATGGGATGTGTATACTTGAAGGATAGCCCTGTTTATAGAATATCCCCCTCAGGAAGGAAGGTATGATCCCATTGCATCCGATCGTCAAAGAAATCTGGGCCTGGTTCCGTTCCCTTGCCGCCGCATTCGTCCTTACCCTGGCCATCGGCATGTTCGTCTTCCAGCCGACCAAGGTGCTCGGGCATTCCATGGATCCTACGCTCCACAACGAACAGCGCATCTACGTCTCCAAGCTTTCGCACACCTTCCGCCGGGAACCGGATTACGGCGATATTGTGATTATCGACTCCCGGGTCGAGCGGCCCAGAACGCTGAAGGACGATGTGCTTGAGCATCCGCTGCTCCGCCTGGTTCTGGGCAATGATGACCCGAACATGTACGTCAAGCGCGTCATCGGCAAACCGGGCGACGTCATCGAGCTGAAGGATTCCAAGGTCTACCGCAACGGAACCGCACTCGAAGAGCCCTATATCAACGGTACGATGAACATCCGCGAAGAGCGCTCCTGGACCGTGCCCGTAGGCCATGTGTTCGTGATGGGCGACAACCGCAATAACAGCCGGGACAGCCGGGATATCGGCTTCATTCCGTTCGACCACGTGCTCGGCATCAAGTTTTGATCCTCGGCGCAGAACGGAAGCATAACTTCATACCCATGCAACAAAAACAGCCTGAAACGGATCGTCCGTTTCAGGCTGTTTGGTCTTGAGCGGAACAGGGGAGGAGCGCCCCGGTGCGGTGCCCGCTTGGGGATGCGGCCCCGGCCGATCGGATCGGGCTTATGGCTCTCCCCTGCCCTCACTCGCCAGGGCAGCTCCTGCGTCCCCCTCGGTTAATCGTTCAGCCAGGGCCGTGCTCTGCGGGCCGGCTCCCCGCGGGAGGCGCGCCGGTGGCTGCGCTCGATCAGCGCCGCGAGAGCCGCGCGGGCCTCGCTCTGGCGCGAGCGCCGCTTCGGTGCGGCCGCGGCCTTGACCGTCCGTTTCCGCTCTCGGCTCCGGCTCCCTCACGGCATCCTGCTCTTCCTCACGGACGGCGGCCGTACCGGCGCTCTGGGCGATGACGGCCCTCTCTTCCCTCTTCTTCGACTTGGCCGGGTGCTCGGCGCCACCCTTGCCCTTCTTGCCTTTGCCTTTCTCCTCCAGGAAGGGGAGTTCCTCCTGCGGAGGGAAAGGGGCTTCGAAGCCGAAAGGCGCTTCTGCTGCCGGTCCGGCCCACTGCGGATAAGGCGAGACGCCCGGATAGCCGGGAAGGCAGCCGTACGGATGGGCATGCGGCAGCGGGAACCCAGGGTAAGGGGCCGCGCCATAGCCGAAGGGGCCAAAGGCGTCATACGGTCCCGCTGCAGGCAGCCCGGCCGCCCAGACCGGCTGGCCGTACGGCGCATCGGGGACGGGAGGCAGTGGCGGGAAGCCCTCGCTCGGCAGGGCGTACGGCAGATTCAGCCCGCCGCCGCAGCCGCAGTCCCCGGCAGGCACAGCCCAGGGCTCCGCTGCCTGCGGATAGCCGGGATAACCACCGGGAGCCATGTAGAACGGATGCTCGGCAGCCGGCTCCTGGCCGTAAGGGAACGGTGCGTTAGGCAGCTCGGGCTCATGCCAGGCGTTCTCCTTCCCTTTGCCCGGATATTCCGGCACCGCCATCGCCTCTGCAGCAGGCAGGTTGAACTGATCGAAGGGATGAACCGCCTGCGGCAGGCCAAAATCAATGGCCCCCCAATTGGGCTCCGGCATGTTGTCGAATGACGGCAGCACACCCGCGTTCGGCTGCGGCATGTCGTACGCAGGCAGTGCACCCATATTCGGCTGCGGCATGTTGTCGTACGACGGCAGTACACCCATGTTTGGCTGCGGCATGTCGTACGCGGGCAGAGCCCCCACGTTCGGCTGCGGCATGTCGTACGCAGGCAGCATGCCTGCATTCGGCTGCGGCATGTCGTACGCCGGCAGCATGCCTGCGTTCGGCTGCGGCATGTCGAACGCCGGCAGCATGCCTGCATTCGGCTGCGGCATGTCGTACGCCGGCAGCACGCCTGCGTTCGGCTGCGGCAGGTTCTCGTTCGCCGGCAGCACACCCGCATTCGGCTGCGACAAGTCGCCCATCTGCGGCAGCTCTTGTACCGGCAGCGCCCCCATATTCGGAATAGGCGCCGGAGCCTCCACCGCCGGTGCGGCCTCTACGGGCGGTGCCGGTACGGCCGGCAGCTCGGGCAGATCCACGTTCGGCGCAAGCGGCAGATCGGAGATCGGTGCGGCTTCCACCGGGAGCGGCTCTTCGGGAGAAATGACCGAAGTGTCCTTCTTCGGCGGATTCCCCGCTGCGTCCGCCTGGTCTGCCGCTCCCTCGGGCTTCAGCTTCGGAATATACACGACATCACCGGTCATGAGCACGTTCGGATTTTTGAGATGGGGATTGGCCGCCACCATATCGGACAGCGGAATGCCCCACGCTTTTCCCAGCTTCCAGAGCGTATCTCCTTGCGAGACCACATGCTTGTAAAGATAGTCGGAAGGCGGCTCTGCCGGCTTCGGGGACAGCGGGATCTTAACCTTCGCCCCCACGGTCAGCTCATTGGGATCGGCGATCTGGGGATTGGCGGCGATCAGCTTTTCGAGCTCCACGTTGTATTTTTGGGAAAGCGCGTAGAGCGAATCGCCATTTTTCACGATATGAATCTTCAATGCGGTAACCTCCTTCGGTTTGCGGAAGTCCATCAGGCCGGCTCGCTTCGCTATGTATGGCGTCGACCCGCCCCCGCCTGGAGGCAGGCAGCGGCCCTGTGCCGGCTGGGCTGCCCTCGGGGCACCAATAAGCAAATGACATTACAGTTTATGCAGCAACCTAGGCATATGACCATCCCGCCGCGAAAAAATCCCCGCAGGCACGCGGGACAACCCCACAGGAGCCTGCCCGGAAGCCGCTTGGGCCGGCGCGCTCCCCGCCATGCCCTGCATTCACCCGCTCTCCCCGATCCGCTTTTCCACGTACAGAACGTTTTTCTCCGCCGAAATCGCACGCCAAAAAAACGCCGAACCGCTCCGGCGTCTTCCTTTACTCCCTTTCCTTTTCTCCCTTTCCTTTTCCCTTGTTCTAGGAACTCACGTCTTCGACTTCCACATGCTGCACCTGCTTAAGCCGCTTGATATTGTAGTAGATTGCGGTTGTGCTCCGGTTGGCCGGTGCCACCACATAGAAGTGCACCCGCTGCCGGTCCCCCTCGATGTCCTTGATTTTCAGGTGCTTCAGCCCGTATTCTCTGTCCATGTAGGCCACAAGCTCGCTCAGCTCCTCGCACCCGAGGGCCTCCACTTTGACCGATACATACTTCTCGCGAAGCTGCTTGGGCCCGAGCAGCTTGACGACGACCGGGAACAGGTTCACCGCGAGCATGATCATGGCGACCGCCGCGAACGCCTCCTGGTAGAAGCCCGCCCCGGCCGCGATACCGAGGGCCGCCGACGCCCAGACCATCGCCGCCGTCGTCAGCCCGGTGATGACATCGTTGCTGCGCCTCAGGATCGCCCCCGCCCCGATGAAGCCGATGCCGCTCACGATCTGGGCGGCCAGACGCATCGGGTCCATCTGCGTATACCCTTTGATGCTGAATTTATCCACGGCATAGATCGATACGATCGTGAGCAGGCAGCTCCCGACTGCAATCACCGTACTCGTTTTCATGCCGAGCGGCTTCTGCCGCAGCTCCCGGTCGATCCCGATGAGCAGTCCGAGGAACAAGGCTACGGCGAGACGCAGAATCATTTCGGTGTTGAGCAATGTGCTGGCCTCCTCTGCTGTGCAGGTTCCTGTCCTTGATACGCAGGGCGCGTAGTATCCCCATTTACCCGGTTTGTCCCCTTTTGCACCAAAGCCTCCTTCGGAGCCCCGTCCCCCCTGCCGCCTAACGGCAAAAAGAGCCCGCAGCTCCGTGCGGACTCCTCGATCATTTCTCTATTCTTGCTTGACTCTATCCTTCTTTAACCTCTTTGTCGTAGGCAAACACGGGATAGCAGCCCATGATGCGCACCTGGCAGCCGATCGCTTCGATCTCCTGGAAGGCCGCCGGCAGCAGCACGGTGTCCAGAGACTCTTCGATATCAATGTAGAAAAAGTAGCTTCCGAGCTTCTTCTTCGTCGGCCTCGACTCGATCTTCGACAGGTTGATCCGCCGCCAGGCGAACGCGGAGAGCACCTGGTGCAGGGCTCCCGGATAGTCCTCGGGCAGCGTTACGAGGATGGTCGTCTTCATCCGGCTTCCCCTGCGGAGCTCCGGCTTCTCCGGGCCCACCAGCACGAAGCGGGTGAAGTTGTTCTGGTGATCCTGCACGCCCGCAGCCAGCGTCTGCAGCCGGTAGAGCTCGCCCGCACCGAGAGGGGCCAGCGCCGCAACCGACGCGTCCTCCCCTTCGCGGACCAGCCTGGCCGCTTCGCCGTTGCTGCCGACGGGCTCCAGCTCCACATGCGGCAGGTACCTGCGCAGGAACTGCTGGCACTGGGCCATGGTCACCCCATGGGAGTAGACCTTGCGGATCCGCGAACAGGCGCGCTCCAGATCGTCCCCATCTTCTCCCCCGTCGTAGAGCCGAAGCAGGTTGATCGAGATCGGGTACACCCATTCCGCCTGGATCGGCAGATCCACTTCATGCACCAGGGTGTCGACGTGCAGGGAGACGGACCCCTCGAACGTATTCTCGATCGGAATGACGCTGTAGTCGGTCTGGCCCTGCTGCGTCGCGCCGAAGACATCCGGGATGAGCTTGTAGTTCACGAACTCGAACGCTTCCCGCCCGAGATAATGCAGTGCCGACTCCTCTGTATACGTGCCCGGTCCCAGGAGAGCGACCTTCTTCATGCCCCCACCCCACTTCTCAGGGACTTCACCCAATCAGCCAGATCTTCCTCCGGCTGCACGGCGCGGACCGTCACGCCGGACGGCTCGGGACTCAGCCACAGGGCGGTGCACTCGATCCCTTCCCGCCCGAGCGTCTCCTTCAGATAGCCTTCGAGTTCCCTCTTGCGGGGGCTCGTGCGGTCTACGAGCGTGAAGATCGTCGGCCCCGCTCCGCTGAGGGCCGCACCGAGTGCGCCGTGCTCCGCGGCGTTCTCGAGAATGTCCGCGAGACCGGGCACCAGGGAAGCCCGGTACGGCTGATGCAGCGCGTCCTTCATCGCGCGCGGGATCATGTCGAGCCGCCCGGTGCAGAGGGCGGCCACCAGGACCGAGGAGTGGCCGACGTTGTAGACGGCCCTCTCCAGGGTAGTCTGGCGCGGCAGCACGCCCCGCGCCTTCTCCGTCGAGAGCTGGAAGTGCGGGATGGCCACCAGCACCTCCAGCTGTTCGTGCGGCTCCACGCGGATGTGCTCCGCCCGCTCCCCGTCCCAGAAGGCGACGACGAGGCCGCCGAAGAGCGACGCCCCGACGTTATCGGGATGTCCTTCGAGCTCCGTGGCGATCTGGAACAGCTCGTCGTCGCTGAGGGGGCTGCCGATCAGGGCATTGGCTCCGGCAAGAGCGCCGACGATCGCCGCCGCACTGCTCCCGAGCCCCCGCGTCAGCGGGATATCGCTGTACATCGCGATCTCGAGCTCCGGGTGGGATACCCCCGCCTTGTCGAATACCATCTGGGCCACCTTGTAGATCAGGTTGCTCTTGTCCGTCGGCACCCCGGGCATGCCTTCGCCGATCAGGCGGACCGAGGTCCGCTCCGCGAGGCTCATATCGATCCAAGCATACAGGTTCAGCGCCATGCCGAGCGAGTCGAACCCCGGTCCGAGGTTCGCCGTCGACGCAGGCACCCGTACGCGCACTTTCATCCTTCCGTTCTCCACACTGACTGCTCCTATTCCTTCAAGCTGCCGGATGGCTTCATGAAGCCCCCTGGGCTCAGCCTTCCACCCGGTATACGCTCTTGATCGACTGTACGACATCCATCGCTTCGAACTGCTCGAGCACTTGGTTCATGGCCGCCTTGTTGGCGTCATGGGTGATGATGATGATTTCGGCGAACGGATTGACCGCATTCGGATGCTGCAGCACCGATTCAAGAGACACGCCGTATTCAGCGAACACCTGCGTGATCTGCGCCAAGACGCCGGCCTTATCCTCCACATGCAGCAGGATAAAGTTCTTCGAAGCGATCTGCTCGTCGCTCTTCAGCTTCTTCTCATTGTAGGAGACGAACCCGCGGCGGCCGACGATGCCGAGGTTCAGGTTGCGCACCACCGCCACGAGGTCGGCTACGATCGACGTGGCCGTAGGCAGCTCGCCTGCGCCCGCTCCGTAGAACATCGTCTCGCCTACGGCTTCCCCGTGGACATAGACTGCGTTGAAGACGCCGTTCACGGAGGCCAGCGGATGGGACTTCTTCACCATCGTCGGCTGGACGGAGATCGAGATGTGCTCATCCTCACGCTCCGCGATGCCGAGCAGCTTCACTTCGTAGCCAAGCCGCTTGCCGTAAGCGATGTCCTCTTTGCTGATCTGGAAGATGCCCTTCACGGCAACGTCCCCCAGAGCCACTTCCGTACGGAAGCCGAGCGTGCTCAGGATCGTCATTTTGCGGGCCGCATCGAAGCCTTCGACATCCGACGTCGGATTCGCTTCGGCATAACCGAGCGCCTGGGCTTCCTTCAGCACCTCGGCATAGTCCGCGCCTTCCTGGCTCATCTTCGTCAGGATGAAGTTCGTCGTCCCGTTGACGATGCCCATGATCTTCGTAATGCGGTCGGACGAGAAGCTGTCGGTCAGCGTCCGGATGATCGGAATGCCTCCGGCCACGGCCGCCTCGTAGAACACGTCACAGCCCTTCTCCGCCGCCTTCGCCATAATCTCCGGTCCGTGCAGCGCCATCAGGTCCTTGTTCGCCGTCACGATGTGCTTGCCGCGCTCGAGCCCCGCCAGAATCAGCTCCTTCGCCAGCTCAATGCCTCCCATCACCTCGACGAGCACGTCGATCTCCGGGTTCTCGACGACATCCCAGGGGTTGTCTGTCAGCAGATCCGGGGACACGCTGATATTCCGGGCCTTGCTCTTGTCCTGCACCAGAATCTTCACAATCTCGATCGGCGAGCCGGATTGGCTCGTCAGATCATGCTGATGGTTCTCCACAATACGGACAACACCGGTTCCTACCGTTCCGAGACCGAGCAGTCCCACATTAATCTTTTTCATCGTATTCCTCCTGCACGCTATAGTCAAAAAAATAATAAAGTATGGGGCTCCCGTCTTTTATCCCTGGCCCACCAGCACAGCACGGCTCACGCCGTCCAGCCGGTGCAGCCTCTCGAGCAGTTCCGTCACCGTATCGTTCATGACGGAGGTCTCCACGGAAACCACCACGTTCGCCACTCCCTGCAGCGGGATGCTCTGATGGATCGTCAGCACGTTGCCTTCGAGCTCCGCGATCATCGCCAGCACCTTCGACAGGATGCCCGAACGGTGCTCGAGATCGATCGAGACGGTGACGATCCGCTCGCGATCCAGCTTGCTCAGGGGGAAAATGCCGTCCTTGTACTTATAGAAAGCGCTGCGGCTCAGCTCCACCTGCTCGACGGCCTCGTGCACCGTCCTCACTTCCCCGCGGGCGAGCAGCTCCTTGGCCTGGACCGTCTTGATCAGCGCCTCGGGCAGGATATCCTGGCGAACCAGGTAGTAGCGCTCCATGCCCTGAAGATTCAATCCTGTCGCCTCTTTATCCGGCACCCGAACCGTCCTCTCTGCGTAGACGATTGTTTTTGCTTAGTGGACATTATAACCCAGCCACCCTCCATGAGCAATAGGCTTTCCCTTTGAAAATATGTTAAAGTTGTAAAAGGAACCTGACCCGCAAAGGAGAGAATGTCATGATCCGCGCCCGCATGCTCGCAACTGCCGTATTATTCCACGACGGGGACCTGCTGATGATGAAGCGGTCACCGAACCGCACCCTGTCGCCCGGGATGTGGGCTGCCGTCGGCGGCCACCTGGAGCCCCACGAGATCAATGACCCCGAAGCCGCCGTGCTGCGGGAGATCCAGGAAGAGACGGGGCTTCTGCCCGAAGACCTCGAGGAGCTGCGGCTGCAGTACATTCTGATTCGGCTGAACGAGCAGGAGATCCGGCAGCAGTTCATTTATACCGCCCGGACGAAGCGGCGCGACGTTAACCTGACGGAAGAAGGCGAGCTGCACTGGATCCCGCGGGCCGAAGTGATGAACCGGTCGATTCCCTTTATTTTCCGCCGGGTGCTTCAGCATTATTTTGACCGCGGGCCCCACCCGCACGTCTGGGTCGGTACGGCCGGCTACGACAGCGCAGGGACGGCCACCGTTCACTTCACCGAGCTGGTGGACCCGCAGCAAGTATAGGAACAAGGGGGATGCACAGCGTCCGGGGACCCGCCCGCCGCCCGAAAGTGGGCATGACGAAGGCGGCATTCGGGATCAACGGCTCCCTGTTTGAACCCAAGCCCGGCCTGCTTCCCGCGCCGCCCCTTCGCCGATCCGGCCGGACGGGCGGCGTTTTTGGCTTGGCCCGCACCGGGAAGAGCCTATGAATGACCACGATCACAGGGAGATGAGAAACCGTGAACCCACAGAGAGAAGCAGACACGGCTTATGGGGATTATGCACTGCGCATGCAGGGCATCCGTTATGTAAGGGAAGACCGCGAGCTCCTCGCGGGAATCGATTGGGAAGTGCGGCGGGGCGAGCACTGGGCCCTGCTAGGGCTCAACGGATCGGGCAAAACGACGCTGCTGAACATGATCTGCGGCTACCTGTGGCCGACGAAAGGGAGCATCGAGGTGCTGGGGGAAACCTACGGAAGCGTCGACCTGCGCGACATGCGGCGCTCGATCGGCTGGGTCAGCTCCTCCCTGCAGGAGAAGCTGTATGCCAGCGACAGGACGGAGGCGGTCGTGCTCAGCGGCAAATACGCCACGATCGGCCTCTACGACCGGCCGGAGGAGAAGGACGTGCAGAAGGCTCTCTCGCTGATGGACCAGCTCGGCTGCGGGCATCTGGCCGGACGTCCTTACCAGACCTGCTCCCAGGGCGAGAAGCAGAAGGTGCTCATCGCCCGTGCCCTGATGGCCTCCCCACGCCTGCTCATCCTTGATGAGCCCTGCAACGGGCTGGATCTCTTCGCGCGGGAGAACCTGCTGGCCTCCGTCGAAGCGCTGGCTGCCGGGCCCGGGGCTCCGACGCTGCTGTACGTCACGCATCATACTGAAGAGATTCTGCCTCTCTTCACGCATACCCTCCTGCTCCGCCGGGGGGAAGTGTTCGCCGCCGGACCGACGGCCGAGCTGCTGACCGCAGGGCCGCTCTCGTCATTCTTCGAACGGCCCGTCGACGTTCTGACGCGCAGCGGGCGCGCCTGGCTGGCGCCCTCCGAAACCGGAGCCTTCGCAGAATAAGCGGCGGGTGCAGGCGCCCTGCCATCAGACCCCCGGATCACGGCCGTCCCGTTCAGGATCTCTTTGCCGCTTCGCCAATTGTTGGCCGGGCGCCGTCATACTCACCAACGCATACAGGGCTGACCGGGCACGCGGATGCAAGAGCGTGTGCCCGGTCAGCCCTGCGGCTGTTCCATGCTGATTTTGTATGCTTCGCTGCTATCCGTTCGCCTGCAGCCGCGAAGGGAACGCGCTGCGGGAGCTGAGCTCCTGCCACTTGCCCAGCAGCTTCTGGGCTTCTTTGCGCTGCAGCAGCGAACGGGCCAGCCCGAAGCCCTCCTCATAGGAAGCAACCTTGTCGAACCAGTAGAGCCGCAGCCCGGTATTGAAGATGACATGCTCCCTTTCGTTGCGGATATCGGCGGAATCATCGCCCGCGATGATGCGCCTCAGCAGCTCAAGCTGGCGCTCCTTCGTGCACTTCTCGAGCGGCTCCCCGCTGAAGCCGAAGGTGGCCGGATCGATCGTGCTCGACTCATCCCCCCAGGGGGTGACTTTGCGGATGGAGCTGTTCTTGTAGGTCGGCAGATCCTCCGAGCCTTCGACCCCCTGGACAATGTACGCCGTCTCGAAGCCGGACTTCGGCAGGAGGTGGATCAGATGGTCCATCGCGGTCTTGTGGTTGACCCCGATCACCATATTCAGGGAATGCACCGGGTTGATCACCTTCTCCACCGTATTCAGGAAGGTCCGCAGGCCCACCTGCTCCCGCACATGGCGCACCCGCCCGAACGGCGGACAGATGAGATCCGTCCAGATGAAGCCGATGCCGAGGGTCAGAAAGTTCTTCTCCCACTCCTTCGCCTCCAGCTCGACGCGAACCCCAAGTCCCTCCAGAAGCTCCTTCAGCGACTGCCCGAGCTTCGGCGGCAGCGACTCGCTGCCGTGCAGCACCTGCGGAAACCCGACGGAAGCAAGCAGCAGACTGACCGGGATCGTCACCGGAAAATAGAGCCGCCCGTCATAAGGACCGGCGCAGTTCAGCGAATGCGAGAAGGAGCGGTACGGCAGCGAGTATTTGCGGAACACGTCGATGAAGCCCATCATCTCGTCATCCGCTTCGCCTTTCATCCGCATGGCCATCAGGAAGGCTGCGGTCTGGGCGTCCGTGGACTCGCCCCTGGCGATGGCGTGGGCGGCGGCCACCGCTTCGTCATAGGTCAGATGACGGGACCCCAGCCGGCCGGTGCCGACAATTTTGATCCACTGCTTCATGATGATCACCTCCGGAAGAGTTTCCATAGGAAAGGCTCCATACGAAATGGAAAAAGAGCGCGTGGATACGCGCTTTTAAAAAAGGAAGAGGTCCGCTCAAGCCCCTCTTTAGTTCGGTGAGATCGATACCGCGCATACCTTGAACTCCGGCATCCGGCACACCGGGTCGAGCGCCGGGTTCGTGAGCCGGTTGACGCATTGGTCACCGCCCCAGTGGAAGGGCACGAACACCGTATCCTGGCGGATCTTCGCCGAATACTTGACCTTGAGGCGGATCGTGCCCCGCTTCGAGGTCACCTTGGCCCGGCCTCCGTTCACGAGGCCGATCTCCCCCGCCGTATCCGGATGGATCTCCAGCAGCGGCTCCGGATACTTGGAATTGAGCTCGGAGGTGTTGCGGGTCTGCACCCCGGACAAGTAGTGCTGGAGCACCCGGCCTGTCGTGAGCAGGTAAGGGTATTTGCGCGTGGCGACCTCCTTCGGATTCTGGTGCTCGATCGGCGCCAGCCTGGCGCGGCCGTCCTCGTGGGCGAAGCCGTTCTCGAACATCCGGGGCGTTCCCGGATGGCCTTCCTCCGGACAGGGCCAGAACATCCCGTGCGACTGTTCGATCCGCTCATAGGTCATGCCCGAGTAATCCGCCTTGCCGCCCTTCGAGGCGATCCGCAGCTCCTGGAAGATTTCCTCCGCCTTGGTATAGCGGAAGTACTCCCCCTTGCCGAGCACCTCGGCGATATCGCAGAGAATCTTCCAGTCGAGCCGCGCCTTGCCCGGGAGCGGGCGGATCGCCCTTCTCACCAGAACGCGCCCTTCAAGCTGCGTCATCGTGCCCTCGTCCTCAAGGTACGAGGAGCCCGGCAGCACCATGTGGGCCAGCTTCGCCGTCTCCGACTCGAACAGGTCGATGACGAGCAGGAAGTCCAGCTTCTTCAGCGCCTCTTCCACGAGCGCGGCATTCGGATTCGACACGATCGGGTTCGAGCCCAGGATGATCAGTCCCTTGATCTCCCCCCGGTTGATGCTCTCCATCATCTCGTAAGCCGACACGCCCTTGCGCGGAAGCGACTCTTCCGGAACGCCCCACACCTTGGCGATATAAGCCCGGTGCTCTTCGTTCTCGATCAGCCGGTACCCCGGCAGCTGGTCGGCCTTCTGTCCATGCTCGCGTCCGCCCTGGCCGTTCGCCTGGCCGGTCACGGCCCCATAACCGCAGCCGGGTTTGCCGATTTTGCCTGTGAGGAGCACCATGTTCAGGAAGTTGCGCACGTTGGCCACGCCGCTGGCATGCTGCTCTACGCCACGGGCCGTGAAGATCATGCCCGTCTCCGCCGCCCCGTAGATTCTCGCCGCTTCCACGATGAGCTGCGGGGGGATGCCGCAGAGCGCCGCCACCTCGGCCAGGGAGACCTTCTTCAGGTGCTCCTCCAGCTCGGCGAAGCCGGTCGTCCGTTCTTCGACGAAGGCGCGGTCCACGTAGCCTTCCTCCAGCAGCACCTTGAGCATCCCGTTCGCCAGTGCGGCATCGTAACCGGGTCTGACCTTCAGGTGAATGTCCGCGATGGAACAGGTCGCCGTCTCCCGCGGATCGATCACGATGATCTTGCAGCCTTCCTGCCTCGCCTTGCGGAACGTCTGCATGATCGTCGGCTGGCACTCGGCGATGTTCGTACCGGCCAGGATGATGCACTTGGCCAAAGGCACCTCGGACAGCGGATTCGTCAGTCCCCTGTCGATTCCGAAGGTCAGGTTCGACGCGCCGGCCGCCGCCGACATGCAGAAGCGGCCGTTGTAGTCGATATGCTTCGTGCCGAGGGCCACCCGGGCGAACTTGCCGAGCAGGTAGCACTCCTCGTTGGTCAGCGAGCCGCCCCCGTAGACACCGACGGCATCCTTGCCGTACTTGCGCTGAATCTCCGTCACCTCGCTGCGGATCCGCCCGAGGGCGTCCTCCCAGGTAATCGGACTCAGGGTGCCGCCGATGCGCAGCATCGGATAGCGGAGCCGGCGGTCGTCCACCGCGTGGGAATGAGCATTCAACCCTTTGACGCACAGGCGGCCGTCCGTCACCGGATCTTCCTTATTAGGGGTGACGGAATAACGGCTTACCTTAATCGACTTCTCCTCATGGAGATTCATCGTACACTGCACGCTGCAGTAGGGGCACTCGGTTTTGGTCGTTTTTTCACGCGGAGGCTGGACCGCCTGCTGTTTCTGAAAATGTCTCAAAAAATCGCTCATCAGACTCACTCACCTTACTGTCACCCGGATGGCCTTTTGATGAAGGAAAAGGAACCGTCAGGTTTAGAAGTTTACTCCCGAATCGGCTGTGGCCCAATCCTTGCGCCAGCTCCGGGTTACGGCATAGAACACAAGGGTGACAACCAGTACGATCGAGGCTACTACGATAAAGCCGGTTACGTGCGAGCCGGTCGCCTGCTTCAGAGGGCCGAGCACGTTGTTCGGAAGAAGGAATCCGCCCAGGCCCCCGGCTGCGCCGACAATCCCGGTCACGACTCCGATTTCCTTGGAGAAGCGCTGGGGAACAATCTGGAAGATCGAGCCGTTACCCATACCGAGGCAGGCCATCATGATGCTTGTGAGGGCCAGCATGACCATGAAGCTCGAAGGCATCGTGGACACGGCGAAGGCACACATGCAGACCACCGAGTAGAGCACGAGCATGAATTTCATTCCGCCGATCCGGTCTGCGATGTATCCGCCGATGGGCCGGAAGAAGCTGCCTGCGATAACGGTGATGGTGACGAGATAACCGATCTGTACCCGGGTCAAGCCGCCTTCAATACTCTGGTCGCCGTATACATCATAGAAGAAGATGCTGAAATAGCTGGAGAAGCCTACGAACCCGCCGAAGGTGATGGCGTAGAAGATGCTGAACCACCAGGTGTCAATGTTCTTCAGGACCGCAAGATAATCGCGGATTTTCTTCGGTGCCGGTTGATTCGGCGCGTCTTTGGCCATCAGGAAGTAGGCTACGAATACGAGAAGCAGTGGAATGATCGCAAGGCCGAAGACGTTATGCCAGCCGAACTTCGCTGCCAGCTGCGGTCCGAAGAAGGTCGCCAGGGCCGTACCGCTGTTGCCTGCGCCGGCGATGCCCATCGCCAGACCCTGATACTGCGGAGGATACCAGCGGCTGGCCAGCGAGAGGGAGACGGCGAAGCTCGCACCGGCGATCCCGAGAAGGAAGCCGAGCGCCTGCACCTGGCTCAGCGAGGTGCCGCCAAGCCATCCCCACATCAGAGGAAGGATGGTAAGTCCCATACCGATCATTCCCGCCTTACGGGAGCCGATCCGGTCGGCCAGGATGCCCATCGGAATCCGGAAAATCGAACCGCCCAGCGTCAGAATGGCCACCATCGTCGCTTTCTGCGCATCCGTCAGGTTGAAATCCTTCGTGATGTACAAGGAGAGCGCACCGCACAAAACCCAAATCATAAAACTGACATCAAAGTAGAGAAATGCTGACAAAAGACTTGGGAAATGACCTGCCTTACGAAAGTTTTTTACGTCCACTCCACTAACCTCCCATAATTTTAACTCTTTTGTACCTTATCTGTCTAGTTCGTGTAAGGATTAATTACATGTTTATAATATACAGCCGAAAATCAGAAAATTCAATCCCCTTTCCGAAAAAAAGTTCATTTTTTCCTGTCAATTCGGAGTCATATTTCTTGATTACCACACATTATCCCAGAATTCACGAACATTAAAATTAACATCTATATATAACGTTCGTTTGTTAAGCACTTACACAAAAACAAAGACACCAACCTCACATGTATGTTACATGTAAGATAGGTGCCTTAAGTTCATTCCGTCGCCCGTTTTTTATTCCTGCTCCACAAATTCGAACTCAAAATCGCCGATCCGGATGGTTTGTCCGTCTTTGGCGCCGCGCTCACGCAGCGCTTTATCAATACCGCGTTTGCGGAGAATGCGGGCAAACCGCATTACCGACTCATGCGTACTGAAGTTCGTCCGCTTGATGAGCTTCTCGATGCTCGGTGAATCGACTACGAACGCTTCGTTGTCGCGCCGGATCGTGAAGTCCTGATCCTCGTTCGCCTCAAGGCGGTAAACCTTGCGCTCCGTAATCTCCGGCAGCTCTTCGACCACCGGTGTCTCCGGAATCGACTCCAGCAGATCCATGACTTTGTACAGCAGCTCCTGTACTCCGCTCTTCGCCACAGCCGAGATGCCGTAGACGGCGTAATCCTTGCCGGTCTCCGCCAGACGGCGGCGGAACTCGGCCAGGTTCGCCTCGGCCTCCGGCAGATCCATCTTGTTGGCCGCAATGATCTGTGGACGCTCCTCGAGCTTCGCATTGTAGAGCCTCAGCTCATCGTTGATCTTCTCCCAGTCGTCGAAGGGATCGCGGCCTTCCGTACCGGCCATATCGACGACATGAAGAATGATCCGCGTCCGCTCGATGTGGCGGAGGAATTCGTGGCCGAGACCTACGCCTTCATGCGCCCCTTCGATGAGACCCGGCAGGTCCGCCATGACGAAGCTGCGCCCGTCCCCGACATCGACCACACCGAGGTTCGGCGTCAGGGTCGTAAAGTGGTACGCCCCAATCTTCGGTCTTGCGCCGGATACGACGGACAGCAGCGTCGATTTGCCCACGCTCGGGAATCCGACTAGCCCCACGTCCGCCATCACCTTCAGCTCCAGCACGACCCAGCGTTCCTCGCCTTCCTCGCCATTCTCTGCGATCTCGGGCGCCGTATTGTTCGTCGTTGCAAACCGCGTATTCCCGCGTCCGCCGCGTCCGCCCTTGGCGATGACCACCTCTTGGCCGTGCTTCGTCAAGTCGGCGATAATCTCCTGGGTATCGTCATCGACAACCACGGTGCCGGGGGGCACACGTACGATCATATCATCCGCATTGGCACCGTGCTGGCTCTTGTTGCGCCCCTTCTCCCCGCGCTCCGCTTTGAAGTGCTTCTGGTAGCGGAAGTCGACAAGCGTCCGGAGACCTTCATCCACACGGAAGATGACATCGCCTCCGTCGCCTCCGTCACCACCGGCCGGACCGCCTTCAGGTACATATTTCTCCCGGCGGAACGCTACGAGTCCGTCCCCTCCGTCGCCGCCCTTGACATAGATCTTCGCTTTATCTACAAACATTGTCCTTCACCCTCTTTATCGGTCACTCTGCGTAACGCCACTCGGACGTCCATACAGCCTTGCCTTCACAGTACACTGCTCCGAACTGAACAGCACCCGTGGAGCCGAGTCCGGCGGTCAGAGCCGCTTCCCTGCCCTTCATCCGCTCCACGGCATACGGTCCTTCGTATTGTATCGCAATGGTCAATCTGGAAGCTTCCCCATCCCGGCTCAAGTGCAGATCCAGCAGTCCCTGGCCATCTGCAAAAGACCTGGCTTCCTCCTTGAAACACTCCAGAGCCTGAACCAGGGCCGCCGCCGCGGCCGACGGATTCTGCAGTTCCGGAAGCCGGATTTCCTCGTTCATGGAAATCTCCAGCTCCAGCTCCTTGACTTCCGACTGGAATGAAAGCAGATATACAATCAGGGAGGGGATCCCGAGCTTGGAGACATACCCTTCCTGTCGAACCTTCTCTTTTATTTTTTCCATGAGGGGCGGCAGTTTATCATACTTTTTCAATTGGACATAAGCCATCAGAAGCTGGATGTCATTCATCCAATCGTGCCGGTAATGATTAAACAACCGAAGCAACCGGCTGTCCGGGTCGCCAGGTCTGCACCTGCCTTCTCGTCATCGACCGCCTGCCTCGCCCCTTCTTCCAGCGTCGTATCCAGGACCCTATCCTGGTCCATAAGCGTTCGACATACCTTGACCTCTCCGTTCCGGTACAGGTGATATGTATAACAGTATAGCATGAGGATGCCCAAAATTCACGGTCCGCCCCTCCCCCCTGAGACGAAGAAACCCCCGGCAAATTCATTCGCCGGGGGGTTCTCTATCCATAGATGGATGGGAATATTACACTTCCACCGCTGCAGCCACCGGAGCAGCTGCCACAGGGTAGACACTTACTTTCTTGCGGTCACGGCCAAGACGCTCGAACTTCACTACGCCTTCGACTTTCGCGAAGAGCGTGTCGTCGGAACCGATACCCACGTTGTTGCCCGGGTGAATCTTCGTTCCGCGTTGACGAACGAGGATCGAACCTGCAGTAACGGTTTGACCGTCTGCACGCTTCACGCCAAGGCGCTTCGCGATGGAGTCACGACCGTTCTTCGTGGAACCTACACCCTTCTTGGATGCGAACAACTGAAGATTTAATTGTAACATGTCTGTCTACCTCCTTACTTGTCTGATGTGGTGGTGATTGCTATATATGCACCGTATGATTGTTGAATCGAATCCAGCATCACTGCCATACTCTCCAGCAGGAGCTGCACTTTCTCATTGCGTTCCGCCGAATCGAGGGAAGGCACCTTCACATGCAGCAGACCATGATCCATGTCCGCTTCCAGCTCCAATCCCGTCAGCGCTTCGACGGCATTCACCGTACCCACGGTCACAGCGGATACGCCGGCACAGACAATATCCTTGCCCGGCTCGTCGTAGAACGCATGACCTTCCACACGGTAACCCGTAATCCGACCGTCAGCCTTCCTATGAATCGCCACGCGAATCATGGATTAGCCTTGGATCTTTTCGATTACGACTTTCGTGTATGGTTGACGATGACCTTGCTTGCGGCGGTAGTTCTTCTTCGCTTTGTACTTGAAAACGATGATCTTCTCGCCTTTGCCTTGCTTCTCAACTTTGCCGGATACGGTTGCGCCGGAAACGACCGGAGCACCTACCACGAGGCCGCTGTCCTTGGATACGGCCAGAACACGGTCGAATACTACCGCTTCGCCTTCACCAGCTGTCAGCTTCTCGATGTAAACTACATCGCCCTCTTGCACTTTGTACTGCTTGCCACCTGTTTCAATAATTGCGTACATTTGTTGCACCTCCCCATGTCTCAGACTCGCCTAAGCCAGGTGGCTTGGCCCCAAAGAGCCAGCACTTAAAGACCCGCTTCGTGCGGTTACAGCATGCTATAGCAACGCACCAAACTATATTACCACAGACGTATACCCAAAGCAACCTGTTATTTTTTATTCGATGGACTGAGCAGACCGCTGCCGCCGCAGGCCTGGCAGTACTGGGGCGCAGAGGCTTCCATGCTGTCGCGCACTTTCTTGCGCGTCATCTCGACAAGCCCCAGCCGGGTCCAGCCCGCCACGACCGCTTTGGTCCGGTCCTTGCGCACTTCCCGCTCCAGCTCCCCGAGCACCTGCGCCCGGTTCGCCTCCGTCTCCATATCGATAAAATCAATAATAATAAGTCCTCCGATATCGCGAAGCCGCAGAAGCCTGGCGATCTCTCTGGCCGCTTCCCTGTTCGTATCGAACACAGTCTGCTCCAGATCCACCCCGCCGGTATACTTGCCGGTATTGACATCAAACACCGTCAAGGCTTCCGTCTGATCAATGATCAGATAGCCGCCGTTCTCGAGCCATACTTTGCGTTTCAGGCTCATCTCCAGCTGCCTCGACGCCCCGTAATCGGCCATCGGGTCCACATCCCGGCGAAGCCGTACCCGCTCTGCAAGCTCCTGGGCCCCTGGAGCGGTGACCAGGCCGCGGATCTCCCGCAGCAGCTCCTCGCTGTTCACCACCAGCTCGTCCACGTCGCCCTTGAACAGGTCGCGCATCAGCCGCGGGAGCATCTGGAGGTCGCTGTAGATCTGCCGCGGGACAGCTCCCGGCTGCTTCGCCGCCTGCTCCAGCCTGTGCCAGCGCGAACGCAGATCCGCCAGATCCGCCGCAAGCGCCTCTTCGCTCTCTCCGAGAGCAGCCGTACGGACGATGAACCCTTCCCCGGTGAGCAGATGACGCTCCGCCATCCGCTTCAGCCGGTCACGGTCGGCCGCGCTTTCGATCTTGCGGGATACGCCCACATAATCGGCCTTGGGCATAAAGACACCGAACCGCCCCGGTATCGCATAATGGGTCGTCACCCTGGCCCCCTTCGTGCCCACAGGCTCCTTGGCGACCTGCACCATGATCTCCTGGCCGGTGCGCACCAGTTCGTGGACCGGCGGTTTTTCCTTGGGCTGTTTCTCTAGGTGGGCAGGGAGCAAATCGTCGATGTAGAGGAACGCATTGCGCTCCAGCCCCACGTCGACGAAGGCCGACTGCATGCCCTGCAGCACACGGGTGACCCGCCCGATATAGATATTGCCGGCGAGCTGTCCCTGATCCCGCCGGCCTTTGTAATATTCCACAAGCCTGCCGTCTTCCAGGACGGCAACCTCGGTATGTTCCACGTCACTTTTCACTAGTATCCGCTTCATGTCCGGCAGCACCCCGGCCTTATTGTACCATAACCGGGCCGTCTTAGGCGAAGACCTCCGCCACCGTCCGGGCGCGCCGGGCCTCGTCGAAGTAGCATTCCAGCAGCTTCTGCTCCGGCACCACCTGAAGGACCCGGCCCTGCCGGTCCATCACATACACCAGGTGGTAGCGGTCGCGCATGAAGAGCCCCACCACCTCGGAGATGCGTCTGGATCCCGCGACAATCAGCGGACCGGCCAGCGTGCCTCGGGCCTGCTGCCGCTCATAACGGCCTCCCCTGTGGACCAGAAAACGCATGAACCGGTAGGGAACCCCCTTCAGCTCGTACCAATTCGAGTAGAACAGGAAAATGCCTATGAGCAGCCAGTTGAGCTGTACACCGCCGCGTTCGGTGAAGAGATGGACCAGGGAAGCGGCCATGAGCAGCCCGCTCAGGACCAGGGATACGGCCGCCCCCACCTGCATCGTCCGCTGGTAAGGCAGCCACAGGCCGATGAGCACCTGCATGACCTTGCCCCCGTCGAGCGGCAGGACCGGCAGCAGGTTGAAGAGGGCGATGAGCAGATTCGCGCGGATAAAATAGTGCCCCCACTCCGGAGGCACGATCTGTATCGCGATAAGCCCGTAGGCCAGCGCGATCATCCACAGATTCTGCAGCGGTCCGGCCAGCGCCACGACCAGTTCTTCCCGTGCCGGTGCGCCTCCCGACTCTTCCACTACCGCCACCCCGCCGAAGGGCAGCAGCTGCACCTCCCGCACCCGCCAGCCGAAGCTGCGCGCCGCGGCCACATGACCGAGCTCATGAATGAACACAATCCCGAACAGCGTAGCCATCTCGGGCAAATATCCGGTGACTGCCGACAGCAGCAGCATGATGGAGAACAAGGGATGGAAGCGCAGCCGGATGCCGAACCATTCGTTCCAGACAAGCCGCCGCCCTTTAATCAAACGCGATCACATCCGCCGGATTGACCGCTTTGCCGTCTTTGGACATCACGGCGAAGAACAGGGTGCCGTCGCCGCCTCCCTCCGCAGGCTCCGCCACGGTACCGACGGTCTCGCCTCCCTTGATCCAGTCGCTGGCCTGGATGGTGCCGGGCTTCAGATGGCCGTAGACCGACTGGACCCCGTCCGTGTGCCGCACCACGACCGTGAATCCCGTATCCTCCTTGGTGCCTGCAAACTCCACCCTCCCTGTGTCCAGCGCCGCTACCGGCGCCCCGGCCGGAGCCGAAACCAGCACACCGCCCTGTACGGGGGTGAACGGGGCGATCAGCTTGCCCTGCACCGGTGCGAAGTAGTGCTTGGCCACCGAGTCAACCTTCTCGACCTCCTCCTGATGCTTGGCCGGATTCATGGCCGGAAGAAAGGAAGGAATGCTCCCGAAGCTCTCCTCGTACCAGGCAGCGATGGCATTCACGTTGACGGATTCGTTCAGCTGGGCGGTTACCAGCTCGCGGCCTTTGTCGGCCCAGGGATGCTCCCATTGGAAAAGTTCCCACACGCCGGCAAATAGCAGCCCGCTGAGCAGCACCTTGACCGCAAAGCGCCGGCCCGCCCCGTCCGGCTGGGGGCCTCCCCCGCCGCCGGGGTAGGACGTCCGCCCGTCGTAACGCGACCACTCCTGCTGCCACTTGCGGTTCCACTCCGCTTCGGGATCAGGGCCGTACTCCCGGCCTTGTCCCTCCCGCAACCACGGCGGCGGAGCTTCCTCCCCCTCCGGCCTCGGTCCCCTCTCCTGGCCCGGTTCCCGGTAGACCGGGAACTCCCAATGTCCCGCCTCCGGCCCCCAATCGGTACGGCGGCCTGTCCCCTGCTGGAGCTGGCGGAGCTTCTCCGTCCGGCGTTCCCGAATGTTTTTTCTCGTATCCATGCACCCTTCTCCTCCTGCCGCCATAGCTTCTCCTTACCATCCTATGAGCTTGTACGCGAGAATATACAAGAGTCCCCAGGACGCTTGGAGGGGAAGGAGAGGAGCGTGGGCATATCCGGTAGGGGCAGGTATGGGCAGGCAAACTCTTGCCGCAGCATGTAAGTATGGCGCTCCTCATGGGCTTCGGCACAGCAAAAAAGACACCTGAGGCAGGTGTCTTTCCATCTAGTTTGTTATCTTGAACATCCCTCAATCTTCGTCAAGCAGCATATCGTCATGAAGCTTGATGCTCATCACAAGGCCCATCGCAATCATGTTAATGAGCAGCGAGGTGCCGCCATAGCTGATAAACGGCAGCGTGATCCCCGTCAGCGGCATAATGCCGATCATCATGCCGATGTTCTGGAAAATCTGGTACACGAGCATCGAGACGATGCCGACCACGATATACGAACCCGAATAATTCTTGCAGTGCAGCGAGATCAGAATCATCCGGTAAATCAGCACAAAATACATGAGCAGCAGCGCCGAGGAGCCCACGAAGCCGAACTCCTCCCCTACGACCACGAAGATCGAGTCGGTGTAAACGACCGGGATGAAGTTGCTGTGCACGGAGGAACCTTGCAGGTACTTCTCCCCGAGCAGGGAGCCCGATCCGATCGCCCGGATCGCATTATCCACGTGATACCTCGCATTGGAGGAAGCCGAGGATGGATCGATCAGCGTCAGAATCCGGGGCATCCAGTGCGTGGTAATGTCCTTGGCTTCCAGATAAGCCTTCAGCGGGTCATAATAATGCTTGAACAGGTACAGGAACAGCGCCGCGGAGCCGATGAACACGGTCGATCCGATGAGCACATACGACAGCCGAATATTGCCGATCCAGAACATGCCGAGCAGAATCACACACAGGATAATGGCGTTCCCGATATCCGGCTGGATGACGACAAGCCCGATCGGCAGCGCCGCCAGCAGCCCTACCGGCACGACATCCCTTGCCAGCTGAAGCGTTTCTCCCCTGCGCTTGGCCATAAAGGAAGCCAGCGTCACGATGAGGATGATCTTCACCAGCTCCACCGGCTGGAAGTCGAGTCCGAAGCCGAGCCGGAACCAGCCCCGCGCCCCGTTCAGGTTCACGCCGAGGAAGTACACCGCGATCAGGAGCACGATGCCCACGCCGTACAAATAGTAAGCCACCTTGGTCAGCACGCGGTAATCCACAATCATAGCTGCGGTGAAGCCGAGCAGGGAAACGACATAGATCAGAGCCAGCTTCTTCGGATCGAAGGTGAGCTCCGCGTTGCCTGTCAAGGTCGCGCTGTAAACCAAAGCGGTGCTGATGGCCATGAAACAGAGCAGTATGACAACGATGGGCACATCGATTTTCTTCAGTTTATGCAGCACTTACCCTCATCCGCCCATTCCCAAAAACTTTTTCATTCTGCCGAACATGCCCGGCTTCTCTTCGAGCGGCATCAGCGGCACCGTATCTCCAAGCATCCGCCGAGCGATATTGCGGTATGCGATCGCCGCGCGGGAGTTCGGGTTCATGACGGTGGGCTCGCCGATATTGGCGGCCTTGATGACATACTCGTCGTCCGGCACGATGCCGAGCAGGTCGATCGCGAGCACCGAGCAGATCTCGTCGATGTCGAGCATCTCGCCCTTCTTGACCATGTTCGGACGGATCCGGTTGATGATGAGCTTCGGCGATTCCACCCCCGGCTCCTTCTCCAGAAGACCGATGATCCGGTCGGCGTCGCGCACGGCCGCGTTCTCCGGAGTCGTAACGACGATGGCTTTGTCCGCACCGGCCACCGCATTCTTGAAGCCCTGCTCGATACCTGCAGGACAGTCGATGATGACATAGTCAAAATCCCGTTTGAGCTCCAGCACAATCTGGCGAACCGCTTCGGGCGTGATGGCGCTCTTGTCTTTGGTCTGCGCCGCCGGCAGCATATACAGTTCGTCGAACCGCTTGTCCTTGACAAGCGCCTGCGGAAGACGGCACCGTCCTTCGGCCACGTCGATCAGATCATAGATAATCCGGTTCTCCAGTCCCATGACCACATCCAGGTTGCGGAGGCCGATATCCGTATCGACCATGACCACTTTCTTGCCCTGCAGGGCCAAAGCCGTCCCGATGTTGGCCGACGTTGTCGTCTTGCCGACACCGCCCTTCCCTGAAGTGATGACGATTGCTTCTCCCATAGGTTTCACTCCTACTCCCTTAAGATAAACGGTTACCATTCTGCGTGAACGGGGGCTCGTTTATATAACATGACATGTTGTTGAAGAAAAAGAGGACGGACCACTCCACCCGCCGGAACTTCAAGTGTACTGGTTCAGGCTGAATTTGTGGAGATGGTGGATTTTGTCGATCTCCATCTTCCCTTCCTTTACGTAGGCAAATTCCATATACGTATCGAAAGAGTCCCCGAGTCCCCATTCGTCGGGCGGCCGGGAGATGATTCCGGCGATGCGCAGCTGCGTGGGCCTCATATGAGAGGCGGCGATGATCGCCCGCTCGTCCCCGTCCACTCCCGCATGCGCCATCCCGCGAAGCGAACCCATGATATATATGCTCCCGGTGGAAATGATCGTCCCTCCCGGGTTCACATCGCCCATGAACATGATGTTTCCATCGTGGGTGAGCGTCTGTCCGGAACGCACCATCCCCCGTACCATCCGCACTTCCGCCGGATCCGGATCCGTCTTCTGATGCGACGGGTCCAGCGTCTCGACGGACTGGATGAGCAGATTCCCCTTGGAGGAGATAATCCCCCGTACCTGCTCCTTCTGCTCCTCCGTCACGACGCGGCTTCCCAGCTTCACGTGGACATGAATAATAGGGCCGGTCAGGATCTGCTGATGGGTTTTCTCCAGCTTGTGCTTCAGCTCGGCGAGCACCTCCGAGAATTCGCAGGAATCGTCGAGCAGGAACACAAGCCCTTCTTTCACGCCTTTGATCGTCACATGATGTTTTGCTGCCGCCATAAACGCTCCTACCTTACTGCTTAAGATAAACGGCTTGGCCGTCCTTCCAAGGACGATACGCGTTTAGTCCAAATTACAGATGCCCGTAACGAGCTTAGGCGGGCCGGATGTTCTGTAATTTGATGATAAACGGCTGCGCCTTCCTCTGTCGAGGCTGCGCGTTTATCCCTTGCTATCGGATGACAGAGTACAAGCATCTCTCGGCGGACGCTGAGTTTCCGATAGGTGAAGATAAACCGCTGGGCCGTCCACCGGGGACGGTACGGCGTGCTGAAGCCGCCTTCGGAAAAGACGGAGGCACGTGACCCGAATACCGGACGGCCGCCGACGGCATGCAAAGCCGGCAGCCGCTTGCGGTACCCTGAGGGGTCCATCCATGCCTTCGGCGTCCTTGGGCAAGGGACATGGCGTCAAGTTCCGCCCGGCCCAAAGCCGGGGTCTTCCGAACACAGCCGGCTCCGCCGCCTTCAGGTCAGCACAAAGCCGCAGACCAAGGCGGCGGCGGGTGTGGCGTCCAGGGCCTCCCCACCGCCGCCGTACCGGCTGCGACCCGCCTTCCCGCCGTGGATGCACCCGCCTTCCCGCCGTGGATGCACCCGGCTTGCCGCTCTGATTCCCTTAAGCCTATACATTTCGGCTTCGCCTGCTTGTTCTCCTGCCGGAGGGCAGGAAAATTATTCTGCCTCCTCCTTGGAGACCACGGGCAGGCTCTCGAACAGCCGGCGGGCCGGCACGTAGATCGCCAGGGCGAACAGCAGATTGATCAGCATACTCGGCAGCATCTGGTGAAAGAACATCCATTGGAAATCGACATGCGTCACGCGGAACAGGCGGTACAGTGCGAACAGCACCGCATCATAGAACAGGTTGCCGGCTCCGATGACCAGCATGCTGATCAGAATGGAAGAATAGATTCTTCCCTGCATCAAGCCCGCCACATATCCCGCCAGCCCCATGCCGAACGCGACCGGTCCGAGCATCGGCGAGTAATGGATGAAGTCGTGCAGGATGCCGAACACCAGCCCGAAGGCCAGTGCCGTATGGCGGTTGATATAGAGACCGATATAAATAACGATAACCAAAACAAAGTGCGGAATAATTTGAATATGACTCTGCCATGCGGCAGGAATCAGCCACGGCATCAGCGTGCTTTCCAGCAAAAAGAGGAGGAAGAGAATGAGCCATAATTTCCCATATCTCATACCGGCTACTTCGCCTCCGGAACATCGACGACGAAGACTTCACGCAGATGGGTAAACGAAGCGAACGGCTCAATCGTCGCGACATAGGTGATCCCGAAGTCTCCCTGGCGCTTTTCCACCACTTTGCCGACCTCGATCCCATATGGGAATACCAGCCCTTTGCCGGAGGTGATCACCGTATCCCCGGGCTGGATGTCATCCCCCGGTTCGATCTTGGTCATGAGCAGCAGCCCCGTATCGGCATCCACCGTCTCCAGCACGCCGAACGACTTGTTTTCCTTCCCCTTGACGGTCAGGGCGATCGCCTTGGAGAATACGCCGCTCCCTGCATCGGCTTCCACGGACGCCTTGTCATCAATGCCTGTAATCAGCTGCACGTCGGCATAGAAGTTGGAGACCGACACGATTCGTCCTACAAGCCCGGCCACCGAGACCACAGCCATATTGGCCCGGATCCCGTCCTTCTCCCCGAGATTGATCGTTACCATCTTCTGTGCCTGCTTATAGTCGACAACCTCCGCAATCCGGAAGTTGTATTTGTTCATCTGTTTCTGCCGCTCGGTAAAGGCCAGGGCCTCTTCCAGGCGCTTGTTCTTCTCAAGAAGATCGTTCAGCAGCGTCGTATCCCGCGCATATTTCGTTACGGTCTGGCGAAGCACCTGGTTCTCCTCATATACAGTACGAAAGCCCCGGATGTCCTCGAACAATCCGGCTATGTATCCGACGGGCTTGTAGATCATCCCCTGAACCCAGGAAACCGTGTCTTTCACGAACCGCTCCGGCCATGTCTGATATCCCCGGTTTCCGAACGTCAATCCCATCAGCGCAATAAAGAGGATCAGCCCCAGCATCAAAATGAGCAGTCTCTTATTCCCGAGTAATTTCACTTCTCCTGCACCTTCCAACCTTTCCTTCAGAATTGGCCCTGCCTCATGTCTGATCTTACAGCAACCTAAGGGTTAAGCCGGACGGAACGAGGCATTGTGTACCCGCACCGCCCGGCTTCTATGGGACAATTCATCAACGTCTGGCTTTGGATGTAGGACCCGAACGCGTCTTGAACAGATGAATGTTCTCGAGCGCCCGGCCCGTGCCGATCGCCACGCAGTCGAGCGGATTCTCCGCTACGAGAACCGGCATGCCCGTCTCGCGGGAGAGCAGCTTGTCGAGGTTGCGCAGCAGGCCGCCTCCGCCCGTAAGCACGATCCCGCGGTCCATAATGTCGGCCGCGAGCTCCGGCGGACACTTCTCCAGCGTGACCTTCACGGCTTCGACGATGCTGAACACGGTATCGGCCAGCGCGTCGGTGATCTCCTCGGAGGTGACCGCCATCGTCTTCGGCAGCCCGGATACGAGGTCGCGGCCGCGGATCTCGAAGCGGGTCGGCGCGTCCATCTGCAGCGCGGAGCCGATCTCCATTTTGATCGCTTCGGCCGTGCGCTCCCCGATCATCAGGTTGTAGGTGCGCTTGATGTACTGGATGATCGCATCATCCATCTCGTCGCCCGCCACCCGGATCGAGCGGCTGGTCACAATGCCGCCGAGGGAGATGACGGCGACTTCCGTCGTTCCGCCCCCGATATCGACGACCATGGAGCCGGTCGGCTCCCACACCGGGAGATCGGCGCCGATAGCGGCCGCGAACGGCTCTTCAATCGTGTAGGCGTCGCGTGCGCCCGCCTGCCGGGTCGCATCTTCGACAGCACGCTTCTCGACGGCCGTGATGCCCGAAGGAACGCACACCATCACGCTCGGATGGCGCTGGAAGAGGTAGCGCTGCTTCTGTGCCTGGCGGAGGAAGTACTTGATCATGGTCGAGGTCGTCTCGAAGTCGGCGATGACCCCGTCCTTCATCGGGCGGATGGCACGGATGTTGCCCGGCGTACGGCCGATCATCATCTTGGCGTCGTTGCCGACGGCCTCGATGGTTTTGGTATCGGTGCGGATCGCGACGACGGACGGCTCGCGAACCACGATCCCTTTTCCTTTGACATAAACGAGCGTATTGGCCGTGCCCAGGTCAATCCCCAGGTCTTTCGTAAATCCTCCGAACATAGTTGGTGCTCCCTTCTGTATTTGAACGCAAATTTCTCGGAATAGGCAAAAAGCAGGATGGGTTTACTCCGCAGCAGCACAAGCGATGATATGTACCCAGGAGGCAGCGTTTGCTTGGCAATCGGACATGCCTGTCCGGCAGCCGGCCCGGAGTAAACAACGGTTGCGCCCGTCCGTAGACGAACGCTCTTGTATGAAATTAACGAAGGTTCGCCGGCGGAATGCCGGGAAGCCGTACGATGGTTTCATGTCCAATCAGGCCGAACCCCGACGCTTGCGGGTCGAAACCTGCACTTCATTATATTACATGTATCCGAGCTCCTTCAAACTCACGAAGCGCTGGTCTCCGATGACCAGATGATCCAGCACCTCGATGCCGACAATCTCCCCGGCTTCCGCCAGTCTTCTTGTCAGCGCAATATCCTCCGGGCTCGGGGTCGGGTCCCCGCTGGGATGGTTGTGCGCACAGACGATCGAAGCGCTGCTGCGTTTGATCGCCGAGCGGAACACCTCCCGTGGATGAACGATCGAAGCGTTGAGGCTGCCCATCGACAGCGTCTCCCGCCCGATCACATGATTCTTCGTGTTCAGAAACAGACAGACGAAATGTTCTTTCTGAAGGTAACGCAAATCCTCCATGAGCAGATTGGCGGCATCCTGCGGCGAGCGGATCGTTACCGTCTCGTTCAGGCCGCTGCGCGCCATCCGCCGGCCGAGCTCGATGCCCGCCCGGATCTGCAGCGCCTTCGCGGAGCCGATCCCCTTGATGCTTGTCATCTGCTCCAGGCTCATATCGCTCAGGCTCCGCAGGCCTCCGGATTCGCGCAGGAGCCGCTGGGCCACATGGACCGCGGACTCCTGGTAGGTACCGGTGCGAAGCAGAATCGCCAGCAGTTCCGCGTTGCTTAAGGCTTCCGCCCCGTAGTGGATCATCCTCTCGCGGGGCCGGTCTTCTAGGTGTAGTTCACGCAGTGTGTAATTCGGCGATTCCATGGGTGCCGCTTAACTCCCCCTTCAAGTAGTACGAAACACCATTATAGCACGTCCACGCCCTAAATGACAGCGACTCCCAGACGTTCCAGAAGCTTCGACAGCAGGCTAAGCGGCAGTCCCACAACGTTGAAATAATCGCCCTCAATCCGGTCGATCATCGTCGCGCCCAGCCCCTGAATCGCGTAGGAGCCGGCCTTGTCCATCGGCTCGCCGGAGGCGATATAACGGCGGATCTGGGCTTCCGTGAGCGGGTTCATGTACACCTCGGTCACCCGGTGCTCCGTCAGGCGCTCGCCCGTTACCAGATCGAAACAGGCCACGCCGCTGTATACCTGGTGCCTGCGCCCCTGCAGGGAGCTCAGCATGCGGAAGGCATCCTCTTCGTCCTGCGGTTTGCCGAGCACCTGCCCGTCCAGCACGACGATCGTATCGGAACCAATGACAATGCCGTCCGCCGGACCCTCTTCCTTACAACGTTCGTACACTGCGCCCGCTTTGCGGGCGGAGAGCTCCTCCACGATCTGTGCGGGCGTGAGCCCCGGTTCCGTCGTCTCGTCCACATCGCTGACGCGGATCGCATAAGGAAGGCCCAAGGCCCCAATAAGCTCCTGGCGCCGCGGAGAAGAGGAAGCCAGAATCAAGGTGCGCGTGTCGGTTATTGTCATAAAAACAGTCCCTCGTTTCGAATAAGTTTCTTGGCTGACCCACCTCGTTACAGCTTGCGGAAAATCCAGAATCCGAGAGCGAGCCCCAGGATGCCGATCAGGTTCAGCCGGATCTGCAGGTCGAGGTCATACCTGATCACAAGCAGATCCGCCTTGGGCTGCCAGGTCAGCGTGACCGACTTCGTCAAGAAGCCGAGATACGGATAGGGCGCCAGCAGCTGGCCGATGAGCGTGCCCGCGATCAGGCAGACCAGCAGCAGCAGAATCAGGGTGAGCGAATTCTTCTTCAAGATGTAGGATACCTCTTTCGGACGGTAGTCAATTCACGCCAAAGCGCTATAGTCAAAAATTATTATAGCATATTTTGGCTTCCCTTCATGGGGATTTTGGCGCCGGACCGGGGCTGCCGGGCCCTTGGCACCGGGCCCCTCGGGAGGGGAAAGTTGCTTGCTTACAGCGCTAGGTAGGCCATGTACAATGAACAAATGAGAACAGGAAGGAGTGACGGCCATGAGTAAGCCTTGGGCGCGAGCCGCCCTGCTGGCGCTCGGCCTTCTGATCCTGCCCGGCCAGGCCGGTGCGGCCAAAGTGGTGCTCGATCCCGGACACGGCGGATCCGATCCGGGAGCGGTAGGCGTCAACGGACTCTACGAGAAAACGGTGAACTTCGACATCACCACCCGGGTCAGGGAGCTGCTGGTGAAGCAGGGCTACGAGGTGGTACTATCGAGGGAAACCGACAGCTATATGTCGCTGCAGGACCGCGTAACCTTCAAGGACAGCCAGTCGGCCGATCTGTTCGTATCGATCCACGCCAATTCGTACGGCAGCCCGGATGTGCGGGGGGCTATGGTACTGTATTACGACGATGCCTATCCGCAGGAGAGCTATCCGGCCAGCGAGGCGATGAAGGTGCTCACCCCGCAGAGCCGGCAGCTCGCGCAGGAGGTGCTTGACGCTTTCGTTGCCGAAAGCGGAATGCAGAACCGCGGGCTCGTCCCGAGCGCGGTCTACGTCGTGCGCAACGGCACGATGCCGAGCATTCTGGTCGAGACCGGGTTCCTCTCGAACGCCGCGGATGCCGCGCTCCTCGCCCGGGACAGCGTCCGGGAGTCGATGGCCCGCGGGATCGCCTCCGGCATCGCGGCGTACCTGCCTCCGGGCACGGTGTTCCCGGACCTTACGGGACACTGGGCCCGCGAAGCGGTCCTGCGGCTGAAGGCGCAGGGCCTGGTGGAAGGCGCCGCGGGCGGGCGGTACGAGCCCCGGCGGGTGCTCACGAGAGCGGAATGGGTGACGCTGCTCGGCAGGCTCTTCGACCTGCCGCAGGCGGCGGCAGGGAGCGGATGCTCCGCCGGCGGAGCCGGCAGCAGCGTATCCGGCGCCGTGTACGGCGGCGGGGAAGGCTGCCGGCCGGAGGCCGCGCGGGGGGCTGCCGCGTTCCGTGACGTGAACGCGGGGCACTGGGCCTTCGCCGCCCTCGACAAGGCGGTGAAGGCGGGCGTGCTGGAGGGCTACCCCGACGGCACGCTGCGGCCCGACCGTCCGGTGACCCGGGCGGAAGTGGCCTCGCTCCTGCAGCGCCTGTCCGGCGCTGCCGAGGGGCAGGCGCACCCGTTCGGCGACGTGCCTGCCGGCTACTGGGCCGAAGGCTCAATCGCCGGGCTGCGGAACACCGGATGGATCGACGGCGTCAGCGCGGACCGCTTCGCGCCGGAGAAAGGCATGACCCGGGCGGAAGCGGCCGCCCTGCTCGACCGGTACACGGCCGCAGCCGGAAGGTCAGCCGTCCCGGCTGACGGCAGATAACTTGATGATGTAGTGTAGACGATGCAGGCCTGCCCAAAGTCGCGTGCCGTCCCCAAAAGGGCAGGCGCGGACCGAGGCCCCTACGGCAAACAGCCAAAGCATACCCGCAGATTGCGGAAGCTTTGGCTGTTTGTCGTTTTTGCTGTGAGGCACGGTTACGGCTGGGCCGCGGTCGTCATGAGCTCCTTCTCCGCCACAAGGTACTGAAGCAGCGCACCCTGTGCCTGCCACAGGATGGCATGCGACGGATTCTTCTTATACTCGCCCAGCGCATTCACCGCCGTATTCAGCGCATTATTCATCTTCGGCAGCAGGGTCTTGCCTGCTTCACCCAAGCCGTCGCTGACCGCGGAAGCTCCCGCCGCCCACGCCACATGCGACGTCTTGATCGTCTGAAGCGCCTTCTCGTCAATCGGGCCCGGCTCCGATTCTTTCAGCTTGGCTGCGGTCTGGGAGGCCGCCTGCTGCACGATCGAGGCTCCCTGCGAGATGTAGGTTTGGAAGACCTCCGCCCCCTTCCCGTTCCACCTTACTTTCTTGGCTCCCGGCACCTCGAAGGACTTGACCATCACCTCTTGCTGCCCCTGCAGTCCCTGGGCGAGACCGAGCGCGTCATCCCGGTTCGTCGTGACCCCCAAATAAACCGTGTTCTTGTCGCTGATCTCGGTGACCGCCTCAATCCCTTTCTTGCGCAGATCCCCGGCGAAGGTCTCCGCCGCTGCGGCGGTGCCGAATACCCCGCCCTGCAGGATCGTATAAGAGCGTGCCGGCAGATTGACGGCAGCCGACGCTCCCGGGAGCGCCCCTGCTGCAGCCGCCGGTTCGGTACCGGCCTTGGCGCTGCCGGCCGCGCCCCCCTTCGCCCCGGTGCCCTGAGGCGATATTACCGGTGCGTCCTTCCCCGGCACCGCCCCCGGCTCGCCGCCGGTGAACATCGACAGCACCAGGAAGCCGAAGGCTACCCCGGTCACTACCGCTCCCATCACCGAAGCCGTAATTTTGAGCCAGGATCCCTGCTGGGGAGGCCGGGTGTAATAGCCGTTGTCCGTCACCCGGCTGAAGCGGGAACCGGATGGCTCTTGTCCGCCGCGGGCGCTGTCCCGGCCGACATAGCCGGTCTCGCCGTCATAGACATCCGCCGGCTTCGAGTGCTCCGAATGCCGGATGAGCTTCTCAACCCGCTCCTCCTCCGGATCGAACGAGCTCTGCCAGGCGCCGAACTCGCTCCCGTACCCCTGACGGGACTCGGCCTCCGGCTCCAGCAGCAGCCACCCTTTCGACGCGGCCGGCGGTACGTCGTCCCGTGGAACATTCCCTGCAGCGGACACAGCTTCTTCCGGCTGCGCCTGGGTGCCCCGGCCGAATTGCCTGTCCGCCGCTTCCGGACGGAAGCGGACAAGCTCCGCTTCCCGTTCCGCAGGTGTTGCTTCCGTGCTGGGTTCCGGCTTCTTCTTTTCCTCAACCACCTCGTACTCTTCTCGGCGCAGCGGAATGACCCGCGCTTCCCCCCGCCCGCTTTCCGTTTTGGAGCTATTATATCGGAATGTCATTTTGGCCTTGTTCATCGTACTCAGCACTCCCTTGTCCCATTATCGTATTACTAGACTATGAGACTTGGGAGAGAAGTAGAACCTTCCGGATACATCCGGGCGGAAGCCCAGGCAAAAAAGAGGAATAAGAGCGGCCGCCATCCCGCATCCTAACAGCAAGCAGGTTCGGATTCATCGCAGGGGACAGCCGGATGTTCAGCACCGGCCCCCCGGCTCCCTTCGGATAAAGAAAAACCCGGCTCCTGAAGGACAGGAACCGGGATATGCTAAAGCTGCCTTGCCTTACGCACCGCGGGCTTCCAGCGCTTTGGCCAGGCCGTCCGCAGCCTTCCAGATGTCGCCCGCGCCCATGGTGAGTACGAGATCGCCGGGCTGCACGGAGCCGAGGAGATAGTTCTGCACTTCCTCCTTGGTCGGTACATAAGCTACGTTCGCATTGCTGTTCTGGCGGATGAGCTCCACGAGCTTCGCCGACGTGATGCCCTCGATCTGCTTCTCGCCCGCAGGAGAGTAGATATCGGTGATAATCACCTCGTCCGCATCGGGGAACGCCCGGCTGAACTGCTCAAAAAGGAAATACGTCCGCGTATAGCGCTGCGGCTGGAACACGGCGATGATCCGCTTGCCGGTCGCCTTCGCCGCCAGGATCGTCGCTTCGATCTCCGTCGGATGGTGGGCGTAGTCGTCGATTACGAGGATGTCGTTCACCTCGCCGAGCACCTGGAATCTGCGCTTCGCGCCGCGGAACTCCTTGATCGCTTCCGCCACCTGGGCGAACGTCAATCCCGCCTCCATGCAGGTAATCAGCGTGGCCATCGCGTTGTAGACGTTGTGCTTGCCCGGAACCGACAGCGAGATCGTGCCGAGCAGCTGCCCGCCGCGCATCACCTCGAACGACACTTTACGGTCGCCCAGCACGATGTTGTGCGCCGTCACGTCGGCATCGGAATGGATGCCGTAGGTGATGACCTCACTCTGAATCTGTGGAATCATCCCGGACAGATAGGCATCGTCCAGACAAACCACGGCTTTGCCGTCCGCCTTCACCTGACTGAGGAACTGGGCGTACGCCTTCTTGAGATTCTCAAAATCCCCGTTGTAGTTCTCGAGATGGTCGGCCTCAATATTGTTCACCAGCGCAATGGTCGGATGGTACTGGAGGAACGAGCCGTCGCTCTCGTCCGCTTCCGCCACGACCCAGTCCCCTTTGCCCGCCTTGGCATTGCTGCCCACGTTCATGATCTCCCCGCCGATAATGAAGGTCGGGTCCGAGCCGCAATGCTCGAGCACCAGCGCGATCATGGATGACGTTGTCGTCTTTCCGTGCGCGCCGGCCACCGCAATCCCCTTCTTCGCATTCATGAGCCGGGCCAGCATCTGGGAACGGTGAAGAATCGGAATGTTGAGCTCTTCCGCTGCAGCCATCTCGACGTTGTCCTTGGACAGCGCCGTGGAATAGACGACGACGTCCGCCCCTTTGACATTCTCCGCCTCGTGCCCGATGAAGACCTGCGCGCCCTTGGCCGCCAGCTTCTCCGTCAGTTCCTGCTGCGCCAGATCGGATCCCGAAACTTGATAGCCCATCTCCAGCATTACTTTGGCGATCGCGCTCATGCCGTACCCGCCAATGCCGATAAAATGGATATGCTCCGATGTATTCATGCTCGTTTCACCAGCCCTTTTCAGAATCGGATTGATGCTTTACCCAGGAACGGACGTCCCCGATCAAATATAACGTTCCGGAGACCACGGCGAGATCGTCCTCTTCCGTCAACCGCTGCGTCAGGTCCAAGGCGGCCTTCCAGTTCGGCTCCACGATAACCTCCACATCCGTACGGCCCAGCTCTTCGAGCAGCGTCCGTGCCAGGGCCGCCAGGTCTGTGGCCTGTGCTTTCTTGAGCCATTCGGGTTCGGTCAGAATTAATGTGTCCACTAGAGGTAGTATATGCCTGAAATAGCCCGTATGATTCTTGTTCGACAGCATCCCCATCATAAAATGAAGCTTGCGGTACCGGTACGTCTCCCGGAGTGTGGAGGCGAGCATCTGCGCCCCCTCCGGGTTGTGCGCTCCGTCGATGAGCAGCCGCGGGGACTCCGAGAGGAGCTCCAGCCGGCCCGGCCACTGCGTGCGCTTCAGCGCGGCGAGCAAATCCTCGTCATCGATGATCAGCGCATAGTACTGCCGCAGCACTTCCAGCGTCATGAGTGCGGTGGCCGCGTTCTTCACCTGGTGCGGCCCGTTCATGGAGATGACGGCTTCCGGAATCCCCCGGAACACCCCGTGGAATGAGAACGTCTGCCGGTTCTCTTCCGCCGAGGACCTCTCGTAACGGAAATCGCGTCCGAGCAGGTACAGCGTGCTCTTCTTCTTCTTGGCCGCCTCCGTCACCACTTCGATGACTTCCGGCTGTTCCACGGCGCTCACAACGGGAACGCCCGCCTTGATAATCGCCGCTTTCTCCGCTGCAATCTCCGGCAGGGTCTCTCCAAGGAAGTCCATATGGTCATACCCGATGTTGGTGATGACCGAGACGAGCGGGGTAACGATGTTCGTGGAATCGAGCCGTCCGCCCATCCCCGTCTCCCAGACGACGAAGTCCGGATAAGCGATACGCGCAAAATATTCGATGGCGAGGACCGTCGAAATCTCGAACATGGACGGCTGCCCGAATTCTTCCGCCACCCGGTCGACGACCGGCTTCACCTTGTTGGCTACGCGAAGCAGATCCTCGTCGCTGATGTTGACGCCGTTCAGGCGGATCCGTTCATTGTAGGACTCGATGTAGGGGGATGTGAAGGTCCCTACATCGTAGCCCCCGCTGCGGATAGCTTCCGTCAGGAAGGCGCACACCGATCCCTTGCCGTTGGTCCCGGCCACGTGGATGAATTTCAGCCTCCGGTGCGGATCATCCAGATATTCCATCAGCTTCTCCATCCGCTCCAGGCCCGGCTTGATGCCCGCCAGGGGAATGAAGCGGACGATCCAGTCGACCGCTTCCCGTGCGGTTTGGAACGGCGCCGCCGTTCCCGCTTGGTTCTCTTCTGCTGCACTCATGCTGCACTCATCCTTTCAGCTCGGCGATGCGTGCCGTCACTTTGTCGCGCTTGTCGGCGTAATCGGCCAGCTTCGCTTTTTCCTCTTCGATCACCTTGGCCGGCGCCTTCGCTACGAAGCCCTGGTTCGAGAGCTTCTTCTCGATCCGCTCGACTTCGCCGTGCAGCGTGGACAGCTCCTTCTCCAGACGCGCGATCTCCTGGCCGATATCGATGAGTCCGGCCAGCGGCAGGAACAGCTCCGCGCCCGTCACGATCCCCGTCATCGCCTTGTCCGGCGTAGCGAGCGCCGTGCCGATCTCAAGCGTCGACGTGTTGCAGAAGCGGCGGATGTACTCTTCGTTGCGCTTCAGGATCGATTCCGTCTCCGCGCCGGCCGGCTTCACGAGCAGCTCGACCTTCTTGCTCATCGGCACGTTCACTTCGGCACGGATGTTGCGCACCGTGCGGATCATATCCATGAGCAGCTCCATCTCACGGACGGCCTCTTCCGCTTCGAAGCCGTTCTCGTAGACCGGCCAGGATGCCAGCGTAATCGTCTCGCCCTCATGCGGCAGATGCTGCCAGATCTCCTCGGAGATGAACGGCATGAATGGATGGATGAGGCGCTGTGTGCGGTCCAGCACGTAAGCGAGCACCGACTTCGTCGTCTTCTTCGCTTCCTCATCCGTGCCGTACAGGGACAGCTTGCTGAATTCGATGTACCAGTCGCAGAGATCGTCCCAGATGAAGTTGTAGAGGAGACGGCCGGTTTCGCCGAACTCGTATACATCGATGAGACGGGTCACGTCGCGTACCGTCTCGTTCAGGCGGTGCAGGATCCAGCGGTCAGCCGTGCTGAGGCTGCCGCTGAGGTCGATGTCCTCGTAACGGAAGCCGCCGAGGTTCATGAGCGCAAAGCGCGAAGCGTTCCAGATCTTGTTCGCGAAGTTGCGCGCCTGCTCGACCTTCTCCCAGCGGAAGCGCAGATCCTGCCCCGGCGTGGAGCCGGTGGAGAGCATGAAGCGCATCGCGTCCGCGCCGTACTTCTCGATGACCTCCAGCGGATCGACGCCATTGCCGAGCGACTTGGACATCTTGCGGCCTTCCGCGTCGCGCACCAATCCGTGAACAAGCACATCCTTGAACGGAATATCGCCCCGGAATTCCAGGGAACTGAAGATCATCCGGGATACCCAGAAGCCGATGATGTCATATCCGGTCACGAGCAGACTCGTAGGGAAGAAACGCTTCAGGTCCTCGGCGTCCTCATCCGGCCAGCCCAGCGTGGAGAACGGCCACAGCGCGGAAGAGAACCAGGTGTCGAGCACATCCTCATCCTGCTTCAGCTGCGTGCCGCCGCACTTGGAACAAACCGTAACATCCTCGCGGGAGACCGTCGTTTCGCCGCAGGCGCCGCAGTGCCAGGCCGGAATGCGGTGGCCCCACCACAGCTGGCGGGAGATGCACCAGTCGCGGCTGTTCTCCATCCAGTGCAGGTAGATTTTCTCGAAGCGGTCCGGTACGAAGTTCGTGCCCTTGCCCGACTTCTGCACTTCCACCGATTGATCGGCCAGCGGCTTCATCTTCACGAACCACTGCGTGGACAGGTAAGGCTCCACGACGGCACCGCTGCGCTCGCTGTGGCCTACCTGATGGACATGCTCCTCGATCTTGATCAGCACGCCAAGCTCCTTCATGTCCGCTACGATCTGCTTGCGGCAGTCGAACCGGTCGAGCCCCTGGTACTTGCCGGCATTCTCGTTCATCTTGCCCGACTCGTCCATGACGAGAATCTGCGGCAGGTCGTGGCGTCTTCCTACCTCGAAGTCGTTCGGATCGTGGGCCGGAGTAATCTTGACGGCGCCGCTGCCGAATTCCTTCTCGACATACTCATCCCCGATGATCGGAATCTCGCGGCCGAGAATCGGCAGCACGAGCGTCTTGCCGATGAGGTGCTGATAACGCTCATCCTCCGGATGCACCGCCACGGCCGTATCGCCGAGCATCGTCTCCGGACGGGTGGTCGCCACCACGATGAACTCTTCGCTGTTCTTCACCGGATACTTCAGATGATAAAGTGCGCCCTGCACTTCCTTATATTCAACTTCGATATCCGAGAGCGCCGTACGGGCCGCCGGGTCCCAGTTGATGATATATTTGCCGCGGTAGATCAGGCCCTTCTCATAGTAGCGGACGAACACTTCGCGAACCGCTTTCGACAGCCCTTCATCCAGCGTGAACCGCTCGCGGGAGTAGTCGAGCGAGAAGCCCATCTTCGCCCACTGCTCGTGAATCGTGGCCGCATAGTGATCCTTCCACTCCCAGACCTTCTCCAGGAATTTCTCGCGTCCGAGATCGTAGCGGGTCACTCCTTCTTCGCGCAGCTTCTGCTCCACCTTGGACTGCGTGGCGATGCCCGCATGGTCGGAGCCCGGCAGCCAGAGGGCGTCATACCCCTGCATCCGCTTCGTGCGGATCATGATGTCCTGCAGGGTGCAGTCGAGCGCATGCCCGATATGCAGCATGCCCGTTACGTTCGGCGGAGGAATCACAATCGTATAAGGCTCGGCGTCCTTGCGCTGTCCCGCCTTGAAGAACTCATTTTTGAGCCAGTAGTCGTACCATTTTTTCTCGGCGTCTTTCGGGTCATACTGCGTCGGCATGCTGATTTCCGGCGCCCCGGTTGCTTTGGTTTCTTCCATTGCTGCTGACCTCCAGTGTGTATCTCAAGTTTGGTTTAGCTTCCTCTGGTTTTGCTTTTGCCTTTTGCTCTTTGCCTTTAAGGTTTTTATGCCTTCCAAGGGTTTTGCGCCTTTTAAAGGTTTTGCTCCTTGAAAGTAATCCCCAATACGGAGTGAGGGGTATCTGCCGCAGGAGCGGAGCGTCCGCCTTTACACTTGGACTTCTTCCCCTACCCTTTCTCATTCAAAGAAGTCCAAGTGTAACAGCGGCCGGAGGCAGATACCCCGAACGTCACAGATCCCCCGAACGAAACAAAAAAGCCCTCCGTCCGCAAAGGACGAAAGGCTTGCGCTTTCCGTGGTACCACCTTTATTCCGCAGCTTTCCCAGGACCTGCCGAGCTGATAAAGCATACGGGGCCCGTGACGAAGGCACGGCACTTAGGGCAGGATAACGGCTGCAGCCGGCCGAATCTAGGCAAACGTTCAATTCGGCAACTCCGGGGCGACTTCGGCAGATACGTCCTGCGGAACCTTCCAGCCTGATGCCGGCTCCGCTCTCTGAAGGGTTCACTGCCTACTATTCCCTTTCCAAGTCATTAGGGGATGATCTATGCGTACTATGATAAACAATCCCGGAAGGAGAGTCAATATTTAGTATAGCCCAAAAAGCCTCAAGTCAAGCCCTGTTCGGCTTGACTTGAGGCACTTTTTTGCAAAAGTCGGGGTTAGACCTTCGGAATATACACGATCTGCCCTTCGTTGACTCCTCCGTCCCCAAGTCGGTTATAGAGCGCCAGCTCTCTCGAGCTGATCCCATAACGTTCGGCAATCGACTCCAGAGTCTCCTCCCTCTGCACGATGGCCAGACGGACTCTGCGGAATTCCTGCTGATCCTCCCTGCTCAGCAGCAGGTTCTTCCACTCGACCTTCTCGGCCGGTACGGCGGCCGGCGCAGGCGCGGCTTCCGGCTGGCTGCGGTTCTCGCGTCTGGCCGAAGAACGGTCGAGCAGCGAAGCGACCCCGAAGGAGCGGATCGGTGCCGCCGCTTCGGCCGCTGATGCAGCAGGTGCTGCAGGCTCCGCAGCCGGAGCCGCAGCGCTGCTGATGGACACCCGCGGTTCACGCGGCGCTTCAGCTGCCGGTGCTTCCTCTGCGGGGCCATCTTCCGGTGCCGGCCTCTCGAGGATAAACACGGACGCCTCCTCCCCGGCCTGGGACACCTCCTCGGGTGCATCCCAGCTCACAGGAGCCGATTCCTCCGGCCCGGCTCCCTGATGGGCTCCTTTGGGAACGGTGAATTCAGGCTCGAAGAGTGCGGCGTTGTTCCCTGGAGGGACAGAGATCCCAGGGGAAGCATCTCCATAAGGCAGCTCTTCCTCGGCCCGTTCCGGGCGCGCTTCATGAACGAAGAGCACTTCTTCCTCTTCACGGTCGCTGCGCCAGGTTTCCTCATCCGGGGAAGAGACGACCTCCAGTCCGCCGAGCGACAGGACGCCGGTAATATTGAGGCTGCGGCCCGACAGCAGATCGATATCGAAGTTATCGATTTCGACCGCAATATCCTCTACCCGGTGCACCCGGTTCAGCGGCAGGGTGATCTCTACCGGAATCAGATGCTCAAGCCTCTGGTTCGCCCGGTCCTGCTCGTCCACATACGTGCCGGTCAGCAGCAGATTCCCCCGGAGAAGGGCCTGCTCCCCCTGGCTGAGCACCTGAATATGAGGAACGAGTTCGACCTCCTCCAGCTCCTTGATGCCAAGCACCCCTTCGGATAAATGCACGCGTTCGTAGATATCGAAACGCAGTCCGCTTCTTTGATTCGTCAATGGAACATCCTCCCTCCATGCGTTGACCTGCCGTCCCGGCAGGCGCCAGATCCATACAATCGCCTTTTAGTCTCTACAATTTATATGGCTGGGCCGGAAGGAGCATGACTACTATTTTTCGGAGCGCTGCAGCCGCTCATACAGGGATTCAAAATCCCGGGGCCAAGGGCAGGACACGTCCACCGGCTCTCCCGTCAAGGGATGGTCGAATGTCAGCCTCTGCCCGTGCAGCGCCTGGCGGCCGATCTCAGGGGCGGACGGACCGCCGTAGAGCGTGTCTCCGAACAGCGGATGCCCCAGATGGGCCAGATGGACCCGGATCTGGTGCGTGCGTCCGCTTTCCAGCTTCAGCTTGACCAGCGCGGCCCCGGCGAACTGCCGCTCCACTTCATAATGCGTAACCGCCCGCTCTCCTGTGGGCGACACCCGGCGGCGCGTCGGGTGGTGCCGGTCCCGTCCGATGGCCGCGTCAATCGTGCCGCGGGCCTGACCGAACCGCCCCCGCACGAAGGCCGCGTACTCGCGGGAGATCCGCTTCTCCCGCATCTGCTCATCGAGCCGCACCTGGGCCCAGCCGCATTTGGCCAGCAGCACGGGGCCGGTCGTGTCCTCATCGAGCCGGTGGATATGGCGCGGGCGGCAGCGCTGACCCGAAGCCTCCAAGTGCCATGCGGCCGCATGCAGTAGCGTGCCCTCCTCCCCATCCGCGGTCGGGTGAACTTTGACTCCCGCCAGCTTGTCCGCCACGAGGCAGAAATCGTCCTCATAGAGCACCTCCAGCGGCATCCACGCCCCGGCTTCGATCCCCGGCTCCTCCGGGAACATGCGGAGCAGCAGCCGGCGGCCTTTTACCACTGCATCCCCGGAGGCTTCCCATTTACGCAGCCACTTCTCCCCTATGAGCTCCAGCACGGCCCGGTCTGCCGCCCAGATCGAAGAGAGTTCGGACGGAGCCGTCCATTCCAGCCACTCGCCCCGGCGTTTCCAGCCTTTCATGCGTCTCCCTCCTCGGCTTCCACGGCTTTCTGCCGTCTCGCCTGCCTCACATGCGCCGCAGCCGCCAGCACCACCACCAGCAGCAGAAGTGCCGCGAAGCCTCCGGCCACGGCCAGCAGCTCCAATGTAACTCCAAAGAAACTGTATCGTTTGAGCATAGGTCCTTCCTCTCATCCGCCGGAATTCCGGCCGGCTCCCTGCAGGCTATAATCGTTCATTGTATCAAAAAGCGCCCTTCGGCTCCAACCGAGCCCCCCGCTTCCCCTGCCAGGTTTTCCTTTATCTTACTCTAGTAAAGCTGGAGAATCCCCAGTTCATATGATAGAATGTCAGAGGGGAAAAAGAAAATTCGACAATAGCCGCGTTTTACGCTGCGTTTACTTCAGCGGCCAAGCATGCCATGCCGGCACCTGCCGGCTATCATATCAAGTTATGGGAGAGGACTTCATTGCAGCTGATGCGCAGTATCGGAACGTTTCGGGCCTGGGGAAGGCTCAAGAAGACGCTTTTTTCGATCGCCCTGTTTACCTTTATGACGTCCAGCTTTTTGTACCTGACCGGTCCCGGCGGGGACATCCGCCAGTGGATGGCCGAAACCGTGATTACCACCCAGCACCGCAGCTGGGCCTGGATCTTCGTCGGCGCCGAGCGCAGGGACGAGCTGGTGCAGGAAACGCGGGATGCCATCGAACGGGCCGCCAAAGAGAAGCAGGACATGAGCCTGCTCAATATTCGCGGCAGCCACGGCAATGCCCGCTCCGCCGACGAGCTTGTGAAGATTGAAGATATTTCCGGCCAGTTCTGGAAGGGCAAGAAGATGTATGTATACGACCCGAAGACGATCCGGGTCATGACCCCTTCCAAAGTAGGTGAAGGCGAGAGAATCACCTCCATGGTCGACCGGACCGGAGCCGTAGCCGGTGTGAACGGCGGCAGCTTCGACGATCCGGAGGGGCTCGGCAACGGCTTTGCCGCCATCGGGATGATCATCTCCGGCGGGGATATCGTCTTCACGGATCAGGACGGCAGCATCCCGCAGCATATTGTGGGCTTCACCAAGGAAGGCGCCCTGGTCGTCGGCAAGTACGATGCCTTCGAGCTGAGAGATATGGGCATCTCCGAAGCCGTATCGTTCTATCCCTCGCCTCATTGCCAACGGCAAGCCGCTCATCACGAGCGGCGACGGAGGCTGGGGTCGCGCGCCGCGGACCGCGGTGGGTCAGAAGGCCGACGGAACAGTGATCTTCATCGTCATCGACGGCCGCCAGTCGCACAGCGTGGGCGCCACGCTCAAGGAAGTGCAGGACCTGTTCCTCGCCGAGGGCGTCATCAATGCCGGCAACCTCGACGGCGGCGCTTCCTCCGAGCTCGTGTACAAGGGCGATGAGGACGAGCAGAGCAAGCTGCTCACGAAGCCGTCGAGCCGCTACGGCGAACGCCGTCTGCCTTCCGCCTTCCTCGTCTACGACGATCCCGAATCGGTACAGGCCATCCGGATCTGGGATGGAGTGGACAAGATCGACGCCGGGGGCTCGTACGACCATCCGGAATACCTGAAGGAGCAGGCGGAGAAGAAGGCGAAGCAGCCGGCAGCGACTCCGAAGCCGAAGACCGAACCTTCTTCGACGCCCGGCACCGCCAAACCGACAGAAACCACCAAAACGGCCCCGTCCAAGAGCACTACCGACACCAAAGCGACAGATGCCAAAACGGCTCCTGCGACCAAGACGGATCCGAAAAACAGCACTGCTCCGGCGGCTGGAAGCACTACAGGAACAACAGGAAGCGGCACAGCAGGGACCGGGACATCAAGCCCTGCACCAAGCACGGGTACGACGAGCCCCGCGCCGGCAGCCGGAAGCGGCACAACCAATGGAGGTACGGCGGCGACGGATGCCGCCAAGGACAGCGGCGGTACGACGACAACGCCTGCCCAGCCGGCTCCAAGCGGCACAAGCACCGGCACGCCGTCCGGGACCGGATCGGCTCCGGCTCCCGCACCTTCCTCCGGAAGCGGGAGCACAAGCGGTACTTCCGCCGGCACCAAACCGGTGGAATCCGCCGCTCCCGTTCCGTCCACCTCGACTTCCACCGAGTCAACTACGACAGGGGAAGCGCAGATTAAGCCTTAATCATCCGTCTTTCAGAAACACGCCCCAGCCTCTTGAGGAATGGGGCGTGTTTTACGTTGACCTCTACATGGCAAAAAAGGCACGGGCCCTCTCCCCTTCCGGAGAATGGCCGTGCCTTTTTATGTCGAGAGCCGCCAGCACAGCCGGCAGCCGCCTTCGTTACACCCGCTTCAGTGCTTCGCGGTTCGCTTCGATCGTCGCTTCGATATCCTCGTCGGTATGCGCCACCGAGACGAACATCCCTTCGAACTGGGAAGGCGCGATGGAGACGCCCGCGTCGAGCAGCCCTTCGAAGTAACGGTTGAACGCTCCCAGATCGGACGTCTTCGCCGTCTCGTAGTTGATGACCTGCTCCTCCGTAAAGAACGGACAAACCATCGAGCCCACACGGTTGATCACCGAAGCGATGCCGCGCTCCTTGGCGTTCGCCATGAAGCCTTCCTCGATCCGGGCGGCTTTGCGTTCGAGCTCTTCATACACGCCCGGCTCGCCCAGCAGCTTCAGTGTCGTATAGCCGGCCGCCATCGCCAGCGGGTTGCCGGACAAGGTGCCCGCCTGATAGATTGGTCCGGCCGGTGCGATCATTTCCATGATCTCCCGCTTGCCGCCGTAGGCGCCTACAGGAAGCCCGCCCCCGATGATCTTGCCCATGCAGGTCAGGTCCGGTGTGATCCCGAAGCGGCCCTGCGCGCTGTTCAATCCTACGCGGAAGCCGGTCATGACCTCGTCGAAGATCAGCAGGCTGCCGTACTGCGTAGTGATCTCGCGCAGCCCTTCCAGGAAGCCGGGAAGCGGAGGAACGACGCCCATATTACCCGCTACGGGCTCTACGATCACGGCGGCGATCTCCTCACCGAACTTCTCGAAGGCCAGCTTGATCGAATCCGGATCGTTGTAAGGCACGGTGATCGTATTGACCGCCACGCCTTCCGGCACGCCGGGACTGTCCGGCAGCCCCAAAGTGGCCACGCCCGAGCCCGCTTTGATCAGCAGGGAATCGGCATGCCCGTGGTAGCAGCCCTCGAACTTCAGGATCTTGCTGCGGCCCGTATAGCCTCTGGCCAGACGCAGCGCGCTCATCGTCGCCTCCGTACCGGAGTTCACCATGCGCACGAGCTCCATGGACGGCATGCGCTCCGTAACCAGCTTCGCCATCCGGGTTTCGAGCTCGGTCGGTGCGCCGAAGCTCGTTCCGAGCTCGGCGGTCTGCTTCACCGCTTCGATCACTTCCGGGTGGGCATGGCCCAGAATAAGCGGGCCCCACGAACCGATGTAATCGATGAATTCGTTGCCGTCGATATCGTATACCCTTGAGCCTGCTCCCCTTTGGATGAACAGTGGCGTAAGCCCTACGGATTTGAAGGCACGAACCGGGGAGTTGACCCCGCCGGGAATGTATTGTTTCGCTTCCGCAAAAGCCTGCGCGGACCGCGCATCGGAACGTTTACGCTGATCTTCCATCCTCACACCTCTTCCCCAAGATACAATCCACCAAGTGGGCTATCCCACCACCGCAGCCTGCGGCTTACTTTCCTTCGAGCTTCCCGTATACGGAATCGCTGAGTGCTTCCATATAGAGCGGATCCGTGTTCAGCGAACGCGTGCGCTCCAGGTGCAGGCCAAGCTCGCGGGCGGTCTTCTGCGCTTCGATGTCGAGATCGTACAGAACCTCCAGGTGGTCCGATACGAAGCCGACCGGGCAGACGAGCACTTCCTTGGTCTCCCCTTCCTCCTGAATCGTCTTCATAACATCCAGGATGTCCGGTCCGAGCCACGGCACGCCCGTTTGGCCTGCGCTCTGCCATCCGAACTGCCAGCGCCCCAGACCTACTCTCTCGGCGATCGCCTTGGAAGTGGCCAGAAGCTGCTCCGGATATGGATCCTTCATCTCGAGGATCTTCTCCGGCAGGCTGTGCGCCGTGAAGACCACCTGCACACGCTCCTTCGCGCCTTCACCGAACTTCTCCAGCGCTTCTTCCACGCGGACCGTCAATGCTTCAATCAGCGCCGGGTGCAGATGATAGCTCTGCACGAAAGAGATCGGCAGCCCGAGCTCCTCGGCCTTCTCCTTCGCGCGCTTGATATACCCTCCGACGCTCATGACCGAGTAATGCGGTGCGAGCACGATCCCGACCGCTTCCTTCACGCCGTCCTGCACCATCTTCTCCACGCCGTCCTCGATGAACGGAGCGGCATGCTTCAGGCCTTGATAGCAGGCGAAGCGGATGTTCGGGTACTTCTCGTTCAGACGCTCCTCGAGCGCCTGGACCTGCTTGTCCGTGTTCTCCCGCAGCGGGAACACTCCGCCTACGATCGCTTCGTACCGGCTGCGCAGATCCTCGAGCTGTTCGGCTGTCGGCGGATGGCCGCGGCGGATATGGGTATAGTAGGCTTCGATGCCTTCCAGATTCTCAGGTGTACCGTAGGACATGACCAGCACGCCTACTGTTCTTTGCTGTTTCTCGCTCATGCTAAACCCCGCTTTCCTGTTTATACCCCCCGCGCGCCTTGATCGCCTCACGGGAATAATCATGAATATAGTCCGTCAGTTCCTTGAGTTTCTCCAGCGACGCTTCAGGGAACAGACCGTGACCGAGGTTAAAGACATAGCCCGGCTGCTGAATCCCTTCGTCGATGATGGCTTTGGCCTGCTCCTGAATCACGTTCATCGGTGCCGTAAGCACATAAGGGTCCAGGTTGCCCTGTACCGCGTAGCGCGGGCCGACCCGGCGGCGGCCTTCATTGATCGGCACTCTCCAGTCGAGTCCGATGACGTCGGCTTCGATTCCCTGCAGATGAGGCAGCAGTTCACCCGACGCTACGCCGGGGAAATAAATCTTCGGCTGCTCGAGATGCTTCAGCTCGGCGAAAATCCGCTGGATTGTCGGCAGCACGTACGTGCGGAAGTCGGCTGGAGACAGGGCGCCGATCCAGCTGTCAAACAGCTGTACCGCTTTGGCCCCGGCGGCAATCTGGCTCTTCAGGTACGTGATGACCATGTCGCCCAGCTTGTCCATCAGCTGGAACCAGACCTTCGGCTCGCCATACATCATGCCCTTCGTGCGGATATAGCTCTTCGACGGACGGCCTTCAATCAGGTAGGATGCTATGGTAAAAGGCGCTCCCGCGAAAGTGATCAGCGGGACCTGCAGATCGGCGGCCAGAATCTCGATCGTCTTCAGGATGTGCGGCAGATCCTTCTCCACCTGGATCGGACGCAGCCGTTCCACGTCCGCCGCCGTGCGGATCGGATTGTCGATCACCGGACCGATGTTCTTCACGATGTCAAAATCGATACCGATCGAAGCGACCGGGTTCATGATATCGGAGTAGAGAATCGCGGCATCCACGCCCAGCTTGCGGACCGGCATCAGCGTGACCTCGGCGGCAAGCTCCGGCTGTTGGCAGATTTCGAGCAGGCTGTATTTTTCCTTGATCTTGCGGTACTCGGGGTCGTAGCGTCCGGCCTGGCGCATATACCAGACGGGAAGCGTGTCCACGGGCTGTTTTTTACAAGCACGGATAAACCGGTCGTTATAAGTCATGAGGGTTCCTCTTTTCCGCTTGCTTCCATAGTCTTTCTTCCCATTATGCCCTATTTGAAAACGGGTAACAACTTCCAGCGGAAGCCGTTTCCGACAAATTATTGACATGGCTCGGCGGCGGGCGGCGGGTCCATAACGAACCGACCCCTTCTATGTAAGCAGGCTGTATGTGATTCTTTGGGACGGACAACGCCCTTGAATTGATAATGAAAAACCGCCTTGTCCCGGAGCGGGAAGCACGGCGGTTCTTGCATGTGTCATGTCAGGAACGGGCGATCCAGCGGGCAATGTCTTTGGCGAAATACGTGATGATCATGTCGGCGCCGGCACGCTTGAAGCCCACCATCGTTTCGAGCACGATGGAGCGTTCGTCAATCCAGCCCTGGGCGGCGGCGGCCTTCACCATCGAGTACTCCGCGCTGACATTGTAAGCGCAGATCGGCAGATCATAGCGGTCGCGCAGCATACGGATAACGTCCATGTAGGCCAGAGCCGGCTTGACCATGAGCATATCCGCTCCTTCCGCCACATCCGCATCCGCTTCGCGCAGCGCTTCCCGTCCGTTGGCCGGATCCATCTGATAGGTCTTGCGGTCGCCGAATTGAGGCGTCGAATGGGCCGCATCCCGGAATGGACCGTAGAACGAGGAAGCATACTTGACGGAGTAGGACAGAATCGGCACATGCTCATAGCCGGCTTCGTCGAGCCCCTGGCGGATGGCATGAACGAACCCGTCCATCATATTCGAAGGCGCGATGATATCGGCCCCCGCTTCAGCCTGGGAGACCGCGGTACGGGCCAGCAGTTCGAGCGATGCGTCATTGACGACATCGGCCCGCTGCTTCGCCTCGTCGTAGTGCACCACGCCGCAGTGGCCGTGATCCGTGAATTGGCACAGGCAGGTATCGGCGATCACGAGCAGCTCCGAATCCCAGGTCTTGATCAGACGGGTTGCCTGCTGCACGATGCCGTTCGGGTCGTAGGCCGAGCTGCCGTGGGCATCCTTCTCGTGCGGTACGCCGAAGAGCAGAACAGCCGGCAGTCCGAGAGCGGATACCTCCGTGATCTCTTCCTGCAGACGGTCCAGCGAGAAGTGGTACACGCCGGGCATCGATGGAATCTCTTCCTTGATGTTCTCCCCGTGCGTAACAAAGATCGGGTAGATCAGATCATTTAGGGTGACGTCGTTCTCCCGCACCAGCCGGCGCATGGCGGCCGAGGTGCGCAGACGGCGGTTTCGGATCAATGGAAAAGCCATGAAATTGTCCTCCTGACTTGGGGAGGGCAGCCGGCATCCAGCGCCGGCCGCCTAAGCCCCTACTCGTATAATGAAGCTACCAGCGAAGCCACGGTAGCCTCCTTGGCGATGTGGTCCACCTGGAGCCCGACTTCGACGGCCGTCTCGGCGGTCACCGGGCCGATGCAGGCAATCCGGCAGCCCCGCAGCAGCTCCAGCGGCTGCGCTTCGCCTGCTTCCTGCAGTGCACGGATCAGGTTCGTTACGGTCGAGGAGCTCGTAAAGGTGACGATATGAATCGCCTTCTGCCGCAGCAGCTCCAGCACTTCCGCGCCGCCTTCGGTCTCCAGCACCGTCTCATAGATGTCGATCTTCGTCACGTGCAGTCCCCTGGCGCGCAGGCCTTCCGGCAGTTCCTCCCGGGCGATATCCGCCGTCGGCAGCAGCACCTGCTGCCCCGGCTTCAGCTCGCCGTCCAGCGCTTCAAGCAGCGCGGCGCCCTGGAATTCGGACGGAATGGTCTGAACAACCAGTCCGCGGTCTTCCAAAGCGGCGGCCGTCTTCGGACCGACCGCTGCGATCCGTGCGCCGCCCATGGATCGGATATCGACCTTCAGCTCGCGAAGCCGCTGGAAGAACGATTCCACTCCGTTGACGCTCGTGAAAAAGATCCAGTCGAATCCGCCAAGCGATCGCATCGCTTCATCCCGTGCCGCCTGCGCTTCCGGCTTGCTCGAAGGCTGCGTACGGATCACCGGGAACTCGACGGCCTCACCACCGAGCTCATCGATCTGCGCAGACAGCTCGCTGCTCTGGCTGCGTGCCCGTGTCACGAGGATCCGGCGGCCGAACAGCGGCTTCTTCTCAAACCAGGCCAGCTTCTCGCGCAGCCGGACCACCTCGCCGACAATCGTGACGGCCGGGGATTGGAAGCCGGCTGCCCGGACTTTCTCCACGATGTCCGTCAGCGTGCCGGTCAAGGTCTCCTGCTCCATCCAGGTTCCCCAGCGGATGAGGGCCACCGGCGTATCCGGCGACTTGCCGCCCTCCATAAGCTGCGTACAGATATGCTCCAGGTTGGCTACACCCATCAGGAAGATCAGTGTGCCGGAGGCTTGGGCCAGGTTCGGCCAGTTGACCGTATTGTAGGTCTTGTTCTTGTATTCGTGTCCCGTCACAATCGAGAAGGAAGACGTAAAGTCCCTGTGCGTCACCGGAATACCGGCATAGGCCGGCACGGCGATCGAAGACGTGATGCCCGGCACGATCTCGAACAAGATTTCATTCTCGGCCAGGAGCTCCGCTTCTTCCCCTACCCGCCCGAAGACGCTGGGGTCCCCGCCCTTGAGGCGGGTAACGGTCTTGCCCTGCAGCGCGAGGTCCACCAGCAGCTGGTTGATCTCTTCCTGCTTCAGCATATGCTTGTCCGGCAGCTTGCCTACGAAGATCTTCTCGGCTCCCGGCTTCATGTGCTTGAGAAGCCGAGGGCTTGCCAATCGGTCATACACCACGACATCCGCCCGCTGAATCGCCTCAAGCCCCCGAAGCGTAATCAGCTTCGGATCCCCGGGCCCGGCGCCCACCAAATAAACGACTCCCTTTTTCAACCGAATCTCCCCCATCCCGAACCTGCAGCGCAGTTTCCGATATTAGCCCTGGCACGGCAGCTTCTTGCCGCCGCACCGAACTTTCCCATGAAAACCAGTGCCTTGCGGCTTTCTCTCTATTCTTCTCTGGCCGCAGCAAGCAGCTCGGCTGCCCCTTTGGCGATCAGAGCTTCAGCGAGCTCACGTCCAAGCCGTTCCGGATCGGTTCCGGTACGCGTTTCTTTCAGCATCTGTTGTCCATCCGGCGAGCCGACCATCCCGGTCAGCTTCACTTCGGGTCTGCCGTCATTCTTATCTCCGGTCAGTTCCCCATAGGCTCCGATCGGCACCTGGCATCCGCCGTTCAGGCGGCCGAGGAAGCTCCGCTCCGCCGCCACCGCGACGGCCGTCGGCTCATGAAGATACTTCGAGAGCAGGTTCAAAACAATGTCATTGTCGCTGCGGCATTCGATACACAGTGCCCCTTGGCCTACGGCAGGCAGGCACAGCTCCGGCGGAAGGTAGCTCGAGATGCGGTCGCTCCACCCGATGCGGTGCAGTCCGGCCGCAGCCAGCAGGATGGCATCGAATCCTTCGGTCTCCAGCTTCCGGAGCCGCGAATCGATGTTCCCCCGGATCGGTTCAATCTTCAGATCCGGCCTGTAATGCTGCAGCTGGGATGCCCTGCGCAGGGAGCTTGTTCCTACCTTCGCCCCCTGGGGCAGATCGTCAATCGTCCTGCCTTCACGCATGATGAGGCAGTCCCGCGGATCTTCCCGCAGAGGCACCGCACCTACGACCAGCCCCTCCGGCAGCTCGAAAGGCATGTCTTTCATGCTGTGAACCGCAAGGTCCACTTCCCCGTCCAGCAGCGCCTGCTCGATTTCTTTGACGAAAAGGCCCTTGCCGCCTACCTTGGACAGCGTCACATCGAGTATCCGGTCCCCTTTGGTCACGATCTTCTTCAGTTCAAACTCCGCTTCGATGCCGTTCTGCCGGCAGATCTCACGGAGATGGTCGATCACCTGCCCGGTCTGTGTCAACGCCAGGGCGCTCTGTCTAGTTCCTACCACGATGGTGCGCATATGATTTCTCAGCCCCTTATCTATCGTATCCCGGTTTGTCAGCCCGGGTTGCTTCTGTAATCGGACCGGTGCCCGCTGTCCCCGCCGCTTCCCGGCTGCCGTACCTGCTCCAGGAGCCACTCTCCCGTCCGTTCCACTCCGGCAGGAGACGGATCGCGGCGGAGCCGCTCGAGCAGAAGGCTCTTCCAGCCTGCCGCCGCTTCGCCATGTTCCCGCTCCAATACCTCGAGCAGCGGCCAAGCCAGGATGCCGCGGAACATCTCCTGCCGTATGCGTGTATCCGGCACCCATTCCTGAATAGACGTACGCAGGTCATGGAGCAGTTCGAGATACGGTTCATAAGCAGCCGGAAATACGGCCTCGAGCCTTCGCTTCAGTGCGGCGGCCAATGCCGGACTGGCCCCCGAGGTGGACACCGCAACGGTCAGCCGCCCGCGGCGCACGACCGCCGGTACGATGAAGCCGCCGGACTCCTGATCATCCGCGCTGTTGAACAGCGTCCCCAGCTCCTCGGCTTCCCGCTTCACCTGCGCATTCACCCCGGCATGGTCCGTTGCGGCGAAAATAAGCTGCGCTTCCCGGAGTTCAGTCATTCCCGGGCTGTACCTCTCCCGGCGCAGACCGATGCGTTCCTCTTCTCCCCAGGCTTCGATACGGGGAGTCACTTCAGGGGCGATGATCTTCACCATCGCGCCCGCTTCGAGCAGTGAAGCCGCCTTGCGCTCGGCTACCTGACCCCCGCCCACGATCACGCAGATCCGGTTCTGCAGATCAAGCAGAACCGGATAATAGGCTTTGCCCATCCCTAAGGCCCTCCGTTCTATGACCACTGATGGAACGTAGTGTAGTAGTTGGCGAGCACGAAGTTCAGGAAGGTGATCGCGAAGGCCGCCAGGTTCCACTGGGCCAGCCGGTTGCCGGGAGCTTTCATCCACAGCCGCTGCACCAGATAGAAGATATAGGCCAGCAGCACGAACCAGGAGTTGATGACCTTCGGATCAAAGAACAGGGACGTATCCCCCTCCAGCGAGATCCATACGATTCCGAGGGTGATGGTCAGCAGCAGCAGCGGCGCTCCGATGACCACGGCCACCATCGCGTACTGGTCCGTCTTCTCCAGGCTCGGCAGCCGCTGCATCACCTGGGTCCACTTCTTCTCCTTGAGCTTGCGGTGCAGGAACAGATGCATGCCCGAGAATACGGCGGATACGACGAACGCCGCATACCCTGCGGCGGCCAGTGTGATGTGGATGAAGAGCAGCTCGTCGTTGATCTCCCAGTGCGCAAGCGTCGGAGACATCCCCGGCTTGCTGAATATATTGAGCGCCAGTGTGGCGAAGCCAAACACGTTCACAATAAACACGAAGAGCTCAATGCGTATAAACCGGTTGACGATCAGGGAGATCGTGACGAGCAGCCACGACACCAGGAAGAGCGTCTCTCCTATAGATAAAGCCGATAAGGACGTATGTACGGCCAGGTTATAGCCAAGGTAGGCCGTTTGAAGCACCCATACAAACAAAAGTAACCCTGCGCCCATCCGTTTGGCACTTCGGTTCGGACCGACGAAGTCCGAGAAGTAAAACAGGAGGCTCAGGGCGTAAATATAAAGAATGGCATCGTACAGCCAAGTTTGAGTGACCATGATGTTCCTTTCCGGTCAGGCTTTGGCCAGGGCATCCACAGGGGCAGGCACCCGTACTTTGCTCAGCAGTTCTTCTTTTATCCGCTCCCCGGCGGCTTCCGCTTCCTGCTGGCGCATTGCCCGTTCCACCTGTTTTTGCTCGGCCAGCTGTTCCTCCAAAGCAAAAATTTGTGTGAACATCTCGAGCGCGTCATCCCCGTGACGCTCGGCGGCCATCTCTTTGATGCGGACAATGGGATCACGCAGCATCTGGTTGACAATACTCTTCGTCAGCTTGCGGATGACCTTGAGCTCGCGCTCGTCGAGATCCGGCAGCTTCTTCATGAGACTGTCCATCGTTTCTTCATGAATGGCCGAAGCTTTGGTCTGCAGCGCCTGGATCACCGGAGTGACTCCCAGCGTTCTCGTCCACTGCTCGAATGCGGCCATCTCGGCTTGAATCATTTCTTCGATCTGTACGGCGGCCTTGTGCCGCTCCTCCAGATGCGAATTGACAAGGGATTGGAGATTGTCGATATCATACAGGAACACATTCGGCATATCTCCCAGACGCGGATCGAGATCCCGCGGTACGGCAATATCAATCATGAACAGCGGCCTCGAGCGACGCCGCTGCAGAATACAGGATACCTGCTCTGCGGTGAGGACGTAACCGGCAGCCCCGGTCGACGATATCACGATATCGGCTTCCTCCAGATGATCGAGCAGCCGGTCCATCGTGCTGGCCGCTCCATTGAATTTGTCCGCAAGCTCCTTCGCCCGACTGAGCGTGCGGTTGACTACCGTGACCTTCTCCGAACCGTTGGCGTACAGGTGCTTGACCGTCAGCTCGCTCATCTTGCCCGCCCCGATGATCAGCACTTTCTTTCCTTTGTACGTACCGAAGATCCGCTTGCCGAGCTCGACTGCCGCATAGCTGACCGACACCGGATTCTCTCCGATGCCCGTTTCGGTATGGGCGCGCTTGGCCATGGTAATCGCCTGTTTGAACAATGTATTGAAAAGCACGCCTGTCGTCTTCCGGTTCTGAGCGAGCAGGAATGCGTCACGCACCTGACCCAGGATCTGCGTCTCTCCGATCACCATCGAATCAAGCCCGCTGGTCACGCGGAACAAATGGTGGATCGCCTTCTCGTTCTCGTAAACGTACAGGTGCTTATTGAACTGCTCCTTCGGCACACCGAACCACTTCTCCATGAAACTGCGCAAATGGTGGCCGCACAGCTGCTGGGTGTCTACTGCTACATACAGTTCCGTCCGGTTGCAGGTGCCCACAATCACGCACTCCATGATACTCTTCGTTGCCTTCAGCTCCTCGAGCGCTCGCGGCAAATCTCCTTCGGCGAATGCAAATTTCTCTCTGATGGCTACTGGTGCAGTCCGGTAATTCAGACCCGCCACGACGATATGCATGTGGTTCACCTGCCTCCTCCTTTGAAGATGTAATCAATTATAACATACTTGTCCGACCTGCTTCGACAACATTTATGAATTTTTTTTGAGCGGTTGATTCCCGGCAGCTCCCCCTAAATCCCCCCAAGGGGGACCCCATGGGGCTTTGCCCCCTGGACCCCCGAGCGCTTCGAAGAGGGTTTGGTGCGGGGCTCGCTTTTCCTCCTTGCACGGAGGGACCGGCGTCCCGCTTCTCGCGCCGCCTTCCTGTCCATGGCAAGGATACGCTTCACGTCGTGCGGTAACATCGCAGGAACGTTAACCCCGGCAGAGGCGCTCTATGGCGGTGTTGCGTGCGGGGATCGCGTCCGTTCCTGTCTGATGGCCCGCTCCCTGCGGAATCAGGCCATCAGACAGGAACACGCTTCACGCGGGTGCAGGGCGGTGGCGGCCTCGCTGGGCTCGGGGGCCGCGGGGACGGCCGACTGGCTCCTCCGGTCGCCAGCGGCCGAACACCGGCAGTGCCCGCCACACCAAAGCCCAAGATCAAAAGCCCAAGATCAAAAGCCTAAGATCAAAAGATCAAAAGATCAAAAACCTAAGATCAAAAGATCAAAAAATCGAAAGCCTAAGACCAAAAGACAAGATCAAGACCGGACGGTTTACAGGCAGCGGCCCCTAAAAGCTGACCTCATCATAACTTGACTTCCCAGCCATACCAGTTAAGAAAAAGAAAAGGATTTAGATCTAGTTCAAATCTTATAATCCTAGAATACAGCATAGCTTGCGTTTTGTCATGAATGTCTTATGAAAAAACCATGAAATTTCGCCCGTCCAAGAACTGCTGGCTTCCTCCAGACTACCACGAAATATACTAGGAATCAGTGAGGAAGATCACGGCAGGACGCACGGCGCCACCGTTGTTAGTTTTTTCCCATTACGCGCGGCGTATACGGACTACGGAAGTTTTTTCTTCAGAAGCTTGGCCAGCTCTTCGGCCGCTGCCCGAACCCGATACGCCGCCGCTCTCCGATACCAGCTCGCTGTAGGCGGTATAGATGTCACTGTAGAGGTTCCCGGCTGCCGCCGACCTGCAGGCGGAGCAGGTACTGCATCAAGGCCTGCAGCGAAGGAAGCGGTGCGACTTCGCCTTCCCGGTAAACCTGCGCCAGATGCTCGTGGGTGAACTGCGCGGAGTAGACGGCCTGGCGCAGAGCGTCAAGCTCGGCGGTATCCCGGATCTTGGCGCTTTCGAGCAGGTAGCTGTTCAGCCGCTCCATCTGGAACGGCGACACCTGATAGAGCAGCTTCTCCGCCCGCTCCTGGGGAGCCCGGCCTCCCCGCATCTCCCCGATCTGCAGCAGCGGCCACAGAATCAGGATGGCGGCGATCGTGTATTTGAACCATTTGCTGCGGGTCCGTCTCATCCCCTGCCCTCCCCGCTCGTCAGTAACTCCTTGTGAGCATTGTATGGGACAGGGATAAAAGAAATAACCACGGATTGCTCCGTGGTTACTGTATGTCATCGATATTATTTCACCAATTGTTCTTGCTTCAGTGCAGGTGTTTCGACTTGCAGTTCACCCATACCGCGAACCAGTTTCTTCGCGTGAATCGTTTCCGGCTTCAGCACGGACAGCATGTGCTCGATAGCTACCTGAGGATCAACCGTCTCGCCGCAAGTGTAGCAGTCAAGAGCAGCAAAACCTCTCTCAGGATACGTGTGAATGGAGAGATGACTTTCCGACAGCAGTACCAGTACAGTTGCCCCTTGGGGTTCAAATTGCTTGGACTGAACGGACAATACAGTTGCACCACAAACCTCAGCAGCTTCTACCATTTGTGCCTGCAGCCACTCTGCATTATTCAGTAGATCAAAATCTACTCCCCAAGTGTCTACAGCTACGTGTCTTCCGAAAGTTGAATATTCCATCCTTCCGGTTCCCCCTTCCTAGGAATAAAATGTTGTAAAAATTTCATCCGCTAGGACCTACGTCATTCACTTCCCGAGGGATAAATCTCTCGCAACATAACATGTCCTGAGTGAATCCTGGTTCCTATTTTGTTTTCAACCTTGCGACTCTCGTTTGCAATCAACGAAACTAAAAATAACATCTCTTGAACAGAAATGCAATACTTTTTTTGAATAAGCTGTAGTCATTTGTCGAGAGATTCCTAACACATGAACAAATTATGTCCGATGCCTGTCCGGTGTGATTAAAGATCGCCGTCATTGCGCCTATCTTTGGGCCCGATCCGGCCTTTCTCGGAAGAAACGCCCCACAACGCCCCTGCACATATTCAAAACCCCGCAGCGGGACGCTGCGGGGCGGTAGACATTCGTATAAGTATAATTACGCTTCAAGTACGAACAACCGGTGAGTGAGCTTCTGGAGCCGCTCGTCGATATGCTCGCGGAGAGAGACATCCTGCAGCTCGTTTCTCAAGTCGAGGAGCGAATTCACCTGGGCTTTGAGAGAAACGATCTCCTGCTCCACCTCGTTCTTCAGGAACAGGGTTTGCAGCTCTCCAAGGGTATCTTTATATTCATAAATCAGTTTATCGGATTGGCTGGTTTTTTCCACGATTTTGACAACTGCACCTTGCTTGTACGTATACTCCATCGTATAGGCCGGATAGATCCGGTTGACTACGGCATCACCCTTGTATGTCGATACGGCTTTACGCATCAAATTCACGAGGTCCTTATTCCGGATGCGGCATGTGCCCTGGCAGATGTACAAGTTGTTTTTGCGCTCGAACGACAGGTTGATTTCTTCTTCCGAATCGTCCGGCAGTACCACCTCTTGGTTTCCGTTTTCTAAAACTTTGACTTGCAGGGAGGCTCCTTGATCCACAAACATCTGAATGAAACTGATCATCTCGGCTTCCGTTAACTGTAGGCAGGTTTTGACGTATTCAGTCGCTAACCTATTTGCCATAAAAATCCCTCGATTCATTTTTTTCGAACCTTGCAGCCTCAACACTTTTCAGTTGTTCTATATACATTATACTACATAATTATTTAATATTCCTGCCGGCGAATCATTGATTTTCGCCGGAATTCAGAAAATTTCGCTTTCTCGCCGAAGGAGCGCTTGGTAACTTCCAAATCCCTCGCTTTCCCACGTGTGTTTGTACGGTTCCCTAGGGGATCGGACAATAGGCGCAGCATGGTTCTCGTACCTTCGATTACCCCAAAAGCCTGTCCCTGAAACGCCTGAATTCTTTCGGATCAAGATAAACGGCTTCGCCTTGATGAGGCATACATTCTTATAGTTGCAAAAAAACCGCCTCCCGGCCCTAACGGCCGCAGAAACGGTTTTGTCGTTCAATGATTATAGTTCCCTGTCGTCTGCCGAAGCCGGCTTATGCTCTCCCTTTTCCAGTTCAGCAGATGCGGTTTCAGCGGGAACCGTCCCCGGAGGAACATACCCGATCCGGTCCTCAATGAGGCTCCACAGCTCGTCCTTGCCGATCCCAAGCTCCGAAGAGAACAGGATCATCGGATCGTCCTTATCCGCTCCCAGCGTCTCGCGGACGATCTTGAGGTGCTGCTGCCACTTGCCGCGGGGGATCTTGTCCGCCTTCGTGACGACAATGCACAGCGGCACGCCGTTGTGCTTCAGCCACGCGTACATCGCCTGGTCGTCCTTGGACGGCGGGTGGCGGACATCGATGACCTGCAGCACCAGTTTGAGCGGTTCGCGCTCGGTCAGGTACTGCTCAATGAATTTGCCCCACTTCTCCCTCTCGGTCTTGGAGACCTGCGCATACCCGTATCCCGGCAAATCCACGAAGAATAAGTCCTGATTAATCCGGTAATAGTTGAGCTGCTGGGTCTTGCCCGGTTTGGAGGAGGTGCGGGCGAGATTCTTTCTTTGGATCATGCGGTTGATGAGCGAAGACTTGCCGACATTAGAACGCCCTGCCAGAGCAATCTCCGGCAAGGCATCGGCAGGATACTGGCTCGGACCAACCGCACTGATAACGAATTCAGCCTGATTGACTTTCATGGCGTATCCTCTCTGTAGGCCGCCGGCCGGGTGAGCCGTCCAATAGGGGCTCCGCACCGGCCGGCGGCAGTGACTATGCTAGACTCTGGCCGGTTTGACCAGGGCATGCTCGAGTACTTCATCCATATGCGACACCGGATAGAACGTCAGTTCATTCCTTACGCTTTCCGGAATATCGTCGATATCCTTGGCATTGTCCTTCGGCAGGATGATCGTACGGATTCCGGCGCGGTGAGCGGCCATGCATTTCTCCTTGAGTCCGCCGATCGGCAGCACCCGGCCGCGCAGCGTGATTTCACCGGTCATGGCCACATGACGGGAGACCGGGATGTTGGTCAGCGCGGAGATGAGCGCCGTGCCCATCGTGATGCCTGCGGAAGGACCGTCCTTCGGAATGGCCCCCTCCGGGATATGGATGTGAATGTCGAACTTCTCATGGAAGTCCGGCTGGATGTGGAACTGCTCCACCCGCGAGCGGGTGTAACTGAAGGCGGCCTGGGCGGATTCCTTCATGACGTCGCCAAGCTTACCGGTCAAGGTCAGCTTGCCGTTGCCCGGCATGACGGTGACCTCGATGACCAGCGTATCGCCTCCGACCTCGGTCCAGGCAAGACCCGTAACGGCTCCGACTTGATCCCGCTCCTCGGCCATGCCGAATCGGAATTTCGGATTACCAAGGAAATCCTTGAGGTTCTCTGCCGTCACGTGCACGGTCGATGCGCCGCCGACGATCTGTTTGGCCCCTTTGCGGCAGATCGAAGAGATCTGCTGCTCCAGATTCCGCACCCCGGCTTCCCGGGTGTACTCGCGTACCGTACGCATCAGGGCAGCTTCATCCACGACGAGCTGGCCGTCCTCGAGACCGTGGTCGCGCTGCTGCTTCGGCAGCAGATACTTTTTGCCGATATGCAGCTTCTCCACCTCGGTATATCCCGGGATGTAGAGCACTTCCATCCGGTCGAGCAGCGGACGCGGAATGTTCTGGATGACGTTCGCGGTCGTGATGAACATGACGTTCGACAGGTCGAACGGCACCTCGATGTAGTGGTCGCTGAACGTGCTGTTCTGCTCCGGATCGAGCACCTCGAGGAGGGCCGAAGCCGGGTCGCCGCGGAAGTCCATCGCCATCTTATCAATCTCGTCGAGCAGGAACACCGGGTTGTTCGTCCCCGCCGTCTTCATCCCCTGGATAATCCGGCCCGGCATCGCACCGACATAGGTGCGGCGGTGACCGCGGATCTCCGCCTCGTCCCGGACGCCGCCGAGCGAGATCCGGACGAATTCACGGCCGAGCGATCTGGCGATGGAACGCGCGATGGACGTTTTACCGACCCCCGGAGGCCCCGCAAGGCACAGAATCGGCCCCTTGAGCTTCTTGACGAGCTTCTGCACCGCCAAGTACTCCAGGACACGCTCCTTGGGCTTCTCGAGGCCATAATGATCCTCGTTCAGGATCTCTTCGGCCTTCTGGATGTCGAGGTCGTCTTCCGTCTCGTTGTTCCAAGGCAGGCCGAGCAGCCAGTCGATGTAATTGCGGATGACGGAGCCTTCCGCCGAAGTCGCCGGCATCTTCTCGAGCCGGTCGATCTCCTTCTCGATCTTCTCGCGCACCTTCTCCGGCACGCCGCTCTCGGCCAGCTGGCTGCGCAGATCCTCCACTTCGCCCGCGCGGCCTTCCTTGTCGCCGAGCTCCTTCTGGATGGCTTTCATCTGCTCGCGGAGATAGTATTCCTTCTGCGTCTTCTCCATCTGCTTCTTGACGCGCTGGGAGATCTTGCGCTCGAGCTCGAGCACTTCCCGCTCGTTGTTCAGAATCGCCAGCAGCTTCTCCAGGCGGTCCTTCACGTTGACGGTTTCGAGAATCTCCTGCTTGTCTTTGATCTTAAGCGACAGATGACTGCAGATGACATCGGCCAGACGGCCCGGTTCATCGATATCGGAAACCGCCGCAAGAGTCTCCGGCGTCACTTTCTTCGATAGGTTGATATAATGCTCGAACTGGTTCAGAACCGTCCGCATAAGCGCATCGATCTCGGGATCGGATGTCTCCAGCTCAGGCAGTTCCTTCACCGTCACTTCGTAATATTCTTCGTTGCTCAGAAACTCGGTGATTTCGGCCCGGATGACGCCCTCGACCAGCACACGGATCGTCCCGTTGGGCAGCTTCAGCATCTGCCGGACTTTCGCGATGGTGCCGATCCGGTAGATGTCCTCGGTCTTCGGTTCCTCGATGTTCACTTCCGACTGCGAGCAGAGGAGAATCATGCTGTCCTCGACCATGGCCTTCTCCAGGGCGCGAACCGACTTCTCCCTGCCGACGTCCAAGTGAAGCACCATACTCGGATATACGAGCAGCCCCCGAAGCGGCAGCAGCGGCAGACGCCGCGTTTTATGTTTACTCGGTCCCATCCCGACGAGCACCTCCAGACTAAGGGTACAATGCTGTAAATCTCATTTTAACAAAATCCCTTTCAAAACACCAATGAGGCTCTGTTCCCGTCCGGAGAAAAAGAGAGACGCCGTACGCCCCGGATCAGGGCGCATCGGCGTGCAGAATCGTAACGGAAGCGGGAGACATGCCGTCCTGCGGCAGGGCCACCGTCTCCTCCGTCAGAACAAATTCCTGGCCAAGGGCATGGTGCAGCGCCTCTTCGATCGACTCGACCGGAATGACCTGCAGCCCGTTCAGCCCCGCGAAGATCTCCTGCCAGTTTTCCTTCGGAATGATGACCTTCGTCGCCCCGGCCTGAAAGGCCGCTTCCACCTTGGCGATAACGCCCCCCACCGGCTTGATCCGTCCGTGAATGGAAATTTCGCCTGTCATTGCCAGATGGTTGTCGACGGGCACTCCGCGGATGGCCGAAGTGATGGCTACCGCCATGGATACACCGGCAGACGGGCCGTCAATCGGCGTGCCCCCGGGGAAATTGATATGGAGATCGTAATTGTAAGGCTTGATGTTCAGCCGGCGGAGTACCGTCAAGACGTTCTCCACGGAACCCCTCGCCATGCTCTTACGGCGCAGCGTCCGGGAGCCGCCTCCCATCTCCTCCTCATCCACGACGCCCGTGATCGTGAACTGGCCTGCGCCCGGCTCCGCGGCCGGAATGGCGGTCACCTCGATATCCATCAGCGTGCCGAGATTCGGTCCGTAGACCGCCAGCCCGTTGACCAGCCCCACTTCCGGCTGCCCGGAAATCTTCTTCTCGGGACGCGGAGGGATCTGCGAGGAATTCACGACCCACTCGATGTCCGCTGCGGTGACTTCCCGCCGCTGGTCCGTCAGGGCCATGCCTGCCGCGAGCTGGATGACATTGACGGCTTCACGCCCGTTGGTCGCGTACTTCTTCACGACTTCGATCGCCGGCTCGCTGACCGGGAAGCCGATCTTCTGCAGCGCCTTCGTGGCAATATCCCCAATCTCACCCGGCAGCAGTGGACGGAAGTAGATCTCCATGCAGCGCGAGCGGATCGCCGGCGGCAGCTCCTGGGGATTGCGGGTCGTCGCCCCGACCAGACGGAAGTCCGCAGGAAGCCCGTTCTGGAACACATCATGAATGTAACCGGGGACATTGGAATCCTCGGAATTGTAATAGGCGCTCTCCAGGAAGACCTTGCGGTCCTCCAGTACCTTTAATAATTTATTCATCTGATGCGGATGCAATTCACCGATCTCGTCAATAAACAAAATGCCGCCGTGCGCCTTGGTTACTGCCCCCGGCTTCGGCTGGGGAATGCCGGCAACGCCCATGGCGCCGGCCCCCTGATAGATCGGATCGTGAACGGAGCCGATCAGCGGGTCTGCAATGCCCCGCTCGTCGAAGCGGGCGGTGGTCGCATCGATCTCGTGGAACTTCGCATCCGGGCGGAACGGCGACTCCGGATTTTTCTTCGCTTCTTCGAGAATGACCCGGGCAGCCGCGGTTTTCCCCACCCCCGGAGGACCGTATACGATGACGTGCTGCGGATTGGCTCCGCACAAGGCTGCTTTCAATGCGCGCAGACCTTCCTTTTGGCCTACGATGTCTTCCATCGCCGAAGGTCTCGTTTTCTCTGCAAGGGGCTTGTTCAGGGAGATGGAGCGGAGCTTGCGCAGCTTCTCGAGCTCTTTCTTCGATTCTTTATCCACAGCGGTGCGGTTCGTCTGTTGGTTGCGCAGCAAATTCCAGAAATACATCCCGATAACAATGGCGAAAAACAGCTGAACGACCATCATTACAACAGTGATACTCAAGGACATCAGGCCTCCCATCGTCGCAGCCCATCCGGCAGTCCGGACAGCCGCAACCATTCAATTATATATTTGGTAGTATTGCCCTCGGATGGAAGCATTAATCCCGCGGAAGGGAGAAACTTTTTGGGGGAACCTAAGACAGTCCCGGTATTAACTGCAATCCAAGCTTGAAGTCTTCAACCCAAAGGAGGAAGGACACGGTGAAACCACGCACACCCGTACGACAAAGGATAGGGAGCCTGCTGCTGGCCGGGCTGGCGGCCGGGATCCTTCCGGGCTTCGAACCGGCGGACATGCCGGAATCCCCCCCTTGGCCCATGGTGGACCAGCTTCTGCTGCCCGAGATCCGGGCGGATCATCCAGCCCTGTCCCAGACCGACATCCTCATTGACGTCGGACACGGAGGGGTGGACGGCGGAACCGTATACGGTGATATTCTGGAAAAAAACATCAACCTGGAGATCGCCCGCCGGACCTATGACGCGCTGCGGGGCAGCGGTTATACCGTGCTGCTGAATCGTGTGGGCGATTATGCCCTGAGCAGCGACAACCACTGGCTGAACAGCCGCTCGCGGCATCTCAAGGACCTTGCCCAGCGCAGCCACCTGGCGAAGGAAGTGAGCCCCAAGGTGATGATCTCGCTCCATGTGAACTCCGCGAAAAATTCATCCAAGCGGGGAGCCCTGCTCATCCACCAGAAAGGCAAGGAGAGCCGGAAGCTCGCGCTCTGCCTGCAGGAAGCGTTGAACCCGCTCTACGGCACCGATACGGAGCCGGTTTACGGCCGCTCCTATTATTTGATGAAGCACGTGAAGGCCCCTTCCGTCATTGTGGAGATGGGCTACCTCACCAACGAGGAGGACCGGCGGCTCCTGTTGGATGCCGCTTCGCAGCAGAAGATTGCAGAGCGCATCGCGGCCGGGGTGAGAACCTACCTCGACGTGCATGCCCGCTGAGCGGCTCTGCAGCGCATGCGAAGAAGCCGGATTCTTCGCAAGAATCCGGCTCGGGGTCACCCCGTCCTATGGAATGTGCATCGTCTGGGATATAGGGACAAATACCGCTCCCTGTCCCTGCAGCACCGGGATGGACTCCTTCAATACGGAGGCCGTATGTTTGCCCGGCGGTCCCACATGACCGATGAGCACCGTCACCTCATGGCTTTTGACATGCTTCTGGACCTTCAGCGCCTGCTTCAGGATATGACTGCGCGTATAGATGTCGTCCATGAAAATATGGTTCTCCGCGGTCTTCACGCCAAGCTCCTTGGAGAGCTTGCGCACCACACTCTTGTCCGTTGTCCGGCTGTCCAGGAAAAACAGCCCTCTCTCGGCACATACCTCGAGCACCACGCGCATCACCCGCTCGTCCGCCGTAGCCCGGGAGCCCATATGATTGTTGAGGCCAATGGCATGCGGCACATCTTCAATGGCGGCGATGACCCGCTCCCGGATCTCCTCGTCCGTCAGCCGGGTCGTAATGGCTCCGGGGCCCAGCCAGCTGGCCTTGCCCTTGCGGGGCTCCATCGGCAGATGAACGAGCACTTCCTTGCCGAGCGAATGAGCCTTCTCCGCATCCGATTTGGTGCTGGGCAGGAAAGGCATCACGGCTGCGGCGAAAGGTATCGACAGCTCGAACATCTGCTCCGTCCCCGTCATACTGTTCCCGAAGTCATCGATCACGACGGCCACCCGCCTCTGCGCCGGTTCCTCCGCATGGGTGACCGGACTGATGACGGCTGCCGCCAGCACGGCCCCCAGCGTTAAGGCGATCCAATGTTGTTTCATGCCATCCCTCCTCCTCTTCCTCGCTGCTCTCCCTGTTATTTCCTATCCCCTCCCTCTTTATGCATGATTCAGCCATACAGGCCGCAGAAGCCCGCGGGAACCGTAAAATAAAAAAGCCCTGTACGCCGGAGCTGCAGCAGCTCCTCGGTCGTACAGGACTTCGTCTTTGTTGCTTGGTTATGCCAGGGAGCCGGTCCGTTATACGCCGGCGTGATGCTTGCGGCCTGGAATCTCCCCGGTCCGCTCGAAGTGTTCGACGATGATATCGATCTCCTTCTTAAGCTCGTTCAGCAGTTCGGCTTCCGGTACCTTGCGGATCATCTGCCCGTACCGGAACAGCATTCCTTCTCCCCGTGCGCCCGCGATGCCGATATCCGCTTCACGCGCTTCACCGGGACCGTTCACCGCGCAGCCCAGCACCGACACCTTGATCGGCACCTTGAGCTTCGAGATGTAAGCTTCCACTTCGTTGGCGATGGAGAAGAGGTCGATGTCGAGACGTCCGCAGGTCGGGCAGGATACGAGCGTCGCCGCATTCGTAATCAGTCCGAAGCTCTTCAGCAGCTCGCGGCACACCTTCACCTCTTCGACCGGGTCGGCACTGAGGGAGATCCGGATCGTCGAGCCGATGCCCATGCTGAGCAGGGCGCCCAGACCCGCAGCACTCTTGACCGTACCGGAGAAGAGCGTACCGGCTTCGGTGATCCCGAGGTGCAGCGGGTACTTGAAGGCGGAAGCCGCTTTGGTGTAGGCCGCAATGGCCATCGGTACGTCAGAAGCTTTGAGCGATACGATGATGTCCCGGAAATCGAGCTCTTCCAGGATCCCGATATGGTAAAGTGCACTCTCTACCATCGCTTCCGGCGTAGGGTAGCCGTACTTCTCGAGCAGATGGTTTTCCAGGGAGCCGGCGTTGACGCCGATCCGGATCGGAATTCCTCTCTCCTTGCAGGCCTTCACCACGGCCTCCACCTTCTCGCGGCGGCCGATGTTGCCCGGGTTGATCCGGACTTTGTCGATGCCGTTCTCAATGGCCATCAGGGCCAGGCGGTGGTCGAAGTGAATGTCCGCTACCAGGGGAATCGAAATCTGCTTCTTGATCTCCTTGATCGCCTCGGCCGCTTCTTTGTTATTCACAGTGACGCGGACGATCTGACACCCCGCCTCCTCGAGCCGGTGGATCTCGGCGACCGTCGCCTTCACATCGGCCGTCTTCGTGGTGCACATGCTCTGGATGATCACGTCGTTGCTGCCGCCGATCGTCAGGTTCCCGACCCGGACCGGTACCGTCTCAGTTCTATGAAACATGTATTGTTTTCTCTCCCATGATACCAAACATCCTCCGCTCCGAAGACATGCCCCGGAAAGATCTTCCTGGGCACCGAACAGCTTCGGATTGGAGGTGTTTGGTCTTATAGTATTACACGCTCACGCGGCAGGCCGCGCTTACGCACTTTCTTCTTTCTTCTTCACGGACTGCGCATCGACCGCCGTAATCTGCGGAGCGATCTTCGCCTGCACCGCTTCTTTCGTTACGATGCACTTCGAATTCTCGCCGCGGGAAGGCGCTTCGTACATCACGTCGAGCATGATGCCCTCGATGATGGCACGCAGGCCCCGTGCGCCGGTGTTGCGCTTGATCGCTTCCTTCGCGATCTCTTCCAGCGCTTCCGCATCGAATTCGAGCGTCAGGTTATCCATGTCAAGCAGCTTCTGATACTGCTTCACCAGGGCGTTCTTCGGCTCGGTCAGGATCCGGACGAGCGCTGCTTCATCGAGCGGCTCGAGGGTCGAGATGACCGGAAGACGGCCGACGAATTCCGGAATGAGGCCGAACTTCAGAAGGTCCTCAGGCAGCACCAAAGAGAGGTACTCCCCTGGCTTCAGGTCGGCTTTGAAGCCGTCCGTGCCGAAGCCGATGACTTTCTTGCCGATCCGGCGCTTGATGATCTGCTCGAGGCCGTCAAAGGCACCGCCGCAGATGAACAGGATGTTCGTCGTATCGATCTGGATGAATTCCTGATGCGGGTGCTTGCGGCCGCCCTGCGGAGGAACGGAAGCTACCGTGCCTTCGAGGATCTTCAGGAGCGCCTGCTGTACGCCTTCGCCGGACACGTCACGGGTAATCGACGGGTTCTCGGACTTGCGGGCCACTTTATCGATTCTGTCGATATAGATGATGCCGCGCTCTGCCTTCTCCACGCATAATCCGCCGCCTGGATCAGCTTCAGCAGGATGTTCTCGACGTCCTCGCCCACATAGCCGGCTTCCGTGAGGGAAGTGGCGTCGGCGATAGCAAACGGAACGTTGAGAATCTTCGCCAGCGTCTGGGCCAGAAGCGTCTTCCCGCTTCCTGTCGGGCCGACAAGCACGATGTTGGACTTCTGAAGCTCAACGTCCTCCACCTTGCCCTGCTGGGAGTTGATCCGCTTGTAGTGGTTGTATACGGCTACGGAGAGGGATTTCTTCGCCTGCTCCTGGCCGATGACGTAGGAATCCAGGATCGCCCGGATCTCCATCGGCTTCGGTACGTCCTTGAGGTCCAGCTCTTCCTCGTGGCCGAGCTCCTCTTCCACGATTTCGGTGCAGAGCTCAATGCACTCGTCGCATATATAAACGCCGGGGCCGGCTACCAGCTTGCGCACCTGTTCCTGCGACTTGCCGCAGAAGGAGCATTTCAGCTGACCTTTTTCATCGTTAAATTTAAACATGGGATCACTCCTTTTCTAGGTCAGGTCACTGCGAGTGATGACCGCATCAATGAGCCCGTACTCTTTGGCTTCAGCCGCGCTCATGAAGTTGTCTCGGTCGGTGTCGCGTTCGATTTTATCGTAAGGCTGTCCCGTACGCGCCACATAGATTTCATTGAGCTTGCGCTTCGTCTTGATGATCCAGTCGGCGTGGATCTTGATATCCGACGCCTGGCCGCGCACGCCGCCGAGCGGCTGGTGAATCATCACTTCGCTGTTCGGCAGAGCAAAGCGCTTGCCCGGTGCGCCGGCTGTCAGCAGAAGCGAGCCCATGCTGGCCGCGAGGCCTACGCAGATGGTCGAAACGTCCGGTTTGATAAATTGCATTGTATCATAAATACCCATCCCGGCGGTTACCGAACCACCCGGCGAGTTAATGTACAGATGGATGTCCTTATCCGGATCCGTTGCCGCTAGGAACAGCAGTTGGGCAATGACCAGGTTTGCGACGTCATCGTCAATTGCGCTGCCCAAAAAGATAATACGGTCCTTGAGCAAACGCGAATAAATATCATAAGAGCGCTCGCCGCGGCCTTCTTGTTCCACAACCATTGGTACCAGAGTCATCTATTCCAACCCCTTTACTCCATGAAATACAGTGCGTTATGTGCCTTACCTTCGTATTGTAGCACAAATCTTTGGTAAAAGCCCAACATCCCCCTAAATCCCCCTTCCAAGGGGGACCCCATGGGCTGCCGCCCCTGGACCCCGCTAAGTTCAAGGAACGTCGGCGGGACAGGAGAGTCGCTTCGAAGCGGGTGCGGCGGGGGATCGCGTCCGTCCTTAGTGCCGGTTTGCCCCTCGGGCAAGCCGGCACTAAGGACACGCTTCACGGTGGGCGGGTAACGGGAAACCAGCGGCTTCATGGCGCGAAGCCGAAGAGCGGAAAACCGGCGGCTTCATAGCCCGTCCGTTCCTCCGGGCGCGAAACCGAAGAGCAGGAAAGCGAGACAGCCGTGCCTTAGAGACGAAAATGGCTGCTGGGCGGCACATCCCTATCGGGGGCGGACGAACAGCAGACAGCGGCAAAATCCTATGTCTTCCTATGTACTTACGGATACTTCATATGTATGGATCAGTATGGCTCAAGTGCTTATGTTCTATGTACCACTTATGGGGTGTTTTGAAACGCCGGCTGCAGCCATATGGGCTCCCGTGTTCGGGGGCGTCGGGGTAATCCGCGTTTTTAGGGTAAAACAAAGGCACGCTTGTGGAACACACGTGCCTTTGTTTCTATCTCTATAGTACGCGGTAAGCGTTAGGCGGACCTAAGCTTAAGCCGATTTGCTGTTGTCAACCAGGAATGCCACGGTCTTGCGGGTGATGATGTCAGCCAGCAGCGTGGACAGGTTGCCGTTGGAAGTGAAGATGCTGCGGATCTCGGCTGCGGAACGGCCGTACATGCCGGCCAGGTTCTCGAACTCGGCGTTGATCTCTTCCTCGGTTACCTCGATGCCTTCCTTCTTCGCGACGGCTTCAAGAACCAGGTTGTTGCGGACGCGCTTCTCAGCGTCGCCGCGCATTTGGCCCTTGAGGTCTTCAGCGCTTTGGCCGGTGAACTGGTAGTACATGTCAATGTTCATGCCTTGCGTACGCAGACGGTTTTCGAATTCCTTCAGCATTTGCTCGGTTTCGTCATTGATCATGACTTCCGGGATGTCCACTGTAGCGGATGCAGCGACTTTCTCTACTGCGTCAGCTTCCTTCTTGGACTTCACTTCGTTCTCTTTGCGCTCTTGAAGCTTCTTCTGGAGATCGGCTTTGTACTCGTCCAGCGTTTCGAACTCGCTTACGTCCTTCGCGAACTCATCGTCAAGCTCAGGCAGGTTCTTGCGCTTGATGTCGTGCAGTACGATCTTGAATACCGCTTCTTTGCCTTTGAGCTCTTCGGAGTGGTAGTTCTCAGGGAAGGTTACCGTGATATCCTTCTCGCCGCCCTTCTCAAGGCCGACTACCTGCTCTTCGAAGCCAGGGATGAAGCTGCCGGAGCCAAGCTCGAGGGAATATCTCTCGGCTTTGCCGCCTTCGAATGCTACGCCGTCAACAAAACCTTCGAAGTCAATCACAACGACATCGCCGTTTTGTGCAGCGCCTTCTTCAACTGGAACCAGCTCGGCGTGACGGTTTTGCATTTTTTGGAGTTCCTCTTGCACTTCTTCAGCCGAAACTTCGGAAGATACGGACTCGAGTTCAAGGCCTTTGTACTCGCCGAGCTCCACTTCAGGCTTCACGACAACCTTCGCTTTGAACTTCAGCGTCTGGCCTTTCGCGAACTGCTCAACGTCTACTTCAGGACGGTCTACAGGCTCGATGCCCGTCTCGTTCACAGCGGCTACATAAGCATCGGGAACGATGAAATCCAGAGCGTCTTGATACAGGCTCTCCACGCCGAATTTGGATTCAAAAATAGCGCGAGGCACTTTGCCCTTGCGGAAACCCGGGACGTTCACTTTTTGTACGACTTTCTTGAATGCCTTGTCCAGAGCGGCGGCCACCTGTTCCGCTTCGACTTCAATATCAAGAACTCCAACGTTCTTCTCTATCTTTTCCCAGCTTGCTTTCATTTTATGCTTTCCCCTCCAAAAATTATCCATCGCAATTTTGTCACGCGGCAGTGCCATGAAACTGCCACGGACGAGCCTGCCAATATAACCATTCCATTATAACCATTATATAACGGCTTTTCAAGGCTTGTCCTTAAGGCGCTTTCAGCCCGCAGCGGCGGAGCCTCACGGTCTCCGGCTGAACATCGTCTGGGCGAAGAGCTGCATCGTCCGGTAGGCCTGCTCCCACTGGAACATGAGATCGCTTGTAATCCCGTACAATTCAAAAATCTCCGCCCGGTCCCCTCCGTCGAAAACCTTCTCGAGAAGGGTCAGGTGGAGCGCGGCCGCCCATACATCCACACAGGCGGGGTCCTGCTTCAGCATCTGGCGGTAGGCCGAGGTGCCGTACACGAACGCCAGAAACTCATTCCACGTCTCCGCAGCAAAATAAGATAAGGCCGGATACTGCATCTCGCTGATTTCCTGCACTCTTGCGATTATCTCCTGAATCTGCGCCGGGAACTGGTCGAAGCCCGCCGGCGTCTCTTCGATCTCGATCTCCGTGCTCTCCCCGTTTTTGCTCAGGGCTAGGGTCCCGCTGACGCCCCGTTTGCGCAGCGTCTGCAGGGTTTTGAACTGGATCAGGGGATGCATCGGCCGCTCCGCAACCCATTCGAGCAGCGCGTCATCAATGGCCGGGTGATCCAGGAACGCCAGCTGGTCGAGCGCCAGCAGCTGTTTATCCACCGCTTCCTGGTTCATCAGGTGCTCCAGCAGCTTCTCGGCGTACTCCCCGCTGTCTTCGTGCCTGCCGTTCAGGTGCTGCCGCAGCAGCTCCTCTTCATCCCACTCTGGGTCCTCGTCCGTTCCCGGGTTCCCTTCCCCGTGAAAAGCAGCATCCGGAAACATCATCTGAAGCCAGTCGAGGAGCGACTGCCATTCCTCCCGGGCCTTCTCGTCGCCTGTCCTGCAGGAGAGGAGAAACTGCAGCAGCCGGGTCGTCTCCCCGTACCGCTCGGATTCGAGCAGCCGGGTCAGCTCGAATTGGTAGTATTCAACCGTCTTCGGAAACAGAATGACGTTGTCGCTTGGCTGCCCGCTCATCTTACACCGTCCTTCCCGCTAGGGCATCTATGAAAGCCAGTGTACCCGAAATAGGCCGTGAAAGCAAAGCCGAGGCCCCTCCGACCGCTCCGCTCCAAGCCCGGCTGCAGAAAGGGGGACCCGGTCCAGGAGGCAGGTAAAGCGCCCGCCCGGACGGGCAGCCAAGAGCCCGTCATCCCTCCGCATCCCCAGTACACACCCCTATGTGCTCTCCGCAGCATCTGCCGTATGTCGTCCTTTCCACTTTCCTTATCAGGCCGTGGGCTCTGCACCGCCCTTACCGCTGATTATACCTCTCCAGCGTATACTTGCCCCCCGAAACGATGTAGGGCTTGACGCGGATCTGCCGCAGCGAGCTCTCCTTTAGCTTCTCTGCCGCGAGCTCCGCCTTCCGGCGGGGCGGCAGAACGGCGGCGGTCCGGTACCGGTGCTGCTGCAGCCCGTACAGATCCCCCTTCAGCTTCAGGCCCGCCGCATAGGTCCGGCGGATCTCTTCCTCAATGAGCCGGGCGGCCTTGCCGGCCAGCTCCTCCTCGGTCATGGGACGCTTGAGCTCGGATACCGTGCCCTGCACGGATACCTCCAGGTCGTAGACCGGCGCTCCGTTCTCCTCGCCCTCGATGATCGTGTAACGGGGTTTGCGCATCCGCAGGATCGCGGTCTCTTCTCCCCCCTCTTCAATATCCAGCCAGGCCCTGTGGGTGGTCCGCTCCAGCCAGTGCAGCCCTTGAAGCTGCTCCATCGAAAGAGCTCCCAAGGTTTTCTGCCCCTGGATTAGATAGGCTCCGCTGATGCGCTGGGAGGGGACCGGCTCCAGGTTTTTCTTCCAGTACTCCTTCGAGAGGGAGACCGAGGGCAGCAGGACGCAGCGGTACGGCTCATAAAAACCGGCCATGAAGCGGCTCAGCCGGATCGGACGGATGCTCGACGAGGCGAAATAATTGTCCTCCGGCGAATGCAGAATCATGCCGAGGCGGGTGCGCTCGAAATTCGGAGAGGCGATGAACAGCGCCGGGATGCTGTCGCGTGTCCCGAACACCCACATCGTATAGCGCATCTCATAGTAGCGGAAAAAGGATTCGAGCACATCGGAGACGTTGGTCATCCGCAGCAGCGTATCCCCGAGCAGCAGCGAGGTTACATGCCCCCAGTACAGCTTGTGCTCGGAATTCGCCATGATCCGGCCCACGGCTTCGACGTAGCTCTTGCCCCGTCCTTCGGCAATCCAGGCCGGAACGGGCTTCACATCCTGATTTCCCTCTCCCTTGGCGACCTTGGAGAAGGAAATGAGCTGCGCATACACCACAAACTGCTTCTCCTCCGGAAGATAGTCGATCCCCACGGCATTGACGTAATCAAGCTCATCCACATCGTTGGCGTTCCAGCAGCCGGAGAGGAGAAGGACGGGCAGTAGAAGCGCAGGCAGACGCAGAAGGGATAACCCTCTTTTCCGTAACCCCTTCACGTTCCATAAACTCTTCACGCCTCTCCCTCCCCCGCCCCATCCCGTTTGCTCGGCAGATGGAACTTCAGAGCCTCCGGCCGCCGGCGCTCCTCGCCCCTCGGCATCCGGGAGAACACGAAGCGCAGGTCCTTCCAGACCGGAGGGGAGAACGGCGACAGGAAAGGGACGCCGAAGGATCGGAGATTCGCCATGTACACGAGCACCGAGAAGGTTCCCGTGAAGAAGCCGAACAGCCCGAAGACCGCCGACAGCAGGAAGACGTACATGCGGATGAGGCCCACCCCGACGCCGAACAAGCCTCCCGACAGCACAAACTGGGAGATCGAGGTCACCGCCGCCACCACCAGCGACGCCGGGGAGGAAAGGCCCGCATTGATGATCGCATCGCCGATGATCAGCCCCCCCACCACGGAGATCGAAGGACCGAGCGTGCTCGGCAGGCGGATGCCCGCTTCGAGGAACAGCTGGAACATGAACATCATGAGCAGCAGCTCCAGCGGCCCCTCTATCGGCGTGCCCATGTTCTGTACGGAGATCGTCGCCAGCAGAGGAAACGGAATCTGATCCTGGTGATAGGTCGTCAGTGTCCGTCCAGAAGCCCGGGAGCAGCAGCGTCACCACGAAGCCGAATCTGCGCATGAGCATGCTCACATAATTGAAGGCCAGCGGCATGTGGGCGTCCTCGGCGCCGGTCAGCAGATACGACAGATTCACGGGGGCGATCAGCGCATTCGGGATGCCGTCCATGAGCAGGACGAACCGGCCGTTCATCAGGCTCTCGACCGCCATGTCCGGCCGGGTCGTATTGTACATCATCGGCAGGAAGCCGAGCCCCGGGCGCTGCAGCATCACCTTGAGCTGTTCATTGGTCATGAGCGCCCCGGTTTCGATGGCATGCAGACGTTCGCGCACCTGCAGCAGCGTGCTCTCTTCGAGAAGATCTTCCATGTAGAGCAGGGCGACGCGGGTCCGGCTCCGGGTCCCGATCACCATCTGCTCGCACGCCAGCTTCTCCGTCTTGAGCCGCTTGCGGATCAGCGCCACATTCACCGTCAGCTGCTCGATAAAGCCGTCCTTCGGCCCGTAATTGGTCGGCTCGGTCGTCGACTCCTGCGGAGTCCGCTCCGGTCTGGCGGCGCAGTCCACACTGTACAACACCCCCGAATCGTCAAAATAGAGCAGCGCTTTGCCGGAGAAGAGCTGATCCGCCAGCGCCTCCCCCGTGATCCCCGGCGACAGACGCTCCACAGGCAGCGGAAGCCATATTCGAGCCTCCTTGATCCGCTCCTCCAGGCCCGCCGACAGGTTCTCGACGAGCCGTTCGGTGCCGGCCAGCCCTTCGCAGTACAGCAGCACACCTTCTTCCCCCGGCAGTCCATGCGTCTTGACATCCTGGCAGCGGACGAACAGCGCCTCCAGCCGCTCCCTAGTCCAGCCTTGCGTGATCACGGGTACGTCCCCCCTTTCTCTTCGTGAAGAGCACAATGCCCAGCAGCAGCAGCGTCAACAGCCCCCAGCCGATGAGTGAGCCCGGAAGATACCAGGTTTTGAGCCACTCGTAGAACAGCACGTCGGGCCAGTGCACCGCGCAGAGTGCGAGAAGCATGCCCGTCAGCCCGAGCAGAAGGAGATCCTCCGTCCGCTGCCGCTTCACCGGGAGCATCTCGATAAGCAGCACGTAATACGTCGAAACCCGGATGAATGCACCCGCGAACCACTGGTAGATCGACAGAAAATCCAGCCGTTCCACATTGTCCCGGAAGTTGACCAGCTTCCACTGCTCGAAGGCGGGATAACGCTGCTTGGCGGACTCCACCGGGCCGAATTCGGCGATCGAGCCGGTGACGGGGCCTACGGTAAGGCCGACCAGGATCACAACGAGCAGAGCCAGGTGCCACCACCGGACGGACGTGCGGATATGATGCTGCAGGAAGACGAACAGAACGAATTCGGCCTGGGCCCCCAGGGACAGGATCATGCCGCGGACAAAAGGCGCCCCCCCCTCCTCCATCAGGGGAAACAGCAGGGAGTAATCCTTATTCGGAATATTGCCGAAGGCGACGAACCAGCCCAGCGCCACGATGACCGGCAGCAGGATGCCCGTCATCACCGCAATGCAGAGAATCCCGGAGCGGGCCGCCACGAAGCAGAGCAGCAGGAGCAGCACGGCCAGCGACAGCACCGGGGTCTCGGGGAGGTAGGATGTCGCCGCCCAGACCACCGTATCTTTGACCGTAATGAAGACCGCCAGGAGGAGATACAGGATGAGCACCAGACGGAGCAGGCCGGAGACGGCGCGCCCGGTCCGCTCCCGGACCCACTCCAGCAGCGGCCGCCCTCCGCTGCGCTTCACGATCACAATGAGACAGACGGTCCACAGCAGGAGTACGGGCAGGCAGGCCAAAGCGGAGAGCCAGGCATCCCGTCCTGCCGTATCCAGTACGGCCGGAATGACAAGCACATGGTTCATCAGCCCTACGGACGCCATCAAAATCATGGCTACCTGAAGCATGGAAATCCCCGTATACATCCCGCCTCTCCTCCTTCCGCCTCCGCATCCATAATGTTCCTTGCCTCTTCCCGTGTAGGATGCCGGAATCGCGAAGTTCCTATGCGATGTTCAAGGACGGATTTCAGGGCCCGCCTTCCGCGGCGGCGGAGGCGCTGCCCGGGTTCCGGGGCGCAGCAACAAAAAAGCAGCCGGGATGCTGGTTCTCAGCATCCCGGCTGCCGTGAGATCGATCGGCGTGAAGGGGTTGTTGCCAAATAAAAAATAAAATCAGTTCATATTCATGGCCGCTTGAATAAGCTGGGCCTTAATGTGCGGGTTTTTGTCGATGAAGGCATACATGCGGTCTACCGCTTCCTTGTTCTGCAGATAGTCCTTTTCCTTCTTGATCATCTCTTTGGACCACTTCAGCAGAGCGGATTCGGCGGCACCGAGACGGTTGAGCGCCGTATGCAGACCCGTATCTTCGACCAAACGCTCCATGGTCTCCTGGTTCACAGTGCCAAGCAGCTTGGTCGCCGCCAGCTTCTGCTCGAAGTCCTTGTTGGTTTGTTCGAAGTGTTCTTTGGCTTCTTTATATTCTTTTTGTTGCTGTGATAACGCTTTTTTCATACGTAATCCACCTTTGCGTGTTTGATGATCCATTGCGCTCTTCAGATAGTGTAACTTTTCTTCGACGGTTTGTCCATTTCTTCGGCAAGTTTTTGGGCCGAAAGGCGGGGAGGGACAGACATGTTCCGCTTTCGTCCCGCATAACCTTTATCATCTTGCTGTCGCATGCAGCCGTAGGGCCGAGACATTCTAGAGAGCAGAGAGGATGAAGGCTATGTGTGGAATCACGGGATGGATCGATTGGAACAAGGATTTGACCCAGCATCCGTCCGTTCTCGAGAATATGACGGATACGCTGGCACCGCGCGGCCCGGACGCGGCCGGAACCTGGATCGTGCCCCGCTGCGCGCTTGGCCACCGGCGCCTCAGCGTCATGGACCCCGCGAACGGTGCCCAGCCGATGACGCGCAAAGTGGGCGAGAACACGTTCGCCGTTGTGTACAACGGGGAGCTTTATAACGCACCGGAGCTCAAGAAGGAACTCGAAGAACGCGGCCACCGCTTCCGGACGACCTGCGATACGGAAGTGCTGCTGGCCGCCTATGTCGAGTGGGGCCCGGGCTGTGTAGACCGGTTTAACGGCATCTTCGCTTTTGCCGCTTGGAACAACGAGGAGCAATCGCTCTTTGCAGCCCGGGACCGGCTTGGGGTCAAGCCGTTCTTTTATGCGTATACGGAAGGCCGGCTGCTGTTCGGTTCGGAGCCGAAGGCGATTTTGGCGCATCCGGACTTTCCCGCCCAGATCAACGGGGAAGGCCTCGCGGAGATCTTCGCGGTAGGACCCGCACGCACGCCGGGGCATGGAGTCTACAAGAACCTCACCGAGCTGAAGCCCGGCCACTGCCTCACCCTGGACGCGAACGGCCTGCGCATCCGTGCCTACTGGAAGCTCGAGAGCCGGCCGCATGAGGACGACGTGGAAGCGACGGCGGCCAAGGTGCAGGAGCTGCTGCGGGACACGGTCATCCGCCAGCTTGCCTCCGACGTGCCGGTGTGCACCCTGCTCTCCGGCGGCCTCGACTCCAGCGCGCTGACCTCCCTGGCGGCATCCTACTATAAAGACCAGGGCCTCGGCACCCTCCATACATTCTCCGTCGACTACGTTGACAACGACAAGCACTTCAAGGCGAACGCCTTCCAGCCGAACGCGGACGCTCCGTGGATTCAGCGGATGACCGATCACCTCGGCACCGTGCACCACCCGATCGAATTCGATACGCCGGAGCTCGTCGAGGCGCTGCGCCAGGTGGTCAGCGCGCGCGACCTGCCGGGCATGGCCGATGTCGACGGTTCGCTGTACCTGTTCTGCCGGGAGATCAAGAAGCATGCGACCGTGGCGATCTCGGGCGAAGCCGCCGACGAGATCTTCGGGGGCTATCCGTGGTTCCACCGCGAGGAAGCCCTGAACGCCGACACGTTCCCGTGGTCGCTCGCCACACCGGACCGCGTGAACCTGCTCTCGAAGGACTTCGTCGATTGGGTGAAGCCCGAGCAGTATGTCAAGGAGCGCTACCGGCAGGCCCTCTCCGAGGTGCCCCGTCTGGCCGGCGAGAACCAGCAGCAGAACCGGATGCGGGAGATGTCGTACCTTAATATCACCCGCTTCATGCCGACGCTGCTCGACCGCAAGGACCGCATGAGCATGGCCGTCGGGCTCGAGGTGCGCGTGCCGTTCTGCGACCACAGGCTGGTGGAGTACGTGTGGAACATCCCTTGGGAGATCAAGACGAGCGGCGACCGGGAGAAGGGTATTCTCCGCAAGGCGCTGCGGGGTGTCCTTCCCGAGGATGTGCTGACACGCAAAAAAAGCCCCTATCCGAAAACGCACAACCCGAACTATCTGGCTGCGGTCCGCTCGTGGGTGCTGGAGATTCTGGACGATTCGTCCTCCCCGCTGCTGCAGTTCATCGATGTCGCCAAAATCCGGGCCCTCGCCGAGGACGACGGCGGCAAGTTCGATCTTCCGTGGTTCGGACAGCTGATGACCGGCCCCCAGCTCTTCGCCTATCTGGCGCAGGTCGATACCTGGCTGCGGCAGTACAAGGTGGCGATCCGGTAAATCCACCCGGACTTGGGCGATGCATACAGAAAAACCCGCAGCCGGGCTGCCCGCTGCGGGCCTTTCTCCTCTTCCAGTCTGCGGCACCCTGCCGCAGGCTTATCCTTGCTTGGGCGCAGCCTGTCCGCTTCCCCCTCCGTTAACCGAGCAGGGTCAGGCGGAAGGAGCGCCGCCCTTCAGGACGTCCATCAGCCTGCGCAGGGCCTGTCCCCTGTGGCTGAGCTTGTTCTTCTCCTCCATCGCCAGCTCCGAGAGCGTGCGGCCGAGCTCCGGCACATAGAAGAGTGGATCGTAGCCGAAGCCGCCCGCGCCGCGCGGCTCCCCGATAATCGCGCCTTCGCATGTGCCTTCGACCTCGGCGGCGGTCCGCCCTTCGGCGTCGACCAGCGCCATTGCGCAGACGAAGCGGGCCGGGCTCAGCAGCGCCGGCCCCCCGCTCGCCGGCTCCCCGGCGGGGCCGAGGCGGCGCAGCTCTTCGAGCAGCTTGCGGTTGTTCGCCGCATCGTCCGAGGGCTCGCCGGCATAGCGGGCCGAATACACGCCCGGCGCCCCGCCGAGCCGGTCGACGCACAGCCCGGAGTCATCGGCCAGCGCCGATACGCCGAGATGCTGTGCCACGGCTCTTGCCTTGATCAGCGCATTCGCCGCGAAGGTCTCCCCGTCTTCCGGAATATCGGGAATCGACGGATAGTCGAGCAGGCTCTTCACCGCAATCCCCTGCTGTCCGAAGAGGGCCGCGAATTCCCGGACCTTGCCGGCGTTCCGGGTCGCGATGACGACTTCAGTTCCGAGCTGCCGCATGGGAAGCCCCCTTGATCTTGTCGGCGATCGGGCCAAGCACCCGCTTCTGCTCCTCGATCACACCCAGGATGCCGCCTTCGGCCAGACCCAGCAGCTCGTCGAGCTCCCTGCGGGTGAACGGCGCTTCTTCGCCTGTGCCCTGCACTTCCACGAAGGCCCCGCCGCCCGTCATGACGACGTTCATATCGACTTTGGCTTTCGAATCCTCTTCATAGTTGAGGTCGAGATAAGGGGTCTCTCCGATCACTCCGACCGAGACGGAAGCCAGGAAATCATTCACCGGGAACCGGCTCAGGTTCTTCTCGCGGGCGATCTTGTCCATCGCGAAGACCATCGCCACGAAGGCGCCGGTGATCGAGGTGGTGCGTGTTCCCCCGTCCGCTTGAATGACGTCGCAGTCCAGCGTGACCGAACGCTCCCCGAGCGCCTCCAGACTGACCACGCTCCGCAGCGCCCGGCCGATCAGCCGCTGAATCTCCATCGTCCGGCCGCCGAGCTTGCCCTTCGCCGCCTCGCGCTGGTTCCGGACATTCGTCGCCCGCGGCAGCATCGAGTACTCCGCTGTAACCCAGCCTTTGCCCTGGCCCTTCATGAATGGGGGAACCCGCTCCTCCACGGTTGCCGTACAGATGACTTTGGTATCTCCCATTTCGATCAGAACCGAGCCTTCGGCATGTTTATTATAATGGGCGGTAATCGTTAAAGGTCTCGTTTCATCCGCTTTTCTGCCATCGTTTCTCATGTGCTTCCTGAATCCTCCTTTGGCTTGACGACTCCCATTGTAACAGAGGCCCTCTGGAAATCCAAACCTCATCTGCGGCGGGTCCCCACACCAAATACAAAGCGCCTTCCGCCGGGTTCTCCGGGCAAAAGGCGCTGGATGGAAGCGAAGCGGATGGTGCCGCCGCCTAGAGTTTCAGCTGGTTGACGGCCGCCGGACGGCTAACCGGCTTCGCGTAGCTTTGGTTGTCGGTTGCGGCGACCTTGGCTTCGCCGTTCACGAGGATCTGGACCTTCGATCCGGCGCCGGCATTCTCCGTGAGCGAGAGCACGACCGCCTTGAGCGCTTCGGCCGGCGCCTTCTTGTCCGCCCCGAGCATGGTCTCCGTGAAGTTGACGGTGATGACGTCGTCCGCCCGGCTGACCTTAAGCAGCTGCGCCCCCGGAAGCACCGCCGTCAGACCCTTCTTCTGGTCGGGCCCGGCGATCAGCTGCTCGATCACGGCCTCGTCCACCTGGTCGGTCCGCTGGATCAGCCGGGTAACGGGCACGTAATACGTGAACTCCTCCTGGTTCTGGTTCAGGAAGTAGAGCGTCACCGGCGTCGTCTGGCCGTACTCCACCTGGTCCGGCTTCTCGAGGTTGATGCCGAGCGCCCGGGTCAGGGGTTCGTCGAGCGGCGTCTCCCCTACCGGCATCTCGGTCAGCGCCTTACCCTCCACGCGGATCTGCACCTTCTCGACCGAAGGGAAATTCGTCAGCGTCCAGGTCAGGCCCTCCAGGATTTTCCGTTCGTCCGCCAGGTTATAATCCGTGAACATTTTGGAGAAATCAACAGTAGCAAGTTTTTGTTCCTTGTTGATGTCGATGCCGCGGATCTCGGTCCCCTTCGGGAGCAGGCTTGTGAAGCCGGCCGGCAGCTGCCCCTGCACCGCTCCCCCGTCCACCATGTACTCCAGCGCCTTGCGGGCCGCACTCTCGGTCTTCTCGATCTGCAGGGCGATCGGTGCGACGAAGCCTTTCTCGTCCTTGGCATAGATCGTGATCTGCATCGGATTGGCTATCGCCGTCGACGCCGCCTTGGCGCTTGTCGGCACTGCGTCCGTTCCGGTCGTCTGGGGAGGATCGATCTGCAGGGATTGGTCTTTGGATTCAAGCAGCGAACAGCCGGAAGTCAGCAGGGCGACAATGCCGGCGGCGGCGGCGATCCGGGTCCAGCGGTAGGGTTTCATGGCGTTTCCTCCTTGGGTTTACGGGGTGTTTGTCCGTTTTACTTCATGTATACGGGGAAGAGACAAGTTTATGACTAAAACTTGTGCCAAGCCCTCCCTCCGCCGCCAGGAGGGCATTCTTGATTTGCCATAAATCCGGTGCCTATAAGGATAGATGTGTTTTTCCAAAAAGAGGTGATTCGCCATGGAAAACCGTCTGCATGGACTCATTCCGGAAGCTTGGTATCCCCGGGCACTTCAGCAGTCGCCGGATTGGCTGTGGTTCGTGGATCAGGATGGAGAGGAGCCGCTTGGCGTCGCTCCCGCCGACAATGCCGGTGCCAGGCTGTCCGGCCGGGTCTATGCCGCCGATCTTCCCGAACTCGAGGACGCCTGCGTGGAGCTAGTACGGGACGGCAGGGCCTTCACGCTCGACTTTCGCGTAGTGCTCCGCAGCGGCAGACTGCTCTGGCTCGAAGGCAAGGGCTATCCGCTGGAGGATGGGCATGCGGTCATCGCGGCGCGGGATATCACGGCGTTCAAGCAGCAAGAGGAGCGCCTCAGCCGGCTCGCTTACTATGATGCGCTGACGGGCCTTCCGAACCGCCGGCTGTTCCAGGACCGCTTCATGCAGGCCCTGTACATGGCCAAGCGGTATCATCATAAACTCGCCGTGCTCTACCTCGACATGGATGATTTCAAGCAGGTGAACGATTCGTTCGGTCATGCTGCCGGTGACGAGCTGCTGATCCTGGCGGCCTCGCGGCTCTCCCACTCGATCCGGGAGCCCGACACCGTATGCCGTCTCGGCGGAGATGAATTCGTGCTGCTCCTGCAGCAGTTCGAGATCAAGGAGGATATCCTCAAGATCGGCAGGCGCATCGGCGATGCCCTGAGCCAGCCCTTCGACATCGGCGGCCGCGGCATCCGGATCTCCTCCTCCATCGGAGCTTCATTCTATCCGGATGACGGCAAGGACCTGGATACGCTCCTGAAGTGCGCGGATGCGGCGATGTACGCATCCAAACAGCGCGGCAAAAACCGGCTGGAACTCTTCTCAGAACCGTAAGGAGGCTACCCGTCCATGAATCCCTACAGCTTGAACAGCAAGAAGGTTGCCGAAGCCTCAAGAGCCTGGCTCGAGGAGCGGGGCGTTACGGTGGAAGATATTACGGAGCTGACGTTTTTCCTGCAGAACGGATATTACGACTCCCTGACGCCCGAAGAATGCCGCGAGAGCGTCGAGCAGGTCCTCTCCAAGCGGGAAGTGCAGAATGCGATTCTCACCGGCATTCAACTCGATAAGCTGTCGGAGGAAGGCAAACTGCTCTCCCCGCTGCAGGAGATGGTCGAGAATGACGAGAGCCTGTACGGCTGCGACGAGGTGCTCGCCCTCTCGATCGTCAATGTATACGGAAGCATCGGCTTTACCAACTTCGGCTACATCGATAAGTCAAAGCCGGGCATCATCGGGAGGCTCAATGACAAGAGGGGCGAGCATAAGCATACGTTCCTCGACGATATCGTCGGAGCCATTGCGGCGGCGGCCGCATCCCGCATCGCCCACCGCAAGCAGGCCCAAAAGGAAGCGGCGCTCGAGCCGGTTACCTGAATCATCCCAAATATAAGATAAAAAAAGACGTCCCCGAGCAAAGGCTCAGGACGTCTTTTCGTTATCGTCAAAATTAGAATTGAATCGCTGTATCCGTCGTTGTTTCTGTTGTTGTTTCTGTCGTTGTTTCTGTTGTTGTTTCTGTCGCTGTTTCAGTAGAAGCTTCCGTCGTCGTTTCAGCTGCCGCATCCACTGCAGCGGCCTCTTCCGTCGTCGTTTCAGCTGCCGCCGCTTCTTCGGCTGCCGCTTCTTCCGTAACGGTCTCTTCGGCTGCCGTTTCTTCAGCTGCGATCGTCTCGTCTACGATAACAACGCTCTGGGATTCCGGCTCCCACTGAACATCAGCGTTCAGGGACTCGCTCACGAAACGGACAGGGATGACCGTCGAACCGTTCTCGATCTGTGCAGCCACTTCCAGCGTTACCTCTTCCCCGTTCACGATGGCTGTCGTGCTGCCGATGAACAGCTTCACGACCGTCTCACCGCGGGTAACGGTAACGGAGCGCTCTTCCGCATTCCAGGCCACTTCCGCCTGCAGGGACTCGGCAATCGCGCGGAATGGTACCAGCGTGCTGCCGTCTTTAATGAACGGCGCTACTTCGAACTTCGGCTCTACGCCGTTGACGAAGGCTTTGATGCCTTCAGCTTGTCCAAGCTTCTTCTGGAGCTGGGCCAGCTTCTTGTACAGCTTGAGGTTCTTCAGGTCCGCCTTCACGGCTTCCTTCTGCACTTCGACAGCCGTTTCCGTCTCGCCCTGCACTTCGAGCTCCTCGGCGAGCGTCGTCAATTCTTCCGGCGTCTGTACTTCTACGCCGTACTTCTGAAGGAGAGCGCCCAGAACCGCACCGGACGGCTTGTCCTTGTTGTTCTCATACGCGCGCTGCAGCCCTGGAGGCACTTTGCCTTTGCCTTTACCCTTGCCGTACGTGTCCTCGGTTACCGTTACAGCCTCTTCTTCTTTCACTTTCACTTTCAGCTGCTTCTCGCTTGCAGCTTTCGTGGTAGTTTCCGTGCTCTTTTCCTGGGTATTCTCACTGCTTACACCCTTGGAAGAGCCTTTGCCTTCTTTCGGCGCTGCCACAGCAGCGGAAGCGATCAGAGAGGCGGCAACAACAGACGACAGAACGGTAAAAGTCAGCTTTTTCACGATATTCCTCCTAAGATGTATGAGTGCCTTGCTGTGATTCTATTATATCATTCGACATTCATTTGTCGATTGAGTGGATTCAATTACCTAGTTAGTCGAAAAATATCGAATAATATTTAGAGAATAAGAAAAAGGAACAGGAGCGCCTCACGGAAGCGCCATTCCTGTTCCTTTATATCGGCTCCGCAGAGCCGATCGATTAGATCTGTCCGGTCACAGCGGAGCCATCGTTTCGGCGATAGCCTGCAGTTCCGCCCGCGACAGCCCCTTGGCCGACTGCAGCGCGATGAACGTGTCTTCCATCTTAAAGTAGAGCGTATCCTGTCCGCCTACAGTAACGAACTTGCCGGATCCCTGCTTCAGCGTCACATTCTCTTCCTTCTCTACCGTTCCGGCAGGCTTGATCTCGCTGGCGGATTCGATGATGCTCATCTTCGCATACTTGAGCGTCACCTGCTTCTGTCCGCCCCCGACCTGATCGAACTTCTCATCGGCCGTTCCCTGCTGGGGCACATACACCTTGGCGAGCTCCTGGATTTTGGCTACGTCGGCAATCCCTTTGCGGTCCGCGTCACTGTAAGTGATCTGCGCCAGGCTGATCTTCTCGGCCGGCTTCTGTGCCGCCGTATCCCCCTGCTGCCCTTTCTTGGCGGTGTCGGCGGTTCCTCCGCCCTGCGTTGTTCCCCCCTGCTGCCCGTTATTCTCGGTTCCCGGCGCCGGCGCTGCCTCGTCATTGCCGCATCCGGTCATCAGGGATAAGGCCAGAACGGCAGCGGCCAGCCAGGCCGCCTTGCGCCGGCCGGTGTAACTTGGTGACATAAGCTTCATCTGAAGCACCTCCGGTGAGTTGTGATCCTGATGGTTTATTTTTCCCGGAAGGGAGCAAAATATCCATCCTTCTCCTTTATCCCGGCAGCGGCCCCCGTGCCGCAGACAAATTCAGGAAGGGCCGTGCCGGTTCCGGTCCGGCTTGGAGAATGGGCATAGTATGAAGAAGACGTTGGGCGAAAAAAACGGCCCGCCGGCTCCCCCGTCCCGGCCGAAGCGGCCGGATCAACCGGAATGAAGCACAGCGGGCCGCCTGATTGCAGCCCTATTAACCTATTCTGCTTGGACCAAACACTTTATACGGTGAGCTGCAGAGGCTCGTACCGCACCCGCCCGTCCGCCTCCGTCTCCCGCAGCCGGCCCGCTTCGCGCAGCCAGATCAGGTGCGCCAGCGTCTCCGCCAAGGCGAAGCGCAGCTGATGGAGCGTAAGCCGGTCGCCGAACGAGGCACGGCATACTTCATAGGCCGTGCCGCCCTCGCCGACAAGGGCCTGCATCGCCTTCAGACGCTCATCGTGATGCGCGAGGAGCTCCTGTGCCCGGCGCGCCAGATGGGCGAACGGCTCCCGGTGGCCCGGGAACGCGAGCCGGACTTCGCAGCGCGCGATGTCCGCGAGGCTGGCCAGATAGCTCGCCAGCGGGTTCTCGTCGATGCCGCCGGGCAGGTAGCTCACGTTCGGCGAGATCTGCGGCAGCACATGATCGCCGCAGAACATGATGCCGGTCTCCGGCCGGAAGAAGATGATATGCCCTGCCGCATGGCCTGGCGTCTCAATCGTCTCGTAGAGCGCATCCCCGAGCCGGAAGGGTTCTCCGGCCCGGATCGCCGTAACCTGCGGCTGGGGCGACACGGACGGCACGAAGCCGTCCATATGCCCGCGCATCGGCCCGTCCAGCTCTTCAGGCAGACCGTGCCGGCGGAACAGCTCCATGAGCTGGCCCGTCATCGGCTGTCCCTCGCCCCAGAGCAGGCGCACCTGCCGGAGCCCCGTCTCCGAGAGGAAGACCGGCGCGCCGGTGCGCTCCTGGAACCAGCCGGCGAGACCGTAATGATCCGGGTGGTGATGCGTCAGCACGATCCGTTCGATGCTGCGCCAGCCGATGCCCTGATCCGCCAGCACGGTCTCCCAGAGCCCCTCGGCCGCTTCGGTGCGCAGGCCCGGATCGATCAGGGTCCAGCCCGCCTCTCCCGGCACCAGATACGCGTTCACCCAGCGCAGCGGGAACGGCAGGGGCACCTTGACCTGGAGAATCCCGTCGTGGGAGGTTACCGGTGCACCGGTGTTTGGTTTGCGTTCTTCCGGCATGCTAAGCTCTCCTCCGCCCTACAAAGATCATCCGCTTCGAGCCGGCTTCCCGGTAAGGCTCCGCATCGTAGCCCCCATAGACGGCATCCACCTCGAGACAGGCTTCCTGCAGCATAGCCAGGAACCGCTCCTGAGGAATCAACCGCACCTGCTCGCGATATTCCCGTTCCTCTCCGCCCTGGAGATCCCGGAGCACAATCGTCTTTTTGACGAAGCCGTCCTCGATCCGCCGCTTCTCTTCGATGCGGATACCCTCTTCCTCACGCGCCGAAGCGGGCACCAGATGCTCCTCTACATAGGAAGGGTTCAGATAATCGATGATGAACCGCCCTCCCGGCGCGAGCAGCCGGTGAATTTCGCGGAGCACCCGCATGTTGTCCCCCTCGTCGTCGAAGTACCCGAACGAGGTGAAGAGATTGACGACGGCATCGAAGGGGCCTTCGAGCGGCACGTCGCGCATATCCCCCCGCAGCCAGCGCACCTCGCCCGCCGGATCTCCCTTGACCGCTTCCTCCAGAAGCACCTCCGACAGGTCGACGCCCGTCACCCGGAAACCGAACGAGTGAAGCGCCTTCGAATGGCGTCCCATCCCGCAGCAGAGGTCGAGCACCTCGGAGCCTTCCGGAAGCTCGAGCCATTCCATCATGCGGCGCACCTCTTCGTACGCCCCCTGCATATCCCGATGCTTGTAAACGAGCAGATAGTCCCGCCCGAAGCTTTTTTCATACCATGGTTCCTGCTCCATTTGTTCCTGTACCATTGCGTGTAGGATTCCCCTCTCCCGGCAAACTAAGCCCTATTTTACCAGATTTCGTCTCCATAAAGAACTTGAAGCCTGACCAGGCCCGCAGGAGCCGCCTCCGCTCCCCTCCGCGAAGCAATTCCATGATGCACGGCAGGCCGGAATCAGTTACTATAGGATTAACTGACTAAGGCACCCGGATTTGGAGGACTATCATGGCACACACGGAACAAATGACGCTTGAAGGGCGGATCGCCGGCCGCAAGCACAAGGATATCTTCGAGAGCATCCGGCGCCGGGGAACGGTATCGAAGATCGAGCTTCTGGACAAAAGCGGCCTCACCGGCAGCACCCTGACCCGCACGCTCGAGGAGCTGACAGCCCAGGGGCTGATCCTCGAAGCGGGCTTCGGCGAATCCACGGGCGGCCGGCGGCCGATTCTCTACGAGATCAACCCGCACTACGGCTACGTCTTCGGGCTGGACCTCTCCCGCATTCATTCCCGGCTCATCCTCTTTGACCTGCGGATGAACAAGCTGGAGAGCAGGCGCTGGGCCATGACGGAGGAGCTCACGCCGGCCCTGCTCCTGGACCGCATCGCCGAGGCGGCGCTCGAGATGCTGGAGCGGCACGGCATCGCGCACGACAAGGTGCTCGGCCTTGGCATCGGCGCTGTCGGCCCCCTCGACCGCGAATCCGGCACGCTGATCGACCCGCTGCACTTCCCGTCGGGAGGCTGGGCGAATCTCAGCATCGCGCCGTATCTCGAGCACCGGCTCGGCTTTCCGGTGCTGCTCGAGAACGGCGCGAATGCCGCCCTGATCGGCGAATCGTGGTCCGACCGCGAGCGTGACTACCGGCATATGCTGTACATCCATGCCGGGGTAGGCCTGCGCTCGGCGATGATGACCAACGGCCAGGTCGTGTACGGCGCCGTCGATATGGAGGGGTCGCTCGGGCAGATGATCGTCCAGAGCGACGGCCCCCGCCTGTGGGGCCAGGGCAATTACGGGGCGCTGGAATCCTACGCTTCGATTCCCGCCCTGGAGCATCAGGCCCAGTCCCTGCTGAAGCGGGGACACGACAGCCTGCTCGCACGGCTTGAGCCGGATCCCGAGCGGATCACCTTCGCCCACCTGCAGACGGCGCTGCAGGAGAACGACCCTTTGACCGTGGAGCTGTTCACGCAGGCAGCCACCTTCTTCGGGATCGGACTCGCGAACCTGCTCAACATTCTCCACCCCGAGAAGGTCATTCTCGGCGGCCCTCTGGTCAGCAGCTATTCGGGCTTCTTCCATACGGCCACCCGCGTGGCCGTCCAGCGCACTTACTACTATCCTACCTATCAGGTCGTGTTCAGCCACGGCTCGCTCGGCGAGGAAGCGATCGTGACCGGCTCGGCCCTGCTCGTGGTGAACCGGCTGACCGCCCCTTAAGCCGGCCGGCCGGTTCCCCAACCCAAAAAGCTCCGCCCCTTCTCCCTGCTGCAGGGAGAAAGAGCGGAGCTTTTTTCATAGAGAACCAGGGGTTGAACCGTCTGAAGAACCTTATGCCGAAGCTTCGTCCGCCTCGTCTTCCGTTACCGGTTCGCCCTTCAGCTCCTGGAACAGCTGGACGAGCTTGCCGTGCTTGCGCAGCGACTTCTCGTGAATGAGATTCAGCTTGCCGTTGTCCAGCACGCCGAACCGCTCGACGAGCAGCTCGTTCTCGTGCGTCCAGTCGAAGCCCTCGAAGATGCTGAGGCACGAGGTCCAGTTCTTCGTGTACTTGCCGTCCGTGAAGAGGTAGCGGTGCGCATACAGCGCGATGCTCTCCTGCATGGCACGGGCGGAGGAGCTGTACTGCGGCAGCCCCGGCTGCTCGGGCATCAGCGGAATCAGAGCCGAGTAGAACTGGTGCAGAATCTCGATATACTGCGAAGGGTCCTGCTTGATCCGGCGGGCCAGCTCGTAGGAAGGCTGCATTTTGCCCGTGAACAGCATGGTCGCCGTCGAGTACAGCCAGGAGAACGACGTGAAGTTCTTGTTGTAGGCCGTCAGGTTCGCACGGCGCTCCACGCCTGCCCCCTTCAGGAAGACATTGTGGTCCACCGCCTGCTGGATCACGAGATTCAGCGGATCGATCGAGTCGAACGAGTGGCCGAGCTCCTTGCTCACCAGCTGCACCTTCGAGTTGATGTCGCCGAAGAGCTGCTTCTCCTCCTCTTCGCTCAGCCCGATGTAGATCTGCACGGCAAGCTCGCTCTCCATCAGCTCCAGGCGGCGGCGTTCGAGCTGCTCCACCTGGCCCTCCAGAAGCTCCAGCTCCGAAGCGAGCTCGGTATCCTCCGGCGAACGGCGGACCTTCACTTTCATCGCCGCCACCTTCCGCTCGAGGGAACGCGACTCCTTCAGCATCTGCTCGTTCACATAGCCGAGCGCCAGGATCCGGTGCTGCCCGTCGAGAATGCTGAGCTTCGAGCCCGGGCGCAGGAAGAGGCCCTCTTCGGTCTTCGCCAGCGAGCTGACGTCGCGCAGGCTCAGCGTTACCGGGCCGAAGAAGACCCGGTCGAGCTCGCGCTCCTGGAGATAGTTGGCGATCTTGCGGCGCTGTCCCCCGCTGAGCTTGCGCTGCACCATCGGGTCGATCGACGTATAGTTGAGCAGATCCTTGACTTCCACAGGCACCGTCGCGAGACCGTAACGGTCACAGAACGGATGGATGGTCATTTGCAGGTTTAAGCCGTCCATTAGCTGGCATCCTCCTCGGAACCGGATTCGTAAGGATCATTATCGGAGCGGATCAGGAACAGATGATGCTCGTCGTAGAAGTCACGGACGAACTGATACGCCTTCATGATCCGGGAGCGTCTTGGCAGACGGTCCTTCTCATCGCCGGTGTAGATTGCATTCCAATCGATGTGCGGCAGAATTTTGAGCGCATGATCCAGCGCATATTTGTTGAACGTGCCGGTCTTCGTCACTTCGTCGTGGAAGAACATGGCGAGGGCGATCTGCAGGTTCTCGGACCAGCACAGCTCGCCTTTCTCCGGCTCCGGCAGGTACTTCAGCAGGCTTTCGAAATACAGGGAAGCGAGCTTCAGGTGCTCCTCGATCTCTTTCTCCTCGAAGTAGTAGCCGTTGTTGCGGGCGGCGGACTTCAGGCGCCCTTCGAACAGGCCGATGAGCACTTCAATCAAGAGATGGTAGGAGAACAGATACTCCGGCCCCTTGCCCCGCTCGGTGAACATGTCAACCGGAATGCGCTTCATGACCGGCGCCTCTTCAGCCAGACGCGAAGCGAGCACATGGTAGAACCGGCGCTGCTCGCGGAGCACGGCCAGGTTGCCGCCGATCTTGCGCGGAAGCTTGTTGATATCGGAGAAGAGCTGCCGCTCCTGGCGGGCGTTGATATCGAGATAGATCATCGTCGACATCGGGAAAGAGTACAGCTTGCTGAGCTTCGCGCTGATCTCTTCCATCCGGTCGTATTCACGCCGGTCCTTGGCCCGCGCCATGGCGCTCTGCAGCGTCTCCATCAGGCGGCGGAAGGCGGCCAGACGGTGCTGTCCGTCCACGACGTAGAGCTTCTCGATCGCCTGCAGGCGGTATACCTTGGCCGAGTTGTCATACTCGCCGGCTCCGCGGGCCGACAGGATGATGCCCGGGAAGTAGATGCCCTGCCCGTGGTCCAGATAGAGCATGATGTAGTCCATCATCTTCGAGAGGTTCTGAGGGACGATCGCGCGCTGTACTTCCAAGTCCACCTCGTAAATGGCAAACAGCTTGCTCATGGGAAGCGTGGTGGAAAGCGTCGTTTGTCCGAACGTGCGCGATTTCACGCCGGGAATTTCTATATAAGATGACGCTTTCTGCTCTGCCAGCAGTTCCGACAGAGATGAAATTTGATCCATAACCGGTTCCTCCTTGGCTCATCTCACAGTGAGGCAATATTGATCTATTTTACTATAATAGGTTCATATAGTTCCATTATACACCGATTAAAGCCGAAACATTCAGGAGGAAACGGGAAAAAGCCGATTTTTTCCTGAAAAACTCAGGAAATCCGCCCTCTCCCCCGGACCTTACCGCAGCTTCGTCTTCTGCTGGAGCTGCAGGAAGCGGTCCACCGCCTGCGCGCGGGAGCGGACGCCGAATTTATCGTAGATGCGCCTCAGGTAGTTATCCACCGAACGCTTGCTCATCTGGATGTCCCGGGCGATCTGCTCATTGGTCGCGCCTGCGATCACCATCGTCATGATATACACTTCATCCTCGGTCAGGGGCTGGGCTTCCTCCGGGTCTGACGTAAAGCGGATCCGGCGGAAATAATCCTGCGGCAGCAGGGTCTGCCCGTGAATCACCGCGCTCACCATCAGCTTGATGACCTCGGGGCTCGACTCCTTGCTGAGGATGCCGCTCACGCCGATCTGGATGAAGTGCGTGTAGAGCTCCGAAACATCGACGCCCGTAAAAATAATGATATGCACGGACGGGTACTTCTCCTTGATCTCGGAGGCGAGCCCGTCGCCGAGCCGGTCCGGAAGATGGAAGTCGAGGAGCACCACATCGGGCAGCTCGCTGGCGATAAGCTCAAGACATCCGGCACCGGTGCCGGCAATGCCGATGACCTGTACATTCTCCAGGCCCCGCACGAGATCTGCGGTGGCCTGCGCTATCAGCGGGTGATCGTCCACAATCAGGACTTTTTTCGTGTAGTTCATACGGCATGTACCTCTTTCACGGGAATCTGTATCGTAACCTGCACGCCGTGCCCCGGGGAAGAGACCAGCTCGAAGGAGCCTTCCAGCAGCAGAACACGGCTGCGCATCTGCAGCAGACCGAGGCCCGGGGAGGAGATGCCTCCCAGGCCGGCCCGCTCCGCTGCGGCGTCCGGGTCGAAGCCCGAGCCGTCATCGGTATAATGGAGGCGGACCTTCCCAGGCTCCGCCGCCGACAGCTCGACGGCGATCCGGGAAGCGTCCGCGTGCTTGCGGGCATTGTTCAGGAGCTCCTGGACGAGACGGAACAGCTGCCGCTTCGTCTCGGACGGAAGCTGCTCGAGCCTTGCGGCCTCCTCCGCCCGGAACTCGATCTCCGCCTCCTGCATGCCCTGCTCGAGCCCGGCGAGCTTCTGCAGCGCCCCGGTCAGGCCGAGATGCTGCAGCTGCAGCGGGCTCAGCTCGAAGAGCGTCTGCCGCAGGTTCTCGTTCATGAGCTCGAGATGGCCGGCGGCGCTGGCGGCCAGACGCGCCTCCTCCGAGCCCTCGGGCAGGCGCTCGAGCAGCGGCAGCAGCCGGCTGCGGACGTAGATCAGATCCTGCGCGGTCGTGTCGTGCAGGTCCGAGGCGAAGCGCAGACGCTCGCGCTCCTGCCCGTCGATCAGCGCCCGGCGCAGCCAGCCGAACTTCACCTCATGCGGCATGCGGGCCGCCAGCTCATGCAGCCGGAGCGACAAGCCCCGCGCCAGAATGACGTTCTCCAGCGCGAAGCGCAGGGAAGAGAGCAGCAGCGCCAGCCGTTCTCCTTCTTCCCTGCCGAGCGCCTGCTCCTTCACCGGCCCCTTCAGGATCAGGTAGCCGGTGACGGGCTCGTCCATCATGATGACCTGCCGGAGATAACCGGCCCTCTCCTCTTCCGCAGCCCTTCGGGCCTCCGGCCCTTCCATCCCTTCCTCGATGCTCTCCAGCGCGGACTCCGTCCGGCCTTCCCCATAGCGGAGCACCACAGCGGCCGCTCCCCCGAGAAGTCCGGCAATCCCCCTCAGCAGAGGCTTCACGACGCTCAGTCCCCCCGCCTCCTCCCTGGAGGCGCCGGCCGAGTCGAACGCCAGCAGGGCTTCCTCCAGCGTTCCGCCGGACGGAGCTTCGGTTACTGCGTCTGCTTCCGCTTCTGCGGCCTGTTCGGACGCTGCCGGAGTCCCCGGCCTTCTCCGCAGGAGCAGGATGAGCAGCAGCGTAAGGGAACACCAGCCCGACAGCAGCGGGTGAACTCCGTATGCGCCGGTCAGGAGCAGAGGCAGGAGACTGAGCAGCAAGGGGGGAGCCAGAAGGGCGGCAGCGGTCCAGACGGCGGAGAGCGCCGGATCTCTTAGGGGACTGCGCTGCAGGGGCAGGGCGGATGGAGCAGGAAGACGGATCAACGCCAGGACAAGGGGCGCCGTTCCTCCAAGCAAAAGCACGGCGCCCCCCCAGTCATCGTACTTGACGGCAGCGGATGCGGGGCCCGGCGGAAACGCCAGCAGACGCCCCGCGCCGAGCAGAAACCAGGCGGCCAGAAACACCGCCAGGCGGGCACGCGGGAGAGCCGCCGGGCGGGAAACGCCGGCCTTCTCGGACGCCCTGACGGCTCCCGCCGCCAGGGCCGCCAGCAGCGGCAGCGTGAACAGGACGGCGGCCGTCCCGCCCCCCGCAGCGGGTACTTCCTCTTTCGGCCAGAAACCGCCGTGAAGACAGACGGTTCCGGCGGCGGCAAGCAGGCCGGAGAGCACGGAAGCCGCTCCGTAGGACAGGGCCGTCCTTACGGCGAGCGCAGCCCCGTAACAGAACAGCCCTGCCAGCACAGCAGCCAGCGTGGAATCCGGAGACAGAAGCAGAGCCGAAGCGGCTCCCAGGTGTAGGACAAACAGCATGGGCGTACACCATGTGCACCCTTAAATATTCTCATTCGACCTCCGGATGACCCTGCGTTTCTTGCGCATAGATGCACTTTTTTGATGTTATTTTGCACAAGAAACGTTTCGTTTTTAATTATAGCATGTGACCGTGGCCTTTAATACTAAGAAACTCTTAATCTCCAGCACGCATCCGCCGGTGAAAAGACCTCTCTGCGGCGGAAGTTGGCCGGACTCGAAAGCCGGGCAGTCCTGCGGGGCTGAAGCGCTTTTCCCCGCCGGTTTACCAAGGCCTGAAGGCAGCGCGGAGGTACGGAAGCGAGCTCCCGAGTAAGCGTTTCCACATATTGGGATTACTTACAAATCAAAGCGGTAATGAACACTGATCCCTGGTTACAACGATATATTTCACATTTGTATTCAACATCCTTCATCTCATGTCCTGCTTGGGAGAACACGGATTGTTCCGCTTCTTCTCCCCTACCATTCCCCACATTCCTCTCCGCCAAATCATTCGGAGGAACGTACGGCAGTAAGTCCGCACGGGAGGCCCCTTCCCGATGAGTCCTTGCGGCTCCGCCCCTGACGGCCCGCTGTCCCTTCAGGTGCCGGCTGCGTTCGCTTTCCCATCCAAATCTTGACAACCGATGCTTGCCATTCTACTATAAAATACACAGCAAACGTACGTTCGAGAAAGCTCGATGGTCCCCGTAATCCATCAGTAATGGAGGATGAAACCTTATGGTCAACGGAATCAAGTATCCCCGTCTGGAGGCAGCCTCCGGCCGGACTCCCGAGGATTGGCTCGGACTGCTGCACGAATCCGGTGCCGGCCACGGCACTGCGGATGACATCACCGCCTGGCTGCAGGGGGAGTACGGTCTTGCCCCCGCCTGGAGTGAGGTGGTCGCCGCCGCTTACCTTCACCGGTACAAGGGCATCCGCCCTGTCGGTCTGACCGCCCAAACCGGATATCAAATCGGCGTGCGCCGGACCGTTGCCTCCTCCCCGGAGCCGCTGTGGGACCTGCTCACTTCCTCCCGCGGCCTGCCCTTGTGGCTCGGTGAGACGGACGCGCTGCCTCTCGTGCCACGGGCTGCCTATGCGGCCGGGGATGGCCTCAGCGGAGAACTGCGGGTCGTGAAGCCGCCGGTGCAGCTGCGCATGACTTACCTCCGTGCGGACTGGCCTCGGCCTTCGACCCTCCAGGTCCGGCTCCTCGCCGCAGCCGGGGGACGGACGACCCTCAGCTTCCATCAGGAAAACCTCCCTGACCTGTTCGTACGGGAAGAGATGCGCCAGCAGTGGGATCAGGCAGCGGCAGGGCTGGAGGCCTTGCTCTAGGCAGAGGGAGGGAAGGGGCTGAGCGGCCTTTTCCGGCAGGGCGGTGAAGCTGAAGCTTTCTTATATCGTGAGAAAACTTCATATCAACCACGGATGTACTTCTTCGAAAGAACCCCGGTCAGGGGTTTTTCTTGTGAAAATGCTGTAAAGCGGCAGGATTTGGGAAGCCCCCAGCGAATATGCGAATAGAATAGCGGATGAACGGATCCTGGCATCCGCATCCCATCTGCGCGGATTCCGCACGGTGAGCTCCATGCCCTGCAGCCGCTGAAAGGAAGATGCCGCTCATGCTACCTCCTCAGGCCTCTGCCGTCGAAACGCCACGGCGCGGAGCCGCCTTGTTTCTGTCGCTGCCCATTCTGGCCTGGGCGCTGTACGATTTTGCCAACACAATCTTCACCAGCAATATTGTTACGATCTTCTTCCCGTTCTATCTGAAGGAAGCGGTCGGGGGCAGCGAAACGGCGAATCAGATCGCCGGCACCTTCATCACGTATACGAATGCGCTTTCAAGCCTGTTTCTGGTGCTGCTCTCCCCGCTGTATGGCGTATGGATCGACCGGACGGGGCGGAAAAAGGTGTACCTCGTGCCCTTCACGCTCGTCTGCGTGGTGAGCACGATGCTGATGGGCGCCGCTGCCGGTTATTGGAACACGGACCGGACGTTGGCCGGTCTGCCGCTTCCCCTGGCCGCCGTGCTGCTGCTCTTCATGATCGCCAAGTTCACGTATAATTCGGGTCTGGTCTTCTACGATGCCATGATATCGGATCTTGGGCGAGGGAAGGAGATCCCCCTGATCTCGGGCTTTGGCGTGGCCGTCGGCTATATCGGCACCCTTGTGGGTCTGTGCGTCTACCCGCTGGTCGGCGACGGCGGCTTCCACCGCTCCTTCATCCCGAGCGCCCTGCTCTTCCTGCTCTTTTCCCTGCCGCTCTTCCTATGGTACAAGGAGCCTCCGCCGAAGCCGATAGCCGGACCGAAGCCCTCCTTCTTCAGCGGCTACCGGGAGATCGCGGCGACGTTCCGGGAAGCCCGAAGCTACCGTGCGGTGTTCCTGTTCATGATCGCCTACTTCTTCTTCAACGATGCGGTGGCGACAGCCATCACCGTCATGGGCGTCTATGCCACGGGCGTCATCGGCTTCAGCACGACGAAGTTCATCCTGCTGTACCTTGTATCCACCGTCTCGAGCATTATCGGGTCGTTCCTCTTCGGCTATGTGACCCGAAGCCTCGGGGCCAAGCATTCCGTCAGCTTAGTCGCGCTGGTCATGATTGCCTCGATCGCCCTGGCTTCGCTCGCCTTCAGCGAAGCCGTGTTCTGGGCCGCCGGCAGCCTCTACGGGGTGGCGATGGGAGCGATGTGGGTCACCTCGCGCACGATGATCGTGGAACTGACCCCGCCGGAGCGCCGCGGCCAGTTCTTCGGCCTGTTCGCCTTCTCGGGCAAGGTGTCCTCCATCGTGGGCCCCCTGCTGTACGGCTCGATCACATGGGCCCTGGCCGATTACGGGAACATCGCCAGCCGGATCGCCCTCGGCTCGCTGCTGGTACTCGTCGTGATCGGCCTGCTGTTCCACCTGCGGGTCCCGTACGAGCGGGAGCGGGCTTAAAGGCCGCTGCCGGGCAGGTGCAACGGGAGCTGCGGTAGTGGGGGTGCAGGCGCTGGCTTGCTCGCACCGCGGGGCGGGCGCTGACGTTACAGGGCTGGCGGGACTTTGGCTGGCCGCACAGCGGTCAACGCTGACACCAAGAGGACTCCTTCACGCGGGAGTCCTCTTACTTATCGAGCAGCTGGGCTGGGCCGGGCCTCAGCGGCAGCAGCTTATCTCATGCACAAAATAGCGGAACTCAGATTCGCTATTTCACTCTTTGAAGCCACCGAACCGCAATAGAGGAACTCAGATTCGTTATTTGACCGTTCGGCCGCCCATCGAGGCAGGGTGACGGCCAATAAGGCATCTGAGCTCCGTTATTATTCGGGAAATGATGGGAAATAACCCGATAAGGCATCTGAGTTCCGCTATTTCGGAGGACCCCCTCAGTACCTTCTCGTATGCTGTAGACCGCGCCCTGCTCTCCCGTTCCCCCGCAATCAATCTAGCAGCTCTCCCGAATCTAGCAAATTACGCGGATCGCTCCCTCCACTTCCCCACTCCCTTCCCCTGCCGCATGCATATGCTGTTGGCAAAGGGAGGTGAACAAGCCATGAATGCCAGTGAACTTCATCTTACCCTGCTCGGCAGCGGAGGCGGCGTGGCCAAGGCGGTCCTGGGTCTGCTTCAAGCGGCTGCGCAGACTCCCGGTGATCCGCTGCAGGATCTTCTGTCCCGCAGCACGCTGCATCTGGTGGATCTCCAGCAGAAGGAGCCGGGATATTACAGCACCCTGTTCCCGAAGCTCTATCCGCGCCTGCAGCTGCATGAGTTTGACGCGATGGATACCGCACGCCTGGAGCAGCACCTGCGCACCACAGGCACCCGGCTCGTGATCGACGTTTCCTGGGCGGATACGCTGCAGATGCTGCAGTGCTGCAATCAGCTGGGTATCGCTTATGTCAACACCGCATTAGAAAATACAGCCGTAGACGAGGACGAGTCCCTTGAGGGCTTCACGCTGCTCGAGAGATACCGCCGGGTCGAAGCCGTACGCTCTACCCTGAAGGGGCTGCGGGCGATCATCGGCTCCGGCATGAATCCCGGCATTGTACAGTGGATGGCGCTCGAGCTCCGGGCCCAGGTGCCGGACGAGGAGCCGGAAGCCTGCTATATCGTGGAACGGGATACTTCGTTCTACCGCGATCCCGCACTGGCGAAGCCGGGCACGCTCTACTCCACCTGGTCGCCCGAATGCTTCCTGGACGAAGCTATATTCAACCACCCTCTGTACGTAAGCCGGGGGATTCCGCATATTCTGCTCAGCAAGGTCTATCAGCAGGAGTTCCGGGTGGAGCTGGGGGATGTGAACTTTTACGGCCGCCTCATGCCACACGAAGAGGTCCTTACCCTGGGAAACAGGTTCAAAGGAGAGATCGGCTTCCTGTACCGGGTTAACGATGTGACGACAGCCGCCATCCGGGACCATCTGGACCGGCTCTCCGAGCTGTGGGACTGGGAGGAAAAGGTACTCGACCCCTCGGAAGCGGAGCTGGCGGGCGAGGATCTCGTCGGAGTGCTGCTCGTGTCAAAGACAAGGAGCGGTTCATGTATAATGTCATGACGCATACCGAGGTGCATCCGGCCTTCCCGACGAACGCTACCTACTACCAAGTAGCCTGCGGGGTCTATGCGGCGCTAGCCGTCCTGCTCCGGGACACCCCGCCTGCCGGCGTGCACTACGTAGATGAGCTGTCCGAGGAGCTGCTCGCACGCTATGGAACCTATGTGCGGCAGCATATGCGCCATTTTGTGACCGGCGAGAACCCGAAGAGCAGCGGACTGCTCTTCCATCGCATGCGCGAAGGGTAAGGGCGCCTTACTCGCTCCTTACGCCCATCCTCTCGCCTAATTTTCGCCCTCACTCATACCCTTCCTCTCGCCCTAATTTTCGCCCTTACTCATACCCTCACTCTCGCTACTTACTCTTGCCCTCACCCTCACTGTCGCCCTTGCTCTTCCTTGCCCTCGCCCACACTCTCGCCCTTACTCTCACCCTCACTCGCTCCCCTACTCGCCCCTTATGCCCTTGCTCTCGCCCTTGCTCTTGCCCTAACTTTCGCACATACTCTTACTCTCACTCGCGCCCTCACTCTCACTCCCGCCCTCACCCTCACTCCCGCTCCCGCCGCTATTCAACCGGCGGAAATGTACGGCATGCATCCTGCCGGACGGCACTCCAAGAAGACCAACCTGCGCCTCCGGGCCGGGCAAGGAAGACAGCCTCCTCCTCCCATCAGGCAGGACAACGGGAACAGCCTCCCCATTGTGGGAAGGCTGTTATTTTTTACACCTGTCCTGCATCATCCGCCAACTACAATCCCTGCGCCTTGCGATTCAGCCAGTGTACGCCTGTAGGCCGGTGACCGTTTTCCTCGATCTCAACAAAATCGACATGGTCCCATTCGCTGATCTTCTTCAGCGCCTCGCCAGTCGCCATGCCTTCCAGCTCTGTCACGAAGTAACTCTCCCTCGGCTTCTCCCCGAAAATCTTCGTGAGAAGATCCTTGTCGGTCTGGAACCAGCTGTAGGTCGTGCGCTCATCCGTCTTCTTCTGTTTGTAGCTCTCCGCGTAGTACTGCGTAATCTTGACCCCAAGCTCCTCCAGCCGCTCCGATCTCCATTCCGAGTCCAGCAGCGACCTGTCCGGCTTGGCCGTGATCGCGAAGCGGTACGTCTGCGTATCGGAAGCCTCCAACAGCTTCTTCGTCTGCTCGGTCTTATAGAGATCCAGCGCCTCATGGGACGTAATCCGCAGGTAAGCGCCTTTCACCGGCAGAATCTCCTCATCCACCGACTCATACCAGAGCGGGAAGAACGGCAGAGCATCCGGGTCCAAAGGAACTTTGGTCCGCCAGGCCGCAACCTCCGCGCCGTTCCAGCTCATCGTGCCGATCCGGTCGTCCGACCCCGGCAGGTCGGTCACCTTCGCCCCCGGCATATAAGTGGTGTAACGGACCTGCGAACGGAGAGTCAGCGCGGGGTCTTCGGTCCCCGACTTGTACCAGGAAGAGTACAGCCGGTAGGTCTTGCCTCCCAGCAGGTCCGATGCGCCCGTTACCGTGACCCTGACGGTTTCTCCCTGCTTGTCTCCGGCCGGAATCCGGTCGAACTTGGCCCCGGGCAGCGTAGTCGCCATCACGGCACCCTTCAGCTCGTTCTCCACATCCGCCATCCATCTCAGCGCGGGCACATAAGTATAGACCGCCTTGTTCTTCTCCCGCTCGCCCAGCTTCTCCTTGCTCCACTGCAGGGAGGTCTCTACGGTGAGCGTCTGATCATCCATCCGTTTCGACTCCAGCGCCCCTTGGGCCGGAAGATCCCAATTCGCCGCATCCGCATTCGTGAACTCCGCAGTCCCGGCCAGGGCATTGGATCCCAGCAGCAGCTGAAGCGAGAGGAGGGCCGCGACGGCTCCTGTTTTTTTCATGGCTTTCTCCTTCAATATATGGTAATAATTGGAAAAGTACGATTCCAGTATAACCCATTCTTGGAGTGCCTTCAACCAACAATGAGTGCCGCGGTGCCTCTGCCTCCGCTTAACAGACCCATGCATAAATTATCTTCCATCGGAAAAAAATGGGTAGGTCCATGACCCGACAGGAGGAAGCATACATATGACACCAGCCAATGAACATGACAATGACATGACCCTGACGAACCGCCAGGGCCATCCCATCTCGGACAACCAGAATATCCGTACGGTAGGCAGCCGCGGCCCGTCTACACTGGAGAACTACCATTTTATCGAGAAAATCTCGCACTTCGACCGCGAACGCATTCCGGAGCGTGTGGTGCATGCCCGCGGCGCCGGGGCACACGGCTACTTCGAAGCTTACGGCACCGTAGGCGACGAGCCCGTCTCGAAGTACACGCGCGCCAAGCTGTTCCAGGAGAAAGGCAAGCGGACGCCGGTCTTCGTGCGCTTCTCCTCCGTCGTTCACGGCGGCCACTCGCCCGAGACGTTCCGCGACCCGCGCGGCTTTGCGGTCAAATTCTACACGGAGGACGGCAACTGGGACCTCGTCGGCAACAACCTTAAGGTGTTCTTCATCCGCGATCCGCTGAAGTTCCCGGACATGGTGCATGCGTTCCGTCCCGATCCGGTGACGAATCTCGGGAACCCCGAGCGCTTCTTCGACTTCGTCTCGAACTCTCCGGAAGCGACGCACATGGTCACGTTCCTGTATTCCCCATGGGGCATTCCGGCGAACTACCGTCAGATGCAGGGCTCCGGCGTCAACACGTACAAGTGGGTCAATAAGGAAGGGCAGGCCGTCCTCGTCAAATACCACTGGGAGCCGCTCAAGCAGGGAATCAAGAACCTGACGCAGAAGGAAGCCGAAGCGATCCAGGCCAGAAATACAAGCCATGCGACGCAGGACCTGTACGAAGCGATCCAGCGCGGCGATTATCCGGAGTGGGAGCTCTGTGTGCAGATCTTGAGCGATGACGAGCATCCGGAGCTCGACTTCGATCCGCTGGATCCGACGAAGCTGTGGGACCATGAGAAGTTCCCGTTCCTGAAGGTCGGCAAGATGGTGCTCAACAAAAATCCGGAGAACTATTTCGCCGAAGTGGAACAGTCCGCGTTCGGTACGGGTGTGCTCGTGGACGGCCTCGATTTCTCCGACGACAAGCTGCTGCAGGGCCGCACCTTCTCTTATTCGGATACCCAGCGCTACCGCGTGGGCACGAACTATCTGCAGCTGCCGATCAACGCGCCGAAGACGCATGTGGCAACGAACCAGCGCGACGGGCAGATGGCCTTCATCGTGGACCGGGCGCCGGGCCAGAGCCCGCACGTCAACTACGAGCCGTCTTCGATCGGCGGGCTGAAGGAAGCCGCACCGTCCGGCAAAGATCACGAGCCGGCTTACAATGCGAAGCTCGTCCGCCAGAAGCTGGAGCGCACGAACGACTTCGGCCAGGCCGGCGATACGTACCGCAAGTTCGAGGACTGGGAGCGCGACGAGCTCATCTCGAACCTTGTGGCGGACCTCAGCATCTGCCGTCCGGAGATCCGCGACCGCATGATCTCCCACTTCACCCAGGCCGACGCCGATTACGGCCGCCGGGTGTCGGAAGGCGTTGCCGCCCTGCTTGCGAACTCGCCGCACCTCGGCTCCGTCTCCGCCCAGGAGGGTGCAGAGATCGCCAAGAACTCCGGCCATGGGACCGACGGATACTAGGCATTGGGCTCGGAGGCAGGCTCGGGTAATCCGGGCCTGTTTTTTTCAACCCTTAAAGCCGAAATAATGTGGAATTTCAGCCCAAACCCTCTTGCATGCGGAACCCCAAAATGGTTACAATAAAAACCGCTTTGCTAGGAGGTGTCCTGATGGACGTGCAGCAGGAAGAAAATAAACCCGAACTGAAACCGACCGTCATCTGGAAATGCAAGAATGCGGACTGCAAGGCCTGGGTCCGCGAGGAATTCGCGGCAGCGGAATATCCGGAGTGCCCGATCTGCAAGGGGCCCACGATCCGCAGCTACAAGCATCTGCCCGCTGTAGCCAAGGCCAAGAAAGCAAGAAAGAAAGCGGCTAAGTAGCCACCGAAAAACGGCTGAAGCGGGGTCGCCCGGCCATCCGTAAGCCCTCACCGCCCTCTCCCCCAGGAGACGGGCCGGCGGGGGCTTTTCGGTAGCCTGCCTGTGTACGCCCAAACCAAAGAGCCTTTTTCGCGTGCACTTCCGAGAAGAAGGAAGTGCCCCGAAAAAGGCTTGTTGTGGTGTATGCAGGGGATCAATCAGATCTGCAGTTCCCCAAGCTTGATCAGCTCGACTACCGCCTGCGAACGGCCTTTTACGTTCAGCTTTTGCATCACGTTGGAGATATGGTTTCGCACGGTTTTCTCACTGATGAAGAGCTGCTGCGCGATATCTTTGGTCGTTTTGTCCTGCACCAGCAGTTCAAATACTTCCCTCTCGCGGCTTGTGAGTAAGAACTTGCTCTTGTGATCGCTGCCCAAGTGTCACCCCTCCTTGCCCGGGTTTTTGTATCATTACAAGGTCTAGGGATACAGTCAAATCCAGTTTATGAACGGGAGTACTATGTGGTGCGTCCACTGCATAAAATAGGCGCTGTGCCAAGTTAAACGGCTTCGCCGTCCTGTAAGGATGAGGCGCGTTCAAGGAAAATAACCGGCCCCGCCATCCTCCAGAGACAGCAAAGCCGGTTATCCAATATGACAGACGATGGAGACGGCGGGCGGCGGGAGAACCGACTCTTCAATCAAATAAAGGGACGGGTCCCAGGAGACCCGTCCCTTCCGTATCCGAAGCAGTGCTCATGCAGATCGCACTGCCTGCCGGCCGGTTTAGAGCAGATAGCGCAGATAAATATAAACCGTGCAGAGCACGATGGACAGCAGCATGAGCGGGAAGCCGTATTTCAGGTAGGTCACGAACTTGATCGGATACCCTTCCTTGCCGGCGATTCCGGCGACGATCAGGTTCGCGCTGGCCCCGATCAGGGTGCCGTTGCCCCCGAGGCAGGCTCCGAGCGCCAGGCTCCACCAGAGCGGCTCGAGGTTCTCGACGCCCCGCACACCCATCTCCTGGATCAGCGGGATCATCGTCGCCACGAACGGAATGTTGTCGAGGAAGGCGGAGGCGATGGCGCTCAGCCACAGGATGAGCATGGAAGCGGCCACAAGGTCGCCGCCGGTCAGCTCGACAGCCTTCTCGGCCATACTGGCCACGACGCCGGTCTCAACAAGACCGGACACGAGGACGAACAGGCCGACGAAGAAGAAGATCGTCGTCCATTCGACCTTCTCGAGCGCCCGCTCCATCTTATGCTCGCCCGTGAAGAGCAGGAGCAGGAAGGCCCCGGCCAGCGCCACGGTGGCCGACTCGAGATGCAGCAGCTGGTGCAGGAAGAACCCGAGGATCGTCAGCCCGAGCAGCGTCAGGGACAGCTTCAGCAGCTTCGCATCGGTGATCAGCGGGGCCGCCTCCATCTCCATCACCTTCTTCATCCGCTCCGGGGTGCTCACCAGCGACTTGCGGAAGAGCAGGACGAAGATCGGGATATACACGAGCATGATCAGGGCCGAGATCGGCGCAAGATTGTAGATGAAATCCATGAAGCTCAGCTCTTCGACGGCGCTGCCGATCATGATGTTCGGCGGGTCGCCGATCAGCGTCGCGGTCCCCCCGACGTTCGAGGCGATAATCTGGGAGATGAGGAAGGGCACCGGATTGACCTGCAGCTGCCGCGCGATGCTGAAGGTGACGGGCACCATCAGCAGAACGGTCGTCACGTTGTCCAGGAAGGCGGAGCAGACGGCGGTGAGCAGCATCAGATAGATCAAGATCCTGACGGGGCTTCCCCCCGCCTTCTTCGCGGCGACAACGGCTATGTAGGCGAATAAGCCGGTCTCCGCCGTGATGCCGACCATGATCATCATGCCGACGAGCAGGCCGAGCGTGTTGAAATCAATGTGATGCAGCGCCGTCTCCTGGGAGACGATCCCGAATACCACCATGAGCACGGCCCCGAGCATGGCGACGATGGTCCGGTGGATTTTCTCGGAAATGATGAGCGCGTAGATCAGCAAAAAAATGGCGATGGCATAATAAGCTTGTTGTTCCATGACTCCTCCAGCATTCCGATATAATTGGCGGCGAAACCCAAAAAAGACAAAAGGAAGCCTGCGCTTGACAGACTCCCCCTGTTTACTGCCTATTCGGTTCCAAAACACTCCCCTGATTATAGAAGAATTCCCCCGTGAAGTAAAGCATGCCCTGTTAGACCACCCGGAGCTTCGAGACCAGCTTCTTGAGCGTCGTGCCCTGTACCAGAAGGGAGAACACCACGTTGCTGAACGTCATCGCAAGCAGCAGCTCCCTGCCTTCGAAGTCCGGCGCCACCCCGAGAAGCAGGGCGATCGACAGCGAGCCCTTCAGGCCTCCCCAGGCGATAATGGGCTTCCAGGCGGCCGGCACATCCCGGCAGGGCACCAGGGCGGTATACACGGCGATGAGCCTTGCCGCCAGGACGATGAGTATACTGATCGAGATCGGCACCCACTTGTCCGTGAACGAAATATTCGCCACTTCGAGTCCCACCATGAGAAAGATCAGCGCGTTGGCGATGAAGGCGATCGTTTCCCAGAAGGAGTCCATCTTCTCGTGCGTGAGCGGGCTCATCCCGATCCGCCTGCCGTACGTGCCGAGAATAAGGCCTGCCAGCACCACCGCAATAACGCCCGAGAAGTGGAACAGTTCGGCTATCTCGAAGGCGCCGTAGAACAAAACGATCGACAGGCCGATCTCCACGAGATAGTTATCGATGCCGGCGGTCACTTTGGAGGCGGCATAGCCGCAGGCCGCTCCTACCGCCATCCCGCCGAGGATGACCTTCAGGAATTCGAACGATCCCCCGAGCACGCTGGACCAGGTCAGGACGGTGGTGACCAGCGCGATTTTGAACAGAACGACCGCGACCCCGTCATTGGCCAGACTCTCTCCCTCCACGATGATCGACAGCCGCTGGTTGAGGCCCATCGACTTGAAGATGCTGAGGACCGACACGGGGTCGGTAGCGGCCATGAGCGCCCCGAAGACCAGACTGGTCTGCAGGGAGAGGCCGAGCAGCAGATAAGACAGCAGCGCAATCATCACGAAGGTGAGGAGGGTTCCCGCCAAGGCGAGCCAGAGGATGGGCCGCTTGTTCTCCTTGAGCTCATGGAAGGGAAGCTTCAGGGCGGCATCGCCGATCAGGGCCGACAGGAAAATGAGGATGACGGTCGTCCGGAAGACGGTATCCGAAATCACGTAAGCCTTCACCTCTTCGAGCAGAGGCAGCGGTGCGATCCCGAGCAGGAGACCGGTCACGACTAGCAGCGTCGGATAAGGCTGCTTCAGTTTATCCGCCAGATAAGCGACGGCGACGGCAATCGCCAGCAGGATGAGCCAGTTATGCAGCATGGTCTGCCCTCCCTTTCTAATCCATCCTCCCAATCCACGGGGGCTGGCAGGAGCTTGTCTCTAAGTATTTAAGGGGCTTCCCGGGCGGATGAAACACCGGAGGAGCACCCGGAGGAACCCGGGAGCCGAATCCTTCCCCGGTTCAGCGGGACTCCGCCGTCTCCAGCTGCGGAGCATCCTTGAAGAAGAGCTTCATCATCGGAGGCGTCACGATTGTGGTGACGAGCACGACCACGACAATCACGGCGAACATCTCCTTGTTCAGCAGCCCGTTCTCCAGACCGATCGCCGAGATGATCAGGGCCACTTCCCCCCGCGAGACCATGGCGGCTCCGATTCCCCAGGAGCTCCTCCAGGCGAACCCCGACAGCTTCGCTCCTAGTGCCGCCCCCACCAGCTTGGTTGCGATGGCCAGCACGCTCAGCCCGGCAATGAGCCCGAGGTTCTGCGTAATGCCGATGAACTCCGCCGTAACCCCGATCGAGGTGAAGAAGACCGGCACGAAGATCGAATAGCCCAGCGTCTCGACTTTTTCGAACACCTCATGCTTGTAAGGCGTGACCGAGATCGCCACCCCGGCGATATAGGCCCCGATGATGGCCGCCACCCCGGCAGACTCGGCAAGATAAGCATAGAGGAAGCAGATGATCAGCCCGGCCGAAATTACCGTCTCGGATACCCGGAGATGCGCGAAGCGCTTCAGGAACCACGGAACGAGCTTCCAGCCGATGAGGATCGCCCCGGCGAAGAACACGAATTTCTTGAGCACCACCATGCCGAGATTCACATCGCCGCCCGCAAAGCTCATCACGAAGGCCAGCGCGATAATGACCAGCACGTCGTCGATGACGGCCGCTCCCAGGATCGTGGCACCTTCCCTCGTCTTGAGATTGCCCATCTCCTTGAGCGCCTGCACGGAGATGCTGACCGAGGTAGCGGACAGCAGCAGGCCGAGGAAGACCGCTTCGAAGACGGGCAGGTTCAGCATGACGCCCGCCAGATATCCCAGGGAGAAGGGAACGATGATCCCTGCAACGCCGACGAACAAGGAAGGCTTGCCGGTTCTTTTGAACTCGTCGATATCCGTCTCGAGACCCGCGATGAACATGAGAAGAATGACGCCGATCTGGCTGATCTCCTGCAGAATGTCGGTGTTGTTCACAATGCCGAGAACGCTCGGTCCGAGCAGAATGCCGATCAGCAGCTTCCCCAGCACCGAGGGCTGTCCCAGTTTGACGCTGATGTCCCCCGCCACCTTGGAGGCAATAAGAATGATGGCCAGCTGAAAAATAAGCACGATGGTCTCACCTGTCTTTCTTTTGTCGTTAGGATGTGGATTTTCCGGTAAAAAAACACAAAAAGAGCCTGCGACCACCGATCTGCTGTAAAAAAGGCACAGCAAACCCGGGGTGACAGGCTCCTCCGAAAAACACGATCCGTATATAGGCGGTACTACGCGGAAGTCCGCGGATGGTTTCAAAACAGGCGCATTATTTTTTTCGGCACACATAGACGAACGCCGGCGGCACATTCAAGGGGACGAAGCGGATCGCTTCGATCTCGAACGAGCGGCTGAGCAGCGAGCGCATCTGCAGCGAATACTGGAACGCAACGAAGCTGCCTCCCGGCTTTAGCGAATCCACAATCTCCCGCAGCAGCCTCGCTCTCAGCGGCGGCGGGAAGTTGAAGAACGGCAGGCCGCTGATCACCGCGTCCAGCCCCTCCATACCTTCCCGGAACATCGCATCCCGGATATGGCAGGCATCCGGGTGGCAGGTGAAGGACGGGAAGCGCTCCTTGAGCTGGCTGCGCAGGGCGGGCTCGCGCTCGAAGAGCAGCACCTTCGCCTCTCTGCCGGCCGCCTGGGCTATGTACTTCGTCAAGGCCCCCGTGCCCGCGCCGAGCTCCGCCACGTGCAGGGTGCGGTCCCAATCCAGGCAGCGCGTCATCGCCTGCGCCAGATACTTGGAGCTCGGCATGACACTGCCGACTTCCTTTGGAGATTGGATGAATTTATGTAAGAAGACGAGCTTCTCCTGTACGATGGCACTCAAATTCATACGAACCGTTCCTCCTCACTCAGTTATTACTAGGTTACCCAAACTTTCTTAAGATCAAAGCGGGACGTTCCTGAATATTTTCTTAAGCGAGGAAAGCTGGTCCGGAATCACACGGAACCGCCCCGGCATGAGGGGTTCCGCGGTCTCGTATGGAATGTCGGCGGATAGAAGCTCTGGGTGTCTTCGGTGAGACCGGTCAGCCTCTCTCTACGTCCAGCGCATGGAGCTGGGCCGTACAATATTTGCAGCGGGAGGCCTTGCGCGGGATCTCCGACAGGCATTCCGGGCACTCCGTCATATTGGCTTTGGGATCGGGCTTCGCCTCTTCCTTGCGCCGCAGCCGGTTCAGCTGCTTCACCGCAATGAAAATGACCAATGCGACAATCAGGAAATCGAGCACATTGTTGATAAACAGGCCGTAGTTGAACGTAGGTGCGCCTTCCAGCTTGGCTGCAGCGAGAGAATCATACGTTTTCCCGTTGAGCGGAATGAACAGGTCCGAGAAATTCACTTTCCCTACCAGCAGACCGATCGGCGGCATGACCAGATCATTCACGATCGAAGTCACGACCTTGCCGAACGCCCCTCCGATAATCACCCCGATGGCCAGCTCGATCATATTCCCCTTGATGGCAAACTCTTTGAACTCCTTGATAAACTTGGACGCCATAAAACCTGAACTCCCTTCATTTTTCCAAACATTCCCTAAGGTGTTCTCCTATTGTACAACATGCCGGGGACAAGGGTAAACGTTTCCTTCGGCGCGGCATTCATATAAAATCCCCGAAGCCTCGCTCCGGGGATGGACCTGCCTTCGGTTATTTGCCGATAAACTGCTGGGTGAACATCTTGCCGCACGGTCCGCCGTTCACGATCCCGATGCCGATGTGCGTGAAGTCCTTGCTGAGGATGTTCGCGCGGTGGCCCGGCGAATTCATCAGCGCCGTATGCGCGGCCTGTACGCCCTGGTTGCAGGCAATATTCTCGCCGGCCGTCCGGTACGCAATCCCGAACCGCTTCATCATATCGAAGGGCGATCCGTAGGTCGGGGACTGGTGGGAGAAATAGTTGTTGTCCACCATGTCCTGGCTCTTCAGGCGCGCCACCTTGGACAGCGGCAGATCGACGGCGAGTGCAGGCAGTCCCGCCTGGGCTCTGGCCTGGTTCACCAGCGTCACCATCTGCTGCTCCTCGCTCGTCAGCTGATACCCGGACGGCTGCGGTGCAGGCGCCGGGGCCGGCGTCGGTGCCGGGGCTGGCGTTGGGGCCGGGGTTGGCGTGGGTGCCGGAGCCGGCTTCTTCGGGATCTTCAGGTTCCCGTAAGCCCACAGGATGGACTGCAGGGTCTCGCTGTCCACCGCTCCCGTCACCGGAAGCCCGTAGGCCTTCTGGAACAGCTTCACGCCGTTCTCGGTGACAGGCCCGTAAGTTCCCGTAATCGTGCCGGAGAAGTAGCCGAGCGACTTCAGCATACCCTGAACGGCATACACATCCGGCCCCTGGGAGCCCCGCCCGAAGGCGAAGACCGTGCCGGAAGCCGCCACGCTGACGACAAGGCACAAGGCAAGCAGCATCGCCGTTTTCTTTTGGCGCAGTTTTTGCATCATGGATTCGTAGTCCTCCCTAACTCATAAGTCGAAGCTACTTTGAAGCATCCCCCGTGCATTTCCTTTTTATCCAGATCAACGGCTCCGCCGTCCTTGAAGCCCTTGGGCTGCGTAATCCGGGCCGGTCTTCTCCCTCCCTCGGCGCTTACGGCAAAGAGCCCCCCGGAGAGGGAGGCACGGTATCGTGCTTCCCCCGGGGGGCTCAACTTTCTTCCGGGCGGCCGGTTACCTGCGGCGCAGCAGGGACACCGCCAGCGAGGCGGCGCCCAGGATCAGGGCCAGGGCCGACAGGTAGAGCGGCGTCTGCGAAGGCGCAGCCGCTGCGGCTGCCGGCTCGGCGCCCGCTGCCGCAGCAGGGGCCGCTGTGTGGCCGTGGCTGTCCGCCGCCGCGCCGGCGGGCTTGGCGTTCACCTTGGTGACCGAAGCCGGCTTGTCGGCGCCTTCGGCACCGGTCCACTCGACGACGCTGCCGTCCTTGTACGTCTGGTAAGCTTTCCACGAGATCGCCGTGGCGTTGTCCGCTACCTTGCCGGACATGTAGAACTCGCCGAACTCGGTCGGCCCGAGACCTTCGCCGCTGGCGGTCCAGATCACGCCCGTAATCTTGTTGTCCGCATCCCTCTTGATCTCGTAGGTCCATCCCGGCTTCGGCTCGAAGCGGGAGACCGTTACGGCATCCAGCGGGAAGCGGACCTCCACCTTCACGGTGGCGGCGTCCTTCTCCGAAGGCACGCGCACCGCGAATTTCTCATAAGTGCCCTGGGTCGTTTCTTTGGGATATACGGTCACGTGGGCACTGGCGATGCTTCCGCCGAGCAGTGACATCAACAGGCCTGCCGCAAGCAGGTACCGGATCGGTTTCGTAGTACGCATGGTTCGCATGGTTCGGGTCCCCTTCCTCTATACGCTCATTCTGTCCTTAGTTACTGTACTGTAAAAGGCGTATAGAAGAAAATGACTCGACCGGGCTATTTGTCCTCCGAACTATGGCCGAACTGTGTCAATCCGTGCCTCACGGCATAAGCGGTCAGCTGCACCCGGTTGTCGAGCGCGAGCTTGGCCAGAATGTTCTTGATGTGGTTTTTGACCGTGTGCTCGCTGATCACGAGCCGCTCCGCGATCTGCCGGTTGCTCTGCCCGCTGGCCACGCAGCTGAGAATCTCGCACTCCCTCGCCGAGAGCACGGACGCCGCCGGGTCCTCCTGCAGCGGCTGCTGCTGGGCGGAGCGGAACGAATGGAACAGGCGGTCGGCCAGACCCCGGGAGACTTCGCTGTCCTCGTCGAGCAGCCCCCGCAGGTACGCGATCCACTCGTCAGGGTCCATGTTCTTGAGCAGATACCCCTGCGCCCCGCAGCGCACCGCGGTGAAGAGATCGGCGACATCGTCGGAGACGGTCAGCATCACCACGCGGATCTGCGGGTAGAGCGCCTTGATCCGCTTCGTCGCCTCCAGGCCGTTCATGCCGGGCATCTGCAGATCCATCAGCACGAGGTCCGGCAGCAGCCGGCCGGCCGCTTCCACCGCCTCCTCCCCGCCCCCGGCCTCTCCGGCCCATTCAAAGCCCGGCTCCCCCTCCAGCAGCTGCCGGATGGCCCGCCGGGACAGCGGGTGATCGTCGGCCACCAGTACACGGTAGCTCATAAGCTTCCTCCTTCCCCGGACGGGCTGTGCCGTACGGCCAGTGTGATCGTCAGTCCTTCGCCCTCTTCACCGCTGAGGACGAGCTCCGCCCCAAGCTCCCGGGCCTGCTTGCGCATCAGGCCGAGGCCGTAGCGCCCCGCCCGGTCGGCGCTGCCTGGCGCCAGGCCCAGCCCGTTATCGGCTATGCGCAGCCGCCAGGTCGAGCGGCCTTCTTCCCCGCTGACGAGCTCCAGCCAGGCCCGGTCGGCCATCGAATGCTTGCGGATATTGGTGAAGGCCTCGCGGATGATCGAGAAGAGCGGCACCTCGGCGGACGGCGGCAGCGCCCCGAGGTCCATAGCGATCCGGTGCTCGACCGGTATGCCGCTGAGCACGCTCCACTCCTCCAGCCAGGTCTGCAGGCGGGAGGCGAAGGTCGCGCTCTCCTCCGGCACCGTCCGCAGGTTGAAGATCGCCTGCCGCAGGTGGTGGTCGATCTCCGAAACGGCCGAGCGGGCTTCCTCGAGCTGGCCTTTCTTCAGCTGCACGTTCAGGAAGAACAGGGTCTGGGCGATGTTGTCGTGCAGCTCGCGGGCCAGCCGTTCCCGCTCCTCATAGACGGCATGCCGGGCCTGCTCCCGCGACAAGCGCAGGTTAACCGATTCAATGCGGCGGAACATCCACGAGGCGAAGAGATAGGAGAGCAGCAGCGTGAGTATAAGCATATAAAAATTGCCGGTCTCCATCGACAGGCTGTCCAGCAGAAATTCATGCCGCACATACTCGAAGCCGCCGATGATCAGCGGAGGCACGAGGATCGTGAGCAGCTTCAGCGTTTTCATCGACATCAGGGAATCCCACTTTCTTTTTCTTGTCATCGGGCAGGCTTGTACCTTGGGAAGTCCTCCCTATTATACACCCCGGGCGCTCCCTCCTACGAGAGCAGCTTCCGGTACCCCTGCCCCTTCCGCGGCGGCTGCTCCCGATTCTGCATAAGTCGGATTCCCTGCGGCACATACTACGGACATGTAGAATGTGGAAGCGCCGGACAAGCCCTGACGGGGGAGCATCCAAGCCAAGTGGAAAAATTAGGATTGACAAGGAGGCCTGCATGCGTTAACTTAGTACCAGGTACTATATTCAGGTCATTAAAATTGAACCCGAGGTGATCTTATGTCCACCGGCTTGTTCCCCGCCTCCGCACCTTACCGTCCGCGGATTACGGCGATTGGCAGCTACACGCCCGAGCGCCGGCTCACGAATGCCGAGCTGGAGCGTCTGGTCGAAACGAATGATGAATGGATCGTACAGCGGACCGGTATCCGCGAACGCCGTATCTGCGCACCGGAGGAGTCGACGGGCACCCTGGCGATCCGGGCGGTGCAGAACCTCGTCGAGCGCTACGGCTCCGCACTCGATGACGTCGACCTGCTGATCGTCGCCACAAGCACGCCCGACTTCGCCTTCCCGGCCACCGCGTGCCTCGTTCAGGCCCACTTCGGCATCCCGCACACGCTGGCCTACGACCTCAGCGCGGCCTGTGCCGGCTTCGTGCACGGGCTGCATACCGCCTCCGGCATGATTGCCTCCGGGCTGCACCGCAAGGCGCTCGTCATCGGTGCGGATGCGCTCTCCAAGATCACGGACTACACCGACCGGACCACCTGCATTCTCTTCGGCGACGCCGCCGGTGCCGTGCTGGTGGAGCGGGACGAAGCGCGGGACGCGGAGAGCTCCCTGCTCGCCTATACCGCCGGCACCGACGGCCGCGGCGGCCCGCACCTGTACCGTGCCGTCACCGCGGTGAGCTGGACCGACGGCGAGCCCGTCCCCGCCGGCGGCAAGCTCATGCAGAACGGCCGCGAGGTGTACCGCTTCGCCGTGCAGACCGTGCCCCGCGCCTCCGCCGAGCTGCTCGAAGCCGCAGGCCTGTCCCCCGCGGATGTGGACTGGTTCATCCCGCATTCGGCGAACCTGCGCATCATCGAGTCGGCGTGCGAGAAGCTCGGCATCCCGCTGGAGAAGACCCTGCACACGATCGAGGACTACGGCAACACCTCGGCGGCGACCATTCCGCTGGCCCTGGATGAGGGCGTGCGCGCCGGACTCCTCAAGGACGGCGACAGGCTGCTCCTGTTCGGCTTCGGAGGCGGTCTCGTCTATGGCGGACTGCTCCTGAAGTGGAAGGAGCTTCAGCCGCGGGTATAGATGCAGGCTTCGTCCAGCCGCTGCTCCGTTCCGCCCGGACACCGGCCGGTGCCTGCCATGAGCGGAGGCGGAGCACCGCTTCAGACCCGCCTCCGCTCCCCGGGGCATGCCAAAAGATGACTCCTGTGCCGGCCGGGAGTCATCTTTTTCCTATTCTAAGTACCCTGCGCCTAAGGTGGACTGAGCGCGTACCTGCACGCCCCTCACGCTTCCTGCTTCAGCAGGAACAGCGCCGCAAGGCGGTCCACCCCGTCGCTCATCGCCAGGAAGAACACATCCCTTACCCGCGGACTCGGCGTAAGAAGATACGTATCGCGGAACTGGCGGATCGCCTCCCGTTCCATGCCGATCGCCTCCCGCAGCCCTTCGCGGTACGATACGGCAGAGGTCCCGGCCGGCTCGATCTTCGGCTCCATGCCTTTGAGCTCCACATACAGTTCCCGGACCAGCGCAAAGTGGCCCTTGGCCTGCAGCAGAAGCCTCTCCAGCTCCTCGGCCTCCGCCTCTCCCGGCGCCAGCTTCGCCAAGGCGGCATAGATGCGGACCGAGCCGGCAATATGGTTGAGACTCCACTGCAGACCCTCCAGGAAGCGAAGCACATCCCGGTACTGCAGCTTCATGGCGGCGGCGAGGCGGCTCGAGGTTTCCAGCGAATACATGCTCATGACGTTTTCCTCCCGTCACATCCGAGAATCCTTACGCGATCATTGTATTCGCCGGAGCCCAGATGTGCGACTGCCGGCAGCGGGAAACTTCAGGCCCTGTACTACAGCTCGGCATAAGCCGCATCATGGCCTTCCTCCAGACCTTTGCCGTATCCATGGTTGAAGCCTGCGTCATAGCCGTCGTTATAGCCGCTGTTATAACGGACCGCGTAGCCGGGGCCCCGCCGGACCGCCTTCTTTCGTCTGCGGCTGCTCCCCGGGGGGGCGGAAGCTGTGCCCGAAGCGGCCCGCTTACGCTTGCGTGCCTTCACCGGACCGGCGGATCTGACAACCGTCACGGCCTTCCGCCGTTTCCTCCCCGGTGTGTGTCGTTTCATCCTAACCGCGCTTCGTTTCGCCCGCCTGGTCTTCATGCGCGGCACCTCCCTTCTTCCGGCCTCCGGTTCCCTGCCGCCGGGCTACCGGGAGCCCGGCGCCCGTCACTTCCCCGCAGAGCCACGGCCGGGCCGGCACCCCGCTCCTGGGGCGGCGGCCGATCGTCAGGCCGGTGATCTTCACGGTCATCGCCCTCTGATAGGCGCTGATCGCCTGCAGATTCTCAGCCAGGTGCCTGGCCGCCGCCTCCGTGGAGACGCCGACCTCGGCTATCCCTTCGAGCATACGGGCCAGGGCCCGCTGGCTGCGGGCCAAGGAGTGCAGCATATCGAGCTTGATGTCCTGCTCCAGCTCCCACCGGTTCATGTCAGTTCTCACCCATGCCGAACATGTCTCCGAGTCCGCCTCCCTGCATGCCGCCTCCGCCCATCCCGCCTTCCTCCTTCTGGTTGAGCAGAATCTGCAGATTGCGGGTCAGGGCGTTCTCCATCTTCGTCACGCCCTCGATCACTTCGATCAGCTGGTCGTGGATATCCATCGTTTCCTTCACCTGTACCGCATGGCCGTCATAGGCCGCGACCGACAGGTGATTACAGATCCAGTGGCGCGACTTCTCGGCCTCCGCCGTCTTGGCTTCCAGCATCAACGCGATATTGAGCTGAATCTTGGCGGCCGCCTTCATGATGCGCGTAAGCGATTCGGCTCTGTTCATCCGGTTGTCCCCCTCTCCTGCTGCGCGGCCGCGGCTTCCCGTCGGACCCGCTTATTCCTCCCCGGGCCCATCTCCAAGCTCCCTGACGATGCACTCCAGACTCCCCGACATGGCTTCCTCAAGGTCGGACAGCACGTTAAGATACGAAGTCACGCTCTTGGTGACCGAGAGGGAGTGTTCCATCAATGCGTCCAACCCTTCAAATTCAGGGTTTACGGGTGGAATGTATTGGTTCATGAGCGCGAGATGGCACACGACACACCGTTTGGCCTCCAGAATGCTGGCAAGCTCCTCCTGCGATTTGGCCATATGAAGAATGATTTCATCGATCTGCTCCTGCACCCGGTTCTCCTCCTCTTCCCTATTCTTCCCTCTATGCTATGCCGCACAGCGGGGCACAGCCACTGGCTCTGCCGCCCAATTCAGCGGCAGTTGACCGGCGGCTGTGCCCTTACAAGTTATCCGCCTTCAGCGTAACCGGAGCGATGAGGGGCAGTCCCCGGGGCAGCCGGGAAGCCAGCTGCGGATCAAGCGGCAGCGGGCCCGGACGGCCGGCTCCCCAAACCTCGGCGGCATGCGGAGAGGTGAAGCGGCGCAGCGTCCCCTGCTCGTGCAGGTACAGGTGGTCATCCTCGCCGCGCAGCAGCGCCCCTTCCGGCGGCAGGCCCGCATCGCTCTCACTCCAGGCGCTCTGGATCTCCGCCGCCGCGACCGCTTCTCCCACCGGCAAATGCCGCAGCTCGATGTGGGAGAGCCGCACCGCCGGGAGGCCCGGAACGCCCGGAACGCCCGGACCGTCGACGGGATGCCGTACACCGCCGCGAAGCCAGAACAAGCGGCCGGTATAGCTCTGCACCAGCGCCTCCCGGGGATACAGCCGGAACGTATCGAGGAAGCCTTCCGAGACGTTGGCCGTCTCCCCCGGCAGTGCCTGGGCGTCCCCCCATTTGCGCCCGTAATAATCCTGATTGCGGCCGTACACCTCGCCCATCTCGGTTCCGAGCGCCTTCACACTCACGCTCCCGACGTGATGAATGAACGTGTCCCCGGCAATCACCAGTTCATGGCCGAGCAGACGAACCCGCAGGCAGAAGTCGTCGTCCTCGCAGTTGCCCTTCTCGAAGCCCTCGTCAAAATAGCCGAGACGGTCGAACAGCTCCCGCCGCAGCAGCAGGCAGAATCCCGTAATCCGGGTGGTGGGCCTCCAGCGGGATGCATCCGGGACGTTGAATTCCCTTGCGAAGCGGTGCATCTCCTTCATCGAAGCGTAGGAGACCGGCTGCAGCTGCTCCCCGCTGATATAATTGGTCATCGGTCCGACCAGCCCGATCCGCTCGTCACTGTGGAGACAGCGGAGCAGATTGCCGAGCCACCCCTGCGTCACCACCGTATCGTTGTTGAGCAGGAGCAGCGTCGATCCCCTCGCCATCCGCATCCCTTGGTTCACCCCGCCGGCAAAGCCGATATTCTCGGCATTGATCCGGAAGCGCAGCTGCCCCCGCATGGACTGCAGGTACTCGGCCGTTCCGTCCGTCGAGGCATTATCGATCACGATAATCTCGTGAGGCTCGGGCGTATACTGCCGGATGCTCTCGATGCAGGCCTTGAGCAGCCCCGCCTGATTATAGGTAGGAATAATAATGCTGCAGCCTTCCCACGGCTGGCGGTACGACTGCAGGCCGGCCGCTCTTCCCTGCTCCAGGCCGGCCGGGTAGCCGGCATGATACCCTGCGGAGTAGCCCCTGCTGAAGACGTCTGCCCGGGTTCCGGCACGCAGGTGCCGGCTCCGGCGCGTCTTCCCGCGGACGATGCCCGGCCGGGCTGCCGCCTTCACCTGCGGACCTCCACGCCCTCTCATCGGAAGGGCTCCTGCCGCTTCCCGAGCTCATCGGCGAGGTGGCCGAAGTCCAGGGCGACCCGCCCCATCTCCGAGGCAATCCGCTCGGCAATCGTCACCGCCGCGATGCCCGAGGAAACGAGGGCGATATCGAACGAGCAGCCGCGAATCTCGTCCATGACCCGCGGAATATCCTTGACACCGTTCACCGGCGTCACTACGGCGCTGACCGTGATGCCGTTCTCGGTGAGCACCTCGGCCAGCGGCTTCATCACGTTGCCCGCCAGCAGAACGCGGCGCCCGCGAAGCAGCCCGCCGAGGTATCCCTGGTGGTGCAGGTAGTAGTTCACCAGCGAATGGGTCAGGCTGAGCTGCAGGTAGTCGATCCCATGAGCACGCAGCGCCTTGAAGGCCAGCGGCTGGTACGTGAAGTTGCGGAGCTTCGGAATCCCCACAACCGTGGCGGCCCGCAGCGAAGCGGCCAGCTGGTCTCTTGCGGCCAGATCCGGAACGTCTACACCGGCATAGCCAAGAAAGGCCCCCCGGCTCCGTACCTCCTCTATCGGCAGCACAACCTCCTGGGCCAGCGTCAGCACCTCCCCGTCGCCGATCCGCACCAGTGAGAACGGCTCGCCGCGGTCCAGGGCTCCCTGAATCCGCTCGGCAACCTGCTGGGCGCTCTGCAGCAGGAACTGCCGGGATTGCAGCTGCTCCACGCCCGCTGCAACGATCTCACTGATAGAAACCTCGGGAAGGATCGCATCGAAGGGCAGCGTCAGATCGACGATCGCATCGCCCCCGGCATAGAGTCCCTTCCCGTAGCCCTCGTCATAGCCTTGATCGAATCCCTGGTCGTAAGGGCCCTTGCCGCCCTCCGGTGCCTCCCGGCTCTTCCGGCCGTCCCCGTAGCCCGCCTGGTAGCCCCGGGTATGGGCCTCATCGATCATCCGGTTGACCGCCCCCAGGGTGAGACGGCCTCCGGGCCTGCGCCCGGGCCGCTTCAGGATCAGCCGCCGGGTCCGACCCGGAGCCCGGGCCGCCCGCCGCTTCCTTTTTACATTGAATTTCTGCATGTCTTCGTCACCGCCTCCGGTAGAGTTAGGGCCATTAGCCCCGGATCAGGGCCCAAACGCCGCCTGCAGCAGTTCGCCCAGCCTGACCGTATACGTATGGTCCCGAAGGGTACGGGCCAGTGCGTTCCGGGCGATCCGGCTCCGCTCCGCCTCATGCCCGAGATAATACCTGATCTTGTCGACGAGCTCCTCCGGGGAAGCGAACGTCTCGATCTCCTGCCCGGGGACATAGAAGCCGGCCAGCCCCTCCCGGGCGTCCACAAGCTGCAGCGTGCCGCAGGCGGAGATTTCGAAAGTCCGGGGATTGGGCGACACGGCGGGCACCCCCTGCCCGTTCGCATTGACCTCCCCGTCGTCATGCGCCCGGTGCAGGTTGATCACCAGCTTCGCCCCGCTGTAATACTGCACCGTCTCCTCCGGCGACAGCCAGGCCGCGTCCTCCCTCAGGCTCGGCTTCAGCAGCTCATAGTTCGAGAGCCGCTCCCACCACCTGCCGGCGATCAGGGTCCTGCGGCCGGCCAGCTCCGGTGCGATCGCATCGAACAGGGCCACCCGGTTGTGGTATCCGCTGCCCAGGAACAGGATGTCGGTATGATGGGAGGCCGGTGCCTTGCCGGGCCGATAGATGCCCGGGGCCGCCGCCAGCGGGATGAAATGCACCTCGGAGCAGCCCCGCTCCCGGTACCAGTCCACACAGGTGCGTTCGATCGTGAACACCACGTCGTAGCTGCGGGCCACCCCTTCCGACACATCGGTGTAGTAGGGGTCGTCGGTAAACCAGACCGCCGTCCGGATGCCCCCTTCGCGGATGGCGCGGATCGTCTCCGCGGACACATAATTCAGCCCGTTAAACACCAGCAGCAGATCGGGCCTCAGCCGCAGTGCCGCCTCCTCCAGGTTCTCGAAGGGCGTCATCACGTGCAGCTCCGCCACAAGCGGACGCAGGCTCTCCAGCAGTCCGCGCTCGATCGTCATGTAGGGCTCTCCCTGTCCGGACACGACAAAAATCAGGCGGACCGGCCTGGCGGGCGGACGCTGCTCCGGAAACCGCCGGATGACCGCCTCGCACCTGCCGGCATGATAGCCTGCCTCCGTGCCGGTCCGGTAGCCGGCTTTCCAGCCCGCGCCATAGGCGCCGCTTCCCTTCCGTGCAGGCCGTTGTCGCCTGGAAATGGCCACGCCTTCTCCCTCCTTTTCTAATAAAGCTAAGCTTGGGAACCTACGTCCAGACCGTCCGGAGCAGAGCCTCCACCCGGTGCCGGTACGTATGCTCTTCCCGGGTCCGGCGCAGGCCCCGAAGAGCGATGGCTTCCCGTTCCGCGTCATGGGCCAGGTAATAGGCCGCCACATCCATGAATTCCTCCGGGGATTGATAGGTGGCCACCTCGATCCCCGGCCGGTACATCGCCGGCAGGTCAGCACGGACATCGGTCAGCTGAAAAGCGCCCGCCGCACAGATCTCGTAAGTCCGCGGATTGGGCGAATGCGCCTGCAGGCCCCTGCTGTTATGATCCCCGGGGTCCGAGTCGGCCCGGTGGAGATTCACCACGATTTTGGCTCCGTTATAATAGGTACAAACCTCCTCCGGCGGCATCCAGCCCACATTCTGCCGGATTTTCCCCTCCAGCCGATCGAAGCTCTGCAGCCGGTCCCACCACCACCCCGCAATGAGCACCCTGTGCTTCTCGAGAAAAGGGGCGATCCGGTCAATGAACTCCACCCGGTTCGGGAAGGCGTTGGCTATCAGGCAGATATCGGTATGAATTCCCCTGTCGACCATGCGCGGATAATAGATGTGCGGACCGGCCGCCAGCGGCAGATGATATACCCGCGGGCAGCCGAGCTCCCGGTACCAGGAAACCGTGTTCGCCTCATGGGTGAACACATAGTCATAGAGCGGCGCGATCTGGCTGCTTCGGTCCGTATGGTACGGATCATCCACAAGCCACAGCGCAGTCGGAATGCCCTGGCTCCGCAGAGACTCCACTTGGGATACCGGAAAACGGGTGCCGTTCAGCACGATCACAAGATCGGGCTTCTCCTCAGCGGCCCGGCCGGCCGCATCCTCCGATTCGTGCAGTCCGGCCGCTTCGCTCACGAGACCCTGGAGGGCTTCCAGAATCCCCCCGTCGATCGACTCGAAGCCCTCTTTGACGAAGAACACCTTGGCCTCCCTCAGAAGCCCGGTTCCCGGCGGTGTCCGGGCCGCTACGGCTTCGCATGCGCCCGTATGCCAGCCGTAACGGCTGCCCTCCGCGAAGCCGGCCGCATGGCCCTCGCCCCAGCCGGAGACCGCAGGTCTTCTTCCCCTCCCGCGGGGGGCCGGTAGACTTCCCCGTCTTTTGCTCCCTCTCACTTCCACACCTCCAGAGGGACGCTCTTCGTCCCGTTAACTTTTATATAAATTGCTGCGGATCGACGCCCCACTTGGCCATGAAGATCTCGCGGTTGCGGCGGATCAGCTCCTTGACACCTTCCTGCGGCTCCTGGCCGAAGCTCGCGCTGCCCTGGTGATAGACGAAGGTGTCCCCGGCGGCCATGAGCCGGTATCCGGCCGCCCGGGCGCGGTAGCAGTAGTCGTCGTCTTCAAAGTGGCCGGGCGAATAAGCTTCATCGAGCAGGCCGATCCGCTCCATAGTCTCCCGCTTGAACAGAAGGCAGAATCCGATCAGCCGCCGCACCTCCTGCCACTTGGCCGGATCGGGCTCATTGGGCACGCTGTCCGCCTGCTCCGGGGTATTATAGGGCGTATCCACCATCTGCACCCCGCTCGCATAGTTCGTGACGGGGCCAACCAGCCCCATATCCTCACTGGCGTACAGACAGCGCATCAGGTTGGTCAGCCAGCGGGGGGCCACGACCACGTCATTGTTCAGCAGAAGCACCGCATCCCCGCCGGCAAGCTGCATTCCCAAATTACAGGCAGCCGGGAACCCCCGGTTCGACGGCGATGAGATCAGCCGCACCCCTGCCTGCAGGCAGTACTCCACGGAGCCGTCCCGGGACCCGTTGTCGACCACAATGATTTCGTACGGCGTTTCCGTGTGCCGGCGGATCGAATCGATGCACCGGACCAGCAGCGGAAGGCCGTCCTTGTGGGGTATGACAATACTGGCTTTTTGCACGTGAACCTCCTCCCCTCCCGTCTACAGAACCTCTCTGCGTCTCCTCGTATCCGGATAGCCGAGACGGCTTCCTCGCAGCTGCCGGGCTTGGTGCAGCGCCTCCATATGGTCCCCGATGATCAGCTCGGCGACCGGGTTGCCGCCTCCCGTGTTGCGCAGGTTCACCCTGTTCTTCGTGACGACGTCGACGCTGCAGGGCGCCTTGACGTTCAGTCCGCCGAGAAGGCCTACGGCCTGCGCCACCGGCGGTACAGCCAGATGCCGAAAGCCTATCGTCTCCAGCGCTCTGCGCGACAGGGCATGAGGAACCGCCGTCAGGGAATTCGCCTGCAGGTCGCCCCGCCCCAGCGTGTGGTTCAGGAAACGCTTGACGATGCTCACCCCGTCCCAGCGCTTGAATGGTCCGAGGTAAGGCGTGATATCATTGAGCGCCACATCCGTTCCCTGGTCCACAGCCGCAAGGAAAGGCAGGAGCTGCTCCGCCGTTACGGGAATGTCGCCGTCCACGAACAGGACAATGTCCGCCCGGGCCAGCTTGGCGCCGATGCCCCGGCCGACGTCATATCCGAGCGCCTCGGGGTAATGGACGACGAGCGCACCCGATTCCGCCCGCACCCGGGCGAATGTGCCGTCGTCCGATCCGTTAACCACCACGATCAGCTCATGGAGATGCAGGCGCTGCAGCTCCTTCAGAATCCCCCCGATGGTGGCCTCCTCGTTCATGACCGAGAGCACCGCAGCTGCCGTGCGGTCGGTTGGCAGCGGCAGGATCCCGCCCGTCTCCAGGCCCGACTGCCGGCCGAAGCCCTCGGCGAAGCCTCGGGCCGCCGCCGCGTAGTGCTTCCACGAGCCCCGGGCCAGACCGAAGCGCCGCATCAGCGGCACCCAGCGCTCCTGAAGCGCCTGTGCCGGGCTCGCGGCCGCGGCCGGGTCCAGACCTCCTGCGGCCTGGCTGCCGGCCTGCAGGCCCCAGCGGTACCAGGACGCTTCGCTGCGCCCCGTGCGCGGGTTGAAGCGGGCCGCGCCGCGCGGCTGCACCCGCTTGCGTCCGGCTGGGCCCCGCTTGGACGGGACCGCCCTCCGGAGAGCCGGCTTGCGGACGGGTCCGCGCTTAGCGCCTCCTGCCCGTCTGCGGCGGCCCCTGCCCTCCCGCACGGCCGATACCTGCAGCAGAGCGCCTCTGCCCCCTGGATGCCTCCCGGCGGGCGCCGGCGGACCCGCATGCCGGGGAATGCTTTCTTGATCCGTGCCTTCCGTGCTTTCCGTGCTTTCCGTGCCGCCCAGGCTGCCCGTACTGTACGTGCGGCTTGGGCGGCTTGGGCTGTCCGTGCGGACGGACTCCGGCTGCCCGGTTTTCTCATGCTGCTCACCTCACGTTCTCACCTCACGAATTCGCGCTTGCGGCCGAGGTCGGTCCGAAGCCCGCGTGCCCCGGTCTCCCGGGTCAGCCATTCCACCGCCTCCAGATGATCGCCGATGATCAGATCGCCGACGGGATCCCCGCCCTTCCGGCTTCGGCGGATCGGGTTGAGCCTGCCTACGGAGAGCAGGTGCACGGCCTTGATCCGCAGCCCCCGGGCCGAGGCGATGGCCTGCGCCTTAGGCGGTACCGCCAAGGCCTCCGCCCCGATGGTCTCCAGCGCCTTTCGGCTGATCGCATGGGGCACGGTCGTCATGGAGGCGCCCTCGAGTTCTCCTTTGTTCAACAAAACGTTCAATGCATACTTGGCCAGCACCACGCGGTGAGTCCGTTTGCTCTTGGCAGGTCCCGAATACCGGTTAAGCGCCACATCCACCCCCTGCTGAACCGCTTGAACGTAAGGCCGCAGCTTCGCTGCCGGAATGACCATGTCACCGTCAAGGAAGAGCAGCACGCTCCCCTGGGCCGCCTTGGCGCCAATGCTCCGGCCGACATCATGGCCGAGCGCCTGCTTATAGGAGATCACCCGGGCTCCAAGGCGGGCCGCCGTACGGTCCGAGCCGTCCACTGTGCCGTTGCTCACCACAATCACTTCCGTCTGGGGATGCACCCTGTAGGCCTGCCGGATCACGCGGGCTAACGTTCGGCGTTCGTTCAACACAGGAATGATAACGGACACTTGCGGGCTTACGGGATTTCGATGCGCCGCGTGCCTTCGCAGCCGCCGCCGCTTCTTCATCCACGCTCAACTCCTGTCCCAAGAAATCAGGGCAGCTGTCTCCGGTCGTGCCGGCAGACATCGGCCTCTGTACCGCTCCCCGGCGGACGCCGAGGGATAAGTGTCACTTCTTCATCTTATGTAGTTCTGCCCGTGGAGACAGGGCATTCGTGCCATCTCGGCAAAAAGGGCGCCAGAGCCGCCCCCATCCGGTATCCCTCCGCCCGCACCCATTTCTCTTCCGTTTCGGGACAGCCGTCCATGAGCCGGCCGCAGGAGCTGCATAGGCTGAAGGGAAGATGAAGCACAACAGGCTCCATACGCAGGAAAGGAGGCAGCAGCGTGAAGACACTCCGGAGGCCCCTCCTCCATCAGGACGTGAAGCGTCCGAAACGCACCCGGCGCCGCAAACGCCGGCTTCGCAGGCTCCCGGCCGCGCCCAAAACCCGTTCCACCGTCAGGAAGAACAGCCGCCTGCGCCAGGCGGCTGTCAAGAGACGGCGCGTCAAAAAGCCGGGAAGCCGCCGCTCCCCGGCCAAACCCAGGCTCCTCCGGCGGCCGGCTGTGCGCTCCACCGAAGCCGCAGCTGTCCGCATACCGTATACCGGAGCTCCCGGCATCAATCTCATTGGCTATAACCGCGCCGAAATGGGACTAGGCGAGGGCTGCCGCCTGCTCGCACTGGCTCTGGAGAGCTGCGGCATGCCGTACGGCATCAACAACTTCGAGCGGGGCAACCCTTCCCGCATGGGCGATCTCAGCTGGGCCCACCGCGAACAGGAAGGCCATCCGTACCGTGTGAATCTGTTTCATGTGAACGGGGACAACATGAGGTATGTAAGGGAGGAGTTCGGAGACGCTTTCATGAAAGAGCGCTACAACATCGGCTACTGGGCATGGGAGCTCTCCGAACTTCCTGATTCCTGGCGGGACGGCTTCACGGGCCTGCAGGAGATCTGGACGCCGACCACCTTCGTGCGGGATGTGCTCGCCCGGCATACGGCCCTTCCCGTCCGGGCGATGCCGTACGGCATCCGCATCCCGGGCACCTTCGACCGCGCCGCGCTGCGCGCCCGCTTCGGTCTGCCTCCCGCATCGTTCCTGTTCCTGAGCATGTTCGATGTCTTCAGCACATCGCTGCGCAAGAATCCGTCCGGAGCCATCGAAGCGTTCCGGCGCGCCTTCCCGTCCGGAAGCTCCGGAGCCGCCCTTGTGGTTAAGATCAACAACGCGGAGGCCAAGCCGGAAGAGGTCGAGAAGCTCCGGACCGCCGTCGAAGGGTGCCCGAATATTCTCCTTCTGCCGGAGCGGCTTACGCGCCAGGAGGTATACGGACTTCTTGCCGCGTGCGACAGCTTCGTCTCCCTCCACCGTTCGGAGGGCTTCGGCCTCGTGCTGGCGGAGGCGATGTACCTGGGCAAGCCGGTGATCGCGACGGACTGGTCCGGCAATACCGACTTCATGAACGGGGAGAACAGCATCCCCGTACGCTTCGAGCTGCAGCCGGTCGGCCAGGACGCAGGACCGTATACCTCCGCTCAGGTATGGGCGGAGCCGGACCTGGAGCACGCCGCCGATGGCATGCGCAGGGCTGCGGCGGATCTGCCCTGGAGCACCGCTCTGGGCTGCCGGGGGCAGATGACCATCCGCAGCCGCTTCTCGCCGGAAGCGTCCGGGCTGGCTGTCCGGCAGCGGCTTCAGGAGCTCAGTCTTCTCTGAACGGCGAAGCGGCTCTTGTCCAGCCCCCGGCAACCTGGGCATGGCCGGATGGATTGCCTGCCCGACCGCCCGCACCGGGTATTCCCCAGCCGGCTCCCGTTCCCGGGCGTCGGCTTCCCCCCATCAGGCCGTCCTCCGCCCTTTCAGCGCACGGAAATCCCTTCGAGCAGCCCCCCGAAGAAAGCCCGGTTCCTCTCGGCCTGCGTCTGCGAATACGGTATTTCCACCGTACATACGCCGGGGATGCCCCAGTCCAGCTCCCTCGGAAGCGCAAGGCGCGGATGGTTGTTGATGATGAGCAGATGGGCCGTCTTGCCCGGACCGGTAATCTGCTCGATTACCCCCTTGAGCAGCCGTCCTTCCTCGGGCGTCACTTCGCCCGTACGGATGAACAGCAAGTCCCTCTTTTCCTGAAGGATTCTGTACAGCCTCTCGATTCGCCGCTCCAGCCTCACCCGGAACACCGGATATTCCGGCAGGGACGAGCTTGTATTGAGAAACAACGCAAAATCGTGATACGACTCGATCCCGTTCACCAGGTCCTCGACGACGTAAGTGCCGAGCTTCGGGTCCGGGCAGCGGATGACCAGGTTCGGCAGCTGCATGTAATTCGGAAACCGGTAAAGCAGCAGCTCGGCCACCCTGGTTGTCGAGCGGGATATAACCCAGTCGAGCGGCAGGGTTTCCCGCTTCAGCCCCTTTTTCTCCAGTTCCATGGCCGGCATGCAGTTATTCCCGAGCGAAATGCAGTAATCGTAAGGTCTTCTCAGCTCCGCTAGTCTCATGGTCTCACCCCCTGTCCGTCCCTTGCTCCCAAGGTATGAAAACAACCTTGGGTTGGAAACGGCTGCCACACAGCGGAAGGCGCGCGGCATGAAATTCCGGATCGTCGCCGGCGATGTTCCATCCCGCGTGCTCCTGTTGTGCGGTCCTGTTCATGCACCACGATGCCGGCGGCCTTCAGGTGCTCCAAGGCTTGGACACCTTCCTTGCATGGTTTCCCCGCGGGCCGGGAAGTCTTGACTCTGTGTAAAAATGCTCTCGCTTCCGCAGGGACGACCGGTCGGGGATGGCTTGGTTCCTCTTGGACGGCAAGCCGCATGCTCCGCGGGCGGGAGGCCTGCCGATCGTATGCCGGGCCTCCCCTTCCCCTACAGCAAGCCCAGTTCGCTCAGCCGGGCCCGGATCTGCTCGCCGACGCTCCGGGGCGAAAACTCGCTGCGGATCGTCTGCTGTCCATTCGCCGCAATCCTCGCGCGGTAGCCCGGATGGCTCACCAGCTCGCGCATATACGCCGCCGCATGCCGGGTATCCGGCTCCGCCCAGATTTGACCCGCATCGTACGGTCCCCAGCTCTCGCCCACCGGGACCAGCCGGTAATCGACGGGACAGGCATTGTCCGGCCGCATGAAATCGGTGTTCCCCGACCAATTCGTGCCGATCACCGGCTTGCCGAGGTACATGGCCTCCGCGAGACCGAGTCCGAAGCCTTCGGAGCGGTGCAGGGAAACAAAGCAGTCCACGCTGTTCAGCAGGGAGTTCACTTCGAGACGGGAGAGCACCCGTTCGATCAAATAAATATTGCGGTAGCCTTCCAGCAGCCGATAAAGGGTGTGCAGGTCGTCGATTCCCGAATCTCTCCCCTTCACCTTGAGCACAAGGCCCACATTCCGATCGTCCGGACCGAAGGCCTCCTTGAAGGCCGAGATTACCGCATGCGGATTCTTCCTCCGGGTGCTGCTGTGCACATCGAACATGGACATGAACAGGAACCGGTCCGCCGGCAGCGCGAAGGCAGCCCGGCCCCACTCCGGCTGTACGGGAACATGGATGCCATGCGGGATCCGCATAACCGGAACCGGCGACCGTTTCTTCACGCTCTCCTGCACGAACGCCGTCGGGGTCCATACCTCATCCACATAATCGAAGGCCTGGAGGTCCGCTTCCCTCAGGTCCGGCAGCTCCCAGTGCCAGTAGCCGATATTGTACCTCCCTTTCGTCCGGCCGGATACGAACTGCCATACGGGGCCCATGGAATCGGCATTGACGTGGAAGATATTGGTCCGGTACATCGCGGTGCTTTCCTTATGAATCCAGGACGTGTCTCTGCTTGGGCCGGAAAGAGGATAGTCGATGATGCCGAAGGGAATCCCCGCCGCCTCCATCGCGCCGGCCGCCAGCCTCAGCGACTCGCCGAGTCCGAATTCTCCGCGGGCATAGCCGATAAGTGCGGCTCCCGGCAGCAGCTGCGGCACTTCTTCCGTCGTCTGTGCCGGTGCTTCTGCGGGCGGGTGCTCCTCCTGAACGGCTATCTGTAACGGAGCAGGCTCTATCCGGTGCTTTATCCGGCGCCGGCGCTTTTTCACCCGTTTCCTCAGACGCATCCTCCCCCGCTTGCCTGCGCCCTTTCGGCCCCTGGCATGCAGGCTCCGCTTCCTGCGGCGCTTCTTCCCCTTAGCGGGAGTGCCGGGGAGCTTCTTCTTTTTCCTCCGGGCCGTGCTGCCCTTCCCCCGTTTCAGCTTCCATGACGCGGCTTTTCCCCGCCGCTTTCTCTTCTTCACGGTCTTGACGGCAGTGATCAGCATCATCCTCCCCCTCTCCCTCCTCATGGCTGCGACCGCCAATAGTTCAGCAGATCCTCCAGCGTCCGCTCGAATGGAATTTCGGGCTTCCATCCCGTCTTCCGGTGGAACTTCGTGTAATCGCCGAGGAGAATCTCCACATCCGACGGACGCAGGCGGGCCGGATCCTCTTCAATGCGGATCTGTACGGTGCTGAAGGACAGAAGCTTCTGCAGCACCTCCTCGATCGCACAGCAGGTGCCTGAAGCGATGTTGTAGGTCTCCCCGGCGCCGCCTTTCTCCAGGGCCAGCCAATAAGCGCGCACAACGTCGCGCACGTCGGTGAAGTCCCGCTTTGCCTGCAGGTTGCCGACATGGATGACCGGATCCTTTTTCCCCTTCTCAATATCTGCAATCTGCTTGGCAAGGCTGGAGGTGACGAAGCTCTCTCCCCTGCGCGGGCCCGTATGGTTGAAGGTGCGCGTCATGACCGTGTGCAGACCGCAGCTCCGGTAATACTGGTACCCGAGATAATCCTGGGCCACCTTCGATATGGCGTAGGGGCTGAGCGGACGGATCGGATTCGTCTCTTTGATCGGCACCTCGTCCGGATTCACATGGCCGTATTCCTCGCTGGAGCAGGCGATCTGGATGCGGCAGTCCACCCCGTGGCTGCGGACGGCCTCGAAGAGATGGACCTCTCCCGCCACGTTGTTGCAGATCGTATCGATCGGCGAATTCCAGGAGGCCGGCACGAAGCTCTGGGCGGCGAGATGGAAGATGCGCTCCGGCCTCTCTTCGCGGATCAGCGTATCCACGGAGATCGGGTCGCGCAGCTCGCACTCCACCAGGCGGATCCGGCCGAGGAGATGCCGGATATGATTCATGGGGCTCCGCCCGCGGATCGTCCCGATGACCTCGACCCCCTGCTTCAGCAAATACTCGGCCAGATGGCTCCCGGCAAAACCGGAAATCCCGGTAATCAGCGTTTTTATGGTGCCGCCTCCTCCCTATGCAGATTTGGTCTATGCCCTGCTACAATTGTATGCACCGGGACAAAAGAGCATATGGACACCTACCCCGCCCTCCCCAAAATAAGTTCCTGGGCTAGCGGTCAGGTGCCCCCGCACAACAAAAAAGAGGCGGGGTCCCAAGTTCCCCATCCTCTCTTCTCCTTGCCGACGCGTAGAACTCCTCCAGAACCGCCCTTGCCGCTCCCATCAGGCTGTTCAGCAGACTTAAGGCTGCCCGGCCGGCTCGCGGGCCCGGGTCACATCCGGCTTCTCAATCAACAGCTTCAACAGGAACGTCGGCGGCATGGGCCGTGTCGGCACGTCGCCCCGTCCTATGGCCCGCTCCGCGCCTCAGCGGAATCGGGTCTGCCAGTTGAAACCGATATCCGGGTCGTTGTAAGCCAGCCGGAATTCATCCGGGTCGGCCGGATCATAGGCCTTGTTCGTGAAGTAGACGATCGTCGCCGGCAGATGCCCCAGCACCCGGTAGCCGTGGGCCACGCCCCGCGGGATGAAGAGCAGATACGGACTGAGTTCTCCCATGTAATACACGTCCGTCTGCTTGTAGGTCGGCGAATCCGGCCGCAGATCATGCAGCACCACCTGAGCCTGCCCCGACGGGAAGTACCAGATATCATCCTGCTGCGCGTGGTAGTGGAACGCTTTGATTACTCCCGGATAGCTCAGGGACAAGGAAGCCTGCCCGAAGCCGTTGAAGATTTCGTCGTCCTCCCGCAGCAGCTCCATGAAAAATCCCCGGTCGTCGCTATGCCGGATCAGCGTCTTGGTCAGCACGTTTCGAATCATCCTTGGGCCCCTCCTCTCCGTCCTCATTGTGTTCCAGTCCCCCGCATTTCAGGTCTTCCCGGATGAAAGCCTCCAGCGCGCTTTTCCAGTGGCGCATCCGTCCGAATCCACGCCGGCGCAGGGCCAGATCGGAGAGTCCGGAATGCACAGGCCGTTCCGCCGGGAGAGAGAGCTCCGCCGACTCCACCGCTTCGAGCCTCACGCCCGCAAGGCCGGCGATCTCCAGGATCGCTTCCGCGAACCGCAGACGGCTGCAGAACCCGCGGTTGGACACGTGGTAGACTCCGTATTCCTCAGTTTCGATCAGCTCCGCAATCTGGGCGGCAAGGTCCAGCGTGTAGGTCGGAGAACCGTACTGGTCGGACACCATGCGGAGCGATCCCTGCTCCTTCGCCAGCTGCAGCACCTTCGTGACGAAGTTGGAGCCGGAGAGGCCGTACAGCCAGGAAGTACGCACGATAAAGTGGCGGTCGCACAAAAACTCCGTGAACTTCTCCCCGAGCAGCTTCGAGTTGCCGTAGATGCCGAGCGGTGCCGTCCGGTCCCCTTCCGTATAGGGCTCACCCTTCCGGCCGTCGAACACGTAGTCCGTGCTGACATAGACCATCTTGGCGCCGATGGTATGCGCAGCCCAGGCCACATGGCGCGTGCCGAAGGCATTCACCATATAGGCCGCATCAAGATTCTTCTCCGCCGCGTCGACCCCGGTGAAGGCAGCCGCATGAATCACCGCGTCCGGCCGGTGAAGGGCAAAGGCCTGTTCCACCGCCTTCTCATCGGTGATATTGAGGTCCTGGTGCTTCCAGGCCACGAGCTCATGCCGGGACTCCAGCATCCGGATGAGATCCTGCCCGAGCTGTCCGCCTGCACCGGTAATGCCAATCTTCACCTGCCCCGCCTCCCTATTCTTGTTGTCCCCCTCCGGCCAGGAGAGGCTCCCACCAATCCTGATGCTCCACATACCACTGCACCGTCGTCTTCAGCCCTTCTTCCAGGCTCCGCAGCGGCTGCCATCCGAGCTCCCTGCGGATCTTCAAGGCATCGATCGCATACCGGCGGTCGTGCCCCGGCCGGTCCTCGACATGGCGGATCAGCGACAGGGGCCGGCCCAGCTCCTCCAGAATCAAGCGGACCATGCTCAGATTCGTCCGTTCGTTCCCTCCGCCGATGTTGTAGACTTCCCCCTGCCTTCCCTGCAGAATCACCCGCTCGATCCCCGAGCAGTGATCCTCCACATGGAGCCAGTCACGAACGTAGAGTCCGTCACCGTACACGGGAATGTCCTCTCCCCGAAGCGCCCGGGTAATGATCTTCGGAATCAGCTTCTCCGGGAACTGGTACGGTCCGTAGTTATTCGAGCACCGCGTAATGACGGCAGGAAATCCGTACGTCTCGCAGTATGCCCGCACCAAGAGGTCCGAGCCCGCCTTGCTCGCCGAATAAGGACTGTTCGGGGCCAAAGGCGTCTCTTCCGTGAATGCGCCCGTACTGCCGAGCGTGCCGTAGACCTCGTCCGTCGAGATGTGAACGAACTTCTTGACGCCGGTCCGGCGGGCAGCCTCCAGCAGGTTCTGGGTGCCGAGCACATTCGTACGCACGAACCGCTGCGGATCGAGGATGCTCTGGTCCACATGCGATTCCGCCGCAAAATGAACGACGGTATCGATCTTCTCTTCCTCGAGCAGCCGGAACACCATCGGATCCGCAATGTCCCCCACACTCAGGGCATAACGGGGATCACGGACGACGTCCGCCAGATTCTCCTCGCGTCCCGCATAGGTCAGCAGGTCCAGATTCAGCACCGTATCCTCCGGGTGGCGCTCCAGCCAATACCGGATGAAGTTGCTGCCGATGAAGCCCATGCCTCCGGTTACCATCATTCGTCTCATTTACGATTCACCTTTCATTAACCTGAGTCCCGCCTCCAGCAGGGAGCGCGGGGTGCCCGCATCCGCCCACCAGCCTTCGAGCATGCCGTACTGCAGCAGGCCGGCGGCGGCATAGCGGTTGTTGACGTCCGTAATCTCCAGCTCTCCCCGTGCAGAGCGCGTCACCTGACGGATCTCCCCGAACACGCCGGCATCATACATATAAATTCCCGTTACGCAGTAGGTCGAAGGAGGATTCTCCGGCTTTTCCTCAATGGATACGATCCTCCCGTCCCGGAGGACCGGGACACCGTAGCGGCGGGGGTCGGGCACTTCCTTCAGGAACACCCGCGCTCCTGTCGGCTGTTCCTGAAATTCGCTTACCGCCGCAGCGAGCGAATCCTCGAACAGGTTATCCCCGAGAAGAACCACGAACTTGTCTCCGGGGCGGATAAACCCCTCGGCCAGCGAGACCGCTTCGGCGATGCCGCCGGGCCGTTCCTGAATCCGGTACGTGACCTGAATCTCCCACGGTTCCCCGCTGCCGATATACTGGGTGAACAGACCGGCCGAAGCCTTGCCGGTGATCAGCAGCACCTCCCGGATCCCCGCTTCGGCCATCTTGGCGAGGGCGTAGTGGATCATGGGGTAGCCTCCGACCGGCAGCAGGTGCTTATTCACCAGATCCGTCAGCGGCCGAAGCCGCGTTCCGCTTCCGCCGGCCACAATGACTCCTTTCATCGGCTTGCTCCTTTCCCTGCTACCGGCCGAGTTGGCCTCCTGTGCAGAGTCGTCTGATGCATCATCATTAAAGGATATGCCCGCAGGGCTGCAAGTACATGGACCAATACCACGACACTCCGCAATTTGGCGGATGTCTATGGTCCCGCCTCCGGGCATCGCCTAGAAGGCCGAGCCTGCCAATGGGTCAAGCATAATGCAAAGGCCCGGACGAAAACAATATGCTGCCGACGACCGGAATGCAGCTGAATGCGCGGCTGTCACCGAAACAGCAGAAACAGGCCGCCGGGGCTGAGCCCGGCGGCCTGACAGACGGATCTTGAAGGGGAGCCGGGGGTCTCCCCTATGGGACGGCTCCCGGCCTCCTCCTGGGTCCGGCTGGTCTTTATTCTGCGGAGCGGCCCATCGCAATCCAGTTAACGAAGCCCTGGCACTCCGGCGAGAACCGGCTGCGGACGATCTCCAGGATGGCGCTCTCGCGTCCCTTCGACTTGATGACCGCGTAGCAGTCCTGGTGGCTGGTCGTAGCGACGAGCGAATAGTTCTCATCCAGGAACGGCCGGTCGAACGTTACGCCTACCTCTACCTTGACCACCTCCACCGGCAGCAGGAACAGGCTGAGCCCGAACTGCTGCAGCGGGGCCGTGACCGGAACAACAGGGACTGCTGCAGCCTCCGTTACCGCGATGTGCGTATCTTCCGCTTCCCGGGTTTCAGCTGCCTCCACCACTGGCAGCTGTTCCGATTCAACGCCTAGGTCCGCCTGCTGCGGCTGCTCGATCTCTGGTGCTGCCGCTGCGGACGCCTCCTGTTCTGTGAGGACTCCGGCGGCAGGCTCCACGTTGATCACAGGCTCGCTCTCCGTCAAATGAGCCTCTGCAGAGGCAAGCTCTGTGATGATCCCTTGCGTAACAACCGCATCCGCATCTGCGGCAGGCCCCGCCTCCGGCGCCACAGGCACTTCCTGCACCGCTTCGCTGACCTCTGCCGTAAGACCGGCCGGCTCCATTGAAGCTGGTTCCATTGAAGCTGGTTCCAATGAAGCTTCCGGAGCAGCCGTATCGGTACCGGGCGTCTCCCTGGCTTCCGGAGCATCCGCTGCACCGGCCGGTTCCGCCGCCGGAGCTGCGGATGCAGCTGCATGGGCGCTGAGGAGAGCCTGCAGCGAGGGCTCCAGATGCAGCAGCGAGATGCTTCCCGGCAGCAGGTGATACCCCGATACCGATTCCTGTTTGATGTGCAGACCATCGATGGAATCATCGGCGATGTGCTTGCCGGTAACGGAGGCGGGCGCAAGCTTCTCCCCCGTAACCGAATCGGCACCCAGCTTCTCCGTGGTTACCGACTCCGATGCCAGCTTCTCGGCGGTAATGGACTTCGAAGCGAGCTTATCGCCGGTGACCGCGCCGGACGCCAGCTTCTCCGCCGTCACCGACCTTACCCCGAGCTTCTCCGCCGTCACCGATTTGGACGCCAGCTTTTCCGTCGTCACCGCTTCCGCCGCCAGTCTCTCCGCCGTCACGGACCCCGGGGCGAGTTTCTCCGCCGTCACCGTCTCCGATGCCAGCTTCTCCGCCGTCACCGACTCTGCCGCCAGCTTCTCTGCCGTTACGGATTCCGCCCCGAGCTTCTCTGCCGTCACCGACTCCGAGGCCAGCTTCTCCGCCGTCACCGACTCCGAGGCCAGCTTCTCCGTCGTTACCGACTCATCGGCCAGCTTCTCCGCCGTCACCGACTCCGCTCCCAGCTTCTCCGCCGTCACCGACTCGGCCGCCAGCTTCTCTGCCGTCACCGACTCCGACGCCAGCTTCTCCGCCGTCACCGACTCCGCTCCAAGCTTCACTCTTGTTACCGACTCGGCCGCCAGCTTCTCCGCCGTCACCGAGTCCGCCGCCAGCTTCTCCGCCGTCACCGACTCCGCCGCCAGCTTCTGCGCCGTCACCGACTCCGCTCCCAGCTTCTCCGCCGTCACCGCGTTCGCTGCAAGCTTCTCTGCGGAGACCGCCGCGATCGCCAGCTGTTCGCCGCCAACGGCTCCAGGCGCCATATGGGTCCCCGTGATCGTAACAGGCGCTATCCGGCTGCCTTCCACCGCACCCTCAGCCAGGTGCTGGGTCCGCACGGCACCGGTTGTCAGATGCAGAGAGGTGACCGCCCCTTCTGCGAGCTTCTCCCCCGATACCGACGCATTCTCAAGCTTGTCGCGGGTGACCGCCCCTGTGGCCAGCTGCTGGGATTTCACAGCCGATTTGGCCAGATGGCTGCTGCCGACCGCTCCGGGGGACAGGTGCTCAGACTGCACCGCTTCCCGGGCCAGCTTCTCCGAAGTGACGCTGACATGAGCCAGCTTGGCGGAAGTTACCGCCAGGTTCGTCAGTTTGTCGGTCGATACGGATTCCACCGAGAGCTTCGAGGTCGTTACACTTTGGTTGCCGAGATGCATGGATTGCACGATATTTTCCATCAGATGCTGGGACTGTACGGCTCCGGGCGCCAGATGGATGGCCGTGACCGAACGTTCCTGCAGCTTATCGACGGTGACACTGCGGTCTTGAAGATGCTCGGTGCCTACAGCCGCCGGCCCCAGGTGAACGGTCTGCACGGCCTTCGGTTCCAGGTGAACGGAAAGCACCGTTCCGGCCGCCAGATGCCCGGAATGCACGGACTTGGGTGCAAGCTTCAGGGAAGTCACGGCCCCATTCGCCAGCTTCTCCATCGTCACTGAGCCGTCCGACAGCTGAGAGCTGCCGATGCTGCCGGATACAATCTTCTCTGCGGATACGGAGTGAGGGGCCAGGTGGCTTCCATCGATGCCTCCGGCCTGCACATGCCTGCCTTCAACGCTGGATTCGGACAGGTGAATGCTCTGAATCACATTCTTGGCCAGCTTCCCGGAGGTGACCGAGCCATCCTTGATCTGCTCCGACTGCACCGCTTCATCCGCCAGATGGAACGATTCGATCTGCTTCGATGCAATGTTGGTGCCGCGGACACTGCCGGGGGCCAAGTGGTCGTGCACGATGGAATTAAGCTTGAGATGCTCGGAAGCGATGCTCCATGGCGCCAGCTTCTCCTCGGTCACCGCCCCCTGGCCGAGCTTCTCCGATGAGACCGCGCCGTCCGCGAGCTGGGATGTGCCGACACTGGCGGGGGCAATCTTCTCCCCAGTCACGGCATGGGGGGTAGGTGCCGGCCCTCGATGCCTCCGGCCTGCACATGCTTGCCTTCGACAATCGATTCACTCAGATGCGTACCTTGCACTGCGTGTTTGGCCAGCTTGCCGGAGGTTACCGAACCGTCCCTGAGATGGAGGGACTGTACGGCCTCCTCTGCCAAGTGATTGGATTCAATCTGTTTTGATCCGATATTCAGAGCGCGGACACTGCCGGGGGCCAGATGATCATGACTGATGGTGTTCGGCTTGAGATGACCGGAGGCGACGCTCCAGTGTCCCAGCTTCTCCTCGGTCACCGCCCCGTCCGCCAGCTTCTCGGTCGTGATCTCTCCGTCAACGATCTTCGATGCCGTAACCGCTCCGTCGCGCAGCTTCTCGGTACTGACCGCCCCGTCCGCCAGCTTCGCCGTATTCACGCTTCCGTTGGCGAGCTGCGAAGCCTGGATCGCGCCGCTCCTGATTTTGTCCGAGGTGATCGACTGGTGCTGGATCATCTCGCCCGAAATCGCCTCGTCCGCGAGATGCTTAGCGTGGATCGAGCCGTCGGCGATCTTCATCGCGTCGATCGACTTATCCGCCAGCTTCTCCGAACTGATGCTGTTGTCGAGCAGCTTATCCCCCGAGATGGAGCGGTCGCGTACTTTCTCCGAGGTGACGGCGCCGGACGCAAGGATATCCTCGGTGACCGAACGGGGGGCGAGCTTCTGTACGGTAACGGATCGGTCGGCCAGCTTCGCACTGTCCACCGCGTAATCCGCCAGATTCTCACGGCTTACTCCCCCGCGCCGGATCCGGGTGCTGTCCACTGCATAGCGGGCAATCTTTTCGGTAGTGACGGATTCTTCCCCCAGATCGTCGGTATACACCGTCGCACCTTGGAATGTCTTCTTGATCTCCGGCTGAGGTGCCGGTGTATGGGGCTGGGGTGCGGGTGTGTAGGGCTTTGACAAAGACTCTGCGGCAGGCGGCCTTGATATCGTGTAGCGCTTCAAGGAAGGGGCGGCCTTCGGAAGTACGTCCCACTCCTCTTCCTCCGTTAGAGGGTCCGGCTCTATCAACGTCTCTTCAGGGGGGTGGATCTGGGAGACGGAAGCTTCTTCCCGGATCACCTGCTTGCCCGGCTTTTCATCCAGCCAGCTTAGTTCGTTGATATAAGAAGCGATACGCTGCTTCCGGGGTTTTGACTTACTACCGGCAGGGCGGCGGCTGTCCTTTTTCATGAGGGTCCTCCTAATGTGAATTCATCGATGCCTATCTGATGAAAGGGCATTTGATGTCTCAATCATGCAGTCACTGGTAACATATGCATTCACCCAGAAGGTGGTCATCCGCCCGGAAAAAAATAGGCAGTCATCCCGCCCAGCCGCCCGCGCCTTCCTTACGCCCCGCACAAGCCCATACTCTTATATTCGCACCAAAAAGCCCCTGTTCTTCACAGAAGAACAGGAGCTCTTTACCCGGCTTACCGGTGTTATCGTCAGCTTCAGCCGGGATACGGCGGGGGCGGAAGCTCCAGTCCCGGCTTCCCCGGCAGGAGTTCCGCATACAGGGCGAGCCAGCGTTCCGCGGTCCGCTCCCACGTAAAATGCTCGAGCACCCGCTCCACGCTCATCATTCCCATGCGGCAGGCGGCCTCTTCGTCGCGAAGCAGCCAGGCCAGCCGCTCCGGGAGCTCCTCCCCGATCGACGACAGCCGGACCGTCAATCCAGTTACGCCCTCCTCAATGATCTCGGGGATGCCGCCCGCGTGGGTGGCCACCACCGGCACACCGGCCGCCATCGCCTCGACGTTCACGAGCCCGAACGCTTCCCGGCGGCCGGAAGGGACGACCAGGACGTCGGCAAGCCGGAACCAGTCCGCAACCTCGCCGTGGGGAACGTAGGGGATGAAGCGTACGTGCTCCTTCATCCGCTTCGCCATGCGGTGCAGCCGTCTGACGTACGGCGTGGTCCGCTTCGAGCCGTAGAAGGCGCTTCCCACGATGAGCAGTACCGCATTCGGCACCTCCTGCACAATCCGGGGCATCGCCTCCAGCACGTGATGCACGCCCTTGATGGGAATCAGCCTGCCGACGTAGAGCAGAACCCGCCTGCCCTGGAGTCCGAGCCGGGCGGTCATCGCTTCCCGGCGCAGGGCCCCCTCCCCGTGCCAGCGGCTGGCAAAGCCCGCAGGGTCTACGCCGAGGTGGTTGACGACCAGCTTGCCGCGGGAACGCGGGTCCCTGCGCTCCATCTCTTCCCGGATAAACTCCGAGTTCACCACGATCCGGTCCGCCGCGGCCAGGCAGCGCCTCAGTTCCGCCAGCCGGATATGCGGGCGGGAGACAAAGGTGACCGAGTGGAGCGAGAGTACGATCTTCGCACGGGGATGGCGGCGGCGCAGATACCTGACGAACCTCGGCCGGTTCTCGACCTGGATGATGTCCGGTTTCAGCTTCTCGAGCCGTCGGGAGACGTTGCGGATGTAGCCGGCGGGGGTTGGCGCCGGTACGCGCGCATACTTCACACCGCCGCGGAGCTCTTCCGGCGGAAGAACACGGCTGCGGCGGCCGAGCACCGCCACGCGGACCCTGCGGCCCACTCTCGCGGCAACCTCCTCCACGACCAGCTCCACCGAGCTGCTCTTGCCGGACGGGATGACGAAGGAACCCGGTGTTACGACAGCCACATCGATTCGCGGTTTCATGCGCAGCCCCTCCTCCTGATGCATTCGCTTCTGCATTATATTCAGGAGGGGACGAAGGTGGATGGGCTGTTCGTCCATCCCGGGCCGGCCCAATTCTTCGGGAGGCATATCCGATTTCAGGATCGGGTAAGCCCAGAGTTTCCGTGAGCTTGTCCGGTCCCGCTGCTTGCCGCAATTCCGGGCATAGGCTTCCGAATCCCTCCAACCCTTTGCGCCCGGCTGCCGCCTTTAAGCCTCTCCGCCCAGCTCCTTGAACCGGAAGCAGTCCACGGTATGATCCATCACCATGCCGGTCGCCTGCATGAACGCGTAGCAGATCGTCGAGCCGACGAAGGTGAAGCCCCGCTTCTTGAGGTCCTTGCTCATGGCGTCGGACTGCGGGGTCTGCGCCGGCACTTCGCTCAGCGAGCCCCAGCTGTTGCGCACGGACTGCCCGTCCGTGAACCGCCAGATATAGCGGTCGAAGCTGCCGAATTCCTCCTGCACCCGCAGGAACGCCTGCGCGGAAGACACCGCGCCCCGGATCTTCAGCCGGTTGCGGATAATCCCCGGGTCCGCCAGCAGCTCCCCGAGCTTCGCTTCGTCATAAGCGGCCACCTTCACCGGATCGAAGCCGTCGAAGACCTCGCGGTACCGCTCCCTTTTCTTCAATACGGTGTACCAGCTGAGCCCGGCCTGCGCCCCTTCGAGCACCAGCATCTCGAACAGCTTCCGGTCTTCATGGACCGGCACGCCCCATTCCTTGTCGTGGTATTCCTGATACAGCGGGTCCTCATTGACCCATGCGCAGCGGCATGTCATGATGCCAACGCCTCCTCTATCATTTCGGTCCGGATACGCCATCCGCTCTCTGACCGGCACTCTGCTCTCCGTCTATGATAAACCCAATCCCTGACAGTTTCTGTCATAGTCTGTCCATTCCAGGCTTCGAATCATTTGGGGGTCCCTTCCCGTATAACGTATAATACTACCAAGAACCTCCTCGGCGGTCATTCTTACAAAGGAGCCGAAGACCATGAACGAAGAATTAAGCGTATATGAGCAGCAGGTGCAGCGGAAGCTGGAGCATTGGCGCGCCGGCCTGCTGAAGCCTCCGGGCATGATCGAGCGGACTTCGAAGGCCGTGCAGTCGCGCATCAATCAGGCGATTCCGGAGAAGGTCCATGCGGCGATCACCTCCGCGGTCAAAGGAATCGTGCAGACCGCCCTGTTCTCGATGGATTATATCCCGAAGAGCGAGCCGTCGGCCGGAGTATCCCTCGCCCTGCGTGACAAGGAAGCCGAAGACAAGCTCGCCTTCTACAAAAAGCTGGCTGCCGCCGAAGGCGCAGGAGCCGGAGCCGGCGGGTTCCTCCTCGGGATGGCCGACTTCCCGATCCTCATCGGCATCAAGATGAAGTTCCTGTTCGAGCTGGCCCATGTCTACGGCTATTCCACGTACGACTACCGGGAGCGGCTGTTCATCCTCCATATCTTCCAGCTCGCCTTCTCGGGCCAGACGGCACGTCCGCCCCTCTATGAAGCGATCGCCGCATGGCCGCAGACAATGCGGACCCTGCCGATGGCGAGCAGCTACGCGGAGCATATTGACTGGCGGAAGTTCCAGCAGGAGTACCGGGATACGATCGATTTCCGCAAAATGCTCCAGCTGGTCCCCGGCATCGGCATGGTGGTCGGAGCCTGGGCCAACTACGGCCTGCTCGAGGAGCTCGGCGAGACGGGCATGAACTGCTACCGGCTCCGCTGGCTGGCGGAAGCCCGGGACCGCGGACCGCTTCCCCGCTCCGGCGGGTGGCTCGGCAGCAAGGAGGACGGAGAGCCCCGGTTCACGACCCCTCCGCTTCCGCAGGATGCTTCTCCATCCCGGCACAACCCGATGAAAGAAGGCGATTCCTATGAAGATCGGCAAAAGTAACGCGGAGCATTACGTGTGGGGCGGCACCTGCGACGGCTGGCACCTCGTCAAGCAGCCCGAGCTCAGCGTCATCCACGAACGGATGCCCCCCGGCACGGAGGAGGTCCGCCACTATCACGGGCAGGCGCGGCAGTTCTTCTTCGTGCTCTCCGGCTGTGCCGAGCTGGAGGTGGACGGCACGGTCCACCTCCTTCATCCACAGGAGGGCTGCGAGGTGGCGCCCCTTGTGCCGCACCAGATGAAGAACACCTCCGGGCAGCCGGTGGAGTTCCTCGTGATCTCCCATCCGCAGACGCGCGGCGACCGGTTCGAGGCCTGAGCCCTGCCGCTGAATGAGGCCGGGGCCGGCCGGGACAGCAGCCCCCCAGAGAAAGCAGCGCCTGTCGGGGATGCGGCTGGGCAATGACCCGCAGCGCAGAAAGCCGGCAGAGTGGTTGCCCCTGTGGCGATGCCCTAAGCACCCGCGGCCGCATTCCCGCCTCCGGGTGCATTCCCTCTGCCCACTGCCGCTTCCGGCCAGCCGGCCTGCTCTGCTTCTACATGCGCCAGCCGAACTTAGAAGCGCATCAGCTTATCCGTTCCGCCTCTCTGTTTCCACTCCCCATCCTCCCATTCCAATCTATTCTACGAATCTTGTGCTTCCTGCACGAAGGACGGCCCTCCCTGCATTCCCTTCGACAGCAGCCGCTCTAGCTTCACACGCTCGCTCCCGTCCGCGGCAAAGAGCCGGTCCCGCCAAGCGGCGTCTTCCTTCCCCTGCTTTTGCGCCGCAGCCGCATACCATCGGACAAGCTCCCGGCTGCCTGCCGGCTTCAAATCCTCAGGCAGCACCGGCCGGAGCAGGTCTGCCGCCCCCGCGTAATTCCCCCGCCGGTACTCCACGCGGGCCTGCTGCAGCTTCAATCCGGGCGTGGGATCGAAGGACGGTACCGCGATGCTTTTCGGAATAAGCTCCAGCTCCCTGCGCTTCTCCTCTATCGTAACGGAGAGCATCTGCACCTGGTCCCAGTGACGGTCCTGCTCCCGCAGGTCGCCCTGATCTCCGGCCCTCTCCCCCAGCACATAATGCAGCTCGGCCGCCCGCTCGTACCAGGGCATAGCCCAAGGGCGCCGCCCGATCGCCTCCCGCGAAACCGCCAAGGCCTGGTCCTCCTGACCCTTCAGCCTGGCCCAGCCGTACTCGTATTCCGAAATCTCGGGGGCATACGGCTCCCGCTCCTTCAGGGCGGCCAGCAGCGCCGCCCCTTCGTCGAGGTAGGTCTCCTGCTGCGTCTGGCGGTACAGCGCATCCAGGAGCTTGATTTGGATCAGCACATAATCGGCATTGGAGGGCTGCAGGGCGACCGCCGAGTCGAGGGCCTCCATCACCGGGGCAAGCTGCGGCGACGGCTGCGTGACCAGCCCGATGGCCCGTACGGCTTCGCTGTTCCCCCTCTTCAAAGAGAGGGAGACGAACAGCATGCTCAGCGACAGAAGCGCAAGGACTGCTGGGTACCCCCACCGGACAGCGGAGCCGATCCCTGCAGAACGGTCCGCCGGCTCCCGCTGCGGCAGGGCTCCCGCCATGCCGCCAAGGCAGAGGTAGAACAGCGCCGACAGGAACACATAGCTCATATCGAAGTCCATGAAGCTGTGCAGGAGCAGCGGTACGGCCGTGACCGCATACAGCAGGCGGCCCTGCGGTCCGGCCTGTCCGCTTTCCATGCCGGAAGCCCGGACCGTACGGATGTGCTGGCGCACATAGGCCGCAAAGATCCATGCGATGAAGCCAAAGATGGCGAGAGCGCCGATCAGCCCCACATCAATCAGGGTCTGGAGGACAAAGTTATGCGCCTGCCGGCTGGAGTAGCCGTAGCTCTGGTACGACGGATAGAGCGAGGCCCAGCCCCCTCCGCCGGTCCCAACGAGCCAGTGCTCCCTGAAGATCCGCAGGGCGTCGGCATAAAAGTATCCCCGCTCCTGGACACTGTGCTGGGTGAAGTTGATGTTCTCCACCCGGGTACGAATGCCCTCCGGCAGGATCGAGAGCAGTGTCGGTGCTGCGGCAAGCAGCAGGACGGCCCCGCAGCCGAGCAGGAGCAGCAGAACGGGGAATACGACCCCCCATATGCTTCCACCTGCGGCGCGCCGTCCACTTCTCGAGCAGCAGCTGCCCCCGTCTCAGGAGCAGGACGATGCCGGCGCTGGCAAGGGGAGGCGGCGAGGAGCAGGAGCCAGTCCCACAGCGCGGAGGCCGGCGCCGCCCCCTGCTGGATCGCTGCGGCCGTGCGCATGCCCGGGGAGGTCAGGACCGCCGCCAGCAGGACCGCCGCCGAGAGCTGGGCCAGCAGCATCACCTGGCGGGAGAAGGTGACGAAGGGCATAAGAAGCAGCAGCGCGGGCGGCAGCAGGACGTAAGCCCCGCGGGAGAGGGTCAAGGCCAGGGACAGCAGCGCCGGCACCAGGAAGAAGGCATGCAGGGCAGCGGCGGCCGTGGAGGAAGTCCTCACCGACAGGAAGAGGCTTCCCAGAAGGACGGCCATCAGATAAGCGGCATAAGAGTTCGCATACGTGAAGACGGACGCCAGCCGGATGCCGTTCGCATCGGAGATGATCAGGCCGTGCTCCTGCACAAGGCCGTACCATGCAAGCAGGCCGTAGATCACCACGGCATAGCCTCCAAGCACAATTCCGTGCCGGAGAAGACGGTTCACAGATTCCTTCCGCGACAAGAGCAGGCCGAAAACGAAGAAAGCTGCGGACACCATCTGGGCATACCAGGTCTGATAGTACATATAAGAGGAGACGGGGCTTGTACCCGGCAGCAGGCCGGGAATCAAATAGACGAGCGGAGTGCACCATATCAGCAGGAGGGCCGCATCCTGCCGCCCCCCTCTTCGCTCCTGGAAGAACAGCAGCAGCGCAGCGGCGCCCAGCGCGAGATACACAAGGATATAGCTGCTGAACAGCGGGCTGTTAAAAGCCAGGCTCTCCTCCGGCTTATGTTCATAGCGGGCGTGCAGAAACAAGGCGCGTCCATAAGGCGCCGCGGCCAGAAATAACAGAACACAGCCCAGCAGAAACAGATGGAGCAGCGGCTGGCCTTCTTTCTTCTGCTGCAGCGGCAGACGATTCGTATTGTGCTTCGGTACATATCCGGCGTTCATGATTCTCTTTCCTCTCCTTCTCTCCAGGGTCCTATCTTTCCCAGACGCCGGCCTGCCTACAGAAGTTGCTAAATTTTTCCTTATAAAATTCAAAAAAAGAAACGCCCTCGCAAGGACGTTTCCAGTCGCAGGATGCTTCTCATCAGCCGGGCGGTTCCTGCCGCCCCTACCCGGCCTCTTCTTCCCCGTGCTGCCGCAGCGGCCTAGTAAGTGATCGTGACGATTCTCGTAGCTTCGTTATACTTCACTTCCGCCCCCAGCACCTCGGACAGCAGGCGGACCGGAATGAGCGTAAGCTCATTCTCAAGGCGGGCAGGCGAGCCGGTCGTATACGATTTGCCGTTAATCTCGTACGCACCGCGGTTCGTGAAGAACGTGATCGTTCTCCCGTTCTTCGTATAGATCGCAGCCTTGCGGCTGTCGTCCCAGGTAACGGAAGCGCCGAGCGCTGCGGACAGGTCGCGGACCCACAGGTAGGAGGAGCCGTCCAGCAGGAACGGCGCCCGCTTCATCGGAAAGCGCAGCCCGTCCAGCGTGTACTGGTCGCTGTCGAGCTTGAACGAGACGACGTGCTTCAGCGGCGAGGTCAGCTCAGCCAGCTTGAGATAAGCCGATGCGTCGGCATGCAGCTTGGTTTTGCCGATCCCGTCGGCCGGCTCCGTGCGGAAGCTCCATGACTTCTCCAGCACGGCCGGTACACCGCCTCGGGAAACATTCAGCTTCACATACGCCTTGTACTCCGTATCCGGCTGCAGCGGAGCCTTGGGAATCAGAATCGCCGCGGTCTTCAAGTGGTCGTCGTTGGCCGGCGAGTTCTTCAGGAGCTCCACGGGATTCCCGGAGCTGTCGGTCAGCTTCGCATCCGCCAGCTCGACCGAGGTGATGTTCGCCCCTTCGGCCACCGCCATGATCGGGTAGCCCACCGGGTACTTGGCCGCAGTGTGCATGCGGATCGGGTCCGGATCCTCATAGCCGTCGAAGTTCAGCGGCACATACGGATCCCCCGGAGCCGGAGAGACGACCAGGTTCAGGTCGGCGGACTCGTCCGCGAAGCCGAATTCGATTACGACGTAGTCGCCGACCATCTCGATGCCGAGATCCTTGGCATCCGGGTTCAGGAACGGGGACCGGTGGTAAGGGGCATCGAACAGGGCGTCGATCGATTCGACGAGCGTACCGGTGTAGAATGAGACGTCTTCCCCAATACCTTTGTAATATCCGGCATAGACGGCACGGTCTCCGGGCCCCTCGCCCACGAAGCCGGGCAGGCCGGACTGCTGCTTGTGCAGGGACAGCCCGCTCTTCGCCGCCTGGTTGGCGGAGAGATAGGAGGCGTGCAGCTTGGCGGCCAGCGTCAGGTTCGGATTCAGCTTCAGCGGCTGGAGGCCGTACAGGGTACGGTAGTCGTTAATGGCTTTCAAACCGTCCTGCTGGTTCTTCGAGTAGTCCGCTTGCACTTCATCTACCGCGTTCTCGGCCACCTCGAAGGTCCAGGAGTTCTCGATCGGCTGATAGCCGTCGAACTGAAGCGTAACGAGAACGGTATGCGTGCCGGGAGCAAGCTCTTCGGACGGAGTATAAATGTAGCTCATCTCCGCCGTATCCAGCGTACCGTCGACAGCCTGTCCGTCCACTTTCATATGAAAGGCGCTGAAGCGCGGCGAAGCATCGGTTTCGGCCACGTCGAAGCCGATCGTCGGCTTTTTCATGCCCACGGTGCCTTTGGGATATGCCGAATAGGAGAAAGAAGCCGCATCCGCAGGCGGGGCCGGAAGCACCAGCAGCGTCAAGGCAAGAGTGAAGGTCAGCAGCAGCTTCCACAGCCGGTGGTCCTTTATTCGATTCATGCGGTCAGTACCTCCATCAGGTAAGAATCAGAGAATAGACAATAAGGCAGCAAGGAACAATAAAAACAGGGGAACGGACGACAAGCCGCAGCGGCCTAATTACATGTACGAGTTCCACCTCCAAAAAGTTCTGCATTCATGCCATTTTCCCTGCTGAAAATACGCTGAACGCTTCCGGCAATATATGGGCCGGACCCTGATGCTGTTTCACTGGTACGGTCTGGCCAATCCCCGATCCGGTGCTTTGGCAGGATTGACAAACAGGCCGTTCTCCACTACTTTTAGTTCAAGCTATACCGCTTTACCGTATTGGAAGCCAGGAGGCATCAAGTCGATGAAAGAAGATCTGGATGAATCGCTGCACTTGTTCGTCGTACTGTCCCGCGCCAGCGAGTGGGTGATGGCCCATGCCCACAGGGATATCCGCCGGCACGGACTCAACCCGACCGAATACGGCGTGCTTGAGCTGCTGTATCACAAGGGCCCCCAGCCGCTGCAGCAGATCGGAAGCAAGATTCTCATGACGAGCGGCAATATTACCTATGTGGTGGACAAGCTCGAAGACAAAGGCCTTGTCAGACGCCGCCCATCCGAGGAGGACCGCCGCGTCTCCTTCGCGGAGATTACCGAAGAAGGACGCGAGTTCTTGGATGAGGCCTTCCCTTCCCACCGGGAAGCCATCGCACACGCGGTATCCGCCCTCTCCCCCGAGGAGAAGCAGCAGGCGATCTCACTTCTGCGCAAGCTGGGGCTGGCCGCCAAGGAGAACTTCAAATGCGCTCCCATTCCGGGCGCCAAGCAGCCGTAGGGGCACTCCCCTTACCGGCTGAGGCTTTGATCTTAACTTAGAGCCCGGACTTCCGTCCGCATCCTATATCTTAATTTTAAGACGATATGCCCCATCTACATTTTCACCTTACTCAGGAGGTACTCCCTATGCAGATTCTTATTTATCCCCCGTCCATGCAGGGCACCGGCTCTTTCGACGGAGGCAGCATCACCGAGCAGAAGCCGATCGGTTTCTCCGGCGAAGGCTCGGTCGTGAAGCGCGTCGGCCCGCTCTTCTATTGGGCCTGGGCCCGGGCCGAAGAGGAAGGGTATATCCCGCTGCACCCGCACCAGGGCTTCGAGATTATGACCTACGTGCTGCAGGGGCGCGCCGAGCACGGCGATACGCTCGGCACCCGCAGCACGGTCGGGGCCGGCGGCGCCCAGATCATGCAGACCGGCTCCGGCGTCTCGCACGAGGAGCGGTTCATCGGGCCGGACATGGAGGCCTTCCAGATCTGGTTCGAGCCGGCGATCCGCCAGGCGCTGCTGCGGCAGCCAACCTATGCCCAGGTCGAGCATGGGGAATTCCCCGCCGAGCAGGCCGAGGGCTGCACCCGCAAAACGGTCATCGGCGAAGGCTCCCCTGTCCGGCTTGTCACCGACGCGCTCATGTGGGATGTGGAGCTTGAGCCAGGCAGGCTGCTCCGCCACCCGCTGCCGGCGGGACGCACGCTCACAGCCCTCGCCGTCCGCGGCGGCGGCTCCTGGCATGCGGCCGACGCGCCGGAGAAGGCCGGTTCCTTCCGGGAGAAGGACTTCGTGCTTCTCCATTCGCACAAGGACGCCGAGGCCGTTGTCACCGCCGATGCGGGCGGCAGGCTGCGGCTGCTCCTGATCGAAGTCCCTTCGAGCGTGGATTATCCGCTGTACCCGAAGCGCTGAGAAGGCTCTGACCGATGCTGGGCGATTGGCCGGGGGTCTCCGCTCCGTTGAGAGCCTGAGCGGTACAGGGCCGCACTGGACCGTTCACCCGCCGCTGCACAGAGACGCACGGTGTCGGTGCGGTCCGGCCTCGCCAGCCAACCGTCCCTAATGGACGGACCTCCAACGCGGACACGTCTTCCCTTTCGAGCGAGCCGTTCCCTCCCCCCGAACAGCAAAGAGCAGCGCAGTCCCCTTCCGAGGACCGCGCTGCTTCCTTTTTTCCGCTGCGCACCGTTACCAGGTCTTGAAGCCCTTGGCTCCGACGCCCGGATGATTCAGCATATCCATCACCGGAATCGTATAAGCTACGAGAATCAGCACGACCAGAATGCCGACCCATACGCCCCACCGCTCGAAGAGGGCCGGGGCTTTCTCCGCCGCGTCGCTCACTTCGGCGATCGGGAACTCCTCCGGCCGGCCCTTCGGCGCCCGGAGCAGGGTTACGATGTTGAAGAGCATGAGCAGGACGCCCACGAACAGGATCGTGCCGCCGACGGCCATCGCCACATGGTAAGGCATCCACAGCACGGCGTCCGGGTGATCCTGGTAAGTCGTGAAGGACGTGCGCCGCGGCGAACCGAGCAGGCCGACCGTGTGCATGGAGCCGGACATGAACAGCATGCCGACGAGCCAGATCACCGTCTGAGCGATCCCGAGGCGGTGCATGCGCGGGGTCAGCGTGCGGCCGGTGAGCGCCGGAATCAGCCAGTACGTGATGCCGAAGAACGTCAGTGCCACCGAGGTCGCCACCGTGAGATGGAAGTGCCCCGTCACCCACAGCGTGTTGTGAACGATGGCGTTCAGCTCATGGCTCGCATTAATGAGGCCGCCCGCGCCGGCCGGAATGAAGAGCAGCATGCCCATGAACGGGGCGAAGAAGCGGACATCCTTCCAGGGCAGCTTGCGGAGCCAGCCGAACAGCCCCTTCGCTCCCAGGGAGCGCCCGTGCATCTCGAAGGTGGCGAAGAGAGAGAAGGCCGTCATCAGGGAAGGGATGACTACCATGAACGTCAGCACGACCTGCACGAATTTCCATACGTTCGAGATTCCCGGCTCCATCAGCTGATGGTGGAAGCCGACCGGGATGGAGAACAGCAGGAACATCAGGAAGGACAGGCGGGCGAGCGCATCGCTGAACAATCGGCCCCCGATGACTTTCGGGATGACGACATACCAGCACATGTAGGCCGGCAGCAGCCAGAAGTAGACGAGCGGGTGCCCGAAATACCAGAACAGCGTGCGGCTCAGAACCACGTTGACGGTCTCAACCCAGCCGAACGACCACGGAATGAGCTGGAACAGCACTTCAATGGCGACACCCAGCGTAGCGATGAGCCACATCGCCATCGTCACCACGGCCATGAAGGTGAAGAGCGGCGTGGTCTGCCCCGGGTGGAGCACCTTCCAATAGCGGTACTGCATGAAGATCCCGAAGCCGCTCATCCAGCTGCCGACCACCACGAAGACCAGCGCCACGTAGAACCAGGGCGAGGCTTTGAGCGGCGCATAGAAGGTGTAGAGCACCGTCGCTTTGTTCAGCAGAATCAGGACGGTGGCCCAGAGAGTCCCGGTCGTCATCAGGCCGAAGCCCAGCCAGCCGAGCCTGCGCGGCAGCCCGAGCAGGGTGCCGAGCGTACGGGCTACGCCCGAGTAGAGGAAGCCGATGATAAAATACGTGGTGAACACCAGCGCCATGAGGACTCCGTGTGCGGTAAGCAGCTGGTAATAGCCGATGCCAAACGGCAGGGCGTTCGCCCCTCCGCGGACGAGCCCCTGAAGGAGGCCCGCCACGCCGCCCAGGAACAGGGCGAAGAAGGCGAAGAGAATATGGGCCAGGATGAGTGCGCTGTCCCGGCGGTCGAACGGTTTAGGTAGGTTATCCATGCTGTCATCTCCTTTGCCTGCAGGCTTTTATTTCACGATCAGCTTCATCATCATCACTTCATGGGCCGCGCCGCAGTACTCGTTGCAGATCACGAGATACTCCCCCGGCTCCGTAAACGTGTACGCGAGGTGGTTGACCTCGCCCGGCACGACCATCATATTGATCGTGGTATTCACGACCTGGAAGCCGTGGACCACGTCCGAGCTCGTAATATTGAAGTTCACCTTCGCGCCGAGCGGGATTTCGATCACATCCGGTTTGTATCCGAACGCGAAAGCGATAATGTTCGCTTCGTACTCTCCATTGCCGAGGCGCTGCAGTCCCGGCTTATCGAACGGCGCCGTCGTGCTCAGCTTCTCGGGGTCCACGGTATGCCGGTGGCCTCCCGGCGGCTCCATTCCGAGGGCGAACGCCCCAACTCCCACGACCGTCAGGAAGACGGCCAGCATGCTGATCCCGAAGACCAGCCATAGTTTCTCTAAACGGTGAATATGCATGATGCTTCCCCCATCTCTTCCCTTAGTTCCTGTTCATAAAGAGCATAAACACGCCGGCCCAGGTCACGATCAAAAACAACCCGAGCAGCATGACGGCCGTGAAGGTTCCCCGCAGGGACGGCTCCCGGTGTTCCCGGTTCCCCTGCTCTGCAGCCGGTCCGGTCTGTTCCTTTTTCATTGCCCTTCCCCCTGTTCGCTGTCTTTCTTGGTTATGGCTTTATTGTAGTGGGGAGGCCGGGGGCTTCTCTGTGAAGTGAATCACACGCGATCCGGGAGATCGGTGAACATTGTGCGTCCAGGGGGCCGGAGAGATCGTGCGAGGTCGAGAGAGCCGCAGCAGGAAGGCCTGTGAGCAATAAAAAAAACGCCCCGGAGGCCGGGGCGTGGTGTCTGGCGGATCTTCAGTTATTTCAGCTGACTGTACACTTCTTCGCTGCAGACAATATACAGCTTGTCGGAGGCTTGGAGCCCCTCTCCCGCATGCCGGGCCACCTCCAGATTATCATTCACGGCAACGAGGTTGGCACCAAGGTCCCACAAGGCGTGAGCAGCCGCACCGTAGGTCTTCCACTCGGGACGCGGCCTGATTTCGTACCAGTTGGCACCGTCCCTCTGGGAAAGCATCTGGCTGTAGATGCTGGAACTGCCTTTATGCAGGGATTCCCTGACCATAAGCAGCGCCACGGATTCCACCGAAGGAATGAACGCATCCACCTTGGCGTAGCGGAACTGCTTCTTATGGGAGGATTTGCGCAGCTCGACGATCGTATGCACCGTTCGGCCATGATCCGAAGCAACCCCCTCGACGCCAAGGGCAATCAGGGCCGTTTTACCGTCCGCAGACAAGGCGTCTTCGAGCCTCTCATCCGAGAAGATGGCCACACTTCCGGCCTCGAGCAGGTTGGCCTTCATCAGCACCTCCTCACTTGCCGCGTCTCCCCTGATAAAATGTACCCGCTCATCCGAGACGGGCGTCCGGTTCAGCGAATGATCGATCAGCACGATTTCAGCGTCCTCGTATGAGCTCAGGATCTCCTCCACCGCCGTTTCGACTTTCCTGCCCCATCCTATAAAGATCAGATGACCTTTCTTCTTGTAGGCCAATTTGCCTTCCTCCCTCCACCTTCTCCATGTGGCCACCGCGTCAAAGAACCTCCCGATAAACAGCGTCATAAGCCCGATCCCGTATACGTACAGCGACATGACAAACAGCTTGCCGAGATCGGTCTTGGGGCTGTAATCGCCGTACCCCACGGTAACTACTGTCGTCATGACAAAATAGACGCTCTCGAGCAGCGTCGGAAAGGTGGCGGGCTCCAGCCTCCGAAGAAGAAGGGAAGACAGCAGGATCACGAAGAAGGTGAGCACGAAGACGCTCCCCGTATTCATCTTCATGAGCTTTCTCCACAGATGAACGATGGTGTACATGCGCCTCTCCTGTCCTTGAATAGGTATCAAGCTAACTTCAGCGTACAGCGCAGCTCCCGCAAATCAGAGCAGGCTGACACCTGTACTGCAGATGTCAGCCTGCTGCCGTTCCCTCCTCACGCCGGCGGTTATCTCTGGGGGAGTTCTTGCTCCGCCGGTCAGCCGGGCTGCCTACCGGTCAAGGGTATTGAAGCCGGCGCCGGGCTTCACGCCCTTATCCTTGCGGGCCTTGGAGGCTGTGCCTCCTGCCGGCAGCCCGGTATCCTCCGGCTTGATGCCGGTGTTCGCCTGCACGAGAATCTCGTCGAACTTGTCGCTGTGCTCCTGCGGCACCTTGCTGCTTGTCGTCACCAGCGTGCCGATGATCGCGCCGAGGAAGCCGAGCGGGATCGAGATAATGCCCGGGTTGGCGTACGGGAAGAGCGGCGTGCCGACGAGGATCGCCTTGCCGGCCTCCGGCGACCAGACGCTCGGCGAGAAGAACACGAGCAGCAGCGCGGAGATCAGACCTGTCAGCATGCCCGCGACCGCTCCCGCCGTGTTGAAGCGGCGCCAGAAGATCGTGAAGAGGATGACCGGCAGGTTGGCGCTCGCCGCGACGGCGAAGGCCACGCTGACCAGGAACGCCACGTTGAGCTTCTGCGCGAACAGCGACAGGATGATCGACAGCACCGCCACCCCTACGGAAGCGAAGCGGGCGACCTTCACCTGCTCCTTCTCCGTCACCTTGCCCTTGCGGAGAATGCTGCTGTAGAAGTCATGGGAGAAGGCTGAGGCCGCGGACAGCACGAGACCCGTGACGACCGCCAGGATCGTCGCGAAGGCCACGGCCGAGATGAAGGCGAAGAAGAAGTCGCCCCCAAGCGCTCTGGCCAGCAGCGGAGCCGCCATGTTGCCGCCCTTGTCCTGCGCCACGATCGCGTCATAGCCTACGAAGGCGGCCGCACCGAAGCCCAGGAAGATCGTCATGATATAGAAGGCGCCGATCAGCCAGGTGGCATAGACGACCGAGCTGCGGGCCGTCGGGGCGTCCTTCACCGTGAAGAAGCGGATGAGAATGTGCGGCAGACCCGCGGTCCCGAGGACGAGCGCCAGGTTCAGAGACAGCGTATCGAGCGGGACCTTGTACTTGTTGCCCGGATTCAGGAAACTTTCCTTCAGCGGGGTCGCGTTCTTCATTGCCTCGAACATCGTCACGACGGAGAAGTCGAACTTCGCGAACACGATCAGGGACACGATGAAGGTGCCGGCCATGAGCAGGATCGCTTTCGTAATCTGCACCCAGGACGTAGCGGTCATCCCGCCGAACACCACGTAGATGGTCATGAGCACGCCTACGATGAGGACCGATACCGTGTAATCGAGATTGAGCAGCAGCTTGATCAGGGAGCCGGCCCCGACGAGCTGGGCGATCATATAGAAGATGGAGATGGCGATCGTATTCAGCGCCGCAATCCCGCGGACCCGCGAGTTATTGAAGCGGGCGGCGATCATATCGGCCATCGTGTACTTGCCGAGATTCCGCAGAGGCTCGGCGACCAGGTACAGCACGACAAGATAAGCCACCAGGAAGCCGATGCTGTAGAAGAAGCCGTCGAAGCCGGCCAGGGCGATCGTCCCCGCAATCCCGAGGAACGAGGCTGCCGACATATAGTCGCCCGCAATCGCGAGACCGTTCTGCCAGCCCGTGAGGCTGCCGCCGCCGGTGTAGAATTCGCTGGCCGTCTTTGTTTTCTTGGAAGCAAAGTATGTAATGATCAGAGTCAAAGCTACAATGCCGAGAAACAGCAGAAATGCGGTCGCGTTCATGGAATCCCTCCGTCAGCTAGGAAAAGTTCGGTACCAGAGTCTGGATCAGGCGTGCTCTTCGCGGATCTCCTCGATCATGCGGTCGTAGTCGGCGGACTTGCGGGAGTACAGGATGCAGAGCGCCCAGGTCATGATGAACTGCGAGAAAGCGAAAATCCAAGCCCACGTGACCGGCCCAAAAGCAGGCTGGTTCAGAACCTTCGAGTAGGAAGTAAGAATCGGAAGCGTGAAGTAATAGGCCAGGAAAAAGAGGCTCATCGGAAGCAGGAATTTCTTCTTCCGGGCCATCAGGTCCTGAAACTTGGGGGTGCGGGCTATATCCGCGTAGCGCTTAGCTTGGACTTGGGCTTTCATAACATCTCCTCCGTTTCAAATTGGGCAATATTGGGTAGTAAGCGCTTCCAAAGATAATCATTTTAATTATAGCGTTTACGCTCCATGCCCGTCTAGGGGGAAATGAGATAAACGCCTGTGCCGTCCTTTTCAGGAACAATGCGCGATTATAAGAAATACAGGATGACAGAATGGAGCCTTGGCGGGATACACATTCTTCTAATTTAAATCAAGCACAGCCCGGACGGGCTGTGCTCTGCTTCACCAAACCCTGCCCCACACGGCCCCGGCGGCTTACACCGGCCAGGTTTCCTTCCGGTAGGCCATATCCCAGAACATGTACTCGTAGCGGCTGCTCGTCACGAAGTGGCGCTTCATCCGCTCGCGGTCCTGGGACGAGGCCGTCTCGGCCAGCTCGTCCAGGCGGGCGATCTGCTCCTCCACGAGCTCCCGGAACCAGTCGCCCCCGTAGGCGGCGATCCACTCCCGGTAGATCGGCTCCTCCGGCGTGCAGCCGGCCAGCCTCTCGCCGATCTCATAGTACAGCCAGTAGCATGGCAGAATGGCGGCGATGATGTCGCCGAGCCCTCCCGCGTAGGCTGCCCGCAGCATGTGCGAGGTATAGGCGTACGAGGTCGGCGCCGGCTCGAAGGCCGCCCGCTCCTCCTCCGTAATGCCGAGCAGGCCGGCGAACTTCTCGTGGAGCGAGAGTTCCGCGCCGTACGTGCCCTGGGCGTGAACCGCCATCCGGTTCACGGTGAAGAGATCGTTCGCCTTCGCCGCCCCCAGCGCCTGCACCCGGGCGAATTGGGACAGGTAATACGCATCGTTGAGCACATAGTGGCGGAAGGCGTCGAGCGGCAGGCTGCCGTCGCCGATGCCCCGCACGAACGGGTGGTTGAAGCTCGCCTGCCAGCTGGCATCGGCCGCTTCCCGGAGTTCTTGCGAGAATTTCATAAGATCTGCCTCCCTGGAGTGAATGGTTGAAATTAGGAATCTGCGTTATCAGGCCGCTGAAGTGTACGTGCAGGCTCCCGTCCCGGTTAACGGACGTCCGTGACGGACAGGAACGGCAGATGCCCGCCGAGCAGCAGGCCCGCCGTCCAGATCAGGAGGGCTGCCGCAGCCAGGACGAGATCGCTGGCGGACCAGCCGATGACATAGTAGTACGTCCTTCCCGCATCGGAAGAGAAGCGCTTCGCCTCCATCGCGACGGCGATCCGCTGCGCGCGCCGGATGCTCTGGGCGAGCAGCGGGATCGCGTGCCGCTGGATGGAATCGGTCCAGCCCCGGATGCCCCGGGCCCGCTTCACGCCTCTGACCTTCAGCGCCATCTGCAGCGCCTGGTACTCGGTGACGATCATCGGCAGCAGCCGGAGCGCCGCCATGAAGCTGTAGGCATAGCGCGCCGGGAGGCGCGTCTGCTGCATCAGCGAATAGAACAGCCGAACGGGGCTCGTCGTGAGCCCGAAGAGCAGGCCGAGCACCGCCATGTTCACGGTCTTGAGCCCGATATGCAGGGAACGGTAGAAGCTCTCCTCGGTGATATGGATCAACCCCCAATGCAGCCACGTCGTCTCCCCCTTGCCGAAGAACAGCATGGAGGTCGAGGAGGAGACGAGCATGAGCACGAACGGCAGGGACAGCAGCAGCAGGCGCCGCAGGGGCAGTCCGGTCGCCGTGTAGAACAGCAGCAGGTGCATCCAGGTCACGTGAAGAAGCACATTGATGTTGTGGGTCAACAGCACCGCGAGAAACAGGAGCACAGACAGCCCGATCTTGAAGGCCGGGTTGGCCCGGTGCAGCCAGGTCTCGCGGAAGGTCCAGGTCAGCGGCAAGGCGCTTCCGCCTCCTTTCCGGCAGCGGCTTCGCCGGCCGCTTGGAGCTTCCGGTACGCCTCCGGCGGCAGATCCGCCGCCAGCCGGCCCCCTCGGACCTCCCACACCCGGGTGGCGAACCGCGCCACGATCTCGGGGTCATGCGTGACCATCACGATCGCGCTGCCCCCTCTGCGCCACTCCTCGAGCTTCTCGAGAAGGGCGAATGTATTGGCCGCATCCTGCCCGAAGGTCGGCTCGTCAAGGAGCAGCAGCCTCCGGGCTTTGCCGGTGGCCGAGGCCACGCTGAGCCGGCGCTTCTGCCCGAGAGAGAGCTGGTACGGGTGCAGCTCCCGGTGGCCGGCGAGCCCGTACCACTCCAGCACCTCACCGGAGCGGGTGCGCACCTCAGCCTCCGGCAGGCCTTCCTGCCGGAAGTCCCACGCTACCTCGTCGAACACCGAGTGAGTGACGAACTGCAGCTCGGGGTTCTGGAACACATACGAGGCGTCCCCGATCACATCGTCGAAGCCCTTCACAGCACGCGGGCCGAGGTTATAGCGCCCCTGGGTCGGAATCAGCTGCATCAAGGCCTGCAGCAGGGTGCTCTTCCCCGCCCCGTTCGGCCCGACGACGGCAATCCAGTCGTCGCCGAAGATGTCGGCCGAGGGAATCTCTATCTTCTTCTCCCGGCCGTGGAAGCCGCAGAACGCCTCCAGCCGCAGCAGGGGCTGGGCTACCTGCGCGCTGCGGGCCGCAGACTGTCCGCGCTCCGGCATCAGGTCCGGACGGCGGTCGTAGTCCTCCCAGACCCCCGGGTACCAGATGCCGTACTCCTGCAGCTCCTGCCGGTGCTCCCGGAATACGCGCTGGGGCGGCCCGTCGGCCAGGATCCGGGCGTCATGCCCGAAGAGCACGACCCGGTCCACGAAGCCGGCGATCTCTTCGATCTTGTGCTCCACGATCAGCACCGTCCGGCCCTCCGTGACGCGCTTGACCGTCTCCCACACCTCGCCCGTGCCTTCGGGATCGAGCAGCGATGTCGGTTCGTCCAGGAACCAGACGTCCGGATTCAGGGCGAGCAGGGACGCGATCGCAAGGCGCTGCTTCATGCCGCCGGAGAGGGAAGCGATCGGGGTGTGGAGGTCCGGCAGACGAAGCCCGACCTGCTCCAGGCAGAGGCGGATCCGCTCCCCCATCTCTTCGCGGGGCACCTGGAGATTCTCCAGCACGAAAGCCAGCTCCTCATCCACGAACGGCATGCAGAACTGCGTGTCGGGGTCCTGGAACAGATAGCCCCAGGCGTCGGGAAGCTGAAGGGCGTCCGCTTTCATCGGCACTTCGATCGACTTCGGAATCAGGCCTGAGAACACCTGGAGCAGGGTCGACTTGCCGCAGCCGCTCGGTCCGAGCAGCAGCACCTTCTGCCCGCGCGGCACTTCCAGTGTCAAATCGTCGAAAAGCAGCGGGGCGCTGCCCGGGAACTTCAGCCGCAGTCCCGTTACCGAGACGGCAGGCTCCTGTTCCTGAGCGGACGGCCCCCCGCTGCCATGCGCTGTGTGCGTATCCGCTGCGTTCATCAGAGTGTCTTCTTCCTGTCCAGTGCCTGGTAATCGAGACTGCTCGCCGGACGCACGAGCTGGGTAACCCCGGTTTTTTCCAGTGCCTTCACGATCACATAAGCCAGCGGCCCGGTAATCACGAACGCGCCCACGAGGCGGAATACGATATAAAGCATCAGGTTCCAGCTTTGAAGCTCCGCGAGGTACAGCTTGAAGTAATCATAGACAATGGAGCCGACGCCGGAAGCCGCACCCGCCAGACCCGCGATCAGAGCCGTGTGCCGCTTATAGCCTGCAGCTGCGAAGACCAGCTCGGCCAGCAGCCCCTGCACCAGTCCGTACGTGAAAGCTTCCACGCCGTATTGGGAGCCCATGATCATCTCACCGGAAGCGGCGGCAGCTTCAGCGAGGAAGGCCACGCCGGGCTTTCTCAGAATCAGGAAAGCCACGGTGCCGGCAATGAACCACATGCCGTATCCGAGCTGCTCCAGCTGCAGACCCGGGATCTTGAGGACGTTGTACACATCGCCCCACAAACGGTAGATCACGGCGAAGACAACGGCTATGACGACCGTGACGAGAATATCCGTCAATTTCAAACCTTTGGACAAATGAATCCACTCCTTAAAATATAATGGAAGAAGCCGGGGCGATGCCGAAGCGGACAAGGAGCGGGGGGAATGACGGATGCCGGTATACAGCAAAAAAAGCCGCCCCCGTTGCTCGGAAGCGGCTTTGTAAGCACATGAGTAAACTAACAGCGTGCTACGCTCTCCACTTCCCTACGCTGGTATCATCCAGATCAGGTTCAGAGGGTTTAGGACCTATTGGTCCAATCTCAGCCTGTGCGGCTCCCCTAGTGACATTTCCCATCTTATCACGAAAGACCCGTTTGTCAATCCATTTTACGCATTCTGAAGATTTCAATAAAAATCCATGGAACCCCTAGCCTTCTCTTCCGGATTCTGGTACACTAGTCCTTGCTCGCTCTTTACGGATTCTGCATGAGTCAGAGAGTATTCATCTTGTGCTGCGGCATCTGCCATTGGAAGCGCTATCTTTAAAGAGAAAGAAGGAACGCGACGAATGAACGAAACCGTAACCGTACCGATTGAATCTACTCCTATTCTGCTTGGGCTCACTGCCGAGATGGTGTCGAACTGCACCTACTGCACGATGATCTCCTCCGACCCCGGGTACCGTACCCCTGTCTCCTGCACCAAGCTGTCCGGCTCCTGCTGCCCCATCCTCGTCAACCTCGCCACCTGCCTGACCTGCGGCGAGTACAAGAATGCATGCGGGAACGGCGGGGCATCCGCCGAAGGGACAGACGCTTTCTAAGCAGCAAGCCAGCCCTGATCCGGAGCATGGAATCCGTAACCGACATTGACGTTTGTCTTCATGACACTTGCATATAGGCCGCTTCGGCACGTTCCTCAGCCTCCGGGTGGAGGCTTTTCGTGCTGTCCGGCCGCGTTTCTTTGTTGATTTGTGTCCTCTCTTATGTCAAGATAAGCGTTAGATTACCGAATACTTACATCCAAAGAAACAGGTGAATCCAGAAGCATGAAGATATCGTTCTTTCGGCTGCTGACCGAGCTGTCGTCCCGCAAATCGGTGTCGCAGCTCACCGGCGCTTTTGCCAAGTCCAGGGCCTCCCGCTCCCTGATCCCCCGCTTTGCCAAGACTTACGGCATTCCGCTGGAGGATGCGGAGAAGGCCGTCCATGAATACGTCTCGCTCAACGACTTCTTCACCCGGCGCCTGAAGAGCGGCCTGCGGCCCATCGACGCTTCGCCGGAGACGATGGTCTCCCCCGTGGACGCGCTGATCACCGGGATGGGGCCGATCAAGGAAGGCTCGATCCTGAACGTGAAGGGACAGGACTACACGATCGAGGAACTGCTCAATCACAGTCCGCGGATGATCAATTATAAGAACGGCTTCTATTATGTGCTCTATCTCAGCCCGACCGACTACCACCGGATCCATTCGCCCGTGGACGGAACGATCATCGAGAAGGAGCATGTGCCGGGCAAGGTGTACCCGGTCAACGACTTCGGTTTGAAGCATATGCGCCGCGTGCTGAGCCGCAACGAGCGGCTGATCACCTACGTGGAGCATGAAGGCGGAGAAGTGGCGGTCGTCAAGGTCGGCGCGCTCAACGTGGCTTCGATCCAATACGTCGCCCCCCTGCCGGACCTGCTCGAACGCGGCGGCGAGCTCGCCTACTTCGAATTCGGCTCCACCGTGGTGCTGCTGACGGAGACCGGCACCTTCGAGAGCCGCAGCGACCTTCAGGTGGGCAGCAAGGTCCGGATGGGCGAGAAGCTCGGCTCCTTCAAGCGCCGCGGCTGATCATCCAAATGTAGTTTATAAACGCAGGCGCATGCTCGGGAGCTGCGCCTGCGGTGATTTTAGGCGGGTCCGCCCGCCGCTGGCATGAACAGCCGAGAGCCTCTTGCCAGGTGCCAGTGCCCAAATGACCGAGAGGAGCCCTGACCATGCAGCTTCAAACCGGGGCCGCCGCGGGACCTGCCGCGAAACCGGCACCGCAGCCGGATGTGCGGCCGACCTTATTCCGTATCCTGTTCGCGATCTCGCTCGTCCATTTGTTCAATGACACGATCCAGTCCGTCATTCCCGCGATTCTGCCGATCATCAAGGATTCGATGCAGCTCTCTTACATGCAGGCGGGGATCATCGTCTTCGCGCTCAACATGACCGCTTCGGTGATGCAGCCTGTCGTCGGGCTGTATTCGGACCGGAAGCCCATGCCGTATATGCTGCCGCTCGGGATGGGCCTCACCTTCTTCGGCGTGCTGGGGCTGGCGCTTGCCCCGAACTATGCGCTTGTGCTCGTATCTGTCCTGCTCATCGGTCTCGGCTCGGCCGTCTTCCATCCGGAGGGCTCCCGAGTGGCCTATATGGCCGGCGGCTCAAGGCGCGGTCTGGCCCAATCGATCTTCCAGGTCGGCGGCAACACCGGCCAATCGCTCGCTTCCATTATGACCGCCCTGGTCTTCGTGCCGCTCGGCCAGTTCGGGGCGATCTGGTTTACGGCCGTCGCGGGTCTGGCCATTGTAGTCCAGATGTACATCTCCCGGTGGTATGCCGGATACCTCAAGGCCCATCCGAGACCGGCCAAGTCGGCCGCCGCCCGCCGGATCGATCCGCTGAGGAGCCGACTAATCAAGTTCGCCGTCGGTATGCTGATCTTCCTGGTCTTCGCGAGATCCTGGTACCATGCGGGGATTACGATTTATTATCCGTTCTATCTTATGGATAAGTTCACCATTACGCTGGAGCGCGCCCAGCTGTTCATCTTCCTGTTCACGGCCGCCGGCGTGCTGAGCACCTTCCTAGGAGGGCCGATCTCAGACAAGATCGGCCGGCGCAACGTTATCTTCTTCTCGATGCTGGGCTCCGCCCCTCTGGCGCTGGTGCTGCCTTACGCCAATGAGTTCTGGACGTATGTCATCCTGCTCGTCAACGGCTTCATCATTCTCTCGAGCTTCTCCGTAACCGTCGTCTATGCCCAGGAGCTTATTCCCGGCAAAGTCGGTACGGTATCCGGCCTGATCACCGGCCTGGCCTTCGGTCTCGGCGCCTTGGGCGCGGTCGCCCTGGGCGGCTTGATCGACGTGATCAAGCTGCGGCCGGTGATGGAGCTTGTGAGCTATCTGCCGCTGATCGGCCTGCTGACGTTCTTCCTGCCGCGGGACCGTACGCTGAAGGAATGGTCTTCCGAATCCGGAAACGCGTGACCGCCTGAGAACCTAACCGTCCGGAGCCCCGGACGGTTACCCTTCCTGAAATATCCAAAAAGCCGCCAAACCGGGGCACGGCCTGTGCCTCCCGTTTCGCGGCTTTTTTGCCTCGTCTTCCGCAGCATACCACGTAACGACCGGCGGCAGAGCCTACCTGCCGCCCTTCATGCTCGCCGCCTTCATGCTCATCGTCTCCTCCAGCATCTGGCCAAGGAGCTCCCGCGGCTCGCCTTCGCGGCTCGCCTCTTCGATCTCCAGCCAGCGCTCCTTCGGAATGCGCAGGAACGCCCGGACCACCTCCGGACAGAACTGGGTGCCCGTACAGCGCTCAATCTCGGCCCTCGCTTCGTTATAGCCCCAGCCCTTGCGGTACGGCCTGTCGGAGGTCATCGCGTCATAGCTGTCGCAGAGGGCGAAGATGCGGGCGAAGAGCGGAATCTCCTCTTCCCGCAGCCCATGCGGGTAGCCTCCTCCATCCCAGCGTTCATGATGGTAGCGGACGACATCCAGCGAAGGACTGAGGAACGCAATGTGCTTCAGCATCCGGTAGCCGATCTCCACGTGGCTTTTCATCACGACCCATTCTTCTTCCGTCAGCTCCGCCGGCTTCAGCAGGATCGCATCGGGCACTCCGATCTTCCCCACGTCATGCAGCAGGGCCCCGCGGGCCAGATCCCCGAGCTCCCTGTCGGTCAGATTCATCTCCATCCCGAGGCGCAGCGCATAGGACGTGACGCGGAAGGAATGACCGTGGGTCTCGTTGTCCCGGGAATCGAGTGCGGAGGAGAGCGCCTGAAGCGACTCGTCATAGGTCCGCTCGATCCGGAAGACCATGGCCTCCAGCTCCCGGTTCTGCCGGTCGATCGTGCCCGCCGAATTGCGGAACACATGGTGCAGCGTGAGGAACAGGCCCAGCATCCCGAGCACGATGATCGTCATCAGGATGCCTTCCAGCCAGCCGATCTGGCGGTCCTGTTCGCTGATATCCCGCTTGACCTCGACCACGCCGGCCACCTGTCCGTCCTCCCGCTGCACCGGCATCCACAGATGCAGAATATGGCCGCTGAGACGCTGGTGCACCACCTGGGCGTTCGTTGCCGCCCTCTCCAGGGAACCGGCCAGGGAGGCATCCACCTCCTGCCCGATCGCCTCCTTGTCATAGGAGAATACGATCCGGCCTTCCGTATCATAGAAATTGGCGTCCAGAATGGAGTATAAGTCAAAATGCATCCGCACCAAAGGCAGCACCCTGTCGTAGCTTTGAAGAAGGTCTGCCGGAGTCTGGGAATGGGGCGTATGGGGCTCCCCCACGGGACTGGTGGAGCCTTCCTCTCCGGAGGATTCCGGGAAGATCGCGGCCAGCTGAGGTACTTTGGCAAAATGCTTCACTACGGCTGCTGTCGTCAGCTCCACGGTATCGCGGGTGACAAACGTGCTGCAGGCCCACAGGGTAACGGCCGAGAGGAGAACACCGATGAAGCCGACGGATAAGCCCAGCGTCCACGTAAACCTCCGGTAGGGCGAGAGCGCAATGGAGGCAATGTTGCCCATTTCCTTTCCTCCGTTTCATCATCTGAAGCCGGTCCTGCCGGCCGTATATGTATCTTCCTGACGCTGAATTTCAATAGACAACAGGGCTAATAGAAATCAGGGTCCAACCTCAGAAATATTCGACCTGCAGGTGGAATTTCCTGCCGGAAGCCTAACTTCTTTGGCCGCTCCGCTCCCCGCCCCGGACCATCCGCCGGACCCCTTCCCGGATCTGCTCCTCCGTCAGGTGCGGGAAATTCAGGTACAGCCCGAAGCGGCGCTGTCCTCCGAGCTCCGCTTCCGTCTCCGACCACCGGACGCCCTCGGCCTCTCCCGCGCTCCGGAACGCCCGGTACTCCGCCTCGCCGCCCCGCCACCATCCGAACAGGTGCAGCCCCGCATCGCTCTCGGTCCAGTCGACAAGGGAGCCGAGCTCCCGCTTAACCAATTCGGAGAGCAAGTGGAACTTGCGCCCGTAGCTCCTCTTCATCCGGCGCAGGTGCCGCTCGTACGCGCCGCCGGCCATGAAGGCGGCCAGCGCCTTCTGCTCGAGTAGATTGACCGGGAACGGCTCGAAGAGCGCCTGCGCGCGGGTGAACGGCTCGACCAGGGGCGGAGGCAGCACCGCGTACCCGAGCCGCGTGGGCGGGAGCAGCGACTTCGTGAACGATCCGACGTAGACGACCCGCTCCTCGCCGCCGAGCACGCGCAGCGGTTCGACGGCTCCTTGCCGACGGTGGCGGAACTCGCTGTCATAATCGTCCTCGATGATGACAGCGCCCTTCGCGTCGGCCCACTCGAGCAGCCGCTGCCGCCGCTCCAAGCGAGAGCACCGCTCCGGTCGGGAACTGCCGTGTCGGCGTCACGAACAGCACCCGCGCAGTCCCAGGCGGCGGGGATGATGCCTTCGCCGTCGATCGGGGCGTCGATACAGCGGCCGCCGGCGGCACGGACCGCGCGGCGGAAGCCGCCGTACGACGGCGTCTCCACCACCGCAGCCTCCCCCGGGCCGATCAGCAGCTGCGCGAGCAGCGCGATCGCTTGGACGGAGCCGCCGGTGATGGCGATCTGGCCGGGCTCGGCCGCCAGGCCGCGGGCCCGGCGCAGGTACTGCGCGATCGCCTCGCGCAGCGGCTCCCAGCCCTGGGCCGGCTCGTCCATCAGCCGGGCCGCCGGCTCTCCCCGCACCGCCGCGTGCAGGCAGCGGTTCCACTCTTCGCGCGGGAAGCCGCTGAGGTCCGGCGCGAAGTAGTGGAAGTCGATGAACGCGCCGGAGCCGGGCCGGCTCGAGGGGGCTTCCCCGCCGCCGTGCACCGGCTCTCCCGGAGGCGGACCGAGCCGCCGGCTCCACGGGGAGAGCGGGTAGGCGGGCGCCTCCTCCGGCCGGGCGGCGGCTGCGCCAGCCCCCGAGGTGCGCGTGCTGCGGCGGAACGCGACATACGTGCCGCTGCCGGTGCGGCAGTCGACGTAGCCTTCGGCCGCCAGCATCTCGTAGACCTGGTTCACGGTCCCTCGGGAGAGCCCGTAGGCGGAGGCAAGCTCCCTGGTGGAGGGCAGCCGCGTCCCGCGCTCCAGCACGCCTTCCACGATGCTGTCCCTGAGCGCATGGTACAGCGCCAGGAGCTTCGTCGGGTAGCGTTCAAGATTGGAGTGATACGGTATATGAAAATGCATAGGCTCAGGGTCTCCTTCATCCTGCAGACGATGATGGTCCGGGGCCCCGCCTACCGGGGGTGAAGCTGCCGTGCAGAATCGGGGCGCTCGGAATGGACTAATCTTTTTAATGATAATTGGATCTTTCCGCTTGTCAATGAAGAAGGTATGATACCCTCTAGCACTTACACGCGATTCGGAACCATGCAAAGGAGCCCAGCCCATGACCCTACCATCCTCCTCTATCCGCATCATCACGGCCGGACGTGCCGAGCTGTCCGCCGTCGTCCCGCTCTTCGACGCCTACCGCCGGTTCTACGGCCAGCCCTCGGATCCGGAAGGGGCCGAACGCTTCCTCGAAGGCCTCATGGCCCACGGCGATTCCGTCATTCTCCTGGCCCGCCAGGAGGGATCGGCCGAAGCACTGGGCTTCACCCAGCTGTATCCCGGCTACTCTTCCGTCTCCATGAAGCGGCTGTGGACACTCAACGACCTGTATGTCCGGCCCGAAGCCCGCGGACGAGGGGTCGCGGCCCTGCTCCTGGAGGCCGCCGAAGGACTGGCCCGAGAGAGCGGAGCCAAGGGCCTTCAGCTGGAGACGGCTCCGGACAACCGGACGGCCCAGCGCCTGTACGAACGGATGGGGTATGTGAGAGACGAAGAATACCTCCATTACTTCCGGAGCACGATGGAGAACTGAGGCCTGGAAGGCGCATGATGCGGGAAAGAGCATCGTGCACAGGCAGCCGCCTAGCGTCGGACGGCCGTTGAGCCTGAGCAGCAGGCCGCTTGGGAGCGCGGCTGCGATGCCGGCGTACTGCTGCGGTACGACAATGGCGGACCCCTGATGAGCTGCGGTCTCTTGTGGAGGAGGCTGCCCGATTAGAGGAACTCAGGTGCGCTATTTTGTTCGTGGAGAGGTACGCTTCCGAGATAGCGGAACTCAGGTGCGCTATTTCGAAAAAATGCTCTATTGGGACGCATCGGTTGAGATATAGGATACCTGAGTTCCGTTATTCGCCGGGAAATGACGGGAAATATTCAAATAAGGAATCCTAGTTCCTTTATTTTTCATCTGCGAAGGAACATGACAGCTCGACTCATGCTTGATTATACAAAGAACTACCCACCGCACCGCGCTTTACACCATCTGACCGCCTGTCCCCGGATAGGCGGTTATTCGTATGCTGGTTTCAAGAATGTTTTTGACCATGCATCCTCACTCTACCGGACCACCCCTGCCTATCCGTACCCTTGGTGATCCAATCGTCCTCCTATGCACGGCCTTTCCAACCGCCCCTTCCATTTACCTCCTTCTCCCGGTGCAGCGCCTGTCCCCGGATAGGCAGTTATTGGTATGCTGGTTTCAAAAAGTTTTTGGACATGCATCCTCACTGTACCGGACCTCTGCCTATCCGTACCCTTGGTGATCCTATCGTCCTCCCATGCACGGCCTTTCCAACCGTCCCTTCCGTTTACCTCCTTCTCCCGGTGCAGCGCCTGTCCCCGGATAGGCAGTTATTGGATCCAATCGTCTTCCTATGCACGGCCTTTCCAACCGCCCCTTTAATGTCCTCCCATACTACGCCACTCCAACCTGCCGTTCCGTGACACACCTCTTCCCCCCCCCCAATTGGTACAATAGAAAACCGTATAATTGGATCTTTTGGTTATCCACTTCCTCCCGTATGATGGTAAAAAATCATCGATGGAGGAAGCAGCCCATGAGAAGAAAAGAGTTTTCCGTAGAGGAACAAAATGAGATCGATGCCTTTCTGAACGAGATGTCATACGGTTATCTGGCCACGGAGGGAGCTGACGGCTGGCCGCATCTCACGCCGCTGAACTACGCCTACTGGAACGGGAATATCTACTTTCACGGGTCCCGCGCCGGCAGCAAAATGAAGGAGATTGCCCAGTCGGACAAGGTCAGCTTCGCCGTCTCGAAGGAATATGCCATCATCCCTTCTTACTATTCGGACCCGCGCCAAGCCTGCCCCGCAACAGCGTTCTTCAAATCCGTGCATATCCGCGGGATCGCGGAACCCGTCGAGGATCTCGACGAGAAAGCCGGCGCCCTGTCCTCCATGATGGAGAAGCTGCAGCCGGAAGGCGGCTATGCGCCGATCACGGCGGAGGACCCCGAGTACCGCGGCGAGCTCCGCGGCGTCTCGGTCGTGCGGATCACGGTCAGCGAACTCACCGCGAAGTTCAAGTTCGGCCAGAACATGAGCGAAGAGCGCCGCGCCCATATCGCCGAGAGCCTGGCCGAACGGGGCCGCCCGGACGATGCGGAGACGGCCGAGCTCATGCGCCGGTTCTGTCCTCATCACCAGTAATGAAGAAGGCTGTTCCTGCGCAGAGAAGGTTCTGCGCCGGAACAGCCTTCTTAGGGTCTGGAGGATGGCTTGCAGCGGATCGCGAGAGCCATGCATACCAAGGGCACGGCGGTTGTCCTGACAGCCCGTCCTGCCAACTGCCTCCACCTGACACTGCCCCCGCGCCGGATTACACAGCCACGCACCCGCCGGTTATTCGTCCCGCTGCCAGGCTTCGATCCCCAGGCGGTACTGGAGCGGCGTGAGACCGGTTTGCTTTTTGAACACGGCGCTGAAGTACTGCCTGGAGTTCATGCCGATGTAACCCGGAATCTCAATCACGGGAATATCAGTCTGGGCCAGCAGCATCTTGGCCTTCTCAATGCGCAGCGCTGTGAGGTATTCGACGATCGAGCTTCCCGTATGCAAACGGAAGATCCGGTGCAGGTAGCTCGGATGCAGATTTACGGCCTCCGCCAGCTCCTTCACCCGGAGATCGCAGTCGTAGTGGTGATGCAGGTAGGCGATGACCTTCTTCACATACAGATCGCCGGGGTTCGCCTGATGCTCCTCCGCCTCCGCCGCCAGCCGGGCCACGCGCAGCAGCAGCTGGGACAGCAGCAGCTGGACCATGAAGCCGCCCCGGCTGCGGTCGCTGAGCTCCAGCACCAGGCTCTTCAGTGTATGATAAACGTCGGTGGTGTCGCTCAGCACGAGATAAGGACGCACGCGCCCCAGCATCGCCCGCAGCACCTCGTTCTCCTCGGCCAGCTGCCGGAAGGACGGGAACGCGCCCTGCCTCGGCCCCAGCACGAACTCCACGTTCAGCATCCGGCACACGGTACTCTCCTCCACGAAGAGCCGGTGCGCCACCAGCGCATCGATGAGGATAAAGTCCCCTTTTCCCAGATGCACCCGGTCCTCCGCGAACTCGACGGTACATTCCCCCGAGATCACGTACATGATCTCGGCGGCACGATGGGTGTGAAACGGCATCTGAAACCCGTTCCACTGCTTGGAATAGTACGCCACCGTCCGCAGATGGCACTCTTCCTCCAGATATCTCGGATGATACAGACTGGCTTGGTCCATTGGCTCCTCCACGGATGGTCCGATTCGTCCTTGCAGGCATATAGTTCCATGATGCGCGGGCCGCAGCCGCTTGTCAACTCGAGCGCGGCCCGCATCCCGAGCGGATTCCGCCTTCCCCGGCTGCCTGGAGCGGAGCCCCTCCGCAGCGGTCTCCGTATCGCTCCTGCATGGTCCATATATCGGATCCTCGGCCAGTCTTCCGCGACACTTCCAATTACGCTTCCGCCCGCTCTTCTGCTCTTTGCCTCCAGACTTCTTGCCTTTTCTTCCTCCCCAAAAAAGGCTATGCTAGGAAGGATAACGAACTTTCCTGCTGAGGAGGCTGACCGATGAACCCGAAGAACGATCTGAATCTCATTGCCGACAAACTGCCGGAGTGGCTCGAAGAAAGCCGCAAATATACCGTCCTCGGCCGGCCCGCCTCCTATATTCCCGAGCTGGCTTATGCACCCGCGGAGGCCCTGGGGGTCACCGTGATGGGAGCGGACGGCACCGAAATCACGGCGGGGGACTGCGGACTTACCTTCACCATGCAGAGTATCTCCAAAGTGTTTACTCTGCTGCTCGCCCTCATGGACCACGGGGAAGACGGCGTCTTCCAGAAGGTGGGCATGGAGCCGACCGGCGACGATTTCAACTCGATGCTGAAGCTGGAGCTGGTGCCGCCCGGCATCCCGTTCAACCCGCTGATCAATGCGGGGGCCATCGCGATCTCTTCGCTGATTCACGGGGTTTCCCCGTCGGACAAGCTCAGCCGGATTCTGGCCTTCTTCCGCGAGGTATCGGGCGATCCCGATCTCACTTATAATGAAGCGGTATACGCTTCCGAGTCGGCCCATGCGCACCGCAACCGGTCGCTGGCCTACTTCCTGAAGGACAATCACGTGCTGGACGGGGACGTCGAGGAGGTGCTCGACCTCTACTTCAAGCACTGCTCCATCGAGGTCACCTGCCGTCACCTGGCCCGCATGGCTCTCGTGCTCGCCCTGAACGGCAAGGACCCGGTGAGCGGCCGCGAGCTGATCCCGAAGCGTTATGTCGCCATCGCCAAGACGTTCATGATCACGTGCGGCATGTATAACGCTTCGGGCGAGTTCGCAATTAAGGTCGGCATGCCGGCGAAGAGCGGTGTGGCCGGAGGCATCCTCGCCCTCGTGCCCGGACGCTTCGGCGTCGGCGTCATCGGCCCTGCGCTGAACCATAAAGGCAACAGCACCGCAGGCGTGCATCTGCTCCAGACGATGTCCGAGGCGATGGACTGGAGTATATTCTAAGCAGCCTCCGGGAGCATGCCCAACCCTAGGCCGGCATGAGGCTGCTCCAACAGGTCAGAGGCGGCGGACTCGAAGGGAGCAGAGGGGCACTGTCCGGCAGCCCCCTGCCCGGGTTCGCCCATACACTCGAATTTCAACACCCTGGGATGACAGCGGGGTACCCAGACGCCCCCCCACATCCTCCAATAGGACGCCTGCAAAAATAAAGGAACTAGGATTCCTTATCTTGGTATTTCCCGTCATTTCCCAAGGAATAGAGGAACCAGGATGCGCTATGTAACCAGGAAGCCGGGGAAAACCGGCCGCACTGACCTGATAGCGCATCTCAGTTCCTCTATTTTTCCGATATCCTCATCCGACCTCACCATAACGCACTAGAGTTCCTCTATTTCGCAATTTAGCGCCTTCACCCTAGTTCACTCCCGCCCATCCATGGGCTTCGAGCGTCTCAGATTCGTTCTGCTCCAGCGTCAGAGCGCCAGCCGCTCCCCACATCCAGTATCATCTAGTCTCATCCACTCTCATCCCCCTCTTGCCCGCCTAGTACGGCTGCTCCCCCGAGGTCTACTTTCAGGCCGCTACAAGATAACCGGCATCGCCCTCATTTTAGGACAGTGCGCGTATATTAAGAAATAGAAGATGACCGAATCGAGCCTTGGCGAGATATAAATTCTTATATGTTAAAAGGGCTCCGGAGCCCCTTCGCCCCGAAACCCAACAAAATGATAAAACCCAATCAGCTTACGCCTTTGTTCTTATTATAGATGTCGAACCCTACCGCGAGGAGCAGCACCAGTCCCTTGATGCCCTGCTGCCAGTCGATGCCGAGGCCGACGAGCGACATCCCGTTGTTCATGACGCCCATGACCAGGCCGCCGACGATCGCGCCGATAACCGTCCCGATCCCGCCCGAAGCGGACGCGCCGCCGATAAAGCACGCTGCGATCGCATCGAGCTCGAAGTTCACGCCGGCCTTCGGCGTGGCGGAGTTCAGACGCGCCGCGAAGATCAGGCCCGACAGGGCGGAGAGCACGCCCATGTTCACGAACACCCAGAACGTGATGCGCTGCGTTTTGACCCCGGAGAGCTTCGCCGCCTTCTCATTGCCGCCGAGCGCATAGATGTGGCGTCCGACAATCGTACGGTTCATCACGAAGGTGTAGATCACGATGAGCACGAACAGCAGAATGAGGATGTTCGGAATCCCCTCGTAGGTCGCAAGCACATAAGTGAAGATATTGAGCACGGCGACCATCGCCGCCAGCTTCAAGGCAAACAGCGCACCGGAGCCCACTTCAAAGCCGTATTTCTGCTGCGTGCTGCGCTTTCTCCACTCGGAAAACACGAGGATCAGCGATAAAACGATACCGATGATAATCGTCAGCATGTGGATTTTGCCGCCGAACGCATCGGGCAGGAAGCCCGAGGAGATCTTCTGGAACGTCTTCGGGAACGGCGCGATCGACTTGCCGTCGAGCACGATCATCGTCAGGCCGCGGAACAAGAGCATGCCGGCCAGCGTCACGATGAACGACGGGATCCGCACATACGCGACCCAGAAGCCCTGCCAGGCGCCGACAAGAGCGCCGATGAGCAGCGAGATTAGCATCGCAGGCACGAAGTGCATCTGCATATCGACCATGAGAATGGCCGAGATCGCGCCAACGAAGGCCGCCACCGAGCCGACCGACAGATCGATGTGCCCGGTGATGATGACGAGCAGCATACCGATCGCCAGCACGAGAATGTACGAGTTCTGAAGAATGAGATTCGTAATGTTAAGCGGCTTGAGCAGAATGCCGTCCGTTAGAATCTGAAAAAACACCATAATGAACAGCAGCGCGATCACCATGCCGTACTGCCGGATATTGCCCCGGAAAAGCTCCTTAACCGTATTCATGCCCTACCCCCTGGTCTTCGTCATAAATTTCATGAGCTTCTCCTGCGACGCCTCGGCCCGCGGGAATTCGCCGGTGATCCGGCCCTCGCTCATGACATAGATCCGGTCGCACATGCCGAGCACCTCCGGCAGCTCCGATGAGATGATGAGCACGCCTTTCCCCTCGGCGGCCAGCTGGTGAATGATCGTATAGATCTCGTACTTGGCCCCGACGTCGATGCCGCGGGTCGGCTCATCGAGGATCAGCAGATCCGGCTCCGCGAACATCCACTTGCTGAGCACCACCTTCTGCTGGTTGCCCCCGCTGAGATTGCCCGTCTTTTGCAGAATGCTCGGCGACTTGATGTTCATCTTCTTGCGGTAGCTCTCCGCCTCGACCACTTCCCGGTTCTCGTCCACGACGCCGCGCTTCGAGATCTTGCCGAGATTGGCCAGCGTGATGTTCTGCTTGATATTGTCCATGAGCACGAGTCCGTAGTGCTTGCGGTCCTCCGTCACGTAAGCGATGCCGCTGTCGATCGCCTCGGGAATGCTGCGCAGCTCGAGCGGCCTGCCGTCCTTGATCATCGTGCCGCTGATCTTCTGCCCGTACGACCGGCCGAAGATGCTCATCGCCAGCTCCGTGCGTCCTGCGCCCATCAGCCCGGCAATGCCGACGATCTCGCCCCGGCGGATCCCCAGGTTGATGTTATGGAGCACCTGCCGGTCCGCCTGCTGCGGATGGAACACGTTCCAGTTCTTGATCTCAAAGATCGTCTCCCCGATCTTCGGCTCACGCTCCGGATACCGCTGGGTCAGGTCGCGGCCGACCATGCCTTTGATAATCCGGTCCTCGGTAATGTTGTCCCGGCGCATATCGAGCGTCTCGATCGTCCGGCCGTCCCGCAGGATCGTGATGGAATCGGCCACCTTCGAGATTTCGTTCAGCTTGTGGGAGATGAGAATCGACGAGATGCCCTGCCGCTTCAGCTCGAGGAGCAGCTGCAGCAGATTCTCGCTGTCGTCCTCGTTGAGTGCGGCCGTCGGCTCGTCAAGAATGAGCAGCTGCACGCGCTTGGCCAGCGCCTTGGCGATCTCCACGAGCTGCTGCTTGCCGACGCCGAGCTGGGCGATCTGCGTGTTCGGGGACTCGTGAAGCCCCACCTTGTCCAGCAGCTCCTTCGTGCGTACGAACGTCTCGTTCCAGTCGACGATGCCCCCTTTGGCCCGCTCATTACCGAGGAAAATATTCTCCGCAATCGACAGATACGGGATCAGCGCCAGCTCCTGGTGAATGATGACGATGCCCAGATTCTCGCTCATCTTGATATCCTTGAACTCGCATACCTGGCCCTTGAACAGGATATCGCCCGTATACGTGCCGTGCGGATAGACACCGCTCAGCACCTTCATCAGGGTGGACTTGCCGGCCCCGTTCTCGCCCATCAGGGCGTGGATCTCGCCTTCCTTCACCTGCAGGTTCACCCGCTCGAGCGCCTTCACGCCGGGGAACTCCTTCGTTATGTTCTTCATCTCCAGGATGATGTCCGTCAATCGTCTCACCACGCCTTCTTGTCAGTTCTCTTCGTTATCGCAAAAAGGGATGGGCGACAGGGACAGGCCGCCGTCACTCCATCCCTTCCTCTTCGCTGCCTTACTTCGCCAGCTGGTCCTTCGTGTAATAGCCGCTGCCGACGAGCACCTGCTCGTAGTTCGTCACGTCTACGGATACCGGCTCGAGCAGGAAGGAAGGCACCACCTTCACTCCGTTGTTGTACGTTTTCGTATCGTTGACTTCCGCTTCCTTGCCCTTCAGCACCGCGTCCGCCATGGCCACGGCTTTCTTCGCCAGCTCTCTCGTGTCCTTGAAGACCGTCTGCGTCTGCTCGCCGGCAATGATCGACTTCACGGAAGCGAGCTCCGCGTCCTGGCCGGTGATGACCGGAAGCGGCTTGCTGCCGGAGCCGTAGCCCACGCCCTTCAGCGAGGACAGGATGCCGATGGAGATGCCGTCATACGGGGAGAGGACCGCGTCCACTTTCTCCGTCGCATAGTTCGCGCTCAGCAGGTTATCCATCCGGGCTTGTGCGGCTGCGCCGTCCCAGCGGAGGGTCGCCACCTGCTTCATCTCCGTCTGCTTGCTGCGCACCACGAGCTTGCCGGAGTCGATGTAAGGCTTCAGGATCGACATCGCGCCGTCGAAGAAGAAGTACGCGTTGTTGTCATCCGGGGAGCCCGCGAACAGCTCGATGTTGAACGGCCCTTTGCCTTCCTTCAGGCCCAGCTTCTTCTCGATGTAGGACGCCTGCTGTACGCCGACCTTGAAGTTATCGAAGGTCGCATAGTAAGCGACATGCTCGCTCTTCTTGATCAGGCGGTCATACGCGATGACCTTGATGCCGGCCGCGTTGGCCTTGTCGAGCGCGTCCGTCAGCGATTCGCCGTCCACGGCGGCGACCACGAGCACCTTCACGCCCTTGGTGATCATGTTCTCGATCTGGGATACCTGGTTCTCGACCACGTCCTCCGCATACTGCAGGTCCGTCTGGTAGCCCAGCTTCTCGAACTCCTTCACCATGTTCGCACCGTCGCTCACCCAGCGCTCGGACGACTTCGTCGGCATCGAGATGCCCACCTTGCCTGCCTTGCCGTCGCCGCCGCTTCCGCCCTCCGTCTGGGCTGCGCCGCCCGTCGTTTCCGCTGCGCCACCCCCGCCTCCGCACGCCGCCAAGCTGAACAGCAGCACGAGAAGCATCATCATTGAGACCGCTTTCTTCATCGTTTCGAATCCCCTCTCTACCGGTACATTGTGTGGTTGATTTGCTATGTCTTCACTCTACCACCCTACCCCGCCGGCGGTCTTTTTACAGAACCGCACACTTTTTACACAAATCATACTTTTGGGCAGGCGGGCTGACCGTTCATGATCCAGTTTGGTTTTGCAAAGTGGATTATGAAAATGCAGCGGAAGCCGCAGCCCTTCCATCCAAGTCCGGTAATCTCAAAGCATCAGTCTCCTGATGCGGCACGACCTGTCCGCAACCTTCTGCTAAGGAAGGCCGTTTAACCTTATGGGACTGCGACAGAGCCCGAAACGATCCCTGAAGGAGGAGCCGGACATGAACAAAGAAACCATCCTGCAAGCTCTTGATGCGGCAGGCCTTGGCCCTTACCGGGACGCCATCTCCCGGCTCATCTATCCGTCCCACCGGCTGCTGCTGCACGGTACTGTGGAAAACAGCATGCCCCCGGGGGCAAGCAAAATCGGCGGATGTCCCGACCTGCCCCCAGACTTGGAATGGCCAACGTGGAGGGGATATCCGCAATCCTTCATTGCCCAGCTCAATTTGGCTGATCTCCCGCCGATCTCCCCTCTGCCCGCTGCCGGAGTCCTGTACTTCTTTTATGCGGCTCAGGCCATGTATGGAGTACGCGGCTTCTACGAGGATCCCCGGACCTGCAGCGTGTTCTACCTGGGTGCCGACCGGATTCCCAGCCTGCAGCGCCGGCCGCATCCGGAGACACTGGATGCCGGCAGCACGTTGTACGCTTCACGTATCGAAGCCCGCCCCACGCTGTGCGTCCCTTCCGCTGACTCGGCATACCTGGAGAGCCTTGGGCTGGGCTGGGACAGCAATTCGGAAGATTACGACACCTACTGGGAGATATTCCTTCCTCAGCTTGAGGACCGGCCCTCCGGGATCATTCACCGGCTGCTCGGCCACCCGGATCAGATACAGGCAGACATGCAGATGGAATGTGAAATGCTGCGGCGGGGCTGGACCTGGGAGGACATTGGCCGTCCGGACCAGCGGCAGAACCTTCTCCCCTCCGCTGCAGACTGGCGGCTGCTGCTCCAGATCGATTCCGATGAGCGCATGACGGGCATGACCTGGGGCGATGCCGGAAAAATTTATTTCTGGATCAGGGAAGAGGACCTCGCCTCCTTGCATTTCGATGGAGTTACATGCATCATGCAGTGCACCTGAACCTGCAGACCAAAAAGGGCAGCCTCAAACGGCCGCCCTTTTCTTTTGAGATTGCTTCTTGATCGTTACAACTCTGTTGTCCAGTGTTCCTGCCAGGATAGGTCAAGCGCCTATCCTGTTCATTCCATCTGCTCTCCCGCACTGACCACGCCCCGCCGGTACTGATTGGGCGAGACTCCCATCACCTTCTTGAACGCGGTGCTGAAATAGTGCTGCGACTCGTAGCCCGCCCGCTCCGCGATCTCGCCGACCGGCAGGTCCGTCCCCCCGAGCAGCTGAACCGCCAGCTGGATGCGCATCTGCGTCACCAGCGAGACGAACGGCATGCCTAGCTCCTGCTTCAGCACCCGGCTCAGATACACCGGCGACATCTGCAGCTCCGCCGCCGCCGACTCCAGCGTGAGGCCGCTGTCCGTGAAGCGGTCGCGGATGTACTGCCTCGCCCGCCGCACGATCGGAGAGATCTGCTGCTCCTCATACACCTTCGTCCGGCAGTGGCGGTACACGGACGCGATCCCGGTCACGGAGCCTTCCACGTGCTCGAAGCAGAGATGCACGGTCAGCTTGAGGTACGTCTGCACCGCCCGCTCGATCTCCGCGTAGACGCTCTCCGGCACCGCCTCCCACAGACACACGACCAGAAGCCCCATGGTATCGCGGAACATCGCATGCCGGTAAGGCTCAAGCAGCTCCGCGGCGATGTTCTCGATGGCAAACAGCAGCAGCTGCCGGTCGCTCTCCTTCATGAGCCGCTGGGGGGCGGACGACTCCGGCCAGCGGATGATGCCCAGGCGCTGCGGCGCCGAGGCCGGCAGCTCGAGGAACTGCAGCTGCTCCAGGATCTCCCCCTCAGTCATCGTGCCCTCCACCCACTCCAGGCAGAAGCGCTCGCGCAGCAGTGGAAAATTCTTCGAGATCTGCTTCGAAGCCATGGCGAGATAGCCGTTCTGCTTCTCGGCCAGCTCCAGCTTCCGCCGTACGTTCCCCAGCACCGTGTGCAGCTGCTTCGGGTCGGCCGGCTTCAGAATGTAATCATCCACCTCCAGACGGATGGCCTCCTGGGCAAATACAAATTCGTCATGCCCGGTAATGACGACGATACGGCTGCCCGGCAGCTCCTCGCGTACCCGCTTCATGAGCTCGATGCCGTTCATGATCGGCATGTTGAGATCCACAAGCAGCACCTCGGCGCTGTGCTCCAGCGCCAGCTCCAGCGCTTCCTCCCCGTCTTCGGCTTCCGCCACGACCTCCATGCCTAGCGACGTCCAATCGACCGCATCCCGGATGCCTTCCCGGATCCAAGGCTCGTCGTCGGCGATGAGCACTTTCCATCTTTTTTCCATAGCTGATCATGTCCCTCCTTCGCTTGTACGCTTAACCGGCGGCAGCCCATCCCGCAGCAGCGGGTGAATGATTGTCACCGTGGTGCCCTGTCCGGCCTCGCTCTCAATCGTCAGCCCGTATGAAGTGCCGAACGCCAGCTGGATCCGCGCCTGCACGTTCATCATGCCGTAGCTGGCCGGCTCCCTCGGTTCTCCCTGCTCGTCCTCCGAAGCGGCCGCTGCCGCCAGACGCTCCTGCAGTTCCCGCAGCTTCTCCGCATCCATCCCTGCGCCGTCGTCGCGGACCCGCAGAAGCAGCATTCCCCAGCGCTCCTCCGCCTCCACGGAGATATGACCGGGGCCGCGGCGCTCCTTGATCCCGTGATAGATCGCATTCTCGACGATCGGCTGCAGCACGATCTTCAGCACGGACACGTTCATCAGGTGCTCCGGCACGTCGATCGTATAGTTCAGCTTGTCCTTATAGCGCGACTTCTGGATCGTAAGATAGGAGCAGATATGCTCGATCTCGTGAGCGAGCATAATGCGGTCGCTGCCCTTGCTGAGGCCGATGCGGAACAGCCGGGACAGGGACTGCACGACCTCGGCGACGTCCTCGGCCCCTTTTTTGCGGGCCATCCAGTGGATGGTATCGAGCGTATTGTACAAAAAATGCGGCTTGATATGCGCCTGCAGGCTCCGCAGCTCCGCCTCCCGCTTCTGCCTCTCCTGCCGCTCGGTCAGCGTCAGGAGCTTGTCGATCTGGGCGATCATCGTGTTGAAGCTCCGCCCGAGGTTGCCGACCTCGTCCCTGCGGTCCCCCCAATAGCGGACCGTGAGATCCCCCGACTCCGCGATGCGCATGAACGACATCAGCTGCACGATCGGGCGGGAGATCGAGTGGGAGAGATAGTAGGACGCCGCAATGCCGAACAGGCAGACGATGAACACAAAGCACACCACATAAAAACCGATCTCCTGCGCCTCGAGCGCCGACTCCTCCATGGAGAACACGCCGACGGTCGTCCAGTTCGTGAACGGGGACGCCCGGTAGATGAACTGCAGCTTCTCCCCGCCGACCTCCTGCGCGAAGGTGCCCGAGCCGTGATCCCCGAGCCACTCTGCGGGAATCCGGCTCACCAGCGGACGCGGCGGCGCATAGATGACGTCCCCCTGGCCGTCGATAATCGTAAGGTAGCCGGACTTGCCGAGCCGCACATCCTTGGCCGTCTCTGCGATCACCCTCAGCTTCAGGTCGATGAGCACGACGCCCTTCACCGCCTGGGTCTGCGGATCGAGAATGGCCCGGACGGCCGACACCACCTCGCTGTCCTTGTAGCTGACGTGGGTCGTCACGTTCCGCCCCTGGGGATGCCCCACCATTGTAAAAATCCCCTTGCTCGCCACCGCCTGCTTGTACCACTCCTCCTCCGTCAGACTGCGGGAAGAGCGGGCGTACATTTCGTTCGAAATATAGTCCCCCTGCGCATTCACCACCAGCACGCCGGCCACCTCGGGATACAGCGTCGTGAAGCCCTGCATGAACTGCCGGATCTCATACTCCTCCGCTGCCGCACCGCGCTGGGCCGTTCCCGGCCCCCGCTCCAGGAACCGTTTCACCTCCGGCTGGAATGACAGGAAGTACGTGATATTCTGCATGTTCCCCGCGTACGACTCCAGCGTCTTGTTCACCTTGCCGATGAGCTGCAGCGTGTTCTCGCTGACCTGCTTTTCGATGATCCGGTCCACCGTCCACAGGATGCTTCCCCCAAGCAGCACCGACGGCAGAATGATGATGAGCAGAAAATGAATGATAAGCTTGTCCCGGATCGGCAGGTCGTTCATCCGGTATCTTCCCGTCTTGGTTTGGGGCCGCACGGCCGCCAGTATCCTCTGGAGTCGGTTATTTCGCATAGAACTGCTCCACATTGTCGCCCGTCACCACCGTGATGCCCGTATCCACGTTCCTCGGCAGCGAGGAGGCGGCGGCTTTCGTCCCTCCGCCCGGCCCGGCCAAGCCGTGATGCTGGTGGAAGAGGAACTGGAGCGACCAGTATCCCATGTTCCACGTCCCCTGCGCGAGGGTGGCGGAGATGGCGCCTTTTTTCACCATATCCAGTGTATCCTTGTCCGTGTCGAAGCCGATGATCTTCACCTTCCCGGCCGCCTCCGCCTCCTGCACCGCTTCGCCGACGCCCACGCCCCCGTTCGCTTCCGTAGCAAAAATGCCGTCCACCTCCGGAAACTCCTTCAGGATGTCGGCCGCCGCCAGCTTCGAATAGATCCGGTCCCCCCGCCCGTCCTTCACGGACTGCAGCCGGATCTGCGGGTACTCCTTGTGTAGGGTGTCGATGAACCCCTGTTTGCGTTCCTCGTGATTGAGCTGTCCCGGCAGCGTCACTACCGCTGTCTCTCCTTGGCCGCCAAGCAACTCCGCCATCTTGCGGGCCGCCGTGACGCCGGCATTGTAATTGTCCGTCGACAGGAACGACAGCGCCCGGCTCTCCGGCGCGCCGGAGTCAAAGAGGACGACGGGGATGCCCGCGTCCACCGCCTTGTTGATGGCGGCCGTCAGCCTCACCGGGTCGATCGCCGACAGCGCGATGCCCTCCGGCTTCTTCGCAATCACCTGCTCTAGCACGGTGATCTGCTCATGCACGTCGTACTGCGTCGCCCCGCGGTATTCAACGGACACGTTCAGCGCCTGCGCTGCGTCCTCGAAGCCCTTCAGCGAGGACTTCCAGTACTCCATGCCGGACTGGAACGTGACCATCACGTACTTTTCGCCAATCTCCCCGCGCAGCCCGTCATGCGCGCCCCCCGCCCGGGACGATACCTCCCGCGTATGGTACTGAACGACATACAGAATGAAGGTGCCGATCAGGATAGCGTAGATCCACAGCAGCTTTTTCATAGGATTGATTGTAACCCCTTTCATAGTAGTGCGGACGAATTTGCCCAGCGACACAAGTGCTGGCCCTCATTGTAGCGCCTTCCGCGCTGCGGGGCAATGAGGAACCTGTGGAAAGCGGAGACGGATCGCAAGTCCGAGACCGGTGGGAACAGCACATTGGGGCGCTGGACACTCAATAACCGCTGGAGCTCAGCGAGTGCCGAGCGCTGCGACGGCCGGAGGCTAGCGACCACCGGAGCGCTGTGAATCCTAATGCGCTGTGGGCAGAGCAGCGCGAGCGAAGCGCTAGAGTTCCCCGAGGCGAGGCGGTGCCACGCACGTCGCACCCTGTTGGCAATTCAGGGTCCAGCGACAAACATTGGTACGGCGTCGCGCTGCGGTGTCCCCTATCCCCGTTCCTTTTCGGCATTTCCGTAACCAAGAAGCCCCCCTCTTCCAAATAGAGGAACTACGATGCGCTATTCCCCCTTTTCCTACGCCATTTTCAAAAATAGCGGAACTCAGATACGCTATGCGGCCCTTTTACCCGCCCACCCCCTGTTTTCCGGCCAAATAGCGAACCTCAGTTCCTCTATTTCGTATAAGAGCCTCTAAATGGGGCCAATAAGGTATCTCAGTACCTTTATTTTTGACGGGCCATTTCCTCCCTGCCTCATTTTCCTATCAACCCGCCGCTCCCTCCCTCCCCAGCTCCACTTCGCTCCCATGTGCCCTAACGCTGTTCTCTACCCAACTCCCATGTACCCCGCCGGCCTGCTTCTCCCCAGCTCCACCTCACTCCCACGTGCCTCGACGCCCCTCCCTCCCCAGCTCCACTTCGCTCCCATGTGCCCCAATGCCCTTCCCTCCCCCAGCTGCACTTCTCCTCCACGAGTACCTTTTCTCCCGCCGCCTCACCCTCCCTGAGCTCCCTTCACCTCGACTCCCTTACGTTCCTTCCGACAAGATCCTTTCCTCCCTACACCTTTCCGTCCTACAAGTCCCCCTTGCCCCAACGTCCTCCTACTTCCCCCGGGTGCCATTCCTGCCGCCGCCTTCTCCTTCCCCCAAAGTTTTTCGCCCTCGCCCCTACTCCCCCAGTCCTCGCCCCCGCTCCCTCGCCCTCGCACACCTGACGTCCACCTTCTCCCAACGCCAACGACAACGCCAAAAAAAACCGCCGGCCCCAAAAGGCCGACGGTTCTCGGATCAAACACTATATTACTTCAGGTCCTGCATAGCCACGTGGTCCATGTCGGAGAACTCTTGGTTCTCGCCGGCCATAGCCCAGATGAACGTGTAGTTGCTCGTGCCCACGCCGCTGTGGATCGACCAGCTTGGGGAGATGACGGCCTGCTCGTTGCGCAGAACCACGTGACGGGTTTCGGAAGGCTCGCCCATCAGGTGGAAGACTACGCCGTCTTCCGGCATATCGAAGTACAGGTATACTTCGGAGCGGCGGTTGTGCGTGTGGCAGGGCATCGTGTTCCACATGTTGCCCGGCTTGAGCAGCGTCATGCCCATCACGAGCTGACAGCTTTGTACGCCGTTCAGGTGGATGTATTTGTAGATCGTGCGCTCGTTGGAGTTCGTGATCGAACCGAGGTGCGCAGGCTCCGCTTCGGAGATGGCGACCTTCTGGGTCGGATAGTTCTTGTGAGCCGGCGTGGAGCTCAGGTAGAAGCGGGCAGGGTTCGCCGCATCCGCGCTCTCGAAGAGCACTTCCTTGTTGCCGAGGCCGACATACAGGCAGTCTTTGCTCTCGAGCACGTACTCGGTGCCGTCAACCGTAACCTTACCCGGCGCGCCGATGTTGATGATCCCGATCTCGCGGCGCTCGAGGAAGAATTCAGCGCCCATGTCGTGCTTGTCGGCTTCGAGCTTGATCGGCTCTCTAGTCGGAATAACGCCGCCCGTGATGAAACGGTCCACGTGGCTGTACACCAGGTTCAGCTGGCCTTCCACGAACAGGTTCTCGATGACATATTCACTGCGCAGGCGTGCGGTATCGTATGTTTTGGCTTCTGTCGGGTTCGTCGCATAACGGATTTCCATAGACATGAATGATTCCTCCCGGATATGTAATGCTTCACGGACTTATTATAATACGAATGTTCATTTAAGTTCAATTAAAATATATGTGAACCCATTTGAACTATTGAAAACAGGACGAAGCGGCGGACAGCGTCCCCTGCCGGCAAGACGGCAGGTATCGCCTCCTTCTCCCCATCTGAATCCTCATTACTTGCGCGCAGACGCCGCTGTAGAAATCCTCTCCCCGCCCGGGGCCGTTCTTCCCAAGCTTCTGGCAAACCGAAGGGGCTCCCACACCGTACACGCCCACTACCCCCGCTGAATTCTCACGCCGGCGGCCTCATATTTCGCCGCCGTTTCTTCCGGCAGCCCCGCATCGGTGATGATCGTGCCGATCTCGCCGAGCTTCGCGAACGTCATCAGCGCCGTCTTGTCGAACTTGCTGTGGTCGGCGACGCAGAACGCTTCCTTCGCCGACTCGATCATCGCCCGCTTCTGTTCCACATGAGAATGGGTAAATACCGTGAAGCCGTACTCCGTATGGATTCCGGTCGCCGACAGGAACGCCTTTTGCACGTTGAGCCGGCGCAGGAACGATCCCGCCTCCTCGCTGACGAGCATGTTCCGGCTGCGGAAGCCGCCGGGGACGACCAGGCGGATCTGGTCCTTTTTGATCAGCTCCGCAATAATGTAGAGATCGTTTGTGATGACCGTCAGCGGCGCGTTCTCGAGCAGCCGGGCCATCTCGAGGGTTGTGCTCCCGCTGTCGAGGGCAATAATATCATGACGCTCGACGAAACGCAGCGCCGCCAAGGCCGCCCCATGCTTCTCGTCCGGATGCCGGCCGGTCAGGGGCTGGCTGCCGAGCAGGCCGGAATAGCTCTCGTTGGCAAGCACGGCTCCTCCGTGGGTGCGGTGCAGGAGGCCTTTCTCCTCCAGCTTCTCGAGATCCTGCCGGATCGTCTTGCCGGTGACCTCCAGCCGCGCCGCCAGATCGGCCACGGACACTTCGCCGTGCGCCATGAGCAGCTCCATGATTTTTTCGTAACGTTTGATGGCTGTCACTACTCCAGCGCACTCCTCTCCGTTGTGGGTCCAGGCAGATCCGAACGGGTCAAAATGAACCCAAACGAACCATACCGCACCCCAGTGCCTACTATGGTAACACAGCTCGTGGCCCAAATCCACGAAAAATGCCAAACGGGCCGTGACGCTATTACACTAAAGTGCTATAATATGGGCTAGTTAAAATCCAGTGCAATTCCAGCACAAATCCAGATGACCTATGGAAGGATGGACCGTCATGAACCCTCTTGCCCACAAGCTGAATGAGACGATTTCCAAGGAGGCTCCGCATGTGTACGACATGCTCTCCGATCTCGGGAAGCAGATTTATTTTCCAAAGGAGGGCATCCTGAGCCAATCCGCCGAAGCCAAGGCGAAGGCCAAGAAATTCAACGCAACGATCGGCACGGCGCTCGAGAATGGCAAGCCGATGCACCTGAAGGTCATCCAGGATACATTGTCCGCGTACAACCCGAAGGACATTTATGAATATGCCCCGCCGGCGGGCAAGCCGGAGCTCCGCACCGCATGGCGCGCGAAGATGATCGAAGAGAACCCGTCGCTGAAGGGCAAAAGCCTCGGGAATCCCATCGCCACCAACGCGCTGACCCATGGCCTCAGCATCGTGGCCGACCTGTTCACAGGCCCTGGCGACGCTGTCGTCATCCCGGACAAAAACTGGGAAAACTACGAGCTGACCTTCGGCATCCGCCGCGGTGCCGAGATCGTCAATTATCCGCTCTATAACAGCGAGCGCCGCTTCAACGCCGAAGGGCTGAAGGAAGCGCTCCTTGCGCAGAAATCCAAGGGCAAGGCGATCGTTGTCCTGAACTTCCCGAACAACCCGACAGGCTACACGCCGGATGCGGAAGAAGGACGTTCCATCGTGGCGGCCATCAAGGAAGCGGCGGAAGCCGGCATCAACGTGGTGGCCGTGACGGACGACGCGTACTTCGGCCTCTTCTTCGAGAACTCCCTGCAGGAGTCGCTCGCAGGCGCCCTCGCAGACCTGCATGAGCGCGTGCTGTCGATCAAGGTGGACGGCGCGACGAAGGAAGAGTACGTATGGGGCTTCCGCGTGGGCTTCATCACGTATGTCGGCCAGCCGGAAGCGACGCTTGCCGCGCTGGAGCAGAAGACGATGGGCATCATCCGCGCCACGATCTCGAGCGGCCCGCACCCTTCGCAGACGTTCGTGCTGCACGCGCTGCAGTCCCCGGATTTCCCGCAGCAGAAGCAGGAGAAGTTCGACATCATGAAGGGCCGCGCGAACAAGGTCAAGGCCCTGCTCGACTCCGGCAAGTACGACAGCGTGTGGGAGTACTATCCGTTCAACTCCGGTTACTTCATGTGCCTGCAGCTTAAGACGGTCGATGCCGAGACGCTCCGCGTCCACCTGCTCGACAAGTACGGCATCGGCACGATCGCGCTCGGCGAGACCGACCTGCGCGTCGCCTTCTCATGCATCGAGGAAGAGAACCTCGAAGAGCTCTTCGAGACGATCTACCAGGGCGTACAGGATCTCGGCAAAGTGTCGGTGAAGTAAGAAACCGAATAGATTGGGGCTGCCGCCCCTTGGATCACGGACCGTAAGGTTCGTGATCTTTTTTTATTCCACCGGACCTGCGGTTCGGATCCTACCTGAAGCTGATGTGCCTGAACGGGCTGGCTCTCGGAATCGTCTTCGGCGTGCTGATGCTGCTCCTGTCCTTGGCCGGCTACGATGCGACCACCCGGATCGGCAGTACCCAGGTACAAGGCTTCAGCGCGGGGCTGATCTCTCTCGTCGTTTTTCCCCTCTCTTCCGTTGTCTCGGCCTTCTTCTTCTCGCTGCTCTCGTACCTGCCCTTCAAGCTTCTCATGAACGGGTTCAAAGGCATTGAAATCGAAGGCCAGGTTGAGCGGGCCGCCTAAGCGGTCCAAGCCGGCATAAGCTTGCCGCGGTAAGCAGCGCGGATGGACAAGCCTTTCATGCGCCGCAGCCCCAAAGCAGCCGGCCTGCGCAAGTAAACAAAGAGGAGTAAGGGACCTTCCTCCCTCACTCCTCTTCGTTTGTCCGCCTGGCCCCACGCTTCTCCCAGGATCCGGCATCTCCGCCGCCCTTATGCCGGGCTCGCCGTTGGCCGCACGATGATCTCGCTTACGGTGACATCGTCGGGCTGCCCGATGGCGTGCAGGATCGAGCGGGCCACCGCCGAAGCAGGGATGGCGACGCGGCGGTACTCCTTCATCGATTCCCGCGCTTTGTCATCCGAGATGGTGTCGGCCAGCTCGCTCTCCGTCACGCCCGGGGAGATCAGCGTGACCCGGATCCCGGAGCCGCCCATCTCCTGGCGCAGACCCTCCGAGATCGCACGGACGGCGAACTTCGTCGCACAGTAGACGGCGGCTGTAGGCACTACCGTATGCGCACCGATGGAGGCGATGTTCACAAACTGGCCTCCGCCCTGCTCCTGCATGAGCGGAAGCCCCGCAGCAATGCCATGGAGCACGCCGCGGATGTTCACATCAACCATGCGGTCCCATTCCTCCACCTTCAAGGCGGCCAGCGGCGACAGCGGCATCACACCGGCATTATTGACAACGACATCGACGCGCCCGAAGGTTACTTTGGCGAAGCTCATGAAGTTTTCCATAGGCTCACGCCTCGTAACATCCAGTTCCCGGTATACGGCAGTGCCTCCTTCCGAACGGATCTCCGATACCAAAGCCTCCAGCCGGTCCGTACGTCTTGCCCCCAGCACGATCTTCGCTCCATGCTCGGCCAGCAGCCGCGCGGCCGCCTCTCCGATCCCGCTGCTTGCTCCCGTAATGACAACCACTTTTCCTTCGATCGCATAGTTCACCATTTTCTCCTGCTCCTTTACCTTGGGTTTGAAGGGGCGCTGTACCCGCTCTCTCTTGAGAATCATCCGGGAACCCGTCGCCCTTGACATCCTTAGTGTATAATGGAACCGATAAGGCAAGGAGTGGTCCGTTTATCCTGGAAGTGGCACTCCCCCCTAAGGAACGGAGGCGAATCTTGTGAACCGTTTGGAACAAAAAAAGTTTGACCGACGCACCGAGCTCGCCGAATTTCTGCGCAGCCGCCGTGAACGGTTATCCCCTGAGCAGGCCGGTCTGCCGCCAGGCGGCAGACGGCGGACGCCCGGTTTGCGGCGGACGGAAGTCGCACTGCTCGCCGGCGTCAGCGTCGAGTGGTATACCTGGCTCGAACAGGGGCGGGAGATCAGCGTATCGGCTGCGCTGCTGGAGAGCCTATGCCGGACTCTGCAGCTGGATGCCGCTGAACGAAGGCACTTGTTCCTGCTCGCGCACCGGCAGCCTCCTCCGGCCGATCCACCTGCCCGCAGGTCCATCCCCTCGGCTCTGCAGCCGTTCCTGGACGGACTCGGCCTCACACCCGGCTGTGTGCTGGATGCCCGCATGACCGTCGTCGCCTGGAACAAGGCTTTCTGCGCCGTCTTCGGCGACTATGACGCATGGGATGAGCAGGAGCGTAATCTCATCTGGATGACGTTCACCTCTCCCTATTTGCGTCAGCTGAAGGGAGAGGAATGGGAAGCTCAAGCCCTTCGCCTGCTGGCCCAGTTTCGCGCAGGCTACGGGCGGTTCGTCGAGGACCCCTGGTGGGCGGAGACGCTGCAGGAGCTCAGCCAAATCTCCCCGGAGTTCCGCGAGATGTGGTCACGGCATGAGGTGATCGAGACGCCTGAGGGGCGCAAGCACATCCGCCACCCGTCCGCCGGCCTGCTGACCTTCGAGCCTCTGGCCCTGCAGGTGATCGACTCGCCCGACCTTCAGCTGCTGGTGAACACGCCGGTTCCGGGAAGCGGAACGGCAGAGAAGATCGAGCGGCTGCTCGCCGACTCCTAACAGGCGACGATCACAGAATAAACGGCCTCCGCGAAGCCGTACAAAACACAGCAAGCCCGCGACCAGGGCTCCGCCAGCTTTCCCGCTTCGGTATACCTCTGCGCCAGCCGCAGCATCTCGACCTTACCGGCATTGCCGGACAGCTCGAGCCGGATGACCTGGTCTTCGTGGGTTTTATAGGACACCACGAGCAGCTTCTCCTCTGATTCCTTCCCCTGGCGGAACACACCGAGCGTATTGTCTGTTTCCATCACCTTTTCCCAACTGCGCCAGCAAAAAAACACACAACCTCCCCGGACCTGTGGTTTCCACGCTGCACACTGTGCTGCTCCGCCTAAAGTCCAGTTCATTCTTGGACCTTAGGATGTTCTGTAACACTTCTTCAGACTGCATAATGAGGAAGTGAACATGAACCAAAGGAGATGAGTATAGTGAGAAAAATCATCGTATCTTCCCTGCTGTCCGCCATGGTATCCGTAAGCGCATTCGGCGCTGCCGTGCCCGCTGGTGCCGCCGCTTCCGAAGTCCCCGCAGGCATCATGGATGCCGCAGGCGCTACCGCCTCCAAGGAATCCGGCAGGACGGTCCTTCCTCCGCTGGACCTGCCGTCGGTGAGCAAAGCTATAGCCGGACTCCCTAATAAGGAGGCCACGGCAGCACTGGTCTTCGTGGGCACCCCAACACAAAGCTGGATGGGCGCCTCCGGCGTATCCGATCTCCGAACGAGCGCGCCGGCCCGGGCTGACGGACGGTTCCGCATCGGCAGCATCACCAAGGTGTTCACCGCCGCCGTCGTCCTCCAGCTCGCGGCCGAAGGCAAGGTCGACCTCGACAAACCGATCCAAAGCTATCTGCCCGGGCTGCTGCCCGAATCGTATCCGCCCATTCAGGTAGGCCAGCTGCTCCATTATACGAGCGGGCTTCCAAGCCCCAAGCTCCCGGACGGCGTGAAGGAATCGGACCTGCCCGCAATGACCTGGACACCCGAGGAGGTCGTCCGGCTGGCCGTAACCCAGCCCATGGAGTTCGAGCCGGGAACCCGCCAGCATTATGCCAATATCAACTACTTCCTCGCAGGACTGCTCATTGAAGCAGTGACGGGCAATACCTACGAGACGGAAGTGGAGTCCCGCATCATTATACCTCTCCGCCTGTATGACACCTACCTGCCGGGCAGCGATATCCGGATCCTCGGGAACCATGCCTTGGGATACCAGGCAGTAGAGCAGAACGGCAAACCCGAGCTGGTGGATGTAACCGAAGGCAGCCAGTCCTTCACCTGGGCCGCCGGCCAGATCATCTCCACTACCTCCGACCTCGATACCTTCATGACCGCACTCTTCCGGGGCCAGCTGGTTCCTGAAGACCAGCTCCAGCATATGTTTACCGTACCGGATGTGCCTGCGTGGAGTCCAGACGGCAAAGACGCGGGGCGGGCGACCATGAGCATGGGCATGTCCCGCGCCGTCATCAACGGGATTACTTTCTGGGGGAAAACGGGAGCGAGACCCGGTTATGCGAACGGCATGTTCGCTACGCGTGACCTCGAGCGGCGTGTCGTCTATTCGGTGAATTCCACGGATGCCAAGGGAGCCGGCGAGAATAAGCTCGGGCTGCGGATCGCCATGTCCGCCTTCGGGGTCCTGCCCAAATCTGCACCATGAGTTAATAAAAATGACAAAAGCCCCCTCCGGCTTATCACCGGAGAGGGCTCCAACCTGCCTGCTTACATCAGCCGCGGACGCCGGCGCAGCGCAGCATTGCGGTCGCGGCAGCCGGCGCGCAGGCCGCCCGGACGCCAGCGGTCATCGTCGTCCTCGGCGTACTCCTCGTAATCCTCCAGGAACGTATCGGTCACCGGTTCCTGCTTCTCATCGATCGGCATGCCTTCCTCATTCCTCCCTGCAGGCTCCGCGCCCGGTCAGATCAACAGATTGAACAGGTTCGGATCCTTGTTGATTTCGCTGAACTGCAGGCCCCGCTGGATCATCCGCTCGGTCAGCGGGCCGTAGTCTTCCTTATGCTTGAGCTCGATGCCCACCAGGGCGGGCCCGTTCTCCTTGCTCGTCTTCTTCGTATACTCGAATCCGGGTGATGTCATCGTTCGGGCCGAGCACATGCTCGAGGAACTCGCGCAGGGCGCCCGCGCGCTGCGGGAAGTTCACGATGAAGTAGTGCTTCAGGCCTTCGTAGATCAGGGAGCGTTCCTTGATCTCCTGCATCCGGTCGATATCGTTGTTGCCGCCGGAGATGATGCAGACCACGGTCTTCCCCTTGATCTGCTCGCGGTAGAATTCGAGCGCCGCCACAGTAAGCGCCCCTGCAGGCTCGGCCACGATGGCGTTCTCGTTGTACAGCTCAAGGATCGTCGTGCAGACCTTGCCTTCCGGCACGACGATGATGTTGTCCACAACGCTGCGCGTGATGCCGTAAGTCAGCTCGCCGACCCGCTTCACCGCCGTGCCGTCGACGAATTTGTCGATCTCGGCGAGCGTCACGACCTCGCCCGCCTCCAGCGACTGCTGCATCGACGGGGCGCCCGTCGTTTCGACGCCGATCACCTGGGTCTGCGGCGAGATGCTCTTGACATAGCTGCCGACGCCCGAGATCAGACCGCCGCCGCCGATCCCGGCGAAGACGAAGTCCACCTGCTCCCGCAGGTCGTTCATGAGCTCGAGGCCCACGGTCCCCTGCCCGGCCACCACCTTATGGTCGTCGAACGGGTGGATGAAGGCCATGCCTTCCCGCTGGCCGTAGGCCACAGCTTCCCTCAGGGCATCGTCGAACGTATCGCCCGTCAGCACCACTTCGACGAAAGCGCCGCCGAACAGCTTCACCTGCGAGATCTTCTGCCGCGGTGTTGTCGCCGGCATGAAGATGCGCCCCGGAATGCCCAGCGCCTTGCAGGAGTAGGCTACGCCCTGCGCATGGTTGCCGGCACTCGCGCAGACGACCCCCTTCTCCAGCTGCTCCTGGGGCAGAGAACGGATCATATTGTAGGCGCCGCGGATTTTGAACGAGCGGACGACCTGCAGATCCTCCCGCTTCAGGTAGACATTGCAGCCGTAGCGTTCGGAGAGGATGAAGTTTTTTTGCAGCGGTGTATGTTGGATGACATCCTTCAGCACGTGGCTGGCTACGAGGATATCTTCAAGTTTGATGGGATTCGTATTAGATGCTTCTGTCATGACGGGGGTTCCTCCAGCCGCTTTCGGATTTCCATTCATTCTAATTTCTATTCATTATACACCGAACCCTTCCGGTGTCCACCCCATTCCGTCCGCGTGCTTCCGCCCAATTCCCGCCAAATGCGAAACAGCCCTCCCCCCGGCGCACCTAAGGCACCGAAAGAAGGGCTGCTTCCAGCCGTCCTAACCCTTTTTAATAGAAGGAGAACCTCTCTCTATTTCAGCGAATTAGCGGATGATGAGTGTCGTCACAACGGAGTTCTTGCCCTTCAGCTCGATGGAGCGGCCGGCGGTCAGCAGGCTCAGGTCCCCGGAGATGTAAAGGTTCGAGGATACCGGATAGACGGCCGTCTGCGTGCCTCCGTTCACGGACTGGTTGATGGTGATCGTAGCGATCTCGCCCTGGTTGTTCAGCTTGTAGCTGTTCAGCGTGCCCGAGACGCTGAAGTCCGTGGAAGGCGTCGTCGTGCTGTTCGCCAGCTTCGTGACCTCCACATAGATCGCCTTGGAGTTGTACGTGCGCACGAGCAGCTCGTCACCTGCGCGCAGTTCCGACGAGGCTGCACGGGAGCCATTGCGGAAAATAAACGCGTTCGAATCGAGCTCGATGTTCACTGTCGTGTTGTTCGACAGCTTCACATTAAGGAGGTTATTGCTCACACCGGCCGTAAGCGTTCCTTTGACGGAAGCCTGGTCAGGCAGCTGGGTGCCCGTACGATCAAGCAGCGCAGCCAGCTCGGCGCGGGTTACCGGCTTGTTCGGGCGGAAGGTGTTGTCCTCGTAGCCGTCGATGAGGTTCTTCTCGATCGCCACGGCGACATAGCCCACCGAACCGGCCGGAATCTGCGACGCATCCTTGTATGGAAGCTTCGCGTTCATTTTCGACTTCGCTTCGTTCTGCAGCTTGAGCGCCTTGACGAGCAGCGTCGTCGCCCACAGGCGGTCCGCTTCTTTCTCCGGCTGAACCATCGTGTCGGTTTCGGAGAACAGGTCGTTCTGCAGCGCTACCGAGACGTAGCCGACCGCCCAAGGATATTTCTCTTCGAGCTTGTCGCTGTCCTTGAAGTTGAGATCGGCCGACTTCGCCGCATCGGATTCGGCTTGATCGCGCAGCCCCATCAGACGCACCGCCGCCGTGATGGCCTCGATCCGCGTGATCGTTTTGCGCGGCTGGAACGTGCCGTCTTCATAGCCCTCGAATACCTGCTTCGAGGCCAGGGAGGCGATATAGCGTTGTGCCCATTCGACATCCGCACCCTGCAGGTCGTCGAAGCTCAGCTTGATGTTCACATTCACATCCTTGGAAGCCTTTACATTTGCGGACTTGCCTTTATTCTTATCGCTGCCTTTGCCGTTACCGTTATCCGCGAACGCCGCCGTGGCACCGCTGAGCATCATGGCCAGGGTCAATCCGGAAATTACGGACTTCTTGAACGTCTTGTTCATCGTCATTCTCCTCTGATTATGAAGTTGGTTGATGGTGATGCAGATTGGGAATTCAGAACAACCTTCGCGAAGTGTTCCGTGCTAATACTAAGGATTTCGCCGGATTGGAAACCTTTGGGGGGGTGCTTTGATCGTTCTCCCTAAAAATGTTAGACTGGTCTTCAGTAACGCCAAACCCTCCGTACGGGAGCGGTCTGGAGAGAACGAGGAGCGTGTAACGGCACCCATGAAGAAGAACGGAAAAAGGCTGTCGGTCGGACTTCTCGTCCTGGCCCTGGTGGCGGTCGCCGCCGTGGCCGCACTGGTATCCGGCCAGTTCGGCGGAAGCCGGCAGCAGACGGCGCAGCCGTCAGCCAAGCAGGAGACCCCCGGCAGTGAAGCGGCAGGAAACCCGTCCACAGGGCAGACGGATGCCGGAGCGGTGAAGCAGGCCAGTATACAGGAAAAGGTTGACATTGCCCTGATCGGCAGCGAGCTCGAAGGGCTGTATCTGGCCCGGGCCGCAGCGGATGAAGGGCTGAAGGTGAAAGTGATCGATCCCCGGCCGGCCTTCGGCGGGCAGGTGCTGCAGGGCGAGATGCTGTTCCTCGACGAGACGCGGGACGAGCAGCATCGGCTGCTGGTGCAGGGACGCGCGAAGGAGCTCTTCGACGGGTTCCGTGCCGGCAAGATCCGCAAGCTGTCCGAGTTCGAGCAGTATTTCGGCAAGCTGAGCAAAGACATCCCGGTGGAGCAAGGGGTGAACATCGACGGCGTGCAGCTCGAAGCAGGTGCTTTCGGCAGCGAGAGCAAGGTGGCCGGTATCGATTACACGACCAAGGACGGGGTCAAGAAGCGCCTGACGGCGAATTACGTAGTGGAGAACACCGACTACGCGGCCGTGGTATCCCGGCTCAAGGGTGCCGTGCGGATGCCGGGCCTGGAAGCCTTTTACGGACAGAAGGATATCGAATATATGAGCGCCGGCTTCATGATGAAATTCAAGAATGTCGACTGGGAGAGATTCCAGAGCAGCTTCAAAGCCATGACCCCCAAGGAACGCAGCGCCAAGTACGGCTACGGCTCGGTCGACCACAGCTATGCGATCGGCCTTTCGGGCATGACGTCGAAGTACAAGCCGTCCAACGACAGAGTGTTCCTGCGCGGCTTCAATGCGGTCCACCAGCGGGACGGCGAAGTGCTCATCAACGCCTTCCTGATCTACACGGTGAACCCGGCGGACGACAAGTCCGTGGCGGAGGCGATGGAGCTCGGGAAGAAAGAGATACCGCTGCTTCTCGAACACTTCCGGAGGAACATCACCGGCTGGGAAAAGGCGGAGCTGAACGGCTTCCCGAGCTATCCGTATATCCGCGAGTACAACCACTACGAAACGGATTATGTGCTGAAAGTGTCCGACATGCTGGGAGCCAGAATGTTCTGGGACAACGTCTCCATCGGCGGCTACCCGCTGGATCTGCAGGGCACCTCCGCCAACAAGTGGGGCATCGAGATGGGCCGTCCCGACAAGTACGGGATGCCGCTGCGCAGCTTCCTGCTCAAGAATTACGACAACGTCATTCTCGCGGGCAAGAATGTCGGCTCCTCGGCCATCGCTTACGGCAGTGCGCGCATTCAGCCGAATACGAGCCTGGCGGCGGAATCGATCGGCGTGATCCTGGGGCAGATCCAGGGCAAGAAGACGCTCCGCGAGCTGAAGGAAGCGGACATGCCGGCCCTGCACAGCTATCTCGAGAGCAAGTATGCGATCAAGGTTACGGGCGTGACCGGACGCAGCAAGATCGAGGGCTGGAGTGCGGAGGAGATCGCGAAGCTCGACAGCGGAGAGATCGTGTATCCTTCCTATGTCCAAAAAAGAAAGAAATAAGAAGTGTCAAGCTAAGACGGACCGAATACCCGGGGTTCTGCAGCGCTCATACTGTATAGAGCGGCTGCAGGGCTCTTTTGTTTTTTGACATGGGGCTCCAGCGGGAGTAAAATTAATTTGTTCAAGAGTTAAAGTATTCAATTAGTAAACTATTGAATGGTTAATACATAAGGGAAGCTCTTCCCCTTTTTTCCATGATTCGGAGGTATATTCTGATGTTAGAACCCACCGCGCGGACCGAGATTGAAAAATGGACCCGCCTCGCCATGCGACGCTGGATCGCGGAGATGAGCAGCGCGCTGCGCAATAATCTCTCCAGCCAGCAGTACTACCTGCTGGAGGTGCTCCGGGCCGAAGGGGTCCGGCGTTCCTCCGAGCTGGCCGAAGCGCTGCAGATTACGCTGCCGGCCGTTACGAACCTGGCCAACAAGCTGGTGGCCGGCGGCTTCGCCGAACGGGTGCCGCTGGAGTCCGACCGCCGCGTCGTCCAGCTGCGCATTACGGACCAGGGCCTCGAGGCGCTGCAGGAGCTGGATGAGAAAGCTTCACTGCTCGTCGAACGCTTCTGGAAAGGCCTGGACACCGGGGAGAAGACCGAACTGACCCGGCTGCTCCGCAAGGCCATGGAGTACAAAGAATAAGCAGGCGGAAACGCCTCGACAAAGACAGCAAGACACAAAAAGAGATACAAAGCCATACTGCAAGCTTGTTCAGCAAGGAGAGGAGAGAAACACTCATGTCCACCCCCCTGCCGCCGGTGGAGGACCGGAATCAGCCAGTGGCGTTCTGGCCCCTGCTCATCGGCATTTTCTTCGGGTCGTTCCTGGCCATCCTGGGCGTCTCCACCATTAACGTGGCGATCCCCGTGCTTATGGAAGACTTTAACACCGGTCTGGATATGGTCCAGTGGACCCTGACCGGCTTCATGCTCGCCACGGGGATTATCGCCCCGATCACCGGTTATCTCGGCGACCGGTTCAGTACCAAATACCTGTACGTCTTCGCACTGGTCGGCTTCACCCTGATGTCGGGACTCTGTGCCGCGGCCTGGAACATCGAATCGCTGATCGCCTTCCGCATCCTGCAGGGCGTCTTCAGCGGCATGGTCATGCCGACGACGATGACGATCATCTATCAGGTCATTCCTCGCGAACGCCAGCCGTTCGCCATCTCCATGTGGAGCTTGTCGGCCATGCTGGCCCCCGCCCTCGGTCCGACGATTGCCGGCTGGCTGATCCAGATTTTTGACTGGCACTCGCTGTTCCTGATGAACCTGCCGTTCGGGATCGTCGCCATCTACGTTGCGGTGCGCAACATCCCGTATTACCGGATCGCCGCGCCGAAGACCTTCGACCTGCCCGGCTTCGTCACGGTCATCCTCAGCAGCGCCTCCCTGCTCGTCGCCTTCAGCAACGCCCATACCTGGGGCTGGGGCTCCTGGCAGACGCTCTCGCTTCTGGCGGTCGGCCTGATCTCCCTTATTCTGTTCATCCGGCGGGAGAACCGGGTGGCGGAGCCGCTGCTGAATCTCCGGGTGCTGAAGTATCCGGTCTATACGTACACGCTGATCCTCAGCTGTATCATTACGGTCAGCCTGTACTCCGGCACCTATCTCACGCCGGTGTTCCTGCAGAACATCCAGCATGTAAGCGCGCTGGATACGGGTCTGATTCTGCTGCCGGCGTCCCTCGCCATGGCGGTCTTCATGCCGATCACCGGCAAGCTGTATACCAAAATCGGGCCGATGCCGCTCGTCATTGCGGGCATTCTGCTCATTGCCGTCGGCACCCTGGCCATGGCTCAGCTGACCGTTGGCGTATCGCACACTTACATCATCCTCTGGATGACCGTCCGCAACATCGGGATCGCCCTGGCCACGATGCCGGCCTCGAACGCGGGCATGGAAGTCATCCCCCGCGAGCTGTCCGGACATGCGTCGTCCGTCAACAACTGGATCCGTCAGGGACTCGGTTCCTTCTCCATCGGCCTGTTCACGTCGATGCTGGCCTCCCGCGTCAGCGTCCACTCGGCCGATCTCGCTCAGACCGGCGGCGCTGCAGGTCAGGCCGCCATCGGAGCGCAGGCCTTCACGATGAGCGTCAACGACGTCTACTGGGCAGCCACCGTCGTCGTGCTGATCGGCCTGCCGTTCACCCTCACCCTCCGGCGCCGGAAAAACCAGGGCGGCGGAGGCAAGCAGGTCCCGGACCGCGGCGGCCTGCAGAAGGCTTAGCGGCGCCGCGGAGCGCCGGTTGGCATGTAATAGGGTATCGTCGATAGCAAATAAGCCTTCTCCCATGGCGGAGAAGGCTTATTTGCTATGTCTGCTGGTGAAATCGAGTCGGCGCGCAGGCGGTTTGCTGTAAATAGCGGAAGTACGATGTGCTATTTCGACTTTTTGAAGGTTCCCATCAGAAATAAAGGAACTCAGATGCGCTATTCGCGAGATCGAAGCTGTTTCTGGGCTTATCTGGACTTCTGTCAATAAAGTAGACACAAAAATGAAGGAACCCTTTAACGCTAAGCTGCTCTTTGTTCATGGTACATCTGTTCAAAGCGATGAGGCGTTTTATAACCCAAAGTGGAGTGGCGCCGTGTTCGGTTGTAGTAAAACTCGATGTAATTATAGAGTTCATCGGTTGCTTGTTTACGAGTTTTAAACTTGGTTTGGTACACAAGCTCTTTTTTCAATGTACTGTGAAAAGACTCGATACACGCATTGTCATAGCAGTTCCCTTTTCGACTCATGCTGCCGGTCATGAAGTAGTCTGCCAGCCGTTCTTGGTAATCACTGCTTGCATACTGAGATCCGCGGTCGGAGTGGTGGATCAAGCCAGGGGCCGGTTTCTGACGCTTGTAAGCAAGCTCCAGGGCTTCGATCACGAGCTCCCTAGTCATCCGCGCGCCTGTAGCCCAGCCCACGATTTTACGTGAATATAAGTCCATCACACTGGCTAAGTATAGCCAGCCTTCGCCAGTGGCGACATAAGTAATATCTGTTACCCAGACCTTGTTGGGTGCCTCCACTTTAAACTGCTGATTTAGGATATTGTCATGAACAGGCATGTTGTGGTTGGAATTGGTCGTTGCTTTGTATTTTCCAACCGTAATCGACTTAAGACCCATCTCTTTCATAAGGCGACTGACCGTTTTTGAGGAGACAGCACAACCGTCTTCCTCTCGCAGAATCGCAGTAATCACGGGGCTGCCCGGGCGCTTCTTCAAACGGTAAAAGTGATGCCGGATGCGTTTTTTCAGCCACATCCGGTGCTTTTCCCGTTTACTAGGCTTGTGTTTTACCCACTTGTAATAGCCGCTTCTGGATACTTGTAAAACGGAGCACATCTTCTCGACACGGTACTGGAAGCGGTGTTTATAAATAAACGAAAAAATCAGTCCCGGTCTTTCGTGAAGAAGTGCATTGCCTTTTTTAAGATTTCGTTCTCCTCTTGCAGTTCGCGGTTTTGCTGCTCCAACTTTTTTAGTCGTTCGTAATCCACAAAGACTTGTGATTGTTCCGAAGCTGCACTTTTCCCGTACTGTTTGATCCAGCGGCTTAAGGTACTTTTCGGAATCCCAAGTTCCCGGGCAATCTCAATTGGCTTCTTCCCCTCCTTCTCTATATGTTCCACTGTTTTTTTCTTAAACTCACTGTCGTAACTCTCCCGCTGCTGACTCATGGCACACCTCGACCTTTGTTCGTTTGTCTTTATTATAAAGGTCGTTCCTTAAGTTGTGTCCACCGTTTAGTCTACTTCCAATCGGCCCCACATAAGGCATCTGAGTTCCGCTATTCTTCAGGAAATCACGGGAAATACCTCAATAAGATACCTGAGTTCCGTTATCTTGGATCCGCCGGCTAACCGCACCGGACTCTGCGAAGCGGAGATGACTTCCTCCAGCTGCAGGCCCCCTTACCTGTACCGTCTCCTAAGCTCAGAGCCGCTTCCTATACCGCATACCGCAGCTTGAACCGCTACGTCAGCGGAGACGGAAGCCGACCCGCACACCGTCCGGCTCGAACTGCAGGTCGCGGATCGCGGCCGCCTGCGGCAGATAGCTGTTCAGCTCCGCCTGCAGCGGCTGCAGCTGAAACCATCCGTCCGGCAGGCGGACTCCCCTGACCTCGGTCCCCGTATGAACCGCGGTCAGATAAGGGTCCTGCCAGGACAGGTCGAAGAACAGGCGTCCCGCCGCTTCCCAGCGGTCCCGGTAGAGCAGCTGCACATCGGCGGACAAGGCTTCACCCTCCAGATAGAATCTCGCGCCGGTGATCCGGACGTTCCCGGATACCTGAGGGGAGGCGGCCAGCGCCTTCTTCAGCAGCTCGTTGACCTCCGCCTCCGTCAGCACCACCTCGAGCTTCCGGCTGCGGAGCATATCGAGCGCCTTCTCTCTAAGCGGGAGCTCGGTATAGGCAAGATCCAGCGGCTGCTGGGGCCGGAGGAACCAGAGCAGCAGCGCCGCGGCAATGACCAGCACGGCTCCCGTCAGGAAGATCGTCTTCATCAGCACTCGCATGGCGACCACCGCCTCCTATTGTTTCGACTCACTGTGCCTATCCTTCAGCGCGCGGGTTGCGGTCACAGCGGACCACGCCTCATGGATGCCCAGGTTCCGGGACTCGGACTCGCCGCGGCCGGTGCATCCGCCCAGCGGCCCGGCCTAGCTGCACTGCCAGCGTCGCGGTGCCCCAGCTGCTGCACCGCGTCCGCTTCGGCATCTCGGCTCCGCGCTGCACAGCGGCCGGCCTCGACGTCCCCCTGCGCTTCCTAGCCCTTCGGCTTGTCCTGCTTCTCCTTCAGCCAGCGCGGCGCGCCCTTGTTCTTGCGGTCGCGCTCCCGCTCCGCCTTGCGCTTGTCCGGCGCAGGCTGCGGCGATCGCGGCCCGCGCGCCCCCGGTACCGGCGCTCCGGCGGTCCGTGCAGCCGGACGCCCGGCAGCCGTGCCTTCCCCGCGCTCCGGCGCCCGGCCCTCACGCGGCGCCCCGGCCGGCCCATCGCTGCGCTCGGCGGCAGGCCTTGCCGCCCGCGCGGCTCCTGCCGCGGTGTCACGGCGCTGCGCCGCTCCCGGCTCCGCAGACGCTCCGCGTCCGTCTTCGCCGCCCGGCACCCGCCGCTCCACGAGCTTGCGCTTGCTTTCCTGGCGGATCGCACGCTCCTGCTCCGGATCGATCAGACGGCCGTGCGACATCACGCGGCGTTCGATCGTGATACCGAGCGCCTTCTCGAACTTCTCGAGAATGAACTGCTGGCGCGGCGTCACGATCGACACGGCCATGCCCTTGCGGCCCATCCGGCCCGTCCGGCCAACGCGGTGCACATAATGATCCGCATCGAGCGCCGGATCGAGATTGATAACGTGCGTCACCTGCGGCAGGTCGAGTCCCCGCGCCGCGACATCGGTCGCCAGCAGCAGCTGGAAGCGTCCGGCACGGAAGCCCTGCATCGTCCGGGCCCGCTCCTGTTTGAACGAATCGCCGTACAGCCCTTCGACCGACAGCCCGGCGTACTGCAGCTTCGCCACCGCCTCGCCGATATTGTCGGTCTCGTTGATGAACACGATCGCCGCCCGCGGATTGTACAAACGCACAAGCTTGCGGAGCGTATCGATTTTTTCCCGCTCCTCACAAACGAAGTATACGTGCTCCAGCGTCTCCGACGTCCGCTGGGCCGGCTTCACGCGCACATATTCCGGATCGTTCATCCAGCGGTCAATGACCGCCTGGATCGGCGGCGGGAAGGTCGCGGAGAAGAACAGCAGCTGGCGGTCGCGCAGCATGCCCTTGAACAGCGCCTCCACGTCCTGCATGGAGCCGAGCTCGAACACCTGGTCGACCTCGTCCACGACGACCGTCTTGATGCCGTGCAGCTTCAGCTTGCGCAGCTTCACGAGCTCCTGCACCCGTCCCGGCGTGCCCACCACGATCTGAGGCTTCGTCCGCAGCTTGTCGATCTGCCGGTCGATGGAGGCCCCGCCGATGAGCTGCTGGACGCGCAGGCCCGTCCCTTTCGTCAGCTCCTCTACGGTCTGCACGATCTGCATGCCGAGTTCGCGGGTCGGAACCAGCACCAGCGCTTGAACCTCCCGCAGGTTTTCATCGAGCTTCTGCAGCACCGGTAGTGCGTAAGCCAGTGTTTTGCCCGTGCCCGTCTGCGACTGGGCCACCAGGTCCTTTCCTGTGAGCGCCACCGGAATGGCGTCGGCCTGAATCGGCGAAGGCTCTGTGATCTCAAGCTCCTCCAGCCGCTGTACGAAATGGGGATTAATATGTAAAGATGCGAATCCCGTTGTCAATGCCATCATCCCTTCTCTTTCCTTGCGTGCTCCTAGTATACCAAAATCGGGAAGGTTTTTCCCGCCGCCCCCAAAATCACCTGCCCCCGCTTATCCATAGGGTGAACCTATCGTAACCAGTTCAAATTAGAAATAGATGGAAAGGGCCCATTCCTTCTATACTCAGGTTGTAAGCACAAACCACAACTTAACGAAGGAGCGATGAGAAATGGCAAAAGCGGTGTTCTACCATGCGGGGTGCCGGGTATGCGTAAGCGCGGAGCGAATGGTGGTTGAGTATCTCGATCCGGCACAGGTGACGACGGAGATCGTTCATCTCGGTGAGCAGTCGGCCAGGATCGGCGAAGCCGAAGCGTCCGGCGTCGTGTCCGTGCCTGCGCTGGTGCTGGACGGTCAGGTGTATCACATTAACTACGGGGCGAGCCTGGAGGATGTTAAAAAGGGATAATCCCGACGCCCAGACCCAAACATCCCACTCCCGTTACCAGAATAGGTGGCTTGTACTACGAGGCTGGGCGCTCCCTCCCGGCTTGGCAGCGGGAGCCGGGCAGCGTCACGGATGCTGGTGTACGCCTCGGCATGCAAGACAGCTCAAGCTCGGGCTCACGATTCCTGGCTTCTCGCCGCTCAAGGCAGCGCGAGCAGGTAATCCCCGGCAATGGCGTCTCGCCACGCATGGCAGCGGGGCCAGGCTTCCCGTGCCCGGCTCCTTCGCCGCGGCATGGCTGCTCAAGCCGGGCTCCTGGCCAGGCAAGGCAGCGCGTGCCGATAATCCCCGGCAATGGCGTCTCGCCACGCATGGCAGCGGGACCAGGCTTCCCTCGCCCAGTCGCCGCGGCATGGCTGCTCAAGCCAAGAGCATCCGCTCTCCGGCCTCTTGCCCGCGGTTCGTCACAGCGAACCGGCATTCCCGCGCCCAGCCTCCTACCGCCGCATGGCAGCGCGAGCCGGCGGGTGTCCCGCCGCTCAGCCTGCCGAGGCGGCCTGAGTCTCACTGCCTGCCCGGGAACGAAACAGCAAGGAAGGGGGCCCTGCGGCACCCTTCCTTGCTGCGTTTTTTCATCGTCCCCTCTCCCTCGCCCTATGCCTGTTCCCCCCCTGCAGCTCCACCTGCCTCTCGAAGTCACCTGCACACACCTGGGCGAAACAGCCTCCTTCGATTTTCTCCATTGACAATCCGCTTGCAATAGTGTAGAACTGTAAATAACTGAATGATCCGACAAATTCATTGACGAGAAAGAGTAAGCTGAACCCCTTGTTCCCCAGAGAGTTGGCCCCGTGCTGAAAGCCAACGTTCAAGACTCAGCCCAAAATCCTCTCCGAGAAGGAAAGCCGAAGCTGCTGAAGTAAGCTGACCCGGGATCCCGCCGTTACAAGGGACGCGTATGATGGTACGCAGTAAGTGGGCTGAAGAATAACCGGGCAACCGGTCCTTCAGAACAAGGGTGGTTAAGCGAGAAATCAATCTCGTCCCTTTGGGGGCGGGATTTTTTTGTTTTGTTTTTCACCCCCATCCATTTGAGCGGAATGGAGCGAATGATTCATGAGAAAAGTCGACGTCAAAGAAAAAGCAAGAACCCGGGAGCTGCGGATCCTGGAGCAGTGGAAGCGGGACGATACGTTCGGGGAGTCTATCCGGAACCGGCAGGGCAGGCCGAACTTCGTATTCTACGAAGGGCCTCCCACCGCGAACGGCAAACCGCATATCGGGCACGTGCTGGGGCGTGTGATCAAGGATTTTATCGGGCGGTACAAAACGATGTCAGGCTACCGCGTCATCCGCAAAGCCGGCTGGGATACCCACGGCCTTCCTGTCGAGCTGGGAGTGGAGAAGCAGCTGGGCATCTCGGGCAAGCAGGCCATCGAGCAGTACGGCGTCGCCGAGTTCGTCGAGAAGTGCAAGAGCAGCGTCTTCGAATATGAGAAGCAGTGGCGGGAGCTGACCGAAGCCATCGGCTATTGGACCGACATGGATCATCCCTATGTGACGCTGACCAACCCGTATATCGAGAGCGTGTGGCACCTTTTGTCCGAGATCCATCGCAAGGGGCTCCTCTACAAAGGCCACCGGGTCAGCCCCTACTGCCCGGACTGCCAGACGACGCTCAGCTCCCATGAAGTGGCCCAGGGTTACGAAGAGGTCAAGGATCTCAGCGCGACGGTGAAGTTCAGGAGCCGGGTGGGAGAGGAAATCTTCCTGGCCTGGACGACCACCCCCTGGACCCTTCCGGCCAATGCGGCTCTGGCGCTGAACAAGGATCTGGACTATGTCAAAGCCAGACAGAACGGCAGCGTATACGTGCTGGCAAGCGGACTTGTGGAACAGGTGCTCCAAAAGGATTACGAGATCCTCTCCACGCATAAGGGTGCGGAATTCGTGGGCACCGAGTATGAGCCTCCTTTTGCCTATATCCGGGTGAACGGAGGGCACCGGGTGGTCGATGCGGCCTACGTGAGCGATTCGAGCGGCACCGGGATCGTGCACATCGCACCGGCGCACGGGGAAGACGACTACCGCACGTGCCAGCAGCACGGCATCGAATTTGTCAATGTGGTGGACCTCGCCGGCCGGTATACCGGGCAGGTTACCGATTTTGCCGGGCGCTTCGTCAAGGACTGCGATGTGGATATCGTGCGATGCTTGTCCGAACACGGCCTGCTGTACGCCAAGGAACGGTACGAGCACAGCTATCCTTTCTGCTGGCGCTGCAAATCCCCTCTCCTCTACTACGCGATGGAGAGCTGGTTCATCAAGACGACGGCCGTCAAAGAGCAGCTGATCGAGAACAACCGGCAGGTCGATTGGCACCCGTCCCACATCCGTGAGGGGCGTTTCGGCAAGTTCCTGGAGGAGCTCGTGGACTGGAATATCAGCCGCAGCCGGTATTGGGGGACGCCGCTGAACATCTGGCTGTGCGGGGATTGCGGAACCGAAACGGCACCCGGCAGCCTCAAGGAACTGCGCGATCTGTCCGTCACGCCTCTCGATGAGAACCTGGAGCTGCACAAGCCTTATGTAGATGCGGTCCGGCTGCGCTGCTCCTGCGGGGGAACCATGCACCGGACGCCGGAGGTGATCGATGTCTGGTTCGACAGCGGCTCCATGCCGTTCGCCCAGTACCACTACCCCTTTGGCGACAGGCAGCTGTTCGAGGAGCAGTATCCGGCGGACATCATCTGCGAAGGCATTGACCAGACCAGGGGCTGGTTCTACAGCCTGATGGCGGTATCCACCCTGTACAACGGGAAGCTGCCGTACAAGGCGGTGATCTCCACCGGTCACGTACTGGACGAGAACGGCCTCAAGATGTCCAAGAGCAAAGGAAATGTGGTGGACCCGTGGGAGATCATCGGGGAATTCGGGGCGGATGCCTTCCGCTGGGCGCTGCTGTCCGACAGTGCGCCGTGGAACAGCAAGCGGTTCTCGAAGCAGATCGTCTCCGAGGCGAAGTCCAAGGTGATCGATACGCTCCACAATACCCATGCGTTCTACTCGCTGTATGCGGCGATCGATCAATATGACCCGGACGCCCATCCGCTGCCGACTTCCAGGAACGAACTGGACCGGTGGGTGCTGTCGAGGCTGAACACGACGCTGCAGCACGTGGTGAACGGGCTGGAATCCTATGACCTGCTCAACCCGGCCAGACAGATCGAGGCCTTCGTCGACGAGCTCAGCAACTGGTACCTCCGCCGCTCCCGGAACCGCTTCTGGGGCAGCGGCATGACGGAGGACAAAGTGTCCGCCTACCAGACGCTCCGCGAAGTGCTTCTGACCCTGGCGCGGATGATCGCGCCTTATGCCCCGCTCCTGGCGGAAGACATCTACGGGAACCTGGGCGGCGAAGGCAGCGTCCATCTGACGGACTACCCGAAGGTGAACGAAGCCGCAGTGGATGCCGCGCTTGAGAAGGAGATGGAAACCGCCCGCGGGATCGTCGAGCTCGCACGCAACCTCCGCAGCGAGGCGGGGATCAAGACCCGCCAGCCTTTGTCCGAGCTGATCGTCTCGCTGGACCGCGAATTCGATCTGGACCGGTTCGAAGCCATCATCAAGGAGGAGATCAACGTCAAACGCATCCGCGTCGAGCACAGCGACAGCTCGTTCGTTGACGTCCGCCTGAAGCTTAACCTGAAGGCGGCCGGCCGAACCTACGGGAAGCTCGTCGGCGCCATTCAGACGGTGCTGAAGGAGCTGCCTGCATCCGAAGCGAGGATGGCGGTCGAACGCGGCTTCCTGGACGCCGCGGTTGCCGGCGAATCCGTCCGTCTGACGCTGGATGAGCTGCTCGTGGAGAAGCAGGGCAAGGAAGGGTTCGCTTCCGCGTCGGCGCACGGCATCAATGCCGCGCTGAACACGGAAGTCACAGAGGAGCTGGAACAGGAAGGCCTGGTGCGCGAAGTGATCCGCGGCATTCAGGACTACCGCAAGAAGCTTCAGCTGCCCATCGAGAAGAGAGTCCACCTTACGCTCGATGTCGATGCCCCGCTGAAGCAGGCGCTGGAACGGTTTGATTCTCTTCTGCGGGAAAATGTGCTGCTTGCTGAGCTGAGGTTTGCCGCGGCAGCGGACATGGAGGATGCTTCCTTCGGAGGACACAAGCTCCGCCTGCACATTCAGTGACAAGGGGAGATATAAATTCTTAGATTGGAACCAAAAACAAGGAGCAGCATGCCGTGTGAAGACCGGCAGCTGCTCCTTGTTCTGCATTACAACGATGGCCTGCTAAGGAATCGACCTTGCGGCGAGCTGATACATATACTCATGGGCGGACACGGGCTTCCGGCCCGGCCCCCAGCCCACCTTCTCCCGGTAACCGCCGAGCAGCCCCTGCGCCTCCAGGCTCTCTTCCGTGACGCCGGCCGCCGCTTCCGCATCGGGGGAGACATACATGGCGTCGGCCGGGCAGTACAGCTCGCACATGAAGCAGGTCTGGCAGTCGCTCTGGCGCGCAATGACGGGAATGCCGTCCTCGCCTTTGTCGAAGACATTGGTCGGGCAGACGTCGACGCACCGGCTGCACTGCACGCAGCGCGATTCGCTGATGAGCTCGATCACTGGGCCGCCACCTCCTTCCGCAGGGGCTCGGGCTGCACCCAGACCTCATCAAGCCCGCCGGAACGGAGCCGGTAATGCTGCCCGCTGTCCTGCTCCGGGTAGTCTTCGCGCTTGTGCATGCCCCGGGTTTCGGTGCGGGCCAGGCCCGAGCGGTACATCCACCGGGCGGTGGCCGTCATGGCCGCCGCTTCGCGCGCCTGCACCGCATGGGCACCAAGGGACGAAGCCCCGCTGCGGATGTCCCGCCAGATGCCGTCCAGCCGGCCGACCGACGCCCGCAGACCCGCCTCCGTGCGGAACAGGTTGCGGTCGTAGGGCATGACCTCTTCCTGGACGGCGCGGATGTGCTCCTTCGGGCGGTCCGACCGGTCTCCCGCCGAAGCGGCCGTCACCGTGGTCGACGACAGGCCCTTCAGTTCGCGCCGTCCGGCGAGGGGCCCGAGGCTGTGCGCGTAGGCGGCCGCTCCTTCTCCGGCGAACGAGCCGGACGACATCGCCCAGGCCGCATTGTGGCTGCCTCCTCCGGTGAAGCCGCCGCAGATCAGCTCGCGCGTGGCCGCATCCCCCGCGGCGTAGAGCCCCGGCACCGCGGTCCGGCAGCTCTCATCCGCGATCCGGATGCCGCCCGTCCCGCGCACGGTGCCTTCCAGCCGGAGCGTGACCGGGAAGAGATCCGTGAACGGATCGATGCCCGCCCGGTCGAACGGCAGGAAGAAGTTCGTCTGGCCTACGCGCAGCAGCGGCTTCACGTCCTCGGGCGCCTTATCCAGGCGCGCATACACCTGCCGGCCGGCCAGCAGCTGCCGGGCGATGACCGAGCGGCCCCTCGCCGAACCCGCCCCCTCCACTTCCGTCCCGTCTTCATAATAAAAGGTGGCATACCGGTAATACGCCGTCTTGGTTACGGAAGAGAACACCGGCGAGATGCCGTAGGCATTGGAGAACTCCATGCCGGACAAGTCCGCGCCCGCCTCGGCGGCCAGCAGGTACCCATCCCCCGTCAGCACATTGGTGCCGAGCGCCTTGCTCAGGAAAGCGCAGCCGCCCGTGGCAATAATGACCGCCCCGGCACGGACCTCCCAGGCTTCTCCCGTCTGCGTCCGGACGCCCCGGGCACCGCCCACGCCGTGGGCGTCCCCCAGGAGCTCCAGCGCCGGGCTGTGGTCGAGGATGGTGACGCCTGCCTTTTGCACGAGCCTCCGCATGAGCCTCATGTATTCCGGGCCCTGCAGCCCCCGGCGGTAGGGCCGTCCTGCTTCATCCTTCGGGAACGGATAGCCGAAGCCGCTCAGCCGGTTCATGTTCTCATAGGTCCGGTCGAGCACGCGGTTCATCCAGTCTTCCTCCGCGAGCCGGCCTCCGAGCCCGAATCGGCTTTGCCTGGCTTCCTCCCTGGCCTCGCGGTCCGGCTCTACGTACCACACCCCCGTCCCCGACGGGGCCGTCGCCCCGCTCGTTCCGCAGTAGCCTTTGTCGGCGAGCACCACGCGCGCGCCGTGCGAGGCGGCCGTCAGCGCCGCCCAGGTTCCCGCCGGTCCCCCGCCGATCACCAGGACATCCCCTTCCAGCCTCAGTCCCCCGGCCCAGGTTTGCTCCGCTTCCTGTATCGTCATCCGCATTCATCCTCCTTCAGCTGCTTGCTTATTAAGAAAAGAAGCACCCCTCATCGCCAAGGAGTGCCTCCATTCAAACGGTAGGCCTGCCAGACGAATGCTTGGTCCCTGATACCGGGCCCAGCTCTTACGAAGCCCGGTACCGTGCCAAGGAAACCAAAAAAGGAGACAGTTCCGCCTTCCGGCAGCTGTCTCCAGGGTGTCTGGTAGATGGTATTCAGATATTAATTCACACTTATGGAATAGGAATAAAAGGATTTTACCATTCCATCCTTCTGCCTGTCAATCCTCTGCTGTCATAGGGTGCTGCTGCCAACGCACAGGTGATGAACGGGGTGACTGACCGTGCCAACCTTCAGCACGGATCTGCTGCTTCTGATTCGCCGCGGAGCACAGTCCAGCAGCACGTTTCCTTCCGGTCCTGCTTCTGACGCCCCGGCTAAGCTAAGCCAGACCGAGCCTCCCCCTGCTGCTGCGCCGCCTCGGTCAGCTTCCCGATGAAGGTTCGGCTCGCTGCGCAGAGATGCTTGTTGCGGCGGTAGGCGATGCCGATCCGCCGGGTCGGCCGCTCCCGGAAGGGCAGCACCCGGATGTTCGGATGGCCCGCATCCAGCAGATACGGCAGCGGGAGCACCGTGACGCCGATCCCCTGGGCGACCATATGCAGAAGGGACTCGAGCGTCGTCAGCTCCATGACCGGCTTCGGCCGGAAGCCGTGGGCCGCACACTCCCCGTCGATCAGCTGGCGCAGCCGGTACGAGCCGGGCAGCAGCACGGACGGCGCCTCCTTCAGCATGCGCAGCTCCGCTGCTTCGCCCTCGGCCCATCTGCTGTCGGCCGGTACGGCCAGCACAAGCTCCTCCTCGCAGAGCAGCACGTTCTCGAGCTCCGGATGCTCCATCGGGTAGAAAACGATACCGAGATCCAGCTCGTTGCGCAGCAGTCCCTCATAAATATCGCCCGTCCGGAGGCCGAGCACCGAAATCTCGCAGGGGCCCTTTCTAAGAAACTACTAGGGCGAATATTTCATTTGGACTGATAGAAGGCTGGGACGGATATTGGAGTAAAGCAATCGAGGTCTTAATCTTATCAAGAAAGAGGGGGATCAGCATGATTTGTTCGGATTGCAGTAACACTGAGATGACTGTACTTGCCCTATTTATGGGGCTTTCAGCTGCAATTATTGTCCTTTCGTACGTGGTAAAACTCTTAGGAGTTACGACTATGGCTTTTGATCAGAATGAACAGGAGCGCGCGTCCGAGTGGGAAACCATCCTATGCTCCAATGATGGAAGGTTGATCATGGAGCTGTCGAAGGATTCGCAGGCACCCAAGCATATTCGGGATCAGGCAGAGAGAAAACGAAAGCAAATGGTCTCAATCAATAGCCACTAACATCCGTCCTGCGACGGGCAGCGACACCCTTAGCGTCAGCAGGTACTTCTTCGGGATGAGCACGGATAATGTGCTGTCGGGTGGCGCAGGAGCGGATGTCTATGACATCGGCCCGGACTTTCGGCGGAGCGTCATCCGGGAAGAAGGACTGGCCGGCGAGACCGACACGGTGCACCTCTACGATGAGTATCGTGCGTCCGATGCGACAGTCTCCCGCAGCGGCAGCGATCTGGTGGTGAATCTCGGCGAATGGAACGGCTCGCAGCAGGCGCTGACCGTAGAACGCTTCTTCGAGAGTGCCGCACAGCGAATCGAGCGATTTGAGTTCGGCGACGGTAGCGTATGGACCGACACGCAGGTGGAGCAGCTGGTCCAGGCTGCGGCTGCGGCATCGGGGACTGCTGGCGGGAACACCGATCCGGCAGGGGCTTCGGCTGCCGGGCTCCGGGAGCTGTTGCTGGCGGCCGGAGCCACCGAATAGCCGGGCGGCAGGGCCGAAGTGTCTCGCAGAATTACAGCGGCGGCAGTAGGGCGATCCAGACCAGAGGTCAGGCCGGACACGCCTGACCGGTGTGCTTAAGATTTGGTAAAGAAGCTATCGGGCGGGCGTAAGGTTTGGTATGATTTGTATGGAATTATATAACAATGGAGGGATTAGTTGTATGAAACTTTCTAAAATATCCGCTTCTTTCGTGCTTTCTCTTTCTCTGCTCACGGGTACGGCGTCCGCCGCCGAGCCTGTCGCCCCGGGGTCAGGAAGGGCTGTGAGCGAGGCAAGCGCCGCCGCTTCGGCCATTACACCGATCGCAGTCACCTTGAAGGTGGGGCAGACGTACGCCATCTCCAGCGGAGGAACGGATTCGGTTCCTGCGCCGGTGATCTCCATATTGAGCCAAAGCGAGGAAGGGGTCATTACCTGGAGAAAATTCTGCTTCCTCGGGTGCTCCCAGATCATCACGGCCCAAAAGCCGGGTTCAGTCCTTATTAGCGCCACCACCATCTTCTCGTCGTACCCGTTTCCGACCTACCCGTACAGGCAGTATTCCATTACGGTAACGCCTTAGAAGTCTGGTGAAAAAGCATGGGCCGCCCCTGCCAATCAGGTTTGCCATACCCAACGTATAGGCTCTTCACAAGCAGCTTCTCCGGCCTCATACATCCATAAGCAGTGTTCGGCGTTCCCTGCAGGAGCCCTCCGAAGCGGATGGCCGTGCAGGCTCGGTGTCCGGCGCCCGCCTAATCCGCGGCGCCGCTGCCGCACAAAGAAGAAGGATCTGGCCAGAGCCCGCTCCTTCTTTTTTTTTATTTTCTATTACGTAAAATTCTAGTTTGATGAAATTAAAATAGAGTGTTCGCCATACATGTGGCCAGTAAAGCAGCTTTGCAAGCAGGCTCGAGTGAACAATCAAGGCATTAAGGCATCACACATTTGTTTCATCATTTGTATTTTTCTTTCGTGCATCACCAAGTTGACCCGATTATCTGCATCATATAGAGTCCTAATTTTATCATCAATGAACTTCTGACCTAAATTCCATGCATTATTTTCAAATTTCATTAACATGATCCCATATATCTCAATGAAGCTTGAATATTCATGAAGATCGATGGGTTTTCCATTTAATACGAGATGCCGCATGAGATTGCATTTCTCCGCTATCATCGAAAACACTTCATAATTGATTTTTAATTCCTGATCAATTAGATGGCCGCATTCATGTGCTAAAACTACCTTCAAAGAAGTTAAGGAAGGAATAGTGAAAACCACAAGGTTAACACTCATCTGCTCATATAATCTTAATGGATTTACATTGATCTCATTAGACACTACATCGTAATTCGCGCTTTGATTATATTCATCTGTAATGTTGACCGGCACATTAATTCCCCAGTTAGATACCACATCTCTCGCCGCATTCAATATCACTTCAGACGAGTAAGAAAGTATGGTTTCCGCCTCATCGATTGCAACATAACAAAACTCCGAAGACAAATCCCTCTGAACTGTTTGTATAAGGTAATATGACCTGCCGGAAACTAGATCACCTGTTGCTGTGCTACCCGCTGGAATAAAGCAATGAATATCTTCAGCAGGACATGGTCCCGCATACACATAACCAAATCTTTCTGCTGTATCGTGATAGAAAGACAGAACGTCATTTTGAATAAGGTCAGCATAATGACCTTTAAGATTAAAGACAGTTGAAGAGCCTACAGCAGTACCTTCTATATCCTTTGCCTTTGATAAGTGCATGCTACTCCACATTGAATGTATACAATAGTCAACGGACGGAGTATAACGAGGGTGCCCGGAACGTTAAGCGAAACGGAGGAATGGGACTTCGCTGGTCGTTAGTCTCGGATTAAAGGCGGAAAAAGACGCTTGGCTCGCGATCCTTTTGGGACTTTCCGGCGGTTTGGCATTGTTCTGCGTATACGTTTCCTTGAATCGCCGCTATCCGGCTCTTCCGCTCACCGCTTATGCCAGATCGATTTTGGGCAAATGGATCGGGTGGCCGATCGGTATGTCCTATGTGCTTTTTTTATGTACTGAGCGGCTAGAGACATGCGTGACGGCGCCGATCTGTTGGTCACCTCTGTACTCGATCAAACGCCGATGATCGCGGTCAGCATTATCATGATCCTGACGATCGGTTACGTCCTGCATAAAGGCATTGAAGTGCTGGCAAGAACGGCCCAGATTTACCTTGTGGTCATGATCGCGCTGGGCGTGTTTAGTAACTTCCTTCTTGTTGTATCCGGTGTGATCGATGTGAATCAGCTGCTTCCGATTCTAGAAAAAGGCTGGGAACCCGTCATCCACACGGGCATCACGCAGGCCTTTGAATTCCCGTTCAGCGAAATGATTTGCTTTACGATGCTGCTTCCTTATTTGAACGAACCGAAACAAGGAATAAGAGCGGGCTTCATCACGATGTTCGCCGGCGGACTGATCTTAAGCTTCAGCACGGCGATGAACATTGCCGTGCTGGGCGTCGATATTGCAGGAAGAGCCACCTTCCCGCTCTTGACGACGATCAGTCTGGTCAATATTCGGGAGTTCATTCAGCGGATGGACGTTTTTGTCGTCATGACGCTAATTATAGGCGATTTTTTCAAAGTCGCGATCTTTTATTATGTCGCCGTCATGGGGGCGACCGATTTGTTCGGGATGAAAGATCATCGAAAGTTGGTGTATCCGCTCGGTCTGATCGTTTTATTCCTCTCCGTCGCCATCGCGGACAACTTTGCGGAGCATATCAAGGAAGGAAACTTTGCTCTAGTGACGGTGTTTTTATTGTTCGGCGTCATTCTGCCCCTCTTGCTGTGGTTCGTTGCTTTCGTGCGTAGCCGATTCCGGTCCGGCAGCTGATACTTTTGCCTTTGCCTGTTGTTTCCATAGGCGGCGTAATTATACTCCACGATAATGATATAGAGTATGGCTACGATGATAATAACGATCTCGATACGAAACATGAGACGGAACGGAGTTAGCAGCATGTTGATGGATGCATTCGGATTGTAGCCTAACAGCAGGTCTATGGTCATCGCAAAGCGAAGCTTAATATAAAGAGGAGCAAAGTTACAAGCCATCTTTTCAAGGCCGCATTCCACCTTCCGATTTTGAAAAATCGATATTAGTGTGAAACCGGCGGGGAGGTTTCATGCATCGAATTTGACGGGGCTCATTTGTGCTGCTTCTTGTATTCTGTTGGTGTAAGCCCGAATTTTGCTTTAAACTGTCTCATTAGATGGAAGGCATTGCTGTATCCGCTTTGCGCAGCAATCGAATCCAGCGACAAATCTGTTGTTGATAGCAGAGCCTTTGCACAATGAAGGCGGCTATTAATAATGTCGTTCATAACATTGACGCCGAACAGTTTTTTGTAGGTGTGCTGGAAACTCGATAAGCTCATGGATAATTCTTTAGCCAACTCTTTTACAGAGGGGATTGACACAGGGTTGGTGCGAATACGGATTCGAACGTTTATCATACATTCATATTTTGCAGAAGCCTTTACCGATGGGAAGTGAAGTCCGCTATGAAGTTTGCGGCTAAGTTTAATAAAGAAAATATACAAGTAATGCTTGATGGCATCTCCGCTGTGAGCACCCGCCGTATAAAATTCATAAGTCATTTTCTGTATAATTGAAGATATCTCAGAAATATCCCCTAGCCACGTAACCGTGTTATAGGGGATATTTAGTTTGCCAAAAAATTCCTTATCAGCGTCGTCTATACTGAAATAAAACCAGTCGTCCACGTACTCATTGCCATATGAACGATAATGTTGCGGCTCATCACTGGTAAACAAAATAAAGGAATTTTCCTTTGTGACCACTTCTTTACCGTTCTGCACAAAGACGGCAGGCGTTTTGATTAATAATAGAATCCAACTGCTGCCAATGCCGTTAGGGTGATCGATCACAAAAGTTTTGTCATGGGAATGATGATATCCGATCACGTGTAATTCCATGGGAACGGCTTCCTTTCGTCCTATTTAATTTTATATAGCAGCGATTTTGGCAGAAAATGATATCATATCATGCGCATTTCGCTATCGGACTTCGTAACGACATTTATTATAATTTTAACAAAATGTATCAAAAAAAGGGATATCAAAAGTTATTATGGGGGGTGGTGATACTTCAGCAAATCCAGGGACTTGTAATGCTTCAACCATCAATGGCAGTTCGTTTAGCTTTATTTTTATCCAAAACGGGACAGGAGCGATTTCATGATGAGTGGGACAAGATTTTCAAGGCAGCTGACCGCATTATTGTTAACACTATCGATCGTGTTTGTGTTTGGGGTTAGTCATACCCAGCCCGTATCGGCATCAGAGGTATCTCCGTCGCAGGCGTATGTCTTGGCCATGGGCAAAGGTCTGAACGTATTTAATACGTTTGATAGCTTCAGAACAGACGACTTCTCGCTATCCGATGAGACTTCCTGGGGGCAGCCGAGGGTAACGCAAGAGTTGATTTTGGCGGCCAAAGCCAAAGGCTTCAAAAGCATTCGCATCCCCATGACCGCCTATACCCGATATACATTGGGAGCCGACGGACACTACGTCATCGATTCCGCATGGCTGGCCAGATATAAAGAAGTGGTGGACTGGGCTGTTTCCGCAGGGTTATATGTCATGATCAACCTGCATCACGATTCCTGGATCTGGCTTAGAGACTGGGATGGAGATACGGCATCCGAGGAGTATAAGCGATATGTGGATTTTTGGACACAGCTTGCGGATTATTTCAAGGACGAGCCCGATACCGTATCCTTCGAGACCATAAATGAGCCGCAATTTACAAGCGATACCGGAAGCATCACGAAGCAGGATAAATTAGATAGGATCAATGAGGCTGCCTACCAGGCGATTCGCCAATCGGGCGGCAATAATGCAACTAGAATGATTATCATTCCGACTATAGAGACAAACGCTGCTGTGGAAAAAGCAAATGCAACCTACAACTTTATTGCCGGCCTGAATGATCCGAACATTATTGCCACCGTGCATTATTACAGCGACTGGGTATTTAGTGGCAACCTTGGTAGAACAGGCTTTGACGAACAGCTTTACGCCGGATCCACTGAAACGCCGAGATCCAACACGGATCTGTTATTCAACACCTTGAATGACACCTTTATTTCGAAAGGCATCGGGGTTGTCATTGGGGAATATGGCTGGTTATCCCCTGATGAAGGCGCTGCAGCCAATCAGTCGGGTGAAAAGCTGAAAATGCTGGAATATCTGAACTACATGGGTTCGAAATATGGCGTTAGTACCATGATCTGGCCGCCTGCATTTGATCGGGTTCCGCCATATGATTGGAATTATTTAGTCGGCTCAACTATTAAAGCAGCCGTTCAGGGACAACGTTCCTCCTATTCGACAGGGTTAAATGAAATCTATATTAAGGAAATGGTTGCAAGCGATATTCAGATTCCGCTTACGCTGAACGGGAATACCTTTAAAGGTATCGCAGGATTGAAGAAAAGCGATTATTCCTATAATGCCAAAACCGCAACTCTTACGCTTTCCAAGAAATTTGTAGACGAAAAATTCACTAAGGGATCACACGGCATCATCGCGGATTTGGAGTTGCAATTCTCGGCAGGTGCTGCTTGGCATCAGTATATAATCAAATATGCAGCGCCGGTATTTCAAACCGCTACAGGCACAACAACATCCGGAATTACGATTCCGGTAACCTTCAACGGTTCCAAAATAAAACGTGTTTCAGCCTTTGATGCATCTGGCAACAGAATCGGCCCTAATTCATGGTTCCCGTATATGCAGTTTGGCCATGAATTTAATGCGAACTATTCGGAAGGCACGTTCACCATCCAAAACAACTTCTTTAACAGTTCCGTATTGGATGGAACCATCAAGATCACGATCGAATTCTACGATGGGCAAGTCATAAACTATGCCATCCAAAAGAGCGCATCGAATTTGACGGGAATTGGGAAAGCACCCTGAATGGGATTAGGATGTAATCAGGGAACTTAAAAAGCACAAAAAAAGCCCAAGCGGTCTGGGGGACCAAGAGGACGAATGATCAGTGCCTCGGATCGCATGGGAACGCTAACACTGGTCAAGAAAGACTCCGCCCGATTATTGTCCAACGGGATGTGCGGACGTTGTACGAAGAAAGGAGGTGCTGCCAGCACTATTAGGCCATGGAAGAGCAGTTTATCTCACTTCCAGTCGGACAGCAAGAGAAAACAATTTAAAGGAGGATTTTATGAAAAAAGCAATTTCGTTTATACTTGCAGTATTATTATTTGTTGGAATGGGCTTCAGTTATGGCGGAAGCATTAGCTCAGCGTATACCACCAATACCTACACATGGAACAATGTAAAAATCGGCGGCGGAGGCTTTGTTACCGGGGTGGTATACAATCCTGTAGAAAACGGCTTGTTGTTCGCACGTACTGATGTAGGAGGAGCTTACCGTTTTGATTCCTCTACAAAAACGTGGATACCATTAACGGATTTCATTGGAAGAACAGACCGGGATGATATGGGAGTTCTAAGCATTGCAGTGGATCCTACGAATGCAAACAAGGTTTATATGATGACAGGACTGTATACCTCTCAATGGGCAGCAAATGGCAACTTCTATGCATCAACAAATAAAGGTGCAACATGGACCAAAACTGCTTTACCGTTTAAAGTTGGCGGAAATGATATTGGAAGGAACACGGGGGAACGTCTTCAGGTTGACCGCAATCTTACAAATGTTTTATATATGGGCAGCACAACGGATGGCTTGTATAAAAGTACAAATAGCGGAGCCAATTGGAGCAAGGTTACTTCCTTTCCGGCTGCAAATATAAACTTTGTCATTCTTGATACATCGAGCTCAATGCCGGGCACAGCTACAAGCAGGATTATTGTAGGTGCAAACGGTACTTCAAACACGATGTATATAAGTAATAATGGAGGAAGCACCTGGAGTACAATATCCGGACAGCCTTCAGGGTATTGTCCGATACGTGCAGACATAGCTTCAAGTACATTATATGTCACTTTTTCAGCCTTTTCCAGAACAGAGGATATGCCCGGACCAAGCAGTGCGTCCAGTGGTGTTATCTATAAATACAGCATTTCTACAGGGACCTGGACCAATATTACGCAAGCACGACAACCTTGCTGTGTCGCCGCCAGAGGGTGAATTTACTCCAGGAGAAAGCAGCAACAACTACAGCATTGATTTTGCAGAGTCCGTACCTACCAAGGTTGTAAGGTCTTACGATAAAAAAAGCAGTACATCCTATGGTGCCTATTCGACGAATGGGGGAAGTACCTGGACAGAATTTGCATCAGCGCCGGCTAATGCAGGAGCGGGCGGATATATTGCAATTTCTGCCGACGGGTCAAAGATCGTCTGGACACCAAGGGATTCAAGCCATAATTATATTGCTCCCTATGTTTCTGCAAATAACGGTTCATCATGGATCTCATCCACTGGAGGAGTTATCGGAAAGAAACCTGTGGCCGACCGTGTAAACTCAAACAAGTTCTATCAATTTGATTATGAGAATGGGATCGTGTATGTAAGCACGAATGGCGGAGCATCCTTTACAGCTGGTGCAACGGGCCTGCCTACAGTACCAAACTATTCAAGTAATGATGCAGACATGGAAGCTGTATTCGGCAAGGAAGGCCACCTGTGGGCGGCTGCCGGAGCAGGAGGGCTCTATTACTCCACTAATTCCGGTACATCATTCACAAAATTGTCCAATGTAACCGAGGCCTATAAGGTAGGCTTTGGTAAAGCAGCTGCAACTGGCGGGTATCCTGCAATATTCCTGAATGGTATTGTTGAAGGTACTTATGGCTTCTTCAGGTCAGATGATCAGGGTGCATCGTGGGTCAGGATCAATGATGCGGCACATCAATTTGGCAATGTAGTCGATATAACCGGGGATCCCAAGGTTTATGGACGTATTTATATAGCAGTCGGCGGCAGAGGAGTTATATATGGAGATTTACAAGGAACCACACCATCCGGAATCCAATCAGGGCATATCTATGAGCTGGTAAACAGAAACAGCGGCAAAGCACTGGATGTAAGTGGCGGCTCGACTGCCGACGGCGGTGATGTAATACAATGGACATGGAGCAATGGAAATAACCAGAAGTGGAGAATTGATGCCCTTGGGAACGGGTATTACACCCTTACGAATGTAAATAGCGGTAAGCTGTTGGATGTAAACGGAGGATCGACTGCCGATGGCGGAAATGTAATACAGTGGTCTTCTAATGGCGGAACTAATCAACAGTGGCAGATTATTGACAATGGAGGCGGATACTACAGGTTAATCAACAGAAACAGCGGAAAAGCACTGGATGTAAACGGCGGATCGACTGCCGACGGCGGTGATGTAATCCAGTGGACATGGAGTAGTGGAAATAACCAGCAGTGGACACTGGTACCTTTAAACTGATTCAAGCTGGGCCTTAATATTAAAGGAATCACTTTGAATTTAGGGTGATTCCTTTTGTCGGAGGACAAGAACAATATTTAAGCTGTGAAATAGATTAGTAAGCAAATTATTATCTGTGTTTCTCTAGCCACCAAAATCCAGCCGCCTTCATGACCCAACTGAGAGTCGGGGGTTCTGGAAGCGATGTTCTTCGAGCCATTGCTGCAGGCGGAGCATATTCCGTATTTCCGCAGCGAGCCGGGGGGGGGGGCGGGCGGCTATATGCGCGTGTTTTATAGACATATGTATAAAATCCAGATTTGGTGCATATGTACGTCGTTAATTCTTATGTGGCGCGTGAAAGTCCTCCATTATGATAAAAAAGGCTGCCATACGCGGCAGCCAAATGGACTAATACCAGTTTCTGATGTATGCTGTACCACCGCTTGATCCAACAATGAGTTTAACCTTATAGGAGCATGCACCGCTCATATAATACATAAGAGATTTTTGGGTTATTCCTTCAGTAATGTTGACAGAAACAACGTCTTTATACGTATAACCACTGCCGCAATCCTCGTATATTTCACCTGCTACTCCACCGGAGCCATTAGTAAAAGACACGGTCACTTTCCCATATTGATGCTGGCCTTTTACTGGATTCGTCCACTTTGGGCTCTCGTTATTTGCGGATACTGACTGCCACTCATTTGCTGCAAACGCTGTTGTTCCCGCAGACAATGCCATGAATGCGGAAAGGACAAGGGTCATTGCTTTTCTCATAGAAAACTTCCTCCATTTCAAGGTGAAAAACCTTTTAAAATATACCATTTACCCCATTTATTGAAAATAGTACACTATTACTAGAAAATTTTCGACATTGCATTAACAAAGTTCCTTCGTTAACTCTCGCTCCGTGGCATTTTCACGGTACATAACTACTGACACCCTTCCCTATGCTTATAATTATATTGCACCACAAACTGAACTTTTTAAACAACAATCAAACTTATACTGAACTACGTTAGTCTTTAAATAATTGGTTGGGTTTTTTATTATTCCTTTTCAGGCCTCTTAACCATATTCCACATTCTTAACTTCTCTTTGACTGTCGCATAGTATGATTCGGCATCTTCTAAATACCATTCCCAGAAATGCTGTCCAGAAGCAGTAATAAACCTCTCTAACCACCGTTCAAAGTTTAAGTTTAATGGGGTTGCCGTATCAGTAAATATCATTGACGAGTAATGAAGATAGTCATTTCTCTTATTGAAGGACTCGACTCATCGTTGAGCACCGTTTGGTCTATCCAAAGCATATCTCCATTATCAGAACCTATAGGATACCAACCAGCCGGACACATGCTTTTATAGTCAAAGATTAAAAAGTGATTACGGATATCCTCTAGCCCAAAAATCTCAAAACTATATCAACTTCTGTTATAATAATATATTATTTTACAGGTTTTTTAGTGCTTCTAACTCAGTCATCATGAAATCTAAAAAACATATGAACGCCATGTTTATTGTCGCCCCTATAGTATTTCTTCTGAAACGGTATTACTTCGGTTGCACCATGTTGCTTCAAGTATCTTTCTATCCATTCAGCCCCAACCTTATTATGAAAAGAGTAGTCCTTAACTTCTCGCTTCTTCCGAGAAGCAAGGATAGGTCTTACATCGGTCATAAATGCAGGCCAATAGGAGGAATACTCATGGTAGAGCACTTGGACGAACAAACTTTCGAGGCCATTATTAAGCTGCTGAAAAAGTATGACGTCAAGAGCGAAGAAGTGATTATTAACTTAAAGAAGAGAACATTGTCTGAAGTACCCGCTAGTACGACAGACGACCTGGATGCACTTCTTCACCTGGGAAAGGGTTTAACACCAAATGAGAAGCAAGAGTGGATTAAAGGTATCGATGAAACGAGGAAAAGTTGGTGAATAGGGCGCAAATAACTCTCTAGAAAAAAACAAACCTCCTGATTCAGGAGGTTTTGTGAGGCGCTATGTATAACCACCTTGCGGAAGGGTGGCCACGTTGCAAAGAAAGGCTGTCGTATGCCATTTCCATTATACTATATCTAAACAGGCAATTATATGAAAGTCAAAGAGGGCAGCTTCACGGTATTCTCCCCTACTCGCCATTAGAGGGCCGTTATAACCCTCTGATTGGTCATCTAGGAGCTTTCCATTCCCCTTCTTAAGGTAACGTAACCCATTCAAATACCTTATATACGCGAAAGAGCCCCATTTCAGGGGCTCTCAGCAAAGGTACTTTCGATATGCGGTTGAGAGGACTCGAACCTCCACGGGCGTAAGCCCACTACCCCCTCAAGATAGCGTGTCTGCCATTCCACCACAACCGCTTATTTACGCGGCTTTCGCCGCGGCAACCGGAGAGAGAGGGATTCGAACCCTCGAGACGCTTGTGACGCCTACACGATTTCCAATCGTGCTCCTTCGGCCAGCTCGGACACCTCTCCATAAAGGATATTTGGTTGCGGGGGCAGGATTTGAACCTGCGGCCTTCGGGTTATGAGCCCGACGAGCTACCGGGCTGCTCCACCCCGCGTCAGTAAAAGATCATGGTAGCGGCAGAGGGGATCGAACCCCCGACCTTACGGGTATGAACCGTACGCTCTAGCCAGCTGAGCTATGCCGCCATATTGTATTGCAACGGAGAGAGAGGGATTCGAACCCTCGCACCACTTACGCAGTCTAACCCCTTAGCAGAGGGTCCCCTTGAGCCACTTGGGTATCTCTCCATGCATTGTGGCAGAGAGGGTGGGATTCGAACCCACGAGACGCTTACACGCCTACACGATTTCGAGTCGTGCTCCTTCAACCACTCGGACACCTCTCCACAAAGCTTCCAACCGGGATCGAACCGGTGACCTCATCCTTACCATGGATGCACTCTACCTACTGAGCTATGGAAGCATATTGGTGGAGCCAAGCGGGATCGAACGGCTGACCTCCTGCTTGCAAGGCAGGCGCTCTCCCAGCTGAGCTATGGCCCCTTGAGCGGAATTTCATTATACCTCGCCGGCAGCCGGCTGTGAACCGCAATCTGTTTCCTCTGGTGGGTGGCTCTTCCCTGGCGCTAATCTCCTCTTCCCTTCCGGGCCACCCTTTGATAAGATGGGATCAAGGCAAACACGAAGTTCGAACCGCGTCAGGTCCGGGAGGAAGCAGCGCTAAGAGCCAAGGGGTGTGCCTACATACCCATGAAGAGACCAAAAGAGCCCATTTGGGCTCTTTTTTGCGTTATCGGGATGACACGATTTGAACATGCGACCCCCTGGTCCCAAACCAGGTGCTCTACCAAGCTGAGCTACATCCCGTCAAAGCGTTCCCTGAGAGATTCGAACTCCCGACCTTTTGATTCGTAGTCAAACGCTCTATCCAGCTGAGCTAAGGGAACAAATTATATAAAAAGGCGCCGAACATGATTTTCAAGTGTTGAGAGAAAAAATGAGGATCTTGGGAGATCCTTTGAGTACATGGCGCCGAATTTTATGTTTGAAAAGCGGAAGACGGGAATCGAACCCGCGACCCTCGCCTTGGCAAGGCGATGCTCTACCGCTGAGCCACTTCCGCATGAGTTTGGTGCGGTCGAGAGGACTCGAACCTCCACGGCTGTTACACCACTAGAACCTGAATCTAGCGCGTCTGCCAATTCCGCCACGACCGCATATAACAGTGAGCCATGTAGGACTCGAACCTACGACACCCTGATTAAAAGTCAGGTGCTCTACCGACTGAGCTAATGGCTCAAACTCAAATGGCTGGGGATCTAGGATTCGAACCTAGGCATGACAGAGTCAAAGTCCGTTGCCTTACCGCTTGGCTAATCCCCAAAAGACATATGGGGCGGTCGAAGGGAATTGAACCCTCGAATGCCGGATCCACAAACCGGTGCGTTAACCACTTCGCCACGACCGCCGCAAAGAAATAAGTAATGGCGGAGCCGACGGGATTCGAACCCGCGGTCTCCTGCGTGACAGGCAGGCATGTTAGGCCTCTACACCACGGCTCCGCGCATTATGTATGGTGGAGGCTGAGGGGATCGAACCCCCGACCCTCTGCTTGTAAGGCAGATGCTCTCCCAGCTGAGCTAAGCCTCCATAATGGCTCCCCGAACAGGACTCGAACCTGTGACAACTCGATTAACAGTCGAGTGCTCTACCAACTGAGCTATCAGGGAATATTGAATTGTAAGTGGTGGAGGCTGATGGATTCGAACCACCGAACTCGATGAGAGCAGATTTACAGTCTGCCGTGTTTAGCCACTTCACTAAGCCTCCAAGATAAATGGTGCCGCCGAGAGGACTTGAACCCCCAACCTACTGATTACAAGTCAGTTGCTCTACCAATTGAGCTACAGCGGCATATATGACCCGTAGGGGATTCGAACCCCTGTTACCTCCGTGAAAGGGAGGTGTCTTAACCCCTTGACCAACGGGCCGTATGTATTCGGTTATGGTGGAGCCAAGGGGGATCGAACCCCTGACCTCATCGCTGCCAGCGATGCGCTCTCCCAGCTGAGCTATGGCCCCGCGTTGTAATGGGCCCTAGTGGACTCGAACCACCGACCTCACCCTTATCAGGGGTGCGCTCTAACCAACTGATCTAAGGGCCCTAATGTAATTTCCGCATAGAAAAACCCACCCTAAGGTGGGCTTTCATGGGTTTGTCTTGGCGACGTTCTACTCTCCCAGGACCCTGCGGTCCAAGTACCATCGACGCTGGAAGGCTTAACGTTCGTGTTCGGGATGGGTGCGCGTGGTTCCCTTCCGCCATCATCACCAAACGATTGTGATGTATCTGCCAGGATACACCTGTATTCAATTCAAAGTGACTTGCACCTTGAAAACTGGATCGAAACAAAGCTGAGATAGCGCCACAAAGTTTGTGGAATATCATTAGGATAAGCCCTCGACCGATTAGTATTCGTCAGCTCCACGCGTTGCCGCGCTTCCACCCCGAACCTATCAACCTCGTCGTCTACAAGGGGTCTTACATACTGGGAAATCTCATCTTGAGGGGGGCTTCACGCTTAGATGCTTTCAGCGCTTATCCCGTCCGTACTTGGCTATCCAGCCGTGCTCCTGGCGGAACACATGGTACACCAGCGGTACGTCCATCCCGGTCCTCTCGTACTAAGGACAGCTCCTCTCAAATTTCCTGCGCCCGCGACAGATAGGGACCGAACTGTCTCACGACGTTCTGAACCCAGCTCGCGTACCGCTTTAATGGGCGAACAGCCCAACCCTTGGGACCTACTTCAGCCCCAGGATGCGATGAGCCGACATCGAGGTGCCAAACCTCCCCGTCGATGTGGACTCTTGGGGGAGATAAGCCTGTTATCCCCAGGGTAGCTTTTATCCGTTGAGCGATGGCCCTTCCATTCGGTACCACCGGATCACTAAGCCCGACTTTCGTCCCTGCTCGACCTGTTTGTCTCGCAGTCAAGCTCCCTTATGCCTTTGCACTCTTCGAATGATTTCCAACCATTCTGAGGGAACCTTGGGGCGCCTCCGTTACGCTTTAGGAGGCGACCGCCCCAGTCAAACTGCCCACCTGACACTGTCCCCGTACCGGATCACGGTACCAGGTTAGAACTCCGATACGATCAGGGTGGTATCCCAACGGCGCCTCCACCCAAGCTGGCGCTCAGGCTTCTCAGGCTCCCACCTATCCTGTACAGATCGTACCAAAGTCCAATATCAAGCTGCAGTAAAGCTCCATGGGGTCTTTCCGTCTTGTCGCGGGTAACCTGCATCTTCACAGGTATTAAAATTTCACCGGATCTCTCGTCGAGACAGCGCCCAAGTCGTTACGCCATTCGTGCGGGTCAGAATTTACCTGACAAGGAATTTCGCTACCTTAGGACCGTTATAGTTACGGCCGCCGTTTACTGGGGCTTCGGTTCACAGCTTCGGATTGCTCCTAACCGCTCCCCTTAACCTTCCAGCACCGGGCAGGCGTCAGCCCGTATACTTCGCCTTGCGGCTTCGCACAGACCTGTGTTTTTGCTAAACAGTCGCTTGGGCCTTTTCACTGCGGCCCCCTCGGGCTATTCACCCTACCGAGGCACCCCTTCTCCCGAAGTTACGGGGTCATTTTGCCGAGTTCCTTAACGAGAGTTCTTCCGCGCGCCTTAGCATGCTCTGCTCGCCTACCTGTGTCGGTTTGCGGTACGGGCACCTTCTCCCTGGCTAGAGGCTTTTCTTGGCAGCCTGAACTCATGACCTTCGGTACTTAAATTTCCCTCCCCATCACAGCTTAGCCTTACGATGTGCGGATTTGCCTACACATCAGCCTTACTGCTTGGACGAGCATCCATCAGCTCGCGTCACTATCCTTCTGCGTCACCCCATTGCTCATAACGGTTCACGGTGGTACAGGAATTTCAACCTGTTGTCCTTCGACTACGCCTTTCGGCCTCGCCTTAGGTCCCGACTTACCCTGAGCGGACGAGCCTTCCTCAGGAACCCTTAGGCTTTCGGCGGATCAGATTCTCACTGATCTTTTCGTTACTCATACCGGCATTCTCACTTGTATGCAGTCCAGCTGTCCTCACGATCAACCTTCAACCCGCATACAACGCTCCCCTACTGCCCGGGTGCAAACAAGTTTGCACCTTGGACTCATAGCTTCGGTGGTGTGTTTAGCCCCGTTACATTTTCGGCGCAGAGTCACTCGACCAGTGAGCTATTACGCACTCTTTCAATGGTGGCTGCTTCTAAGCCAACATCCTGGTTGTCTGTGCAACTCCACATCCTTTCCCACTTAACACACACTTGGGGACCTTAGCTGATGATCTGGGCTGTTTCCCTCTTGACAATGGATCTTAGCACTCACTGTCTGACTCCCGGGCATCACGTTTGCGGCATTCAGAGTTTGACTGGACTTGGTAACCCTTGGCGGGCCCCGCACCCAATCAGTGCTTTACCTCCGCAACGCTAACCCGAGGCTAGCCCTAAAGCTATTTCGGGGAGAACCAGCTATCTCCGAGTTCGATTGGAATTTCTCCGCTACCCCCACCTCATCCCCGAATTTTTCAACATTCGTGGGTTCGGGCCTCCAGTGCGTGTTACCGCACCTTCACCCTGGACAGGGGTAGATCACACGGTTTCGGGTCTACGTCCACGTACTATGTCGCCCTATTCAGACTCGCTTTCGCTGCGGCTGCGGCTTCTCACCTTAACCTCGCACGGGAACGTAACTCGCCGGTTCATTCTACAAAAGGCACGCCATCACCCATTAACGGGCTCTGACTTCTTGTAAGCACACGGTTTCAGGTTCTTTTTCACTCCGCTCCCGCGGTTCTTTTCACCTTTCCCTCACGGTACTGCTTCACTATCGGTCACCAGGGAGTATTTAGCCTTGGCAGATGGTCCTGCCGGTTTCCCACGAGGTTTCACGTGTCTCGCGGTACTCAGGATCCGTCTAGGGTGTTCGCAGAATTTCAGTTACGGGGCTTTTACCCACTCTGGCCGGCCTTTCCAGACCTGTTCGCCTACTCTGCTTAACCCACATTGACGTCCTACAACCCCAAGGAGCAAGCTCCTTGGTTTGGGCTGTTCCGCTTTCGCTCGCCGCTACTGACGGAATCACTATTGTTTTCTTTTCCTGAGGGTACTTAGATGTTTCAGTTCCCCTCGTATGCCTCCAATGCAGCTATGTATTCACTGCATGGTACATGCGAATTACCACATGTGGGTTTCCCCATTCGGACATCCCCGGATCAAAGCCTGCTTACGGCTCCCCGAGGCATTATCGTTGTTCGCCACGTCCTTCTTCGGCTCCTGGTGCCTAGGCATCCTCCGTGTGCTCTTAATAGCTTAACCTAATCGCTATTCGAAACATTGGATGTTTCAGCTTTATTTGCTTTGTTTCGCTATCCAGTTTTCAAGGAACAAACCATGTTCACCGCCGTTTCACTGGCAGGAACGTTATCTTAGCATGGCGCCGCGGCCGATACAAGTATCAGCTTTTGACAGCCTAGCCAAGTTTGAAAGGCATTGCACCTTTCAAAACTGAACACGAGTGAGTGTCCGCAGCTCAAGGGCTGCTATAAGATTTGTCCGCCACCCTGCAGGTGACATGGACTCCATAGAAAGGAGGTGATCCAGCCGCACCTTCCGATACGGCTACCTTGTTACGACTTCACCCCAATCATCTACCCCACCTTCGACGGCTGGCCCCCTTGCGGGTTACCCCACCGGCTTCGGGTGTTGTAAACTCTCGTGGTGTGACGGGCGGTGTGTACAAGACCCGGGAACGTATTCACCGCGGCATGCTGATCCGCGATTACTAGCAATTCCGACTTCATGCAGGCGAGTTGCAGCCTGCAATCCGAACTGAGACCGGCTTCTAAGGATTCGCTCCATCTCGCGACTTCGCTTCCCGTTGTACCGGCCATTGTAGTACGTGTGTAGCCCAGGTCATAAGGGGCATGATGATTTGACGTCATCCCCACCTTCCTCCGGTTTGTCACCGGCAGTCACTCTAGAGTGCCCAACTCAATGCTGGCAACTAAAGTCAAGGGTTGCGCTCGTTGCGGGACTTAACCCAACATCTCACGACACGAGCTGACGACAACCATGCACCACCTGTCACCTCTGTCCCGAAGGAGGACCCTATCTCTAGGGCTTTCAGAGGGATGTCAAGACCTGGTAAGGTTCTTCGCGTTGCTTCGAATTAAACCACATACTCCACTGCTTGTGCGGGTCCCCGTCAATTCCTTTGAGTTTCACTCTTGCGAGCGTACTCCCCAGGCGGAGTGCTTATTGTGTTTACTTCGGCACCAAGGGTATCGAAACCCCTAACACCTAGCACTCATCGTTTACGGCGTGGACTACCAGGGTATCTAATCCTGTTTGCTCCCCACGCTTTCGCGCCTCAGCGTCAGTTACAGTCCAGAAAGCCGCCTTCGCCACTGGTGTTCCTCCACATCTCTACGCATTTCACCGCTACACGTGGAATTCCGCTTTCCTCTCCTGCACTCAAGTCTTCCAGTTTCCGGTGCGAACCGGGGTTGAGCCCCAGGATTAAACACCAGACTTAAAAGACCGCCTGCGCGCGCTTTACGCCCAATAATTCCGGACAACGCTTGCCCCCTACGTATTACCGCGGCTGCTGGCACGTAGTTAGCCGGGGCTTTCTTCTCAGGTACCGTCATTCGCAGAGCAGTTACTCTCCACGACGTTCTTCCCTGGCAACAGAGCTTTACGATCCGAAAACCTTCATCACTCACGCGGCGTTGCTCCGTCAGGCTTGCGCCCATTGCGGAAGATTCCCTACTGCTGCCTCCCGTAGGAGTCTGGGCCGTGTCTCAGTCCCAGTGTGGCCGATCACCCTCTCAGGTCGGCTACGCATCGTCGCCTTGGTGGGCCGTTACCCCGCCAACTAGCTAATGCGCCGCAGGCCCATCCGTAAGCCACAGGTTGCCCCGTGTTTCATGATTCCGGCATGCACCGAAACCAGCTATCCGGTCTTAGCTACCGTTTCCGGTAGTTATCCCGATCTTACAGGCAGGTTGCCTACGTGTTACTCACCCGTCCGCCGCTAAGCACCGAAGTGCTCCGCTCGACTTGCATGTATTAGGCACGCCGCCAGCGTTCGTCCTGAGCCAGGATCAAACTCTCCATTAAAGAAAAGCTGATGACTCATTTTGAAGCTTGGCAGAAACTCATCGCTGAGTCTCTATATTTAACACTCACTCGTTGTTCAGTTTTCAAAGGGCAATTCGTTTCGTTAACCGCTTGTTTCAGCGGCGAGAATCAATGTAGCACATTTCATCTCATCGTGCAACCTACTAATGTTATCCAATCTAAGGATGACCCAAAAGACCAGCACTAGAAGAATTTCACATGCAGCTCTTAGCCGCGAGAAGTAATCTATCATATTCTCAATGAAAGATCAACACTTAATTTCTTGACCGCCTCAACTGGGTAACATAACGTTGAGGAAGATCGGGACTAGTAATGTAACATGCAGACGCCCCCGAATCAACCGATACTAATTTCCAAACAAGGAAGGAGATCCTTCTGATGAACAAAGCTGTCTTCCTGGACCGAGATGGAGTCATTAATGAATGTATGACGGAACGAGTGAAGCATGTGAACCGCCCCAGTGACCTCTTTATTCTCCCCGGGGTGGCCGAAGCAATCTCAAAGCTCAACAGCGCCGGCTTCCTAATTATCATCGTCACAAATCAGGGGGGTGTAGGGTTAAGGTTCATGAAACCGGAAACTCTAGTGCGCATACATGAGCGTCTCCTTTCTATATTAAAGAAGCAGGATGCCCATATCCACGATATTGCCGCGTGCATCCACAAGCCAAAAGAAGTCTGTGCATGCCGAAAGCCAAACCCCGGCATGATAATGACAATGGCCGAGAAATATGAAATCGATCTGGCCAACAGTTTCATGGTTGGTGATATGGAAACCGATATCGCAGCAGGCAAGGCAGCCGGTACGAAGACGATCCGAATTGGCCCAGAAGATGAGAATGCTGATTTTTCGGCCCCCTCTCTCCTGGAAGCGATCCCTTATATATTGAATCAGACAACAGCACTAAAAGAGCGGTAATCCGCCCTCGCCCTCCATGTATCAGAGCTCTGTGCTTAATTCGCATAGAGTGTGAACAAACAGTCCATAACATTCTTTAGGTATCAGAGCGATTGTCATCATGATTAAAAGTTAAGGCCGTTTGCCTCACAACCCCATCAAAGATCTTCATCTGACCTAAACAACAAAAACACCACCTGACATGAAAACAGGTGGCATTCGTAATGCATAAACCTATGTATCTGTCCAAGGATTTCAAACTTTATTCCAACTTCTTGAGTCGTATTAATAGTAAATACCCATGTTATCGTCGAGCCAGCGGAGGAATACCACAACATCCTCGATGCCGTACCCTTTCTCTAGAGCAGTCTCGGATAGGAACTCATCTCTGCAAAGACGTGATAAAAAGAACCGTTGCTCCTCAACGCTCAGAGAATGCAGTTTCTCTTTGGTTTCAAACTCAAGACTTTCAGTTTCCTCTCTGTTTTCGTCACGGATGCCCGTTTCTTCATCACTATAAATAGCATGTAGATGTAAAAGATTGTTACCCAGTTTTACATAATCCATCATCATCACCCCAAGCGAAGTATATCACGATTATCCATTCCTTGGTAGTTTATGTGTTATCATGCGTTATAAGTCTCATTTGGTGTAATAGACAAAAAAAGCCTGAGAACACGTAGCTCTCAGACCTTTGATTTTACTTACGTTTGAACGATAAATGCTCTTCTCGTCTTTCAAAACAACCTTAATTTAGTCTTTATAATTTAGTGACGTAATACCCCTTGCTTTAGCGATGGGGATGTAAGGCACTTAGGATGTGGGATAGCTTTAGCTATCTTGAACATCCCACATTTTTGCGCTATACTGTTTACCGGAACATATGTTCCTTGATAACTGAATCATATGGGGTTGTGGCGAAGAAATCAGTCGCCACCTAAAATGATTCCTGTATAGGGCAGACAAACTGCCGCCAAACCAATAGCTGCGCACGTAACCTACATTGCAGCTGGCTCGGACGGAGCCATCAGGGAGAGATGAGGTTACGAATCTCGATGATCTGAGAAGCCCCTGCCTTTAGGCATGGGGAGTCGTCACGAGGACACTAATTTTTATCCTTGGACACTTATTAGGGTCCTGGACAGGAATTATTGTTGTTTGAAAGCCTCTTTACGGTATCACCTCAAACAGTACGACTGTAGCAGCCATGGCCGCATTGATCGATTCGGCACGCCCGTTCATCGGGATATCAGCACGTTATGCTTGGCCAGGGCCTGCACCTCCAGCGAGCCCCCCTGCCCTTCGCTGCCGATACGAACCACGTCGGTGCGCGGAAGTCATGCTCTTAGCATGGGACCGCTCCCTGCAGCGAGGTGCTGACGACCTGTACTCCCCGCTCTGCCACGGCCGGCAGCCACTCCGTGAGGTCCCCCTGCACCACCTGCAGGTGGAACAGGGATCCCATCGCCGAGCGAACGGTCTTGGGGTTTTATACAGATCTACCGTGCCCTTGCCCAGCAGCACACCCGAAGCGCCCACCGCATCGGCGCTGCGGATAATCGTACCGAGATTGCTTGGGTCCTGCATCCCATCGACGACCACGACGAGGCCGCCCTGCTCGCTGGCCTTCAGCAGATCCTGCGGCCGCCATGACAGCTTCGGCACACAGCGAAAACAGACTGCAGCATTCCCGTATCGGTGCACTTGGCAAGCACCTCTTCGCCTACAGGCACTCATTCGATCCCCTGCCTTGCGGCTTCTTCGAGCAGTTCCGGCAGCTGTCACGCCGCTCGTCTGAGAAGAACACGGTATCCGGCATCGCGTCGAATTTGCAGCGCTTGGTGGACCAGATGATGCCCCTCAATCAGGAAGCGCCCTGTCTTCTCGTGTCCCTTGCGGCTCTGCAGTTCTGTCCACTGCTTGACCCGCGGATTCTGGAGGGAACGGATGATTTCCTCCGCTCGCCCGCGATGTGAACAGATTACATATGAATAGAAGCGGACAAATTTGTCCGCCCCTTACTTGGAATTTAGCTCTTCAATCAGGTCCGCACTATCATTTCGAACGTTTCCCACTAGACTAGATACCGGGTAGGAGAACATTTCTTCTGCCGGATACGGCTGCAGCAGGCTGTGAAGGAACTCGGTATCCTGAGTGCCTGGGTCAAGCCAAGCCTGCTCATTCTCCCGCGGCAGAATCACAGGCATGCGGTCATGGACATCTTTCACGACATCATTGGGTGTCGTCGTAATAATGGTACAAGTCTCAAGCACCGTTCCATCGGGCCCCCTCCAGGTATCCCAGAGACCGGCGAAGCCGTAAACCTCCTTGCTCTTTAACAGAAAGCGCATCGGCTGCTTCTCTTTCTTACTTAACGAAAGCCATTCGAAGAAGCCATCGGCAACGATTAGGGTGCGCGACCGCTTCAGCGGTTCGCGGAATGCCGCTTTCGTGGCCACCGTTTCAGCCCGAGCATTAAAGGTGCTGTACCCCATTTTAGGATCCTTCGCCCAGAAAGGCACAAGCCCCCATTTGAATCGCTTGATCTTGTATTGTTGACCGTCATTAACTACAGCCAATAGCTGCTGCCCTGGCGCTACATTATATCGAGGTTTATAATCTTCCAGCGGTTCGGATAAATCGAAGTGTTCAATAATTGCGGATTCCGGAGCTGTTAAAGTAAACCGTCCACACATTATCGGACCCTCCTTTTTTCTTCTATTACCCATCATTTCCCACTAGCGTGCCACACAGAACACGACCGCCTTTCGTGGTCTCCTATTGATCCACATGCTCCACATGAATGATTTTTCCGAGAATCATTTCCACTTGAACAAGACCAAGACCTGAACGGCTGTCGAAACTGTTGTTGTAATTGTCCCCGATAACAAAATACTGACCCGCTCCCAGTGTGATATCCTCCTGGCTCAAAGTGTTCTCAGGGAACGTAAAATCCTTTGAGCGGACCCCATTTACAAACAAATACTCGCCCTCTATGCGGATCGTTTCCCCTGGAAGTCCGATAATTCGTTTGGCGTAGAGCCTATCCTTTAATGGCTCAAAGAGCACAAGATCCCCCCGCGCTACCGCCTTGGTGTCGTAGTATTTCGTATCAATCCAAAGCCGGTCATCAACATGTATGGATGGTTCCATGGACGAGCCATTGCCGTAAACTCTTTCATATTGATCATGTCTGGTTATGGTCGATTCGGATTCAATGATTGTTCGCATTTCTTCCAAAGCCTCTCGATCTTCGGGGGTTTCCGCTGTTTTGAGCTTGTCATTAATAGAGTCCATAAGCGTTTTTCCACGGTTATTTGGACTTAGAGGATCAGCTCCGTACTGTATTAACAGCTTAACTGTTTCTGGATTTTTGTAATAAACCGCCATCTGAATATCCGTGACAGCCAGAGGATATAACATATCCGGTATTGCCCCATGCTCTAATAACAGGGTGATCATTGGAATATCCTGAAGATATACAGCCATCCCTAAGCTCGAGTGGCCATCATTCTTTGATACGAAATTGGGGCTGGCCCCACTATCGAGCAGTCGTTTAGCGCCCTCATAGTTCTGATCCATCACTTCTTTAAGTACTAAATAACTCCGATCCGATGGGATGATGACCACATGATTGGTCTTGGGATCCCAGGTTACTTCTGCCTCGGTACTCTCTCCAAGGAAGCGAATTGGCACAAAGGCAGATCCATTGCTGATTCGCGGTGCAACCGGCAGCTCTTTGGGTTCCCCGTTCACGTTTGCCGTTTTGTTATCCATCTGCAATACAATCTTGGTATTTGGCTTCGTTCCGATGACCGATCTGCTTGCCTCATCCCATTGGACCTGGAAGCCAAGCTCCTCAAAGGAGGGGCGGAATTGAACTAGCGTTGTACCCTCATCAACGATGGGAAGCTGGTTGTAGATCACCTGAAAATCATTCACAAAAACCCGGACTGGCTCTTCCGCGTGCGCCGCGGGGGTGAATATCGTACATAATACTAAGAATGAGGTAAGAATGCTTGTAGGAACTTTCAAGATAGGACCCCCATGTTTTATTTAACTCTGATGTTATTAGATTTGTTCGATTCGTATCTTCACCCGGAAAGGTCCATTCACTTGCTTGAGGAGGTGGCCCATAACGGTCATTTCACGTGAAAGGTAGGAGCCGGTGCAGCGGCCGGCAAATTGAATCACCATATCCCCCTTCTCCAGAAGGCTGCTGTCTACTTCAAGCTCCTTGTTTTTAGGAGAAATGTCCTGCCTAAAATGCAGTTCACGTCTAGTAGCGGCAACTTCCTCCATGGGAACTCGAAGCGTTCCTAAGTAAGCATACAGCTCTCTGATGTTCATTCCCCATGCCTGTAATAAGGCTAAAGCCCTAACTGATCCAATATGGAGCGGTTAGGGCTTTTGGGGACATATGGATACTGCCGTAAGACAGCATGAATACAGTTAGCGGCCAGCCGGGATGCATGCCCCGGATGGCCGCCGGTCTTTATTCTATTTGCCGCTGTTTCCGTTTTTTCCGTCATTCACTTGAAACGTCCATACATCCGATAGGGTCTTGCCTAGGTAAGCATCTTCTACACTAACATACCAGCCATAGGTGCGGCCTGGGGTAAGCCCCGTCCACTTCGCCTTCGCCGTAGTTCCGCTGACGACGTTCGATTCTTGACCGATCAGCTTCGTGGTGAGTACGTTCAGCTGAATGTAATCAGTAGCTACTTGCTTTGCTACCGGTTTAAGCTTTATTGGAATTGTAAACTCCTCTTTCGAATCTTCATAGTAATTATAGTCATTTAAGTACGAAGAGAACGTATTTACATGCAGCAGTCCATGCTCCGTGTCAAACTTCAGCAAACGTAGATAACCGAGTCCGCCCTGCTCCAAACCCTGATAGTCGGCCAGCATCTCCAATACTTGGCGGTCACCGATCGTTTTCACATTATGGCTCACCCCGATGATATGTCCACTTAGCACCATAAACACATTGTCGTTCGGAACGACGACCTTCTCATATATTTCTTTCCCTTGACCCGAGTAATTCCCTTCTGGGTTGATGTATTCATGCAGAGCGACAATAGCATTGCGGTCGCTATATTTTTTCAATACCTGATTAGCCCAATCAATGGACTGCTGATCGATCACCCAGCCGAAATAAAGGATGACGAAATCGTTGCCCCCAGAGGAGATCAAATCGTAGTGGTCACGATTGTTGTCGAGCTCGCCACCGTAATAAGAGCGATTCTCGAAGCGGTGACGGCCGAAATATTTGCCGTACATGGAGTAATCCGCCGCTGCATAGTGAACATCATGATTGCCTGCCAACACGCCATATGGCATCCCCGCATCGTCAAGAATTTTCATACTCCTGTCCGCGTTTATGTATTGATACTCATCCATTCCGTCCACGATATCGCCTGTGTGAATGGTATATTGTATTTTCTGCTTTGCCTGCTGGTCGACAAGCCACTGCGTCATATTCGTGTAAATATGAGGGTACGATTTGGAGTAATACTGAGTATCACTGATCCAGGCGAAGGAAAAATCATACTCGTCCGGTGAGGGGATTTGATCCTGCACCAGTACCTGTACGGTACCCTCACGCACCGTGTCTGCAACACTCACTTTTCCCTTCAGAACAAAATCCTGTGTGCCTATGCCCGAGTCGACCTCGGTCCATTTGCCGAGCTTATGGTTCCAAGCATACATCGTCACCCGGCGGCCTTCAAGCGAGTGCCCCTCCCAACGGACTTCCAGCTCCGATACCCCGGTCAAATCCTGATCTACTTTCAGCTCGAACCGGTGATAAGGGAAGTCCCCGTTCACATCAGTCGTTACATATTGATCATCGGAGATCGAGATTTTACTATATTCACCCTCATCGAAGGCCTTCTCGCCTTGGGGCACCTGCAATAACGGCGGTTCCCGGTCTACTGCATGGCTGTACGCTTTCGCTTGTCCCCTGTTGGCGTAGTCGTACTTGTACCCCTCATAAAAGGACACCTTCAACGCATCCCCATAAGGATCCTGAACGTTCGCCATCAGCATCGGATTCGGACCCACCTTCTCGTCTCCGTCATTCGGCTTCGGATTCATCGGCGCATTCGGATGCTCCTGCAGCGACTCAAAGACGCTTGCGGCGGAAGTCTCATTGCCTGCGCGGTCGGTTGCCGTGACCTCCAAGCGGTGAGAACCTGGCGTTAAGCTGGCCGCAGCAACGGTGCCGGGAAAGTCCACCGGATTTCCATCCAGCTTCGCTTCTACCTTGCTCACCCCAGAGATTGTATCACTCACTTGAGCGGTAAGCGGGATAAAACCCTTGACCTGCGAGCCGGCATCCGGTGTGATTGCTGCGATGACAGGCTTCGTGTTATCTACGATCACGTCTGCGGCGGCTATCGTTGTGCCTTCACGCTCAAGAGAGACCCGGTGCTTACCGTCCACAGCTTTTTTCGTATCCCAAGCATAGGTAATTGCCGACAGCTTCTGCTCCGGGATCATGAAGTGAAAATCTCGGTGCTGGATGTCATCATTGACGCCATAGCTTGTTTTGCTGTCGTAGGCAGGATCCCTAAGAATCGTTCCGTCCCAAAGAATGAGGCGCACGTTTCGAATACTGAAATTATCATTGTTCCCCTCATTGCTGGTCGGGGAGATCCGGTCCCCCGCCCACACGGACAAGGTGTTCGCTCCGGAACTCAGCAGCTCGGGAGAAACCGGTACGGCAACCGTCTCGAATTGGGAATAATCATGTATCCCTTCAAATAAATGAATGATGGTATCACCTATCAGGATACCGTTCTTAAACCCGAGCGCCGGCTGCAGCCCGTCCGCTTCAAGTACGAGGTATGCCTCGCCCGGCATCACACGCTTGCTTTCGATAGGCTGGCCGTCGATCGACACCCGCAGGACACTGCCGTCCGCCATAGGCTGATAGCCTTGAAGGGCTACGGTTTCACGCAAATATTGACCGTCTGCAACATTCAACAGGGGAATCGGCTGGTGCTGCAAGTGAATCTGATACGAAGCGGCCGGTTCAGAAGGGGCTTTTACCTTATGAATCCCATCCGACACTTCATAATAATACTGCAGCTTAGAACCGGACATGATGTCATATTTCGAAATGGTCTTGCTGAACATCCCCGCTTCGTTTAATGTCAGGTCCTCCTGTTGATACACTTCTTGAGCATCCGTCTTGTAATATAACGTGACACGTTTCACAGACTGATCATCTGTAACCTGTGCAGTTAGCGTCAAATCAACGGGGGGCGTGCTTGTATAGGGTGGCGTGTGCACAACAGCCGGCTGAGCTGAGTCCTTCGGTAATACCACGGTGCCTGTAGGAGCTTGGTCAGTGCGAATAGTCCCCGGTGTCGGCTTCTGCCCGGAAGCGAGCTTGATGAGTACGGTGCTTCCATCTGCAGGCAATGTATAAATATTGCTTTTGCCGGCAGAAATGTCTTGGTTCGGATGGTTATAGTTCGCTCGGCTAATCTGCGTTCCCGTATCAGTAGAGATGACAACGGCGCGCATGCCTGTGTTGGCCATCCCGCCCGAGTGTACCTCCAGCAGCTGCTGGGAAGTGACGTTACTCCCGAAATGCCGGTTGAAGTCGGTTAAGGTTTTTCCCTCGCTGGCGCCGGTTCGTACCCAGACCACCGCTGTGCCGCCTGGAGGAATGACCTGGTCGCCGTCTAGATTCCATACTTGATAAGTACCATTGGCGTAGGTATAACGGATTTGTAAGTCCCTTGCCGGCAGCGCTCTGTCCGTTGGGTTGTACAGCTCGATGTATTCATAAGCATCCGTTGATGAATTATCCGGCACCAGCTCGGTAACCATCAATTCTATAGGGCTGACTGTTCCATAAACCGACTGAGTTACTTGAGCTGCAGCGGGTGATTGGGTACCGTATACGGAAGTCAATACGCTCGAAGCCTGAACATTGGTCTCCTGGTTTAAATCCATACCGGAGGAAGGCACCGAACTGTACGAAACCGGACCGGACAAGCCCACCGATAGTGCAATTGAGGCAGAAACCGTCCTCCACCATTTTTTATTGGATCTCATTTTACTTATTCATCCTCCTGATAGCTGCGTCGTATAGTGCTACTACAGCTTAAACGAAGATTGTAAAGCGATTGTAAGATCGCGATGAATAAATTGTAAATCATGAGCAATAATTCTTTTCTATCAGAGAATGATGTTGATCAGGCTAGAGAAGAGGGTGCCAAAGGTCTAGATATCGGGATATGAAAACGGAAAATGGAAATTTGTGTGAAATGCTAAGTGTGATTTGAGAACAACAACTCCAATATGTGTTTGTTGGGGGGAGGGTATAGGAAACTGAATAAGAATTTGTGTCCGGATTCCGGATAAGCTTGAATTGGATGTGGCTAGCCCGCTTTTGTGTGCAGGTATCACGACATACTCTCCCTTGAAACATTGGAAAGCTGGTCCAGAAGGTTGCCATGGAGGGCTTGAGCACTTGCAGTTCAATTTGCCCACGCTATGGGTGCAGAAGTAACGGTCTTAAGTCACACGATGAACAAGAAAGAAGAAGCTCTTCGTTTGGCGCTGATCATTACTTGGCAACCAGTGATCCCGCAACATTTAAAGAGCTGGCTGGTCGGTTTGACCTCATCTTAAATACGGTGTCTGCGAATCTTAACGTTGATGCATATTAATCCACGCTTCGCGTAGATGGAACGCTTGTCAATGTTGGTGCACCACCCGAGCCAGATCAGTACCTTGCATTTTCCTTAATCATGGGACGTCGCAGTATTTCCGGTTCCCTTGTTGTAGGAATTCGGGAAACACAAGAGATGCTTGATTTTGCTGCCGAGCATGGCATTGCCCCTACAATTGAAGTGATTCCAGCTGACCAGGTTGATGAAGCATATCAGCGTGTCCTGCGGAGCGATGTGCGCTATCGGTTCGTTATCAAATTTGAGCATTCTCAGGATCATTGCAAATGTTGGGACTGTTAAATTTGTACCTCAGAGGATTACCGTACTCAATTCTTTACTTATTGGACATAATTCTCATTCAGATGGTTTACTATTTCAGGGGGGTACATTTTATACAAAAAGCAACAATTGGAAGATCAAAGGAGTCGTAGAAGTATCTACCATCAACATGTTTTCTCTTCGGCGATTATGTAGTGAAGTACCGCATGGACATCGCCAAGCAGCTGCTGGAGGAAACCGCTCTTCCTTTGAATGACATCGCGGCCAAGCTCCAGTATGCGCATACCAGCGCATTTATCCGCGCCTTCCGGAAGCTTGAGGGAGTGACCCCGGGCAGTATCGACAGCTGCGGGGAAGGTACGAGCTATCTCCATTATGCTGATTTTCTTCTGCGAAGCAAGGCAACCAAAAACAGCAGCAAGGGGATCCCAAGCTCCATAGAGTAATTAAAGAATACATTGGAGGTCCCCATATAATCCGAAAACTCCTGAAGGCTTGGGGATAGCCAGAAGCTGTACACTGTAATCAGAATTCCGAAAGGGAAGAGCAAAAACCGATAATCGTTCAAGCCCAGACACTGTGCCGAGCCAAGCGCAAGAGCATAGTAAAAAACCGATAGCTTTAAGAAGGCCCCGGCAACCCATAAAGCCATTACAATCGACTCCAGACGTGTCAAAAATTCAGCGATACTAATGTACCTTGCGGCGGATATCGTCGGATAGGTTAGCGAAGTGGTGATGTTTCCGAAGATCATCAGGACGGTTGTATTAATTGCAGTCAAAACAAGCGTTACGACGAGAATGGCAATCAGACTCCACTTTAGGCCCTTATGCCTGTCGGATAGGATCGGAAAGAAGAAAGCCAAAATTCCAAAATGATGAAACCAGGTGAACAGAGGTACGGCGCCCATAAAGGCCGGCTGAATTCCTTTTTCCATTATTGGCAGCATTCGTTCAGGCTTCATGTCGGGCAGCAGCAGTGCGATGATGATCACCCATGATAAGAAAATGACGGGAACCATGATTTGTGAAGCTCTGGCCAGCACTTCGCCGCCCCCCCGAACGGCAAAGGAACAAACGAGCAGCATGCTAGTTGATATGACAACAACGGGTGTAAGCGAGAAGTAGTTGCCCACAATCAGCTCCGAATATTGCCTTAAAATGTTCGCGCAGATGTATAAATAAAACAATAGCAGCAGCGCGCTGAGCAGCTTCCCCGCCGCTTTCCCCAATATGTCTTCGCTGTACTCCACAATGGTTTTTCCAGGATACCACTGGCTTAGTCGATTCACGATCAGAACCATCACAACCCCGACCAAGGAAGCGATAAACGGAGAAATCCACAAGTCGCGCCCTGCATGCTTGGCGGTTAAGGCCGGTGCTGTCAGGTCGCCGGTTGCGATAATCACAGGATAGATAAGAAAAGCCAATTGAATAGAAGAGATTCGTCCTTTTTCCAGCATCGATACCGCCCCGTTATTCCTGTAATGGATATGCTCTATGGTTTGCAGCATTCCGCGTAACTATACAGCGATTCTCAACATAGATATATTTTTCCTTATTGGTAAATAATATTTTCAAATAAATCCATTAAGGGGGGCGCCTTTGAAAAAGCTCGGAAATTTGCTCCAACACTTAGTGAAGCCCGGAACACCAATATCTTCGACCTCAAACACCGCTCCGTCATCGGAGGAAATGCTCTTCGCTACCTTAGACGACAACATACAGGTTCTTCGTGCGCTTTACCAAAAGTGTGACGATGTCATTTTCAGAAGCTTCTCGATCGGAGGAGGCATTACAAGGGCGGAGTTAATATATATCGAGGGGTTAACCGACACGATTCATCTGGACAAGCTTGTCCTCGAGCCGCTGATGCAGGCAGCAGGCATAGATTCTTTGGAGCCTCAGGCGCTGCTCAAGGAGAAGGTGCCTGTTTCGAAGGCCAAAGAAATTAGCAGCTTTCCGGCTGTAATCGAAGAGATATCTAACGGAAACCCTCTTATTTTCTTTGACGGAAGTCCGCATGCGTTTGCATTAGGAATGGCTAGATGGGAAATGCGGAGCATTGAGGAGCCAACGGCCGAATCGGTGATTCGAGGCCCGCGCGAGGGCTTCAATGAGTCTATTGGGGTCAATGCCTCATTAATTCGACGCAAGCTAAAAACTCCGCACCTCAAAATGCAAGCAATGAAAGTCGGCCGGTACTCTCAAACGCAAGTGATGATCGCATATATTGAAGGGCTTGCGGATACAACGCTCATCGAGGAAGTGCAGGCGCGCATTCGGCGGATTGATATTGACGGCGTACTGGAAAGCGGATATATCGAGGAAATGATCGAGGATAACCCGTTCTCCCCCTTCCCGCAGGTTCTTGCGACGGAGCGTCCGGACACAGTGTCCGCGAGTCTGCTAGAGGGCCGGGTGGCGATATTGGTGGATGGTACACCGTTTGTCCTGGTTGCCCCTGTTTCGTTCTACTCCCTGCTTCAATCCGCAGAGGATTATTACGAAAGGTATATTGTCGGAACGGCGATCCGGTGGATGAGGTATGCGTTTTTGCTGGTTTCGCTACTGATGCCCTCAGCCTATATTGCCATATTGACCTACCACCAGGAGATGATTCCGACCACGCTGTTACTAAGCGTCGCAAAGTCCAGAGAAGAGATACCGTTTCCGGCGTTGGTGGAGGCCTTATTAATGGAGATTTCCTTTGAGGCCTTAAGGGAAGCAGGGGTCAGACTTCCAAAGCAGGTGGGTGCGGCCGTAAGTATCGTCGGGGCGCTTGTTGTCGGACAAGCCGCAACGTCCGCAGGGCTCGTGTCAGCTCCTATGGTCATGGTGGTCGCTATTACCGGGATCGCCTCTATCACCATTCCGCGATATTCCGCCGGCATTGCGCTGAGAATATTGAGGTTTCCGATCATGTTCCTCGCCGGGACTCTGGGATTATTGGGAATTATGCTCGGCTTGATCACAATTATCATTCATTTGTGCTCATTGCGTTCCTTCGGCGTGCCTTATTTGACGCCAATGGCTCCTATGAAGTTCAGCGACATGAAGGACGTTATGCTTCGCGCACCCTTTTGGGCTCAGAACTCACGGCCGCATCTATCCGGGGAGTATGACTCGCTTCGCCAGTCTTATGGCAATAAGCCTGGACCTGGGAAAGTCGGCGAGTAAGGGAGCCAGCGTGTGTTAAGGGCAGGCTGCGATGCCAATAGCTTGTAAGTTGAGGAGGGTGCAGAAATGAACGATAGACAAAGGAATAGAACGGCACAGTCGGTCTTTTGCCTGCTATGCGGCTTCCTTATCCTAACACTTACAGGTTGCTGGAATCGGGTGGAAGTGAATGATCTGGCCTTGATTATGGCAGCTGGCATCGACAAGAAGGATGAAGACGGGATTGAACTCACTGCGCAGATATTCATTCCTAAGTCCGGGGGAGCACAGCAGGGGGGCGGTTCAACGTCTGGCTCGGGAGGTGCTCAAGGGCAAACACTGGTAAGAACAGGGAGAGGCGTAACCATTGCCGACGCCATGTCCAAGCTTCAGGAAGCACTCCCTCGGAAAATATTCTGGGGGCACACCGAAGTATTTATTATCGGGGAACAGCTCGCTCGGTCAGGGATACGGGAGCAGCTCGATTTCATTTTGCGTTTCCCGCAGATGCGGGAGCGTTCGAGTATCTTCATCTGTAAGGGAACGGCGAAGCAGGTCATGGAGGCTTCGCCTCCGTTAGAACGCTCGACTTCGGAGGTGCTTAGGGAGATGACGAAGAGCAAGCAGGGACTGAGTCTTACGGTGAACGAACTCGCTCAAATGCTGTCGGGTGACTCGAAGGCCGCCATTATTCCTTGGGTTGAGCCACTCCCCGCTGATAGAGGGAATAGAGACCAACAGCCGATTCCTTACATTATGGGCACTGCTGTGTTCAAGAAGGATCAAATGATAGGCCGGATCGATGATAAGACAACTAGAGGAGTTCTTTGGCTTCGCGATGAAGTGGAGCGAGCCATTGTTACGGTTGCTCCCGAGATCGCAGACAAGGGGTATGTATCCTTTGTGCTGCTTCGAAGCAGCACGGAGCTGATCCCTTCTGTGAAGGGGGATCAATGGAGCATGACCGTAAAGATTGAAACAGAAGACGACGTCATTCAAAACACGACAAAGCTGGATATTATGAAGCCGGAAATTACGAACTCATTGGAGAAGGAGCTGGAGAAAGATATCATTAGCCGCGTGAATTTGGCGCTGACCAAGGCGCAGAAGGAGCGAAAAGTGGATATTTTCGGATTCAACGAGGTGTTTCATCGACATTATCCAAAGCAGTGGGAACAAATCAAGGAAAATTGGGAGGAGAAATTCCCTGAGATCGAAGTACGTGTGTTAGCAGATGCGAAAATACGCAGACCCGGCTCCATTACATCCGGCGGTACCCTCCCGGAGGAAGAGGTGATGAAATAGTGAAGTGGCTGCATGTACTAGGCATCCTAGTGACAGTGACGCTCATGACGCTCTATGAATGGCCCCGTATTCACGGGAGAAAAGAGAGGATAACGTATGCCGTTCTGATGCTGATTGGCTTGCAGCTATCTGTTCTTCTTCTGTATATTCCAGAATTGCCGGGACCTGTACAGCTCATCGATACGGTGTACCGCCCGCTAGGAAGACTTCTTGAAAAGTGAGAAAACCTCTATCAAGGCCTTTCAAGGATGCGCGACCGCGATCCAGAGGAAGGTTTTCTTGTTTCCTAACAAGCCGCTTACCCTTATTTTTGGGAGTTTAGTAGGTGCAACTTTACATACTTTGTAATCTAATTAAATAAACAGTTTATTAGAGAAGTTGGAATTAATTCGAACTTCTTTTTTTATTCACATAAATTCAGTAAAACTTAAATCAATAGTACTCATGAATAAATATGCATGATTATGCAACGATAACATATTTGCATTTCCTAGTTTATATTAATATGCTTCTAATCCAACTAATTGTGCTGAACAACACTTGCTTAATCAGAGTCGCTGAACCGCATGCGGGGCAAAGATCAGTCGAAAACGGAGCTCCTGTTCTCTTCTGAAATCCCGATGCATCTTCTTCCTTAACTTGATAGACCGGAGCCAGCGTCGGCTCGTCTGTTCCGATATGCATCTCGAGTGCCTTGGCCACAGCATCAGCAATCGAGTCCACACGGTTTGGACCAAAGCCAACCGCCCCGGAACCCCCAATGCCCTTCAGGTGCTTGATCAGCAGCTCCGCCTTCTGGCCATGATCGCCATACCGCAGGAACAAGCTGGCTACGCGGCCAAGTGCCTCAGCCATGGCGAATACATCTGAGCCCGCTTTCCCTACATTCAAGAACAGCTCCCCAGGTACCCCATCCAAATCATTGATCGTGATATAGGCCATGCCGAACGGAGAGTTCATCTTATAGGTCGACCCGCGGAGAACCTGCGGCCGCTGTTTGTACTCGGCCTTTGCCTTAGGAGCAGGCGCATCAGCCATTGGAACGGGAGCCTGTTGAATTGCTGCAGTCTAACGCCCGGTGGAATGGAATGACCGTGGGCGGAAGCAGATACTGGACCGACGTGAGCAGCGCGCCGATCGTGAGGCGTCCCCGCCCCAGCCCCTGCAGCTCGCCGATGGCGGCCCTCGCCTGAGTCAGCTCATGGAACACCCGATAGCCGTGCTCCCGCAGAATGCGGCCGGCCTCGGTCAGTACGATTTTCTTCCCTACCCGGTCGAACAGCAGTGTCCCCACCTCATGCTCCAGCAGACCGATCTGCTGGCTCAGCGACGGCTGGGTAATGTTCAGCTTCTCCGCCGCTCTCGTAAAGTGCAGCTCCTCGCACACCTTCATGAAATATTCGAGCTGTCTCAGCTCCATCCTCGCTCTCCCTCTCCCCGCATGCGCGTCCCGCACCGCGGCCTCCGCCTTCCTGCATCCCGAAAGCATAGGAATTTCCTATGAGTATAGCCAGAAGAAGGGAAATCTGCAATGATTCGAAAGACCTTGCCATTTGCTATAAACAATCAACCCCACTCATCCGATAAAATTCCTAAAGAAACCAATTACCGTTACTGAACTAATATAGATGAAGGTGGGTTATTTTCATGAACCTCGAAAAAGCCGAACAGATCCTATCCGAGAACAACCGCCGCATTGAACAGCTTCTCACCACCTTCGGACTTCGGTTGTCGGATCCCATCATCGTCGAACTGAGCCAGGAGATGGACGCGGCGGTCCTGTACCTGCAGAAGCTCGTCACTCCCTCCCGGCCCGGCAAGAAGTGCGGTTCGGTCCGTCCGGGATGCTGGCACTTCACCTCCCCGCTGGAGGCGGCGGAAGTGGGTTGAAGCCAAGGAGACGATTCATCTGATGCGTAAGCTCTGGGAAGCGGTTGCAGCACCGGCTGGACGGATGACCCGCAAACCGGGGAGAACGGATGGACCCTGCTGCCCACAGCGAAAGAAGGCCCTGTGCAAGTGCCCACGGGGCCTTTTTTGTGCTTGTCCGTCCAACCCGTTCAACCCGTTCAACCCGTTCAACCCTGAGGAGCCCGCCGATTGAATCAGTGCGGGGCCCGGTCCTTCCCGCCATAGCGCGAACCGTACCGGTGCAGCTTCACGGTGAAGGTGCCGGCGAAGAATAGCGCCGCAGCCGGGAGGGCCCAGAACATCCACCGCGTCACCCCGGCCTCCTTTTCCGTCCACAGCAGCCAGCTTAATGCCCCCATGATGAAAGTACCGAGCAAAATCAGGACGAGCTCCATACGCTGCTGCTTCTGTGCCTTCTCCTCATCGAACCGGCCGTAATCCGCCTCCGTCCGGGGCTCGCCCGCCGAACCGGGAAGCAGGCGTTTCTCCGCCGGGCGGTACCGCTCCAGCGTCTCCCGGAGCAGGAAGCCATCCTCATAATACGGGGAGATCGTAACGCTCCGGCCGCTCTCCAATACGACGGCATAGCCTTGACGCAGCCTTTTGAACTCCCTGATCTCATCAAGTGCGAAGACATCCTGTTCCTTGCGTCCGAACATCAGATACACATAGCCGTCCCGGACCACGATCGACATCTTGCGCAGCAGCCCGAACAGCACGATCCCCAGAAGGGCAGGCAGCAGAACGACAAGCCTCATCGCCCCGAGCCCCGATGACACCTGAAGCAGCATAAGCGAGAGCAAGAGTGAACCTAACAGCAGAGCGTTGGCCCCCCGGCTCCCGCGGAACACCCGGTCTCCCAGCTGGACGTCCGGGCCCCCATTTTCTTTTCTTTTTTGCCACAGGTAACACGAGATCAGCTTGTACGCCACCACTCCCCCGATGAGCAGCCACCCCATCCACTGTCTCCCCGGGATGCTCTCCCACCACATGCGTTCCACCTCCGTCAATCCAAGTCCGTTTACCTGTCATTACCATGCCGGAAAGCGGGCGTAACGCACCTTAACAAACCTTTAGAATACGGCAGGATTCCATGCTGAATAATTCCAGTGAATCATAGGCACAGCCTATCATCACGATTGGCATCCAGGGATGGTGCGCCCACCGGTTCCCCTGTACAATGGGACCATCTTACAAACATACTGTCGGCATAGGAGGACATGTTCATGAAAACGGAGGTTATCTCATTGAATACAGGCCTGCCCGAATCTTTGCCGTACCGCGGCCGGGAGGTATCGACTGGAATCCGCAAGCACCCTGTACGGGAGCCTGCGGCGCTGCTGCGGGAAGGGCTCGCCGGAGATGGACAGGCGGACCTCGTGCATCACGGGGGACCGGACAAGGCGGTGTGCGTCTACCCTTGGGAGCATTATGCCTTCTGGGCCAAGGAGCTGGAGCAGCAGCTCGGCTTCGGCGCCTTCGGGGAGAATCTGACCCTGCACGGCCTTCAGGAGGCGTCCGTGTGCATCGGCGATATGTTCCGGCTCGGCACCGCCCTCGTCCAGGTCAGCCAGCCGCGCCAGCCCTGCTTCAAGCTGTCCGTGCGCTACGGTCGGCCCGATCTGCCGCTGCTCATGCAGGAGACCGGCTTCACAGGCTGGTACTTCCGGGTGCTCGAGGAAGGCCGAGTCCACGCGCCGTGCCCCCTGGAGCTGACGGAGCGGCCCTCACCCGGGTGGACCGTGTCCGAGGCCAACCGGATCATGCACCGCGATACAGATGACATGACGGGTACCGCTGAGCTCCTCGCCGTCCCGGCCTTGTCGGCGAGCTGGCGGGCCACTCTGCAGAGGAGGCTGGAAGGCATTCCCACGGACCCGGCCGCACGGCTGCACGGCAGCCAAGGACTGCGGTAACCCATTTTTTTAATATTTCATGAATCCACCGCAGCCTTTCTGCGTACAACCTACCACAGAGAAAATCTTGAGGCGCTTCCAGCATTTTGTCTGATGCAGCTTACTGAATCTTCTTGTCATCACGGCTTGTTAACGGATACAATGAAGCTGAAGTGCCACGCCATCATTCCATATCGTTACATAGAGAAGGAGACAAACATTCCATGGAACTCTTCGGTAAAAAGAAAGCCAGAACCGCAAGCAATGACATCGACAAAATCCTGATTCAGATCGACTCCATCACCCAGGCCGAAATCGACCGGGTCTGTGACCGGATCGACTCCGAGCTTAACTCCTGCGGCAGAGAGCTCAGCAATGCCTCCAATACCATCAATCAGATCAAGCCGCTGATCGACAGGCTGGTGGCTCAGGTCGGACAGAATGCACCGGACCACGTGCAGGTTCTCGTAACTTCCATCGCCCAAGAAGTGATGAGCAAGGTTGTCGGCGCCGTGGATAACATCAATGAAGTTAAGAAGAACATCGACGACATCAACAAGTACACCGATGAGATCGATAAGCTGACGAATAAAATTGACGAGCTGACGGACGAAATCGACAAGATCACGGACAAATTCCAGGGATAATTCGGGCGCCTGAAGGGCCGGATCCCGGGCTGGGGGAAGATGCGATGAGCAACTATACGCCTCCTGTGGGAGGAAACAACAACTACATGAATAACTGGGGCAATCCGAACCGGATTGACCGCGCGGCCAACCAGATCGACCACATTGCCGACAAAGCCAGCTTCGCGATCGATATGATCAACACCGCCCTGCTGGCGATTGACAGCATCGAGAAGGAATTGGTGGAACTCTCCAATGCTCCTGTCCCACCGCAGCCAACGACCTTAACTTCGCTGGCTCACCGGCTGGATACGAACCAGAAGCAGGTCAAAGACGGGCTTGACAAGATCAAGACGCTGATGGCCGAAATCGACCGGACCACGGACCACCTGCAGCGCAATGACGGGTGGAAATAAAATGCAAGGCAGGAGCCTCCTCCAGGAAGGCTCCTAGAGCCTGCAGACCGCTTCTCGATAGGAGCGGGCTGCAGGCTTTTTTATATATTGATAAGCAGTACCCAACGAAAAAAAGCAAACTCCCCTATCCTCACGGAAAAGAGAGTTTGCCTGTCATACGAGCCACGAGACAGCCCCATTACCCCCGCCCGGCCGCCAGCTTGTCCGTGATCCAGCCGAACACGGCATCGAGCGCCTGCTCGTCCTCATCCTTCGGAAAGCGGTGATCGAGCCCGTCGTACAGCTCCATCCGGTACTCCTTGCCGGCCTCTTCGAGAGCCGTTCCAAGCTTGCGGGCCTGCTCGACGCTCACCTGCGTGTCCCCCGTGCCGTGCACAATGAGGACCGGCACCCGAATCTCGTCGATCCAGTACACGGGCGAGCGGTCCTCGTAGGCTTCGGCCTGTTTGCGCGGATGGCCGACGACCCGCTTCAGCATGCGCCGGAGGTCGACCCGCTCCTCGTACGTATCGAAGAGGTCGCTGACCCCGCTCCACACGACGACCGGCCCGGCCTGATCGCACTCCCTTGCCGCGAGCAGCGCCATCAGCGCTCCGCGGGAGAAGCCGATGAGCGGCACGGGCCCCGGCTTCACCTCGGGCAGCGACTGCACCAGCGAGATCGCGCCGCAGACATCATGGCGGTCCTCGCCGCCAAAGTCCTCGCGTCCCTCCCCGCCTTCATTGCCCCGGTAGAACGGCGCGAACACCACATAGCCGCGGCGGGCCATCGAGAGAATGCGGCGCTTGCGCACCATGCCGACCTTGCGGATTCCCCCGCGGCAGAAGATCAGTCCGGGCGCGGGCACCGCCCGCTGCGGAACGGCCAGATAGCCTTTCACCTGCAGTCCCTGGCTGGCATAAGTCAATACATAAAGAGCGATTCCCTTGGCCGGACTGCGAAGCTCCTCCCGGTGAAGCAGCGTACCGTCTGGGAGCCCGGCGGCAGCCCCGGCTTTTTCAAGCGTTTCGGTGTGCATCCGCAGCCCCTCCCTTCTTTTGACATCCCCCTGCACCGGCAGTACACTAGGAGTTAGTATGACCGGAACGAAAGGTGGACTTTCATAAATGAATTCGCAAGCCTTGGACGAGTTCGAAGGCCTCGTCGCCAAATTTACCGAGCTGCTCATCGGCGATTCTTCGCCCGAGAACATCGAGAAGATTAAAGTGTGGGCTCTCTACAGCCATATTCACAAAACGATGCCGGCCCTCACCGGCCACTGGAACGGGCTTCATCCTGAGATGAAAGCCGGAGTGCGCGAGCTCTACGAGGAAGTGCGCAGCCTGAACCAGAAGCTCAAAGCCGAGAACCAGAAGCTCGAGCAGCAGGCCCAGCCGGACCCGGCGAATGGGCAGGAATCCTGAGCGGCCGCCGGCCACCATAGGACCTGCTATACACAATACATACCCTCAGACCGGAAAAGCAAACGATTTTCGGTCTTTTTTTTCATTCCTGTCCGGTGAATCGGTCAGATATCGTCCGGCTGCGGCATCTATCTTACAGGAGCACCCGACAAGCGGGAAGGAGCGAATGAGATGCGGTCCACTACAGAACAGATGGAGGCCGGCCCGGATCGGGAGCGGGAGCAGCCCCTGGAGCGGGAAGCTCCTCCGGCCGGTACGGCGGAAGACAGCCGGGCCCTTCTGATGCGGGCCCGGGGCGGCGACGCGGAGGCGTTCAGCGAGCTGATGGGCAGGCACCGCCGGGAGGCCTACAGCCTGGCCAGCGCCCTGGCCCGGGACACTCACCTGGCCGAAGACATCGTCCAGGAAGCGATGCTGCGCGCCTTCCTGCGGCTCGGCACACTGGCCGATCCGGGCCGCTTCGTGCCCTGGCTGCAGCGCATCGTGCGCAACGAGGCCTACATGAAGCTGCGGCGCGGAGGTCCCCACGCCAAGGAGCGGCCGCTGGCCTCCTTGGCCGATGCGGCAGACCACGCGGCGGACAGCGCACAAGAGCAGGCCGGTCTGCTCGACCGCCTGCAGGTGCAGGGTGCCGCGCGCTCGCGGGAGGGGCAGCCTTATGTGCTGCCCGAGGCCTCCCTGCTCCGCCGCGAAACGATCGATACGGTCATGGGCCTGCTCGGCTGCCTGACCCCGAAGGAGCGGCAGCTGGTGGAAGCCGCCGTGCTGGAGGAGCTCTCCCCGCAGGAGCTGTCCGCCCGGTTCGGCAGCTCGGCAGCCGCCATCTACAAGACGCTCTCCCGCTCCCGCCGGAAGCTCCGTGAAGCAAGAACGCAGCAAAGGCTCGGCGAATATACGCAGCAGCGCCGCGACCGGGGCTGCCCGGTCCGCCGCTCGCTCGACGCCGGCCGGCTGATCTTATGAAGCCCGCCGATAATGAGAGGAGCAGCCAACCGATGGAACAAACGACACCCTGCATGACCTGGACCAGTGCCGCCCAAGCCCTGTGGAACCTGACCCGCTATACGAATACGCCCGATCTGACGCTGACCGAAGTGATGGGCTATACGTCCCACGCCTTCCGCATCAATATCAACCCGGCCAACGTGGATGTAGCCGGCCCGACTTCCTTCCCCTGGCGCCGCCTTCTCTCGGAGGGGATGGCCAATCTGGGCTTCCGCACGGCCTGCGCCGAGTCGGCACCCCTGACCCCGCCGTCGGACGACGAGCTGGAGAAAGCGCTGGTGCTCGCCCAGCGGAGCATCGACCGGGGCATTCCCGCGATGGCGTGGGACCTGTTCATTCCCGAGTTCGGCGTGCTGTACGGCTACGATGATGAGAAAAAAGCCTTCGAGGCGCGCGACGTCCAGCAGGACGGTCTGCTGCCCTATGCCAGCCTGGGCCGCGGACGGATCGGCGAGCTCTTCGTCCTGACGCTGGAAGACCCGCTCCCGCTGCATCTGGACCGGCAGGCTATGCTCCGCGGGGCGCTCGAGATGATCGTCCGCCATGCCAGGGACAACGAAGAGGGCGAGCATGCCTGCACGTACCGCAACGGCCTCGCCGGCTATGACGCCTGGATCGAAGCCTTCCGGGGCGGGAACGTCAGCCCGATGGGCAATGCTTACAATGCGGCCCTGGTCGCCGATGCCCGGTACCATGCCGCGGAGTTCCTGCAGGGACTGCAGGCCATATGGGCCGGAGACCGTCCGGTGGAGCAGACCGTGCGCGGGCTGGCCCTTGATGCCGAACGGCACTATCGCCGGGTGCATGAGGCGCTCGCAGGCCTGCTGCCGCTCTTTCCTTTCCCGCAGGGCGGGTCGCCGGACGATCCCGATACGGCTGCTCAGACTGCCGCCCTGCTCGGCGAAGCCAAGTCAGCGGAAGAAGAAGGCGTCCGCACGCTGGAGGCGATGCTGGCAGCCCTGCGGGAGAACCGCCCGCAGCAGGCGCAGTAGAACAACCGCGCAGCCGTGCAGAAGCTTTACCCGCTCCGAAGCCGGAATAGCGGGCTGCCCTTGTACGGACCAGAATCCGCTAACCGTCCAAAAGCCGGAGGGGGACAGCCAAGGGATATCCCTTGTGCTGTGCCCCTCCGGCTTTTTTTTGCCGCGCCTACTTCTTGTTCAGCAGCTTGAACGCCACCCGGTCGAACATCCGCGGGAACAGCTGGAACAGTTTGACCCCGGCGGCTCCGACCCAAGGCAGGTTAATCTCCGGTGTGCGGCGTTCCACCGCCTTCAGGATCTGCCCGACCACCGCCTCCGGCTTCAGCATGAACCACTTGACGTTCTTGACGTAGCCGCCTCCCGGGTCCGCCCGGTCGAAGAACGGCGTGTCGATCGGGCCGGGATTGACGGCCGTCAGGTAGACGCCCGTGCCGACGAGCTCCTGCCGCAGGCTGTTCGTCAGGCCGAGCACCGCATGCTTCGTCGCCGAATAGCCGCTCGACTTCGCCGACCCGATCTTGCCCGCCATGGAAGCGACATTGACGATATGCCCGCTGCCCTGGTGGAGCATCGCGGGAAGCACCGCTTTCGTGCACCGCACGGTCCCCATGTAATTGACATCCATCATGCCCTCGAATTCTTCCAGCGGGGCATCCACGAAGCGGTCGAACACCCCGTAGCCCGCATTGTTGATCAGGATGTCGATCCGCCCATACTCGGCCAGCACCTTGTTCATGACCCGGGAGACGTCCTCGGAGGACGTCACGTCCAGCACCTCTACGCCGTGGCGGCCGCTTATGCGTGCTGCCGCCTCCTTCAGCTTTCCGGCAGACCGCGCCATCAGCACGGGGACGGCCCCCCGTTCGGCCAGCCTCTGTGCCAGAAGCGCCCCCAGTCCGCTTGATGCGCCCGTAATGACCGCTATTTTGCCTTCCCACTCCATCGCCGCGCCCCCCTGACCCTCTTACCCTATGTATTCCATTAGTCGCCACCTATTCGACGCCGCCGGATAGGAATCCTCCCGGCACCCCCGACCTTATTGTACCCGGTTTCGGCCCCTCTGCCTCTTCCTTCCTGATCCTCCCTCATGCCGGCGGCACTGCCTGCCGAAAACCCAAATAGGCTGCCTTTCTCCTTCGGGGAGACAGCAGCCTTGCGTTTGGGATTCCGCAATTCGGATACATTAAGCGATAAGTACTTGAATATCCAGCTCGCCGATGCCTTCCATGATCAATGGAATCGTCAGGGCTTTCTTGGCTTCCGTCGCCGCCTGCACCATCAGCTTTGGAGGCGTGATATCCACGACAACCCCCTGATTGAAGAGCATCGTGCTGGCGTTGCCGCTGATCATGTTGCCGAGCTCCGAGATGGCGCTCTTGCTCATCTCATCCATCTCTGTAATGGAATAACCGCCCATCATGGCCGAGACCACTTTCTTCGCCACATCTTCATGCAGGCCGAATACGATGTCCCCTTCCATTTGTCCCGTCATGCCGATCTGAATCCAGATGTACTGCTCGCTGATTACGACTTCCTTCACTCCGAGCTGGCCTGTGGACGGACGGACGTTGGCTACCTGCTCTATGACAACGCGGGCCGATTCCAGAAACGGATTAATAAGTTCTGCCTTCATGTAATGTCCGGTCTCCTTTTTCGACGAATCTACATAACCCTTAAGGACTATATTGTTATTCCATTATACCTATTATCGGCACATTCGTATAGTTTCTTTATGGGACTTAAGGTAGAAAAGGATGGAAAAAGGCCTCGCCAATTTATGGCATTTCTGGCGGCAGACTCGGGTCGTACATCATGATGGCGTGGTTGTCGGTGAGATGCTGCTGTTCCAGCAGCAGGCCCTCCGGATTCCACACATTGCGGCAGATGGTATTGTGACGGATATAGCCGCCCCAAAGTTCCTGGGTGAACCAATGCTTCTTCTCCACAATCTCGTAACGGTGCATCGCCGGACGGTCCGAGCGCCAGGTGCCGATGAGGTGGGTATCGCTCAGCTCCAGGCTGATCTGGTACAGCGCATCCGTCCCGTTCACCGCCTGAAGATCCAGATAATTATAAAAGCAGGTCGCCCCCGTGCCGAAGGGCTGGGTCCGGCCCGCATCCGGGAACACATCGTATCCGTGACGGCAGCGTTCTGTAATCTGAACCGGCGTGTGGAGCATCATCCAGTACAGGAGGTTCGAGAGCTGGCACAGCCCGCCGCCGATTCCGCTCCGGACGGTCCCCCGGTGCAGCACCATCCCCTCGAGGTACCCTTTGGACCGTGCAGGCCGGCCGATGGTCTTCCAGTAGGAGAATGTCTGCCCCGGTCTCAGCAGCAGTCCGTCGATCCGGGCGGCCGCCAGCCGAAGGTTCGTCACCTTGTTGATCTGCAGCTGCATGTCCACATCCTTCAGCTGCCGGAGCAGCGGCGTCCGGTGGGTGAACACGACGTACGGCAGGAGCTCCCTGCTGCGCTCCGAAGCGTAGTCGCTGCCCGAGGTCAGCCACTGCAGCCTGCGGCGGGCCCGGTAATAAGCGACGCCTGCAGCGAGCCGCAGCGGGGAGCGGTCCTTGGGCGCCGGAATGGGATTTCGGAGATTCATGGGCTAAAGCTCCTTTATCGTAATAGAGGACATCTGCGGCTGCGGCTGCCGGGCTGGGGAATCCTGCAGAAGAAAGCACGGCCGGACCACGGTACGCTAAGCCCCCGTCTCCCAGCCCCAGCTGTCATAGAACAACCCGCTGCGCACCTGCTCCACAGCCCGCCGCACGTGAGGAATCGTATCCTCCGGCAGGGCGTCGAGCGGCGCCCAGACGAGCTCGGAGCATTTATCCGGCTCCATGTTGGCCGGCTCTCCCTGCCATGACCGCACGGTCAGGTAAAAATCAATCCATTCCCCCGAGTCCGAATGTCGGTGCATCACGGCCGCCACGGCCAGATCGTCCGGTTCGATCTCCACGCCGACTTCCTCCCGCGCTTCCCGCAGGGCCGCCTGCCGGACCTCCTCGCCGCCGTCCAGCTTGCCTGCGACGAGGCTCAGCTTGCCGTCTTCATATTTGGTATTGCACCGCCTCAGCATAAGCAGCCTGCCTTCCTGAATGAACAGGAGGTAGACTGCACTGTAGACGCTGAACCATGTGGGTCTGCCCATAGAACTTTCCCCTCCTTTCTGCCTGAATCTTGCTGCCGCCATGAGACCATCTCATCGTCAGCAGAGAGTGAGGAGTTTCGACATCCTTCTCATATGTATTCGCAGCAAGCCCCCGCCATTCATAGCGGAGGCTCCTGAGATTAGACGCGCGTTATCCTGCGAAAGTTTCCTTGCTTGTGGGGCCGCTACATCCGCATCCCGATGCCGTTGCCCGAAGTATACCGCCTTAGGCCCAGTTGGAATATCCCCATGCCGATGATCGTCAGCAGAAGCGACACGCCGAGAGCCTGCAGCGTGAACCCGAGATCCGCCTCCCGCAGCAGCCCGATCGGCAGATACGAGATGAAGCCGGCGGGAATCACGGTGAACAGCAGCAGACGCCCCCAGCCGCTGAAGATGCCGGTCGGATAGGTGGAGAAGGCCAGGATCGCCTGGAACAGCTGGTGCCCGATCCCCTCGGCCTGCCCGATGAAGAAGGCGAGCGACTGCACCGTCACCACGAAGAACAGGAAGATCAGCATCGCGATGAGCAGCGCCAGGGCGAACCGGAGGATGCCCCAGGGGGACAGCTCCCCGAACATGGCGTACAGGATGAGCGCGAACAGCACATCACCGATCGCAGACAGGGACATCCGCGACACAAGCAGGTGGAGCAGCACCGGCTTCGGCTGCGCCAGATAGACGTCGAGCTGTCCGCCGGCGACGAGAGAGGCGAGCCGGTAGGCGTTGCCGAAGAATACCGCCGACAGCCCGAACCCTCCTGAGCTCACCGCCCACATCATCATGACATCCTGCAGCGTCCAGCCGTTCACCACGGGGAATCGCTGAAAATACAGCCCCCAGAACAAGATCCATACCGTATTGTTGACCATCATCATGCCCGCCGTCATCAGGAAGCTCATCCGGAACTCCATTGCCCCCGCAAGATTCAGCTTCCAGCAGGTCCATACCCAGGCGGCGAGCCCCTTTGCCCGGTACCCGTTCATTCGTCTCACCCTCCGTTCACATTCAGCTTGCGCACGCCGCGGCTGTAGATCCACAGCGTCAGCGCCGTGAGCAGCACGATCCACCCCAGCTGGATAAGCAGCATGGAGGAGAGATCCGCCTCCCGCCAGTTCACGGCCGTCTTGGCCGGGAAGTACAGGACCGCCTGCATCGGCAGCCAGCGGCACACCTCCTGCAGCTTCTCCGGGAACAGCTCCAGAGGCATCAGCATGCCTCCGACCGTGAAGAGCAGCTTGTGGTACACGAACTCGAGCCCCCGGGTTTCCTCGATCCAGAAGGCGCAGAGCGCCAGCATCATGTTCATCAGGAAGTTGACCGTCACCGCCCCGATCCCCACGAGGAAGAATCCCGCCCAGCCGGGACCGAAGTCCGGCCAGCCGAAGACGGCGATCCCGAGCGTACAGCCCACGGCGAGGTTGACCAGGACGCGGACCGCCACCTCGCTGGCATACGAGGCATAGTGGTATCCGATATAGCTGAGCGGGCGGGTCAGCCGGTAAGCGACGTCGCCGCTTTTGACCTCTTCCTCCACCCGGGTCGTCAGGCTCGGGAACGCCATGGCGAGCGACTCGGCGAAGAGGATGTACCAGAGGATGCCCTCCAGGCTGTACCCCTCGATCGTCGCGCTGCCCTCCCCGCGGTAGGTCGCCTGCCACAGCTGCAGGAAGATATACATGATGATGACCAGGAATACCGTCCGCAGCAAAAAATCCGTGACGTAAGCGAGGTGGTTGCGCAGCGAGATCTGTCCCACCGCGGTATACTTGAGCACCTTAGCCCGCATGGCTGCCTCCCCTCTCCCGCTCGTAAATGTGCGTGATGACCGCCTCCATCGGCGGGTCCTCGACCGTGATGTCCGACACGCGGTAAGCCCCGACCAGATGCGTCAGCACCTCCTGCGTGGAGACCGCGGCCGTATCGACCGCAAGCTTCAGGCTCGTGCCCGTCTGCTCCAGCACCTCCACCCCGCGGAAGCGCAGCAGCTCGCCGGGCTCCAGCAGCTGGAGGGAGATCGTTTTGCCCGTCAGCAGATCCCGCTTCATCGAATCGACCGTGTCGTCGAAGATGACCTCGCCGTAGTTGATCACGACCGCCCTCCGGCACAGATGCTCGATATCCCCAGGGTCATGGGATGTGAGGAAGACGGTCGTGCCCTCCTCCCGGTTCATCTCCAGGATGAGCTCGCGGATCTTCGCCTTGACGACCACATCAAGGCCGATCGTCGGCTCGTCGAGGAACAGGATCTGCGGCCGGTGGAGCACCGCGGCGGCGATCTCGCAGCGCATCCGCTCGCCGAGCGACAGCTTGCGCACCGGCGTGTGCAGGTACGGTTCGAGCTCGAAGCGCCGAACAAGCTCGTCACGCCGCGCGTGGTAATCGTTCCGCTTCAGCTCGTAGATGCGGCTCATCAGCTCGAACGAATCCGCAGGCGGCAGGTGGTACCACAGCTGCGACTTCTGGCCGAAGACCGAGCCGATCCGGTAGGCGAGCCGGCTGCGCTGCGTCCAGGGACAGAGACCGAGCACCTCGGCGCGTCCGTCCGACGGATGAAGAATGCCGGTGAGCATCTTGATCGTCGTCGACTTGCCGGCACCGTTCGGGCCGAGGAAGGCCAGCGTCTCCCCCTGCCCGACCTGAAGGTCGATGCCGTTCACCGCCACCTTCTCCGCATAGCGGGGCCGCAGCAGGGAGCGGAGGCTCGCCCCGATCCCCTCCTCCTTCCGCTTGACGGCGAACTTCTTGCTGAGCTTCTGCACCTGAATACATGACATACCGGCTGCACACTCCTCTCTCTTCTCGCGATAACGGCCGCCTGCGGGCTTCCCGGGGCGTCCTCTGCTCTGGTACAGCAAAAAAGACCCTCGTGCCTCCCCGCCCGGCCGGCGGAGGAACTTGCACGAAGGTCTTTTATCCCTACGGTGTAGCGCGGCCCTATGCGGCCGTGCCGGCTTCGCTTGGTTCGCCCGCCCAAGCAGGCTGCGGTACAGCCGCCCGGCGTCGGATCCCTAGAAGCCCTTCCCCATCATTTCGCAATAGCTTACATGGGATAATACCACGGGATGTAAGGATTGGCAATACTGGATTTTGCTGTCTTGTCCTGCCCCCGTTATACCTTCGAGGCAATCTCCTCTTTGAAGCGGAGCAGCGCCTCATCCGTGTCGGTCGTATACCCACATTCGAGTCCGACATAGCCGTTGAAGCCTGTATCCCGGATCGCCCGGAGAATGTTAATGTAGTTGAGCTCGCCGGTGCCCGGCTGCTTGCGCCCCGGGTTGTCCGCAATGTGATAGTGGTTGATCTGGGGGGCATATTGGACCGCATTGCGGATCACGTTGCCCTCCGTGATCTGCTGGTGGTACACGTCGAAGACCAGCTTGACGCGGTCGCTGCCGACCCGGTCGATGACCTCCGCCGACTCGCCGGAAGCCTGCAGGAAGTGTCCCGGGTGGTCGACCAGCCCGTTGAGCGGCTCCACCTCCAGCACGAGGTCCGTGCCTTCCAGCAGCTGGGCGCAGCGCTTCAGCGTCTCGACCATAGCGTCGCGCTGTTCTTCGCGCGGCACGCCTTCGCGAACTGCACCGGTCTGCGTAATGATCGAGCGGGTGCCGAGCACCCGGCACGCTTCGATCGTCTCCCGCAGGCCGGCAAGATAGTCCTCGCGCTTCGCCGGGTCGACGAGGTTGAACTCCTTGGTGCAGGTGGCGATGATGCCTGCGCCGATCTTCTCCTGCTCCCGCGCGAAGGCGCTGAGGTCGCCGAGCTGCCACCAGGCGTACAGCTCGAGTCCGCCGAAGCCGTGCTCTTTGATTTTGCGCAGATGATACAGGGCGTCCTGGCCCGGGTAAGCTCCGATACACAGCGAATACTGCATGGAATTCTCTCCTTTGAGGTGCGTGGTTGTGGTGGGGCTGGCAGTGCAGACCGGTGCTTACTCGTGAAGCTTGTATGATTGCGGGTGGGGCGTGGCCGGCCTTTATTCTTCCGGCTTGTAGATCGAGCCGAGGAACAGCAGGCTGCCGGTCTCCGAGCTCTGGATGGCCAGCAGGAATGGGCGGTTCACGGTCATGTGGAAGGGGTGGACAGCACTCACCGAAGTACTCTTCGTTATTCCGATGGAAGTTACGGCAGCCGCCTCCGTCCCCTCTTCGTCTACCTGAAGATAGCTCTTATGGGCGACTTCGGAGATCTTAACGGGCTCTTCCGATATTCCGCTGAACTTCGCTGCCCCATCCACGAAGGCTTCCCGCATCCCAAGCTCCTTCAGAGCCGGGATGAGATCGTAGGAGGCCTCCAGCTTAAAACGCGGAAGCTCGATCGTCCCCTCTGTATAGGGCATCTGCCGGGTCCAGAACGCTTCGTCCTTTCCCAGCTGCTCCTGCAGCTTCGCCAGACTCCAGCCTTCGTCCGGGAGCACGACGAGCATGCTGATTTTCTCCCCTCGGTACGGCAGACGGATCGCTTGATATCCGTCCTTCTGCTGATAGGCGAACCGGCCGCTCCGCTTCATCATCTTCACTTCCGTCCGCGCATCCGGTGAGGCGTAGAAGGGGGCGGGCACCGTGTCCTCCTTCAGGAAAGGAAGGGACCAGGTGCCGTGAAAATACACGGCATTAATCAGGTACATGATAAGGTCCTCGGGGATGGGCGCCTTCACAATGCCCTGGATCTTCTCCTCCGTCCGCTTCCTTACCCATTCGTTGATGAGATCGGCGGCTGAATCCTTGGTAAAATCCAGTTCGGACACCTCAGCGCCGTACTCTTCCCGGTTCCGCTTCACGAAATCCTCCCGGATCTCGAAGTCCTTCCGAAGCCAGATCGAATTCGCAATGTTCAGCCGGTTCCCCGCCCCGGAATGCTCCAGAAGGTCCTTCAACACCCGGCTGCCCCGGTTCCATTCTTCCAGGTTCAAACCCACCGCCTGCAGCACCCGCCCGATCTCCTGCCGCGTCGTCCCTTCGGCGCCATGATACACCATGGAGAGCGCGGCGGCGGCACTATACGGGGAGACAAATAAGTTCTGCGCCGGATGCTCTGCAGCCAGCTGCCCGTGCAGACGGAGCCCAAAGGCGTTCTGTGCGGACACGACCCGCTTGTCGAGATCGGCCGGGGTGAAGGTGCGCTTCGCTTCGGAGGAATCGAATGCAGCGGGAGCTTCCTTTGGCAATGGCGTCTCCTGCACGGCAGGCGGCTTGCTTCCGCAGGCTGCCATAAGCACGGCGGCGGCCAATAGAACGGCCAGCGTCCCTTTCCTGCCCTGAATTCGTTGTCTGGTCATTGTCTCTCGCCCCTCTTTATCCACTTATATCCACATGGACGGATGAGGGGATGCAGAGGTTGCATGGCAGGCACACACTTATTCCTCCGGCTTGTAGATCGATCCGAGGAACAGCAGGCTGCCGGTCTCCGAGCTCTGGATGGCGAGGAGGAACGGGCGGTTCACGGTCATGTGGAAGGGCCCGTCCTCGGGCGGTGCGGAGCCCGCCATATTCAACGCGGTAACCGCCGCCGCTTCCGTACCCTCTTCGTCCACGCGGATGTACGTCTTATGCCTCGCCCCGCTGAGATAAAGCACCTTCTCCGAACCCGAGATGCCGGTGAATTCGGCCTTCTCAGGATCGAAAGCCGTCTCCATTCCGAGCCCCTTCAGAGCCTCATTGAGCGTGTAATCCCCTTCGAGCTTGAACCGGGGGAGCTCCACCGTACCCTGCCGGCGGGGCATGTCCCTGCGCCAGAATTCCGTATCCGCCCCCAGCTTCTCCTGCACCTGAGCCAGGCTCAGACCTTCATCCGGCAGCACAAGAAGCATATGGAACGGTCCTCCCTCGTAAGACAGTCGGACGGCTTGATAGCCCATCTCCTGAAGGTAAGGGTACTGCCCTTGGCCCCGCATCATTTGTACGGATACGGCAGGCCCATCCGCAGTCGGGTAAAACTCCTTCGTTCCTGTGGCGCTCTTCTCAAACGGGTCAGCCCAGCGCCCCTTGAAATAGACGGCGTTGATCAAGTACATAAGCGTGCTGCCGGGAATGGGATCTTCTACAACAGCCTGAATTCGGCCTCCGGTGCTGTTCTTGACCCAGTTATTCATGGTTTTGGCGGCCTTCCGATGGCTGAAATCCAGCTCTCTCACTTCTGCACCGTAATCCTCCCGGCTGCGGTTCAGGAAGCTCTCCCGGAGGGAGATCCCCTTGCGGGTCCAGACCGAATTCGCAGCGTTCAAGTGAACGGCTTCTCCCGAATGCTGGAGCAGGTCCCTCAGGATCCGGCTTCCCCGGTTCCACTCTTCCATCGGCATCCCCTGCGTCTGGAGCACTCTGCTCATCTCGCTCAAGGTGGCGCCCTCCGCGCCATGATAGATCAATGACAATGCGGACGCCACGCTGTAGGGCGACAGGAACAGATTCTCGCCGGGGCGCTCCGCGGCCAGCCTCCGGTGGAGCTCCAAGCCAAATCGATTGTGGGCGGTGACAATACGGGGATCGAGCTCCTTCAGCTCATAGGTCCGTTTCTCTACGGCCGCTTCCGCGCGCCGCTCCTGCCCGCTGCCGCAGCCGGCCAGGAGCAGGGCTGCCGACATCAGAACGAGCAGCCCCCGGGGATATGTATACGTTTTCTTATTCACGAATCTCACAAGCTTCCGCCCCCTCTCTGTACCCTGTCATTGACGGGATACAGGGAGGGGATGTTGCAGCATGATGGGGCGGGAGTATCGGCTGAAGCCGCTGCTAGCCCCACTGCTTCCGGATCCATTCTACCTGCAGCCGGAAATGATCGCCGCTCGTGTGGTGGCCGTTGAACGGGAAGACGTGAATGTCCTTCGGCACCGTGATCCGGTTGTACACCGCGTAGACGGTCTCCGGCAGGCATACCGTGTCCTTCAGGCCGACCGAAACGAAGACCGGGCTGTGCAGTCTCGCGGACAGGTGCAGCAGGTCGAAGTATCCCAGGGTATGCAGCACCTGATCGAGATGCTCCGGATGGCGCGAGACGAACTTGGCGGCCTCGGTCAGCGAGCCGGTTGAGTTCAGGATGCCGTAGTCCATGTGGCACAGGTTCGGCAGATCGGCCAGGACCAGCGCCGGGATCGGGCTGAGTGCGCCGGTGAGCAGCGACAGGCCGCCGCCTTGGCTCGTGCCCGCGGTGATCACCCGCTGCCCGTCCACCTCCGGCTGCGCCGCCACCCACTCCACGGCCCGCACGGCGTCCACCGCCGCCGCCCGGTAGTAGCTCTGACGCGGGTCGAGCAGCCCCTGCGTGATCCAGCCGGAGCTCATGCCGTGCGTCTGCGGCAGAAGGTTGCCGCTGTCGCCGCCCTGCCCGCGGACGTCCACCGCGAAGACGGCGAAGCCCTGCAGCAGCCAGGGTGCATGCTGCTCCGGGTAGCCCTTGCTGCCGGTGTAGCCGTGGTACAGCACCACGCAGGGCAGCCGCTCCGGCCGGGGCTGCGCCGTGAAGGAGGGCAGCAGGAACCAGCCGTGGAGCGGCGTGTCGTCATAGCCTTCGTAGACGACCTTATAGGTCTTGATATAGGGCGAGAGGCTCTCCGCCTCTTCCCTGCGGGCGTTCAGCGGCCTGCCCGCGGCGGCCTCCAGCGTCTCCTGCCAGAAGGCATCCAAATCGCCCGGCGCCTCCGTCTGCGCCGTAAAGCCTTCGAGCTCGCGGATCCGTTTGTGGATATGATTCATGTCCCCCGCCTTCCTGCCGCCGAACGGTCCTTCCAGGACCTGTCAATGCGGCATTTTCCCTCAGGGTAATCGAATCCCGGCTGCGGTGTCAATGGAGAGAATACCAGTAAAGTTTGGAGCGTGGAGAGCCGTCAGATGACGTAATCGAGGACTTCTTCGTAAGGAAGATACGTGTGGGCCTGGGCCGGGGCGGGCATGTAGATATGAAACGAGACGGCGCGCGCCATTCCCGGATTCGCAAGCTGGTGGATCTGATTCTTCGGCGCATAAAAATAGCTGCGCTCACCCACCGGCACCTCTCCCGTCAGGTGAGGATATCCGTACGAGTCGATCCGGAACATCCGGTTCGTGAGCGTCCCCTCCACGAGAAACATACAGCCGACCGCATCCCCGTGGTCGTGAATGAACGTCTCCTTGCCTGCCGGCAGATGGATGACTACCGCCTCCGCCTGCTCGGTGCGGATCAGCGAGGTCCGGCCATAGGGCAGCGCATGAGGCTCGGCGATATACGGCGCGAGCGTCTCCGGCGACAATTCGAACCCCTGCAGCAGTACTCTCAGTTCCTTAGGCGACGCCTGGGTCAGCCCCGACAATTCCTTTTCCATCCGCTGGATCCAGTTCATCTGGTGTCCTCCGCTCTTTTTATCAATTTTCCTTACCGGTTCCATAAATTTCCCTTATGATCTTGAGTTATCAACACGATATGCGCCTGCCCTTGCCGGGGTGCCTGCCCTAAGACCCTCCGGAGAGCGGACGCGAAGCCTATTTTGTCCGGCGGGCCCTTAAGAATGTTTTAAGGATTGGGCTCCATATTCGTTAAGATTTGGAACCTATACTGGATTACAGCAAGAGAGCGTGCGGCTGTCCGGCCGTCATTGTCCGCTCTCCCGGGCACATGGTATGCTTGCACAAGAATTCCCCAAGGGAAGGAGAACGGACCCCACATGGCCCAGCCCACCATACTGATCGTCGACGACGAAAAAGACATTATCGACCTCATTGAGATTTACCTGCGAAACGAGGGGTACCGGCTGCTCCGGGCGGCGAACGGACTCGAAGCGCTCAGCGTACTCGAAAAGGAGGACGTGGACCTCATCGTCCTCGACATCATGATGCCGAAGATGGACGGGATCGAAGCGTGCCTCAAGATCCGCGAATCCCGCAACATGCCCATCATCATGCTCTCCGCCAAGAGCCAGGATATGGACAAGATTCTCGGCCTCGGCACCGGAGCCGACGACTACATGACGAAGCCGTTCAATCCGCTGGAGCTCATCGCGCGCATCAAATCCCAGCTTCGCCGCTACACCCGGCTGAACGTGGCCGCCCCCAGCCGGGAGCACGAGATCGAGGTCGACGACCTGACGATCAACACGGCCACCCACGAAGTGAAGCTCGACGGCCGGGAGATCAAGCTGACTCCCCGCGAATTCGCCATCCTGGAGCTCCTTGCGCGCAACCGCGGCACGGTTTGGAGCATCGAACGGATCTATGAGACCGTCTGGAAAGAGACGTATCTCGATTCGGACAACACCGTCATGGTACATATCCGCAAGATCAGGGAAAAAATCGAGGACAATCCTCGCAAGCCGCGGTTCATCAAAACGGTATGGGGAGTGGGATATAAAGTTGAGTAAGCCTGTCAAAATCAAGAAACCCCGGAAGCCGGTGCTGGACCGGTTCCCGTTCCGGCTGTTTCCCTTCACGCTGCTGCGCGGATTCCTGCTCTTCCTGGCGGATCTCTACAAGATGGCGAAGGTGCAGGTGGAGCGCAGCGTCCGGCTGCAGCTCGTGCTGACCTTCGGCGTCTGCCTGCTCGCCTCGCTGATCTTCTATTCGATCTCCTCGGCGATCTTCGGCCAGATCAACAAGGGGACGGTGATCGACTATTCCGTCGGCATCGACCGGATCGACAGCGAAGCCCGCGGGCTGATCAGACTGCTCGAGCCCGTGCAGGATGACGAAGAGCTGGAGGAGCCGGAAGGCGGAAGTGAGGAGTCGGTGACAAGCGAAGCCGTGCAGCCGGGAACAAGCGGTGCGGGCGCAGGCGCAGCGGCGACGGCGAGCACTCCGGGTGCGGCGGGTACGCAGGCCGCAAGCGCGATAGGTGCGGCGGGCGCGGCTGGAGTGGCAAGCGGGCAAGCGGTAGGCGCCACTGCGGCGGCTGGGACGATGGCGGCGGTACCCGCGGCGCCAGGTGCGGTGACGGCTCCGGCTGGTGCTGCAGGCTCTGCAAGCGTGCAGGCGGCTCCGACGGCTCCCGGCGCGGTATCGGCCCCGGCTGGTGCTGCAGGCTCTGCAAGCGTGCAGGCGGCTCCGACGGCTCCCGGCGCGGTATCGGCCCCGGCTGCAGGGAGCGCCGGTACGGTCCCCGCCGTCCCCGCAGCCCCTGCGGTGCCGCCGGCTGCTGTCGTGCCGGGTACACCGACGGATGCGGAGCAGCGGGAGCGTGACGCGGAAGACCAGAGGCGGCGGATCGAGCAGCAGGAACGCAACAAGCGCCAGTTCCTGAACACGGTGAAGCAGCTTGCAGCGAACGAGAATTACAAGACCGTCATCACCGATCTCGAGGGACGGGTGGTGTTCCGCAGCGAGAATGCCCCCGAGACATATGTCGACGTGCACAGCGTCATCCGCAACGCGATGAATGCCCGCAACAGCAGTGACGATTCCCGTACGGAATTCTCGAGCTTTTACCCCGTCACGTACAATAACCAGAAGTCCTACCTGATCGTGACCGGCATTCCGCAGCCGGTGATCTCGTACCGCAAGGGAACGAGCCCGCTGTCCATGCTCAGCGCCTTCGCCGTCTTCATCTTCCTCTTCTACTACCTCACCCAGCGCAAAATGAGGTACATCGAAGAGCTTGCGGGAGGCCTGCGCATTATCGCCACCGGCAATCTCGACCACCGGGTGATCGAGCGCTCGAACGACGAGCTCGGCTCGCTCGCCAAGGACATGAACCAGATGGTCGCCGATCTGCAGCACCGGATCGAGGAAGAACGGCGGTCCGAACGGTCGAAGAACGAGCTCATCACGAATGTCTCCCACGACCTTCGCACTCCCCTCACGCTCATCATGGGGTATCTCAAGCTGCTGCATGACCGCAACTACGAATCTCCCGAGCAGGCGGCCGGCTATGTCGGCATTGCTTACAGCAAGGCGGAGAAGCTTCGCGGCCTTATCGAAGACCTGTTCGAATACACGAAGTATTCGAGCCAGGAGGTCCCCCTGTACAAGAAGGGGGTCATCCTGAACGAGGTGCTCGAGCAGCTCCTTGAGGAATATGTGACGCTGAGCGAGGAGCAGCAGCTCACCCTGATCCGCAGCCTTCCTCAGGAACGGCTTCCGGTCAGGGTCGATGTCGAGAAAATCATCCGGGTCTTCGAGAATCTGCTCGGCAACGCCGTCAAATACAGCCCCAAGCCCGGCGTGATCTCGGTCGGCATGGCGAAGGACCGCGGCTGGGCGGTGGTGCGGATCAGCAACAAGGCGGACGCCTTGACACGCGACCAGCTCGAACAGCTCTTCGACCGCTTCTACCGGGTCGATGCCGCCCGCAACTCCAGCAGCGGGGGCACGGGCCTTGGGCTCGCCATCGCCAAGAGCATCGTGGAATCCCACGGCGGCAGCATCTGGGCCGAATCGGATCAGGGCGACATCCACTTCTACGTCAAGCTGAAGCTTCAGGAGTAAAACAGATACGGCCGCCTGGTAAGCCAGGCGGCCGTTTTCGTGTTTTTATCGGGCGGGGAAGCTGCAGGAATCACTGTCGCGCACCGCTATGTAACTGTTCCACACGGGACCCGTCGGAATGGCTTTGCCCCGGATTCGGAAATAGCTGAACCTGGATGCCTTATCCGGCTGTTTCCCGAGGATTCCCTGCGATTAGCGGAACTCAGGTGCCTAATTCGCCTCCCCATCCGCCCTAGGCCGTGTTCCGCAGTGAAATAACGAACCTGGGTTCCTCTATTCTGAATGAGGCTGTCTTGAAGCGAATAACGAATCGGAGTTCCTTTATTTTTTCTCACCATCGGGCTGATCCTTTATCCGCCCGCTTGGGGGCTTGTCCCCTGCAGCTCCCGTCGTGACAGCCTCCTCACGCCATCCGCTCCATGCCCCTTGCGGCCTGCCGGTCCGGCTTTGTCCTCGTCTGCCTCGGTTCGCTGAGTATCAGGCCCGTGAAACACTCATGGAGGCAGGTCACTCCGTCAGGAGGACGGTCATGCGAAGACCGCCTCCCTCATCGGCACGCCTGGGCGGCCAGGCCCGAGCCGATCTGTCCGGCACCTCTTCCCTTATCGGCCGTCCCGTAAGGGGAGCTGACGCGACAAGGAAACGGCATTAATCGAAGAAAGGCAGACCCGGATCTCCCGGCCGCAGGAATCGATCACCGCCGTACTGCCGCTCACCTGGCGCAGCCGGCCGTGCAGATTTTTGTCATTGGTGCAGAGGATAACCTGTGAACCCACATGCTTTGGCAGCGCAGAATCGAAATACGGTCTTTGGGGGAATTCCACTTGATCCACGGCACGAACCCACTTTCTGTTTTTGTTCTTAATTATAATGACCTGTACGCCCCGGGATAAGGGTCAAACACCCGTTTTTCGCGGCGTCCGCCAATTTTTTCAGTGGAAGGTACGGGCTGGGACATCGGCAGGCTTGCCCGGAAGGAGAACCGGAAGGTATACTGTCACTGACTTGCATGCAAGCGGATAGAGAGGATGAGACCATGCCGGGCTTTTTGCTGGATTTGGATGGAACGCTGTATCACGGGGATCACCCGATTCCTTACGCTGCCGAATTCATCGGTTGGCTGAAGGAGCGCGGGTACCCGTATGTCTATGTAACGAACAATTCGTCCCGGACACCGGAGCAGGTGGCGGACCACCTGAGGAAGACCGGTATTGACGCTGCGGCTCAGGAGGTGCTGACTTCCTCCCAAGCCGCGGCGCTGTACCTTAAGGACGCCTCCCTGCCTCCAGGCCCGGTTCTGTATATCGGCGAAGAGGGACTCCGTCAGGCGCTCACGGAAGCCGGGTTCGAAGCCGTCCCCGCGGATGAAGCCGGACAGCTGGATAAGGCGGCCGCCGTCGTTCAGGGGATTGACCGGAGCTTCAGCTACGGCAAGCTGCTGGCTGCCGTGCGCCACATCCGCCGCGGCGCCCTGTCGGTGCTGACCAACCCCGATCACCTGCTGCCGTGGAACGGCGAGCTGACGCCGGGAGCCGGCTCGATCGGGGCCGCCATCGAACGCTCCAGCGAGACCGCGCCGGTGGTGATCGGCAAGCCTTCACCGGTCATTATGCGTTACGCTGTAGAGCGGCTCGGTCTGCCGCCGGAAGAGATCTGGGCGGTGGGCGATAACCTCGGCACGGACATCCGCGGCGGTGCCGATGCGGGCTGCCGCACCGCGCTCGTGCTGACCGGCCTCGCAACCGAGGAGAACGTCAGCGAACAGATTGCCCGCATCGGTGTTCAGCCCAAGCTCGTATGCCGGCACCTGATGGAGCTCGCAGAGCGGATCGGTTAGCCATCAAGCGCTGGGAGTCGGTCGGATGCCAACTACCGCCGTTCGGCAAGCGGGTTCTGACTATCCGGGCCGGTACATCCCGCTTAGGTTGGGATGCACCGGGGAGGCAAGCTGGAAGCCAAGCCTGCTGGGATTGAAGAGCCCTCTGCGGCCTGAATGGCAAAGCTGTGAAAAGGAAGTAAGCGGAAGCTCACGCGAGTGGTCACGCGGCTGCGGCAAAAGATCGGGGAGCAATGCTCACGGAGAGCCATTGCGGCCGACTGGCAACGCAGAGAAAAACCCATAAGCGAAGCCCCATGGGAATGGCAGCCCAGCTGCGGCTTTACCGTGGTAATGGCTCCGAAAGGCCGGCAGACTGCCGGTCTTTTTTCTATGGGCTGCGGGGCTGCCGTTACAAGAAGTCCCTTCTATCCTCTTCTATCCTCTGCAGGCCAGCGCGCGACGACCAGCCCTCGCGGCCAAAGGACTGCTTCTGCAAGAGTTCAGCCCCCCTCCCTTGGCGGAAGCCCGTGCCGCGTCCGAATCTCCGCGATCCGGCGCAGGTGGACGTTCGCGTGACCCGCCATCATCTTCATGAGCCGGCCGGCGCTCTCTTCACGGCCGCCTTTCGTCCTCACGCTGCGCCCCAGTGCACCCGGGACGTGCCTGCAAACGGACAGCACGTGCTCGCGGACATGACGGAACAGCTGCACTTCTGCCGCAACAGGCCGCTCCCCGTAATTCATCCCTTCGGCCCAGGCGTCCTGATGAAACGACGGACCGACGTATTCAACTCCCCGTTCGGGGGAAGACAGGGCGAATTTGAGCTTGTGCAGAGCGGCAAGCTCCAGATCCACCAGATGCAGCACCTGCTGCCGGATGCTCCAGGAATCCGCGGTCAGGCGCCAGTCGAGTGCATGATCCTCCAGATCGGACAGCAGCGATTCGAGTCGCCCCGGGCCATCAGCGAACATCTCCACTATGTCCTCCATGGGAGGAAACAGCTCCTGCCAGTACGCCGCGATCCCTCCTTCGGGGAGATCCACCGCCAGAGTACGCCAGCAGCCCGGCTCGGATTCGTCCCTGTACTTTGCTCCGGCCGCCTGCAGCCTTGCCTCCAGCCGGTTCAGCGCAGCGTCCCCTTCCTCGGGAAGGGACAGGTACAGCCGTTCTCCCGGCTCCAGACGCCTCACAGCGGGCGAAGCCCATCGGCCGGCCGCCTTTACCCACGCATCCCTGTCTGCAAGCAGGGCATGGTCCCCGCCGGTCATCCGCAGCAGCACCCACCCCTCCTCTGGGCTGAAGTCCAACGGCTCCCATGCCAATACGTCCGAATACCAGCGTGAAGCGCGCTCCGCATCCTCCGTTTCGATTCTTATCCGCACATCTCTCATGCGCTTCCCCCCATTCCTCCAAAAAAATCTACACTACGCCGGGTGAACGGACCGCCTTTGGATCATACTTGTAAGGAGCAGCACTACCTGATTCTCCCTATTCCAAGCCTCTGACGGAGGGTGACCCGCATGAATAAACTCCTGCTGCCGCTGACTGTTCTGCTCGGTGCGGCTCTGTTCCTGGCCGGCGTGATGGCCGATCGTCCCGGAAGCCCCGAGGCCGGCGTATTTCCCATGGCCGAGGACATTACCGCTGCCCGGATGATCCCGGGCGGGGAAGAAGAAGGCGCGCAATCGCCGGTCGACCTGAATCTGCAGCACGATGACAAGAACCGGCTGGAGATCGCCCGGATTCTGTACTGGCTCTCCGTCGGCACCCTGCAGGGCGGACTGAGCCGGCAGCCGCTGCCCTCCGGCGGTCCGGAACAGCTCGTGATGGAAACGGCCGACGGAACGGTCCTCACCCTCACCAACGCGGTCGACCGGATCGCCGTCCCGGCGCAGGACAGCTGGCTGACCACCGGGGTCTCCGTTCCACAGACGGTCAACGTCCGGATCAACGACATGGCGGGCCGCATCACCGCCCCCGATCTCAAGCGGTGGATGGAAGAAGACCTGCCGCGCCGAATCGAAGAAAGCCGGAAGGCCCCGCAGTAACCTGCAGGCTGCCTCCGGCTTTTTGGGGCTGGTGAGAGTGCTCCACAGGACTTTGAAGCCTATGGCCGTCCGCCTTGCTCAGCGCTCCAGCCAGACGCGCAGTCACCTGATGCTGCTGGAGCGGGCTTCACCCAGCATTGGCTCCGCCGAGCTTCGAAGCCTGTGGCGGGTCCGCCTCATCTGATGCATCCCGCTGCTCTGCCGGCCGTCCGCCCAATCTCTGCCTGCCGTTCCCCCGGCGGCTGTAGCGTACCAAGGGTCCCGGCGTCATCACCCTGCCGGCTAAACGGCAGGCTTCACCTCATATGCGCCGCTTTCCAGGGGAACTTTGCGCCGCTCCACCATGAAATAATAGAGGCCGGACTTGGGGTCGGCGATCTCTTTGGTCTGCAGCAGGACGCCGTTCTCCAACAGGTTCATCTTGCGGATCGAGGGGTCGTACACCCGGCCCGAATACACCTTGATCGTGTGTCCGCTCTCCGACTTGACGGTGAAGCTCATGGTGTCGAAGGGCACATCGACCGACTGCGAAGCGTGGTAAGCCTCCGCACGGTACCAACGGTACCCCTGCTCCCCCTTCGTGATGCTCGCCACGCCGAGCGCCCCGTCAGCCCCGCCCGTCCGGGCCATGAAAAAGACAAAGGTTTCCGCTTCATCCTTCTCCACCGACAGCAGCCGCCCGTCCTCGGCCGCAAGGCCCGCCTTTACCGCCTCGTCGACGGTAGGGTGCCAGGCCTCCCTGTTCTCCGCCGCCGTACCTGTCGCCCTTCTCTCCGCTTCACCTGCCTGCTTCGCCGGCGTATCCTTGTCCGGCGCGCATCCCGCCGCGAAGATCAACAGAATCACAACCAGCATCAGCCTTGCCCCTTGCCTCATGCCCATCACCCTTTCTTCCGGACCCGGGAGCCCTTGGTAGAAGCGTATAGAAGAGTGTATGCACTGTTGTCCTTATTCTTACTTACCCCATACGAGGGCAGCCGTCCACGTCCACCGCCTGCTCCGCTGAGCGGAAGCAGGCAAGCCGGTTACAATCAAGCTGTAGATGAGATTGGCGTATAACGTGAAACGTACGGGGGCTGCCGGATCCAAAGCCTCCCTCCGGCCCTTCCATGCCCAGTTACCGCACCATGCTCGGCCACACGACGAGGGCAGCCCGGTCGGTCTCCGCTCCCAGCGCCCGGAGCGGCACGGCCGCCGGATGCTCCCCGATCGGCACGCCGTCCCACGTCTCCATGACGAGCTTGCGCACGCCGGGCCGGCGGAGGTAAGCCGCCGCCAGCCCTCTCACCACGGCTCCGAACTCCTCCTCCCCGGGGACGAAGCCGTCCTCCCGGGGCAGCGTATGGATCCGGCGGCCGCCGCCCTCGCTCCAGACCAGCCACCGCCCGCCGTAGAGCAGCAGGTCGCAGCCGCTCTTGCGGGCGAAGGTAATGCCCTTCACGGCGGGCCAGCGGACGGTCAGCCCGAACGGGTTCGCCGGATCGGCGGCCGGCAGCAGAATCACCCCGTGCCCGGCATCCGGACCCGAAGCCGGCCTGCGCAGGCTCTCGACCGTATCGGCAGCCGCATACTGCATGGCCGGAATGTCCTGCACCCAGAGGCCGCGCGTGAGCATCCCCCAGCTCTCCAGCTGGCGCAGGGTGGCGTACACGGCATCCCAGCTCCACGGCAGCTGCGCTTTCACCAGGTCCCGGGTGAGCAGGCCCCAGCCGGCCAGCAGCCCTTTGACCCAGGCCGCCAGGGAGGCGCGCAGGTCCGGCTCACCCGGCGCTTCCAGCGCGTACCAGCGCCCCGGCGGCGGCGGGAGACGCCCGGCTGTCCGCAGCGGCTTGGCCTTGGCGGCTGCCGGCCGGTCCCCCCGCTGCCATGCTGCCGCAGCGGAGCGAACTGGTCGCTCGACACGAGCCCTTCCCACGCCAGGGCGATGAGCTCGTCCGTCACCTCCGACGGCAGCCGGTCGGTCTCCCGGGCCAGCGCGGTGACGAAGGAAGCGCCCCGGCGCCGCAGCACCTCAAGCAGCGGAGACGCTTCCGCTGCCGGCGGCCGGGCGGCCAGCAGCGGACCGTACAGCTCTTCCGCCTCCGCCAGGAAGAAGGCCACCCGCCCCTCCTTCTGCTTCGGCTCCCGGCGGCCGATCCAGATCACCTCGCCGGCGGCGCACAGCCCGTCGAGGTACTCCTTGCGGTAATCGGTCAGCCGCAGGGGGAACACCGTCCCCTCCCAATCGGAGAGGGGCAGGAAGCAGCCCTGCAGGCGCCCGATCACCTCTCGCAGCCCTTCCTCGCCGCTCAGGCGGCAGTCCGGGCGCACATGCTGCAGCTCCAGCAGCCGGGCGAGATACCGCTCCCCGGCGGCCGGCTCGGCCCGGCTGCGCATCGCCTGCACCGCCTGCCGGATGCGGCGGGACTGCGCCTCGCGCGAGACCCACGCGGCCGGCTCCCCGTCCGCCGCAGCTCCCGGGGCGGGCTCGATCCGCCCCTCCTCCGCCCAGGCGGACACCGCCTCCTCGGCGGCCGCCGGCTTGACGCCGTAGCGGGCGGCCAGGCCGCGCACGGTGAACGGCTCGGCGCTGCCGTCGACGCAGCGGGCAAGCACGAACCGCAGCGCCAGCGGGTCGTCCGCGAGGCGCGAGTACGTCTGCGCCTCCTCAGCCGCGATCCAGCGCTGCTCGCCGGCGAGGCGGACTTGGGCCGCCCGGCCCTGCGCCTCCAGCGAGGCGAGGGCCGACGCCACGCCGGCCTCCCCGGCGCCGCCGGTATCGGCTGTGATCTCGCGGGCGCTCCGGTCGCCACGCCGCTTCAGGTAGCGAAGCAGCTCGCCGGGTTCTTCCGCGTCGAACCCATCTGCCGGCGCGGACCCGCCGGGGCCCTCCTCCGCCAGCAGCGCCTCCACGGCGCCCTCCCCGAACAGCGTGCCCGCAAGCGTCCGGTCGAGCCCCAGCAGCTGCAGCTGGAGATCCCGCGACAAGGTGTCGGATTCATAGATCTGCGCACCCGCGAAATCCGCCAGGAAAGCAGCGGCAAAAGGCGACGGGAACGCATTCTCGCAGACTTCCCAGGCTGTACGCCCTTCTTCGATATCCTGCAGCACGCGCTGCAGGCCCTCGGCATCCAGTTCCTCCTCGAGGCAGATCCGCATCGCTTCGGAAACGAAGGGAAACCGCTCCGCATAGGGCAGCGCCTCCCGGAGCAGCGATTCGCTGCGCATCCGCTTCTTCCACGCCGGCATCCGCTTGAAGCTCCGCGGCAGGAGCAGCGACGTCTCCGCCAGCCGGCGGAAGACCGAGCCGAACAGGGGCGAGCCGGGCACCGCCTGACGCAGCATGTCCAGGATATTCCCTGAGGTGACGCTCTGCACCAGGGGAAGCACAGCCTCCATTGCCGCTCCGCCCACATCCGGCCATACGAACTGGATGCCGTTGTCCCGCGAATGGGCGTGAAGCCGGTAAGGCAGCCGGCTTTCGAACAGCTGCTGGAGGGCCAGCTGCCACGTCCGGTTCAGCCTGCGCCCGAAGGGGCTGTGGATAATAAGATGATGCTGCTTCATCTCATCCTGGAACCGTTCGGCTACGATGCGGCGGTGGGTCGGCAGCACGGAGACGGCCTTCTGTGACTTGACGAGGCCGATCAGCTCCCCGGCGCTTCTCGCATCCAGGGCATAGGCAGCCCCCAGCCAATCCACCGTCCCGGTATCGGTCTCTTTCCCGCCGTCCAGTCGCTGTTCGAGCTCCTCCAGGAAGGAGCCGATCGACAGCGACAGCTCCAGGGAGCGCCCCTGCCCCTCGCCCCGCCAGAAGGGAATCTCGCTGAAGGATTCCCCGGCCTCCGTCACATAGACGCGGTCTCCGGCGATCCGCTGGATTTTCCAGGAGGAGGTCCCCAGCTGGAACACATCGCCCACCCGGCTCTCATGGATATACTCTTCGTCGAGCTCGCCGATATGAATCCGGGAATCCGCGTGGTGCACGGGATAAGCGGAGCCCTGAGGAATCGTGCCCGCTCCCATGATCGCCGCCATCGCCGTAACGCTGCGGGGGGTGAGCTCCCCGCTCTCCCGGTTCCAGTCGAGCAGCGGCTTCACGAACGGATAGTAGCCGGAGAGCACCTCGAGCACCGACTCGAACCGCTCCCTCGGCAGATCGTGATACGAGTCGCTGCCCTGCAGCACGGCGAAGACTTCGTCCACGGTCCAGACCCCGCCGGCCACCATGGCGGTGACCTGCTGGCACAGCACGCCGAGCGCCCTTCGGGGAATGCGGATCTCTTCGATCTCGCGCCGGATCACCTTGGCGGCCAGCACTGCACATTCCGCCAGCAGGCTGCGGCTGCGGGCCACGATGATCCCCCGGCTCTCGTCGCCCACCCCGTGGCCGGCCCGGCCGATGCGCTGGATGCCCGATGCGGCGCTCTTCGGCGAGTCGATCTGCAGCACGAGATCGATGTGCCCCACATCGATGCCGAGCTCGAGCGACGAGGTCGCAACCAGGCAGCGCAGCTCGCCCGCTTTGAGCGCCCGCTCCACCTCGAGGCGCTGCTCGCGTGAGACGCTGCCGTGGTGCGAGCGGGCCATCTCGTAGCCGACATGGTCGTTGAGCCGCAGGGTCAGCCGCTCGCAGAGGCGCCGGTTGTTCGTGAAGACAAGCACGGACCGGGCACCTTCCATCAGCTTCAGGATCCGCTCGGTGAGCGGCGCCCACAGGGCCTCCTGCCGGTCCTGCGTCACCGGCGCCTGCTCCGGCATCGTCACGGAGAGGCGGAAGACCTTATCCATCCGGCTCTCGATGATCTGCACGGGCCTCGGGCGGCAAGCCCCTTCCCCTGTGCCTTCCCCAGCGCTCTCCCAGCCGCCGAGGTACTGGGCTACCCGCCCGATCGGATTCTGCGTCGCGGACACGCCGATCCGCTGCGGCGTTCTTCCGCAGAGCGCCGTCAGCCGCTCCAGGGTAACGGAGAGATGCAGGCCCCGGTCGCCGCCCGCGAGATCATGGATCTCATCTACGATGAGATGCCGGACGTCCTTCAGCATCGCCTTGCCCTTCGCCGAGGTGAGCAGGATGTACAGCGACTCCGGCGTCGTCACGAGCACATCCGGCGGCTGCCGCAGCATCGCCGCCCGCTCCCGCTGTGTCGTGTCTCCGGTGCGTACGGCCGCACTCAGTCCGGGCCAGGGGAGGCCAAGCCGCCCGGCCTCCGCCGCAAGCTCCGGAATGTAGCCCATCACATGATGGTGGATGTCATTGTTCAGCGCCTTCAGCGGCGTGATATAGAGCAGGCGGACCTTGGGCGCCGCCTTCCCCTCCGCCTCCTTGTCCTTCACGATCCGGTCGAGGCAGGGCAGCAGTGCCGCCAGCGTCTTGCCCGAACCTGTCGGTGCCGCGATCAGCACATGTCTTCCCTCCTGCAGCGGAGGGAAGGCCTGCAGCTGCACGTCCGTCCCCCGGCCGAAACGCGAATGGAACCAGGAGGACAGCACCGGGTGCAGCCCACCGCCCCCATTTTCTTCACCAGCCTGCAAGTCTCCCGCCTCCCACTCTCGATCTGGAATGTATGTTCGTTCTCTCATCATAGCAAAGCGCCGCCCGATTACCAAGATATACAAATCCGCGTTCGCCCGCCCGGCCGCCATTATAGTAAGATGAAGCCAATGAAGAAGTCCGGTTACAGGCTGCTGGTTACAAAAAAACAGCTGCTTTCCCTGTTGACCCTCACGCTGCGTGATAGCTTATTGTGATGAATAAGGAGGCGAGACGCATGAAGCACACGGTCAAAGAAGTGGCGAAGGCCTCCGGCGTCAGCGTGCGGACCCTGCACTATTATGATGAGATCGGCCTGCTGACCCCGCAGCGGGACGAAACAAACGGCTACCGCTGCTACGGGGAGGAAGAGCTGCTCCGGCTGCAGCAGATCCTGTTCTTCCGGGAGCTCGACTTCCCGCTGGAGGACATCCGCAGCCTGCTGGGCAGCGATTCGTTCGACCGGATCGGGGCGCTGGAGGAGCACAAACGCCTGCTCGCGCTTCGGGCCGAACGCCTCCGCACATTAATGAACACGATCGATCAGACGATCGGCAGACTGAAAGGAGAACGGACCATGAACCGGGATGAGCTGTACGAAGGCTTCGACCAAAGCAAGCAGAAGCAGTACGAACGAGAGATTATTCAAAGGTACGGGAAGCAGGCGGAGAAGCATATCGAGGAAAGCCGGGAGCGGATGAAAACATGGACGAAAGAGGACTACGACCGGGTGAACGGGGAATACGCCGAACTGAACCGGCGGATGACCTCCGTACTGGAGAGCGGCCTGACTCCGGACAGCCCGGAAGCCCAGGGGGTGGTGGAGGACCACTTCGGCGTCGTCTCCCGCTTCTATACCCCTTCCCGCGAGATGTACGCCGGACTCGGCGACCTCTATACGGACCACCCGGATTTCCGCAAGCTGTATGATGCGTTCCATCCCCGCCTCGCCGACTATTGGCGGGACGCCATGAAAGCCTATGCCGCAAGCCGGCTGAGCTGATCCCGCTGCTGGAAGGAAGCAGGGTTCCACAGGATTTACCACCGGATAACCGCCTCTCCCCTGGTCATTCTAAGGGAGAGATTACCTATGGGAGGTTGCCCGCGTGGCTCAATCCAAATCCTTGAAAAAACCGCTCCTCGGACGGCCGGAAGAGGACGATATCCATTCCGAAAATAACTCTGCCGCCGGGGACCGTGACGAGAGCGGAGACGGTTCCGGCTCCTCCGGCGCACCGGGCGGCTCCTGGCTGCTCATTGCCGGCCTGCTCATCGCGATGCTGTTCTCGGCTCTTGAGGGCACGATCGTCGGCACGGCCATGCCCCGCATCGTCGGAGAGCTCGGCGGCCTCAGCCTGATGACGTGGCTGACCACCGCCTACATGCTCAGCTCGACGACGGTCGTTCCGATCGCCGGCAAGCTCGCCGACCTGCTCGGCCGCAAATCCGTGTACGTCACCGGCCTCCTGATCTTCATGCTCGGCTCTGCGCTCTGCGGCATGGCCCAGAATATGACGCAGCTCATCTGGTTCCGGGCGCTGCAGGGGATCGGGGGCGGGGTCATGATGCCGATGGCCATGATCATTGTCGGCGACATCTTCACCGGCAAGCAGCGTGCGAAGTGGCAGGGCGTGTTCGGCGCGATCTTCGGACTCGCCTCCGTCATCGGCCCGCAGGTCGGCGGCTGGATCGTCGATGCCTGGAACTGGCACTGGGTCTTCTACATCAACCTGCCGGTCGGGATTCTGGCCACCGTCCTGATCGCCCTGGGGCTCAAAAGCCATAAGGCCGCCGGTCCGGTCAAGTTCGATATTGCCGGTATGGCCACCATGATTGTGGGCGTCGTCTCCCTCCTTCTGGCTCTCAGCTTCGGAGGCGGGCAGTACCCTTGGGGCTCCTGGCAGATCATCGGCCTGTTCGCGCTCTCCTTCGCCGCGCTGACCGCCTTCGTGCGGATCGAATCGACGGCTTCCGAGCCGATCCTGCCCGTCCGGCTGTTCCGGGACCGGATCTTCTCGGTCGTCAACGCGATCGGTTTTCTGATGAGCATCGGGATGTTCGGCGCCATCATGTTCGTCCCCCTGTTCATGCGGGGAATCGTCGGCATCAGCGCCTCCGCCTCGGGCACCGTCATGACCCCGATGATGGTCACGATGATCCTGGCCAGCATTGCCGGCGGCCAGCTGGTGCTCAAGATCGGCGTCCGGCCGCAGATGACGGCGGGCATGATCATCATGGCCTGCGGCTTTCTCCTGCTGACCACCCTCGGCATGGAGACCACGAAGCTGTATGCCAGCGGCATCATGCTCGTCATCGGTCTCGGCATGGGGCTCGTCATGCCGCTCTTGACCCTGACGCTTCAGGAGCACTTCCCGAAGTCGGAGCTGGGCGTCGTTACTTCTTCGAGCACGTTCTTCCGGCAGATCGGCGGCACCTTCGGGATGACGCTCCTCGGGGTGGTCATGAACAGCCGGTCGGACGCGCTGCTGTCCGCGAACCTGCTGCCCCTGCTGCATGATCTGCCTGCGGAGGCGGACGGGCTGGAGGAATCCATCACCCATATGGTGCATACGAACCCGCAGAGCCTCTATTCCGCCCTGCTCAGCCCCGAATCCCTGGCCCAGATTCCGCAGGCCCTGCTGGGAAGCCTGGTCCCCGTGATCAAAGCTTCGCTGGTCGCCTCCCTGCACGCGGTGTTCTGGACCGGGCTGGCCTTCGTGCTGTTCGGGGCGCTGCTCACCCCGCTGCTTGGCCGGGTCACCGTCTCCGGCCGCTCCAAGGAACCGGAAGAAGCAGCGGCGGAGTAGTGCGCAGGGCATTGGCCATTCCAAGGCCCTGTCCCAACCCGTCTGAATACCGAACTCCTGTCCACAATCAGTCCGGCATCGCAGCACCAAAAGAAGCAGAGGCGGTCCATGCGGACTGTCTCTGCTTCTTCTTTCTCTGCAGCCATTTCCCGGGAAAAGCCGGCAGGCCCTTACTCCAGCGGCGTCCCCCGCTCGCCGAGCCTTCCGGCTCTGCAGTCGGCCAGCAGACGTTCCATCCAGCGGAGCTCCGTCTCGGCATGCTCGAGGCGGCCTTTCATGATATGGAGCACCCCCCGGGATACCTCCGGGATATGCTCCTCGTAGATCTCCTGCAGATGCCTCACGATAGAGCGCTGCTCCTCCGTTTTGGCTTCGAGGATCCCGGCAATCCGCTCCTGGTCCCCATGGCGTGCGAACATCAGAGCCGCATACATCGGGTGGAAGACGGCCTTCGGGTCCTCGAACTGCTCCAGAAGCAGCCCCCGGAACAGCTCCCTTCCCGCTTCGGTGATCCGGTATACCGTCCGGTCCGGGCGGCCGGCCTCGCTTACGATCTCCGCCGCTTCCACGTGGCCCGATTTATGAAGCGTATCTATCGCGTAGTAGAGGGAGCCTTCCTGCATCTTGATGTAGTTGAGCATGGCTCTCTCCTTCATCTTCTGGCGCATCTCGTAGGGATGGCTGTCCCCCTCCATGAGCAGACCCAGAATGACGAGCTTCATCGACATCGGCTCTCCCCCTTAGTGTCCTTGGGGAGACGGCCGGTCTCCACTCCCTCCGGGGCCCGCCGCGCCGCCGGCCGGAATCTCCAGCTTCGCGCGCCCCATCAGCAGGATGAAGATAATCGCGATCGCCGCCATGATGATCGAGATCTGGAACACATAGGCGATGGAATCGGCCATGCCCGCAATCAGCTTCTCGAGGACCGGCTTCGGCACCTGGGCCTGGAATTCGGGCGAGAGCAGCACCTGCGGATCGACCGGGGCCTGCCCGGCCGCATCCGGCATGGATTCCGCCAGCCGCTTCTGCAAGGCCGAAGCCTGCAGGCTGCCGAGTACCGTCAGACCGACGGCTGAGCCGATCGAGCGGAAGAAGGACACGAGCGACGTAACGATGCCGCGGTAATGGAACGGCACGCCGTGGATCGAGGACACCGAGGTCACCGGGAACCCGGTGCCGATGCCTAGCCCCATCAGAACCATGTAGATGGTAATGAGCCACCGCGGCGTATCTACGGTGATCATGCTGAGCAGGATCGTAGCCAGCAGCAGGAGAACGGCCGAGCCCATCATGATATTGCGGTAAGGCAGACGGGTGATGAACCGGCCGCCGATGGCGCTGCTCGCGACAACCCCGAGCATCATCGGGGTAAGCACGAGGCCCGCACTGGTCGCCGAGCCCTGGAACACGCCCTGCACGAACAGCGGAATATAGGTGGCTCCCGCCATCATGATCGCCCCGTAGAAAAAGCTCGCTCCCATGCTCGCCGTGAACACCCGGTTGCCGAACAGGTCCAGCGGGATGATCGGTGCCGATGCCCGCCGCTCGGCATACAAGAAGAGCAGGAAGAAGATGACAGCGACCGCGAACAGACCCAGAATCTGCGGCGACAGCCAATCATACTCCTTGCCTCCGAGCTCCAATCCGAACATGAGGGAGAGAACGGAGACGGCGAAGACCATCGTTCCCAGCCAGTCGATCTTCTGGTTCGGATTGCTCGGCAGCACCGGATGGTAGAACAGCCAGATGAGGATCAGGGAGATGACCCCGAGCGGCAGATTGATGTAGAAGATCCAGGTCCAATCGACATGGTCCGTAAAATAAGCTCCGGCCAGCGGGCCGAGGACGCTTGAGATGCCGAATACGGCGCCGAAGAGCCCCTGCATCTTCCCCCGCTTCTCCGGCGGGAAGATGTCGAAGACGATCGCGAAGGTGATCGGCATGAGCGCGCCGCCGCCGATCCCCTGCACCGCCCGGTAGATGATCAGCTCGGTCATCGTCGACGAAGTGCCGCATAAGGCGGAGCCCGCCATGAACACGACGAGCCCGATCAGGAAGAACAGCTTGCGGCCGTACATGTCGCCGAGCTTGCCGAAGATCGGCATCGACACGACATTCGCAATCAGATACGCCGAGAACACCCAGACGTAGTACTCCAGCCCGCCGAGCAGGCCCACGATCGTCGGCATCGCCGTGGACACGATCGTCTGGTCCAGCGAGGCGAGCAGCAGACCCAGCATGAGGCCGGCCACGGTCCACGGAATGTTGGATTTCCTCGGAGAGGGGGTGGTGACAGATGGGGACAACAGAAATCACTCCTATGTAAAAATGACCAATTATGTGATGCGGGGCCGCCCGGCCGTCAGGATGTACAGCCCTTAACCGGGTGCGCCACTTGTCTAGTATACTCAAATTTGAGTATACTGCAAGTAGGCTTTCCTGCCTCCAGCCTGCCTAACTTGGGTTAGTTCCTAGTTTGCCCAATAGCGAGAAGTATCTTATAATGGGTTTGTGCGACAAATTGTATTTATATTAAATACATAGCCGATAAAATTCCCTTATTTATGAATACGTTGTCAGCGTGCACGTTCATGCCTTGGGAGAGGAGGAACGACGTGAATCTCAATCAATTGGAAACCCTAATAACGATCTCCAAAACCATGAGCTTCCGCAAAGCGGGCGAGCTGCTGAACCTGACCCAGCCTGCCGTATCCGCTCAGATCAAGAGTCTCGAGGACGAGTTCAAGACGACCCTGATCGACCGCAACCAGCCCGTTACGCTGACCGACAGCGGCCAGGTCTTCCTGGAGCATGCGGAGCTGATCCTGCAGACGGTGGAGGATCTCAAGCAGCGGCTTGCCGACCTCAACCAGACGCCACAGGGCCATATCGACCTGGGCACCACGACGTCCATCGCCATTCAGATTCTGCCGCGGGTCCTGTCCTACTTCCAGAACCAGTTCCCGCTCATCAAGACCACGATCCACTCCATGACGACCTCGCAGATCATGCAGAGCGTCGAGAACGGTACGATCGACCTCGGGATCACCTACCTGTTCGACAAGCATCCCGCGCTGGAGAGCTCGGTCCTGTATTACGACACGTTCGAGCTTGTTGTGTCGCCTGACCATCCCTTGGCCAAATACAGCCATGTGCCGATCGAGCGGCTGCACGATCTGCCCCTGATCATGCTGTCGCCGGAGACCGCCGGCCGGCGCTTCGTCGACCAGATCCTGAAGCAGCTCTACATCACCCCGCAGGTGGTCATGGAGCTGTCGTCCAGCGAGGAAGTGAAGCGCATGGTCGAGCTCAATCTCGGCGCCGCCATCATCTCCAAGCTGTCCATCCAGAGCGAGCTGCGTCTCGGCACGCTCAAGATGATCAAGGTCAACGAGCTTGAGATTTCCCATCCCGTCGGCGTGGTCTACAAGTCGGGCCGTTATCTGAGCTCGGCGCTGCACCAGTTTTTGCTCGATCTCAAAGGCATGCAGGAAATTCAATTCATAGGTTCGGAGTGAGGAGAAGATCATGAAATTCGATTTGCATACCCATCATGAACGCTGCGGTCATGCCATCGGCACGATCCGCGACTATGTCGAAGCCGGAATCCGGAACGGCCTGCAGGTCATCGGCATCTCGGACCATTCCCCTTACTTTGCGAGCAAGAAAGACCGGGAGCAGCCGGGCATTGCCATGGCGAAGAGCGAATTCGCCCGTTATATCGAGGAAGTGCTGAAGCTCAAGGCGGAGTATGCCGGTCGGATCGACGTGCTGCTCGGCGTGGAATCCGACTTCTTCCCCGAGCATGCGGAAGTGTACCGCAAGATGTATGACCAGTATCCGTTCGACTATATCATCGGCTCGGTGCATCTGTCCGGCGGCGTCAGCATCTTCAACAAGAAGCGCTGGAACGGCCTGACGGACAAGCAGAAGGTGGAGCAAAAAGAGCTCTATTACAGCCTCATCGAGCAGTCCGCGCGCAGCGGCATGTTCCAGATCCTCGGGCACATCGACGCCATGCGCGGCTTCTACCCCGCGTTCTCCGAGATCCAGACCGATGCCGTCGACAAGACGCTGCAGTCGATCGGCGAGTGCGGCATTGCCATCGAGATCAACACCTCCGGCAAGACGAAGGACTGCGGCGGCTGGTATCCGATCGACGCCATCCTCGAGCGCGCGCTGCATTACGGTGTGAAGGTTACCTTCGGCTCTGACGCCCATAAGCCCGAGCGGGTCGGGGACGACTGGGACGAGGTGGCCGCCCGGCTGAAGGAGATCGGCTTCCGCGAATGGGTGTACTACAAGGAAAAGCAGATGGTTACCGTTCCGCTGTAATCCCGGCCGCACGTCACGCTGGGAACGATTTCCTCCCAAAGAGAACAAGCTGCCTCAAGCGGCGCCCGTTTCCCGGGGCCTGCCGCAGAGGCAGCTTTTTTGTGTACTCCTGAGGAGGAGGCACGCCGAAGCCGCAGCTTATGCCAGCGGCCCATAGCCCAGCCGGTGCAGCTGTCCGGCGATTACGCGGTAGCCTGCCGCATTCGGGTGGATGCCGTCCGCCGACAGCAGCTCCCGCTCGCGCCCCTCAAACAGCCCGTAGAGGGACGCGAACTTCACGCTGCCTCCCGCCAGGCTGCCGAGCAGCCGGTTGCACCGCTTCACCCAGTCGGCGGCCTCCGGCACCCCGGGCAGGGGGTTGTAGAGCAGCGCCGCCCGGACGACATAGGGGCCGGAGCCATCGGACTTCAGCCGCCGCAGCGCCTGCAGCAGGGCGGCATAGTCTTCGTGGCACCGCTCCAGCGCCGCCGCCAGCCGGCCGGTATCCCGGTCGGCCGCGAACCTTTTGGCCGCATCGATCAGGTCATTGCCTCCCGCCGTCAGCGTCAGGAGCTGCGCCTCCCGGGCCATGCCGCGGAGCTGCGGACTGCGCTCCAGCAGCATCCGCAGCTCCCCGGTTGTGGCCCCGGGGATGCCTATCACTCCGGTCTCGACCGGACGGTTCAGCGCTTCCCCGGCAAGCCCCCCGTAGGCCCGCACGAAGCCGCCGCTGCCGAACGCCCCGACGCCTGCGGTCAGCGAGTCTCCGAGCGCCAGATAGGAGAAGCTCTTCCCTACGGAGCGGGACCGTGAGCCCGTCATGGCCGGCGCCGCGGTCCGGCCCCGCGCCGGACCGGCTTTTTCCTCGGGTGCACACGCACGGAGGCCGTCTTCACCGGTCCGCCCAGGCCGCCCGCCAGCCCGCCGAAGCCCCCCAGACCCCCGAAGCCGCCAAAGAGCTTGAAGATCGGCCCGAACTGCTTGAAGATATTGTACATCTTCTGCACCTTCCCCATCGTATTGAGCAGGCCGTCCAGCCCGCCGATCCGGCTGAACCAGTCCCCTCCGCCGAAAGCGGGCTGCGCACGGTCCGCCATCTGCTCGGCGGCGGCTCCCTGCTCTCCCCCCGCTTCCTTGACTCCAGCTCCCTTCTCCCGGGTGCCTGCCGGATTCCGGGAGTTCGCCGGCTCCGCATAGCTGAACGGAAATCCCGGGCCGAACGGACTGTAGAAGCCTTCCACCTCAGGAGCGGCATACCGGGGACGCGAGGGCTTCGGGGCAGATCCCGAAGGGGCTTTCCTGCGGGGCCGCTGCGGCCCTTTGACGGTGGATGCAATGATACCTGAGTGCCTCCGGGAGGCGGCATGTTTGGTCTTCTTCATCTCGATCCTTTCCCTTCTGATTGGCCTTGGGCCCGCATCCGCAGCCTCACGCGCGGCGCAGTGCCTACTTGTCTATACATTAGCGTATGTCACTGCGCCCGCCGGGGAACTGGGTAAGTGGACCGGAATGCCAACAATTGGGTGAAGGCGGGGGCCCGCTCCCCCAGCGCAAATAAACCGCATTCCCGCTTCCGCACCAGCGGGCAGGGAACACGGTTTATTCGGGTGTGGTGGAATGAAAGCCCTTGTGCTACAAAATCGGAGCCGGCAGCACGCCGGCCGGCGCAAGTTCACCTCCCAGTACCCGCGCGAGCGCCTTCATCGCGAACGGGGTGTTCTCATAGCAGGCGAGATACACCCGCACACGGCCCAGGACCGCCAGGTCCGAGGGGATGCGCACGGACGCCGCGGTAAGCCGCAGGCCCGGCAGCTCCGCCAGCTCGCGGATCAGCGCCGCCTGCTCCGGCTCGAACGCCGCGTTGTAGCTCACGGCTACGGCCTGCCCGCCCTCGCGGGCCAGCCTCAGCACGCGCTGCCGCTCCTCTTCGGTCGGCCGGACGCCGATCCGCTCCTCGCGCACGACGAAGCCCATCTGGGCGAGCCAGTGGCCGAGCGACTCCTTGCGGCCGAGCACTTCGTCGACCTCGGAGCCGACCCGCACCTCCGGCCAGACGACGAGCACGCGCCGGCCGCGCTCCAGCGGCTGCAGCTCGCCGGCCACGAGCGTCACGCTGGCTTCGCCGATCCGCTCGGCGAAGGCCTGCGACGCCGGGGTGGCCAGCGTGCGGCCGATCAGCGGCGCCGTCCCTTCGGCCGCCTGCACTGCCCGCCGCGCCTTCAGCGCGAGCAGCCGGTCGACCGAGCGGTCGATGCGCTCTTCGCTGAGGCGGCCGCTCTCCACGGCGGCGGTCAGCGCGTCCAGCGCCGCCCGCTGCAGCTCGATGCGGTGCGAGACGAGCACAAGGTCCGCGCCGGCCTCCACGGCGAGCACAGCCCCCTCCGCCACGCCGTAATGCCCGGCGATGGCGTTCATCTCGAGGCAGTCGGTGACGATGACGCCCCCGTAGCCGAGCTCCTCGCGCAGGAGCCCGGTCAGCACGCGCGGCGACAGCGTAGCCGGCAGCGGTTCCGGCTCCACCGCCGGGAAGAGCAGGTGGGCCGTCATCACGGCGTCCACGCCCTGCCGGACGGCTTCGCGGAACGGCACCAGCTCCAGCCGGTCGAGCCGCCCGCGGTCATGCGGCACCGTAGGCAGCTCGTGATGTGAATCCTGCGAGGTGTCGCCGTGGCCGGGGAAGTGCTTGACCGTAGCGGCGACGCCCGTCTCCTGGTATCCCCGCACGGCCGCGGTACCCAGCCGCGCCACGAGCTCGGGGTCCCCGCCGTAGGAGCGGACGCCGATCACCGGGTTGAGCGGGTTGTTGTTCACGTCGAGCACCGGGGCGAAGTTCATGTTGATGCCCATCGCCAGCAGCTCGGCAGCCGTTACTTTGGCCGCTTCGTACGCGGCGTCCGCGTCGCCGGTCGCCCCGAGCGCCATCGCCCCCGGCATGACGCTTACGCCCTGTTCGATGCGGGTGACCATCCCGCCCTCCTGGTCGACAGCAATGAGCAGCGGCACCCCGCTGCCTTCGGCCGCGAAGCCCTGCAGCTTCGCCGACAAGGCGGCCGCTTGGGCCGGCTCCGCCAGGTTGCGCCGGAAATAGATAATGCCGCCGATCCCGCCGTCCCGGATCAGCTCCTCCATCTCCGGCGTCGGTTCCGTCCCCGGGAATCCGCACATGAGCAGCTGCCCGATCTTTTGCTTGAGACTCAGTTTACTGCGCTCCATCATAAGCCTCCTCCTTCTCCCTCTCGCCGTTCCCCGGCTTTCCCCGGTCCCGGAACTCCGAAGGCGTCATGCCTTCATATTTATGGAATACCTTGGTAAAGTAACGCCGCTCCGCATACCCCGCCAGCTTGCCGATCTGCGTGACGCTCTTGTCGCTGGTCAGCAGCAGGCTCTTCGCCAGCTCCATCCGCTCCCGCGTGACATACTCCAGGAAGGTCTCCCCGTGCTGCTGCTTGAACAGCAGGGAGAAGTAGGAGTTCGAGATCCCGAGGTGCTGGGCGAGCTCCTCCAGTCCGAGATCCCGGGAGAGCCCCTTCTGAATATACTCGCGGGCGGTGGCCATCAGCACCTCCGGCGACTTGCGCCGCGCCTGCCCCGTCTGCATGCACTCGCGTACGAGCAGCAGCACGCAGTCCATCAGCTCCTTGATGCTCATGCTGCGCTCGAGCTCGCCCATGACCCGCTGCTCCTGCAGCGAATCCAGCAGCCCGATCGCCCGCATCTCCCGCAGCAGATGCAGGTTCAGGAAGTGCAGCATCTGCTCGGCGCGCATCCCGTGCTCCTTGAGCAGCCGGCCGAGCTCCTCCAGCGCCGCATCCACCTTGGGGGATTCACCCTGGGTGAGGCCCGCCACCAGCCGGTCGGCGAGGCTCCAGAACGACTGGCCCTGCGGGTCCGCCTCCTGCACCTCCCGGTGCAGCACGATCGCCTGCTTCTCCAGCGCGAGCTGCAGGCTCCGCTGCAGCTTCTTGTACGCATCCGCCAGCCCTTCGGCCGAGACCGGCGACGGGTAGACCCCTACGCTCACCGACAGCTTCACGTACCGCCGGACCGCCTCCTGCACTTCCTCGGACCAGGCTTCGAGCGGGGCCGCCGGCTCCCGGCCCGCCTGCGGCAGCGGGATGAGCAGGCACCACTCCCCCTCCCGGGTCAATAGCACGGCATATTCCACGAACTCCGAGCGCAGCGCCTCCTGCAGCACATTGCGTACCGCAAAGTGGACCAGCTTGCGCTCTCGCTCGTCCTGCCGGATCATCTGCGAGTAATCGTCGAGGTCGACCAGGAGCATCCAGTACCTCTGATGGAGCCAGACGCGGTCCTCTTCCTCCTGCAGCCGGTGTAGCGGGAACGAGGTATAGTCCATGAGCAGATCGAGCAGGATCTTCTCGTACGCCAGCTCGGAGAGCTCGCGCCACTTCGCCATATCCTTCATCCGGCTGAGCTTCACCGATTGGATCTCCGCCGCCAGGCTCTGGAGAATATTCTCGAGCTCTTCGTAATCGATCGGCTTCAGGATATATTCCCTGGCTCCGTATTTGACCGCAGAGCGGGCATAGTCGAACTCCTGGAAGCCGGTCAGCATGAGAATCTCGCCCCCGTAGCCCGACCCCCGGAGCTGCTTCAGGAGCTCGATGCCGTCCATGACCGGCATCCGGATGTCCGAGAGAATGAGATCCGGCTTCAGCTCCTCGGCCAGCTCCAGCGCCTTGGCCCCGTTGCCGGCGGTCGCGATGATCTCAATGCCGAGGCTTTCCCAGGGAATGATTTTCTCCAAGTTCCGTACGATATGAATCTCGTCGTCCACCAGCATTGCTTTGACCTTCATGCGTATCACCCGCTTGCTTCTTTTGGTATCGTACAGCGGATCAGCGTCCCCTGCCCCGGCATGCTGCAGATCATCATCCCGCAGCGGCTGCCGTAATGGATGCGCAGACGGTCCGCTACGTTCGGTATCCCGAGCCCGATGCGTTCCCCTCCTTCCTCCCCGTCCCCGGAGGCACTGATCCGGGACCCCGGCGTACCGTGGAACCGTTCCAGCACCTCGCTGCGGATGCCGGTCCCGTTGTCTTCCACCCACAGGATGACCGCATCCTCCTTCTCTTCCGCCCGGACGCGAAGCATGCCCTTGAAGCCTTCTCCTTCCGCATGCAGCCTCTCCTCGATGCCGTGCTGAATGCTGTTCTCGAGCAGCGGCTGCAGGGTCAGCTTCAGGATCGGCACCCCGCCGAGCCCGGCCGGTACGTCGATCTCATAGTCGAACAGATCCTCGAAGCGGTACTTCTGGATCTCCAGATAATTGCGCACATGGTCGATCTCGAGCGACAGCGGGATCTCCTCCTTCTGCAGGAAGCTCACCCGCAGCATCGTGCCAAGCCGCTGGACCATCCGGCTGACCTTACGCCCCTCGTTCTGCGCCGCCAGCGCATTGATCGACTCAAGCGTATTGAACAGAAAATGGGGCTTGATCTGCGCCTGCATCAGCATGAGCTCCGCCCGGTTCTTGCGGTCCTGCTCCAGCTTCACTTCCCCGATGAGCGTCTCGATCCGGTCGACGAGGGAGTTGAAGCCCCGCGCCAGCACGCTCGTCTCATCCTTGCTGCCCGGCTCGACCCGGATGCTGAGATCCCCGATCTCGACCTTCTTCATCGAGCTGACGACATACAGGATGAAGCGGATGATCCGGTTCACGAAGAACAGATTGTAGAGCAGCGCACTGATAAGCGTCAGCGCCGTGATCGCCGAGATCCACTGCAGCACCTGCTCCGTGCGGCCCGACAAGTAGGCCCATGGGGTGATCGATACGATGCTCCAGTTCATCTGCCCAAAGTCCTTGAGCTCGAGGTGATGGACCGATACGACGCTCTCCACGCCGTCGAATTCCATCTTCCGGCTCTGGTACTCTTCGCCGAGCTGCAGCCCTTCCGAAGCGTGGCCGTCCAGCGTCTGACCGGCGAGCTCCCCCTTGTTGTCGACCATGATCAGCCCTTCGCTGTTCACGATCATGAAGCGCAGGTCCATGCTGTGCGAGGTGCCGAAGTAGTTGAAAATCCGGTTGAGCTCATGAAACTGGAACTGCTGGAGCAGAATGCCCCGGTTGTCGAGGGTGTACTTGTCGTTAATGACGCGCACCACGGTGAAGAGCGGTTCGCGGCCCGTCCACTCCGGCGCCTCATGCGGCCCGAGCCATCTCGGCGGGCCGTTCAGGGCCATGACCTCGCGGAACACCGGATGCTTGACGAGGCCCGTGTAGGGAACCCGCTGGTACCCGATCCGCCCCTGGGAGAACGACTGCCCGTTAAAGCTGTACAGAGTAACGGCATACGCCGGCGTGTAGGAGAGGAACGTGCGCTGCAGCAGCCGTTCATACTCGGTCTGCATGACAGGGTCGACGGACTCCCGCTGTCCGAGCAGCCGCTGGATGTCGTCGCGGAGCATGTAGTCCTCCGAGAAATAGTTCGCTTCCTTAAGCACGTAGGTAATGTTACGGCCTACCGCCTTCAGCGTGAATTCCGACTGTTCGGCGTAATTCTGCTCGATAATGTGCTGGGACAAAAGATAGGTGATGGCGCCAAGCACGAACAGCGGCGCGATGATGAACGCCATGAAGGCCGTGAACACTTTGATGCGAAGATTCATCGCGCGCGATTCTTCCTTTCCTCCAAAAGCGCCCCGCCGCTTCCGCGTCCGCAGGCGGGAGGCCGCACAGCCTGGGCGGGCTTCCCTATCCTTTGGTGCTGCCGGCCGTTACGCCTTCGATAATTTTCTCCTGCAGGAAAGCATACACGGTGAGCACCGGCACCACGCTGAACATGATGGACGCGGCCAGGCCCCCGTAGTTCATATTGAATTGGTTCATGAAGGCGACCATGCCGGTCGGCAGGGTCCGCAGCTTTTCTTTGGAGAGAAAAAGGTAGGCCATCACGAACTCGTTCCAGTTCGAAAGAAAGTTCAGGATGAATACCGTGACGAGCGCGGGTACGGTCAGCGGCAGAATGATTCTGGCGAACAGGCCGAAGGCCGTCAGTCCGTCCATGACGCCCGCTTCTTCGAGATCCGCCGGGATCGACTTCATGAATGCGGATACGATGAAGACCGTGAGCGGAAGCCCGAACGTCACATAGGGGAAGATCAGGGCCAAATGCGTGTTGTATAAACCGAGGTCGCGGAGCCAGACGAACAAGGGGAGAATGAGCGTTCCGCCGGGCACGAGCAGCGCGAGCAGGAGAGCCGCATTCACGTACTTGTCGACGCGTCCGAGCTGCATCCGGGTGATCGCATAGCCTGCCGCCGAAGCGAACAGGATCGTCACCACGCTTGCCACTATACTAACATAGAACGAATTGAAAAAGTACGTGGAGATCTTCGCGCCTTTCCATGCTGCGACGTAGTTATCTAGCGTGAATTCCTGCGGCAGGCCCCAGGGATTCGTGATGATTTCCTTGTTCGTTTTGAACGAGGAATTGAGCACCCAGACGAGCGGGTAAAGAGTCAGCAGCAGGTACACCCAGAGGATGCCGTGGGACAGCCCTCTTTTCCATGTCGATGCCATCGTTATGCGTCAGCCTCCCCGATTTTTTTGGATATCACATTGAAGAGCAGCGTCAGGATCAGCGTGAACAGGAAGATGAGCAGCGCAATGGCGTTGGCATACCCGTAATCGTTAAGCCGGGTTCCCTGCTTGATCATATAAGTGGCAAGCACCTCGGTCAGCCCCGCCGGACCGCCGTTCGTCATGACCATGACGATATCCAGCGCTTTCATCGCCCCGGTTATTGAGAGCAGGACGATGACCATAATGACCGGTCGGATGAGCGGAAGCGTGATATGCCAGGCCTTGCGGAAGCCCCGGGCGCCGTCGAGCTCCGCGGCCTCGAACACTTCCTTCGAGATGCCGAGGATCGCGGCCAGCACCAGCACCACGTAGAAGCCGACCCACTGCCAGCCGTTGGTGACGAGCACCGAAAGCATCGCCGTGCTGTCCTCCGCCAGCCACGTATGCGTCAGCTCCTTGAAGCCCGATGAACGGAGCAGCTGATTCAGAAGGCCGATCTCGGGGTGGTAGATGAAGGACCACAGAATCCCGACGACCGCGGTGGAGAGAATGCTCGGCACGAAGACGAAGGTCTTGTAGAAGCCCTTAAGCCGGGTAATGCCGGAGATCAGAATGCCGAGGAACACAATGAGCGGAATCTGGACGAAGACGGAGAACAGAATGAAGTACGAGTTGTTCCTGAACGCCTGCCACACCTTCTCGTCGGCGAAGGCCTGGATGAAGTTGCCGAGGCCGATGAATTCCGGCGTATTGACGCCGTCCCAGCGGGTGAAGCCGTACTGGACCGACTGGGCCAGCGGGATCAGAAAGAACAGGATGTACAGGGCGAGCGTCGGCAGAATAAACAGCATGTATGTCAGCGGATTTTGCATCGTTTTTTTCATATGGAAACCTCCTGTGGGACACACCGGGCATCCCGCGGCAGCGGTCCTCCCTCTTGGGGAACGCGCTTCGAAAAGTCGGGTGAGATGAATTCGGGCGGGCCGGGCTCCGGCAGCCCCCCCTTCGTATCGAATGCCGCCTCCGGGGGGAGAACGGCATCCGCAGGATGAAGGAGGGAACCGTACGGTACGGCTCCCGCTTCGGCTTCGAACGACCGGACGGGCCTCTCCGCCGTGCTCCGCAGAGGAAGGCCGCCGGGCCCTCTCCCTGCTTCCTGCACGGCTGCAGAGTGCCCGTCAGGCTCCAGCTTGGGCCATCCCTCTGATTCCGGACCTTGCTTAGCGCCTCTTACTTGCTTTCCTTGTTGGCCGCATCCTGGGCCTTCTGCACTTTCTCGACGACCTGCTCGGCTGTCGCCTTGCCGCCGATCATCTCCTGCATGCTCACTTCCAGCGCCTCGCGCACCTTCGCCTGGATGACGGAGTCGAAGGCCGGGAACTGCTTCGCATTCGCCACCTTCAGGATCTCGCCGACGATCGGGTTCACGCCGGAGAGATCGGAGATCTTCAGAGCCGGGAGGAATCCGGATTCCTTGAGCTGGCGCTTCTGCATTTCTTCGCTGTACATGATCTTGATGAATTCCTTGACCGCTTTCATCTCATTGTCGTTCAGCGTGGCCGAGAAGCCGTAGCCGTTGGAGAAGGAGCCGTTGATGAGGCCGTCGCCCTTGCCGCCCGTTGCCGGGAAGTTGAAGAAACCAACGTCGTTTGCGATTTTCGATTTCTCGGGATCGACCACCGCGGAGTTCGCCCAGGAGCCGTCGAAGAGCATCGCCGCTTCACCCGCGCGGAACTTGTTCTGCTGCTCCGCATATTTCAGCCCGAGGTTGCCCTCCTGGAAGTAGCCGCTCTTCACGAGCGTCTCGAACTTCTTGAAGCCGTCGAGCACATCCCCGTCCGTCCATTTCTTCGTCCCGGCCACGAAGCCGTTCACGGATTCGGCGCCGGCGGTGCGCACCCAGAGGGTGTTCATCAGCATGTTGATCACCCACGCATCGGAGGAAGCGAAAGCGAGCGGCGTGATGTTCTTCGCTTTGGACTTCTCGGCGACCGCCACGAACTCTTCCCAGGTCTTCGGCACTTCGGCGCCGAGGTCTTTGAAGATCTTCTTGTTGTAGAAGACCCCTTCCACGAAGCCCGCGGTCGGCAGGCCGTAGATCTTGCCGTCCACCGTGAACTCGTCGAGGTTCAGGAACTTATCCTTGAGACCGAGCTCCGCGAGGATCGGGGTCAGGTCCAGCAGGCGTCCCGCCTTCACGAACTTCTGCGTATCCGTGCCGCCGAAGAGGTCGAAGATGGTCGGAGGCGTGCCCGCCGCCATCTCGGCCGGCAGCTTCTCGAAGCGGTTGACCTTATCCTCCACGCCTTCGAGCTCCACCTTCAGGCCCGGCACGTTCTCTTCCATCCGCTTCGCCACATCTTCGAGCAGCTTCAGACGCAGCTTCGCATCGTCGCGGACCTGCACGTGGCGGAGCGAGACCGTGAAGGGCTTCGCTTCGTCCTTGCCTGCAGCTGCGCCTCCCTTGTCGGCCGCCCCGCCGGTGTCCGAGGATCCGCAGGCTGTCAGGCCCGAGACGAGCATGGCGGAAGCCACAAGCGTGGATACTGTTTTTTTCATAACATGACCCCTCCGTAAGGTACTTTGAATTTGGGATGATCTTTACAAGTTCGATTATAGTATGGGCCTCGAGAAGCCCGGCAGGGTACGATTTCGACAAAGAGGGGGTAAATTTCTCTTCTTTGGTGAAAGCGATTTCAGATCATTCCGAATAAAAAGGCGGCTCTCCCTGGAGAGAAACCGCCTCCTTTCCGTTACATCAGCTTGTTGATTTCATCCTTGAGCGATTCGGACTGCGGCCCGAAGATGACCTGCACGGCCCCCTGGCCGAGCCGCATGACGCCGGCCGCCCCGAGCGCTTTGAGCGCTTTGTCGTCCACGATCTTGTCGTCCTTGACGACCAGACGCAGACGGGTGATGCACGCATCGAGCCCCACGACATTGTCGGCTCCGCCGATCGACGTCAGCACGCTGCCCGCCTTCTCGCGCAGCGCCATTGCCTTGCCCCCGGCGGCAGGTGCAGCCGCAGCCGGCTTACCGCTCTCCGCCGAAGCCGCGGCATCCGTCGGCTCTTCGTCCTCACGGCCCGGCGTCTTCAGCTTCAGCGCGGAGATGAGCACGCGGAAGACGACATAGTACAGCACCGCGAAGACCAGGCCGACCGGGATGATCAGCAGCGGGTTGGTGGCGAGCTGGTAATTGATGAGATAGTCCAGCAGGCCGGCCGAGAAGCCGAAGCCGTGCTTCACGTCCATGACGTACAGGATGTAGCCCGAGACCCCCATCATCACGGCGTGGAAGCCGTACAGCACCGGGGCGACGAACATGAAAGCGAATTCGAGCGGCTCCGTGATCCCGGTCAGGAACGAAGCGAAAGCCGTGCCGAACATGATGGAAGCGACCGCCTTGCGCTTCTCCGGTCTTGCCGCATGCACGATAGCCAGCGCGGCGGCAGGCAGGGCGAACATCATGATCGGGAAGAAGCCGGTCATGAACATCCCCGCGGACTTATCTCCCTTGAAGAAGCGGGTCAGATCGCCATGGACCACCTGGCCGGCCGCATCCGTGAAGTCGCCGATCTGGAACCAGGCGATGGAGTTCAGGACGTGGTGCAGGCCGAACGGCAGCAGCAGCCGGTTGCCGATGCCGAAGATCAGGGCGCCGAAGCCGCCGAGGCCGACGATCCAGCGGCCGAACTCGTCGAGCACGTTCTGGACCGGCCCCCAGATGATGCCGAAGACGATCCCGACGATGACCATCGCCAGCGACGTGATGATCGGCACGAACCGCTTGCCGCTGAAGAAGCCGAGCCAATCCGGCAGCTTGATGTTGTGGTACTTTTTGTAGAAGTAAGAGGCCAGGACCCCGGCGAGGATCCCGCCGAGCACGCCCATGTTGAGCTTGACGTCCTTGCCGATCATCTCGGTGAACACGCCTGGTATCTTGGAGAGCACGCTGGTCAGCACCAAGTAAGCGATTACGGCGGCAAGAGCGGCAACCGCGTCGCCGACCAGACCGATCGCGATGCCCACCGCGAAGATCAGCGGCAGGTTATCGAAGATCGCCGAGCCGCCGGCGTTCAGGAACGGCGCGATGTACTGGTTAAGGAAGCCCCCGGCCCCTTCGCCCATGTGAAAGTCTTTGATGTAGTCGATGTTGCCGAAGCGCAGCAGAATCGCCGCAGCAGGGAGCACGGCCACGGGAAGCATGAGGGCCTTGCCGATTTTCTGTAAGGATGCCAGCATTAGCGTCAACCCTTTCGGATGATGTATATGGATGGGAGGGCCGGCCTGGCTTGTGCAGGCCTGGCGCTCCGGATTACCGGGCAAGCTGAGGATTTACTGCGGCTTCACGCTCACACGGAGCATGCCGGGTTCGCCGGCCTGCACGCGGCCCGTCTTCACGGCATCGAGCTCCGCCGCGGCTTCCGCCTGATTCGCCAGGACGACGGGGGTGATCAGCGGATAGCCCGCGGTCCGGATCGCCTCCATGTCGAATTCGATCAGCGTCTGCCCCGCCTTCACCGTATCGCCGGTGGCGACAAGCGCATGGAAGCCTTCTCCCTTAAGCGCGACCGTATTGATGCCGATATGCATGAGGACCTGGACACCGCTTGCATGCTCCAGAATGACGGCATGCTTTGATTTGATGAGATGGGCTACGGTCCCGTCAAACGGCGCGACCAGCCGGCCTTCCTCCGGCTCGACCGCCAGTCCGCCGCCCATGTGCCCTTCGGCGAACGCCTGGTCCGGCACCGCGTTCAAGGGAACAGCCGTCCCGGTCAGCGGCGCCGCGATTTCGAGCACGTTTGCTTTGTTTTTGCCCCCGAACAGTTTGGATAACATCTTTCTTCCTCCTTCAGCTTTCGCGCTGCGGCGGAGCGTACGTCAGGAACAGCCGGTACAGGTGCATCACCATGTAGCCGATCTCATCCTCCGGCACCTTCTCGCCGAGCCCGTCATGAATGATCTCCCCCAGCTCGGATGCCAGGAGATACTCACGGCGGTACGTCTTCTCGAATTCCCGCATGAAGGGATTCGGCACCGCTTTCCCCTGGGCGATCCGGTCCAGAGCCGACCGCAGGTGGGTCACCAGCCGGATGTAATCCATGCTGTCCCTGGACAGCCGGACGCCTAGGCTTTCTTCCACCCGCTCCACCAGCTCGCCGACCAGCGAAGACATCTTCACAAGATGGCCGACCGATACGTCGGACACGGCCGAATGCACGTGGAACGCCAGGAACCCGATCTCATCCTCCGGCACCGTGATCCCGAACCGCGAAGAGATGGCTTCCGCCGCGCTGCGCGCGATCTCGTATTCTTTGGGAAAGCACATCTGCGTCTCCTGCAGGAACGGATTGACAATGTCCATTCCGCCCCGCAGCCGGTAGACGGCGAACTGAATATGGCTCGGCAGCGCAAAGTACACTTTGTTGTTGACCGGCTGCTCGAACTGGAGCTTCACGCTCTCGATGATCTTCTCCGAGATCGCGATGACCTCCGGATCGATCCCCTCAAGCAGCTTCTGGTACTCGCTCAGCTGGTCGCGGTCGTCGAGCCGGAACCGCTTCTCGATGCGCGGGTCCCCGCTGTCGATCGCTGCGCTTCCCTTCGTGGTAAAGCCTAATCCCTTGCCCATCAGGACATATTCTTTACCGCTTTGGGGCTCAAGCACCATCAGTACATTGTTGCTGATGACCCTCTCAATCCGCAGCGGACGGTTCGTAGTCAAGGGGGGACACCACCTTTCACGGTTGTAGAATCTTGGATGCGGAGACAACAAAAAGAGCCAGAAAATAGACTATGGTTGATCTCTAGTCTTTTCCTGGCTCATGCCCTTTAAACGGTAACACGCCAAATGTATTCGATTACAATGTCATCATAAGGGATGGGGCGGGGATTCGTCAATAGGGATACTTTTGGCCAATAGAGGGATACAATTCTCTTCTGCCGAAGGCCTGACGGCGTCTGGCGGCGCTGGTACCCCTCAAGAATTCCCCATAATTTACCTGAAGCATTGAATTCATACTGGAAAACATATACAATAAAGAAAACAGCTATCTTGTTATACAAGGCAGATATCCGCCCCACTACCTTGCTATGCAACATACCCTGCCGAAAGGATGATGTCTCCTTGTTCAGCCAGCTGATGAAAGGCGTCCTGGAGGGCTGCGTGCTCGCCATTATCGCAGAAGAGGAGACTTACGGCTACGAGATCATGGAAAAGCTCACAGCCCGCGGCTTCCGCTTTGCGAAGGAAGGCAGCATCTATCCCCTTCTGCTGCGGCTCGAGAGAGAGAAGCTCATCGAAAGCTCCCTTCGCCCTTCGTCCTCAGGGCCGAACCGCAAATATTACCGGCTCAGCGGGGAGGGAGCGAATCAACTCGCGCAGTTCCGCGGCGGATGGGAAGAGCTGAGCCAGGCCGTGGACGCCATACTCCAACCGAAAGGATGATCGACCATGACCGCAGACCGGGACACGTCCCCCCCGCTGAGTCCGGCCAACCGGAAGGTGTTCGACGAAATGAGATTCTACGTCATGAGCTCGCTGTCCCTCTCCGAGCCGGAAGCCATGCAGGTGCTCGGCGAGCTCGGCGAGCATCTCGCCGAAGCCGAAGCCCGCGGCCGGTCGTTCGAGGAGGTATTCGGGATGGACCCGAAGGCTTACTGCGAGGAGCTGATCCGCGAGCTGCCAAGGCGTTCGCCCGCCTCCCGGTTCCGCTTCTATGCCCTGGTTTTTCTCAGCCTGTTCCTCGTCTTCGTGCTGAAGCAGGGATTCGCCGGCCGGATCGTCTTCGATCTGTATGAACTGCTCTCTTACATCGGGGTCAGCTTCATCCTGTTCCTGGTCACCTGGGCTTTCCTGCGCCGCACCGCCTTCCAGAACAGGCGAACCACCCATCTTATCTTCTACGTTGACGCCATCCTGTCCATCGGCATCTATGTTCTCTTGATCCTGGCGAACCGCTATCTCATGCCCGCCGGGCCGAGCTTCGCCCTGGAAGGGCTCCCCGCCTATGCCTTGTCCGCCGCCTGCGCCTTTATCTTTCTCTACTATCTGCTGGGCCCCCTTCTTTCTGCGAAAAAAGCAGGAAAAGCCGCCAAAAACTGACGCAGCCATCATATGAATTTCTCATTTCCTTTTGGGCCTATTTGTGGCACAATGAAACATAGGCTTTTGCCTTTGGACCGGCAGACCCCTGCCGGCTTTTCTTTTTATTGTCCCGTTATCCCATCGCATATCCAAGGCACCATTCAATATACAGAAAAGCGGAGGAACACCCATGCAGTACATCATCTACGACTTGGAATTCACGGTGCAGCGCAAACAGCATCAGATCGCCGAGATCATCGAGATCGGAGCTGTCCGGGTGAAGGAAACGGACGGCACGGCCGCGATCGTCGACACCTTCCAGACCTTCGTGAAGCCTACGAAGCAGCCCACGCTCACTCCTTCCACCGTCTCCTTCACCGGCATCAAGCAGGAGGACGTGGTGGGAGCGCCGCAGTTCCGCGAGGCCGTCAAGGCTTTCACCGAATGGATCGGCGAAGAGGACTACTACCTCTGCTCCTGGGGACCCGACGACAAGATGCAGCTGCTCCGCCAGACCCGCGAGCTGCAGATGGAGCTCGACTGGATCCGCAACCATAACAACCTACAGAGCCAGTATTCCCGGATGATCAATCCCGAGGTCTACAAGCAGGTCGGGCTGAAGCGTGCGCTGGAGATTGAGGAGATCGTCCTGCAGGGCCAGCAGCACCGCGCATTGGACGACGCCTACAACACGGCGCAGGTGTTCGTGAAGCGCTACTCCGCCTTCACCCTGGAGAAGAACCTGGCCTCCGAGGAGCTGCTTTATTCCACGGAGCTGGTCTACTCCGAAGGCGAAGCCTCGCACAATCCGTTCGGCGCCTTGGCGAAGCTGCTCGATACCGGCACCTCGTCCTGAGCGGATCAGATCAACGCGCATGGTCCTTTGCTTTTAAGGACATGCGCGTTTCCTTTTGAAACAGACGCTGCCGCATGAGCCTGACCCTCAGGGACAATGTCATTAAGTTAAGGCGCTGGGCCAAAAATCAAGAAAAAGAGCAGGTTATCGAAAAAAGATAGCCTGCTCTCTTTTTGCACGAAAAAAGACGTGTTAATGGCTCATGGAAAATTCATATTCACCCGATTTCGTCGCTGGCAGATGGTCGGTGTATGGGATCGCGAGTCCTTAAGGCCCGTTTCGAGCCGTAACGTTTTATTTTATTGAGAGCGGTAAAGCATAATGGCCAAACGCTTTATCCAACAGTGCAGCTGCCTCCTGCCGAAGCAAAGGCTGGTTGGAACGGAAATCGACTGTGCCATCCGCCTGTACGATTGTATCCGGATCGATAACGCCCTGCGAAACCAGCGCAGTAACGGCCTCAACCGCCCACGCGTCCGTTTGACCGCTCAACCGAACTTCGGACGCCGGCTTGAGTGCTTTCAGGTTTTGAATCATGACCGCTGCCGTTTGCCTCGTAATGACCGCATTCGAATCAAATGGAGGGAGACCGGCTACCATTTGCTTTTTCGTACCTTCAATGGCATAGGGAAACCCATACATTCCATGGGCACGAAACAGCACGTCAGCAAACTCGCCTTGCGTCATGAATGCCTGCGGCTCAAAGTTGCCGCCCGATTTCGCCCCCATGATATCCAGGGCGTGCAAATCGTCAATGAAGCTTTTATTTTTGTTATCCTCCGCTACATCCGGAAACGGCTGCTTCCTATGGATTTTTCGCGAATCCGATCCTAGGTGAAATCCCTCAAAATTGTCGTAATAAAAATATTCAATGGATCCGCGATGGTCTTTTTTAAACGCCAGCTTATTGCCTGATTCGTCTTCAAACAGCAGCGGAGTAATCATCTTGAAGGTATGCTTGCCCGGCGTCCCTGTCTCCATCCGCAATGTCCCGTCGGCGTACGAAAATTTCGATTTCAAGAAATGGAAGCGCGTATTCTGGTACAGCCCGACGTATTTCTCCGCATCCTTTTCATCCAAAGGGATATAAACAGGTTTCTCCGGCTGTTTCGTTTGCGGAAAATAGTGATCCATAAAGGCTTCATATACTTCCAAACTCATCATCGTATCATTATTGTACGACATATAAAATGCGGTGTTCTTCTCGGGTACCAAAACGATCAAAGATTGATGGCCCGTCATATTCCCGCCTTTCAATACGACATGCTGGCCATTCGCCAGCTCTTTGCGGTAGCCTTCAAATCCCCCTACGGTGGTAATCGGAATGCTCTTATCGGCGAAAACCTGATATTTGTGCATCTGCTCGGCCGCCTTTTCGCTGACCAACTGACGGTCTTCGTATTTACCTTTTTGCAGATGCATAATCAAGTACTTGGCCATATCATCGCCAGTCGATATGATACTCCCCTGCGGCCCGTCGGTTGGGGCAGTTCCTTCGACCGGAATCAGGTCGCCGGCCAGATTATAGTGAGCGGCCATGCGATCGAGAAGCTTCGGGGTTATACGTACGCTGGTCGAATTCATGCCTAGCGGCTTGAACACATTCTTGTCCATGTACTGATGGAACGGCATGCCGCTTACATTTTCTACGGCATATCCCGCTAACAAAAAAGCAAAGTTATCGTACGTATAAGCTTCACCGGGAGGCCGGACCACCGTAGGCATATGATCCAGGAGGAACTGCTTCATCGGTATGTCCTTATCTACAAACTCGTGCGCAATAAAACTTGTACTATCCGGTAAATCAACCCCGCTCGTATACGTAAGCATATCAAACATGGTCAGTTTTTTTTCGGTCTTGTTTGGAATCTTCATTCCTCCCAAATACGTTTGGATGTCCTCATAAAGGTCAATTTCGCCTTTATCGGCAAGCTGCATGGCGGCCAAAGCGGTGAAGGTCTTCGAGACGGAACCGATTTGGAAGACGGTATGTTGATCCACAGGAATTTTCTTTTCCAGGTCGGCATAGCCATACCCCTTGTTTACCAATACCTTGCCATCCTTGACAACAACAAAGTTCGAACCGTTGACATTGTATTTTTTCATTACTTCTGCAAATAAAGGATCGGCAAATGCCTCTGCTTCCTTGGCATCCTGCGGGCCATCCAGTGCCGGTTTTTCCGTCGCCTGCTCCGATACAGGTATGCTATCGGATGGGGTGCATGCCGTCATCAGGGCCGCACACAATACTAGCGCCGCCATATTCAACTTGGGTTTCTTCTTGATCATGGTTTGTACTCCCTCTCGTCTTTTTTTCGTAAAATATCGGTTCGGTGCTATCCTTTCCTCCTTCTCTTGGGCTAGCATGGCACACAACGTGTCATAGGAGAGAGTGATTTTCTGTCACCGTTTTTTTATCCCGCGCCCCGCAAGGGAACTCCCTGTCGGGATGACGAAATGTCATAGGACATTCATGTTAGGCAAATGCACCGGATCAAATAAAAAAGCACGGGTCTGTTCCTTCTTTCAAAGGTACAGACCCGTGCTGTCTTCCCAAACCATCTAAACTTGATTTCCGAAAACTCTTTGTAAAGCCTCTTCACGATTGCGGACGCCCAGCTTGGTATAAATCGTGGAAGCATAATTTCGGACTGTTCCTTCGGACAAATACAATTTGGCCGCGATCGCTTTATAACGAAGTCCCTTGGATAAACATAGCATAATGTCCATCTCCCGCGGGGTCAACCCCGAAGGAGAAAACCGTTTGTCCGGCTCTGCCGGTTGCTCCCTAGAGACTGCTCCCCCATAGTTTTGAATCAATTGGTTGGTGACATCTTGGGAGATCATCATCACCCCGCGATGCACGAGACGTATCGTTTCGGACAGCTCCTGAGGCTCCGAAGACTTTAATAAATACCCGTCGATTCCGCTCCGCAAAGCTTCAACAGCTTTTTCGGTTTCTTGAAACGTGGTCAAGATCAGCACCCGGACATCCGGATACTTTTGCTTCATTAGTTTGGCCGCTTCCACACCGTCCATACGGGGCATATTGAAATCCATGAGAACGACATGAGGGCGAAGCCGCTCGCATTGTTCCATCGCCTGCTCCCCGTCCTCCGCAAGTCCCACGACTTGAAGATCTTTTTCTCTCTCCAACATCACTTGAAGGCTTTCCCGGATGCATGGCTGATCGTCAACCAACAGCAGCCGGATTGCCTCCTCCTGCTGCTCCCCCTGCCAGGGCAATGTGCAGGTCACGACCGTTCCTTCGTCGGGCTTCGAGTGGATGGACACCTGTCCCTGCAAATCGGAAGCCCGTTCCTTCATCGCCGTTAAACCAAAACCTGCTCGAAGTTCTTCGGTACCAACCCCGTTGTCCTGTACTACCAGTCGAATTTGCTTCTCCTCAAACTGCAGGCTAACCGCAATTTCACCCGCCTGTCCGTGACGTACGGCATTTGTCAGTGATTCCTGCAGACAACGGTACAGGGTCATCTTGACCTGTTTGGATACCTGGACCTCCTCGCCCGATGTCCTTATGCGAACCGTCACTTTAGTCAACGCCTGAAATTCGGCCGTCAATGCCCGCAATGACTCTACAAGGGTAAGCGAATCTTGTGCAGCGCCAACCTGATGCAAATATTGACGGACCTCATCCAGACTGCCTCGGGTTAGTTTTAACAAGGAATCGAGCTTCCGCTCCCCTTCCGAGGTTCTCACTTCCGAGCGTAACGTTTCAAGCCCCATCATAATGGAGGTAAAGGAATGTCCCATGGTATCATGCAGATCTTTCGAGAGCCGGTTTCGCTCTTCCGCCAATGTCATGCGCTCCACTTGCGATGAATAGTGTTCCAGAACGGCATATTGATCACGAATCATCTCGCTTTGCCGATGGGTCACAACCAGCAATTGAAAGGCAAACCCTACCGCGTAAATGAGGCCGAATTGGAAGATCATGGTCATCAGGTTGCTTGGTTCAGACAGTTCCGCAAATAAGGCAGGGAAAACAAAGATGGTCATCGGGCCAGACCAACGGTATGACTTTTGGGCGCTATTGCTGGCAATCATAAAAGCCGGACCTAAAAAAGCCACGTAGGCTTCGGGGAACAAAGAGACCGTGTATAGGCATAATCCCCCAGATATGACCATTTCCGAGACGAGGTAATACGTATAGTGCCTTTGCAAACAAACCCAAGGGATGAAAAAAGCCATGATCCCCCACAGAGCCCCTAACCAGAAAGGGACAGTCAACTTATCAGAAACATGTTCCAAAGTAAAGAGAAGAGAAACGAAAAGGATGGTCCGAATGACGAACATCATCCAGTCATACCAATACCAACGCTTGATAAAGTCCAGCAATTCATCACCCTCACTGCGCATTAAAGTCCATATTTTTCATCCTACTAACAACGTAGATTTTATGCAAGGAAAAAGGGGCCAGCATTTCCAAGCCATCGGACGGTCACGCGGAAGTTTAACCTCCAAAATTCATGCTGCCCGATATCCTTAATTTATCGCAATGTCATGATTGAGAAAGATGCCTTTTCTCAGTTGCATAAAACGATTAATTACAGCAAAAAACCAGCATCGCCCTCGAACAATGAGTACGATACTGGGTTGTAAATTAACGGCCAAATTCTTTGTTGAATATTTTGTCCCTGCCCGTGATCACTTCCGGACCTACTGCGTTCATAACGGTTACCAAAATGTGCTTCCCGTCCAGCGTGCCGCCGGCTCTCGACTCATATCCAAACGTGCCGCCGGCATGTCCCCAATAAGATTGCCCATCCGGCGTTTTTTCTTCATAAATTCCTAGTCCGACTTTACCGATGGGGCTGTCTACGGTTGTGAGCATCTGATCCATGATCTCTTTATTCAGGAGCTTTCCGCCTAACAGGGCACTGAAAAAGGTGGTCAGATCATCGATTGTCGAAACCATATCTCCGGCTGCATTGGCCCACGATTGATTCACTTCTGTCATATCATACAAATGTCCAGATCTGTCCATGTTATATCCACTGGCATGATCACCAGGAATCCGGGAGCTGGCTTCCGTCACGAATGTCCTCGTCATCCCAAGCGGTTCAATAAACCGTTTTCGGATCTGCTCCGCATAGGTATCCCCTGTGACTTTCAGGATAATTTGACCCGCCAGCACCGTGTTCACATTGGAATAGCTCCAGCCCTCCCCTGGTGCAAATACAGGCGGTTTTGCAAGTGCCTTGCTTATCAGTTCATCAACGCTATAGTAGCGGAATGGATTTTGAGGCAGGGTAATGTCCCGCATATCCAAATCTGTGTAGTTCGCAAGCCCGCTCGTATGATTCAATAGCTGACGAATCGTAATCTTATTGCCGTCATACCCGTTACCTTGTACGATTCCAGGCAGCCACTTTTCGACGGAGTCATCCAAACTTAATTGTCTCTCTTCGGCGAGCTGCAATACAACAGCAGCGGTGAACGTCTTCGTGATGCTTCCGATGCGGAAGGAAAAGGAGGGCTTGACCGGACGCGGGATCTCGAAGCTCGCTGTACCCTTGGCGTAGGACCAGCGTTGTCCATCCTTTAGTCCGCCTGCCGCTACACTCGGGATTTTCTTATTGGTTACCACTTGATCCATAACAAGTTTGACATCTTCCCGATGCTTTTTTCTCTGCTCCTCTTTCGTCAGTTCTTGTTTGGTTTCTATTGCGAATTCCGGGGCCAAGATGTCGTGTATATGTGTTTCCGCACCGCCCAGCACATTGATATTGATCGAGATAACATGTTGGCCATCCGCTGTTCCGCCTGCAAAATTAGTAAATCCCGGAATGCCGCCTCCATGTCCCCATACGCTGACGCCATTCGCCAGTTTTGTTTCGTATATGCCAAGTCCGAACCTGCCCAGTGGGGAATCAATCGTGGTCATCATTTCCTTCTGAATCTCTGGTGTCAACAGCTTTCCACTCAATAGGGCACGAAAAAAAGTCGTCATATCTTCCCCGGTTGAGATCATCTCCCCGGCGGCGTTGGTGAACGATGGATTAAGCAAAGTAATATCCACTAATTGATCTCCAGTGTTCAAGTAGCCCCGGGCATTCTTTTTTGGAATATCCGCCGAGCTGCCGGGCAGGAATGTTTCCTTAAGCTTAAGCGGTTCAATAATACGTTTCTTAATCTGCTCGGCATACGTATCTCCTGTGACCTTCTGGATAATGAGCCCCACGATAACTGTATTCGTGTTCGAATATTCGAAGCCTGTTACCGGCTTCATCGTTAAAGAACGGGCGATTAATTGTTCGGCCGTGAAATTTTGATCAGGGTCCGCAAGTATACTATTCTTGAACGTTTCATCCAAGTAGTTTGGAATTCCGCTTGTATGATTTAGTAACTGACGAATCGTCACTTTATTGCCGTCATGTCCATTGCCCTTCACGACACCCGGCAGCCATTTCTCCACCGTATCATCAAGGCTTAGCTTCTTCTCGCCGGCAAGCTGCAAGGCAACCGCAGCGACGAACGACTTCGTTGTGCTTCCGATCCGGAAAGCAGAATCGGCATCCACCTTATGATTCCTTTCCATATTGGCTTCCCCGGAAGCATACGACCAGTTTGCATCGCCCTTCTTTACGGTAACAATGACCCCTGGAATGTTGTCCGCATGGGCAGCCTTATCGATAGCTTGCTGGGTTAGCGTTTGACCCTTAGCGTGGACACTTCCATAAGCAGGCCATAGCAGCGTCCCTGCCACGATCGCTGTTAGAGTTAAGGCCATTCCTTTTCGCATGGTTAATGATTTCATCACGCATCGCTCCTGTTATTTGGATTGGTGTATTGGTTCACGTTTTCAACTTACCTGGAACGTTGTCAAATCGGATAGTAACGAAACCGCTCCGTTTTAAATGACATTGTACTTCGACGTGTCACATCTTCCCTGTGACAAACTGTCAGCTGTTCGATATGACATCCATGTGCAGCAGTGCTGCTCGTTAAAATTGTTCTTTTCTTGACCAATGGGGAACCGGTGAGGCATGATAACTGTGAATTATTCTTGAAATGGTTTTCCCACAAAAAAATAAAGCAGAAGCAGGTGCATATAATCGGTGTTGTCTATTATAAAAAAGTGGTTCTGGTACGATTGGATCGCTTTTGCGATACGTACCTTCTGGCTGGTCACTATCTTAAGTGCTGAATTTATCGACCCGTCATTGATCGTTGTACCGTTCTGGAGGGTAGTCATCCTTGCTTCTTTGGTATATCTCCTGCCACTACTCATTCAATATCGGAAAGAAAGCTGGTATCTTGGGGCCGAAGTCATAGCGGCGGGCTTCTTCCACGTTTATTTAGCCTACGCAGCGCCGGGATTGCTCTGGACTTTCATTTTACTCGTAATGATTGTTGGCTTAGGCAGCACCCGGAGAACGTATGTGTGGACGGGACTGCCGCTTGGAATCATTTTCCCTGCCATAAACGGTTGGATCGCTGATCGCTCCCCGTATGAGTTCATCTTTAGCTGCAGCTTTGGTTTTGCCATCGGCTTCGCGTTCAATGTATTAATTCAGTCGAGCAAGCAGGCCCGAATTATTCAGGAGCAGAAACAATTGCTGGAGCAGCATCTTACACGGATTGAGGAGCTTACACTAATGGAGGAGCGCAATCGGTTGTCACATGAACTGCATGACACGATTGGGCATACGCTAACCTCGATGATCATCGGTGTAGAATCGCTGAGATCGTCCGTACCTGATTCGGAGATCGAGAGGATCGATTCACTTGTCCGTGTCGCGCAGCGCAGTTTGGATGATATTCGTAAGCATCTGCACCAGCTTTCTCCTGTTTCGCTGGGTCCGTCGCTCGGTGAGTCGCTACGGCAATTGTCGGATGAATTTATGAAGTCAACCGGAGTGGCGGTCAGCTTCCGCGTCATTGGCAGTGAGACCCCCCTGATGCAGAAAATAAACTTTTGTTTATATCGCTGTCTGCAAGAGTCCCTTACCAATGCGGTTCGTCACGGCCAAGCGAGCGCGATATCCGTTCAGCTTCATGTTGATAATCAGCAGCTGCGATTGCAGATCGAAGATAATGGGATTGGAGCGGAAGGTATCCGCTTCGGATTTGGCTTGAGCGGTATCAAGGAACGAATGGATCAACTTCTTGGAACACTGACCGTTCATTCTCAATTAGGACAAGGAACCGTGGTTATATGCAGCATTCCTCTGCAGACAGAGCCTGTTCTTGAGATGATCCGCTTGCTGATTGTTGACGATCAGGAGATCGTCACAGGCAGCTTGAAGCAAAATTTTGACCAGGATCCTAATTTCCTTGTCGTTGATACGGCCGGGGACGGCCGCGCAGCATTAGAGTGCTGTGAGCAATCCAAGCCGGATATCGTGCTCATGGATATTCGGATGCAGGGAATGAACGGGCTTGAAGCGTTAATGGAGATGAAGCACCGCTGGCCCGCCATGAAGGTTGTGCTTATGACGACGTTTGAGGACTCCATATCGGCAGCAACCGCACTGGAGCACGGGGCGGAAGGCTATATGCTGAAGTCGGTTCATCCACGGGAAATGATGGAAGCCTTGAAGCTTATCTATAATGGAGGTACGTGGATCGATCAATCGATAGCCACGCGGTTATTCGAAGGGATGAAGCGTCAACGTGAGCAGTTGGAGAAGTACGGCTCACGGCAGGCACAGTATCCGTATGGGCTTACGAAACGCGAGATGGAGATTTTGGAGCATCTGTCGAACGGACTGCGCTACAAGTCGATCGCCGCCAAAATGTGTTTATCGGAGGGGACGATCCGCAATTATTGCTCGATTCTTTACTCGAAGCTCGGGGTCAGCAATCGTGAAGAAGCCGTAGGATTTGCGCAGACGGAGAGTATTTTATGATGGCAGGAATTATTAATTTGATTTTCCAGCGAACGTCCTTGTAATGAAGCCATTATAGTTAGCCCCCCAGGGACAGGCTTTATTGCCGTGTGCTGCAACCTTTGCCCCGCTCCCGCCGTTAGAATAAGCACATACGCCCAGAAGGAGGCAGAGCATGCAGGAATACATAACGATGGCGGAGGCCTTGAGCGTCCGCGCAGCGATCACACGGCGGCTGCATCACCTGATGCAGGAGCGGATGCAGAACAGCACGACGGTTATCGAGAAAGGCGAGCAGGCGGAATATCCTTCCCGCACCGTGGACCTGATTACCGAGGAAATCGAGAAGACTTCCGCCGATTACCGGACTCTGGATGTCCTGATCGCCAAGGCCAATATCACGCATACGATCCGCTGGAATGACCGGGATCTGACCGTGCTGGAAGCGATCGAGCTGGCGAAACAGACCCGCAGCGAGATTCAAATGCTGAATATGCTCGGCGCGGTCAAAAAGATGGACCGGCAGGTCTCGCGGGGCGGAAGCAGCGACGGCGGGAAGCCTCTGTTCACCGTCGCCCTGTACGATCCGGAAGCCTACAGCCGCGCGGCCCAGAAGAAGGAGCGCGAAGCGGTCAGGCTCTCTTCCCTGATCGAACAGTCGAACCATACGCACAAGCTGCCGTTCGATGCCTCGGCCTACATGGGGTAGGCCGGCTTGCCGCCGGCTCCGAAGAGCGGAGGCCGCGAAGCTTCCGGCCTTGGGAGCCGGTGACACACCGGCGGAAGAAGCGGGTGAGTGCGGGCAGCCGTTTGGTGGTTTGTCGGATACAAACCATGCTTGACCCATCCCAGAAGCGGATACCCTGAACCTACAGGTTACGCTTCACGTCTCACGCCTGCACACCATTACCTTTAACGGACTTCACTCGATCAAAAAAAAGTTCGCCCCGTCCCCGTCTTCTTTTCCCCTTGGACTGATGACCGAAACGAGCAAATGCGAGATATACTTCCGATATGTAATCGAAAGGCGGAAGCCCCGCCGCTGACTGAACTTATCAGTCAGCGGTCCGGAGCTTCCGCCTGTTTGGCATTTATCAAGCGCATGGGAACTTCAACGATATGGAGGCCGACTTACGCGCGGCTGCGAAGCGTGTCCGCCGAAGCGGCCACCTTGCTTACCGCGCCGCCGATCTCACGAACCACCTGCTGCAGCGTATCCATCTCGGATTCCATATCGACCGTACGGTCGATGTTGCTCTGCATGGAGTCCATAATGCCCGTGAATACCCTGCGGGCTTCGGCCGCTTCCTTGCGGGAGGTCTCCACTACCTGCTGCACCTCGGCAATCGAACGGATGACATTCGTATTGTATTTGTCCGACTGAGACACAATATCCCCAATCCGGGTGAGAGTGGTCTTGGTATCTTCGGAGAGCTTGCGCACCTGATCGGCCACGATGGAGAAGCCTCTTCCGTGCTCTCCGGCGCGGGCGGCCTCGATCGCCGCATTGAGCGACAGCAGGTTCGTCTGCTCCGCAATGTCCTGCACGATCGTGACAATCTCCTTGATCTGGCCCATGAGCTCGCTGAGCTGGCCGATCGCCGTCTGCATGTGGTCCGCGCGGTCATGAATGGCATGAATGCGGGTCTCGAGCGAGTTCAGCCGCTCCTGGCCCGTACCGGCCAGGCTCTGGCTTGTCTTGGACTGCTGGACTGTCATCTCCAGCGCCTCCTTGACGCCCCCGCTGCTGGATATCAAGCCATCGACCGACCGGCTGCTCACGTCGGTGAGCAGCGACAGCTCTTCGCTGATCGAGCGCAGATCGCTGCGGTAGCGCTCATGCTCCAGCTCCCGCTGGCGGAGATTCTCCTTCTCGTACGCCTCGAGCACGAGCTGCTGCTCGAAATTCAGCAGCTTCGTCACGATGCCCGAGATGACGACGCTCTCCTCGCGGTCCTGCACATGCGTCTGCACGACCTGAAGGAACGCGTTCTGCAGGTTCTGGAAAGCGCCCATGTACCACTTGGGCTCCAGCCCGATCCGCTGATGGATCAGAGCGATCCCGATCCGCTTCTCGACGAATTTGCGGTCGATCTGCCCGCTGAACAGCTCGGTCAGATGCACCTTCAGCGTCCTGCGCAGGCGCTCTACCGAGCTGTGGTCGTGGATGATTTTCTCCAGCTTGCCTACCTTCAGGACGGCATCATAGAACTGTTCCACAATCCAGTCGATCTGGCTGACCATCAGCGGCTGAATCATCTTGATCACCCGCAGGTCCTGCTCCGTGAACCGGATCATTCGCAGCTGCTCATCCAGCTCGCTGTCATCGATTGTATAGGATACGGCCACCTGGTTCATCTGCTCCTGCTTCAGGAACAGCTCATGATGGGCGGGCTTCGCATCCCGCTTCCACCCGAACCATCCGGCTACCGTGCTGAAAGGACATTTGCTCATGGGGGCTCCTCCTGTTGACATCGTCCGCGGCTGCCCGGCGGAAGTGCCGGGCTTCTTTCCATGCAGCCGAAAGAAAGCGCGTTGCGGTCAATCCAATGATATATATCATTTGATATCGGCAGGAGGAGCAGAACATATTAGGAGGCAGGGGACTCATTTGTTTTCCAGGGAGCGGCCGTCGATGCTTTACGTCTCGGAGATGCCGCGGACGAACTTGTAGCCGACTCCGTGAACATTGATGACATACCGGGGATTGGCGGGGTCGGGTTCGATCTTTTTGCGCAGGTTGCTGATATGTACGATGATCGTCCGGGAGTCATTGAAGCACTCCTGTCCCCAGATTTCACGGAACAGCTCTTCGTGCGTGAACGTCTTCTCCGGACTCAGGGCAAGGAAGCTCAGCAGATCGAATTCCTTGCGGGAGAGCACGACCGTCCGCCCCTCCACCGTAACCGTTCTCGAGAGCCGGTCGATGGCGATGGGACCCACCTGCACCTTCATCCCGTTCGGCTCTCCTTCCGCGACCAGACGGGGCCGCCTGAGATTGGCCTTGACCCTGGCCACCAGCTCGTTCGGCGAGAACGGCTTCGTAATATAATCGTCACCTCCCAGGTTGAGTCCGTTGATTTTATCCTCTTCCTCCTTCCTGCAGCTCAGGAACAGAATGGGCGCGGAGGTCATCCCCCGCAGCTCCCGGCAGACCTCAAACCCGCTTGCGTCGGGGAGCATCACATCCAGAATCGCCAGATCCGGGCGCTCCCGCGCGGCCAGGGCCACCGCCTCGCCTCCGTTCGGAGACCAGACCACACGAAACTCGTTCTTCTCCAGGTACTTACGGATCATCTCACCAATCTCACGGTCATCCTCGACCAGCAGTATCGTTTGTCCCAGCATTCGATTCCACCACCACTTGATATTTCGACTTTCTACTTGACTGCTTCAACCGGCGCGGCCGATTCGTGAACCGGGATCGTAAACATAATCAGGGTTCCCTGCCCCGGCTCGGACCACTCGATCCAGATCCTGCCCCCGTGGGCCTCGACGATTTCCTTGGAAATGGACAGCCCGAGTCCTCCGCTCGTTTTGCCCGGGGAGGCGCGCCCGGAATAATGCCTCTCGAACACATAGGGCAGATCCTTCGGTTCGATGCCCCTTCCGTTGTCTCTGACACTGCAGCGCATCTCGCTTCCGTCTTCCGTGACGGTCACCTCGATGCGGCCGCCCCGCGACATGAAGCTCATCGCATTGAAGATCAGGTTGCCAAACACCTGGTGCAGCCGTTCCATATCCGCCTCCACCACCGCGAACTCCGCCCGTCCGGCTGCGTCCCCCGTCCGTTTCACCGTCAGATCATAAGCGATCCCGCTGTTTCTCGTATCGAGCTCGTACCTGCCGAACAGCAGGCCCGCGAGCCGGTCCACCGGAACCGGCCTGAACTTGAAGACGACCCGTCCCGCCTCCAGCTGCGAGAGCTGGAAGAGATCTTCGATGAGCCGGTCCATCCCGAGCACCTTGCCGTGAATCAGGCGGACATAGCGCTCCCTCTCTTCATCGGTATCGACCATCCCGTCCATGATGGCTTCCAGATAGCAGCGGATGGTGGTCAGCGGCGTGCCCAGATCATGCGAGATATTGCTGATCAGCCTTCTTCGGGAGCTCTCGAGACGGGACAGCTCCTCATTCTTGCGCACGAGCTCCCCGTTCGCCGCCTCGAGTTCGGCCGTGCGTTCCAGCACCTTGCTGTGCAGCCCGGAATTCAGGGCCGTCAGCGCCGCAGTCAGCTGCTCCTCCTGCACATAGGTGCGGGAGAGCTTCACCGACAGCATCACGGACTGCGAGAAGACGAAGAAGAGCAGGCCGAAGGCGGACAGCGTATCCCGGGATACCGCCAGTTCGTGGGCATAGAGCATGTCGCTGATCACCGTCGCGAAGAACAGCAGGCAGGAGACCAGCAGGAACCTCGCTCCCGTTCTCCTTCGCCTGGCGGCCCGGGCGGCGATCGTGATAATGTACACGGCGCAGAAGCTGATCAGCAGCTGAAGCAGAATCAGGGTCCGGGTAAACAGCACGGGAGGCAGGACGATGACCAGCAGCGCGTAGGCTCCGGGCAGGAGCGTAAACAGCCGCGTATACCGCTCCGAGCTCTCCTGCGGGAACGAATTCGAGAAGAAACGCGTAAACAGCGGGAGGCTCAGCACAGCCGTCAAATATTCGAGCGTCAGCTGGAGCTCCCCGTCGAGCCCCGGCAGCACCTTGACCAGCAGCACCTCGCCGAGCAGGGTGATTCTCAGCGAGAAGAGCAGACAGAACATGCCAAAGTAGAACATGGACCAGGACTGGGGCCTCGCGCTGAACAGGCCGAGATGATAGAGTCCCATGATCAGCAGGGAGCCGATCAGCAGGGCGTCGAACCCTGCCGCCAGATCTGCGGAGCGGTGGACGGCCTCCACCCCTCCGAGCTCGATGGACTGCCGGAGACCGCCTTTGGCGTGCGAGAAGTTTGCGATCTGCAGCACGATGTCCAGCTCCGCATTCCGGGAATGAAACATCGCCGTCGCCTTCGTATACTGCGGAACCGAGGCTTCCCTCGTGGTCCCCACCTCTCCGGCCGAGGCGACCGGCGTGCCGCCGACCCAGAGCCGGTAGGCGCTGTTCACCGGCGGAATTCTTACGGCAAGCAGCGAGCTGTCATCGGTTCCCGGCGGCAGCAGGACCCGGAGCCGGTAAGTGGCATAGCCGAGGCCCGGCAGTTTGCCCTCCGGAGACGGTAGGCCGGTCCATGTGCCGGGCAGCACGACGGGCCGGCCTTGCCGGGGAGGCGCCGCAGCGGCCAAATCGTCCGGCGTGAGCAGCTCGCCCCAGAACATCTCCCACTCTCCCTCCAGCAGGACTCCCCGCCGGAGCTGTTCCGGGTTGTCCAGGGTAAGCACTCCCTGCCGCGCCGCTGCGGGCGGCCCGTCCTGCCGCAGAACGGCCAGCCCCCCTGCCAGGACGAGTGCGAAGAGGCACATGGAAATGATCAGGACCGCACCGTATGGCCATAAGGTCCTGCTGAACATGCGGATGGTTCAACTCCCTCCGGTCGCTTCCGAGTCGCATATAGGACCAGCGGAACCTTATGTGTCAATTACATAATTCGATGCTTTTCTGTAAATTCCTTCAAACCACATGGCAGAACGCAAAGAACCTCTGCCGCGGAAGCCGAAGCTTGCCGCGGACAGAGGCTGCAGGCCGCTTTCTTCAGCCGCCGTGGCCCGGACTCTGCTTGACCGTAACCGAATACCAGTCGGTGCGGTAAAACCGGATGCACAGGACCACGGCGAAGGCGGCCAGGAAGGCATAGAGCGAGAACCAGGCGCCCATGCTCCCAAGGCCCGCCGTAAAGGTCAGGCCGTAGGCCAGCGGAACGAAGAGCAGCCAGTTCAGGATCAGCGACACCCTGAGCAGGAACGTCGTATCGCCGAGGCCGCGCAGCCCGCCCGCATAATAATTGAGCAGGCCGTCGAACAGCTGGAGATAGGCCGAGGCCATGATGAGCCGTCCGGCCAGCTCATAGACCGCCTGATCCTGGGTGTAGAGCCGGGCGACCTCGGTGGAGAAGACAAGCTCCGCCGTGCCCAGCACGAGCAGGAACAGGCTGCCGAGGACGGCCACATCCCCGGCCATGCGCCGGGCCCCCAGCGGATTCCCCCGACCGATCTCCTGTCCGACGAGGATGGTGGCCGTCGCTCCGAAGCCGAAGGCCGGCATGAAGCCAAGCCCCATGACGTTAAGGGCGATCTCATTGGCCGCAAGCGCTTCGGTGCCTAGACGGGTGACGAACATCGTGAACACGAACATCGCGAGGGACATAGCCAGCTCCTGCATGCCGAGCTTGCCGCTCTCCGCGAGGATGAGAGAGGCCTCCCCCCGGTCGACCGTCACCCGGCGTCTGGTGCCATAGCGTCCGTTCAGGCGGACGAAATACACGTAAGCGCTGCCGAGAAGTCCCAGGGCTTCGCCGATCAGCACCGCCAGGCCCGCACCGGAGAGCCCGAGCTCCGGGAAGCCCCAGCGGCCGTAGGTCAGCGTATAGGTGAAGAAGATCATCGCGACATTGGCGGCGATCGTCATCACCATAGGCGTACGGGTATCGCCGATGCCCCGGAAGAAGCCGTGCAGGATGAAGCTCAGGGTGAAGCAGGCGACCGCATACAGCCGGTACATCAGATAGCTGCCGCCCGCCGCGACCAGCTCCGGCGAGCCCCCCATCGCCCGCAGGATCAGGCCGGGAGCCAGCCACCCGGTGAGCACGGCCAGCACCGCGGCGGCGAGCCCCACGTACAGCGCGATGTAGGTACGGCGCACGGCCTGGTCCATCTGCCCGGCCCCGTAGTTCTGGGCCACCAGATAGTTCACGGAGTGCCCGAAGCCCGAGCACAGCGCCCAGGCGTTGTAGGCGATGATGTTCGACACCCCGACGACTGCGATGACCAGAGCCCCCATCCCGCCGACCATCATGAGATTGATGGTGCCGGTGACCGTACCGGAGGCGAAGGAGATGATCGAAGGCAGGGCAAGCGTGAGAATCAATTTCCAGTTCTGTGTCCATGCGGCAAGCTGACGTATCATAGCGCACCGTCCGTCCATCGAAGAGTAGGCTTTCCTTTCCATTGTGCCTCAAAGGCTCCGCAGGAACAAGCGCCAATCCCGTCGAAAAAACGGTTCTTTTTTCGGGCCTTGCAGGAGGAATTCCCTCCAGAATGTGGAATGAACTGGATGTGCACCCCCAATTCGCAAGCCGCCTGCGAATGCTGTACCAACAGCCTGAACGTCAGGCGGAGAGGCAGGAGAACCTATGAGCAATCCGCTGCAAGAGCTGACCCGTGAAATGAATGAAATCGAACGCCGCTACGCCGGGCTCGGCGCCCGGATGGAGCGGCTCGAGCGCCGTCTGTCCGAGATGGAGGAGAGAATGGATCACCTGGAAGATCAGGCCGCCCTCCTTCCGGAACGCACCGCGAACAAGGCGCCCGTTACCGTTTGACCGCCGTGATCCGCAGCCTGCGGTAATCCGCGATATATTCCCCGCCGCGGTACAGCTCCTCCCGGACGGCCTCCTCGCACCGGGCATAGGCCGCCTCCTTCTGCGGCTCACTCAGCCCCGAGAAGAACATGCCCGCGAAGGCATCCAGCCAGTTCCGCAGCCCCCGCTCCCCGTCTCCAAGCGGCGTCGGCCGATCATAGAGCTCCGCGGTGCGGACGTTGAGGCCCTGCGCCTCCAGCAGCGAGGCATATTCGCCGATCCCCGGGAAATACCACGGATTCCGTTCTTCCGCATCGATTCCCGCGGCCGCCAGCGCCGTGCGGATTCCCCGGTAGATGGCGGCAATATTGCCGCATCCCCCAAATTCCACGACGAGCCTTCCGCCGGGCCGCAGCGCCAGCGCCATGGCTTCGGCCGCCTCCGCCGGCCTGCGGATCCAGTGCAGCGCCGCGTTCGAGAAGAGGGCATCGTACGGCGCCTCCCCCGCCTGCAGCCGGAATGTCTGCGCATCGTCACAGCGAAATTGCAGGGCCGGATATTTGGCTGCCGCCTGTGCAATCATCGCTTCCGAGCTGTCGATCCCCGTGACATGGGCTCCGCTCTTCGCAATCTCCCAGGCCAGGTCGCCGGTGCCGCAGCCGATATCCAGAATGCGCTCCCCCGCCGCCGGCTGCAGCATGCCGATGAGGCTTTGTCCCAGCCGGGAAACATACCTGATTTTCTCATCATAATGGCCTGCATTCCAAATGTTCGCCGCTTTTTTGTTCATATCCGATCACGCTCCCACTATGTTATATTTTGCATTATCTTACAGCCGAACTTATTGTTCCAATATATAATTGTGATTATATTTATTGTTTTTGCCTATTAAATATACCCACCGAACCCCTGATATGGATTACTCACCCAGCCCCTTCCGTGTCCCGACCCGCCCCCTGTCTGCCATTCTCTGGAATGCCGCAAACGTTTTCCTGCTGTTCCCTGCCAGTTTTCCATGCTATAATGAATCGAATGCGACAGGCAGGTGATCTCATCATATGCAGAAAATCCCAGTCATCCGCGATAAAAAGAGCTCCGACATCACGATCATCTCGTCCGATGACGTAGTCAAGATCGAGTGCATCCGGGACAAGGAGTTCATCATCCATACCGTCTCCGACAAATATTACTGGGCGGCCTCCCTCGAGGTGTTCGAGGAATGGCTCTACGAGGAAGGATTCCGGCTCATCGACCAGATGAACGTGGTCAACATGAACCATGTCACCGGCTATGAACCCCGCAAAGGCGTCGTGACGCTCCGCACCGGCTCCTCCCCCCGATACAAGACCGCTTCCGCCGCATGGATTCACGGCGAGCATATTATGAACGTGCGCAGTCTTCTGGCCAAAATGAAGGAGCTCGACCAGGGCATTCCGCCGAGCCACGAAGGGGACGAGCTCTTCGAAACCGTTCTCGCGCAGGAGGAAGACCACCGCTTCGCCCGGTCCTACGCCATGATCAAGGCCTTGTACGAGAAGAAGAAGGCCGAGCTGCTGCTCGAGGAAAGCGAGCTGCGGTACAAGTCGCTCTTCGAGCACAATCCCGATCCGATCTGCTCCCTGAATCTCAACGGGATGCTGACCAGCATCAATCCGGCCATGTTCCAGGTCATCGGATACTCCGAGCAGGAATTGTCCGGCGGTACAATCGAGCCGCTCATCCTGCCCGAGCATTACCCCCGGTGGTTCCAGCACTTCCAGGAAACCCTGAACGGCTCCACGCCCCATTACGAGCTTACCTTCATCCACAAGGAAGGCTACCCCGTGGAAGCCAGTGTGCTGAACTTTCCGATCTTTGTGGGAAAGCAGATTGCCGGCGTCTACATGATCGGCCAGGACATCAGCGACCGCAAGCGTGCGGAAGAGATGCTGATCCGCTCCGAGAAGCTGTCGGTCGTCGGCCAGCTGGCCGCAGGCGTCGCCCACGAGATCCGCAACCCGCTCACCTCGCTGAAGGGCTTCGTGCAGCTGCTGCAGGGCAAGATCAACGGGTATGACAACTACTTCGACATCATGCTTGAAGAGCTCGACCGCATCAATTTTATCGTCAGCGAATTCCTGGTGATCGCCAAGCCCCAGTCCGTCCGGTTCCAGAAGAAGGACGCCGGAGCCATCCTGCAGAACACCCTGATGCTGATGGGGTCCCAGGCCTTGATCCACAACGTGGACATCCATACCCATATCGACCCCGATCTTCCTCCGATCCTGTGTGACGAGAACCAGATCAAGCAGGTGTTCATCAACATTCTCAATAACTCCGTGGACTCCATGCCTGCCGAAGGCGGCCAGATCCACATCGATTTCGGCCGGGCGGACCATGACCAGGTCCTGATGCGCTTCACCGACCAGGGCTGCGGCATTCCGGAGGACCGTCTCCCGCGGCTTGGAGAGCCCTTCTACACCACGAAGGAAAAAGGCACCGGGCTCGGGCTTATGGTGACCTTCCGGATTATCGAGAACCACGGCGGCACCCTGAAATTCCACAGCTCCCTAGGACAGGGCACCACAGTGGAGATCTTCATCCCCGCCGTCGTGCCGGGCGGAACGCTCGCCGTATAACACCGGAGCAGGACCGAAAGCGTCCTGCGGCCCGCAGAGGCAGCCTCCCCTGCCGCATACCTCTCAGCCCGAACACCAAACAGCCTGCCGCTCCGGTGAAGGAGCAGGCAGGCTGTCTGTCGGATCCGTCTTCCACTCTTCCTAATAATAAGGATACGGGCCGTACGGGTACGGCGGATACGGATAATACGGAACCGGAGCCGGAATCGGCAGCGGAAGCACGAGCGGCACGCCTCCCCAAGGGCCGAATTTGGGGTACCCGTAGTGCGGATATCCGTATTTGGGTCCCCATCCGTGGAAGACGCCGTACGGCGGACGTCTCATGTCGACGGGTGCGGATCTCGGAGCGGAACCAACCTTTTTCTGCATAGGCAAGGACCTCGTTTCAAGTTATAATCGGGTTCTTGGGACCCTCTTCTACTCTCCTGTATATGACACCCCCCGCGGAGGGTGAATGCCCATCGCCCGAATTGGGTCCCTGCCCAGCATCCCTTTCTTGATTCCCTACATATTATCTATCCGGAGGTTATAGTCCATGTCTATTCTGGTTACCGGCGGAGCCGGCTATATCGGCAGCCATACCTGTGTCGAGCTTCTTAATGCAGGACAGTCCATCGTCGTCGTCGACAACCTGTCGAACAGCAAGATGGAATCCCTTGAGCGGGTGCGCGAGCTGACCGGCCGGGATTTCCGCTTCTACGAGATCGACCTGCTGGACAAGGATAAGCTCGGCAGCGTCTTCGCCGAGAATGAAATCGAAGCGGTGATTCACTTCGCCGGCCTCAAGGCCGTCGGGGAATCCGTCGCCCAGCCGCTGCGCTATTACGAGAACAACATCACCGGCACGCTGAACCTGTGCGAGCAGATGCAGAAGCACGACGTGAAGAAGCTTGTCTTCAGCTCCTCGGCCACCGTCTACGGCATGTCGGAACAGGTGCCGATCACGGAAGCCTCACCGCTCTCCGCTACGAATCCCTACGGCCGTTCCAAGCTCATCATCGAAGAGATTCTGCGCGACCTGCATGTCTCCGACCCGTCGTGGAGCATTGCCCTGCTCCGCTACTTCAATCCGATCGGAGCCCATGCCAGCGGAAGAATCGGAGAAGACCCGAACGGCATCCCGAACAATCTCCTCCCTTACATCAGCCAGGTAGCCGTAGGCAAGCTCCAGGAGCTTCGCGTCTTCGGCAGCGACTATCCGACCGTCGACGGCACCGGGGTGCGCGACTATATTCACGTCTGCGACCTGGCTGCAGGCCACCTGAAAGCCGTGGACAAAGTACGCTCCACGACGGGCGTGGAGGCTTACAACCTCGGCACCGGCAAGGGCTACAGCGTGCTGGAGGTCATCCGCGCCTTTGAAGAGGCCTCCGGACAGAAGGTGCCGTATGCGATCGTCGACCGCCGCCCCGGCGATGTGGCCGTCTGCTATGCCGACCCGGCCAAAGCCCGCGAGGAGCTGCAGTGGACCGCGCAGCGCGGCATCGAAGAGATGTGCGCCGACGCGTGGCGCTGGCAGACGGGTAATCCGAAGGGCTACTAGGGCGCTCGGGCGCTCGGGCGCTCGGGTATATGATTTTGCGTTCCGTTGTGCTTCGCACAAAGGTCACTTTCAAAATCATATATCCTCGCTTGTATCAAATGCTTATCCGGGCGCTCGGGTATATGGTTTCTCGTTCCGTTGTGCTTCGCACAAAGGTCACTTTCGAAACCATATATCCTCGCTGGTATCAAACTGCATATTGCCGCCTCCTCAGCCTGAAGGCAGGCAAGTGCAAAAAAGAAGCCTCCACCCTTGGATCGGGTGGAGGCTTTCTTGCCAAGACGGCCGGCTCTTCCAGCGGCGGAGAAAGAAAATCCTCCTTGCCGGAGGATGAGGTCGGGCTGTAAAGCGGCGGAAGCCTGCGGCGTCCGCGGGTAGGACAGGCTGCTCACTGCGCCTGATGCACCGCACTAAAGCGCGAAGCCGGACTTACCGGTTCAGCAGGCTGCCGACATAGCGCAGCAGCTCGTTGGCCGAAGCCGTGGTGTAGCCGTGCTCCTCGACCAGCCGCTTGATGACTTCGTTGATCCGCTTGAGCTGGTTGCCGTCCGGCGTTTTGGTGGACGTCGTGATTTTGACGATATCCTTGAGGTCGGCGAACAGCTTCTTCTCGATCGCCTCGCGCAGACGCTCGTGGCTGCTGTAGTCGAAACGCCGGTTCTTCCGGGAGTAAGAGGACATCCGGATCAGGATCTCTTCGCGGAACGCCTTCTTCGCATTCTCGGAGATGCCGATCTGCTCCTCGATCGACCGCATGAGCCGCTCATCCGGATCCATCTCTTCGCCCGTAAGCGGATCCTTGATCTTGGCCCAGTTGCAGTACGCCTCGATGTTGTCGAGGTAGTTGTTGAAGAGCGTCTTCGCCGACTCGTCGAAGGAGTACACGAATGCCTTCTGCACTTCCTTCTTCGCCAGCTCGTCGTATTCCTTGCGCGCGATCGAGATGAAGTTGAGGTACCGCTCCCGCTCCTCCTTGGTGATCGAAGGATGCTGGTCGAGTCCGTCCTTCAGCGCCCGCAGCACGTCAAGGGCATTGATGAACTCGAGATCGTGGCGGATGAGCGCGCTGGAGATGCGGTTGATGACATAGCGCGGATCAATCCCCGACATGCCCTCTTCGAGATACTCATTCTGCATCTCTTTGAGATCCGCTTCCTTGTAGCCCTCGACTTCCTCGCCGTCGTACATGCGCATTTTTTTGACGAGGTCCATGCCCTGCTTCTTCGATTCCTTGAGACGGGTCAGGATCGAGAAGATCGCCGCGGCGCGGAACGAATGCGGGGCGATATGCACATGCTTCATGTCGCTCTGCTGGATGAGCTTGGAGTAAATCTTTTCCTCCTCGGACACCTTGAGGTTATAAGGAATCGGCATGACGATCATCCGGGACTGCAGCGCCTCGTTCTTCTTGTTGGCGATGAACGATTTGTACTCGGATTCGTTCGTATGCGCGATAATCAGCTCATCGGCGGAGATGAGCGCGAAGCGCCCGGCCTTGAAATTCCCCTCCTGCGTCAGGGAGAGCAGGTTCCACAGGAATTTCTCGTCGCACTTCAGCATCTCCTGGAACTCCATGATGCCCCGGTTCGCTTTGTTCAGCTCCCCGTCGAAGCGGTAGGCGCGCGGATCGGATTCCGAGCCGAACTGGGTGATCGTCGAGAAGTCGATGCTGCCCGTAAGGTCGGCGATATCCTGGGACTTCGGATCCGACGGGCTGAATGTCCCGATCCCGACCCGGTTGTCCTCGGAGATCAGCACCCGCTCCACCAGCACATCCTCGATGCGTCCGTGGTACTCGTCGCGAAGACGGATCTGGCACGACGGGCAGAGATTGCCTTCGATCTTCACTCCGAGCTCCTTCTCCACCTCCGGCCGCAGCTCGTGCGGGATGAGATGCAGCGGCTCTTCATGCATCGGGCAGCCCTGGATGGCGTACACGGCGCCGGCATCGGTCCGGGAGAACTGCTCAAGCCCCCGCTTCAGCATCGTCACCAGCGTCGACTTACCGCCGCTCACCGGACCCATCAGAAGCAGAATCCGCTTGCGCACTTCGAGGCGGCGGGCGGCGGAATGGAAGTACTCCTCCACCAGCTTCTCCACAGCGGAATCCAGACCGAATATTTCTTTGTCGAAGAAATTGTACCTCCGGCGCCCGTTCTCCTCCGTGATGCCCTGGGAGGCGATCATCTCATACACCCGTGCATGCGCCGTCATGGCCAAACGCGGATTCTCGCGGAGCTTCTCCACATATTCGGCGAAGGAACCAACCCAAGCCAGTCTTTCGGTTTCCGTGCGGTGGTCGGCGATTTTTTTGAATAAGCTCATGATTCTAACCTCCTAAGGGTTTTGCCAAGCAAAACCTACTTCGAAAGCGTCGGCTCGCCCAAAGCCGTACCTCGGAACCACATGAGGCACAGCAGGAGACAACCCGCGGTTACACATACGTTGTCAGAAAGGCCTTGAGGTCATCTTCTGCTGCTTCTGGTGGAGACGGCAGCGGCTTCGGCGGTGGATACCGGCGGCAGTACTTGCTTGGACAGCATCGGCGTGAGTTTCCTATGGATGACAGCGCGTCAGGTTACTTTACAACCCTCTTCATGTTCTGAAGTGTATTAAATACCTATGCAGGAAGAGGGACGAAGTTGCCCGAAATTTTAGACAAAATCAATAAAAGCAGCCGAGCCCCCCCTTGCACCAAACATTCCCTGGGAATGGAAGGTATTCATGACAAACACCCTCACGGCATGCGCCGGAGGGTGTTTGTTCCTGTATGGACAGGGCAGCCGGAGGCCTGGACGCAGCCCCTCAGCAGCACCGGGAGACTTTGCCTCCCTTGGCGTTGTAGCGGGCATCCTGGGCTTCCCGGAAGAACTCCTCCCGCGTCTGGACGGGGAGCTCCGGGTGGCATTCCTGCATATGCTTCACATACGTTTCATAGTTGGGTACGCCGACGAGCAGATCCAGGAACTGCTGCCGGTACTGGAGCACGGTCTTCACGCGCTCAAACATAGGTCGTCGCCTCCCGGCCGTCCTGCCCCCGCGCCACGTACGGCGCCTCGTTCACTTCAAGCTGCCCCTTCGCCAGCACGCGGTACCATGTACGGAGGGCGGACAGGAACACAAGAAGGACGATGATCATGAACAACCCGCACAAGGCCGCATCCACGTAATCGTTGGTGATGATCTGCTGCATCTGGGCCATGTTCTTCGCCGGCGCGATCAGCTTGCCTGAGGCCATCGCTTCCTTATATTGCGCGGCATGCTTCAGGAAGCCGATCTTCGCTTCGGGATGGAACAGCTTCTGCCAGCCCGCCGTCATCGTGACGACGAGCAGCCATGCGGTCGGCACCAGGGTAACCCAGGCGTACTTCTTGCGGCCCATCTTGAGCAGAATCGTCGAGCCGAGAATGAGCGCCATGCCGGCCAGCATCTGGTTGGCGATCCCGAAGAGCGCCCACAGCGAGTTGATGCCGCCGAGCGGGTCCACCACGCCCTGGTACAGGAAGTAGCCCCACCCCGCTACGCACAGGGCGGTCGCCACGACATTGCCCAAGGTCGACTCCGTATTCCCAAGCCGCTTCGAGAAGCTCCCGAGAATCTCCTGGATCATGAAGCGCCCTACCCGGGTGCCGGCATCGATGGTCGTCAGGATGAACAAGGCCTCGAACAGGATGGCAAAATGATACCAGAACGCCATCAGCGCTTTCCCGCCGATCACCCCGGAGAGAATATGCGCCATGCCGATGGCGAACGTCGGCGCCCCGCCGGTCCGCGACAGAATTGTTGTCTCGCCGACGTCCTTCGCGAGCCCCGTGAGGTCATCCGGGGTGATGGTGAAGCCCCAGGAGGTCAGCTTGGCGGCCGCCTGCACGGCATCGGTGCCGATCGCGGCCGCAGGCGAGTTGATCGCAAAGTAGGCGCCCGGCGTAATGACGCAGGCGGCGATCAGCGCCATGATCGCGACGAACGATTCCATGAGCATCGCGCCGTAGCCGATCGGCCGGGCGTGCGACTCCCGCTCGAGCATCTTCGGCGTCGTGCCCGAAGAGATCAGGGAGTGGAACCCCGAGACGGCGCCGCAGGCGATCGTGATGAAGAGGAACGGGAACAGGTTGCCGGCGAACACCGGGCCCGTGCCGTCGATGAACTTGGTAGTGGCCGGCATCGCAAGCTCCGGCATCACCACGAAGATGCCGAGCGCCAGGCCGACGATCGTGCCGATCTTCAGGAACGTCGACAGGTAGTCGCGGGGCGCAAGCAGCAGCCAGACCGGCAGCGCCGAGGCGATGAACCCGTAGGCGATCATCATCAGGGCGATCGCTTCGCCGCTGAAGGTGAACATCGCCGAGAGGTACTCGGACTCCGCCACGTACTTGCCGGCGATCAGAGAGCCGAGCAGCAGCACAAGCCCGATCAGCGAGGCTTCCACCACCCGGCCCGGCCGGATATAGCGCATGTACATGCCCATGAGCAGAGCGATCGGGATCGTGGCGGCAATCGTGAACATGCCCCACGGCGAGCCGATCAGCGCTTTGACGACCACGAGCGCCAGGACGGCCAGCAGGATGACCATGATGCCGAGGATGCCCACCATCGCGATGGCGCCGGCGACCGGCCCGAGCTCCTCCTTGATCATCTCGCCCAGCGACTTGCCGTTCCGGCGGGTCGAAGCGAATAGGATGACGAAATCCTGTACGGCGCCGCCGAGAATGACGCCGATGACGATCCAGAGCGTTCCGGGCAGATAGCCCATCTGGGCGGCGAGCACCGGACCGACCAGCGGGCCGGCTCCGGCGATGGCCGCGAAGTGGTGCCCGAAGAGCACCCATTTGTTCGTCGGCACGTAGTCCTTGCCGTCGTTCTTGAGCTCCGCCGGCGTCTTGCGGTTATCGTCGAGCCCGAACACCTTGTGGGCCAGGAACCGGCTGTAGAACCGGTAGGCTACGGCATAGCAGGACACGGCGGCGATGATGAGCCACATCGCATTCACCGACTCGCCCCGGTTCAGGGCGATCGTGGCGAACGCGAATGCGCCGAGTACGGAGACGATCCCCCATAACAGGATGGATTTGAAGCTTCTTGCCACAGCATTCCCCTCCAATGGATATGATAGCGCTTGCATTGTCTTTATCCATCAGTATAAACGCTTCCCTGTCCGGGAGGAATGCCTGCGGCGCAACATGTCGGCGCCCTCTTCCAACGTGTCAGATTTCGAGCTTCAAACGCAGTTCCTTGACGTAATTGCGGCTCACCGGAACGGTCGTGCCGGCCTCGTCGTCGATCCGGACATCATAGGCGCCGTTGATCCAGGACTTCAGCTCCGTGATCGCAGCAAGCCGGACGAGATAGCTCTTGTGGCAGCGAAAAAATCCGTAAGGGGCCAGCTTCTGCTCCAGCTCCTGCAGCGTATAGCCTACCGGGTACGCCCCGCCGCCCGTGTGGACGAGCACATGCTTGCCCTCTTTGCTGATATACTGGACCTCCGCCGGGAAGACGTATTTGATCCCTCCCTCGACCTCCAGTGCCAGCTTGACGCACCCTCCTCCTGCCGCCGCCGGCTTCGGCGTCACAGGCACCGCGGCCTTGCGCAGTTCCCGGAATACCTCCGCCACCTCCTCCTCGTCATAAGGCTTCAGCAGGTAGTGGAAGGCGCGGAGCTTGAACGCATCCACCGCATATTGGTCGTAGGCGGTGGAGAACACAATCTTCAGCCCCGGCTGAAGCTCCGCCAGCAGCTGTGCCACCTGGCGGCCGCTGAGGTCCGGCATGTCCATATCGAGGAAGAGCAGATCGGGCTGCTCCTCCTGCACCCGGCGCACCGCCTCCATGCCCCCCGATGCCGTAACCACGCTCAGGACATCCGGAATCTGGCCGGTCAGGTAAGCGAGCTCCTCCCGCGCCGGCGCTTCATCGTCTGCAATAACCACCTTGTATCCCATGAATGCTCCCTCCCTTCTTTGGCCGAAGAAGACGGCTCATTATTGTTCGTGAATCGAAACCTGACTGCCAGGTGATTCTCCCTCGGATAGGGCCAAAAGAACGCACCACGCACTCCGGAAAACCCGGCTCATCCAGGCCGGCTCATCCAAGCCTTCGGGCCGCCGGCTTGGTCGGCTCCGCCGGTGCCGGTATGCGAAACCGGACCAGCGTCCCCCGCCCGGTTCGCTGCGGATCTCGAGCGGCTCCTCCGTCCCGTAATGGTACCCGAGCCGCTGGGCGATGTTGTCGAGGGCCATGCCCGCGTGCTCCTCTCCCCCGCTCCGCTCCCCGTGAAGCGGCATGCCGCTGCCGTTATCCTCCACGCTTACCTCCACCTCCCCGCCCTGCTCCCGGATGCGGATGCGGATCAGTCCGGGACGGCCGCTGTTGCGCGTGCCGTGCAGAATGGCGTTCTCCACCAGCGGCTGGATGGTAAACGGCGGGAGCAGCCGCTCCACCGCCCGCTCATCGATCTCCGTCACGAGCTGGAGCTGATCCCCCAGCCGGGCCTGGGTCAGGCTGAGGTACGAAGTGACAAGCTCGAGCTCTTCCCGAATCGTGATCAGCGTGCGGGAGGAATTCTTCATATTGGTCCGCAGGAAGCGCGAGAGCTGGGTGACCAGCGTCCGGGCCTCATCCGGCTTCGTGCGGATGAACGACTTCACCGTATTGAGCACGTTGAAGAGAAAATGCGGGTTCATCTGCGCCTGCAGCGACCGGATCTCGGCATCGGCGAGCAGCTGGGCCTGCCGCTCCGCCTCCACGAACGCATACTGCTGCGACATCAGTCCGGCCAGTGTCCGCAGCATGAGGCGGCGGGAAGGGCTGAGCTCCCGGACGCGCTCATAGAACAGGCGGAATGCGCCCAGGGTTGTCCGGTTCTGCGTCTCCAGCGGCAGGTCGATGAAATAAGCCGTCTTCCTCCCCTGATGCGCGAGCTCCGAGCTCCCCTTCAGGAAGGAGGCCCCCACCGCCTTCGTCTCCTCATTGAGCGTCCGGGCCACCTCCTCCACGGCCCGGTCGAACGGCAGCCGCCAGAGCGGCATCGTCAGATCCGCAATATGCAGCGCCTTGCGTGCATGCTCGGTCCCGATTCGGTCCTCCTCGCTCTCGATCGTCTGGTAGAGCACAAAGAACAGGGCGACACCGATCGAATTCGCCAGGGTCTGCGGCCCGCCGATCAGCGAGACCAGCGTCAGCGCATCATGCCAAGGACGGGCGATGAGGAGGATCAGCCCCATCTGCAGCAGCTCAGCCAGCAGGCCTGCGAGGAAAGCGAGGCGGATCGCGGACGAAGACGCCCGGCGCAAGCGCTTACGAAGCGGTCTGCGGCACAGCCCGCCGAGCAGGCCCTGCAGCAGCGGCGCAATCATGCACGCGACGGCGACGAAGCCGCCGAGGCTGTACCGGTGCAGCCCCGCCAGGCCGCCGACGAGCAGGCCGATCCACGGGCCGCCGAGCAGCCCGGCGATCACCACGCCGACCGAGCGGGAGTTCGCGATCGCCGATGCCGGTGAGATCTCCCCGATCCAGGGGGCCGGCCGGTAGCTGTAATCGGTGACGGTGACGCCGGAGTAGGTGCCGAGCATCGCATACAGGCTGAAGAAGAGGACGAACCTCCACGGGTACGTCCCGTCCCCTCCGTAGCTCATATACCCCCGCATCCACCGGCTCCGCGAGAAAACAAAAGCCAGAGCGATCAGAAACCCGACCCGCTCCAGCATATCGACCAGCAGATGAAACATTCGGCTACTCCGTCTGTGCCTGTACGCCCGCCGCCACCTCAGGCTGTGCCGCCGTACCTGCCAGCCACTCCTGCAGGCGCAGGATCGTGTAGCGGCTGCGCACGTACTTCGCATAGCGCAGGCTCTGCTCCACGAGCTCCGGCTCCACGCCCAGCTGCGCTTCCGCCACCGGCCCGCCGGCGCGGCTGAGCCACTGCGCCATCTGCTCCGGCCCCGGAACGCTGCGGCAAACGGCCTGCACGGCCTCCCAGCGCGAAGCGAGGCGCTCGCCGATCCCCCGCAGCAGCGCTTCGCGGCCTGCCGGGTCCAGCTCCGCGGCATTCTCCGCGCGCACCTGATCGGCGATCGTGCCGTAGCCTGCCGCGATGGCGGCTTCGGCCTGCGCCGGCGACAGGAACGCCGGATCGGCGAGACGCTGCGCAGCGGCAGCCCGGACCGCTTCGGCGCTCAGCTGCGCCGTCTGCGCATACAGGCCGGCCATGCGCACCGCCGCCACGCCGACCTTCGCGCCGTGCAGCAGCGCCCGGCGGCGCAGCTGCAGGAAGCGCATCTCCCAGAAGTGGGAGAGGTGGTGCTCCGCGCCGGAGGCCGGACGGGAATGACCTACGATCAGCATGGAGATCCCGGAGAGGATCAGGCCTTCCATCAGGCGGCGCTGCCCTTCCTCGGTGCCAGCCGCGATCTCGTCGACATGATCGACGCAGCGGGCCAGCGCCTGCCGGGTCATCTCGGCGGAGAGCTCGCACACATGCTCGTCCAGCAGCAGCCGGCCGAGCTCCCAGTCGGCGAGCGACGTGTACTTGCCGAGCATGTCGCCGAAGCCGGCGGCGGTCAAGGTCTGCGGCGCATGCGCGAGCAGCGCCAGGTCCGCGAAGACGGCTTCCGGGGCGCAGGCCGGGACCGTCTGCTTGAAGCCGCCGAGGATGAGCGGCGCGCCTACGGAAGCGAAGCCGTCGACCGACGAGGCGGTGGGGACGCTGAGGAACACGCGGCCGGTCTTGAACGCCGCGAAGCGGACGATGTCGTGGAGCGTGCCCGAGCCCACGGCGACGATCGCCTGCGAGGCGGCGTCCACGTGCAGCAGCAGCTGCACGATGGCCCGCTCGTCCGCGGCGAGCTCCCCGTGTTCATCCTCGGTGAGCACGACCAGCCTGGCGTCAAGCTGCGCCTCCCGGCAGCGCCCCAGCAGCTCTTCACCGGCGGCCTTGGCCGTGTGCCGGTCGCACACCAGCAGCAGCGAGCGGAGCTCCCTCTCCTGCGCATAGTCCGGCAGCGCCGCCAGCGCGCCGCGCTCAATGATCACGCGGCGGATCGGCACCGCGTGGTCCTTCCCGCAGCTTTCGCAGTAGAAGCTGCGGCCGAGCCACGGGTCAATCTCCCCCGCCTGCTCCAGCCCCAGCCCTTCGGCGCGTTCCAGTTTCCATCCAAGCTCCATATCCATCATTCTCCGTCTCCTCTCTCATCTGCACTCTCCCCTATTATACCAAATCTATCCTATGGAATCTGTGCTATAATTGCAGGTACGAACAAAAGTCGAACGGAAAGGACGGGTCCCCTTGGCCATCAAAAGCGAAACGGAGCTCTACGCTCCCGTCAAAGCCTATCTCGAGGAGCTCGGCTACAGCGTCCGCGGCGAGGTGCGCCACTGCGACGTGGTAGCCGTCCGCGGCGAGGAGCCGCCGCTGATCATCGAGCTCAAACGCAGCTTCTCCATCCCCCTGCTCCTGCAGGGGATCGACCGGCTGCGGCTCACCCGCTCCGTCTATGTCGCCTTCGAGCGGCCGGCCAAGGGCAAAGCCCCGCACAGCGCCACGTGGCCCGAGCTTCGCAAGCTCTGCGGGATGCTCGGCCTCGGCATGATCACCGTACAGTTCTACAAGACGCGCAAGCCCCGCGTGGAGGTGGAGTGCCATCCGCTCGAAGGTCAGGCGCTGTACCCGCTCGCTTCCCCGCCGCGGCACAGCAAATACGCCGCGGGCAAGCTGCTCCAGGAATTCCAGGAGCGCCGGGCGGATTACAACGTGGGCGGCAGCTCGAAGCGCAAGCTTGTCACCGCCTACCGGGAGAAATCGCTGCAGCTCGCCAGCCTCCTCGGCAGCCATGGGCCGATGAGCCCGAAGCAGCTCCGCGATCTTACCGGGCAAGCCCAAGCGGCGTCGATGCTGCAGAAGAACTATTATCTCTGGTTCCGCCGGGTGGAGCGCGGAGTCTACACACTCAGTCCGCAGGGTGAAGAAGCCCTCAAGACTTACGCGCATGTGGTCGATGGGCTTCCTTCCCTGGACATGGCACAGAGATAAGGCGCCGGGATGGGCCGGCTCCTCGAGTTGCCGCACTCGGCCTGCGCCTGCTGCTTCCCATCCATTTCGGGCCTTGTTCAGGCCTTGGGCCGCTTCCTCACGGATCGCCCTCAGGCCCTCCCCGTCCCCGTTTTTTTGACAGCGCTTCCTATAAATATGCATCACCCGCCGGGTACCCGGGTACATATAGGTAAAGATGAGCTTTTCCACCTTATCCCATGGAAGGAGCTGCTCCCCATGTCTCTGACCGCTCGCCGCTGTGCCCGATTATTCCTGCTTGTTTGCTGCCTCCTGCTCTCCGTTTCCGCATCCGCCGTCTCCGCTCCGCAGCCTGTGCGCATTCCTGTGCTCAACTACCACAGCATTACGGTAGATCCAGGCAACCGGGCCACGATCACCCCGGTGAAATTCGAGGAGCAGATGACCCACCTTGCCGAGAACGGGTACACCACACTCACCCTGCGGCAGTTTACGGACATCATGGAAGGCCGGGAGACCGCTCCCGAGAAGCCGGTCCTGCTCACCTTCGACGACGGCTACGCGGACAACTACACGGAAGCCCTGCCCGTCCTCTCCCGCCTCGGTCTGAACGCCACCCTCTTCGTCTCGCCGGGGGTCTCCGCGGCCGATCCTTACTTCCTGACGTGGGACCAGATCCGGGAGATGCACGAAGCGGGCTGGGACATTCAGCCGCACGGCATGAGCCATCCCCATCTGCCGCGTCTTAGCGCAGCGAAGCAGGAAGCCGAGCTCACCGAGGCGAAGCGGCTGATCGAAGAGCAGCTCGGCACGACGGCCGACGTCTTCTGCTACCCTTACGGGGAGTACAACCGCACGACCCTGCGCCTGCTCAAGAAAGCAGGATACCGGTACGCCTTCACGATCAAGCAGGGCGTGACCCTCCCGACCCAGGATCCCTATCGGTTGACCCGCATCTTCGTAAACGGGGAAGAGTCCTTCGAGACATGGCGAAACAGGCTGGAGAAGGCATATCAGCCTTGATTCCAGCCCTTGACCCCGGAGACTCAATCGCGGCTTCGGCAGCCCTGCCGCCGGTTGTCTTCAGCCTGGCAGGGCTCCGCAAGCCCCGCGCTTGCGCGAGCTTCTCACAGATCAGCTTGGCCAAGCCCCGGGCATCACGCCCTTGCGCTATGCTACAAGCCCTCTCACCCGCTGTGTTCCACGGTCATCTGCCGAAGCCGCTTCACCAGCTCCTTGTGAATCCAGATCGCCGCCAGCGCCCCTTCGCCCATCGCGATGCTTGTCTGCTCCGCGTGGATGCCCACGTCTCCGGCCGCCCACACGCCGGGGACGCCGGTCATCTTCGTCCGCGGGTCGGTGACGATATGCTTGTTCTCGAGCCGCTCGATCCCGAGCGGCATCGCCCAGTCCGTGATGACCCGGTTGCCGCCGAACGCGATGAAGGCCCGCTCGCCTTCGATCACGCGTCCGTCCTTGAGCCGGACGCCGCGGAACGACTTGTCTTCGCCGCCGAGCACTTCCTCGATTTCTTCCTCTATATATTCAATGCCCCTTGCTTCCAGCGCTTCCCGTTTGGACGTGGACACCGCCGAGCGGTCATGGTTGACGTAGGTGATCCGGTCGGTCCAATAGCTGATCGCCATCGCCATGCCCGAGCCCGCCTCGCCTGCGCCCATGACGACCGCCTTGCGGTCCATCACCTCGTAGCCGTCGCAGTCCGGGCAGATGTAGATGCTCTCCCCGAGCCGCTCCTCGAGTCCGGGCAGCGGAGGGAACCGGTCCATGACGCCCGTAGCGATCAGCAGAGTCTGGCTCTTGAACGAGCCGCCGTCTCCGGCCAGCGCCACCTGAAACTGGTCATCCGACTTCGCCGCCGCAATGACCTCATCCTCCAGAAACTCGACGCCGAGCCGCTCCGCATGCCGGCGGCCCCGCTCCCTGAGCTCGGGACCCGAGACTCCCTCGGGCCAGCCCAGCAGGTTGTGATAGCTGCCGCACAGGGCGGAGCGTCCCTTCTGCTTGTCGATGACCAGCACCTTGTGCCGGTACCGACCGAGTTGAATGGCGGCCTGGAGCCCGGCGATGCCTCCGCCGACAATGATGCAATCGTACATTCCCTCTTGCTCCTTTCCCAACCATCCGTATTGTATAGCTTCCCCAAGCTTCTCCATCCTTCATACCCGCTGAGTGCCCCCGTCAAACTAAGATAAACGGCTTCGCACGGGCAAACGCGAGTTATACTTTATGATATTTCAAAAAGAAGCCTCCCCCATGCAGAGGAAGCTTCTTCATATGCCGCTCATCCTATTAAGCCCGAATCATGTTTTATTGCTGCCAGCCTGCAAGCCGATCACAGCCTCGTCCCGGCCGTGCCCCCAGGAGCGTTGTCTTTTCCGGTACGGGCCAGAAGCCTGTGCGCCTGCCGTCCTTCTCCCTCTTCCCGGGAGGAGATCAGCCCCGCCAGTCCGATCTGCAGCAGCGAAGCTGCGGCCAGAACCCAGGGCAGCACTTGGTCCCCGGCATACTCCATGAGGCCGAGCAGCGAGAAGATCGATACGACCCGGCCCCCGTTCAGGAATACCTCCCGCATGACCACCGACTCGACACGGAGCTGCCCCTTGAGCGGCAGGCGCCCGATGATCCGGAAGTAGGTGGAGGTGATCGTATTGCCCTGCAGCGGCGCACAGACGGAATAGAGGATCATGAAGGCGATGACGGTGAAGAGCGTCATCTTCCAGATAAGGAAGCACGTCGCGAACAGGAAGCCCGCCGTAGAAATCACAATGAATTTGACCGCCTTCTCCTCGCTGCCGAAGCGGGAGAGGAACAGGTTCGTGCCGATCGACAGGCCTGCGTACAGCACTCCGAGATAACCTACGAGGTCCTCGCGTCCCACCAGCTGGAAGAGCAGGATGTTCGGCAGGAAGAGCATCATGCCCTGGAACAGCCCCATAAGCCCGAAGGCCAGCAGCGAATGGAGCCAGGCGCGGCTGCGGTGCATGAGCAGGCCGGTGAATTTCAGGTAATAGGCTTTATGGTGCGAGGGCTTCAGCGGAATCTTCATGGAGACGATCGTCGCGATCAGGAACATGAAGCAGGCCGTGCCGAAGACGAGCGTATATCCCTGCAGCCCCTCGGACTGTGTGATCATGAATCCGGCGAGCGCCGGCCCGATCAGCCCGCCCAGCGTGAAGAGCACCATGTTGATGGCCAGAAACCGGATGCGGTTGCTGTCCGTCGACACGTCGTACATCAGCGTCAAGTAGCCCGCCCAGTAGAAGGCGCTGGAGATGCCGTTCAGTACAGCGAACACCAGGTAATACTCCGCCACCTTTTCTCCCGCAAAGACGACTCCAAGATAAAAGGCCGCGGTCATGGCGATCCCGATCCGGTACGTCACCATCCGGTCCTTCCGCTTGATGAGCCAGCCGCCGAGCGCAAAGGCGAACGGCGCCACCGCATACGTCACGGCATAATAAATGCCGTTGATCGCCAGACTGTGCGTCAAGCGCCACAAATACAGCGTCAGGAACACCCCGGACATCGAAGCGCCGAACTGAAAGCAGAAGTGGATGAACAGCGACACCCCGGCTTCCTTCGACAGTCTCCGCTCCTCCGGAACCGCCTCCCTGCGCAGGCTCCACTGCTCCTTCGCCCACTGCCCAAGACTACCCACACCCTCACACCCTCTTTTGTCAGAATGGCCAACCCGAACCTTTTTGGTGCAGTCCCCGACTCTATTTTTTTATCCGGTATTCTTTTAATTGAAACGTTATAATTTGGACGGATTGCTCCCTATTGTACTCCTGAATCTTCCGGTTGTTAAACGGCAAAAAGCCCCAGCCGGAGGGCTGAGGCTTCTTCTCGTGATACCAGTAAGGGAAATCCGCGGCGGATCGCTGTTATTTCTTCGCTTTCAGGTTATCCCAAGCTTTTTGGAAGTCGGTGTACATTTGGTCTTTGTTCACTTTGCCGGCAATGTAAGCCTGCATCGTAGCACCCAGCTCGTTGGTTACGCCATCCGGGTATTTAGGCCAGTTCCAGCTCAGCGTCTTGCCTTCTTTGCTGTACTTCATGAGGTCGGTAGCGATCGAACCGAGGTCCTTCTCATCAGCCGTGATGTTCGTGAACGCCGGAATGAACTTGAATTCCTTCGTCATGTACTGCTTACCGATGTCGGAAGTCACGAGCCAGTTCAGGAAATCCTTCGCTTCCTTCTTCACAGCGGAGTTCTTGTTGACAACCCAGTTGTTAGGAACGCCGATGAAGAGCTTGTCGTTCGCAGCCGCATCTTCATTGATCGGCATTGGAAGCACGCCGAGCTTCAGGTTCGGGTTGATCTTGTCGATCTGCACCTGAGTCCAGTTGCCCTGCTGCATCATAGCCGCTTTACCGCTTGCGAAGTTCGTTACCTGCGTGTTGTAGTCGGTCGTCAGCGGGTTAGCCTGGCCGTACTTCAGTGTCAGATCGAGCAGCTTCGTCCAGTCGTCGAACACTGGACCGCCGAATTTCTGAGAGCCGTCATAGAGGCCTGCGATGAACTTGTTCGGATCCGCTTGACGGGCCATCGCCACGTTCAGGTTGTGGATACCGAGAATCCACCACTCGCCGTAACCGTTCGAGAACGGCGTGATGCCTGCCGCCTGGAGCTTCTTCGCCGCATCTTCGAGCTGGGAGAGCGTCTTAGGCGTTTCGGTGATGCCGGCTTTCTCGAACAATTCCTTGTTATATACGAGGCCGTAGCCTTCGATGTTCATCGGCATGCCGTAGAGCTTGCCGTCTTTGGTCATCGGTTCCTTCGCAGCCGGAACCACGTCCTTCACCCAAGGCTGGTCGGACATGTCCTCGAGGTGCTCCATCCATGTATCCATCTCGCGGTAACCGCCGACGTTGAAGATATCCGGCGCGTCGCTGGAAGCGAACTTCGTCTTGAGGGCCGCACCATAGTCTGCGCCGCCGCCGACCGTTTCGATCTGCAGCTTCACGTTCGGGTTCGCCTTCTCGTATTCGTCCTTGAGGCGGTTGAGCGCTTCGTTAATCTCTACTTTGAATTGGAAAATTTTCAGTGTAACCTGCTTGCCTCCTGCATCCGTTCCGCCGGCAGCCGGGGTCTGCTCTGTGTCTGTATTCCCGCCGCAGCCTGCAGCCAGTCCTGCAAGAAGAACCGCGCTCAGCGAAAGGGCTGTTGCTTTTTTGAATCCTTGTTTCATGGGTGTACCCTCCCTTTATTGGTAGACTCTGTTGATGCTTACGTTTAGTGTGTCTACATTTCACATTATAAATTCTGGCAGGTGAACCCAACACCGAGGATATTGAACAAAAAGGTGGAACAAATTGACCACGCTTTCATTCTTTCATGTCAAAAAAGGATACTCGGACGCCTCTTTTTTTGCGGTGCGGGCCGGACATGCCTCTACGTTTAGTACCCGGTTTGTCCCCGGATGAACCCCCTGCAGCGCGGATTGACGCCGCCGTCAGCCCTTCTATGCTCAGCCCTGCAGGGCCACCATTCAAGCCATGCTATCCTTATTCCCCTGCTGTCTGCAAAACAAAAACCGGCGCACGGGCCGGTTTTTGCGCAGATGCTTCTTGGTTGCTTACCCCTTGACCGAGCCGGCCGTGATGCCCTCGATGATATGACGCTGCATCGCAAGGAAGAAGATCACGATCGGGATGATGCCGAGTACCAGAGCGGCGAGCGCCAGGTCCCACTGCTTCGTGTACTGCCCGAAGAAGGTATTGGTCGCCAGCGGAATCGTCTTCAGCGTCGGATCCTGGAGAATCAGGAACGGCAGCAGGAAGTCATTCCAGATCCACAAGGAATTGAGGAGAATGACCGTTACGCCGATCGGCTTGAGCAGCGGAAGCACGATGCGGAAGAACGTGCCGTATGTGCTTGTGCCGTCCACAACAGCGGATTCTTCAATCTCCATCGGGATCGACTTGATGAACCCGTGGAACATGAAGATCGAGAGCGGTGCACCGAAGCCGATGTAGCAGACTACGAGACCGAAGATGCTGTCAAACAGGCCGGCCGTCTTCGCTACACGCACCAGCGGAATCATAATCGACTGGAACGGGATGACCATCGCCGCGACGAAGATCAGGAACAGGAAGTTGTTCAGCTTGTTCGGATGGCGGACCATCCGGTAAGCCGCCATGGCACTCAGGAAGGCGATGGCGAGGTTCGCAATCACCGTAATAATGAGCGAGTTCGTCAGTACCGTCGGGAACTTGAGGATCTTCCAGGCCCGCACGAAGTTATCCCACATCAGGGAGGTCGGCAGCGAAGTCGGGTCCGTCAGCAGGTCCGCGAAAGTTTTGAACGAGTTGACGATAACGAAGTAGAACGAAACCAGGAACAGCAGACCGAGCAGGATGGCGATAATCTCAAGGCTGAATGTACGGATGGTATAGCGTGGTGTTTCCATTACACTTCAACCTCCTTGCTTTTCGTGATGCGTACTTGGATGGTGGTGATCACCGCTACGACAATGAAGAACAGGAACGCTTTGGCCGTACCGAGACCGAACCGGTTATTCTGGAACGCTTCCGTGTAGATATTGAGTGCGACGGATTCCGTTGACTTGAACGGACCGCCCTTGGTCAGCGACAGGTTCAGGTCGAACATCTTGAAGGCGTTCGAGATCGCGAGGAACAGACACACCGTCACGGCCGGCATGATCAGCGGCACGATGATCTGGTAGAGCAGCTGCCAAGGCTTCGCCCCGTCAAGCTGTGCGGCTTCCATGATATCCTTCGGCACGTTCATCAGTGCCGCAATGTAGATGACCATGAAGTAACCGGCTGTCTGCCAGGCGAAGACGATGACAATGCCCCAGAAGGCCGTCACTTCATCCCCGAGCCAAGGCAGGTTGAAGAAGGGAATGTTCGTGAGCTGCCCGATCGCCGGGAAGCCCTTCACGAAGATGAACTGCCAGATGAAGCCGAGCAGCAGGCCGCCGATGACGTTCGGCAGGAAGAAAACGGTACGCAGCGTATTGCGCAGCTTCAGCGGACGCGTGAGAATCAGCGCCACAGTGAAAGCCAATACGTTCGATATGATGACGGCCGCCACGGAGAACCGTACGGTGAACCAGAAGGATTTGAGGAAATCCGGATCATTGAACAAAATTTGCTTGAAGTTGGCGAGACCGCTCCATGTGACTTTACCAGAAACCCCATTCCAATCGGTGAACGAGTAGTACATCCCGAGGAAAAAAGGCACGATCACAATCAACGCGAAGCAGATGAAAGCTGGGCCGACAAACACGAGCTGTTCGAGCCAGTCTGCCGATTTTCGTCGATTCATCGTATGTTCCTCCTTTGAAATTCGCACTTTTTTTTACTTTGCTTTTTGTCTATAGTACAGAGTATACAAAATGCAGCCCCTCTCCCAACACAGAGAATGATGAACCGTTAGGTGTAATATATTGACCTATCGTGCGGGAGACGTATGGAAAGGAGACCGATGTGGGCCGAAATTCGCTTCGCTTCAAGTTAATCGTGGTCCTGCTGATTGCAACCATTGCTCCCATCGTGACGTCCATGATCGTAACGAATGCTTATACGAAGCAGTCCGTCAAGGAAAAAGCGATCCAGGAGAACACCAACCTGCTGGGACAGAGCCGGATCAATATAGTCAATTATATGAACCAGCTTATCGACCTGAGCTTCAGCGTCTATAAGAATCCGTCCTTCATCCGCCTGATGGACCTCGGGTTCCGGGGCTATCAGAGCGAGGCGGAGATCAAGAATCTCATCCGGACCATCGCCGTCAACCGGGAAGTGTTCCAGGTATATATGAACATTCTGGAGCGCAATCCGGGGGAGGACCGGTCATTCCTGCTCACCAACAACACGGTGATCCGGCCGAGTCCGGAAGTGACGATGCCGCTGAATCCGCTGATCAAACCCGGATCCTACGAAGCTGTTGTGGAAACGACGCATACCAGCCATGATTACGGTTTATCGCTTTTAGCTTACTTTACCCCCCGGGAAGTTCTGACTATTCACCGGGCGATCTACCGGGTTCCATCCATGGAGCATATTGGAAGCCTCTCGGTGGACTTCCCCCTTGATACCTTGTCCGGGCTTCTGCACCAGCTGCTGAACGACCAGGAGGAGGCTTACCTCCTCGACAGCGAGGGACGGCTGATCTACTCCAGCGTTCCCGGTGTGAAATTCGGCTGGAAGCTGCAGGACCCCTGGGTGGAGCAGATGCTCCAGGCTTCGGATACCCACGGGACGATGGAGGACAAGAGCAGCATTCACCTGTATGAGAAGATCGAAACCCCTTACATGAATTGGTATCTCGTCAAAAAAGTTCCTTATGAACAACTTTACCGCGGAGCGAGAGAGTTGACGCAGATTCAGTTCCTGATTCTCGGCATTCTGCTGTTCGTGGTGGCCGGCCTGACGCTGTGGATCTCGGTCCGCTTCACCCGTCCGATCAAGGAGCTCATCGGCTACATTAACATCATCCAGACCGGGCAGCTTGATGTGGACATCCAGGTGCGGACCAAGGACGAGATCGGCATCCTCGCCCGGCGCTTCCGCCTGATGATGGATACGATCAACGACCTGATCACCCGGGAGTACAAGCTGGGGCTCGCCAACAAGACGAACCAGCTGAAGGCGCTGCAGGCCCAGATTAACCCGCACTTCCTGTACAACTCGCTGCAGTCGATCGGTACGCTCGCACTGCAGCACCAGGCGCCGAAGGTATATCACCTGATCTCCACCCTGGCCAAAATGATGCGGTACAGCATGAACACCAGCGAGAGCCTCGTGCCGCTCCGCAAGGAAGTCGAGCATGCCAAGGCGTACCTCGAGCTTCAGCAGCAGCGCTTTGAGAACGAACTGACGGTCGGTTATCATATAGATGAAGCGACAGTGGACTGCGTGCTGCCGAAGATGACCCTGCAGCCGCTCATCGAGAATTATTTCAAGCACGGCTTCGATCCGCGGGAGAACCCGGGGGAGCTCATCATCTCCTCCCGTCTGCTTGCCGACGGATCGGTGGAGCTCACCGTGGAAGACAACGGCCGCGGCATGAGCGACGAAGCGCTGCAGGAGCTGTCGCTCCGCCTGGCGCAGAGCGATCCAGCCGCCGAAGCGGCCGACCCCGGCCATCTTGGCGAGAGCATCGGGCTGAAGAACGTCAAGAACCGGCTCGAGCTTCATTTTAACCATACCGCGGTCCTCTTCCTGGAGCACCGCGAACCTACCGGACTGCGGATCACCCTCCGCTTTCCGTCCACACCGCTAGGAGGAAGCACACTGTGATTGCCATCATCGTAGATGACGAGAAACATGTAAGGGAAGCCATCAAGCTGCTGGTGCCGTGGGAAGAATTCGGCATTACCCGGATCCTGGAGGCCCAGGACGGACTGGATGCGGCCGATCTGATCGCCGAGCATAGGCCCCAATTGATCTTCACCGACATGATGATGCCGCTTCGCAGCGGCACGGAGCTGCTTGACTGGCTCCAGCTGCATTACCCGGAGGGCAAGACGATCGTGATCAGCGGTCATGACGACTTCGAGTTCGTCCGCCATACCGTCAAATCGGGCGGCATTGATTATATCCTGAAGCCGATCGACGCCCAGCAGCTCTATAAGGCCGTGGACAAGGCCGTTACGGCCTGGAAGCGGGAGGAAGCCGAGCGGCTGCTGCAGACCGAGCGCAATATCGAACGCAACCAGTTCAAGCCGGTGTATTGGGAGAAGATGCTCTCCGGCCTGACCGCCGAGCCTTCCGGCTACGAGGCCTGCTCGCTGGCCCTCCAGCAGGAATTCGGTCTCTCGACCGGTGTCAGCTCATGCCGGGTCGCCATCCTGAGCCTCGATACGATGAGCTCCGTCCTGCGCCGCAAGTTCGATAAGAACACGGATCTGCTCTACTTCTCCTTAACGAATATAGCTAACGAAGTGCTCAAGGAAGGCAGCCGTGCCGGCATTGCGTACCGGTACTGGAACAGCGACAACGAAGTGCTGATCCTGCTGTACGACCGGCTCGAGACGGCGGAAGAACTGCTCCACAAGATTCAGCAGAGCCTGCTTGTCGTGCTGCAGAGCACCCTCGATATCGGCCTGTCCCTCGTCCAGGATTTTCCGAAGGGACTGCCCGCGGCGTACGAGGAAGCCCGCCGGTCCCTGCGCGCCCGCAATCTGCTCTCGCGGACGAAGGGCGTCCATGTGTACAGCCCGCAGGGAGCGCCGGCCCACAAGCTGCTGGCCTTCTCGGCCTATGCCGAGTCCGTGCAGCTGGCGGTCCGCAGCGGCAGTGCGGACCAGATCCGGCGCGTCGTGGGCGAGTGGATCGCCGCGGTCCGTGAGCTGCCTTCCATCGATGTCGAGCAGCTCGAGGAAACCTCCCCCCAGTCCGGAGGCGGAAGCGGGGAGCGGTCGCCGTTCATCGTCCCGCTGGACGAGCACGGTGCCTTGTCCCTGGACCAGTGGGAGCAGCAGCTCACCGCAGACCTCATTGAGCTCTCCCGTCAGCTGCTCACCCAGCAGCACCAGGACAGCAACGTGATTTTCGAGATCTCGAAGTACATTCAGAGTCATTATCATCAGGATATCACCCTGCAGGAGATCGCCAGCCATTTCTTCCTGAGCCGCGAGTACATCTCCCGCAAGTTCAAACAGGAATTCGGCGTGAACCTCTCCGATTATGTCAGCGGCATCCGCATCGACAAAGCGAAGCTGCTGCTTCTCAATCCCCACCTGCGCGTCTCCCAGGTGGCCGAGATGGTCGGGTATGAGGATGAGAAATACTTCAGCAAAGTGTTCAAGAAGATGGTGGGCAGTTCTCCGAACGAATACAGGAAGGTGAACCCGTCATGAATACCCCCATGGAGCCGGCAGGACGGCCGAACGCGGTCCGTGCCGGCGTACCGGGACAGAGGCGTAAACGCAGAACGTACCTCGTGCTGCTGCTCTTCTGGCTTCTGCTGGTGGGCGGAGGCGCCTTCGTTGCCAAGCTCTATACGGATCATCTCCGCCGGCAGATCGCAGCGGACATCGCTGCACAGACGGATGCGAGATTGATACAGGTGCAGCAGCAATACGAAAGCCAAATCGCGGGCCTGAGGGAATCCCTCGGCGGCGACATCGCGAAGCTGCAGGAGAAGATTGATTCCGTCAACGAGCTTCTGGCCTTCACCAAGGACAGTGCGAGCTCCAAAACCGATAACAGCAACCAGCTGTACACCCAGCTCTCCGAGCTTCAGAAGAAGCTGGAGGCCCTGCAGAAACAGCTGGATGCGCTGCAGTAAGTGAAGGAAGTGAAATCTGCACCATGAATCCGATCCAAGCCATTAACCGGATGATGATGCTTGCCCTGGCGCCGTTCCTCGGCGGGATGGTGTTCCTCCTGCTCTCGGCCCTTCCCGTCACGCTGCCGGAACGCGCACTTCCGGCTCCCCCGGCGGCCGGCCTTCAGCAGGAGCTGCAGACCGCCCTCACCGCGCTGGACCGCAGCCGGGTGGACGCCGCCCTGACCCGCACCACCGTGCAGAAGTACTTCGAGCTGTACGCACAGAGTTCGGCCTCGGCCGCTTCTATGGTGAACACGGCCGAGACGGCGGCGAAGCGGCCTGCGGCCCTCTTCGATTCCCGGTTCGCCGCCAGGCTGGGTACGGGGCCCTCCCGCGCCGTGACCTCGCCGAACGTGGACCTCAAGCTGTACACCTTCCAGGAACAAGGGTACAGCGGCTACGCATTGAAGGTCGCGCTGGGATCGGACCAGGGAATGAAGATGGTTCTCGGCCAAGACCGGGTCGGCGGCAGCGAGACCACCCTCGAAGCGGTGAAGCGCTATGGAGCGGTCGCCGGGGTCAACGCCGGCGGATTCGCCGACGACCCGAAGTCCGGACGGCGCTACCCGCTCAGCACCACCATGCTCGGCGGCAAATATGTCTACGGCTTCGAGCCGACGTTCGAGGAGCTGGCTTTCATCGGCCTCAGCAAAGACCGGAAGCTCATCGGCGGCAAGTTCTCCAGGCAGGAGGATCTGGACAAGCTCCAGCCCGAATTCGGGGCCACCTTCGTTCCGGTGCTCCTGCAGGGCGGTGTGAAGCAGCCGATTCCCACCCAGTGGCTGACTTCCCCGGCCCGGGCTCCGAGAACGCTTGTGGGCAGCTTCAAGAACGACCAGCTGCTCTTCATCGTAACCGACGGTCAGGATGAGAAAGGCCATTCGGGGGCGACGCTTCCCGAGCTCCAGGACAAACTGCTTGCCCTGGGCATCCAGGATGCGTATAACCTGGACGGCGGCGGCTCCTCGTCGCTGATCTTTGACGGGCAGATCATCAACCGCCCGTCGGACGGCCGCCTGCGGCCGCTGGCCACCCACTTCTTATTCTTTCAATGATTTGTTCACAGATTTATATGTTTTCTTTTGAAACCCCGTTGGTTATAATATAGGGCGGAGGTGCTGCCGCATGTCAGCTACATTTTGGATAATGATCGTTGTGTTCCTGCTGTTCATCGTTGCGATGCTTACAGCTGCTTATAACGACGATAAGACGAAGGGTCTGTAAACGGGCAGCCTGCCACGAATGCCGGAGGCAGACACAACGAATAGGCTGGAACCGTAACGGCATGAGCGAAGAATCCGAATCTTTCGCTCATGCCGTTATGTTCCAGCCTATTTTGCATGCTTATCGGCCAGCGGGCCATGCGGCCGAATCCAGCCCCTGCCCGCTCACAGTGGGCGGCTCAAGGCAGCCGATGATACGCCGGGGCGGCGGGTCAGCGGAACCGGAGCACATTGCCTGAGTCCGCCATCCTCTCTGCGCCCTTCAAGGACAGCGGTTATGCACCGGGGCCGCGGATCAGAGGAATCGGAGACTCACTGTGTCGCCACTCTCTCTGCCTGCTTGAGGCTCCGCCGGCTGCTGCCAGCCAGCCCTATCTGCCTCTCCAAGCGGGCAGCCCGCCTCCAGCATCCTTTCCTACCCTGCCTGCCGTAAGAACTGCGAGTCCCTTTTAGGCCAGCTGATCCTTCAGCCGTTCCGGCTTCTCCTGAGTCTCCGCCTGGGCTTGCAGGGCTTCCCAGCGTTCCATGCTGAGCCCAAGCTGTGACAGCACCTCTCGGATCTCCAGCCTGACTTTCCCTGCTTCTTGTGTCAACATTATGGTTCCTCCCGTCTCTTCTCCCATGAATCCCTATCTTGTCTCTTATCCTTTATCTTTATCTTTATCTCTATCTATATCTCTATCACAATCTTTTTCTCTAACTTTTTCTCTATCGCTATCTTTATCTTTGCATCCTGCAACTTTTCCTTCTCAATGCCTGTCTTTCTCTCCAGAAGGCCGGCAGTGGTTCTTGAAAAAGAACTCCTCAGTGAATGGATTCATTTTAGCATACCTTCCGTTACAATAACGTTACAGTACGATCTCGAATCTACGATTTTTTCGGAACGCTTCTTAAAAATCTCCTTATCATTTGATATAATGACTTTTGACCTAGTTCATTCACCCTAAAACCATACATCATCCATGTCGGAGGACTTACCCTGTATGCTCCATCGCACCTCGTTCTCATCCGATATTCATTACGAATGGCTGCCGTGTGCCTCTCCCTCAGCGCCGACCCTGGTTATGATCCACGGGGCGGGGCTAAACAGCTCCTTCTGGTTCTCAGTCGTTCCGCTTCTCCAGGCCCGCTGCTCGCTGCTCCTGTACGATCTGCGAGGGCACGGCAGAAGCCAGGATGCGCCTGATACGTTCACGCCCGACGATCATCTGCTTGACCTGCAGCGGCTGCTCGACCGCCTCGGCATCCGGCAGGCCGCTTTCATCGGCCATGAATTCGGAGCCTTGCTCGCCGCCCGCTTCGCTCAGCTGAAGCCTTCGGTCGTCGACCGGCTCATTCTGATCTCGCCGCCCCCTGCCTTTCCCTTATCTGCCGCCGAAGAAGAGTACGAGGGTCGTCTGGCCCTCGCCGAAACGTCCGGCATGCCGGCTCTCGGTGAACGGATGGCCCGCAAGCTCACGGTCAAACATACCGAAAGTGCCGTACGGAGGCGCATCACGCAGGCCTTCGTGCGCTGCGGCGCCTCCGGGTACGCCCGCTGGATCCGCCAGATTCTGAACCCGGACGGCCCCTGCTGGGACCCACCCGGCAAGCCGGTCCTGCTCCTGAGCGGTGAGTACGATGAACTTTGCACGCCTTCGGCCGCCGGCATCATGCATGCCTTATGGGATACCTCGCTCTTCCTGGTCGTCCCCGGAGCCGCCTCCCTGCTGTTCGTGGACCAGCCGATCTACACCGCTGACTGGATTGAATATTTCATGCGCCGGCCCAAGGGGGAGCTGTCTGTCCGCCCGGCCGCTCAGCGTGAGGTACAGCGGCTCCTGAGGCTGGTCATCCGGCAGGATGCTGCTCCGCAGATGTCCAAGCCGCTGCTTCAGGTGCGCTGCCTTGGCACCTTCGAAGTGAGGTTAAACGGGAAGCTCGTTGAAGAGAGCTGGAATACGCGCCATGCCAAGAGCCTGCTGATCTATCTGATTTTTCACCCTGCCGCGGGACGGGAAGAATTATGCGAGCGGTTGTTCCCCGAAGTCGAACACTCCAAGGCTATGCGCAATCTCAGGGTATATCTCAGCCATTTTGCCAAGCTCCTCGAAATGCCGGCAGGCAAAGACCCGGTCCTTCACGTGGAACGGGATCTTATCCGCTTGAACGGACGTATCCAGTGCGACCTGGAGGATTATCTGACGGACCTGCAGCGGGCCCACGATACGCACGAGCCCGAAGACAAGTATGCCCTGTGCCGCAACCTGCTCGAACGCCTCAAAGGCAAGATCATTCCCGGCAGCTACGATCCCTTCTCCCTGTCTCTTCGGGAACAGGTCGAGCACGGTTGGGAGCAGCTCTGCTTATGGGCCGCGGATTACTGCCTGCAGGACAAGCAGGAGCTTGAAGCCGCTCCCTTTCTCCAGAGCGCCCTGCTCTACTGCCCGTCGGATGAGCTGCCGTTCTATGACCGGCTGATCACCCTCTACCAGCGCAGAGGCATGCAGCGTGAGCTGAGGAAGTGGACCCGCAAGCGCGATGCGGCTCTGAAGCGGCTGCCGGAGTGAACATCCCGCAAGCCCTCCGGATAAACGACTCGCCGTCCTTTAAGGACAATACGCATTTCGAGTAATACTTTCTGCGATTTTCCAAAAAAACACCCCGGATTCCTGACCGCCTAGGGTCGAAAGGAATACCGGGGTGCTTCTCGTGCAGACATGCCGGTTCAGGCAGGATGCTTATTCGCTGGTCTTGAGGAGATGCATCTCACCCAAACATTCGGCACATATATGACGTTCCTTGAAGTCGCTGACTTGATCCATGGAGCCGCAGAATACACAGCGCGGCCGGTACCGCTCCAGGATAATATGATCCCCGCTTACCAAAATCTCGACAGGATCTCCTTCGTTCATTTGATATCTTTTGCGCAGCGACTTGGGAAGCACGATTCTTCCCAGTTGATCGACCTTTCGTACTACACCTGCCGGTTTCATCATCAATTCACCTCACTTTTCACACATTGCCTTAGGTTCCCTTCATAGGATTCGACGCACCTGTCTAAATTCCTTCCCAATCAGGTCAGATTTCGCTAAGAACGTCAGTTTCTCCTGTATACAGCCCGGTCACCTGGAGATGTGCATGAGTCCGAAGCGCTAACGCAGCCCCTGGAAGCCGGTCTGTCTCAGTCCTTCGAAGAGCACAATCGCCGCGGAATTCGATAGATTCAGCGACCGCACGGCCTCGGTCATCGGCATCCGGATGAGCTGTTCCGGGTGCGCTTCCAGAATGTCCGGAGGGAGTCCCTTCGTTTCCTTGCCGAAGACCAGGAAGTCGCCGTCGCGGAATTCGACATCCGTGTACAGCTTCTGCGCTTTGGTTGTCGCGAAGAAAAAGCGGGCGTCCGGGTATTGATCCTTCACTTCCTGGAACGAATCATGATATTCCAGCTTGACGCTGTGCCAATAATCGAGCCCCGCGCGCTTCAGCGTCCTGTCGTCCGTATCGAAGCCGAGCGGTCTGACAAGATGCAGCCAAGTTCCCGTGGCCGCGCATGTGCGGGAGATGTTGCCGGTATTTGCCGGTATTTCGGGTTCCACCAATACAATATGAAAAGCCATGTCGCCTTTCCTCTCTAATTTTGCAATTTTAACACAGGTTTTACCTTTTCTTAATACGAAGATGATAGTGCGTTGAGATAATAGGAGCATCCCAGCGTTTACAAAGGAGATTATTCGGAATGATGAAGAAGAAAATTCTTGTCGTTGACGATGAACCTTCCATCTCGATGCTTATAGAGTTTAATCTCAAGCTTGTCGGATATGAGGTTCACTGTGTGTATGACGGCGAGGCCGTATTTGGCGCCATTCAACATTTCCGCCCGGACCTGATTGTCCTGGATCTGATGCTGCCGAAGATGGACGGCATTCAAGTGTGCCGCAAGCTGAGAAGTCAGAACAACCTCGTTCCCATCATCATGCTGACAGCCATGCAGGATCTCTCCGACAAAATCGCGGGACTCGACAACGGGGCCGATGACTATATGACGAAGCCGTTCAGCCCCCAGGAACTGATCTCCCGTATTCAGGCCATTATCCGGCGCATCCAGACCCTGCCTTCTTCCTCCGAGAATACACCCTTAACCATAGGCCAGATTGTGGTCCAACCGGACCAGCGCGAAGTCAAAGTAAAAGGCCAGAACATCGACCTGACGCCGAAGGAATTCGACCTTCTGCTCTTCCTCTGTAAGCACCGCGGCAAGGTCCTCAGCCGGCAGCAGCTGCTGCACGGAGTGTGGGACTACCACTTCCTCGGCGATACCCGGATCGTCGATGTGCATATCTCGCACCTGCGGGACAAGATCGAAACCAACGCACGCAACCCCGAATATATTGTAACGATTCGCAACGTCGGATACAAACTCACGGAACCTTCCGTCAAAGAAGTCCCCGTCTAAGAAGCGGCCTTCTGCTGCCCGAACGCTCCTAGCCAATCCCCCGCAACCCGCAGTAAAGCTGCTGCAGACACTGCCATGTTGCTGGCGGCCCATGCGGTCCGCCCCAGCAATCCCGCTCCCCGCTCCAACCGCCCCTTCATACGAATGAGCGCCCTGGAAATTCCAGCGGCGCTTTTTTCGTATGGCCGCAGCCCCCATGCAAGGAATCTTTGCGCTTCAAAGGCATGGTTCGCACGGGTTAGGAGTTGTCCAATGAGATATGGAGGTTGGGTTTCCTGAGGTTAACAAAAACAGCCTTTCCGCAGCCCCGTACGACAGGTCCTGCAGAAAGACTGCATGGTTCTTAGCTGTTGCGCTGCTGGAAGTCCTTCATGAACTCGGCAAGCGCCTGGCAGGCCTCGTGAGGAACAGCGTTATACGCCGATGCCCGAATGCCGCCCACGCTGCGGTGTCCGGCAAGACCCACAAAGTTGTGATCCTTGGACTCCTTCACGAACTGCTTCTCGAGCTCTTCGCTAGGCAGACGGAACGTCACATTCATGATGGAACGGCTGTCCGCATCAATGTTGCCGCTGTAGAAGCCGCCCGATGCATCGATGACATCATAAAGAAGCTTGGACTTCTCCACGTTGCGCTTCTCCATCGCTTCCACGCCGCCCTGCTCCTTCACCCATTTCAGGACCAGATTCACCATGTAGATGGAGTGTACCGGCGGGGTGTTATAGAGCGATTGGTTCTTCGCGTGCGTCGTATAACGCAGCATCACCGGAAGGTGCTTCGGCTCTTCCGCAAGGAGATCGTCGCGGATCACGGCTACCGTAACCCCCGAAGGACCCAGGTTCTTCTGGGCGCCGGCATAGATCATGCCGAACTTGCTGGCATCGATCGGACGGCTGAGAATGCCGCTGGTCATGTCGCCGATGAGCGGAATGCCGCCGGTATCCGGAATGTCCGACCACTGCGAGCCTTCGATCGTATTGTTCGTCGTCATGTGCACGTAAGAAGACTTCGGATCGATGACGATCTCGCTTGCTTTCGGCAGGCTTCTCCACTTGCCTTCCTTATTCGAAGCCGCAATAGAGGCTTCACCTACGATTTGTGCTTCCTGATACGCCTTCTCCGAGAAGCTGCCGGTAATAATGTAGCTTCCTACCGTACCCGGCTTCAGGAAGTTCAGTGGGATCTGGGCAAACTGCATGCTCGCCCCTCCGCCGAGGAAGAGCACCTGATACCCTGATTGGATTCCGAGCAATTCAAGCAGGAGGGATGCCGTTTCCGCATTCAGCGCTTCGTATTCTTTGCTGCGGTGGGAGATCTCCATCAGAGACATGCCGATCCCGTTGTAGTCAACGAATGTCTCTTGTGCTTGCTGCAGCACTTCCAGTGGAAGCGCGGCCGGACCTGCATTGAAATTATAAGCGCGCCTAGTCACGATTAAAACACCCTCGCTTTTCATATGATATGGCTATGATAGCAAAGGTTGGCGCGTTACATCAAGTGTAAGTTTCTTGAACAGGAGGAGGAAGGCACTATGAATTCAACGCTCCGGCTGTTCGCAGCCGTGCCGCTGCCGGACTATCTCAAAGAAAGTTTGGGGGGATGGATCAGCGGGGTTAAGAACTCGGTTCCGTTCCGCAAGTGGGTGCATCCGCAGGATCTGCATATCACCCTTCAATTCCTGGGGGAGGTGGAAGGCGCAAGGACACCATCTATTGAGAAAGCGCTGGAGACCGCTGCGGCACGCTCAAGATCGTTCCGGCTTCAGCTTGGACACAGCGGAACCTTCGGACGGGCCTCGTCCCCTTCCATCTTATGGGTAGGTTTGGACGGTTCACTGGAGGAGCTGCGCTTCCTTCAGAAGCAGGTGGAGGGCGCAATGACGGATGTGGGTTTTCAGGCAGAAGAAAGAAAGTTCAAGCCTCATGTCACCGTGGCGAGAACGTATCAGGGACAAGCCGGCTGGGACCAGACGGAGCTAAGCCGTCACCCGCTGCCGGAAGCATGTCTGATTCCGTGGCAGGCCGATCGGTTGGTCTTGTACCAAAGCCGCCTGGGAGCCCGGCCGATGTATGAACCTGTGAGCAGCTTTTCTTTGAGTTCTGTGGAATAATGGTGGTTCCTGTGCGGGGGAGATCGGGGGTGAACAACCGGAGGACAACCACCGGATTATTCCGCGTCGCCGGCGCGGGCGGTCCCGTCTTTCAGGTCGGAGGAAGCGGCCGGGGAAACTGCCGTTTCAGGTGTGATAAACTCCAGCGCCTTGGCTGTGCTGATGCCCAGCTGGCGCAGGGTGTGGATAATATCCAACGGAATGCTTGTTTCCATGATGGCCCCACTTTCTTCGGGTTCTTATACAGATGTCATCAAATCTGACTCTCGTCACCTATTTTATCCGATATTCCCATAATTTTGATGATCTGAAATAGCCAATTTTGGCGGAGCCTTCTTCTATTTAAATCCACGCAAAAATGCGACCATAGAAGCAAAAATAGGGGGTAAATTCCTTATTCCCCTATCTTGCTTGTTCATATGTCACGGCTTGCCGTGTCTTCAATTGTCGAACGATCTTGCGGAGGGAATCCTTGCTGAGCCCCAGCTCGTTGAATTCCTGTATAATTTGCACCCATTCCTGATCGAGCTGTTCCTGCTTCTCGCCCGGGTCATGAAGGATCAGGGTCTGAACGTTGACTCCAAGTACCGGCGCAAGCTTGCGAAGGAATTGAATCGAAGGATTCGACTGCAGATCTCGCTCAATGGAGCTTAGGTAGGACTTGGCTACACCGGCGCGTGCGGCTAATTCCGTCAGCGACATGCGTTTTTGGTGTCTTAGTTTTTGAATGCGAGCTCCTATCATTTGATGATTCCTCCCTATGAATGAAAATATCCTTATCTCTAGCAATAAGGTGCCGGATACATACTAATTGTATCATATTTGGATACATTCTGTATCTTTGTTTAGAAAATTTTATGATTTCATGGTCGTCTGACCTTATTGTAAATTTTGTAATCTCCTTCTTCACAAACCATGATACGTACTGTATAATCATATCTAATGATTCAACAAGATTCGACATTATCATGCAGTGCTAAAGCAGCGGCAACTTGACGGAGGGAACAGTAGCATGATCAGAATTGGGGACAAGATCGCTCTTCTCAGAGAGAAGCATGGCTTAACGCAGGAGGACCTGTCCAGGAAGCTGGAGATCTCGCGCGCTTCCCTCTCGCATTATGAGAAGAACCGGCGGGAGCCCGACTATGAAACCATCGTGAGGATTGCAGACCACTTCAAAGTTTCCATGGACTACCTGATGGGCAGAACGGAAGACCCGCACAGTGTGCTCGACCCGGAAGTACGGGATTTTGTCGACAGTCTGGAATTGTCCGACGAGAAGATCATCGGCACGTTCTCCTTAACCATAGATGGCAAGAAGCTGACGGTACAGGAAGCCAAGAGATTCATCGCCTTCGTAAGAGCCGAAAGATCGATCTGACCCTGAACAACCGGATCAGATCTCTTTGGCATGTGTGTTTTTTTTCGCAAAGGAACCGTTCATTACTCTGCCATGTGGAAGAGCAGGGCCGGCTTGCTTGGTTTTGCGCCCGGGGCCTTAAGAATTATTCGGCCGCAGCTTCCGGCCCAACCGTCTCGGTATAGAACGCCCGGCGGCGCGGCAATGACGCCGGCATCCTGGGGATCCTCAAATCCGGTGCGGCCTACGTCCCGGTCGGAACGGAGCTGCCGCCGGAGCGCATCCGCTATATGCTGGAGGATGCAGGGGCGGAAGCCGTAGTCATTCAGCAGAGTCTGAAGGACCGGGTGCCGCCCGCACTGCACACGGTTCTGCTGGACGGCGCCGCTGCTTGCGCCCCGGCAGCCGCGGGCCCGGACCCGGCAGGCGGATCCCGCGATCTCGCTTACCTTCTCTACACCTCCGGCACGACGGGAACACCGAAGGGCGTACAGATCGAGCACCGGAGCATCCTGAATACGATCACCTGGTTCCATGACACCTACGAGCCTTATCTGTCCCCGTCCGTCATGCTGACCACCGAATACACCTTTGACCCGAGCCTCGAGCAAATCTTCGGCACGCTGCTGTACGGAGCCCGGCTGCACATCATCCGCAAGGAAACGATGCTGAACGGTCCGGTGTTCCGTGATTATATCCGCAGGCATGGCATCAAGCTGCTTAATACGACCCCGATGCTGATGGGCGAACTGCTCGCGGACGTGGAGCGTGTCGAACCGCTGCAGGCACTGATCTGCGGAGGGGAGAGGCTCGAGGAGGGACTGAAGGATGCACTGCTGGCCAAAGGCTACGAGCTCTACAACCATTACGGGCCGACGGAAGCCTCGGTGGACGTGCTTGTGAGCCGCTGCCTGCCGGGTGAACGTGTGACCCTGGGACGGCCGGTCCGCGGTATGGCGGTCTGCATCCTGAATGAGCACCGGCAGCTGCAGCCTGTCGGAGCGGCAGGCGAATTGTACCTGGCCGGAGCGGGGCTCGCGCGGGGCTATCTCAACCAGCCTGAGCTTACGGCGGAAAAATTCACGGAGCATCCCGACCTCCCCGGCATGCGGCTGTACCGTACAGGCGACCGCGCCCGCAGGCTGCCGGACGGGCGCATCGAATTCCTGGGCCGGACCGACGATCAGGTCAAAATCCGCGGCTACCGGATCGAGCCGGGCGAAATCGAGCACGCTCTCTCGCGGATTCCCGGCGTCCGGATGACGGTGGTTATCGTGAGGGAGGACGGGAACGGCCAGAAGCAGCTTTGTGCGTATTACACGGCAGAGCGGGAGCATAACGGACACCCGGCTAGCACCTGCCAGTCCGATCCCGAACCCTGCCGTATCCCCTGTCCCTTTCCCCACAGGCACGGAGATAAAGTTATTGGAGATGATGATATTGCTTGCAGCTTCATAAGCAGACTTCTTGGTTCCGGAAATCGGACTGTTGATTTCGATCGCATCACCGTAAATATCAATAAACCGGTTGCCGATAATCTTCAAATCTTCGAGATCGTCGGCATTATAGTTCGTGAGCACCCCATAGGTTACCGCTTCGAAGATGCAGTCCTGAATCAGGATATGCTTGATCCCCTTGGCGTTCATGTCGATGGCCTGGGTTTTCACACCCGTAAATTTGCAGGAACGGATCTCAATGTGCTTGGCATTGCGGGCCAGATTGATATTGTAGCCGGCATTCTGGTTCAGGTTCTCGAGCCAAAGCTCCTCCACCGACACATTGCTGCCGTCGATGCTGATCATGCCCACTTCACTGTTGTCCGGCTTGACCAGTTTGGCATTGCCCTTCAGCACCGTATTGCTGCCGACGAACAGCCGCGAGGAGATCAGATAAGTGCCGGCAGGAAGATACACCGTTCCCCCGCCCGCCTTCTTGCATGCCTCGATGGCCTTCTGAATGGCCGGCTGGTCGTTCGTCGTACCGTTCCCGGCCGCACCGTATTTCATCACGTTATAAACATCATCTTCTACAGCAGCGCTTGCGGCTGCCGGAACGGGAGCAAGCCATTTGCTTGTTGCCAGGGAGAGCCCGCCAAGTCCGATCATGCTGAGGATTGCTCTTCTGGTCAGCTTCTGGTTATCGTTTTTCACTTTATTATCCCACCCAACATATGGTAGTCCCTTCATCGTATAGTATTTACTATCGGAGCATATGCTCAATCACTTTAGGTTAATTTTTGCATACTATGAATAGTAATTTGAAATTAGGGAGGTGATTGCATATGGACTATACGGTAGAGAATGTTCGGGACCCTAAATATGGTGCCTTGGGAGACGGAAATCGCGACGATACATCCGCTATCAATAGAGCTCTGCGCGCGGTGGAAGCCAGCGGCGGCGGAATTGTATATTTGCCCCAAGGCGCGTATAAGATTTCAGGAGTCCTGGCAATTGGATCAAACACCATCGTACGCGGTGCCGGACCCGGAACGGTTATTTTCAACAGCAACCCGGCTAACGTTACGATTCTTCAGATTAACGGCAACCATACCGCCGTGGAAGAGCTGACCGTCCGGTATGATACGCCTCAAGTAGGGATTGGCATCTTCTGGGCTGCCAATACCATGCATACCCGGATCAGCAAGTGCACGTTCACCGGGGCAACCGCACAAGCCGTGTATCTAGACAGACCCGGCATTCAACATGTTTCGGTTACGGACTGCCGGTTTGATGGGGTCATCTATGGTATTCTTACAAATCTTAATGCGAACGACTTGACGGACCTGCGCATTATGAACAACCATTTTGTCAATATCAGCGGTGATGCGATCGAAATCAACAGTCCCATTCAAATGATGGGCGTCAACCGCGAACCGTTCGATGCGGCCTACAATATCTCGATCCACGGAAACTACATCTCCTGTCCCCCTGAACTCTCCTCCACTGTCAACGCCGGCTTCGGAATCGGTATTGCCGGCGGAACCTATATCTCCATCACGGGCAACATCATTGCCAACTGCCGCCAGCAGGGCATCCATATTGAAGACAACGCCTCCCACATCAACATCACCGGCAATACGATCCATGATATTGGAAGCAATCCCGACCTGGCCACGAACTCCGGGATTTATGTGATTCACAGCGATTATCTGACGATAAGCAGCAACACCTTTCGCAAATGCGGCGATTATGGGATTCACCTCGACTTCAGCGCGAATGAACAAGTGAATGAAGTCGTGGTGACGAGCAATCTGATTACGGAATGCAGCAGCGGCGGAATCCGGATCACCGGGGATACGTTCAGCGATTTTCATGTTGCGGACAATATCGTCAACCGCAACGGAGGCAGCGGACTGAGCATCGCCGGCCAGCCCATCGGACTCAAAGTGCTCAATAATACCTTCCGCAACAACGCCGCGTACGGCATCCAGCTGGTGAACGGCGGATTTCTCAGTGAATTCTCCGGCAACAGTCTCTACAGCAATAACTTGGGACCGGTCTTTTTTGAGACGGCGCCGCCTAGAATCCCTGTCCCCATGAGGGATCAAAACAATTATGTAACGGCTGTGGTAAATGGAAGCTACACGCCCTGGGTAGACGCACTCTCCCTCGGCAAAGCGGCCGAAGGTCTGCTTTACATCGTTGCCAAGCAGGGCCCCCTCAGCAAGACGGACCTGTACCGGGTGGTCTGGAACGGTACTGCCCTGACGATTACCAAGATCAGACAGGATTACGTCGGAGCGATCGATCTGGTGACCCCCAAGATGAGAGGATCCTTCTTACAGGTGCAGGCTTACCGTCCCTCATCCACCGGAACTGTAGTCGAATTCTCCGTACAGTTCTTCGGAACGATATTGTTAGGCTGAATATCCTGAACATACACTTTCCCTAACATATAAAAAAGGCGAAGGCTCCTGGGTCCAGGCACCTTCGCTTTGGTTTGCTGAATTCTTCAATTAACGGGCCGGCCATGTGATGGATTCCACCGCCGACAGCGGAACATCCCTGTAACCGCCGATCAGTACCAGGGAAGATTCCCCTAAGGAAATCACCCCGGGCTGGTTCCGGTTGCCGAGCTCCGATGCCGGAACAGGACTCCATCCGTTCACCTCCGGCACGTACACATCGCCCAGTACTTCCTGCCGGCCGCCTCCCAGAACGAACCACTGGCCGCCGATCACTACGGAGGCTGCATGCATTCTCGGCGTGGCCATCGACGCGCTCGTGCTCCATGTCTGAGCTGTGAAGTCATAGGAGATCACCGAGCTCATCGGCCTGACGGCCCCGTATGCATTAGGTGCACCGCCGGCAATCATCAACCTGTCGTTCACAATGGCTGCCGTGTGCCCGAACCTTGGGGCCGGCATAGCTGCCACCTTCTCCCGCTTGCCTGTCCCCGGATCGAACGTGAAGACCGTATCCAGCGTAACGCCGGAATTATGGTAGCCTCCTGAGATCAGGACCTGCCCCTTCCATACCGTCACGGCAGGCTCATAAATATCAAGCACCACATCGGGCAGTATGGTCCATTGGTCCTTGCCCGGATCGTAGTATTGAACCGGAATCGGTGTCCCAGTAAGGGGCTCGTATCCTGCAATTACATACAAAAGTTCATGATATACCGCCGTCTTGAGATGCACTCCCGGCTGTGGAAGATCGGCCTTCTTCAACCACTGGTTGCTCGCCGGGTCATATGCTTCTACAGTCGCGGTATAGCCTCTCTCCGAATCGTCTTCCCCGCCAACCGAATAGATCAAATTCCCCAGTCGTTCCACTCCCTGCCCGTACCTCGCATGGCTCATCGATGCTTTCTTCTCCCAATCCCCTTCAGCCCAAGCGGTACTTGTGCTGAAAACCGTGGCAAATTGAAGAATGAGTAATAATAGGACCGTATAAAGGCGATTGGAATACTTCTTCATGGTGCAGCCCCTTTCACTTCGCTGTTCTCGTTGATCCTGCTTGCCGGGTAGGAGTAGGTTGCGGAAAGTCTTGCTATTTAAACTGTATGCGGTCTTACCAGAGTTAGTCCTACTTGGGGGCAACATCATAATAGTACAATACCCCAGGAGTATCCAAGCGAAACAGCAGCCGTCTCTCCTCAGCCCATAATGGACCTAAGTCCTACAACAACACCATTCAAGGGCTGTATCAGGGAGGTATGACTCATTATATGATACACTATGTAGCGAGTCAAGAACCACTCTGTATCTTTTTTCCTAAATGTTCCTTTAGAAAAGCAGCATATTTCCGGGCCGAATCGCCGGTCATATGAATGCCGTCCCCCGTCTCGTACTCATCCGGGTTAGGCGTCTGTGCCCAATCATAACGGTCTTTGGGGAACTCCGCTTCCCAATGCTTGCGCAGGGCCGTGGAGCGGACGGACTCGTGCAGGCTGCGGTGTGAAGGAGGCTCGAACAGCACCACCTGCACTCCCTTGGCACGCAGCGTATCAACGGCCTGCTTCAGCTCGCCCGTGACGGCCTGCAGCTGCTTCGGGTCAGGCGCCTTGGCATGGTCTGCCGCGTGTCTGGCCAGCTCCGAAGCGAGAATGTCAGGGTCGACAGGGCCTCCGGCCTCCGGTTCCTTCCCCGATCCTCCCTTGATCCATTCCTTGAAAAGAATCACGGGCTGATATTCGGTCCGGAAGGCGGCGAACGTGCTCTTGGCCCCGCCCAGCACCGGTGAGGTCAGCTTCTGGATGAATTCCTTATCCTGACCCCGGAGCAGCGTATCGTTCATCTCGACAAATACGGTGGAAGGAAGCGCCCCTTTGCTCTGCAGAATAACCTGCAGGCCCGTCAGGGCTCCGCCGCCTGCAAAAGCGATATTGGAATAGTCCGTACCTAGATATTCGGGCAGCAGGCGGTAAGCCATGGAGGAACCTGTGACTACAGATTTGACAGGCTCTGCCGCATACAGATACCGTTCCGCCTTAATGACGTTATTCTGCCATTGGTTGGTTCCGCTTCCTCCATGGACGACCCCCGTACCGACAAAGGCAACGTAGCCCACGGTAAGGACAAGAAAGGAAGCGAACGACTGCACGATCAGCTTAGAACTGGAAGTAGATGAATTCACCGGCATCCCCACTATTTAACAGAATGAAGAACAGCATCACTGCGTAGAACAGAGGCTCCAGCCTGCGTCCCCAGGCCTGACCTTTGCTTTGGCGGATCAAATAAACCATATGGTACACAATCACCGGCAGGGAGTAAATCAGGATATACAGCACCTTGCCGAAATCGATCCCCCGGTGGAAGTTGGTTGCTATAGAACTCACATAGAGAATAACATGATGAAACTCCGGAAGCTTGAAGAGCAGCCATCCGATCGTTACAAAGGTAAATACCAACAGCATATACAAACCCTTCAGGAAAGGCGTGCTCCAATGCTTCTCGGCTGCCGCTTCGCTTGTTGCGGCAATCCGTCCGGCCACCTCCGGCGGAATCGTGCCGAGTCCCGCCGTTTTGGTTTTTCTTTTCTTCAGCCAGGTCTGCACCGCCCGCTCAATCGCCAGCGCACCACCGTGCCAGGCTCCCCAGATCGCGTAGCTCCAAGCCGCCCCGTGCCAGAGACCGCCGAGCACCATGACGAGGAACAGGTTGATATACGTCCGGGTTTTGCCTTTGCGGTTGCCTCCGAGCGCAATATACAAGTATTCCTTCAGCCAGGTGGACAGCGAGATATGCCAGCGTCTCCAGAACTCCCCGAGAGAAGTCGAGATATACGGGAAATTGAAGTTATGCGGCATGCGGTAGCCGAAGAGCGCAGCCAGGCCGAGAGCAATCAGTGAGTAGCCCGCGAAATCCGCAAAGATCTGCATCGAATAGCCGAACAGCATCGCTGCGAGCGTCACGCTCGATTCCAGCTGAAAATACGGATACGCGATCCAGAAGGTCTGATCTTTCATATTGTCCGCCACGACCATCTTCAGAAAATAGCCCATGGTCAGCAGCTTAAAGGCGCTGTCCCAAGGGATATCCCGCATCAGCTTGCGCTTGATCTGCGGCAGGAAGTCATAGGCCTTGACGATCGGCCCGGCCACAAGCTGCGGGAAGAACGCTTTAAAGAAGGTAATGATAAAGAGATGCTTGCCAAAGTTTTTCTCGATGGAGATGCGACCCTCGCCCTTTTGTTTTTCCCTGTAAACATCAACCACCAGGCTGATTCCTTGAAAGGTGAAGAAGGAGATTCCGAGCGGAAGCGGCAGCCCCGATAACCAAAGGGCGATATCGCCTTCATGCCCGAACAGCGATTGATACACCAGACTGGAGTATTTGAAGAAAGCCAGGATCGCCAGATTGACGACAACCCCGAGTGAAGCCCAAAGAAGCCTTTGCTCCTTCCTCCCGTAGAACACGCCGTAACTGGAGACTGCGTTAATGAGAATCGAGAGCATGAGCAGCAGCAGTAATACAGGCTGATGGTATCCATAGAATACCAAACTGGCGGCAATCAAGATCGGGATCTGCAGCTTCTGCAGAGCAGGAATATAGTACAACCCGAAAGTTATGAGCAAGAGTACAAAAAACTCCCAGCTGTTAAACAGCATATTACATGCCTCTCCTTAGACTGAAGCGGCCGGCCGGCACGCCCAGAAATTAAGATAAAAACAGCTATCCCGCAAAAAAACCGCCGCCTCAATCCATACGTCCACCATCTGCCCCCAAGACACCGAAAGGAAAACGAATCCTGATCTATCGCGCGCTTCACGGGAAACCGGTTATCCCACGCTTTATATTTATTTCCACCCGCCGATGGGTTTGATCACTTTGGCCGGCGAGCCCGCCACCACACAGCCCGGCGGCACATCTTTCGTTACAACGGAGCCGGCTGCAACAACCGCCCCATCCCCAATCGTAACCCCCTTGAGGATTATCGCCTTACAGCCGATCCAGACGCGGTCCCCGATCTTGACCGGAGCCGTTGACGGCATGCCGTCAATCGCATGAAAGTCCGTGTCCATGATCGACACGTCCCAGGAAATCGCGCAGTGACTGCCGATGGAGACGCGCTCCTTGGACATGATCTCTGTCCGCCGGTTCACATAGGTGTAATCCCCAATGGAGATCTCCGCCCCCGGCGCATCCAGATAGAAACCCACATCCTGAAACAGCATGACCTTGCGTCCAATTCTTAGTGTTGTTCCACTGGCCCCGCTGCGGGTTACTTTCCCGCAGACGCGCAGCCAAGGCCCACAGGACTCCGTCCGGAAGCGGAAGAGGAATCCCAGGCCGATACGGTAAGCGTATCTTACATACTGCTTTACAGATCTTTTCGACATATCTTTTTCTCTCTTCTCTCTCTTCTCAGTACTAAGCCCCTACTGTTGCACAAATGAAAAAAAGGAGGGCATTGCCTGCCCTCCTTCTCTTTAAGCCAAATCGCTCTTGGCGTCGTTGACATGAAGCTGAGCCGTCTTGATGGGGTGGGTCCACGTGTAGTAGTAACTCGAGTTCTTGCCGTACGAATTGTCTATAAGGATGTTCTGCTTATCCATCAGGCAGGACAGGATGTGCCCGTGAAGCCTGGACGTCTTGATCACCCGGTACGAGCTGAACAGCTCAATGGCCTTCTTCAGCAGGTAATCCGTGTAGTTGTACCAGAGGGCGCCTACCGGCAGGCTGTTGCCGGCCATACGCTTCACCGTGTACATCTTCGAGAACAGCTTGGCTACCTTGTTATCGAATGGGGTGAAGAGCGTCTGCCAGTCGAGCGTATCGGCCGGGCTTCCCACTTCAAGGTTCGCCTGCCCGTTGCCTGCCTCCACGTCCGTACGCAGGAAGTAGAGCGTATCCTTCTGCGTCTGCTTCGGATTGGCAATCGGCCAGAGCTGGTGAGCCATGTCCGGGGAGAGGTATACGTTGCAGCCGGTGAACTTCGTCAGTGCCAGTTCATAGCACAGCGTATCCCTTAAGTACACGTGAAGATCACGGTGCTTGTTGAAGATGGCTGCGGTCTTGTCGTATTCCTTCTCACTCTTGTAGAAGATCGTCTGCGGCATCACCACGATGCGGTGGTTAGGGTAGTTCTTGATAACCATCTCACGCAGTCTCTGGTGAGCCGGGTAGATGTCGCCGAAGTTTCCGCCGCCGTGCAGAACGATGATGCAGTCCGAAGGGATATCGGTGCCTTCCTTGAAATCAAGCACGCTGTATCTGGCGCGCACGTTGATGTTGTAATCCTTGAAGAATTCCTCCGTGCCCTTCATGATCAGCATGTCGCCGCCGTTGCTGTGAACGGGATAGTCAAGGTAAAACACGTTCGACCCGCGAGGGATTACGTTCAAAATATCCTTCAGCTTTTCCTTCAATTCATCCATTGGATGAATGGCTTTCGTGCTTTTCATGAGGACGATCTCCTTTACCCGATATCTTTTGTTTTATCGTCTGGACCATAAAGGTGTAGTCACCCTTATCAAAAACAATGCTCCGAAGAGGAACCTTAAATACCCGCGGAATCTGGAACAGGGTAATGGCAAGCCGCACCACGGCCCCGATCACCAGGGCCAGGGAAAGACCGAACAGCCCGTACATCGGCGCGAGGACGAAGAAGAGCGCCACAGTAATGCTGATCGCAATCAGTTGCCGGATCAGTACGAGGTCCGGACGCCCCATGGCGTTGAAGGAAGATGCAAGCACCCAGGACCCTCCGCCGATGATGCATTCGATCGACAGGAGGTAGAAGGTCGAGCTCGCTTCCAGAAACTCGGGACCGAAGAGCAGCCCGAGCATGAATTTGCCGATGATCATACTCGGCACCACCACAATGGCCATGACCGTCATCGAGATCCGGAAGGCGCGTGCGACCAGCCGGATAATCTTGTCATGCTCCATTCCGGTTACCTTCGGGAACATTACGTTGCTGATGGCCGTCTGGACCGTATTGAACACCCGCGAAAGCGCGAAGACGACCGAATACAATCCGAAGTCCCGGGGGGTCAGCAGCGCTACGATAATGATCTTATCGAATTGATTGTACAGCGTCCCCAGCAGCTCCATCGCATACACTTTCATGCCGTAACCGAACAGCGGTTTGACGGCGGTCCGGTCGATCGGATTCCCCCTCAGCCCCATGGAGACATAAGGTCTCAGGCTGACAACGGAATAAGTGACGACAAGCAGGGTGGTCAGGAGAAAAATATTCGTGGAGGAGGTCAAAGACAAGGAACCCAGCAGCCACAGTACAATCAAGCCGATGACGTTAAACAGCGGCACATTCAGCCGGATGCCGTTGTAAATATTGAATTTGTCGAGGCTCTGGGCAATCGCTGACAGCAGATTGACCGCCAGCAGCAGAGGAACCGTCAATACCGTATAGTATTGGGCCAGCCGCACCGCCGTAGCGGAATATTCGCTGAGCCAGATCGGCAATCCGAACCAGGCCACCACTCCGGCCAGTATACTCACCGGAATCTGGAACAGAATCGAGAGCCGGAGGTAATCCGAAGCCCGGCTACTGTCCTGTTTTAAATTGTAGATTAAAGATGTCGGCAGACCGAAGCCGATACATCCGGCGATGAAGGTCGGCCAGAACAGAATGGCGGATAATTCACCTTTGCCTTCCACCCCCAGCATGCGGGCTGTAATGATGGAAGTTAACGTCGTGATCAACAGCATCGAGAAATTGGTAAGAGCAGCAGCAGTAATACAGGCTGATGGTATCCATAGAATACCAAACTGGCGGCAATCAAGATCGGGATCTGCAGCTTCTGCAGAGCAGGAATATAGTACAACCCGAAAGTTATGAGCAAGAGTACAAAAAACTCCCAGCTGTTAAACAGCATATTACATGCCTCTCCTTAGACTGAAGCGGCCGGCCGGCACGCCCAGAAATTAAGATAAAAACAGCTATCCCGCAAAAAAACCGCCGCCTCAATCCATACGTCCACCATCTGCCCCCAAGACACCGAAAGGAAAACGAATCCTGATCTATCGCGCGCTTCACGGGAAACCGGTTATCCCACGCTTTATATTTATTTCCACCCGCCGATGGGTTTGATCACTTTGGCCGGCGAGCCCGCCACCACACAGCCCGGCGGCACATCTTTCGTTACAACGGAGCCGGCTGCAACAACCTCTCTCCGAATCGTCTTCCCCACCAACCGAATAGATCAAATTCCCCAGTCGTTCCACTCCCTGCCCGTACCTCGCATGGCTCATCGATGCTTTCTTCTCCCAATCCCCTTCAGCCCAAGCGGTACTTGTGCTGAAAACCGTGGCAAATTGAAGAATGAGTAATAATAGGACCGTATAAAGGCGATTGGAATACTTCTTCATGGTGCAGCCCCTTTCACTTCGCTGTTCTCGTTGATCCTGCTTGCCGGGTAGGAGTAGGTTGCGGAAAGTCTTGCTATTTAAACTGTATGCGGTCTTACCAGAGTTAGTCCTACTTGGGGGCAACATCATAATAGTACAATACCCCAGGAGTATCCAAGCGAAACAGCAGCCGTCTCTCCTCAGCCCATAATGGACCTAAGTCCTACAACAACACCATTCAAGGGCCCATCGTACGCGGTGCCGGACCCGGAACGGTTATTTTCAACAGCAACCCGGCTAACGTTACGATTCTTCAGATTAACGGCAACCATACCGCCGTGGAAGAGCTGACCGTCCGGTATGATACGCCTCAAGTAGGGATTGGCATCTTCTGGGCTGCCAATACCATGCATACCCGGATCAGCAAGTGCACGTTCACCGGGGCAACCGCACAAGCCGTGTATCTAGACAGACCCGGCATTCAACATGTTTCGGTTACGGACTGCCGGTTTGATGGGGTCATCTATGGTATTCTTACAAATCTTAATGCGAACGACTTGACGGACCTGCGCATTATGAACAACCATTTTGTCAATATCAGCGGTGATGCGATCGAAATCAACAGTCCCATTCAAATGATGGGCGTCAACCGCGAACCGTTCGATGCGGCCTACAATATCTCGATCCACGGAAACTACATCTCCTGTCCCCCTGAACTCTCCTCCACTGTCAACGCCGGCTTCGGAATCGGTATTGCCGGCGGAACCTATATCTCCATCACGGGCAACATCATTGCCAACTGCCGCCAGCAGGGCATCCATATTGAAGACAACGCCTCCCACATCAACATCACCGGCAATACGATCCATGATATTGGAAGCAATCCCGACCTGGCCACGAACTCCGGGATTTATGTGATTCACAGCGATTATCTGACGATAAGCAGCAACACCTTTCGCAAATGCGGCGATTATGGGATTCACCTCGACTTCAGCGCGAATGAACAAGTGAATGAAGTCGTGGTGACGAGCAATCTGATTACGGAATGCAGCAGCGGCGGAATCCGGATCACCGGGGATACGTTCAGCGATTTTCATGTTGCGGACAATATCGTCAACCGCAACGGAGGCAGCGGACTATCTGATAACACGCCAGGAAGATTACACGGATTTAGGCTCTGATTACTTTGAGAAGCGAAAGCAAGACGCCATTGTCAGACAGACGGTTCGAAAGTTAGAAAACTTAGGATACTCTGTTACTTTGGCCACTACCGAAGTATCTTAGTTCTGAAATAACATCATTACTTGGAGGAAGACGCAGCTTTTAAAAAATTGAAGCAGCTGCGCCTAGTTTCGTGCTGCCTTTTTAGGCTATACGCTATGAGTTATTTTCAGGGTAGCTTTGAGCTTAAGAATAGTACCAGCCATCCCCTTTCCCTGGAACACCTTTTTAATTATCATTACGCTCATAGCCGGCATCTCCAAAAACTTGCTGTCCCGTTATCTATAGTACTCACCCATCCGAACGATACATTTCGTATCGATATCTATATATTTATACAATACATTCCGGAGACCGTCAACGTTTTGGCCGTTCGCTCGCTATGCTCCCTTGTACGTGCGAAGTACGCCTGCTATCGCTCCGTTCCCGTAAAGGATCTTGACCATCAGCTTCACTCTGCTTCTCACATTGAAGAACGAGAAGAGCAGTCCCACTCCAGCCAGGGCGATCTTGACATTGGACTTCAGGAACACGTTCGTCTTCTTCTCCGAGCGGATCGCGTCACTTACACCCTGCCAATAAATGCGGCGCAGGAACCACTTTTTCGTCGAGCGGTCCTTTGCAATTTTATGTTTGACGGGCGCGTTAGGCGTGTAATACACCTTGTACTTTTGACGGAGCCGGCCGATCAATTCACTTTCCTCGTTGGACAGCAGGTTCGTTCCCACACGCCCCAGGTCCACGCGGAAAGGCTTGAATTCCTTGAACATGCTCAGCCGGAACGCCACATTCGCGCCGAATGGGATCGCCGGAGCTTTCATTTCGGTGAGCTTGTCGGAATAATCCAGGACCGTGTACAGCGTCTTATACTCATGGGGCAGCCAATCAGGCTCTCCGCCTTCCCAGATCGGATCGATGCGTCCGCCCACGACCCCAACCAGCGGATCGCTCTCAAATACATCGAGAAGACCCTTGATCCACTGCTTGCTCGCAATCGCGTCATCGTCCAGGAAGAGGATGTATTCCCCTCTGGCCTCACTCATAGCCCTATTGCGCGCATAGGACAATCCCAGATTCTCTTCATAGATGTATCGAACTTGGGATGGATGAGATTCGCTAAATTTACCCACGAGCTCTGCCGTATGATCCGTCGAGCGGTTATCCACAACAATGATCTCGAATGCTTCCGGGTCAAAATCCTGATCCAATCCACTCCTGATCGCCAGTTCCAGATCATTCGCTCTGTTGTACGTGCAGATGGCAATGGTTGCCTTCATCGAACTCTCTCCAATTCCTTAGGATTCTTAGACCGGTTTGCTTTGTTCCATGATCTCGGACCATTCGAGATACAGACGGATGTTGTCCTCTTCCACGAGCTCGCTGCCTCTTTGCACCTCGATATACTCGAGGTCCGTGATGGCGCGGATGGCGTGGCGGCCGCCGACCGGAATGACGAGCACATCTCCCGCTTTGACTTTACGGTAGTTCTCATCGAGAATGAATTCACCCTCGCCCGATACGATCGTCCATACTTCGCTGCGCTTCAGGTGAAGCTGGTAGCTGATGTTTTTGCCGGCTTGAATGCACATGCGCTTGGTCAGGATCTCCTGGCCTTCGGCAAACTTTTTATAGTCGAGTACGCGGTAAGAACCCCAGCGTCTTTCTTCGTACATCGGACGCTGTTCCATGTTCTTCAGCATATCCTTTATTTTAGGGCTCGCATTCTTCTCGGTTACCAGAATGCCGTCCGGGCTAGTCGCAACCACAACGTTATCGAGTCCAAGCACGACAACGGGAATATCCAGCTCGTTCACGAGGTGGGTATTGGTCGAGCATGGGGAGATCAGGCCTTTCCCGATCTGATCGGTGTCCATCTGCTCGGTCAGCGTGTTCCATGTGCCAAGGTCCTTCCAGTAACCGTCATAGGCGGTCACGACGAGCTTCTCGGCTTTTTCTACGATTTCGTAGTCGAAGCTGATTTTGGTCATCTTGTCATACTGCTTGACCATTTCCTCATATTGAATCGGGTAGCCTTTGTTGATCAGGTGGTTGATCATGTAATCCAGCTTGAAGGCGAATACGCCGCAGTTCCACAGAGCGCTGTTCTCGATGAGGGCCTTCGCCGTCTCTTCGTCCGGCTTCTCCGTAAAGCGGTCCACCACGTGGTAATCCGTAGCGCCCACTTTGGCCTCGCTGCCGTTCTTCGGAACGATATAGCCGTACTTCTCCGACGGATAGGTTGGCGTTACCCCCATCAGCGCCAGGTCGGCATTCGTGCTCAGGACAAGCTGCTCCAGCTCATTGATCTTGTTGAAGAATGCTTCATCCACGTAAGGGTCAACCGGCAGAATCGTCACCACTTCATTCAGGCTCACGCCTACGATGGAGTACAGGTACGTAGCGGCCAAGGCAATCGCAGGGAACGTGTCTCTGCGCTCCGGCTCTACGATGATCGGTGCGGAGCCGAGCTGGCTCTGGATCATCTCCACTTGGGCTTTGCTTGTCGCCACATAGGCCGATTCGGACAATCCGGCTGCTCCGAGCTGGCGCCATACGCGCTGCACCATGGACTCCATTTCATTCTCCGGATTGACCAGGACTTTCAGGAACTGCTTCGATCTGGAATCGTTGGACAGGGGCCACAGACGTTTACCGGATCCTCCGGATAACAATACGAGTTTCATGCTATCACTCCCTCTATCTATTTTTATTAGTTGTTTACAGGTTCTCTATAGTGTCTCGTCATGCTCGGACGGCCGACAGAGTAGTAGCTGAAGTTGGTTTTTTCGATCTGTTCTTTGGAAAACACGTTACGTCCGTCGATCAGGATCGGCTGCTTCATCAGGGCTTCCGCCTGGATCAGGTCGACATTCTTGAATTCATCCCACTCGGTCAGCAGGCAGACCGCATCGCAGCCTGTTGCCACTTCGTAAGGCTCATCGCACCATTCGATCGACGCATGCTGGACGACACGTTTGAAGTTCGGCATCGCAATCGGGTCATACACGCGGATGCGTGCTCCCGCCGCAACGAGGGCTTCCACGATGTCGATAGCCGGCGCATCACGGATATCGTCCGTGTTGGGCTTGAATGCCAGGCCCCAGATGCCGATGGTGCGGTCCTTGAGATCGCCGAGCGATTCCTTCAGCTTCGCAATGACGTTGAAGCGCTGATCGGTATTGACGTCGACGACGGCTTTCAGAAGCTTGAACTCATAGTTGACATTCCCGGCAATTTGGATGAGGGCGCCTGTGTCTTTAGGGAAGCAGGAACCGCCATAACCGATACCGGCCTGCAGGAACGAAGAACCGATCCGCTTGTCATAGCCCATCCCGACGGCTACCTTGGTCACGTCCGCGCCCACCTTCTCGCAGATGTTGGCAATCTCGTTGATGAACGAGATCTTCGTCGCGAGGAAGGCGTTGGAAGCATATTTGATCATCTCAGCGCTGCGGATGTCCGTAATGATGATGTTGTCGGTCAGCGGCTGGTGCAGGCGGGTAATCTGCTCCTGGGCTTTCGGGCTGTCGGAACCGATGATGATCCGGTCCGGGTTCAGCGTGTCCTTGATCGCGGAGCCTTCTCTCAGGAATTCCGGAACGGAGACGACATCGAACGGATGCGCGGTCAGTTCGGAGATAATGCCCTTGATTCGCTCGTTGGTTCCAACCGGCACGGTGCTCTTCGTCATGACGATCTTGTAGCCGTTCATCGCAAGAGCGATATCGCGGGCTACCTGATCGACATACTGCAGATCGGCTTCCCCATTCGGAAGAGGCGGTGTTCCTACGGCGATGATAATGATCTCGGAGTTCTCCACCGGTTCGGTCAGATTATCGGAGAACGAAAGTCTGCCCTCTTTGGTGTTCTTCTCGATGAGCTCTTCGATGCCCGGCTCGTAGATCGGCACCTCACCGCGGTTCAGGCTGTCGATTTTCGCCTTGATTTTATCCACGCATACGACTTCATTCCCAAGTTCGGCAAAGCAAACGCCGGAGACCAAGCCAACATAACCCGTACCAATCACAGTGATTTTCATGAAGCCACCCTCTATCCTTTTGTTTTTGTATTTTAGCCTTTGTCTAATGCCCTGCTGATGCTCGGAGCAGGCCGGTTCTGATAAATCTCGCTGAGCTGCATCGCAATGTTCTTCCAATCCAGCCGGGCCAGAATATGCTCATAAACGGGCTCCACTTGGTCCGGATCCACCTTCTGTACCTTCTTCATGGCGTCCTCCAGAAGCTCCCCTTTGCTCGGATCGTAGATGGAAGCAATCTCCGGAGTGAAATACTCGTCTACGAACGGGGTTTTCGGAATGACGATCGGCTTCTTGAAGCTCAGAGCCAGGATTGCCGATCCCGAAGTCGTTATCTCCTGGAACGGAAGGACGAAGGAATCGCACATGGAGATGATGTCGGCCACTTCTTCATCCGGGATGAAGCGCAGATCCATGACGATGTTCTGCTGCCCCTGATACCGGGACAGAACCTCCTCCATCTCTTTGGACGGCTTGCCCGCGACCACCAGGTAAGTGTTCGCGCTCTTGATCCGGTTGAAGGATTCGACGAGCTGCTGCACTCCTTTGTAAGGCTTGATCGCTCCGATGAAGAGATACACATAGCCATCCTCGGGAATGCCGTAGATCTCACGGTAGTTCTTTCCTTGGTGCCCGTAGACCCCTTGGTAGTGGCCGTGCGGGATCACCGCAATCTTATCCGGCTTGACGCCGAACTCTTTGACAACCTCCAGATTGCGCGGATAATAGAACAGGTCCGTAGGCTTGCCGAAGACGGCCAGCTGTCCGAACAGCACGGTAGCGCCGGCCGCTTCGTACTTGGCCACGTAAGGACTCGGACCGGGAAGCAGTACGAATGCGCGGTAACGCGACCGGTCGAGTCCCTCCACCAGCTGCAGCAGCACCGTATCCACGCCGCCGACCTGGCTGGCATAAGGCTGAATATATAAGATATGCTTCATGAGACCCTCCCCCTTCCCGGGTAAACGTATGACTTGCTTCTATGGCCCGGCCACCGGAGTCCGCGGCTCCTGCCACACGATTCTTTGCTCCAATGGCAGTTCACCCGGCTTCGGCTTCTTCTTGTAAGCGGCCATCAGCATGATATCTCGAGCAGCAAACTGTACTTCTCTATCGATTGTTCCTTCTTCAGATAGGATTCGAGGTAAGTCCTCCCATTCAGTCCCATTCGGCGAAGTTCGGCGGAATCTGTCACTGCCATGGCCTCGATGCATGCGGTGATGCCCCGGTAATCCTGCGGTTCGACAACATATCCCGACTCGCTCTCCCCCAACAGTACCTTCACCGTTTTTAAGATGATCTTTATATCAAAGAACAAATTGCGGTTTGCGATGTACTTCAAATCCAGTTCGACCATTTCTTCGAATCCGAGCTGGCTTCTTCCGCTAACCTGCCAGAGCCCAGTGCAGCCGGGCGTAACGGAGAGACGCTGTTTGTGGTAGTTCGAATACTCTTTCACTTCCCGCGGAAGCGGCGGACGCGGACCGACAAGGCTCATGTCGCCTCTCAGCACATTCCACAGCTGCGGAAGCTCATCCAAGCTGGTTTTACGGATAAAACGGCCGATTCTTGTAATCCGCGGGTCGTTTTTCATTTTGAACATATGACCGCTGACTTCATTCTGGCTGAGCAGCTGGGCAAGCAGTTCTTCCGCATTCGAGACCATGGAACGGAATTTGAACATGTGGAACAGCGCTTCGTTCTTGCCTACACGCTGCTGTTTGAAAAATACGGGGCCTTTCGGGTCTTCAAGCTTGATGAGAATCGCGACCTTCACCGGTACCAATGGAAGCCCCGGTTCAGTTGCGAAGAATCCGCCGCGGATCAATCCGATCAACAGCCAAAAATCAATAAAAGCGTACGAATCAAAGTTCATAACCGACGACAGGCAGATGGCAAATACGAATTTGCTGTACTGTGTCGTGCAGCTCTGCTTGAAGATGGACACCAGGAATCCGAAGAACAGTACGACCCCGATGAAGCCTTCTTCACTGAAAAGCTTGGCGTACAGGTTCCTCGAAGTGGCCATCTCCGGCGTGCGAAGCACCATGTCGCTGACTTCGCGGAACTTCAGCCCCACATCGAAATACTGAAGCAGGGTGTCGGCGAATTCCCTGTAGTAGAACCCACCGCCCATACCCGTCAGCGGATGTCTGGCGAACTCGATGAAGCCGATGACCGGGAAGACAAACCGGACAAAGAAGGAATTGTCCGTTCTCATCAAGTAGTCGAGGCTCATGTTATCCAGATTGAACCGGTGGGTGTAATACCCGCTTACCCCAAACGTCTTGATGAGGAAAGGAACCAGAACAAAGATGAACGAGAACATCAGACCCATAATGACGAGCATCTTAAGGCGCTGCTTACTGTTAATCAGCATGTAGATAAAGAAGGCGATCAGGATAACAGCGTAGGCGTAGGCGGAGAACGTCATAATGAGCAGCAGGGCTAAAGCGATAACCATCCATGACCTCTTGTTCTGCTTGTCGTACAGAAAGTAGATCAGAAGCCCGCCGGTAATCATATGCAAGGCCGCCCAGGAGGGCTCGCCCGACAGCATCTGAATCCGGTTGTGGTATACCTGCTCGGAGAACAGCGAGGTAAGTGCTTTGGAGAACCCGTTGTGAACGAAGAAGGCATCGAAGAACTGCATGAAACCGGCTAGAATGGCTGGGACAAATGCAATCATTAATGCTTTGTTCAGGGTCTGGGTACCGGCAGCCTGCTCCTTGATGTGCCGTCCCGCATACATGGCCACTCGATAGATCGAGATCCCGATGACCAGCGTGATCATATGCTCCATACTGCTGGACAAATCATTATAAACGGCTGCCTTGATTAAGGAATTGCTGCAGCTGTAGATGAAGAACGCGATGAGAAAGATATCGCCCTGATGAAACCGGAATCTTTCGAACAGCATCAGCACGGAAGCTGCAAACAGCGGAAACATTGCTATCGGCCGATATACCGAAAACTCGAAATAAGGCAAACTGTCGTAGGTCAATACGGCAATCCCTATAAAAAATAAGGAAAAGATGAGCGATTTCATCAGAGGCACCACACTTGTATTCTCAAATTTCTGTTGCTGCTAGACCAGGATCAGCTGCAGTTTCTCCTTCGTTACCGTACTGCTGAAGTGCTGGGACACGTAATCGATCGAGTTCTTGGACATCGAATGATTCATCTCCGCATTGTTCAGAAGCTGAAGGATGTGCTGGACCATTTCCTCGTCATTCTCGCTGATAAACAAATCTTTCCGGTGGCTCGCATTGATGCCTTCGCTGCCTATGGCATTGGTTACAACCGGAATGCCCCAGGACATGGCTTCGACGATCTTCGTCTTGATGCCCGTACCGAAGAGCAGCGGAGCAATCATCAGTGCCGAATCCATCACGGTCTTCTTAACATCATTCACTTCCCCCGTGACAATAACGTCTGGATACTGCTTTTCGAGCTGAAGCACCTCTCTGGTCGGATTCTTCCCGACAATGTAGAATTTCGCATCCGGCTGGTGCTTCTTGACTTTCGGCCAAATCTTCTCGCAGAAGTAAAAGACTGCGGAGCAGTTATGCGGAATATCCATTTTACCGACGAATACGATTTTGTTCGGATCGTACTGGCGTGCCCCAACACTACCGTCTGCGGCAATCGGATCAATCTTCATCGGAATGCCGTGGCACGACTCATGCCGCACGATATCCTTGAAGTGTTCCGCTTCCTTCGGAGAGGTGAAGATCAAGTGATCGAACCGTGCGGCCACCGATTGCTCATACTTCTCAAGCAGCCGGCTCTCGAGACGGATCAAAGCCTTCTGAATGAACTTCAGCTCCGCCGCTCCGCGTGCGAACTTGGGCAGCTTGTCGGCAAATCCGCCGAACACGGAAGGAATGTACTTGAACCACTCCAGCTGCCGCTGATAGCGCAGGGACAGCAGATCGTCGTAGCTCAGGATTGTCTTCGCGGGATGCTTCTCCGTATACTCGGCAACACGCACCATATCGTAGATAACGTAAGCGGGATTCTCTTTTTGGATCGTCTTGGCAATCAGCTTGTGGTTTTTCTTGCTGTAGTAGACTGATACCTGAAGAGGCCACTTGCGGAGAAGGAGCGAATAGACCAGCGCATTGTAGACCTTCTCGAAGAAACCCGGCGAATCGATGGTAATGATTCTGTCGATAAGCTTCGGCTTGGCGCTCAGGTACTTCGGATCATCCACAAAGGAGATGTTGATAATCTCGCTGTCCGGATGAATCTCCTTGATTTGGGTGAGATACTGGGAAAGCAGATTTTTTCGTCCATCGGTGTTGGGAAATGGAAGCCTGTTGGTAATAAATATGATTTTCTTCATTGGAGACCTCCGGTAAAATATCAAAATGCGTCTTTTGATCCCAACAGTACCTTCACCGTTTTTAAGATGATCTTTATATCAAAGAACAAATTGCGGTTTGCGATGTACTTCAAATCCAGTTCGACCATTTCTTCGAATCCGAGCTGGCTTCTTCCGCTAACCTGCCAGAGCCCAGTGCAGCCGGGCGTAACGGAGAGACGCTGTTTGTGGTAGTTCGAATACTCTTTCACTTCCCGCGGAAGCGGCGGACGCGGACCGACAAGGCTCATGTCGCCTCTCAGCACATTCCACAGCTGCGGAAGCTCATCCAAGCTGGTTTTACGGATAAAACGGCCGATTCTTGTAATCCGCGGGTCGTTTTTCATTTTGAACATATGACCGCTGACTTCATTCTGGCTGAGCAGCTGGGCAAGCAGTTCTTCCGCATTCGAGACCATGGAACGGAATTTGAACATGTGGAACAGCGCTTCGTTCTTGCCTACACGCTGCTGTTTGAAAAATACGGGGCCTTTCGGGTCTTCAAGCTTGATGAGAATCGCGAGGATGATAAAAAGTGGCGCTGTAATCACCAGACCGACGATAGCTCCTACGATGTCGATCATTCGCTTCATAGCCAGATACACATTATGCCCGTACCCCTGATTGATAGCGGCGGTTGAATAATATTCTCCGGATTCGAGGGCTTTGCCCTCTTCTGATAAATTCGGAACGCTCATTGGAATCCTCCTCTACCCGATTGTTTCGGCTGCTTCTTCTAGTGCGACCAGCTCTTCCAGTGCCTTCAAGAGCGGTTGGTTCAGCTCCTTGTTCTTCAGGGCAAAGTCCAGGTTCGTAAGAATGTATCCCAATTTCTCACCGACGTCGTATCTTACGCCGCTGTAGTTATACGCATAAACCTTCTCGATTTCGCTCAGCTTCTGGATCGCATCGGTCAGCTGGATTTCTCCGCCCGCTCCCGTCTCCTGCAGTGCCAGGAAATCGAAGATGCGCGGTGTCAGCACGTAACGGCCCATGATGGCCAGATTGGACGGCGCCTTGCCGAGCGGCGGCTTCTCCACCAGGTTCTGTACTTCATAGAGCCGGCCGTTTTTGGTGCCCGTATCGATAATGCCGTAACGCTGCGTCTCTTCCAGGGATACCGGCTGCACCCCGATCACGGAGCTCTGTGACTTCTCATATTCCTGGATCAGCTGCTTTAGGCACGGCGTATCCCCTTGTACGATGTCGTCCCCGAGCAGAACGGCGAACGGCTCGTCACCGATGAACCTTCTTGCGCACCAAATCGCGTGTCCGAGACCTTTCGGTTCTTTTTGACGGATGTAGTGAATTTCGACTCTGGCGGAACGCTGAACTTCGCGGAGCAGGTCGATCTTGCCCTTGTCCTCCAGGTTCTTCTCCAGCTCGAAGGCATGGTCGAAGTGGTCTTCGATCGCTCTCTTCCCTTTGCCCGTTACGATGATGAGATCCTCGATCCCCGAAGCGACGGCTTCTTCCACGATGTACTGGATCGTAGGCTTATCAATGACAGGAAGCATTTCTTTAGGCATGGCTTTGGTTGCAGGCAGAAAACGCGTGCCGAGACCCGCTGCGGGAATGATTGCTTTTCTTACTTTCTTCATGGTTTTCTACCTCCACTATTGTAGGCTCTGGGCCGATCCATACTATCTTTATCCACGATACGAATCGTATCATAAAAGATACCAGTTATGCTTTCTTACCGCTGGAACATAAAGCTGCACGTAGTGAAGCTCTACTCGGTGTGATGGTCCTTCTCGAGTCCGCCCTGATTCCAAATCCGCAGGCTGCGAGCGGCATATGCGATCACCCAGTCTCTCATGCATCAAGACTGCATAACTTGTGCTTCTATGAGGAGCCAACAGCGCCTTCCTTAAGAGGAACGCGGCTGCCGGTCAGTCTGCACTGCTTTGTAAGCATTCATGCAAACAGGGCATTGAACCCTTCCTCACGCCACACCCTTGACGACTCGCGTCTAAGGCTACGAAACCCACAGCATGGCCGAGTGCCTACAGTGATAAAGGTACAGTAGACATTACCTGATAAATGGAGAGATCCTTCAGGAACTACTGATTGGCTGCAACGGCCGGGGAGTCGGTACGATTGATCGTGGAAGTAGGCTTGCTTGAATTCATGTCCGTCTTCGTGGCCTTCATGATGACAGCCAGAGTCGGCAGCTGAAGGACGTGTTCCACATCCGCTTCGGTTCTGATCGTGTCGTCCATGTACTCAATAACAAATACTACGCCGGTTGCAAGAACCAGGGAGACGATCAACCCGATTAACGTATTGAGGATATGATTCGGTTTGACTGGGCTAGGATTGCTGATTGTCTTGGCTTCGTTCAATATGGTAACGTTGTCGACCTTCATAATTGGGGGGATTTCGGCTTTGAACACTTCCGCTACCGCATTGACGGTTTTGGCTGCGCGTTCGTAGGAGGTGTCTTGCATAATTAATGTCATTACCTGGGTGTTATTGACGGAGCTGACTTTGATCTTTCTCATCAGTTCTTCGGTGCTCAGTTTCAAGTCCGGGTATTGAGCGACGACCTTATCCATAATGGCCGGGGTGAGAATAATCTCTTTGTACGTATTGATGAGGCGGATGTTCATATCGATGCTTCCGACATTCAGTTCATCGTTGACGTCATTCGATTTGTTGACGATGATCTTGCTGGAAGCCTCATAAACCGGTTTGACGTAGTAGTAACTGAAAAAGCCTGATCCCACACTCGCGATAAGTACAAACGCTAGAATATACCATATTCGCTTGAGAATCATTTTGCCGTACTGCTTCAGTTCCATAATGGTCCTCCATCCGATTTGTGTATTTATTTTCATATATTTTCATAAAGCGACATGTCGAGATACGAAATGTATCGAAAACACACTTTAAATTTATGATACATAGTGTATCTTGTCAAGTATTTTTTGGAAATCCGACGCGGTTCCATGTCATTCTCGCTTATTCGAACCGGGACCGCGTTAGACACCTCAGATGCTCTCGAGCAGCAAACTGTACTTCTCTATCGATTGTTCCTTCTTCAGATAGGATTCGAGGTAAGTCCTCCCATTCAGTCCCATTCGGCGAAGTTCGGCGGAATCTGTCACTGCCATGGCCTCGATGCATGCGGTGATGCCCCGGTAATCCTGCGGTTCGACAACATATCCCGACTCGCTCTCCATAATCAGCCTGTGGGCTTCGCTGCCGTTCTCCAGGACGCCCAGAATGGGCTTGCCGGAGGCCATGACCCCATAGATCTTACTGGGCACAGAGACGCCTTTAATGCCCTTCTGGTTGACGACCAGGTGGACGTCGGCCGCATTCAGCGAGTAGCGGATGTAATCCTTCGGCTGGTACGGGAGGAAGAGGACGTTCTTCAGCCCATGCTCCTTCACGAACTGCTGCATCCTGCCCTTGACGGCCCCTTCACCGATAAAGACGAAGGCGACACGCTCGTCATCCGCAAAATGTTTGGTTACGGTGATGATATTCTCGAGATCGTAGTATAGACCTAAGTTCCCCGAATACATGACAATAAACCGGTCCGTCAGCCCGTTTTCCTCCAGGAAAGCGCGTACCTGAGGATGGTCCTTCGTCAGAGGCACGATCTCGTTCTCCTCGGTCCAGTTGTTGATGACGGAGTTATCCGGCACGCCGCGGTAGCCGAAGCGCTTGGCAAGCGTCTCCTGCATATCCCGTCCCACCGTGATGATATGGTCGGCCAGCTTGCAGTTGAGGTTATCGAGCCCCCGCGCGAGGCTGTACATCCATTTCATCTTCGTGAAGCTGACGGCTTCCGCCTGCTCCGGATTGAAGTCCTGAATATTGTAGACATGCTTGGTTCTCTTCAGGACCTTGCCGATGGTTCCTATCAGACCGCCGAGGATCGGAGGAGAAGAAATGGTATAGACAATGTCCGTCTTTTTCTCCATGAGCATAGCCCAGGTAGCCAGGAAGAAATAGCTGGTAATATAGCGAAGGCGGCTCCACTTGCTGCTTTTGTCAAGCACAGGGAGTTTGATTCTTACGATTCGAATATTCTCGAGATAGTCGGTGGCGAACCTCTCGGCCACCTCCGACTTCTGGCCTGCATACCCCGGCTGTGCAGCGATTACCGTAATATCGAATTTGTCCTGCAGATGCAGGCAGAGTGACGTCATCAATTGTCCCGTCGACGCGAAGTCCGGGTAAAAGTAATTGATCACAAATACGATTTTTTTCTTCATGGCTACCTCTTATCCTCGAATCTGTATTTCTTGAAGCGGGCCGGAGAACCGATATGTACCTCACCGGCTCCCACATCTTTCGTAACCGTACTGCAGGCGCCAACCACACCCATTTCGTGGATCGTAACGCCCGGATAAACAAAGGAACGGCTGGCCACCCAAGCGCCGTCCTTCAGCACAATCGGCTTCGTAATCAATCCGAAATTCGGATCGTCCATTCGATGTGAGCCCGTGCACAAGTAAGCCTGCTGTGACACCACGCAGTGGGCTCCGACCTCTATGCTGTCGAGACTGTAGAACTCCGCGTAATCCCCTACCCAGGAGTGCTCCCCAATGCTCACCTTCCACGGGTAGGTAAACCGGGCCGTGGATCTTACCCGCACTCCCGCTCCGATCCGGGCTCCGAAGAGTTTCAGCAGAAACCTCCGCCAGCCGTACATGTTGTGCAGCGAGAACCGGAACAGGCTGCCCTGAACCAGCCACCACAAGAGGACAACGATCCCGCTGCGTCCCCTGGAATAGCCGTCTTGATTATACAGATCTAGCCGTACTATATTTTTCATACGACTGCCATAGCTCCTCGTATATGTCGGTTGTTTTGCGTACGTAAACTTCTCTCGAGAACTCGACCTCTACCAGCTCGCGGGCTCTCTCGCCCATCGCCCGGTAATCCCCATCCATCACGCGCGCGATGCCATCGGCCAGCGTCTCATGATTTTCCGCAGGAACGAGCGCGCCGGTCGTCTCCCTGACCATCTCCGGCACTCCGCCAACATCGGTCGCCACGACGGGCAGACCCGCTCTCATCGCTTCGAGAATGACCGTAGGGAAGATGTCGTAGACGGAAGGCAGGACGAACAGGTCCGACTGCCGAAGGAGCTCAGGAACGTCCCTGCGCAGCCCCAGGAAGTGAAGCGTACCGTTCAGCCCGGCTCCCTCGGCCAGATCCATCAGCTTCTGCTTATAAGCCTTCTCGTGATCGAAGGCTACGTCCCCCACGATCAGGAAGTGATAAGGCCTTCCCTGCTTCTTGAGCCGGTCGGCAGCCTGAATAAAGTATTCCATTCCCTTCATCGGGGACAAGCGGGCCACGGCAATGACCACCTGCGCGTCGGCCGGAATGCCGAGCTCGCGGCGGATATCGCTGCCGCCCAGTGCGGCGAGTTCTTTTTTGAAGTCGATGCCGTTGTAGATCTTGAGCAGTTTGTCCGAGACCCGTGAGCCCCAGTTGAACATAATCTTGCTCCGCTCGCACAGGACGATGACCTTATCATTGAAATAGTGATTGAGGTACCCTACCGCCTGATATGCGAACAAGGGCCTGCGCGGAAGCTCATGAACGGTTTGCACCGCCGGCACGCGCATCAGCTTGGCCGCGATGTTGCCGCCCATCAGCTCCATTTTGTGCGAGTGCACGATATCGATCCGGTGTTCGCGGATTACCCGCATCACCGTGCGAACCGTGACCCACAGCTTAGCCAGATTGCGCGGATAATAGAACAGGTCCGTAGGCTTGCCGAAGACGGCCAGCTGTCCGAACAGCACGGTAGCGCCGGCCGCTTCGTACTTGGCCACGTAAGGACTCGGACCGGGAAGCAGTACGAATGCGCGGTAACGCGACCGGTCGAGTCCCTCCACCAGCTGCAGCAGCACCGTATCCACGCCGCCGACCTGGCTGGCATAAGGCTGAATATATAAGATATGCTTCATGAGACCCTCCCCCTTCCCGGGTAAACGTATGACTTGCTTCTATGGCCCGGCCACCGGAGTCCGCGGCTCCTGCCACACGATTCTTTGCTCCAATGGCAGTTCACCCGGCTTCGGCTTCTTCTTGTAAGCGGCCATCAGCATGATATAGAACAGCGGAGCGTCAAGAACAGGCTGTGAAATCAGCAGGGTCAGGAACAGCGGCGTGACGGCCACGAGGTACTGCGCTTTGTCCTCTACCCAGAAGACCGTCGCAAAGTACACGGTCAGTACCAGCAGAACCCCGACGATCCCGATCATATAACTCGATGACAGAAGATTGATGCCGAGCTGGTCCGCGTTGTTGTACCCCATATTGTACATCCCCACCCCGAACGGGTTCTCCAAGAAGAGCTGGATCCCTTCCCAAGTGGCATCCGAACGGTCCGTAACCGAAGCGCCGAGTTTCTCGGACTTGTCGTTCAACCCGATGAACGGAGCGAAGAAGGCTGCATAGAACATAAACAAAAATATGACTGTGCCTTTGACGATTCTGCGGTCGAAAAAATACCGCATGGCCAGCGCAACGAAATAAATGGCAAGTCCGCTGGTGGATAAAGTCCCGGCCACGCCAAAAAACAGCACGGTTTGAATCCACTTGCGGTTCAAATTGTAGGACTCCAAAGAGAAGATCGCCCAGATCAGGAAGGCCTGGAAGATCCCCGCCTCACGGAACAGGCCAAGCAGCCTCGGCAGATTCAGCCCAGGCATCTCTATGAAGCTGTATAGGATCGTGAAAGGAAAATACGTGTTGCCCGTCGAGTCATAGGTTTCTACATTGATCTTGAACAGATAGAGAGATTCCCAAGGCACGAAGGCAGTCAGCAGCACGCTGATATAGTAAGAAATGACAAAGCCCATCATGATAAAGATAAAACCGCGGAAATACTTCTGGTTGGCTCTCTCATCGCTCAGTACAAGCGCAAAGGAGAACAGGATGACAATGTGCGCGACGGCCGCCTTGATGACGAATTCGAAGTTCATGCCGCCCTGCACCCCTGCGTGGGCGAAGAAATACACCCACATGATGATACTGACGACGAGAACGAACTGAATGTGCCGGGTGAACCGGACATTTTTGATGATGGATTGCTCTACCATGTGGAAGTAGACCGCCCCCAAGCTCAGCACCATGGCCAAGCTTGACAGGTTCTGTCCGAAAGCGGTCGGCCGCATCATGAAAGTAGCGATAAGAAGCAGCAAGACCTTAACTCGCAGCAGCATGGTCTACTCCTTTCATGTAGTTAAACTTATGTCCCAAGTGTTTTTCCATACTTATCCATGAAAAATTGCGGTTGGATTAATTGGCGGTAATGGTTCTGGTTGGCATTGATTTTCTCTGCCAGCTCCGCCCGGTGGCGCAGAGCGTATGTGATCTGTCCGGCCAGATCGTCCACATCTTCCGAACGGAAGACGAGACCGAGCTGATAATGCTCGATCGTGAATCCGACTTCGCCGTGATCCGGACCGATCACCAGCTTATTGCGGACCACCGCTTCCGTCAGCGGGCCGCTCTGGCCCGTAAACATCCGCCGGTAGGGAAGAACGATCAAATCCGAGGAATCGAAGTAGGAAGACACCGCCTCGTCGGCTATGTATCCAAGCTCCGTTACGACATGGCAGTGCGATGGAAGGCGCTCCTTCCAGGCCTCGATGTCCTTGCGGGTAAAATGCTCTTCTTTGCCTGCAATCACCAATGTGCAGGGCTCTTCCACCTTGGCGAAGGCCTGCAGCAGCAGATCCAGCCCCTTGTCGTACCGCGTGCCGCCGAAGGCCAGCAGATACGGTCCCGGACCGGCTGCGCCCCAGCGAAGCTTCATCTCCGCATCCTGTTCAGGGTTGGCATGCTGCGGATGCAGCTGAGGGTAGAGAATGCTCTCCACGGCTCCCTTGCCGGACGAACGGACACGTTCGACGGTATAACGCTTGGTATACTCCCCGTGAACAATGAGCTGACGAATCACGCCAAGTCCCAGAAAAAAAGAAAGGGCCCGCTGTTTGCTCGGACGCGTCGGATACCAATGCATGGTGGCTGTGCAGTGCAGACCGAGAAGCAGCGGCCATACCAGCAGCAGCGGTATCAGAAGACAATCGAGATACAGCAGGTGAAGCTTGCGGTACCCGTGCTTCCGGCAGTACCGGATGAGACGGTAGAGCATCACGGTCCGCCCCAGCACGGCCGGGAGCCTGGGCGGTTCGGGATCCATCAGCATCATGGAGATCCCCGCCTCCGCCAAGCTCTTGGCCTGTTCCGGTTCCATGGATGTGGTCGCATAGCAGCACACCGCATCGGGCTCTTTCTCACGCACGCCTTGAATGGCCGTCCAGTTGTAGTAAAAATGATGTCCGTCGTTGGACGTATCGAAAAACATGAATTTTGTACTCATATAGCCTCACTTTTGTGCCTGCCGAGAAACCGTTCCAAGGCTTTGAGATGGGCGTCCACCATATGGTCCATCGAATACCGGGCGGCAATCTCCAAGCTTCGTTCCCCGAACCGTGCTCTGCGTTCCGGCGACTCCAGAATGCCGCGCAGCGCGGAAGTAAGCCGCTGCTGGTCATCCACCGGAATCATGTATCCGTTCCGGCCCTCTTCGATCAGATCATGTGAAGCGCCGGCCATCATGGTGGAGATCAGCGGCAGGCCGAACATGATCGCTTCATTGAGCACCAGGGCCCATACATCATAGCGTGTAGGAAGCACGAAAGCGTCGGATACCTTGTAGTACTCGATGAGCTCCTCCTTCTGGAGGAAAGGCAGAATGACGACGTTCTCTACCTGATTCTCCTTCAGGTAAGCCCTGTACTCCTCTTCCTGCGGCCCGCCGCCAATAAGCAGAAGGCTCGCATCTGGAGCGTTCAGCTCCCGGAAGGAACGGAGCAGCAGGTCCAGCCCCTTGCGCTCGATGAACTGACCTACCGAAAGAAAGACGGTCTCCTTCAGGTTATGCCTGCGCTTCAATTCGGCATGCCGCTCCGGACTCAAGGGCCGGAGCTGCTCGGGAGTATAGTGCACCGAGCTCAGCGGATATTCATGGATCTGATCCGCTTTGGCTCCGTAGTAGGTCAAATACTCAGTGCAGTTCTTCCCGGACGACAGCCAGAAGGAAGCGCTGGAGATCAGTCCTTTCTTCAGATTGCGTTTGAACCGCGACTCTTCCGGCGCCGGAAATCCGCCATCGGAGTTCAGGATGTACGGGATCCGCCTCATGCGCAGCCATTGAATGGCCATCATCTCCGTAGGTGAGCTGTAGCACCCCATGATATGTACGTCGAAGCGACTGCGCTGCAGCTCTTTCCACACGGAAAAGTTCAAGTGTTTGTCGAGACCGAACGTCCGGCCGGGAAGGAATTTGTACTGGAAGTGGCGGCCGATTCCATCCACCTTCCACTCCCGGTTCGCTTCGTTCTTCGCCTGGAACCACACGGTCAAGTCGCAATGCTTGCCGAGTTCATTGAAGAAATCCACCCGGTAAGGACTTGGTATGTTGGTCATGAACATCACTTTTGGTTTCACACAGCCTCTTCCCTTTCCCTTTTACGCAGTCTCCCGATCCGAAGAGACAAGATCTTCACGCCGAACAAAAGCACACCCATCAGAATCAGCACGACCGTTCCCGCCGCCGCCAGCTGGAGCAGCAGGGAGATCAGCGATCCTGCGGAAGGCCCGCCTGACCAGTAAACCCACATTCCGCTCAGCAAAAATAAACAAACCGGAGGAATCAGCGTGCCAAGCAGCAGCTTCATCTTCAGGCCCATCAGACGGAACTCGATAAACACCCTGGCACCGATCCCGATCGGAAATCCGAGCATACGGGAGAAAGCGGCGCCCGGAATGCCGAGCAGCGGAATCAGGATCAGGCTGCCGAGCAGCGTGGCCGCACTCGTTCCGAAATTGATTCCTGTGTTTAATTTCACATATTCGGTACCGTTCAAATAATAGAATGCCACAATCGCCACTGTACCTGAAGCCACACCGACAATAAGCAGACGAAGAAGCGTTGAAGCTTCGGCCGCAAATTCCGGCGAGATCCACACGGTTAAAATACTCTCAGCATACAGAAGCATCGGTACGCTGAGAGAGGTGACCGCCAAAATGACAATTTTGTTGGCAAAGATATATACCTTCTTGAGCTCTTCCACATTGCCGCTCTCCCGAAGGGAACTGAACTTGGGGAACAGGAAGGCGCCGGCCGCCGCCGGAATTTCATGCAGCTTAGCGGCAAGCTGCATGCACACGGAGTACATGCCAAGCGCCGCGGGCCCCAGAAAGGAGCTGATGATGACCCGGTCCATCTGCGTGTAGATGACGCTGCTGATCACCTGCAGCCAGGAGTACATGCCGTACCCCAGCACCGTCCTGGAAGCCTCCCGGTCCCAACGCGGCGTATAGTTGAGCTCGGGGCTCAGCCTGCGGCCGATCATATATTGAAAGCCCGCTGCACCTATCGACATCAGTAGCATCAAAACGACAAGACCGAGCAGTTTGAAGCCGAAGTAGACCAGCACCACACTCATCAGGTTCGTGACCACATTGACGAGCATGTTCGTTTTATTCAGTACGTCGTACCGATGATGTGCCATACATACGGCAGCAAATACGCTGCTGATGATCTTGACTCCGACGACGGCACCGAGCACCCGTGTGGCCGCTACGATCTGTTCCCCGGTCTCCCCTGCTGCGTTCTGGAAGAGAACCAGGAGACTAGGACCAAGCAGGTACAGAAGAACGGTGGTACCTGCCCCGATCAACAGACACAGCGCCATCGTAAAGCGCAGCACACGGTTGAACGAAACATAATCATGGGTCTCGAGATAGGCTGAACCGAATTTGACTACCGAGCTGCTCACTCCGAGATTCGTGACACTGAGGATCGCTATGATGGATCCCATAAGAATCCAGCTTCCATAGAATTCGGCACCCAGCATCTTCAAAAGCAGCGGAGTGATCAATATCGTAATGAGGGGGTTGACGATGAACTCCATCGAACTGTAAGTCAGGTTCTTAAAGTCCCGCGTCTTGCCCATTTGCTTGGCCTTGCCGAAGAGGGTTTTGAGTGCGCTGCGCATCTCGTTGAACCAGGATTAGCTCAATGCCATTGCATTGGCGTAGCGTGCCTCTGCCTGAACGCGCTTGATGTCTTCGTCAACCATCATGTGCACGAGCTGCGTGAAGTTCACTTCCTGCTTCCAGCCAAGCTTCTCCTTCGCCTTCGTGCAGTCGCCGATCAGAAGATCCACTTCGGCCGGACGGACGAACTTCGGATCAAGAACTACATAATCTTCATAGTTCAGACCAACATAAGAGAATGCAACTTCAAGGAATTCGCGTACGGAATGTGTTTCTTCCGTGGAGATGACGAAATCTTCCGGTGTGTCCTGCTGCAGCATCAGCCACATCGCTTTGATATAGTCGCCTGCAAAGCCCCAGTCGCGGAGTGCATCCAGGTTGCCGAGACGAAGCTCGTTCTGAAGACCCAGTTTGATGCGAGCCACACCATCGGTAATTTTGCGCGTTACGAACTCCAGGCCGCGGCGCGGGGATTCGTGGTTGAACAGAATGCCGGAGCAGGCGAACATATCGAAGCTCTCACGATAGTTGACCGTAATCCAGTGTCCATATACTTTCGCAACGCCGTAAGGGCTGCGCGGGTAGAACGGTGTCGTTTCCTTCTGCGGAACTTCCAGCACTTTACCGAACATCTCACTGCTCGAAGCCTGATAGAAGCGAGCTGTCGGCTTCACGATCCTTACGGCTTCCAGCATGTTCGTCACGCTGAGTGCCGTGATGTTGCCTGTCAGGATCGGCTGGGGCCACGATGCCGCCACGTAGGATTGGGCAGCCAGGTTGTATACCTCATCCGGATCAGCGATGCGAACGGCTTCGATCAGGGAAGGAAGATCCGTCAGGTCGCCGGAGATCCATTCGATCTGATCTTTAATTGCCTGCACGTTTTCATAGTTCGGTGTGCTTGTTCTGCGGCGCAGGCCGTATACCTTATAGCCTTTCTCGAGCAAAAACTCCGCCAGATATGATCCGTCTTGACCGGTAACCCCAGTAATAAGTGCTGATTTCATGTGTATATTCCTCCTATATGTTCGTGAGTGTTCTTAGGTGCTTCTGTGTCTGCAGGAACCATTCGTATGTCGATGCAAGGCCTTCGTCCAGCGAGATGTTCGCCTTCCAGCCCAAGCCGTTAAGCTTCGTTACGTCAACCAGTTTTCTCGGCGTACCGTCCGGCTTGCTTGAGTCGTATACGACATCGCCTGTGTACCCAACAATCTGTTGAATCTTCTCCGCCAGCTCGCGGATGGAGATGTCTTCTCCCACACCGATATTCACAATATCGCTTTCATTGTACGTATTCATGAGATAGACACATGCATCGGCGAGATCGTCCGCATGCAGGAACTCCCTGCGCGGGGTGCCTGTGCCCCACAGCTCGACAACCGGTTTCCCTTCCGTCTTCGCCTCATGAAACTTTCGGATCATGGCAGGAAGAACGTGGGAATTCTTCAGGTCAAAGTTATCGTTCGGACCGTACAGGTTCGTCGGCATGACGGAAATGTAGCTCGTGCCGTACTGCCGGTTGTAGCTTTGGCACATCTTGATACCGGCGATCTTTGCGATGGCATAAGGCTCGTTCGTCGGTTCCAGAATGCCCGTCAGCAGATCATCTTCCTTCATAGGCTGCGGAGCGAATTTCGGATAGATGCAGGTGCTTCCGAGGAACATCAGCTTCTTCACGCCGTACTGATAGGCCGAATCGATGACGTTCGTCTGGATCATCAGGTTATCGCGGATAAAGGTGGCCGGGTATTCGTTGTTGGCCACGATACCGCCCACTTTCGCCGCGGCCAGGAATACGTAGTCGATTCCTTCCGATGCGAAGAAAGCATTCACCGCACCCGGATCGCGGAGATCAAGCTCCTGCGATGTGCGGAATACTAGGTTGTCGTAGCCTTCGGCCTGCAGCCTTCTCACGATGGCGGAGCCGACAAGCCCGCGATGACCGGCAACATATATTCTAGAGCTCTTATTCATTGCGCTCACCTCAATTGGAGTATCGTAGGGCCCGGAGCTGCTCTTTCCTGCTGCCGGGCCCTGCGGGATAATGGACCGATTAGCCAATCACATCAATCAGCTTGTGGTTGGCCAAGGTTTCCTTGATCGCGTTCAAGACCGGCTGGCGAAGCTCCTTCGACTTCATCGCGAATTGCAGCGTCGTCAGGATAAAGCCCAGCTTCTCGCCCACATCATGGCGTGTGCCTTCGAAATTGTAGGCGTACACCCGCTGCAGCTCGTTGAGCTTCTGGATAGCATCGGTCAGCTGAATCTCTCCACCGGCACCCAGCTCCTGCAGGGACAGAATGTCGAAAATTTCCGGCGTCAGGATGTAGCGGCCCATGATCGCGAGGTTGGAAGGCGCTGTGCCCAGAGCCGGCTTTTCCACGAATTTACGCACTTCGTAGAGACGATCCTGGTTCTGACCCGGATCGATGATGCCGTAACGGTTGGTCTCCTCATCGGATACTTTCTGTACACCGATCACCGAGGAGCCGGTTTGCTCATATTGTTCGATCAGCTGTCTCAGGCAAGGCTTCTCGGCCGAGACGATATCGTCTCCGAGAAGTACGGCGAACGGCTCGTTCCCGATGAACTTGCGTGCGGTCCATACGGCATGTCCAAGACCCTTCGGTTCTTTCTGACGGATGAAGTGCAGCTCCACCTTCGAAGAACGGCGTACTTCCTCGAGAAGCTCCAGCTTGCCTTTTTCGTTCAGATTATGCTCAAGCTCGTGAACATGGTCGAAATGATCCTCAATGGCCCGTTTGCCTTTGCCTGTCACGATAATGATATCTTCAATTCCGGACTCTACGGCTTCTTCCACAATATACTGGATGGTAGGCTTGTCTATGATGGGAAGCATCTCTTTGGGCATCGCCTTCGTAGCGGGCAAAAACCTTGTTCCAAGTCCTGCTGCGGGAATAATTGCTTTTCTTACTTTTTTCATTTGGTTTCCCTCCTACTCTTTTTCTTTCTCTAAGACAAACCTACAATGCAATGTATGTTGAGATAAAAAAGCTAGCTATATTGTCTTACTCTGCCAAGACAATATAACTAGAATTTTTATTGGTTCGGAGAGAGGGCATTCAACCCAACCTCACATCACACCACCGACGATAGACGTCTAAGGCTCACCGAGCCCACAGCATGATCGAGTGCCTACAGTGATAAAGGTGCAGTAGACATTACCTGAAGCTGGGAATTCCTCTCCATTGCGGCACCAGCTGCAGCTTAGTACTGGTAGGCGTAAGTGCCGGCTTCCTTCTTGTTCATATTGTTGAGCACTACACCGAGAATGCGGCCCTTGGCGTGCTCGAGGTTGCTTTTCATCTTCTTCACGGCTTCGCGTTTCACTTTGCCGACATCGATGACGATGACCACACCACAGCTGTGTCCGGCTACCAATTGAGCATCCGGGAGGCTGAGCGCCGGCGGCGTATCAATGATGACTACGTCATATTTGTTCTTGGCGAATTCAATGAATTGGACCCATCTTTCGGATGAGAGCAGTTCGGAAGGATTGTGGGGAATAACGCCCGCGGAAAGCATTTCTAAATGAGGAATGTGGGTTTCGGTTACCAGCTCCTGGACCGTATACTGGCCGGCCAGCAGGTTCGAGAGACCTACCCGGTTCGGACGCCGGAACATGTTGTGCACATTGGGTCTTCTCATGTCTGCATCGACGATCAGCACTTTCTTCTCGGTTTGGGCATACGCCACAGCCATATTCACTGCTGTTGTCGTCTTGCCTTCCGCCTGCTGGGTGGAGGTCACCATGATCACTTTGTTGTCATTGTCCACCAGGGAGAAGTCGATGTTGGTTCTTAACGTACGATAGGATTCGCTAATCGGAGACTGGGGATTGGCTTCCGTAATGATAACGTTGTTCTTACTGCTTCGCTGTGGCATAAGGGATCTCTCCTACCTTTCGACCGCTTGGGGATAATTGCAGGGCGATATCTTTTGATTTGACAGTGGGGATGGCGGCCAGTACCGACAGCCCCAGCAGCTCTTCCACATCTTTCTCGTTCTTGACGGTGTCCTGAAGCATGTGGTGAAGAAAAGCATAACCGACGCCGAGCAGGAGTGTGACAAGGACACTGACTAGAACATTAAGCTGCGTATTGGGGAGAATCGGCCGGGCGGGCTTCTCGGGATTCGCCACTCCCAAGGTTGTGATGTTGCTGACTTTCATGACATTCTCTATTTCTTTCTGGAACGTGTATGATATGGCATTCACCGTTTCAGCAGCTCTTCTGTAATCCGTATCCCGGATCACCAGTGTCATGACCTGGGAGTCCGAGGATTGCTTGACCTCGAGCATCTCGGCCATCTGCTCAGGTGTGAGCATAAACTCCGGATATGCCGCCGCCACCTTCTCCAGGACAGCCGACGTCCGCAGGATTTCCGAATAGGTCTTGATCAGCTTCAGGTTGGTGTTGATCGAACTGATGTCGACCCCATTGCCCTTGCCTTCGCTGTTGATCAGCAGCTTCACTGAAGCCTGGTAGACCCGCGGTAAATACTGAACGCTCACCAGCGCCGTACACAAACTGGTGATCAACGTAACTCCCAGTATCAACCATATGTATCTCCGAAGTATTTGCAAGTAGTGTTTGACTTCCATGGTTTTTCCCCCTGGGAATTTTCAGAAAATTTTCATGTTGTTTTCAAAAAATGCCAAACCATTTTCTCGCCGGTCGAATGGGTTCAACCGTCTCTATATTCAGGTTTTGCACGACAAGAGATGCTCTGCTGATAAATCCTTCTACGTAGTCCGCCCCGAGGTGCTCGCCTATATATTCGTAAGCCGTAGGCAAATTAAGGCATCGTCCCGTTTCATGATGAGCATCGGAAGCAATAAAGTGGGCACAATGTTTGCGACACAAATCCATAGTGAACTTCTGAATCTTCTTTCCGAATAAACCGGTAATCGAGTGAGAAGTAACCTGGGACAACGCCCCTTCTCGAATCAAATCGTACAGCAGTGAAGGTTGTTGGAAGATGGCCCGATTGCGCTCCGGGTGAGCAATTATAGGAATATAATTCGCAGCCAAAAGCGAAGATATGGTCTGCCTTGCGGCAGCGGGTACGTACGAAGAGGGAAACTCAAGCAACAGATATCGGGAATCGGCGAGCGTCACCAGCTTGCCGTTCTCCAGATCCTTCATTAATCTGCCGAACCAGCGTACTTCCTGACCCGGCAGCACCTTGACCGTCATTCCACGTTCTTGCAGCTGCCGATTGACTTCGTCTACTGTGCGCCGGATTACGGCCGATTCATTGATGAAGGTTCCGTTGGCATGATGAGGAGTAGCTATGAGGGTTGTGACCCCCTGGAGCTCAGCCTGCTTAATCATCCGCAGTGTCTGCCCCATATCCCGCGCCCCATCGTCCAGAGCGGGGAGTATATGACTATGAATATCGATCATTCCTGTTTCCACCTTAGGTATTAACGAATCCTTATACCATGTGATCAAACAAACAACGGGGCTGCTCTATGTCCATAATCGTGTAGGCGTGTTTGGCTTCTTCATAGAACCGTTCGAACGAATCGATCCGATTCCGGATGGCGGTCGTCAGCTGTTCTCTCTTCCAGGCACTGAGCTGCGGCTTGGCCGTGTATTGAAAAGTTGTCCCAGACCTGCTACTCTGTACGAGTACGGCTTCAAGTTCGACCTTCTGCTCCTGTAGCGGGAGTTCGAAGGAACAAATGATTTGGGCGGATACCGGAAAATTCAACGGCGACTGAAATTCAATCCGGTCCGGTCCGACCGAAACTAACGTGACGAGAGCCTTAGAGCTGCTTACCTTCATGGAGTTGATTTGCGAAATATACATTTCCGAAGCCATGTTCATCTTCAAGACAACCGGAGAGGATAGTTTTTCTTTTGTCTCAATCATGGGGATTACCTTCCTTCTCTTGCAGCGATGACTATACTTTGCGCTCCCGATAAAAAATATGTCGCTTAAAGTTACATTATGTATCGTTCGCCATACTCTAAATTTATGATACAAAGTGTATCTTGTCAAGGACTATTTTTCACATTGTCGAGACCTGGTAGAAAAGTGAGTTTTACCACAGAAAAAAGGCATTCCTCATGAATAAAACGACAAAATGAAACAAAAGCAGACAACCACTATCCCCGAAAATATATGATAGCCCCTATGAAAATCGGAGCTGACCGTATCCTTCTAATTCTAGAAATAAATCAAGAAAAAAAACTGCTCCGGACTGTTTCAACTATTCCCTCATGAGGTAATCTAATGATACGTCGAAGAAATCGGCAATATTCTTTAAAGTTTCATAATCCGGATGCCTTCTGTTATTCTCGTAATGTGAAAGCGCTGACCTGGAAATTCCGATGCAAACGGCCAGCTCTTCTTGGGTCAGTTGTCTCTCTTCACGCAGCAAGCTGATTTTGTTACCATACTTCACGATCCTTGTCCTCCTTGATCATAATATTGTCCTCATTCGCCGCCCACACTACATATTATAGCGAATTTTGCCGGAAGATACAATTCGTATCGCTCCTTTTACATATTAATGGCATATTTTTTTTATACGTCGGCGCATTTGACACTTTGGCAGCAGCCTGTTTGATTCCGCACCGCCTTACCGTACGCCGCAGCAGCCCAGACGCTCCAGAATCCCTCCTAAGCCGCCGGAAGCGGAATCAAGCCTCAACACACATACCAACGGTTATTAAACAGCCCTACTCCTCCCTATGCATCGCCTGCAGTCTGTAACTGACTCAACCGCCGAAAAATCGCTTCTATAATATACTGCTTTTTTCACTTTCTGTTCTCCGGTAGTCCAAAAACGAAAAAAGCCCCCTTGCAAACAAGGGAGCTTCGAATATAGGTAATCTGTAGATCTTACAGATCGAAGTACAGGGAGTACTCGTGCGGATGAATGCGGATGGATACCGCTTTGGCTTCGCCGCGCTTCAGACCGACATAGTTGTCGATGAAGTCCTTCGTGAAGACGCCGCCTTCTGTCAGGAACTCATAGTCAGCCTCAAGTGCGTCAAGCGCCTCATCCAGCGTGCCCGGTACGCTGCGGATCTCGCTCTTCTCAGCGTCGGACAGGTCGTAGATGTTCTTGTCCAGCGGACCGTAGCCCAGTGCACGAGGATCGATCTTCTTCTTGATGCCGTCCAGACCTGCAAGCAGCATAGCTGCGAATGCCAGGTATGGGTTAGCCGTGGAGTCCGGTGTGCGGAACTCGATACGGCAGCCTTTTGGCGTAACGGCAGCAACCGGAATACGTACTGCAGCGGAACGGTTACCTTTGGAGAATACCAGGTTTACCGGAGCTTCATAGCCAGGAACCAGACGCTTGAAGGAGTTCGTGCTCGGGTTCGTCAGAGCGATCAGAGCCGGTGCGTGGTACAGGATACCGCCGATGTAGTGCAGCGCCATTTCGCTCAGGTTTGCATAGCCGCCTTTTTCATAGAAGAGAGGCGTGTCCCCGTTGAAGATGGACTGGTGAACGTGCATACCGCTTCCGTTGTCGCCGAAGAGCGGCTTAGGCATGAATGTAGCCACTTTGCCGTACTGTCTAGCCGTGTTCTGCACGATGTATTTGTATTTCATCAGGTTATCGGCAGTCTTGGTCAGGGTGTCAAAGCGGAAGTTGATTTCGCCTTGGCCTGCCGTTGCCACTTCGTGGTGGTGACGCTCGATGCGAAGGCCGGATTCCATCAGAAGACGGCACATTTCGCTGCGGATGTCCTGCTGTGTATCCGTAGGACCTACAGGCACATAACCGCCCTTGTGGCCTACTTTAAAGCCCAGGTTGCCGCCCTCTTCTTTGCGGTTGGAGTTCCAGTGAGCTTCTTCGGAATCCACGAAGTAAGAGGATTTGTTCTGGCCGCTTTCGAAACGAACTTCATCGAAGATGAAGAATTCGGATTCAGGAGCGAAGAATGCGGATGTACCTACGCCGGATTGCTGCAGATATTCTTCAGCCTTCTGTGCGATGCTGCGCGGATCGCGCTCATAGCGTTCGCCGTCAGGCGTATAGATGTTACACATAACTACGAGGGTTGGATGAGCCGTGAACGGATCGATGAATGTGGATTCCGTATCCGGCATCATGACCATGTCGGACTCTTCGATGCCTTTGAATCCAGGGATCGAGGAACCATCAAATGCTACGCCGTTCTCAAAAGTTGCTTCTTCAACTTCAGAAGCCGGCAAAGAAATGTGGTGTGCTCTACCGCTAAGATCTACAAAACGGAAATCTACCCACTCGATGCCTTTTTCCTGGATGGTGTTTAACACGTTTTGAACTGACATGGACTACCTTACCTCCTAATTTCCGAACATTAACGGCTGTTCGGTCTCACATTGTTCAAGTTTTTGTTAATCATGTTGCTATTATAAGACTTTTCGGGAAAGTTCGTCAATACTTATGTAAGGTATTTTTTATCGAGGTGTAAGATATGCTCACACTGTCCCTTGATTTTCATCATTTCGACAAAAAGCAGGCTTGACTCCCTCCAAAAAAGGGTTCTCAAGCCTGCTTTTCGTTCTTTATTCCGAAAGTTATCCTGCAAACACCGCTTCTTTACGGGTATCAAATCGCTTGCCGCACAAGGGGGCAAGTTTCTCCAGATCTACCATCAACCGGGCGAACTGGTCCGGGAACAAGGATTGTACGCCGTCACCGGTCATGGAGTTATCCGGATCCGTATGCATCTCCACGATCAGGCCGTTGGCTCCGGCAGCGACGGAAGCCTTGCACATCGGCTCTACCAGCTCCCGGCGCCCTGTGCCGTGGCTCGGGTCCGAAATGACCGGCAGGTGACTCAGAGTCTGCAGGGCGGGAATAGCCGCCAGATCCAGCGTATTGCGCGTGTAGGATTCGAAGGTGCGGATGCCCCGCTCGCAGAGCATAACGTTCGGATTTCCGCCTGCGAGAATATATTCCGCCGCATTCAAAAACTCATCATATGTAGCGCTGAAGCCGCGTTTGAGAAGAACCGGCGTCTGGATCGATCCCAGCTTGCGCAGGAGATCAAAATTCTGCATGTTGCGCGTGCCTACCTGGAGAATATCCGCGTACTCCGCACAGATGTCCACATACTCCGGGGTCATGACTTCCGTAATCGTGAGCAGCCCGTGCTTTTTGCCCGCTTCGGCCATCATTACGAGCCCTTCCACGCCTGTTCCCTGGAAGCTGTACGGACCCGTTCTCGGCTTGAACGCTCCGCCGCGCAGCACCTGCGCTCCCGACGCCTTGACCAGACGCGCAATCTCATCGATCTGCTCCGGGGATTCGACGGCGCACGGCCCTCCCATCACGACCAGCTGATCGCCGCCAATGGCAACATCCCCGATACGGATGACGGAATCGTCCGGATGGAAATCACGGCTCGCCAGCTTATACGATTTGGAGATTTTGACAACCTGTTCCACTCCCGAGAGCTGTCTAAGCTGCTCGGCCAGCACGGGGCTTGCCTTGCCGATGATCCCGATAATCGTACGGTCGACCCCTTTGGACACATGCGCGGTTACCTCATGCTTCTCAATGTGGTGCACCACTTCTGCAATTCGCTCTTCGCTTACCGTTCCGGACATAATCACGATCATATGAGAACACTCCCTTGGGGACAAGTTTTCTGTTATACGTAAACGCTTCGACGCTTATACGCTTTTAAGCGCTAAAGTAATTTTACAACGACTTGCCGCTCCCGTCAATACATTCTTCCTGGTTTTACCCAAAAGAAAAAAGCTTCGTTCCCGAAGCTTTCATGGACCTGTCCTACGCGCATCCTGCGGCAGTTCAAGGCGGATCTGCCCAGCGCCTACCCGTTGGTGCCTGCGGCAAGGAAGCGCTGTTCTTTTCTTTTTTGACGTTTTTCCCGGCGCTTCCCGTCAAACCAGACCAGCAGCCACTTGATGGGAAAGAACAGAAGAAGTCCGAGAATCACCCCGTCGACCACACCGCCGACGAAGAGCTTGAGATTAAACTTGATGAACGTATCGAGCCAATCCGGCAGCCGCTGGAGAAGCGCTCCCTTGATGCCGTGCGGAAGCAGCATCTCCCCTACTCTCCGGTGAACGAAGGAAAGCGGGATATAGATGATCTTGCCGAACATGAATCCCAGCAGCGCCGCGGCCATACTGGCCCTCATCAGATACACCAGAGGAAAGATCAGGAAAAAGGCGAGTCCGGCCGTGGGAAGGGTAAACATCTCCACGGCAAGACCGATCGAGAAGCCGAGGGCCACCATCGCCGGCCCTCCTTTGGCCCTGGTCAGCAGCAAATATTTGAGCCGGAACCAGCGCCCGATGTTTTGAAGCCGAAATGTTTGTTTCGCCGATGTTTTCATCCGCTGCCGCCCCCCTCTTTCCCGTCCATTGTCCTATTCCGCCCGCGTTTTGGCTTTCGGCGCCGGAATCAGGCGGTCCAGGTTAACCGTCCGGCGGATCTCCCAGGTCTGCGGGTCGTCGTTATTGTACTGCTCCAGGTACGTAATGACTTCCTTCGTGATCGGAGTCGGAGTCGAAGCGCCCGACGTCACCGCCACTCGGCGCACAGGCACCAGCCACTCCCTGCGCAGCTCCGTAATGTCGGCGATCCGGTAAGCCTTGACCCCGGCGATCTCCTCGGAAACCTGGGCAAGCCGGTTGGAGTTGTTGCTCCGCGGGTCGCCGACCACGAGGACCAGGTCCGCCTCCTTGGCCTGCTCGGCCACAGCCTCCTGCCGCACCTGTGTCGCCAGACAAATCTCGTTATGAATCTCCGCACCCGGATACCGATCCAGCAGGCGCTTCATAATATGCTTAATGTCCCATTGGCTCATCGTGGTCTGGTTCGTAATCAGGATCCGGGAGGATTCCACCTGAAGCGAATCGATCTCCTGGGTCCCCTCGATCAGATGCACACGGTCCGGTGCCACGCCGATCGCGCCTTCCGGCTCCGGGTGGCCCTTCTTACCGATATAGATGACATGATACCCTTCGGCCGTCTTCTCCCGGATAAGATCATGCGTCTTCGTTACGTCCGGGCACGTCGCATCCACTACGGTGAGCCCCTTCTCGCGGGTACGCCGGCGCACTTCCGGTGACACGCCGTGCGCCGTGAAGATCACGGTCCCTTTGTCCACGCTCTCCAGAATATCCAGCCGGTTCGGCCCGTCCAGTGTGATGACGCCTTCCTTCTTGAAGAAGTCGGTCACATGCGCGTTGTGTACAATCATGCCCAGGATATATATAGGTCTTGGCAGATCCAAGTTCTTCACAGTCTGCATGGCCAGCGCCATGGCGTCCACAACCCCGTAGCAATAGCCCCGGGGAGAAATCTTAATTACGTCCATCCTGCACCTGCCTGTCGAAATTTAGTCGCTCCTGTCTATTATACCTGATTCCCCTCCGGTAGGGAATGCCCCTGCGTTCCCCCGGAAGCAGCCACATCCTTGCACGGGAGCACAGGAAGCCAGATCGTAAAGGCCGTCCCTTCATTCTTGCGGGTACGCACTTCCACCGAGCCTCCATGCTCATCGATAATCCACTTGGCGATGGACAGCCCGAGGCCGGTTCCCGCCTTCTTGCCCCGCGACGGATCGGCGCGGTAGAAGCGCTCGAAGATATGGGGAACCTCTTCCTTGTCCATTCCGATCCCCGAATCCTCGATCCGGATCCCCACCTGATCCCCATCGAGCGACGCATCCAGAAGCGCAAAGCCTCCATCCGTGTATTTGAACGCATTCTCGATAAAGATAAAGAGGAGCTGCCGGATGTAATCCGCATTGCCTTGAATGCACGCTTCCCCGATCCCCTCAAAAGGACCGGTGCGGAATTCCACCGTGCGGGGCAGCAGCTGCGCTTTGCGCGCGACCTCCTCCAGCAGAGGCAGAAGCTGAATCTCCGTCTTCGCCATCTGGAAGCCCGCATCCGCCCGGGCCAGCGAGAGCAGATCGTTCACCAGGCGGGACATCCGCTCCGCCTCGCCCGAGATGTCGTGCATGGCCTCCAGTGTCATCTCCAGCTGCACCTCCCCGGGAGCCAGCGCCCCCTGCTGCACGTTCTTCCACATCTTCTCGAGCAGATCCACATTGCCCCGGATGGTCGTCAGCGGAGTCCGAAGCTCATGCGATGCGTCCGACACGAAGCGCCGCTGGGCGCCGTAGGCCTCCTCCATCTCCGAGTAAGCCGTCTGCAGGCGCTCCAGCATCCCGTTGATCGTCTGCGTCAGCTCACCGATCTCGTCGCTCGGCCCGAAGTATTCGATCCGCTTGTCGAGATCCACGCCTCTCTCGATCCGGTTGGCGGCCATGATGACCTGTTCGATCGGACGCAGCGCCTTGCGAGCCAGGAACCAGCCGACCGAAGCGGCCAGCAGAATGGAGAGCAGGCCCGTCACCGTCAGAATGAGCCGGAGCATGGCCAGCAGGCGTTCGATATCGTCGATCTCGTAGATCGCCTGCATGATACCGATGACGGGCTCCCCGGGAAGCGCGAGGCCGCTGACGGTCACCGGCGTCGAGTACATCAGAAAATGAACATTGTTCATCTGGATCTTGTCGAACCGGCATTCGTTATTGACGATGCACCTGATCTTCGTCACCTTAAGATCCGGCAGCTCCAGCCCGGTCTCCGCCAGACTCGGCGAGAGCGTCTTGCCTCCGTCCTCGAGACTGACCACCTGAAAGTACAGATTATTATAACGGAGCTGGTCGCGGACATTTAATTGAAAGGAGTATCCGTCATACTGGATCCGGGTGCGCAGCACATCCGCTGTCCGCTGCAGATCCGGCTTCAGGGAATTGAAGTAATAATAGTAGAGAAAAAAATAAAGCCCAACCCCGAGCAGGAGAAGTGTAGCCGACAAAATGGCCGTGTACCACAGGGTGAGCCGAAGACGGATCGACATCTTTAGGCTTCACCTCTCAGCACATAACCGGCCCCCCGGACCGTCATAATGATCCGCTTGTGCCCGTGCTCCTCCGTCTTCTGGCGCAGCAGCGCAATATAGACCTCAAGCACATTGGATTCCCCGCTGTAATCGTAGCCCCAGATCTTCTCCATGATGACATCCCGGGACAGCACGCGCCGCGGATTCTGCAGGAACAGGTGCAGCAGGTCGAACTCCTTGGTCGTCAGCTCAATCAGCTTGTCACCGCGGTAGACTTCCCGGGTGTCGAGATCCATGAAGACGTCGAGATACTGCAGCTTGTTCGCCGCAAGCTCCTCCCTCTCCGACGCTTTGCGGCGCAGCAGCACGCGGATGCGGGCAAGCAGCTCCTCCAGCGCGAACGGCTTCACGAGATAATCGTCCGCCCCGAGATCCAGCCCCCGTACCCGGTCCGAGATCTCGTCCTTGGCCGTCAGCATCAGCACGGGCACCTTCGAGCCGCCCTCGCGGATGCGCCGGACCACCTCCCAGCCGTCGAGCTGGGGCATCATCACATCGAGCACGACCGCATCCGGGTCGTTCTCCAGAATCTGCTTCAATCCGTCCATGCCGTGATTCGCCGTGAATACCGTGTACCCCTCGAAGGCGAGTGAACGGCGCAGCATGGAGGTAATTTTCTCATCATCGTCAATGACCAATATTTTCTCTCTCATCCGTTATATGCACACCTGCCTCTTCCTCTTCCATTTATTGTACCAACAAACCGCGCAGCAATACAAAAAAAGAAGCAGAGCTCCGCGTTCCTCCGCTCTGCTTCCTCTTCTATTCAGCCCTTTTCGGGGACTTACTGCTGTTGCTGCTGCTGAAGCAGAACATTGCGGTCGCCGATCGTTACGCTGACCGGCACCTTCTTGCCTTCGCGCATGATGCCGATCGTCACTTTATCGCCGGCTTTCAGCTTTTTGATCGCTTCCTGCGTTTCCTTGGTGTTCTTGACCTTCGTCCCGTTAACTTCAACGATCACGTCGTACGGACGGATGCCGGCCTGGAAGGCTGGGCTCTTGCGCTCCACCTGGGTAACAATGGAGCCTTCGGTATTCTCAAGCTGGAGCTCCGCCACCCAATCCTTGTCGATCTCATCGAGCGCTACGCCGATGTAAGGAACCGGCTCCTTCGGAATCGCCACATTGTTCTTCAGGTTGTCGAGAACCGAAGAAATCGTGCTCGTCGGAATGGCGAATCCGATACCCTGTGCCTGGGCGCTGACGGCCGTATTGATCCCGATAACCTCACCGTTGAGGTTCAGGAGCGGACCGCCGGAGTTGCCCGGGTTGATGGAAGCGTCCGTCTGGAGCAGATGCTTGTAATGACGCGTGCCGTTGCTGTCCGGAATGTCGATCGGACGTTCCTTCGCACTCAGTACCCCCACCGTAACCGTGTGGTCGAAGCCGTAAGGGTTACCGATCGCCACCACCCAGTCGCCTTCATTCACGGAATCCGTGCTGCCGATCGGCAGGGTCGGGAAGTCCGTGTCCCCCTCGATCTTGAGGGCCGCCAGGTCGAGATCATAGCTGTTGCCGAGCAGCTTGGCCTTATACGGCTCCTCTCTGCCCTTCACGTACACATTGATCTCATCCGCACCTTCGATCACATGCTCGTTGGTCAGAATGTACCCGGACTTCTCGAAAATAAAGCCGGTTCCCATGCCTCCCGGCTGCAGCTGGCCGGAGCTGCCGCTGTCCGGCTGCTGAGGCACGGCGTCTTCCCCGAAGAACTGGCGGAAGAACGGATCGTTGAAGAGCGAGTTGCTGCGCTGCGTCGCCTTCGGCTTGACCAGCGTCTCGATCTTGACCACGGCAGGCCCCGCCTGCTGGACGATCGAAGAGATATTGTCCGGGCGCACCACGCCGCCGAGCGCCGTAGGAACCACACCGCCGTTGCCCGCCGCCGGAGCCGCCAGCTGCGAGCTGCCGGTACCGCTGCCGGTCATGACTCCCTGCGGTCCCGTGAACAGGTTCATCCGGTCGGAGGCCACCATCAGCGAGCCGACAACCAGGACACCCGCCATGAATGCGGCGAAGATGCTGCGGAAGCCGGCGCCTTTCTTCTGCGGCTGGCCCACCTGCCAGCTGCCCATCGGCCGGTCGGCCCCTTCCTCCTGAGGAGAAAACGCATACGAGCGGAGCGGCTTCGGAGGCGTCACCTCTACCGGCGTATGGCCTGTACCGTCGCTCGACATGGTGCTGCCGATATTCGATTTATAAGGGCCGTAAGAGAAATAATGGGATGCCCGGTCTTCTCTGCCGGCTGCTTCTTCGCCGTTGCCTGCCCCGGCCGATTCACGAGCGGATGCCGACTCTTCGTTCTCCGGACGCGGCCGGCTATCAAAAGGATTGCGTTCGTTGTTGTCCATTGTGCAAAAGCCTCCATTCGATGAGTTTCAATGCAGTTTCGATGCGGTTGTATGAGTGCACTCATTAGCGTTCCTGTTATGTTCTTATATTGCACCCTTAACCTTAAGGAAACCTTAAAGTAACCTAAAATGGAGGTAAAATAGCAGGCCGCCCCGCATAGACAAGACATCCCCCATACGGCCTCCCGGAGGGAACGCAGGGGGATGCGGAAAGAGACGTTATCGGGCGGGGGACGAAGGGAACGAGGCTTCCACCTTGCGAAGCAGCTCCTCGGCCTGCGCCGCCCATTTGGGCTCCACTGGGGCATCCTTGTCCACGGGCTCCTGGAACTGGTCGATCAGGGCCCCGAACGTCATCCCCTTTGCCTCGGGATCCAAGCCTTCATTATATAGATGCTTCAGCACGAACGGCTGGCCGATCTGAATGACGGCATCCGTCGCATCCGTGTCTCCGTCCAAGGCGCCGTGGGTTACCTGGAACGGGATGCGGAGCCATACCTTCTGCACCTCGTCGAGGGAGCGGTCAAAGCTTCCGTGCTCATAGTCCCAGTTGCCTCCGAGCGAAAACCCATGCTGCTGCAGATAGCTGCGTACTTGCCCATAGGCCTCCTCCCGGCTGGTCAGCGAGGAATTCAGCGGGATCATATCGGTTCATCTCCTCCATAGCGGATAGTCGGCATGCGATGTAGATATTCTATAGAATGATCGCACCGCTTGAAAATTATCCCCAAACTTTCCAATGCCGTCGAAACCTCCCATCCATTTTGAAATTCCGAAAAATACAGGGTTTCATGTGATAATATCTTACGTATTTCGTTGACATATTTTCCATCAAAACCGTATAATTAAGAGCGTAAAATCTATATATTGTACGGATCAAGGGGGATTGGCTTCATGGATTTGGCTACCTTGGCCAGCGGACTCGATACGGTTTGGGTCGTGCTGACCGCCGCCATGATTTTGCTTATGGAAGGCGGCTTCGCCCTGCTCGAAGCAGGCTTTGTCCGACAGAAGAACGCCGTGAGCATCATCATGAAAGTATTCGTCGACATTACCTTTGGCGCACTGATCTTCTACTTCTTCGGATTTGCCATCATGTACGGCAAAGACCTCTCGGGTCTCATCGGCACCAGCGGGTTCTTCCTCGGCGGAGACCTCTCGCACATCGATCTGACGATCTCGCACGAGACGTACTGGCTGTTCCAATGCGCATTTGTCATCGCCGTCATCTCGATCGTATCCGGAGCGGTAGCCGAGCGGATTAACTTTCACGCTTACATTCTGTTCACCATCGCCATGACAGGCTTGATCTATCCTATCGCAGGACACTGGGTATGGAGCATCGGAGGCTGGCTGGGCGGCCTCGGCATGATCGATTTTGCGGGCTCCGCGGTCATTCACGCCCTGGGAGGCTTCGCGGCTCTTGCCGCCGCGGTCATCATCGGCCCCCGCATCGGGAAGTTCACTGAAGACGGCACGGCGAATATCGTCCCTCCGTCGAACCTCCCCCTTGCGTCGGTCGGCGCCTTTATCCTGTGGTTCGGCTGGTTCGGCTTCAACTCCGGAAGTACGCTCAGCGCGACCAACGGCTCGATCGGCCACATCGCCCTCACCACCATGCTGGCAGCTTCCGCCGGCGGCGCCACCTGCATTCTCTTCACGATGCTGCGGTACCGCAAATCCGATCCGCCGATGGTTATCAACGGTTCCCTTGCCGGGCTTGTCGGCATCACGGCCGGCTGCGCATTCGTGAGCAGCGGCGCGGCGATCCTGATCGGAGCCGTATGCGGCATCGCCATGGTCTTCGCTACGGAATACCTGGAGTCGAAGAAGATCGACGATCCGGTCGGCGCCTTCGCGGTCCACGGCGTCAGCGGCAGCATCGGCACCCTGGCGGTAGGCCTGTTCGCCAAGCCCGAGCTTATCGAAGGTCTCGGACAAGGATACACCGGGCTGTTCTACGGCGGCGGCTTCCAGCTCCTTGGCGTTCAGGCGCTCGGACTGGCGATCATCATCGTATGGGGCTTCGCCACGACCTGGGTCGTCTTCAAGCTCATCCGGCTCGTCGTGCCGGTCCGGGTATCCCGTGATGAAGAGCTCGTGGGTCTGGATGTGGGCATCCACGGGGTTCCGGCGTACAGCCAGGACACCGATTTCATCGAGCTCGATCAATTGAAGAGATAATCGGAGACGAAGCACACCGCTTTTTCTGCAGTATGCAGAACAGAGCGGTGTGTTTTTACTTTGATCCGGAACCCCCGACAGAAAAACAGCTTCCGCGCCTTGGGCCAGGCACAGAAGCTGGAACGTAAACCAGGACAGGCGTCCCGTTATGAGTTCAATTCTCTCTCGAGATCCCCGGTGACGGTAATCGTATCCGCCGGGTCCCCGTTCAGAATGCTGCGCGCATTCTCGATCTCTAACCGCAGAGCCCGGATCTGTTCCATCGGTCTCTTGACGTAATGGATGTACTCCACGGCAAGGTGATGGTCCGGTTTTTTGCCGGCAAACATCCGGCGCAAAGCTGACATGGACTGATAGCTTCGTTCTTCCATCATCCGTTTTTTCTCGTACCGTTCGATCACTTGCTCGATTTCTGAGATCTGTTCTTCTTTCCGGGCAATGTAAGCCTCCAGAAATGGATAAATTTCGGCTGCTTTCCGCTCTTTCACACGTATCGAGCTCCCTGCTAACAAAGCATTTAGCATGAAATATCACCTATCCCATAATGTTAACAATAATCACTGTAATCTTATTTTACACCAAAACAATAACTTTGGAAACCAACAATTTTGTTCGGATTTTCTTCCTTCATTCTGCAAGCCAGCCCTCTTTCATCCCGGATCTTCTTCTCATTTGCTTCATTCCTCTATATAAAGAAGCCTTATTCCTCTATCAATGTCCGGATTTAGCTCAAAACGGCCGGCAAAAACCCCGGAGAAGCTTGTCCCCGGGGTTCTGTGCTGCCGGGCGGAACAGGCGGTTCTCCCGCCCTTCTCCGCTGCGTTTTCTTCCCTGGCCGCCGCTGATGGCAGCAGGCAGGCACTCCGTATCTGGTTATGCTTTTACTTTGCCATGTTAGAACAGCAGCTCCGTCTTCAAGGTATTCCACAGCACCTCGTTGAGCTTCCCGGAGCCTTCCTTGACCACGAACACATTCAGCGTCTTTTTGCCCCACTCCCGGTATACTTGATCCTTCGTCTCAAAGTACAAATCGATCCGTTTGCCTTTGATCGCCCCGCCGGTATCGGCTACAACGCCATAGCCGTAGCCTGGGATGTAAAGGACGGTTCCGATCGGGAATACGGACGGGTCGGCGGCAATCGTCGAGAACGATTCGACGTCCCGGGTGACCTTCAGACCGGAATAAGTTACCCCATACTCGGGATGCCCCGGCTCCTTGCCTGTGGACTCGATGCCGGCATAATAGCCGGTAGCCGTCACCTCTACCGCCTTGAACCTCTTCAGATCTTGTCCGCTGTGCGGAAACAGCTTGTAATTCGTTCGTGCCGCCTTTTTCCCTGCGGCTGCCGAACCGGATACCGGCTTGGCTTCGGGCTCCTCAGCGGCAGAGGCGCTGCCGGCAGGCGGGACAGCCCCCATGACCGCTACGGATGGCTCCTCCTTCGGACGAAGCCCGTCCGCTGCAAATGGCGGCTCTTGTTCAAACCACATCCATACGGACAGCATCAGAGTCATGCAGCAGATCCATAAGACATGGCTTGCGGTTTTCGATAACATATGTTTGTTCCAAACCTCCCCTTACTTAAGAGGCTATCCACTGGAAGCCCCTGCTATACATCCGAATATGGCAGGCTTTGACTGCCGGGCCGATTGGCCGCACGGGCCGAAGAGGCGGAACTGGGCACCGTCCACCTTACAATGGATGTCATAGTACAAGGTTTTTCATTTATATAACCTTGGGAGGTCAGGAAGAAACACCGGGGTTACCGAACAGCCGCCGGAGAGCCTATCCGGGTATAACAAAAAAAACGCCCGCCCAGCACTCCAACAGAGTGACCGGGCAGGCGTCTACCGGGTAAAGCGAATAGGATGGGGCTGGCCCCAAAGACTTACTGCACCTTCTTGCTGCGGATGTCGTCGAGAATCAATGCGGCCACTTCATCCAGGCTCTGGGCACCGAGGTCCCCCTGGCCGCGGCGGCGTACGGACGCCCCGCCGGACTGCACTTCATTCTCGCCGACCACGAGCATGTAAGGAATCTTCTCGAGCTGCGCTTCGCGGATCTTGTAGCCGAGCTTCTCGTTGCGCAGGTCGGCTTCCACACGGATGCCTGCCGCCTGCAGCTTGGATTCGACTTCCTTGGCGTACGCGTCGAAGTTCCCCGACACCGGCAGCACCTTGGCTTGTACAGGGCACAGCCAGGTCGGCAGCGCTCCAGCGAAGTTCTCGAGAAGGAAGGCGGTCATGCGCTCCATCGTCGAGATAATGCCGCGGTGGATGACTACAGGACGGTGCTTCTGGCCGTCCGCGCCCACGTACTCCAGCTGGAAGCGTTCCGGCAGCAGGAAGTCGAGCTGTGCCGTTGACAGCGTCTCTTCTTTTTTCAGGGCCGTCTTGATCTGCACGTCAAGCTTCGGACCGTAGAAGGCCGCTTCTCCCTCCGCCTCGAAGTAAGGAAGGCCGAGCTCTTCCACGACTTCCTTCAGCATGCGCTGGGACATTTCCCACATCTCGTCGTTCGGGAAGTACTTCTCCGTATCCTTCGGATCCCGGTAGGACAGACGGAACCGGTACTCGGTAATGCCGAAGTCCGCGTACACTTGACGGATCAGGTTCACGACGCGGGCGAACTCTTCCTTGATCTGGTCCGGACGGCAGAAGATGTGCGCGTCGTTAAGCGTCATGGCACGTACACGGTGCAGTCCGGTCAGGGCGCCGGACATCTCGTAGCGGTGCATCGTGCCGAGCTCGGCGATCCGAACAGGCAGGTCGCGGTAGCTGCGCATGTCGCTCTTGTACACCATCATGTGATGCGGACAGTTCATCGGACGCAGCACCAGCTCTTCGTTGTCCATAACCATCTTAGGGAACATGTCCTCGCTGTAGTGCTCCCAGTGGCCGCTCGTCTTGTAGAGCTCCACGTTCGCCAGTACCGGCGTGTACACGTGGTTGTAGCCGAGACGCTCCTCGAGATCCACGATGTAGCGCTCGAGCGTCTGACGAACCTTGGCGCCGTGCGGCAGCCAGATCGGCAGGCCTTGTCCGACCTCGTTCGAGAAGGTGAACATCTTCAGCTCGCGTCCCAGCTTGCGGTGGTCGCGTTTCTTCGCTTCTTCGAGCAGGTGCAGATGCTCTTCGAGCTCCGACTTCTTGGCGAACGCCGTGCCGTAAATGCGCTGCAGCATCTTGTTCTTGGAATCGCCGCGCCAGTAAGCCCCGGCCACGCTGAGCAGCTTGAACGCCTTGATCCGGCCCGTCGACGGAAGGTGAGGTCCGCGGCAGAGGTCGAAGAATTCGCCCTGGTCATAGATCGTCAGCACGGAATCCTCGGGCAGGTCGTTGATGAGCTCCAGCTTCAGCGGGTCACCGAGCTCCGTGAAGATCCGGATCGCTTCTTCCCGGGAGACGACTCTGCGGGAGATGGCCAGGTTCTCCCCGGCGATCCGTTCCATTTCCTTCTCGATCTTCGCGAGATCTTCCGGCGTCAGCGAAGTTTCCATATCAATATCGTAATAGAAGCCGTCTTCGATCACCGGACCGATGCCAAGCTTGACCGCCTGCTCGCCGTACAGTCTCTTGATCGCCTGAGCCATCAGGTGGGCCGTGCTGTGACGGTATACCTCAAGCCCTTCTTCGCTGTCGAGGGTAACGATCGAGACTTCGGCGTCCGCTTCCAGCTTCGTATTCAGATCGACCAGCTTGCCGTTGACTTTGCCCACGACTGCATTCTTCTTGAGTCCGGAAGAGATCGATCCGGCGATCTCTTCAACCGTAGTCCCCTCCGCATACTCTCTTACCGCCCCATCCGGGAATGTAACTTTGACTGCCATGTTCATAACCCTCCATTTTCTTCGAGAAAATACAAAAAAGCGCATCATCCCAAAAGGGACGAGGCGCTTCGGCTCGTGGTTCCACCCTAATTCGATTCACTGCCCATGCACATATGTACTTGCAGCGAATCCTCAAGACATCCTGTAACGGGAATGACCCGGTGATATATACTGGCGGAACGTTCTTGGCTCCCTGTTCCATATCACAGCTACAAAGGGGTAAAGATCTGTCGTTCACTGAAGGGGATTACAGCCAATGTCCCCTCTCTCTGGGCAGCACTTCAGCTCTTCATGTCTTTGATGGCGGCTTTATCCTTTATTATATTCGGCAGCCGTCGAGCGGTCAAGGCTGTGGCACATCCGGCAGTACCCGCACAGCTCCACCCGGTTCTCGAAGATCTGCCGGATAGTATGGATGACCTGTACGTCAGGCTCCCGCGTGTGAATAAAGATCTTGCCCGGCGACACCGTAATCAGCGTGGAGACGATCATGTCCTCGAAGTTCATATCCTTCTCCAGCATCTGGGCGGTGACGACCGTTTCATTCTCTTCCGTTTCGATCAGCTCCATGCGCTCATTCATCAGCAGGAAATCCGCTCCGCCCTTGTGAATGAGATGAACGATCGGAACCTTGGCTTCCTGGATATAGACGAAATACTGGAGCAGGGAGATAAATTCCCGGTACTGCTGGTCCATCACGAATTCGTCAACGGCATACTCGACAATCTCCCGGAGCTCTTCACGGTACGTTTGAAGCCGGAATCTCAGGAAGCCGTCCAGATTAAGCAGTGTTTGTTCCTGCAAAAATTCACGGAGCTCCTCGGCTATGATTTCCCTGCGCCGCGCATAAGCTTTAGCATAGTCATTCGGACCGGTCCGATGCGCTTCCGTGCCGAGCATCCGGTCACAGTAAGACAGGATCTGGCTCACATCCTCTTCCCGCTTGTACCCATACTCCTGTCTGATCATGCTTCTCAGAAGGGGGAGCTCCTCTTCGCGCAGCACGTAATCCGCAAGCACCTGCGCAGCTTCCGCCAGCAAGACATCCCCATCGATATGAAGTTGAAAAGCCGGAAGCTTGCCTGACACCTCGATCTGATGCAGCCCCTCCGTGCCGTTAAGAGCGATATGGATTTTGTCTGTATTATGTAGCAAATCGCCGGAACCCGAGAGTTCCCGGCTGAGCCGGTCTGCCTGTGCGTCCGAACGTTTCAGCAAATATACCGTAAACAGCTTCATCCCCATTCACTCCTTTCAGACCCTTGCCTCTGTTAAAGTATATGGCCCAAGAGTCGCATATATACAAATATCAAGCGCCCATGGTATAGTAATAAATGAGATTTACACAGGATATTGGAGTGAATTTCTATGGTTTTTGATGCGGCGCAGCAAGCGAGACTGTCCCGCTGGAACCGGAGGCTGCTGAATGGATACTGGGGCATTGCGGTTCTCACGGTCGCTGCCGCATCCGTCTATGTGACGACCTCGCGATGGAACCCCGATTATACCCCCATAGCGATCCTGAGTCTCCATACGCTCTGGATGGTGCTGGGGCTATTGGCGGTGGAAGCGGCTTATCTTCTCTTGAAGCGTTTCAAGGATTATGTCGTCATCTGCGGCGGTGCTGCGCTCTCCCTGAGTCTTATTACCACATTTCCGCAGCTCAGCCCCTCTTTGGCCACGTTATTTCTTCCGATATTGGCCTCGGTCTTTTATTTTCAGCGGCGTAAGCTTCTTTTCGCGTATGGAATCGCACTCGCCAGCTTCTTTCTCATCCATACCACCGTTCTGCACGTGTTCAGCTCCTCGCCCTGGGGGGAACGGATTTCGATGACGGCCATCTTGACCTTCGGCGCATACCTGGGACTTGAAATCCGCCGCCGCGGTCATGACCTCCTTCAGGATTTGAAATCGACCCTGGCTTCGGAGCAGGATCTGCTGGTACGCAATATTCTGATGGACAAGATGGCCAAGACCGACGCGCTGACCGGACTTTACAACCATCGGTCGTTCCATGAGTATCTGGATGAATTGATGATCCACGGCGAGAAGAACGGATTGGGCTTTCATCTGGCCCTGCTCGATATAGACCACTTCAAGAAAGTGAACGACACTTACGGGCACCAGGCAGGCGACGCCGTACTGATCAGGGTCGCAGCGGCCATCCGCGAGATGGTATCGCCGAATGATTTTCCCGCCCGCTACGGAGGCGAAGAATTCGCGCTCCTGTGCCCGGAGAGCGGGCTGGCGGAGCTCCTGGACCAACTCGAACGGATGCGGCTCCGCATAGCGGGGATGATGCATCCCGAGCTGGATGGTAATCCCGTAACCATTTCCGTAGGAATCCATGCCTTCAGCAAGGGCTGCTCCAAGGAAGAATTGTTCGATGGAGCGGACGAAGCACTTTATGAAGCCAAACGTGAGGGACGCAATCGGACGAAGGTGCATGGGAACGAAGTCATGACACTGACGTCTTAAAAGGCGTCTTTTTTTGATGTCTATGATACATAATGTATATTTTTTTAGGTCCAGCCCTTTCGTTCGGACCTACTTTGTGATACTATCTGTATCATTAGGACAATTCTTCTAGGAGGCTCCTGCTATGCCGTACCCGACGACCCGTTATCGAGTTCCTAAAGCCGACCATCTCATTCATCTGCATAAGAACCTGTATTTGAACCGCAACGACCCGAATTATTATCAGAAGGTCATCAATTATCTCGATCGCCGCTCTCCCGAAGCCCACTTCCGGCTGGCCCAGCACTATGAGGGAGAAGGCCGGCGGGAGAAGGCTCTGTTTCACTACAGGGAAACGATGAGAACCCATCCCTCCCCTTATTATTACCTGGCTTCCGGGTCCATCCGCCGGCTCGAGAAGGAAGCCGGACTCGCCGATTCCGCAGAAGTCCCCGCTGCATCGAAGGACAAGCCGGTCATTCCGCTCTTCCTCAAGGTGCTGCTCCTGGCCCTGCTCTTCATCAATCTTCTGCTGGCCGGACTCTTCTACGGACCTGCGGCCATCTCTAAGGTGGTTTCGGTCTGGAGCCCGCTTGGCATCGGCAAAGCCGTTACCTACGAGAGCGTAGAGCTCCCCTTCCTGCTGCACATCCCTTACGGCACACCGAATGAGGAAGTCGAAGAGCTGCTTCATGACCGGGCCGTTCAGCTGTCCGAGGGTCATCCGAAGAACAGCATCGTGATCTTCGGGATCGCCTCCCCAGTCGCCGGCAAAAGTGTCGTCCCGCTGACGGACGAGACCTGGAAGTCCAAAGCCTTCGTGGTCGCGGAGTACCAGCCGGCCGTGGATGATTCCGTCAAGATCCGTTTCCTTCAAGCGGAGCTGCAGAAGCTCCGCACCGAAGCGGGCGCCAATCTGGTGCGTACCGCTTTGGCTGCCTACAAGAGCGAGCACGGCGCCTATCCTGCGTCCGTGCAGTCTCTGCTGAGCGCCTACCCGTCCAACTACATCTCTTTCCTTCCTGAGGAAGCCCTGTCCGGTTCGTCCGAGGTTAGGGCTTTTTTCGATGGAAGCGGCGGCTGGGTATATCAGCCGGGCGGCTCCTCGCCTGAGGGCGCCTTCTACCCGAATGTTACCGCGGCCGCAGCCGAAGGGATCGCCGCAGCGGCTGCGGCGGGAGGCAGCGGCAGTGGCGATGGCGGTGGAGAGGCCCCTGAGCAGAGCCCTTGGGCTGTCCCTTACCGCCCGGCGGCCCTTGAAGTGATACAGGATCAGCACGTGATCCGGCTGACCGCCGGGGAAGCCCTGCTTGCCGAGTATCCTGTAGGGCTCGGAGCGGAAGGTGCCACGCCGAACGGAAGCTTCACCATTGGCGAGCGGGTCCTGGCTCCCCAAGGCCGTCAGGAAGGCGTCTACGGTGCAGCCGCGCTCGGGATGGGCCGGTTGGCTGTGCACGGCACCTCCGATGCTTCGTCCGTCGGAAGGGATGCCTCCCTGGGCTGTATCCGGATGACGAATGAAGACATCGCCGCGCTGTATCCGCTCGTGCCCCGCGGCACACAGGTCGTCATCCGCCCCGCGGAGGCCGCCGAAACGGCCGCGCATGCGGCCCTCCCTGCACGGACCGTGGTTCCGGCACAAGCCTTACTGCCGGCAGAGTACCATCGCCCTTCCGCATCCGCATCGTCCGGCTCCGGTTCAGCTTCGCCGGTATCGGCTGTGCCGGCCTCCTCTTCACCCGCAGCAGCCCCACAGAACGAGACCGCGCCTGGCCGGATCTTCCACTGGCTCGGATAAGCACAGCGCAGGAAGGCCTGCTGCCCATCGGCAGCAGGCCTTCCTGCGCTGTATGATAATCCGCTTCGCCGTCCTCACGAACGGGCGTACTCCACCTGCCGGCCGCCCTTACCGTACTGGATCCACAGCTCTTCATAGAGCCGCACCGTCTGGCCGACATAAGCTTCCCGCGAGAACTCATTCTCCATGATTTCTTTTCCTCTACGTCCCATTGTCTTATAATCCATGGAGAGCATAGTTGTAACCGCTTTCGATAATGCATTGAAATCAAAGACCGGCGTCATCAATCCGTTCTCCGGACGCACCATCTCAGGTACACCTCCGACATCCGTCGAGATGACAGGCAGGCCCGCCCGCATGGCTTCCAGAACCGCCGTGGGGAAGGTATCATAGACCGATGAGAGCACGAATACATCCGCTTGGCAAAGCAGTTCCGGCACATCGCGTCGAAGTCCGAGGAAGTGAACCCGGTCGGTCATGCCCAGCTCACCGGCCAGTGCGAAGAGCTTCTCCTTGTAGACCTTCTCATGCTCGAAGGTAGCATCGCCAACGATCACGAAATGCCCCCGATTCCCATCCGCTTTGAATCGCTCGGCAGCCCGGATCAGGGTCTCAATGCCTTTCTCCGGCGCCAGCCGGGCCACCGTCATCATCAGCGGTTCTTCTGCCGACACCCCCAGCTGCTCGCGGAGCGGTATGGAAGCGTTATCGGAATTGCTCTTGGAGAAGTGGATGCCGTTGTAAATCTTCGTCAGCTTGCCCGATTCCCTGCCGAACCACCGGAACATCACCTTGCTCCGCTCACACAGCACGACAACCTTGTCATTCAGCAGATGATTCAGCATTCCGACCATCTGGTAAGCCGGCAGCATCCCTCTCGGCAGCTCGTGCACGGTCTGTACGGAAGGAATCCCTTTAAGCTTGGCTGCGATATTCCCGCCCATCAGCTCCATCTTATGGGAGTGTACGAGATCAATCCGGTGCTTCTTGATAATGTCGAGCACGGTCCTTACGGTACTGAAGAGCTTCAGCGTATTGTCCCAGTAATACCTGTAGCTCGTCGGCTTGCCGAATACGGCCAGCTTCCCGATGAACACCTTCACGCCGAGGCTCTCGTACCTCTCCACGTAGGGACTGTGTCCGGCCAACAGCACGAACGGCTGGTACTGAGTCCGGTCCAGGCCTTCGATTAGCTGCAGCAGCACCGTATCCACCCCGCCAACCTGGCTCGGGTAAGGCTGGAGATATAGAATATGTTTCACCATGGTTTCCCCGGCTTTCCAATTATTGTTGTGATGCTATAAAACTAACATCCATTAGGGGGCCCGTCAATAACCCCCGACTAAAGCTTTGTTTAGAATTCGGCAGATCAACGGTCCCGCCTGCCACAAAAAAAGACCGCCAAATCTCTCGGCGGTCTTCCCTGTATGAATCTAGTTCTGCATGATAAAGTCGTTCTCTACCTGCACCGTCTCATCATCGAACATCCGCAGAATGTCGTATTTCGTATTGCGCTGGGCCGGAATCTTGCCCGCTTCGCGGATGAGCTGCAGCGTGGAAGAAATATTGACCTTATGGGTCGTGCCCGCCGCGGAAACCACGTTCTCCTCGATCATCGTCGAACCGAAGTCATTGCAGCCGTAATGCAGCGAAAGCTTGCCCACTTCCGGCCCCATGGTCACCCAGGAAGACTGGAAGTTCTTGACGTTGTCGAGCATCAGGCGGGAGATCGCCACGTTCTTCAGGTAATCCTCCGCACCCAGCTTCTCCGCCTTCAGGTTCGTATTCTCCGGCTGGAAGGTCCACGAGATGAAGGCCAGGAAGCCCGGAACCGGGAACCCGCTTGCCAGCGACAGATCCTGCTGCTCGCGGATCCGCAGCAGGTGCAGCGCCCGTTCTTCATTCGATTCGCCGAAGCCGATGACCATCGTACCGGTCGTATGCATGCCGACCTTATGCGCCGCATGCATGACGTCCATCCAATCGCGCCACGAGCCTTTGAGTCTCGAAATCTTGCGCCGCGTGCGGTCGTCCAGAATCTCGCCGCCGCCGCCCGGGAGGGAGTCGAGCCCCGCTTCCTTCAGCGCGCGGATCACTTCTTCGAGAGAGAGGCCGGACAGCACCTGCATCTTCATGATCTCCGCCGGCGAGAAGGAATGCATCGTAATCGCCGGGAAGCGCTTCTTGATCTCGCGGAGAAGGTTTGTATAGTAGGAGAACGGCAGGTCCGGATTCACGCCGCCCTGCATAAGGATCTCGGTGCCACCGACATCGATCGTTTCCTGAATCTTCTGGAATATAACTTCATCCGGCAGAACATAACCCTCCGGTGAACCCGGAGCACGGTAGAATGCGCAGAACCGGCAGAATACGTCGCAGATGTTGGTGTAATTGATATTGCGTCCGATCACGAAGGTCGTCACCGGCTCGGGGTGATGCCTCAGCATGATCTGATTGGCCGCGTGGCCCATTTTCTCAATCTGGTCGGATTCATACAGCGCGATGCAGTCTTCCACGCCAAGGCGTTCTCCTGCCAGCACCGAATCCAAGATACGATCGATGGAACTCATCGCATTTCATCTCCTTTATACTCCCCATCGTACCACAAACCGCTCCATCCCCGCTATACAAAAAGGCCGCAGGAAGAACCCTCCGGTTCTCCCCGCGGATATTTTGCAAACATTATGTGAACAGCCGGGGTGCCTCGATGGAACCCGGAATGTCAGAGCGGCGAAACTGGCTCGCCTCTTGGATAGGATACCCTAAGCCAGCAAAAAGCATAGGACGGAAAAAGCCCCGCTTAGCTGCTTGAAGGGAAATCTGGTTACTGGAGAGGGAGCAGCCCATGGCTCTTCAGAATGCCCGTCACCGCCGCCTTGGCCTCCGTTCCGCTGCCTTCGAGATTCGCCGCAAAGACATAGCTGCGTTTCTCCCCCGTGAGGAAGCCGACATACCAGCCGAGCCCGTAATCGGACAGGCGGGTGCCCGTTTTGCCGTACAGCGTGTAGGTATCGCCCTCCTCCTGGATCATCATGCGCTTCACCGTCTTCATGACCGGGCGGTCCAGGGGCAGCTGCTCCCGTACCAGCTTCTCAAGGAAGTCGACCTGCTCCATCGCCGTAATCTTCAGCGTGCTGTCCAGCCAGAACCGGTCGATGCCTCCGCTGAGGTCCCGGTTGCCGTAGGACAGGCTGTCCAGCCCCTGCTGCATATGCTCCGCTCCGATATCCCGGGCCAAGGCCTGATAATACCAGATGGCGGACTCGCGCATCGCCGATCCCAGCGTGTGATCCCGGTTCCAGCTCTCGAATTCGCGTATGGTCCCGTCCCAGCGCTTCACGTCATACTCATCGCGCACCGCTCCATTCTGAAGTCCGATCAGGGCATTCGCCACCTTGAAGGTCGACTCGGGGGTAAACGGCGTCTCCGCCCGCTCCCGGTTATAGACATACGTATCCCCGCTGTGCAGGTCTTTGATGACAAAGGTTCCCGTCCGGCCCTCAAACGCCTGCTCCGCCTGAATCTTCTTCACGGGCAGCGGACGTCCCGCCTCTCCCGTCTCCCCCTTGTCTTTGGCTGCTGCCGCCTGCACCGCGGCTCCGAACAGCAGAACGAGCACAGTCAATACCATGCGTTTGCGCATCATCTTGGTTCCTCCCCTAATCTCCATCTCTATCTTCATCTTCATATTGGATAACCTCTGCCTGCAAGTCTTATTATAGACCTCCTCCCTTCGGCAGAACATGGACGGACCCTGACGGTTGACTGATAAGCGAGGGTTCCCCAAGGATATGAAGCCGGATGCAGGACCGAAGCCAACACAAAAAAGAGGAGCCCTGCTTGGCAGGCACTCCTCTTTCTTCCTATTATATATACGCGCAAAGACGCTTCCTGCGGATCAGCCGAGAACCGGCGTACCGCTCTCGATCTCCTGCTTCGCGAGCTCAATCGCCCGGGACAGATCGGCGATCAGGTCGTCGGCATGCTCGATGCCTACCGAGTAGCGCAGCAGCTTCTCGTCGACCCCCACCTTGCGGCGGATCTCCTCCGGAATATCCGCGTGTGTCTGCACGGCCGGATAGGTCATCAGCGATTCCACCCCGCCGAGGCTCTCGGCGAAGGCAATGAGCTTGATGTGGCGCAGAATCGGTTCGATCGTGCGGGCGTCCTTCATTTTGAATGAGAAAATCCCCGTGTTGCCCGACGACTGCCGGTTCTGAATCTCGTGCCCCGGGTGGGACGGAAGCGCCGGATAGTAGACTGTCTCCACATCCGGATGCTCCTGCAGGAACGTGGCGATCTTCGTCGCGTTATACTGGTGGCGCTCCATACGAAGCGCGAGCGTCTTCATCCCGCGCATGAGCAGCCAGGAATCCTGCGGCCCGAGAACGGCTCCGATGGAGTTGTGCAGGAAGGCCATCTCCTCGGAGAGCTCCTTGCCCTTCGTGACGATGAGACCGGCCAGCACGTCGTTGTGGCCGCCGAGGTACTTCGTCGCGCTGTGGATGATGATATCGGCTCCGAGCTCGATCGGGCGCTGGAAGAACGGCGTCAGCAGCGTGTTGTCCACGATGGTGAGGATGCCCTTCTTCTTCGCCCATGTACACACGAGCTCGATATCGGTGACCATCATCAGCGGATTCGTCGGCGTTTCGATCAGCACGGCTTTGGTTCCCGGCTGCACGCTCGCCTCCAGCGCATCCAGATCGTTGGTATCCACGTAGGTCGCCGTCACACCGAAGCGGGACATGATCTTCTCGAGCAGGCGGTACGTGCCCCCATAGAGATCCAGCGATACGATCAGATGGTCGCCCTGGCGGAACAAGGCAAAGATCGTCTGCAGGGCGGCCATGCCGGAGGAACAAGCAAAGCCGGCGTCGCCGGATTCCAGCTCCGCGATCGCCTTCTCGAGCACCGTACGGGTCGGGCTCTTCGTGCGGGCGTAGTCAAAGCCTGTGCTCTGGCCAAGCTTCGGATGGCGGAATGCCGTCGAATTGTAGATCGGGAAGGATACGGCCCCGGTAACGGGCTCTTCGATAGAGCCGATCTGTGCCAGGCGGCTTTCAATTTGGAGCTTGCTGAACTGCGGCTTCTGTTCCTCGTTCGTACTCATATCACATATTCTCCTTTGTACAGGTCATAGGGCGTTTCCTGATAGACATAGTAGTTGAGCCAATTCGAGAAAAGCAGATTCGCATGGGCTCTCCAGGTGTTGAGCGGCTGCCGCGTCGGATCGTTATTCGGATAGTAGTTCTTCGGAATCGCGATATCGAGCCCTTTGTTCACATCCCGGTCGTATTCCGCCTTGAGCGAACAAGCGTCGTACTCCGAGTGCCCGGTGACGAAGATCTGCCGGCCGTCCTTCGTCGCGACGATGTAGACGCCCGAATCCTCGGATTCCGATAGAATCTCGAGCTCCGGATGCTTCAGGATATCCTCCCGGCGCACTTCGGTATGGCGCGACTGCGGCACATAGAACGCTTCGTCGAACCCGCGGAGCAGCTTCACGTTCGGCTTCGAGATCGTGTGCGGGAACACTCCGAACATCTTCTCCTCGAGCGGATGCTTCGGCACGCCGTAGTGATGGAACAGGCCGGCCTGCGCCGCCCAACAGATATGCAGGGTGGAGGTCACATGCGTGCGGGACCAGTTCATGATCTCGGCCAGCTCGTCCCAGTAGTTCACATGTTCGAAATTCAGCTGTTCCACAGGAGCGCCTGTAATGATCATGCCGTCGAGATACTCGTGCTTGACGTCTTCGAAGGTTTTGTAGAACTGCTCCAGGTGCTCGACCGGGGTGTTCTTCGAAGTATGCGTCTTCGGGTGCAGCAGAATGAATTCGACCTGCAGCGGAGTGTTCCCGATCAGCCTGAGGAGCTGGGTCTCCGTCGTTTCCTTGGTGGGCATCAGGTTCATGATCGCAATCCGCAGGGGGCGGATATCTTGGTGAAACGCCACGCTCTCGTCCATGACGAAGATATTCTCGTTAATCAGAACTTCTTTGGCGGGCAGTTGATCAGGTACTTTAATAGGCATCCGGGTTTCACTCCTTCTTGGGATCGATTCGTTATTCCCGCACTCTGCGAGGGAGAAGGCCGGGCATTGCATCAAAAAAGACCTTCCCCGCGCGCGACGAGAAAGGCCTTTGTAATTACATCGTCCTCTCTCTCATCTATCAGAAGCCGTTACGCTTCCGCAAGAATTAGCACCGTGCAATGCCTTCGCTTCGTGTCTGTTTACCTGCCTGTTGTCTGCAAAGGATTGTCGGTTGCCGGGTATCATCGGGCTAGTCCCTCAACCTGCTCTTGATAAGAGTGTGAAACCGAATCTATTCAGTTGTTTTGGATAACAATACTTTAATCGAAAAGAAAGCGCCCGTCAAGGGGGAGTCCATGCCCCGAGTCCGTTTATTTTCCCTGCCGGAGGAGCCGGCTGCACCATGGAAGCATCGCGAACATACCTTACAAGAGGCCCTCAAATCTGCATTGTGTTCTTGAAAACACCGAGTTATACTAGACAAGGGTTCGACAATCTTCTTAGTCAAAGGGGTGCGATCAAACGAATGGACGGAGACCCGAGGAGTCGCTTCTGCGTTCAATTAAAGCTTCATATTCCGAATGGAACCCGGCCCCCTGCCATCGTTCGATTCTGCCATCCGCCTGCCCTCCGCGGCCGAATCTCCGGCTGACGCCCACAGCAGGTTTTTGCAGTCCGCACGCCATCGGTAAGGGTCGTGTTCCGGTTTCGGCAACACGAAAGGGTGAGACCTATGAAGGCACGCTTGGTGCAGGACGGCATATTTACATTGGTGGAGGATATTACCCAGACGGTGGTCCCGCCGCATCACGGATTCTACTGGATCGACGCCGAACCGGAGGATCTCGAGATGCTTCAGCCCTTGTTCCACCTTCACGAACTGGCTGTCGAGGATGTGCTGACGGAAGAAGAACAGCGTCCGAAGATCGAATTGTACGACACGCACTATTTCATTGTATTTAATTCCATCCGCTTTGATGACGAAGAAATTTTTCTGCGTGCCCTGAACATCTTTCTCGGCAGGCATTACATCATAACGATCACACGGCAAAAAATTAACGAAATCCGCGCCCTGAAGCCCGTCCTCTGGGAGGAGGAGGTCAAGGCGCCCGACGAATTCCTGTACCACCTCATCGACCTTATCATCGATAATTATACCCTTGTCGGCGACCGGATCGATGCAAAGATTGAGAAGCTTGAGGAAGAGATCCTCATGCACACGAAGAAAGCGCACCTCAACGAGATCATCGGTCTGCGAAGCGAGATTCTGTGGCTGAAGAAGGTGCTGAATCCGCAGCGTGAAGTGATCGCGACCCTGGGCCGCAAGGAATTGAAGCTGATCTCCGAGCCGCTGAAGAAGTACTTCGGCGATATCTACGAGAACGCGGTCAAGATCTCCGAGACGTTCGATACGTTCCGCGAACTCATGGGCAACTTGCGTGAAGCCTACCAGTCGTCTCTGGCCAACCGGGCGAACGAAATCATGAGGGTATTCACGGCCATCACCACGATCTTCATGCCCTTGACGTTCATCACCGGGATCTATGGGATGAACGTGACATACATTCCCGGAGCCGATACGCACTGGGGCGGGCTCTCGATTATCTTCGGCATGGTGTTCCTCGGCATCGCCATGTTCTGGCTGTTCCGCAAGAAAGACTGGCTGTGAGCCCTTCGCCGGCAAGAGAAACCCCGGACTTCCTTTGATGGAGGTCCGGGGTTTTGTTGTGTTGAAGCGATACGTGGTCCCCGCTTACGATGCCGCGCTCTGCCTTACGGCGTTCGCCTTACGGTACTTCATGCGGAGCAGGCGCAGCCACTCGTAAGCCCGGTCGCTGTCCTTAGCAGAGAGCTCTTCACTCGTGAATACGGCCTGCAGAATCGGCTTCAGGTAGCGGTCCCCCTGCTGTTCGAACGCCTGCCAGGCCGCCGCGATGCGGGCTTCCTCCACTTCCTCCAGCATCACTTCGATGAAGGCTTCAAGATCATAGCCGTCCCGGTCGAGCTCCTCGAGCCAGAGCAGCAGATTGCGCCGCTGCATCTTCGTCTCCTCCTGGACCTCGTCGAGCTTCGCCCCGCGCTGCGCCGCCTCCAGCAGCCGGCGCTTCACTTCCCGCTTGTCGGCTTCGGCCTTCAGCTTGCGCTCCTTCTCTCCGAGCAGCCAGGCGTTCAGCTCCGCCGGATCGACGGCCGACTCCACCCACGTCAGCGGGAAGCTGCCCATGCGCTCGCGCCCGGCGGTCAGCGCCAGGATCGCTTCGCTGTAGGAGGCCGCCTTCGTCTTGCCGAAGCCCGGCAGCTGCAGCAGCTCCTCCTCCGTCTGCGGCACGAACGCGGAGATCATCTTGAGCAGACGGTTGGTCGCCACGATGAACGGCGCCTTGCCCTCCTGCGACGCCTGCTTGAAGCGCCACTGGCGGAGCGCCTCGTACAGCTCCTCCTGGGCATGCCGCTCGCTGTAGAAGTGCAGCGGCTGCATGTAAGCCATGCGCCCGTCCAGCCCATCCATCTCGCTCACCTGCATCTCGAGCAGCGGCGTGTAGCCTTCGCACTGCTTCGCGAACACGTGCTCGCGGAACGCCTTCATCATACCGCTCCACTCGCTGCCCTCATACCAGGTCTCCGCCGCTCCAAGGCCTTCGTCCGGCGATTCGTTCCACATGACGATCCAGCTGCCTTCACTCTCGCCGATCGATACCTGGGCTGTGAACACTTCCCCCTCCGCCGTCGTCTTCTCCATGCTGTTCAGAAACATCAAATTCATATGTCAGTCCTCCTCAGGTGTTTGGTTTCCAAACTAGAACTAGAACCTTATGCCCATGCAAAAAAGCACCCCTCCGGCCGGTTAGGCAAGAGAGGTGCTTCCTCATTTGTTCGTCGTTTGAAATTAGTACCATAGTACCATGGCGAAAGAAGGACGTCAAGCAGGAATTGGATATTTTGTATCCCTCTGGGGAATGCTACCGGAGCAGAGCTCTGACTTACAGGAGGATGAACTATGGACAAAGACATCACCGACCGCAATGACGACGGATTTGCCGATCAGGCGCCCCATCAGAAGTATACGGACCTGGCGACCGTCGAATCCATGCGCAATGACCTGACGGCCGAGGAGTTCCCCGAGGGTCCCTACGGCAGCAGCGCCCTGACCGAGGGCCTCGGCAAGAGCACGCCGTGGCGGGACGACCAGCGGCCGCAGAAGCGCTTTGCCTACGAGAACCGGGAGCTGCATGCCGGCATGTCCCGGGACTATCCCGGCGGCCACCCGACCCACGATTCCATGGGGGACGATCGGGTGGAGTCGTAACGGCCACGGGACCGTAGAACGCGTCTTAACCAAACCGTTCCAAGAAGCGGTTACCAGCGCTTGTGGACCAACGAAAAAAAGACAGCCTGCCGCGTACGGTCAGGCTGTCCTTGCTTTTGCGGATCAGATCTTCATTACCGATCAGATCTTCATTACGCCGCCGGTGCTGGCATTGGTTACGAGCTTGGAATAACGGGCCAGATACCCCGTCTTCACCTTCGGCTCGAAGCCCTTCCAGTTCGCACGGCGCGCTTCCATCTCTTCGTCGCTGACTTCGAGCTGGATCGTGCGGTTGACCAGATCAAGCTCGATGATATCGCCGTCGTTGACGAAGGCGATCGGACCGCCCTCCGCCGCTTCCGGCGAGATGTGGCCGATGGAGATCCCGCGGGATGCACCGGAGAAGCGGCCGTCAGTGATCAAACCGACCTTCGCGCCGAGGCCCATGCCCACGATCTGCGATGTCGGAGCGAGCATCTCGGGCATACCCGGGCCGCCCTTCGGACCTTCGTAGCGGATAACGACTACGTGGCCTTCCTTGACCTTCCCGTTGGCAATGCCTTCGAGCGCCGCTTCCTGGGAATCGAAGCAGATCGCAGGCCCCTTGTGGTAGCCGCCGACGGACTTGTCCACCGCGCCGACCTTGATGATCGAGCCGCCCGGAGCCAAGTTGCCGAACAGTACGGCCAGGCCGCCCTGCTCGGAGTGCGGGTTGTCCAGCGGATGGATGACATCCTTGTCGAGAATCTCGCAGCCTGCGACGTTCTCGGCCAGCGTCTTGCCCGTTACGGTAATGCAGTCGCCGTGCAGCGCGCCCGGCTTCTTGAACAGCTCGTTGAGCACCGCGCTGACGCCGCCGGCATTGTGTACGTCTTCGATATGGTAATCGGAGGCCGGAGCGATCTTCGCAAGGTGCGGCACGCGCTTCGCCACTTCGTTGATGCGCTCGATCGGATATTCGAAGCCCGCTTCATGCGCCAGAGCCAGCGTGTGAAGCACGGTGTTCGTGGAGCCGCCCATCGCCATATCAAGGGCAAAGGCATTGTCGATCGCTTCGATCGTCACGATGTCACGCGGCTTGATGTCGAGCTTGATCAGCTCCATGAGCTGCTTCGCGGACCTCTTCACGAACTCTCTGCGGTCTTCGGAGATCGCGAGAATCGTGCCGTTGCCCGGCAGTGCCAGGCCAAGGCCTTCGGCCAGACAGTTCATCGAGTTCGCCGTGAACATACCGGAGCAGGACCCGCATGTCGGACAGCCGTACTGTTCGAGCTCGAGCAGCGACTTGTCGTCGATTTTGCCGGCCTGGTAAGCGCCTACGCCTTCGAATACCGAGGAGAGGGAGATCGAACGGCCGTCGCTCGTCTTGCCCGCTTTCATCGGACCGCCGGAGACAAACATCGTCGGGATGTTGACGCGCAGCGCGCCCATCATCATGCCCGGTGTGATCTTGTCGCAGTTCGGAATACAGACCATGCCGTCGAACCAGTGGGCAGCCACCACCGTCTCGAGCGAGTCGGCGATAATCTCACGGCTCGGCAGCGAGTAACGCATGCCGATATGGCCCATAGCAATGCCGTCGTCCACGCCGATGGTGTTGAATTCGAACGGCACGCCGCCCGCTTCGCGAATGGCTTCTTTCACGATCTTGCCGAATTCCTGAAGGTGAACGTGACCCGGTACGATATCGATATACGAATTGCACACCGCAATGAACGGCTTGTCGAAATCCTCTTCTTTCACACCCGCTGCACGAAGCAGACTGCGGTGAGGTGCGCGGTCGAAGCCCTTTTTGATCATGTCGCTTCTCATCTTAGCCTTGGCCATTGCTCTGTAATCCTCCGTTTCTGTACCTATGCATCATAATAAAAAATGACATCTGGTGTCGCTTCCTCCGATTGTACCATGTTTCCCGGCAATTGACTACGAATCCCAAGCATGTTCATCCGGTTTTCATCCGAGGCAATTGGAGGAAATGCGTGCGTTCCCCCTCGGCTTCGAGCCGTTTCCGCACGATTTTGCCACGTCTTCCGCTAATCTGGTATAATGATCCGGTTGGAATATCTGCAGCCCCGCTGCAGGAGGAACGGAGGAAACGGCATGTCGGAATTTGACTTTTTGTATGACGGCACGGAAGAAACCACGACCCGCTTCGTCTGTGTAGTTGGGGAATCGCTGCGCCGGTTCGACCTGGCCATCACCACGACGAACCGCTTCTACGGCAAGAAGCTGGTGACGGATTTGCAGACCGGCAAGACCTGTGTCATCGGCCCGGACGATCTCGAGGAGGAAGGCTACCTCGAGCATGCGTACAAGCTGTCCGAGGAAGAGGCCGCGGAGCTGCGCGAATTCCTGACCGAAGTGGTCGGTCCGATCAACTTCACGGATATTTAACCCGGCGGTATCCAAAAGCAAAACAGCCCGCCCGGCAAATAAATAACGCGCACCTCCCAAAGCGGGACGATGCGCGTTTTTATTATGCCTATGGCTTTCATTTCCCGAACTGCAAAAGACGCATTAACGCTTCACAAGATCCTCGCGCACCGGCGTGAAGGAATCAAGCAGCGCGCTCGGCTCGAGCGCCCGGCAGCCGTGCTTCGCGCCGCTCGGGATGTAAATCGTCTCGCCGGCGGATACCACCTGCTTCTCCCCGTCGATCGTGAATTCCAGACGGCCCTTCAGGCAGTAGGACAGCTGCTCGTGCGGATGGCTGTGAATATACCCTTCCGCCCCATCCTCGAAGTGTACTTCCATCATCATGATGCCCGCGCCCGGCTCGAAAATTTTGCGTTTGACGCCCGGCTCGGCGTTCTCCCATACGTTGATGTTGCTCATATCCACTCTCTCCTCCCACAGGAACCGATGGTATTAGTCACGTACCTTCTCGTAAAACAAACGGAACAGGATATTCTGGTCGTAGTTGCCGAAGCCTTCCCCATAGATCGTCAGCCCGCCGACATTCTGGGCATCCTCCGGCACGGAGAGCCGCAGCGTCCACTGCTTGCGCCGGATATCGAGCTGCTCGAGCGTCACCTCCGACACCTTGTATCCGTCGATGAACGTGCCTTCCGCGTCGATGCGGAGCACCTTGAGCAGGCCGTACTGGTTGCAGTCGATCGACCACCACTCCGGCGTATACTTTCCCTTGCGGCCGCCGAAGTCGCCCGGCGACGTCCAGGCTCCGAGCGGAACGCCGTTCAAGGCGAAGTGGATATCCGAAGGCCAATCGTTGTTGCTCGACGGAGCCTCCGAACCGAGCTCCAGCGAAATCTCCAGCTTCGTCGGCGTTTCGTTGCCGAGCATGTAGTTCGGCACCTTGTATTCTATGTACCCCTGCCCGAACCAGAGGATCCGGGCATCGAAGCGTTCCGGGGACAGGAAGAAGCGGGGATCGTCGTATTCGCCGACGATCTTCTCCCTCGTCGCCAGACCGCAGGTCGGCTGGATCTCGAAGTCGGTGTAATGGCCTACGCCGATCTCGGTCTCATAGTACGACTGCTGCACACTGTCCCCCTGAGGGAACTCGATATGCAGCGAGTCCACATTCAGCGAGCATACCTTCTGGGCGCCCCCTTTACCCGGGAACATCTCGGTCTTGATCAGTTCGGCGCGCTCGAGCTTCTTGATATGCATGGTCATGATCGCGGAGCTCAGCCCGAGGGCTCCGGCCAGCTCCTTGACATTCATGGGCTTCACGGCGAGCAGACGGATCATCTGCAGCCGCACGCCGCTGGCCAGCGCTTCGTAGACCGGCAGCGATTTCTCGGATATGTCGAGTTTCATTGCGGCACCACCCCTATGTCTCCCAAGGGAAGGTTGTGGTCAGCACACCCGCGAAGTTCCGGCTCTGCTCGCGCCTCAGCCGCCGCATCTCCGCCCGGGCCTCGGCCGTCTCGAAGAGCTTGCGCTCCTCTTCGGATTCAGGCACCACCTGCGGCACGGGAGACGGACGTCCCTCGGCGTTCAGGGCCACGAAGGTAAGGAACGACGTCGCCGCAATCTTGCGGGTGCCCGAGAGCAGGTCCTCCGTCGATACCTTGACGAACACTTCCATCGAACTGCGGCCTGTCCAGGTAACGTAGGCTTCGAGGCAGACCGAATCGGAGGGACGCACCGGGGACAGGAAGTCGACCGAATCCGTGGAGGCCGTCACCACGCTGCACCGTGAGTGCTTCGTGGCCGCGATGGAAGCGATATCGTCGATATAAGCCATGAGCTTGCCGCCGAACAGGGTATTATGATTGTTGACATCGGTCGGGAAAATCCGGGATGTCTTGTAGCATCGTGATTCCTTGGCGAATCTTTGCACCTGCTCCCATGCCTCCTGCAGCCAAGGATAGTCAGGAAACTTCATCCAAATGGCCTGTTTTGTCGTTATCATACCGAAAACGCCCACCCAAATCAATAGGCCCGGACAGGCCGGCCGGTTAAGAAACCGCCGCCCCGATCCAGCGCAGCTCCCCGAGCAGCCCTTTGAACTCGAGCTCGACGAACTTGCTGCGCACCGTATCCGTATCGGGGTTCCAGCAGCTGTCCTCGACCGAGCAGGCCACCGGCGCGTCGCAGCGGATTCTGGCGAGGTCCCGGCAGAGGTGCAGCATCTCGAGGTCCGCCGAGATTTTGGTCCGTACGCCCTTCGGCAGGTTCTCCAGGTTCTCGAGAATGCCTTCGATGCTTCCGTATTCGAGCAGGAGCTTCACGGCCGTCTTCTCACCGATCCCCTTCACGCCCGGATAGTTGTCGCTGGTATCGCCGATCAGGCCCTTGAGATCGATGAACTGCTGCGGGGTCAGTCCCTTCTCGAGCAGCAGCGCCTCCGGCGTGTAGACCGCATAGTTCGAAGCGCCCTTCTTCATGATGATCACGCTCACCTGCCCGCTCACCAGCTGCAGCATGTCGTGGTCCCCCGTCAGGATCATCACCTGCATCTCCTGTCCGAAGCAGCCTGCCAGCGTCCCGATGCAGTCGTCCGCTTCATAGCCGGCGAAGCCGATGTTGGGCACGCCGAAGCTCGCAACGGCTTCCTTCACGAGATCGAACTGCGGGATGAGCTCCAGCGGGGCTTCCGGCCGGTTCGCCTTGTACCCCGAATACTGCTCCGTGCGGAACGTCTTGCTCCCCATATCCCAGCAGCAGATGACGTGCGTGGGCTTGAACGTTTGGACCGCATCAAGGAAATATTTGAAAAATCCGTATACCGCATTGGTCGGTATGCCGGTTGACGTCCTGCGGATGTATCCGCCGTACGCGTTCGCGTAGTACGCCCGGAACAACAGAGCCATTCCGTCGACGATCAGCAGCTTGCGTTGTTCTTCCATCATTGCCGGTTTCGCACTCCCATTTCTAACAAGATAGTCCCATTATACCATAAACCGCCCCCTCCCCCTCCGATATTTTTGAACATCCTACAAACCATTAGGCACACTGAAGATGCACGGCGTGAATGGTTAGTCCGCTTACGGAAGCCGCCGGGATCACCCCTTATACAGCCAAAAGAACCCCCTCTTCGGCAGGGCTCCCCGCCATTGCTGGCGGTGGACCTGTGTGAAAGGGGGGGTCCGGATGAAAGCTGCCCGGTTACCGGATGACCGGATGACCGGATTGTTGGGCGCAGGATACGGTTCTCATTTCTCGTCCCTCAGTTACTGAGCTCCTGCATTACCGGGACTGGGACTGCGGATGCCGTTGCTCCCGGTGCTGCAGCCGGTACTGCATCGGGGTCGTGCCCAGCTTGCGCTTGAACACGTAGTGCAGATAATTGCTGCTTGAGAATCCGCACCGCACAGCGAGCTGGTCCATCGTCAGGTCGCTCTCCGCCAGCTCGCTGCAGATCCGCGAGAGGCGGACGCTCTCGATGTACTCGCTGAACGTGCCGCCCGTGCGCTCCCGGAAGATCCGCTGCAGCTGCCGGGGGCTCACCTGCACCCGCTCGGCCACCACCTCCAGCGTCAAGGGAGCCATGTAATTGTCCTGGATGAACTGGACGGCAAGGCCGTAGCGGTAGTGCTTCATGTCGCGGGAGGGCAGCAGCGGCTGGGGCGGTGCGTCGTAGGCCCGGGCCACCCGGAGCAGGATCTGGACGATCGCCTGCTTGATGACGGTCATCACGCCCGGCTGGTTCTCATGCCACGCCCGGTAAGCGGTCAGGAAGCATTCCATCGCCTTGAAGTTGTCCGGGACGGGACGGGGCGGCAGCTGCTCCAGCTGGCGGACGCAGGCGTGCGCCTCCTGGCGCTCCCAGCTCTCGCCCCAGTCTTCGCCTCCGGCTTCCGGCCGCCCCTCCAGCCTGCGGATATCCAGGTGCAGGCACAGCTCATCCATCGCTTCGCTCGCATCCGCTTCCTGGTAATGCAGCAGGCCGGGACCCGTCAGGTACATCAGTCCCTCGTAGGAGGGAATAAGGCTCGCTGCCGAGGATCACCTTCCCTTTGCCCCGGGGAATGAAGTGGAACTCAAAGTCGGAATGCTTGTGGAACTGCACCGTGCGTCCCGGCGGGAAGGACGTATGGTGGAAGCGCAGCATGCGGATGCCGTAGTCCCCCCAGCGGAACTGCACGTCGAGACGGTCGAGCGCGCTCGGGTTCTCGAGCATGAGCTCATAAGGGTACGGCTTGGAGCCGGCGCGGGTCTGCCCGTTCATGACGGCAGATCGCTGAGCGGGACCGCCGCCCCCGTGCCGGCCGAACGGTTCGCCGCCTCCATCAGCCGGGTCAGCTCCAGCGCCAGCGCGATGTTCTCTTCCGCCTTCGTGTCTTCCTGAATATGCGCCACCCACTGGTGGAACGCGGAAGGAAGCTCCGCCGGCTGCGGCTGTACCCGCCACTCCCGCTCGGCCCCCTCCCCGGCCAGATTCGAGCGGAGCAGCAGCCGGTTATCGTGCGAGGAGAACAGCAGGCTGCCCTCGGTGCCGTGCACTTCGATCACGAAGGGCGAGTGCGCGTTGACGAAGCCGGCCTCGACCACGGCGAGCGCCCCGTTCGGGTAGCGCAGCACGGCCACCGCGTTGTCCTCCACCTCACGCCCGGTAACATACCCGTAGTGGGCGGACACGCTCTCCGGCTCTCCGAGGAACAGCCGGGCTAGATACATCGGATGGCAGCCGAGGTCGATCAGCGCGCCGCCCCCGCACTGCTCCCTGCCAAAGAAATGGCCGGGAAGCCAGCCGTCCGGCGACTGCTGTGTGGAGACCGCGCCGTTATGGGACAGGCGCGTGCGCACCAGCGTCAGTTCGCCGAGCAGCCGGCGGGCGAGGATGTCCTGCACCGCCAGGGTGTAGCTGTGGTTGAGGCGGGGCAGGGAGACCGTGAGCTTGACGCCCGCCGCCTCCACGGCCTGCAGGATCTCCACCGCCTCCTTCTGGGTCGCCGCCAGCACCTTCTCGGTGAAGATATGCTTGCCTGCCCGTGCCGCAGCGATGATCACATCGCGGTGAAAATGGGTCGGCGTGTCCACGATGACCGCGTCGATCTCCGGACGGGACAGCAGCTCCTCCAGGCTCGCGTAGAACGGCACCCCGCGGGCTTCCGCTTCCCGCCGGCCGCGCTCCGGCTCTTCATCCCAGACGGCCGCAATCTCCGTACCGGGATGCTCCTGCGCCTGCTTGGCATAGTCTTTGGCATGCACATGCCAGAAGCTCAGCATGGCTACTCGAATCATGATCGCACCAGCCTCCTTATTCCCCGTCCGGGTTCTTAATCAAAGTACACGGCTTGACCGGTCCTCGACGATTCGTAGATCGCCTCCAGAATCTCCGAGACGACCAGCGCCTGGCGGGGGGTGACGACCGGCTCCGTATCGTTCAGGATCGCATCGATCCAGTGCCGCATCTCGGTGTCCTCCGCCTTCTCTGTCTTGCCGTCGTAGAAGTCGACGCCCTTCGTCCCGAGCTCCACCTTGTTGGTGTAGAGCTTGCTGTGCTTCTCGCCGTTGAGCCTGAGGCCGTCCTCCATATCCGCCCCGCCCTCGGTGCCGCTAAGCGTACACTTCGCTTCCTTGACATCCAGCATGTTGATCGCCCAGCTCGACTCGAGCATGATGGTAGCCCCGTTCTTCATGACGATCATGCCCATCGCCGAGTCCTCGACCGTGAACTTCGCCGGGTCCCAAGACCCCCACGCATTGGCCGCATTCTCCTTCGACGAGAGCTTGTGGAAGGCGGTGCCGAGAACCACCTTCGGCTCGTAATTGTTCATCATCCAGAGGGTCAGGTCGAGCGCATGGGTGCCGATGTCGATCAGCGGGCCTCCGCCCTGCTTCTCCCCATCGAGGAACACGCCCCAGGTCGGCACCGCCCTGCGCCGGATCGCATGCGCCCGGGCATAGTAGATCTCGCCGAGCTCCCCGTCCTCGCAGAGCCGCTTCAGATACAGGCTGTCCGGGCGGAAGCGGTTGTTGTAGCCTACGGTCAGCTTCCTCCCCGTACGCTCCGCCGCTTCCAGCATCCGGCGCGCATCCGCCGCCGTCTTCGCCATCGGCTTCTCGCTCATCACGTGCTTGCCGGCCTCGAGAGCCGCAACGGAAATCGCCGCGTGCGAATCGTTCGGCGTACAGACATGCACCGCATTAATGGAAGCGTCTTCAAGAAGCTTCGTGTAGTCTATGTATACCTTCGCGCCTTCGCTTCCGTATTCCTTCGCCGCCTTCTCCGCCCGCTCCGAGATAATGTCACAAAAAGCGACAACCTCTACGCGATCCTGCTTTGCCAGCGCCGGCAGATGCTTGCCGTTCGCGATTCCCCCGCACCCTACGATACCGATCCGAAGCTTCTTCGACATGAATATTCCCTCCTGTTATGCAGGTAACCTGCTTCATCTGCCTTCATCGTAACAGAATTGCCCTGGACTGGATATTGCAATATGGCGACAGGGCAGGGTCAGAAATCACGACACCGACTTCGCGATGCATTAGAAAAAAGCCGCTCTCTCAGACATTAGAGAAACGGCTTCGCATAATCACTGTGAATTCGTGCCCGGACACTGCCCGGCTCCCTGCAAAAAGGCTCCGATCCGCCGGACGGCCTCCTGCAGACGGTCTTCCTCCTGGACGAGCGCGATGCGGACATAGCCCTCGCCCTCCCGCCCGAAGGCGTCTCCCGGAATTACGACAACGCCGGCGGAATATAGCATTTCCCGGGAAATCTGTCGAGATGTCCACCCGGGCGGAATGGGCGCCCAGATGAACATGGTGGCCTGCGGCTTTGGAAGTTCCCAGCCGGCCGCCCGCAGCCCGTCCACCACCAGATCGCGCCGCCGCTCGTACAGGCCGGCTACGGAGACGCTGCCCGGCTCCATGTCCTCCTCCAGCGCCGCGATCCCGGCCCGCTGGACCGGCAGGAAGACGCCGTAGTCGATATTGGACTTCAGGATGCGCAGCGCCTGCACCGCGTCCGGCTGGCCGACCATGAAGGCGATGCGGCAGCCGGCCATGTTGAAGCTTTTCGACAAGGAATGAAATTCGACAGCGACCTCCTTGGCCCCTTCGACTTCGAGGATGCTCGGCGGCCGGAAGCCGTCATACGCCATCTCGGAGTACGCCACGTCATGGACGATCAGCAGGTCATGCCTCTTCGCGAAGCGCACCAGCTCCTCGAAGAAGGGCCTCGTCGCCACCGCCGACAGCGGGTTGCTCGGATAGTTGAGCAGGATGAACTTCGCCCGGCGCGCCGTCTCCTCCGGAATCTCGCCGAGCTGCGGAAGGAAGCCGTTCTCCGCGCGGAGCGGCAGAAAATACGGCTCGACACCGGCCAGCACGAGGCTCGCCGCATAGATCGGATACCCCGGATCGGGCACCATCACCGTGTCGCCGGGATCGGTGACCGCCATCGCCAGGTGGGCGAGCCCGTCCTGGGAGCCCATCAGCGTGACGACCTCGCGCTCGGGATCGAGTTCGACACCGAACCGGTGCCGGTACCACTTCGCCACGGTCTGCCGGAAGAGCAGACTGCCTTCGGACGTCGGGTAGCCGTACTGCCCCGGATCGCTCACCGCCTCGGCCAAGGCCGCGCGGACCCGGTCGGACGGTCCCCGGTCCGGGCTGCCGATGCCAAGGTCGATGACGTCGACACCGCCCGCCTGCACTTCCCTCTTCCACTGCGCCACTTCAGAAAAAATGGCCGAACCCAGTTCGGCCAAGCGCTTCGACTGCCACTTCGACATATTCACCCAACCTTTTTTTCTAAGATAAGACCTGCCTGCTTCCGGGGAAGAGAGGGCCGTCAGCGCAGCTGCAGCCCCGGCACCTCGTGAACCTCCCTCATCATCACGAACAGGAATGCGGCGAGCAGCAGGTAAGCGATGCCGTACTTCCAGCGGGTAGCCGGAGTGACATCGTAGTAGGCGTCGTTCTCGTACTTCGCGTATTCCACCTGGCAGTGGACCATGAGATACAGCCCGTCTTCCTTCTGCTGCCGTTCCAGCCGCGTGACATGGGTCCGCTTGATCAGGCCCTGCTCCATCATCGGGATCGTCCCGGTAAAATCGAGCCCCTCCCAGTACACCTTCACGAACTGCTGCCCCTCGAGATCCGAGTACGTCAGGAAAGGCAGGTCCCGCTTATGCTCCGGTCCCGGAATGAGGTAGCCCTGCTCGATCAGCGGATCGGCCGCCACCTGGAAGCTCGCGTTCATGACGCGGGTCTGCCCGGATTTTTTCTTGCTTACGAACTTCTTGTACAGGTCGTAGGCGAACATCGCCCAGATGATGAAGAACAGGATGGACCGCAGATAGAAAATGACCACAAGCCCGGCAATCAGGCCGACCAGCCACAGCCAGCGCGTGACTGCGGTGGAGATTCTCCCTCCGTCCAGCGGGTGGATCGGAAGAAGGTTGAGCAGGTTCAGAAGAAATCCTACATAGGCGAGACTGTAAAACAGGGGACTGTCCAGGTAGATACCCAGACCGTAGGCCGCAAGCGCCCCCACCGTACCGAGTACGGGCCCTCCGATCGCCACATAGGCCTCCGTCGCCGCATCGCGCGGATGCCGTTTCATGCTGATCAGCGCGCCCAGGAACGGAATGAACATGGGAGCCGACACGGGAAGACCTTTCTGCCTGGCGGCAAAGACGTGGCCCATCTCATGAACCAGCAGAAGGAGGACGAATCCCACGGCGAACTGCCACGGGTAGATCAGCGCATAGGCTCCGACCGAGATCAGCATCGACAGGAACGCCCCGCCGAACTTGCTGAACTTCAGCAGGGGAACCAGCGTCTTCAGCTGGCTGAAAATGAACATGACCGCGGCACCGATGTACCACAGGGGAGTTTGCTTCTTTGGTTTCTGCCGCTGCTGCAACAGGCTTCACGCTCCTCGTCTTGCTTGGATTAGCCCCGGCTGCCCCAGGCCTCCTCATACTGGTCGGCCTTGAAGCCCACCGTCACCTGACTGCCGCTGATGACCACCGGCCGTTTGATCAGTTTGCCGTTCGATGCCAGCAGTGCAATCTTCTCCTCTTCGCTGAGTCCCGGAAGCTTATCCTTCAGTCCGAGCTCCTTGTAGACTTCGCCGGAGACATTGAACCACTTTTTAATATCCAGGCCGCTTCTCGGGATGATCTCCCGCAGCTCCTCCACGGTCGGCGGCTGCTCCACAATATGCACCGTCTCCACGTCCCAGCCGTGTTCCTTGAGCCACTTGACCGCACTGCGGCACGTACCGCACTGGGGATATTGATATACCTTCAGTTTTGAGTCGTTCATGGGGTACTTACCATCCTTATCGTCTGTTAGCGTTAGCGCGCCGGCATTTCCCTCCCATTATACCGATGAACGCCTTCCGCCTGCAAATGTACGGGGATGTACGGTTTATTGAAAATAGGCCGCTTCCGCAGGATAATGGAAAAGGGAGCGTACAGGCCCGGTTCATCCGGCCGAACCCTTCCCCAGATCCCCTGAACAGTAAGGAGTCCCCCATGATTTATGTCATTAAACTCGTCTACAGCTTCCTCTTCCCTCCCGGCCTCTACATCCTGGTTCTGCTCCTTCTTGGCGCGTGGGTCTACTTCCGGGTCCGTCGTTCGGCCGGCCTGGTGACCTTCGCCGCTGCGCTGCTCTTCTACTTCATGTCGATCCCGCTTACAGGCGAAGGACTCCTGAAGTCGGTCGAGGACCGCTACGATCCGCCCAAGGCGGTCGAGGGCGATGTGTACGTCATGCTGACCGGCGGCGGCGTCAGCGGCACGCCCGACATCAGCGCCACGGGCCATCTCAGCGGCTCCACGCTGCACCGCGTCGTCGCCGTTACCGAGCTCTTCGCCAAGAAGCCGCTCCCGATTCTCGTCTCGGGCGGCCAGGTCTATGAGGATACGGTGAACGAGGGGCGCCTGTCCAAGCAGAAGCTGATCGCCCTCGGCGTGCCCGAGAAGGCCATTCTGCTCGATGACGCTTCACGCACGACCCAGGAGAATGCCCGCAATTCCAAGGTGCTGCTCGATCAGCATGGGTTCCGGAAGCCGATCCTCGTCACCTCCGCCTTCCACATGGCCCGCTCGATCAAGCACTTTGGGAAGCAGGGCGTCGAAGTGCTCCCTTACCCGGTGGACTACAAGATCAGCCGGTATGACGGCGGCATGACCAGCCGCTTGTGGATCCCGACGGCCGGCGGCCAGGACTCATTCTCCCTGGCACTGAAGGAGTATGTCGGGATGCTGCAGTAAAAGAAGGGCAGGTGCTGCAGCGGCGGTGCCCCGGACCCGTCAAACCCTCTGGACGGGACGGGCAGCGGGCAGGCGGGCAGCGCACGGGATTCCAGCCTGCAGCCCTCCTCTCCTCCGGAGGGCCGCACATCTTATCGCAGAGCAGCGGATGCCAGGATGCCGCCTATGTGATGCGGAACCCGTGCCGCCGCTCCGCCGGCAGCGGGGTTCGCACTCCACCGCCGCTCCCAAGCATGCCAAAAAACCGTGCCGGACACTTCTCTTGAAGTCCGGTACGGTCTGTTTGGCTTGGGAAGAAGTGCTGCCTCGGACAGCATGCCCTTCAAGGGCGGCCCTGCTCCCCGCCCTCCAGCTGGCGGAGCAGATGCTGCAGGTCCTCGGGCAGCGGGGCCTCGAACTCCATCCACTCCCGCCGGACGGGGTGGGTCAGGCCGAGCAGGCAGGCGTGCAGCGCATGGCGCTGCAGCCCGTAGACTCCCTCTTCCTCCGGAGGCCCGTACATCTTGTCGCCGAGCAGCGGATGGCCGAGATGCCGCATATGCACGCGGATCTGGTGCGTGCGGCCGGTCTCCAGCCACAGGCGGACCAGGGTCGCGTCCGCAAACCGGCGCTCGACCCGGTAGTGGGTCACCGATCGGTAGCCCGAAGGCGTCACGATACGGATATGCGGCGCCTCCGGATCGCGGTCGATCGGCTGGTCGACGGTTCCTTCGTCCGTCTCCAGCTGTCCGTGGACGAAGGCGAGGTACTCTTTTTTGAGCCCCGTCGTCTGCATCTCTTCGGAGATCTGCTGGTGGACATACGGGTTCTTGGCCACAGCCAGGGCCCCGGAGGTCTCCTGGTCGAGCCGGTGGATCGGCCGAAAGCGGAAGCTCCAGCCCTGCTCGTGCCAGTAATGCACAACGCCGTTCGCCAGCGTATCCGTATAATGGCCGTGGGTCGGGTGGACGATCCTCCCCGCCTCCTTGTTCAGCACGAGCAGCTCATCGTCCTCGTAGAGGATCTCCAGCGGCATCGGCTGGGGCAGGATGTCATCCGAGGCCTCGACCTCCATCCGTACGGCGACCCGGTCTCCCGGCTGCACCTTCACGCTGATGTAGCGACGCTCGCCGTTCACGGTGATGCCCTCTTCCGTCAGCTTCAAGCGGGAGAGCAGCTTGCGGGAGAGGCCCATCCGGTTCTGCAGCACGGTCTTGAGGAGCAGGCCTTCGTCCTCCGGAGGCACAATGTATTCAATCGGTTTGTAGTAGGTCATGATTTGCGCCGGAACACCTCGGCACTTCTCACATATTCCACGTCCGGCATCCCGGCGCGGTGGTTCGCCACACGGGCCACCGTGAAGAAAAAGTCCGACAGCCGGTTGAGGTAGCGGCGCACCTCGTCGTTGATCGGCTGCGTGCGGGCCAGCGTCACCACCCGGCGTTCGGCCCGGCGGCACACGGTGCGGCAGACATGCAGGGTCGAAGAAGCGAGCGAGCCGCCCGGCAGAATGAACCGCTTGATGTCCGGCGTCTCGGCGTCGTACTTGTCGATCCATGCCTCCAGCCGGTCGACCATCTCCGCGGTGACTTTGTACGGCCGCAGCTCCTGTTTCAGCAGGGCGAGGTCCGAGCCGCAGTCGAAGATCTCGTGCTGGATCTCCAGCAGGTCCGCTGCGAGATCCGCGTCGCGCTGGGGATCGAGAAACCCGATCGCCTGCCCGACGAAGCAGTTCAGCTCGTCGGTCGTCCCGTAGGCTTCCACCCGGACGTCGTCCTTGTCGACGCGCCCCCCGATGACACCGGTCTGGCCGGCATCGCCCGTTCTTGTATAAATGCGCATGCCCAGTCCCTCCTTAGGTAAGAATGGCAGTTTCCTGTTCCTGTATCATCTCATACAAACGCTCCATATCCAAGTGGGAGCGCACATGCCCGGCCAGCCGGTCGAAGGCGGCCTCCCGCCGTTCGGTGAACCGCAGCTCGGCCGGCAGCGGGGCAAGCCCCCTGCTCTCCCGGATACGGTTCAGCCAGGCGCGCCGGAAGTCGTCGCTGTGCAGCACGCCGTGAAGGTACGTGCCCCAGACGCGTCCTTCGGCCACCGCAGCTCCATCCGGCAGACCTGCGGAGCCTTCCTCCTGCAGCAGGAACGGATGCTCCACCGGCTCCAGGAAGGTCGTACGGCCCATGTGGATCTCGTAGCCTTCGACCGGGTAGCCGCCGTACAGCCTCGCGACTCCCGCCGCCTGGACGGTCCGCTTCTCGGCGGCAAACAGCGTTTCGGTCGGCAGCAGGCCGAGGCCCTCAAGCTCCGGCTTGTCGGATTCGACAAGCTGGGGATCGAGCAGCCGCGCCCCGAGCATCTGATAGCCGGCACAGATGCCGGTGACAAAGCCGCCGCCTGCCGCATACGCGAGCAGCCTGCGGTCCAGCCCGCTCGAACGAAGATAGAGCAGGTCGTCGACCGTATTCTTGCTGCCGGGAATGATCACGGCATCCGGCTGCCCGAAGTCCTCGGGCGAGGAGACGAACCGCAGGCGCACATCCGGCTCGAAGGCCAGCGGATCCGCATCCGTGAAGTTGGAGATGCGGGGCAGGCGCAGAACCGCGATGTCGAGCATCTCGGGCGGCAGCTTCGCCGGAGGGCCGCTGCGCGCCGTCTCGGCCAGCTTGCGCTCGAGCGAGGCCGAATCCTCGTCCTCGAGACCGAGCTGCGGCAGGTACGGGATCACCCCGAGCACCGGGATGCCCGTGCGCGCCTCCAGCCAGTCGATCCCCGGCTGCAGCAGCGTCACGTCTCCGCGGAACTTGTTAATGACAAAGCCGCGGACACGGGCACGTTCTTCAGGCGTCAGGATTTCGAGCGTGCCGACGAGTGAAGCGAACACGCCGCCCCGGTCGATATCCGCGACGAGCAGCACCGGTGCGTCCGCCCAGCCCGCCAGCCGCATGTTCACGATATCGCGGTCCTTCAGGTTCACCTCGGCCGGGCTGCCGGCTCCCTCGATCACGACCACGTCGTGAACGCTGCGCAGCCGCTCAAGCGCTTCCTTGACCACGCCCTCCGCCTCGGGCAGGTAGCGTTCCCGGTAGGTGCGGGCGTCGAGATCCTGATACGGCCTGCCGTGGACGACGACCTGCGCCACCATATCCTTCTTCGGCTTGAGCAGGATCGGGTTCATGTCCGTCGTCGCCGGAATGCGGCAGGCATCGGCCTGCATTCCCTGGGCCCGGCCGATCTCCTTGCCGTCCGGCGTCACGTAGGAGTTCAGGGACATGTTCTGCGACTTGAACGGCGCCACCCGGCGGCCGTCCTGCAGCAGAATGCGGCAGAGCGCAGCGGTCAGCAGGCTCTTGCCGACGTCCGAAGCCGTGCCCTGCAGCATGACAACCGATCCTCGGCGGCGGGACGGTCCTGCTCCCGCCGGTGAGAGCGGGGCGTCCGGGCCGGAAGAAGCCGGTGCTTCCGCGCCCAAGCCCTCTACTGCGTAAGGCGCCGTCTGAGCTGCGCCCGCTGCCGCCGCCTCAGCAGCTGCACGGCCCCTACCTTCCCGCTGCCGCTCCGCGAAGACCTCCGCCAGCACGGCGAGCAGCCGCCGGTTCATCTGCGGGAGCTTCACCGCGAGCCGGACGTAGGAATCGTCCAGGCCCGGGAACAGCGAGGCGTCGCGAATGAGGATGCCCCTGCGCCCCATGGCTTCCTGCAACCCACGCCCGGTCCACCCGAGCGCCCGCAGCGAGCACAACACATAATTCGTGTCGCTGTCCCAGGCCAGCACACCCAGCTCCCGCAGGCCCGCGAGCAGCTCAGCCCTCGCCCCGGGCAGCCACTCCAGCGTCCGCCGGGCGTAAGCGCGGTCCTCCAGCACCGCCGCCCCGATCCACTGGGCGAACGCATTGACGCTCCACGGCACCTGCAGCTCCCTCATGGCCCAGATGCGGTCCGGATGCGCGACGGCATAGCCGAGCCGCAGACCCGGGATCGCGTAGAACTTCGTCATCGAGCGAAGCACGATGAGATTCGGGCTCGACGAGGCTGCGGCGGCAAGCGACAGCTTCTCTTCCTCCGGCAGAAAGTCGAGGAACGCCTCGTCGACGACCGCCGGAAGCGCGTCCGAGGCAAGCCTCTCACGCACGGCCTGCGGCAGCAGCCGCCCTGTCGGATTGTTCGGCGAGCCGAGGAACAGCAGGTCGCAGTGGGGCGCTGCCGCCTCCAGATCCTGCAGCTGCAGCTCGAAGCCCTGCTCCTCCCTCAGGGGGATATCCTTGACGGCCCCGCCCGTCTTCCGCACCGCATCCTCGTATTCCTTGAACGAGGGGCGGGCCAGTCCCGTAACCGCAGGGCGCAGCACCCGCACAGCCAGATCGATCAGCTCGGCGGCCCCGTTGCCGACGAGAATGCACGCCGGGTCCACGCCGTGCTTCTCCGCCAGCCGTCGCGTCAGCTCCCTGGCCGCCGGGTCCGGATAAGCGGCCGCTTCCTGCCAGCGTGTGCGCAGTATGTGCCCTGCCGCCTCCGGCGGACCGAACGGATTCATATTCGAGCTGTAATCGACAAACTCCCCCGGCGGCCTGCCGTACTTCTCCGCCGCCGTCTGTAGGTCCCCGCCGTGCCCGTATTTCTCCAACATCCCCTTCGCCTCCTATAAGCCTGTCATGCCGACCCATACGGCCAGCAGCAGCGTCTCGACCCCTTCATTAATCGCACCGTACGTATCGCCGGTGAGCCCGCCCAGCTTGCGGTGCAGATAAGCGCCCATAAGTGCGCAGCCCGCTGCGGCGGCCGCAGGCAGCGCCAACAGCAGGGGCAGCAGCGCAGCTCCGCCGGTCCACCAGCCGGCGGAGAGTGTCAGTACCGCAGCGAGCCCGGCGGCGCCCGTCAGGTGGCGGAAGCCGAGGCCGGCGAACAAGCTGCCCATGCCGCCCCCCTGCTCCTGGCGGGCATAGGGCCAGCAGACCAGGGCTGCGGCCATCATGCAGCGGCTCCACAGCAGCACCAGGGGCAGCAGCGCCAGTCCCCCGCCCCGCTCCATTATGGAAGTCAGCAGCGACCACTTCAGGAGCAGCACCAGCACGCAGACAACCACGCCCATCGCGCCGACCCGGCTGTCCTTCATGATCTCGAGCATCCGCTCCCGGGAGCGGTGGCTGAGCACCCCGTCCGCCGTGTCCATCAGCCCGTCGAGGTGAAGCGCGCCGGTGAGCGCAGCCCACAGAGCCAGCAGCACCGCAGCGGCCGGCAGCGGGGGCAGCACCGCCTGCAGCACCGCTCCCGCTCCCCAGAGGATCGCGCCGAGCACCGCACCGACCAGCGGATAGAAGACGACGCTGCGGCGGAACAGCCCCCCGCTGTAATCGAGCGTGAGCGGCACGGGCAGTCTCGACAAAAATTGAAAAGCGGCCGCAGCCGCCCCTCCTATCCCGCGTATGTAATCCCAAGCAGTACGCACAGCAATCCCCCCGCCGCCAGATAGCTTTACCTTATACAAAAGACCGACCGTGCGCAGAATATCACCGCGCTCGCGGGTTCTCAGCGGCCAGCCCATCCGGGCCCGCTCGCTCGTCCGCCCGTGGTAGACGTTGACACCGCCGAGCTCGATGCCGAGCGCCCCGGCCACGGCCGACTCCGGGATCCCGCTGTTCGGGCTCGGATGCAGCCGGGCGAAGACCCGGACGGCCTTCGCCGCCCGTGCTGCGGAGAGCCCGGGCGTCAGCCCGGCCGCCGCCACCAGCAGCCCGCCCGTCAGCCGGGCGGGAAGCCAGTTCAGCACATCGTCCCACCGCGCGGAGGCCCAGCCAAAATGCAGGTACTTGTCATTTTTGTACCCGACCATGGAATCCAGCGTATTCGATGCCCGGTACAGCATCGCCAGTGGGGCCCCTCCGAGCAGGGCGAACACCAGCGGCGAGATGAACGCGTCCACGATGTTCTCGGCCACGGTCTCGACCGTCGCCCGCGTAATCTCCGGCTCCTCCAGCCGAGTCGTATCCCGGCCGACGATATAGCCGACATACTTGCGGGCCTCCTCCAAGTTCCCCGTGCAGAGCGGCCGGTAGACGAGCATGGCGGCATCCTTCAGGCCTTTGACCGCGATCGTCGTGGAGACGAACCAAGCGGACGCCGCATAGCCGAGCCAAGGATGAACGGCTTCCGCCGCCCGGCAGACCGCCCACACGGCAGCGTAGGCTGCCGCTATCGTCGTCAGTGTAAGCGCCAGACCTCGCAAACGGAGCTTCAACGGTTCTGCGCCGCCGTCGCCGCCTGGCGTCCGGTACAGCCCCCGCTCCAGCAGGCGGATCAGCCGGCCTATCCACACGACCGGATGCGTCAGCCACTTCCACTGCGGATCGCCGATCACCCAGTCGATGACGACCGCAGCCAGCGCGACCGCCAGTATTTCCTGCAAACCGTATTGAAGCACGTGCGTCCCCCATCTTTCTTATCCGTTGGCTTCGCGTACCGCCGGACCTAGATTCCTGAGCTGCCGGCTGCCCGGTCTCTCCGTTAATTACTCGGGATAGGCCAGCGCCTTGAGCTCCAGCGGAATCCCCGAGGTCACAAGGAACACCTGGTCCGCCGACCGGGCCAGACGCTGGTTCATCCGGCCCGAGAGATCGCGGAAGATCCGGCCGAGCTTATACTCGGGCACGAGACCGTACCCGACCTCGTTGGTCACGAGAATCACCGGCCGTTCGGCTCTCTCGAAGGCCCGGGCGAGCTCTTCGATCTTCTCCTCGAGCAGGCGCTGCGCGTCCGGCTCCTGCTCCAGCCGGAGCAGCCAGTTCGACAGCCACAGGGTCAGGCAGTCGACCAGGACGACCGGCTCGCGCGCTTCCTGCAGCAGGGCGCTCAGCACGTAGGGCTCCTCCGCCGTCGTCCACGGGAAAGCCTGCGCCTCCCGGCTCTGCCGGTGCAGGGCAATGCGCTCGCGCATCTCATCGTCGTACGCCTGCGACGTGGCGATGTAGAGCCCCCGCGCACCCAGCCGCGCCGCATGGCGCTCGGCGAAGCCGCTCTTGCCGCTGCGCGCGCCCCCGGTGACGAGCACCCGCAGCGGGCGTACCGCTTCCCGCGCCCCGCTCATGCCCCGGCCGGCGTCTCCCCGGCCGCCTGCGACACGCCGGCCGAGCCGAAGGTCGCCATCTCGCGCATGAGCTTTAGGGAGGCCTCCACCAGCGGGAACGCCAGTACCGCGCCGGTGCCTTCGCCCAGCCGCATATCCAGCTGGAGCATCGGCGCAAGGCCAAGCTCCTGCAGCAGCCGGGCATGCCCCCTCTCCTCCGAGAGATGCGAGGCGATCATGAAGTCCCGGCTCAGCGGAGCCAGCCGGGCGGCAATCAGCGCCGCCGCCGAGGAGATGAAGCCGTCGATCACGACGGGAATCCGCCGGGACGCCGCACCGAGGATCACACCGGCCAGCCCCGCAATCTCCAGGCCGCCGACCTTCGCCAGCACATCGAGCGGATCGTTCGGGTCCGGCCGGTTGACGGCGATCGCCCGGCGGATGACCTCCTGCTTATGCCGCAGGCGGGCATCGTCGATACCGGTGCCGCGTCCTGTGACCGCTGCCGGCTCTTCGCCGGTCAGCACGCTGAGCAGGGCGCTGCTCGCCGTCGTGTTGCCGATGCCCATCTCGCCGGTCGCCAGCAGGCCGAAGCCTTCATCCGCCAGCCCGCGGGCGATCTCGATGCCGGTCCGGATGGCCTCCACGGCCTCTTCCCGCGTCATGGCCGGGCCCTCGGCCATATTGGCCGTCCCCCACCGCACCTTGTGCGAACGGAGCAGCGGATGGGACAGCATGGCATTCACGCCGATGTCGACGCAGACGACTTCGGCGCCGGTCTGGCGGGAGAGCACGTTCACGGCCGCCCCGCCGCCAAGGAAGTTCAGCACCATCTGCGGCGTAACCTCCGCAGGGAAGGCGCTGACTCCTTCCGCGCAGACGCCGTGATCGGCCGCCATGACGACGACCGCCTTGCGGCCGAGCTCCGGCAGCGCTTCGCCGCGGATGCCCGCGACCTGCTGCGCCACCGCCTCGAGCCGCCCCAGGCTTCCCGGAGGCTTCGTAAGCTCGTCCAGACGCCTCGCCGCTTCCGCCGCCGCTCTCTCATCCAGCGGGCCGATACCCGCCAATATGTTCCCAAGTTCCTGTTCACTCATGCCCCATTCGGTCCCTTCCAAGCAGTATTTGCGGCACGCCGCTGTCCGGATGCGGCAGCACGTAGGGTCTTGTGCCATAGACCTCCTCAAGCCCTGCCGGCTGCAGCACCTGCTCCGGCGTGCCGATCGCGCGGATCCGCCCTTCCTGGAGGAGCAGCAGCCGGTCGCAGAACATCGAAGCGAGATTGAGATCATGCAGCACCGAGACGACGGTCATGCCGTTCTCTTCCTTCCACCGGTCGATCCGCTCGAGCATCTCCAGCTGATAACCGATATCGAGGAAGGTCGTCGGCTCGTCGAGCAGCAGCAGCCTCGGCTCCTGGGCCAGGGCCCGGCCGAGCGCCACACGCTGCCTTTCCCCGCCGCTGAGTGCATCCACCGTGCGCTCCTGCAGCTCCTCCAGCTTCAGCCAGGAGAGAATCCGCTCCACGAGAGCGGAGCGGTCCTCCCTCTCACTCCCCCAGCCAGTTCTGATAAGGATAGCGTCCCATCTCCACGATCTCCCTGACCGTGAAGCCCAGGGGAGGAAGCGCATCCTAGCGGAAGGACGGCCAGCAGCCGGGCCAGCGCCTTGCGGGAATACCCGGCAAGCGGCTGCCCATCCAGCTCGATGCTCCCTTGATCCGGCGCCTCCACGCCCGAGAGCAGATGCAGCAGCGTCGACTTGCCGCTGCCGTTCGGGCCCAGGATGCCGAGCCATTCGCCCTGCCGGACCTCCAGGTCGATCTCCCGGAGCACGATCCGCGCTCCGAACCTTTTGCCCAGCCCCCTTACCTTCATCCCGGCCATGGCCGTCCCTCCCTTCTTTGATGTATCTGACTTCACTTCATTTCACTTCATCATCAATATCTGCATTCCAAATTTTTACTGAACCCTACATTCACCCAGTCCAGCTTCCCCGGTCCCTGTCCCAAGCTCACCTGTTACTCCCTCAGCGCCTGCTTGCGCCGGCGGAGCAGATAAGCGAAGAACGGTGCGCCCATGAATGCCGTAACGACGCCAAGCGGAATCTCCGTCGGGGACAGCAGGGTCCGGGCCAGCGTGTCGGCCCACAGCATGTAGACCGCCCCTCCGACAAGGGAGAGCGGAAGCAGCAGCCGGTAATCCGGCCCCGCCAGCAGGCGCAGCAGATGCGGTACGAGCAGGCCGACGAACGCCACCACACCGGACACGGAGACTGCTCCGGCCGTGAGCAGGGTGGAAGCCGCCAGTACCGTAAGCTTCGCCCGCTCCACATCCACGCCCAGGTGGGCCGCCTGCCGTTCGCCGAGGGCAAACAGATTCAGCGCACTGCCGTAGGCCATCAGCACGGCTGCGCCCAGGCAGACGTAGGGCAGCAGAACCATCGAGTATGACCAGCCGCGCATCACCAGGCTGCCCATCATCCAGAAGATAATCTCGTTGATCACCTCATCGGACATCGCTACCATGAAGGATACGATGGCACCGAGGAACGCCTGCATCACGACACCTGCGAGCAGCACCGTCTCCATCCGGAGCCTGCCCCCCGTCCGGGCGAGAGCCAGCACCGCATAGAGCGTCAGACTCCCCGTCACAAAAGCCGCCGCAGGAATCGTCCACTCTCCAAACAGCGCATACTGCAGGCCGAAGAGGATCAAGAACGCCGCGCCCACCGAGGCGCCCGAGGAGACGCCGAGCGTATACGGATCGGCCAGCGGATTGCGCAGCACGCCCTGAAACCCCGCTCCGGCAAGCGCCAGCGCCGCCCCGACCAGACAGCCGAGCACCATGCGGGGCAGCCTCACCTTCCAGATGATCTGCTCGTGGGCCGTCGTCCACGGAACGGTTGCGCCGTCAGACCCGCCTCCCGTCAGCCCGTGCAGCAGAATGCCCCATACATGGCGAAAAGGCACGTGAACCGTGCCGATCGACATCGCTGCGGTGGCCGACAGCAGGAGAAGGAGCAGCGCTCCCCCGACCCACAGCGCGAGCCTCCGTCTCATTTTATTTCACCCGTTCCGGGTAAATGCCCTTGGCAATCTCAAGCAGCCCCCTCGGTAATGCGCGGACCCGGACGGGACGTTGTATCCTTGTCGACTCCAGCCAGCTTGTTATTCTTCACGGCATCAATCTTCTCCCAGCCGCTGCGGGCGCGGATGATCTCATCGAGCTTCTTGCCGGACTTGTCGTCGATGAGATTCCTCGGATACAGAATCACCTGCGGGTTGTCCACGATAACCTTCTCTTCATTAATCTTCATGTAGCCCTTCTCCCCGGCGGCCACGTTCACCCCTCCGGAGAGGGTGATGAGCTCGTCCAGGAATTCACCGGAACCCACCGTCCAGCCCGGCGAGAATTCAATCAGCACCCGGCGCTTCTCCTCCGGCTTCAGATCCTTCACGGCCTGAACCACCTGCTCCCGCTCGCTCTTCATCTTGTCCACAACCTTCTGCGCCTGCTCCTGACGGTCGAAGATCCTGCCCATCGTCAGAATATTAGCGATCACGTCGTCTACGGTCTTCGGCTCCACCTTGAACAGATTCACCTTCAGCTCACGCAGCTTGTTCACCGTGTCGTTCTTCATGGATACTCCGCTGACGACCACATCCGCCCCGGAGCCGATCAGCGCCTCTTCATTCGGCTTCATGATGCTGCCGAGCTTCGGTTTCGCCTTCGCTTCCGCCGGATAGTCGCAGAAATCCGATACGCCGACCACCTTGTCCCCGAGTCCCAGCGCGAACAGAATTTCCGTTTCACTCGGCGAGGTCGATGCCACCCGCTCGGGCGCCTTCTCGAAGGTAAACTCCTTGCCCGTCGCGTCCGTTATCTTCAGCGGATAGACCGTCCGCTTCGCTGCTGTGCCTTCGCTCCCGCCTGTGCCGCTCTCCGCCTTCGGCGGCTCCGCCAGCTCTCCCTGGCCCGGTACGGGCGCTGCCGATTGGCCGCAGGCGGTAAGTGTACCCGCCAGCGCCAGACTCAGCACCGTCCCCATCAGTTTTCTTCTCCACGCTTTCATCTGTCCACTTCCTAACCCCATATTTATTGGGAATCCTGGCTGCAGCCCTATTCCAAGAATGCCAAAAAGCCCTCCGCCGCGGAATCGCTTCCGAGCAGAGGGCAGCCCTTATCGCACCGCCGAACGCCCTGCAGGGTCCGCAAGGGACGCAGGGGGCCGCCGGGGCAGGAGAAGGTCTGCCCTTTTTCCTCGAAAGGGCGACAACGCCAAGGTCCGGGCAGGTTTCCTGACTTACGGGGCCGGCCGAAGAATACGGACCGGCGGCGCTCCGCCTTCCCGCACGCCTTCCGGCGCGCAGTGGCTGTATGGAGCTTACCCCGATGACAGTGGCGGGACCGTGCCGGATTCACACCGGCTTCCCTTTTAACCTGAGCGGCCTCCTCTTGCGGCTCGGCCCCCAGGCACCCGGACTGCGGACGGCCGCCGTGATCCGGCAGCCGTGTGTTCACTTCGTACAAGTCGAATTGCGCTTACTTCACGGCAATCTGCTTCATGACCTGCTTGGCCTTCTCCTTGTCCGGCGCATTCACCGGAATGAAGGCATATAGATCCTTGCCGTTCAGGTTCAAATCCTTGAACCAGGCCGATTCCTCCATCGGAATCACGTACAGGTGTTTCTCCTTCTTCCCGTTCTCCTCGATCTCAAGGACACCGTTCGGAAAATCCTCCGGCTTCGCCACATCATCCAGCGGGATGAAAGCCTGCTGGTTCTTCAACGACTCCAGCTGGTCGCCCGGCAGCACGTGAATCCCGTGATCCCCCGCAGCGATCTCCACAATCATCTTCTCCATGCTGAAAACCGGCGTTGCCAATACCTGGACCGTCGGCGCCGTCCCAAGCTTCGCCTGAAGCGAAGCCTGCAGCTTCTCCGACGCTTCGCTCGGAATCCCCTTCGAAGACATCATGAAAACCGTCACATCCGCCTTCGGCCCTCCGCCGCATCCGGCCAGAATCACCACAAGCAGCAGCGCAAGCAGCCACTTCCTTCTCATGAACTTCATGCTCCCTTCACGCACCTTGGAAACCCCGTTCTTCTATCATGCTATCTTATCATAAAGAAGCCGCGGCTTTCAAAGCTTCCCTGTCCTTACACGGCAAAAAAGAAGCCGGTCATGACCGGCTTCTCCGAAATCCCTGCATATATTCGTTAATCTTTATATCCAGCTCCATGCTGATCTCAACCACGCGGGAGGATGTAAGGCTGTTTCCGCTTTGAACAAGCTGCTCCATCTCCTGCCTCAGCCGGTAGATATCATCTTCCAGTGTTGAAGCCGCGGAACCCTTTTTGCGTTTGCCAAAGATCCACTTGGACTTCTCCTCGCTCTCGCGTATCCAACCAAGATTGAAGTTCTGCCGAAGCTGGTATTCCGGAAATGCCATTCCTTATCCCTCCCAACCTTCTAGTATCTTAGTCCTTAGACGGATAGTTCCATAAATGATTAATATAGAAAACTTCCATACTTCTAAGATACCAGTTATTGGGGAAATTGAAAATGACTTTTTTGTCGAATTTAGAGATTTTTCATAAATTTTCCTATTCTATCGATCGCTTCGAGCAGCTGCGAAACCGAATAAGCATAGGAGCAGCGGACAAAGCCCTCTCCGCCGATGCCGAAGACCTGCCCCGGCACCACTGCGACCTTGGCCTCAAACAGGCAGCGCTCCGCAAATTCCGCCGAGCTGAGGCCCGTGGCTTGAATCGACGGGAACGCATAGAACGCGCCCTGCGGCTCGTGGCACTGAAGACCGATCTCCCGGAAGCCCTGGACGACCAGACGGCGCCGCTGGTTGTAGGACTCGACCATGCGGTCCTTCTCTTCCATCCCGTTCCTCAGCGCCTCAAGTGCGGCCACCTGGCCCATCGAAGGAGCGCACATCACCGTATATTGGTGAATTTTGGTCATGGCGGAGATGATGTCCCGGTGTCCGCAGGCATAGCCCATCCGCCAGCCGGTCATCGCGAAGGCCTTGGAGAAGCCACTGACGAGCACCGTGCGGTCGCGCATCCCCGGGATGGAAGCAAACGACACGTGCTTCCGGTCATACGTCAGCTCCGCATAGATTTCGTCGGATATCACGATAAGATCGTGCTCTTCGACGACTTTGGCGATCGGCAGCCAATCCTCGTAGGTCATTATGCCCCCGGTAGGATTGCTCGGATAGCACAGAATGAGAATCTTCGAGCGCGGCGTAATGGCATTCTTCAGCGACTCCGCCGTCAGCTTGAACTGGTCCTTGGCGAACGTCTCTATGCCGACCGGCACCCCGCCGCCGATCGCGGTAATCGGGTTGTAGGAGACATAGCACGGCTCCGGAATCAGAATCTCGTCTCCCGGCGTGACAAGAGCCCGCAGGGCCAGGTCGATCGCTTCACTGCCGCCCACCGTCACCAGCACCTCATCGGCCGGCTCATACGGCGTCTGGAACGATTCGTACAAATATTCGGCGATGGCCTCCCGCAGCTCCGGCAGACCGGAGTTCGGGGTGTACTTGGTGTTGCCGCGTTCGAGGGAATACACACAGGCTTCCCTGACGTGCCACGGCGTGCTGAAATCGGGCTCGCCCACGCCAAGGGAGATAATGTCCTTGCGTCCGCTCGCAAGGTCAAAGAACTTCCGGATGCCCGATGGCGGAATATCGCGTACGAGCGGTGCCAGATAACGGCTCATCGATTGGTTCTGGGTTTCCCCCGTTTGCTGTTTCGGCTCAATCATCGTTCCATCGTCCTTTACGGCGAGATTAACAGACGGTGGTCATCTTCGTGATCTTCGAAGGTGATGCCGTCCTGTTTGTATTTTTTGAGGATAAAATGCGTCTTGGTCGACAGCACGCGGTCGATCGGCGACAGCTTGTTGGAGACAAAGGAGGCCACTTCCTTGAGCGTCTTGCCTTCGATCTCGACGAGCAGATCGTACGCGCCCGACATGAGATAAACGGATTTTACTTCAGGATATAAGTAAATGCGCTCCGCAATCGCATCGAAGCCGCGGCCGCGCTCGGGAGTAATCTGCACTTCAATCAGCGCCGTAACCTTCTCATCGTCGACCTTCGCCCAATTGACGACCGTCGCGTACTTCACGATGATATGTTCTTCCTCCAGCTCGCGAATCGCTTGCGCCACTTCCGCCTCGGGCGCGGCGAGCATCGTTGCGATCAGCGCAGGGGTGCGGCGCGCATCTTCTTTTAATAACTCAATGATCTTCAGCTTGAACTGCTCCATGGCTTGGGGTCCTCCTACGGCCTTCAGGTTGTGCCGGATTCTTAGGGATCCGGCAAAAGGTTATTCCTCCATATTACACCTACGCCGCACCTTTTTGCAAAGCAAAAATAACCCTGGCAGCCGGTGCCAACGCTGCGGGCCGCTCCTGTGCAGAGGAAGCCGCGGGCCTCCCGGGAACAGCAAAAAAGCAGCCCCTGTAGACAACAGGAAGCTGCGGTGATGTCGGGTTCTATTATAAGGCGGCAGGGATCAGCGGCACATGCGGCGGGCGGAGAGAAGCTTGCGCATGCTCGACTCGATCTCCCGGCCGGAATAGCTCGGAAGTAGCGTGCATTCGAAGCTGCCGGCTTCCGCGCCGGTGTCCACGAGACGGCCGACACCGATCAGCCTTCCGCAGTCATAGGCGGCAATGACACGCCCGCTGCGGTCCGCTTCGGGCTCCTCCAGATGCGGCTGTACCCCCGCTTCGACAGCCAGGTCATCCATCAGCCGGCGCAGCTGCGCTTCTTCCGGCCGTTCGTTATGCAGTGCGATCTTCATCTAAAGTTCCCTTCCTCTCTTCATGGATCCTTCGTTCCGTTTGGATACTCATTATTATACACATAACTGAATAAATATGCAACAAAGTCCGTCGATTTACACTCGTAACCTTTGAGCAGGTCAATGATTCATCCCGCAGCCTGTTCATCCCGGTAACCACCCGCCGCTTACTCTCCTATTCTTATTCGGCTCTGCTTGCCTATGTTCCCCCAAAAGATAGAGGCCTGCCCCTGTTCGGGCAGGCCCATCTTCTTATGGGGCCGGCAGCGAACGCGCCCCTTCTTCGGGGAACCGCCCCCCGTCTTACACAAAAATATCCATGCTCAGGTAGCGCTCTCCCGTATCCGGCGCAATGCACAGCACGCGCTTGCCCGGACCGAGCTTCCGCGCCACCTGCATGCCCGTCCACACGGTGGCACCGGCCGAAGGCCCCACGAGGATGCCCTCCTGCCGCGCCAGCTCCCGCGTCGTCTGCAGCGCATCTTCATCCGATACCTGAACGATCTCGTCGTACACCTCCGTGTTCAGGATCGGCGGAACGAAGCCGGGGCTTGTGCCGACCAGCTTGTGGGGGCCCGGCTGTCCGCCCGAGAGGACGGGCGAGCCCTTCGGCTCCACCACGGAGATCAGGATGCCCGGCAGCTTCTCCCGAAGCACTTCGCCGGTTCCCGTGATCGTGCCGCCCGTCCCCGAGGAGGCGACGAAGGCATCGAGCCGCCCTTCCATCTGCTCGATAATCTCCAGCGCGGTCGTCTCCCGGTGGATATCCGGATTCGCCGGATTCTCGAACTGCTGCGGGATGAAGGCGTTCGGGATCTGTGCCTGCAGCTCCTTCGCGCGTCGGATTGCCCCCGGCATCCGCTCCGCCGCCGGCGTCAGCACGACTTCCGCGCCGTAGGCCTTGAGCAGGTTGATCCTCTCCTTCGTCATGTTATCCGGCATGACGAGAATTGCCTTGTACCCCTTGGCCGCCGCGTTCATGGCGAGGCCGATGCCCGTGTTCCCGCTCGTCGGCTCGATGATCGTCGCCCCGGGCAGCAGCCGGCCGTCCTTCTCCGCCTGGGCGATCAGATTATAGGCCGCCCGGTCCTTGACGCTGCCGCTCGGATTGAAATACTCCAGCTTCACGTACAGCTCGGCGGCATCGCCGCCAAGCAGCCGCGAGATCCGCACCGCCGGCGTATCCCCGATCAGCTCCGTAATGCTGTTCACCATTCTCCTGCTCTTGGTCCCCATGGCCATCACGCCTCCTCTATATCCAGCCCGCCTGCCGGGCCTGCCTTTTCTCTGGCTGCTGCTTTCCCCCTCATTGTAGTATTCCGCCCGGGATTGTCAAGCTGATCTCTTCCGGAGGTACAGCCCAAAAACGGACCGCCTCCCCTTGGGGGTGACGATCCGTCTCCGATCAACGCAAGGCTTACGCCGTCTTCCTCACTTGACCCGCCTTGCTTGCCTTGCTCATCCAATACCAGGCCAGCAGCGGCGAGCTGCCGAGGGCCAGCAGCAGCCAATTGAGGGCGGCCGGCGACTGGGTCAGGCTCACGACAACGATGAAGACAGTGGTCCCGAGCAGACGGCCGCCGTTCAGGGCGAGCTCGCGCAGCACGATATACTCTTCCCTCCGCTTCGCGCTCTCCTCGTCGCTGCCGATCCGGTCGAACACGATGGACGTCATCGGAATCCCGTAGAGCGGGTAGAAGATCGCCGCGCCGATCCCGAAGATGAGCAGCGTGGTGAAGTTCACGCGCCAGAAGAAGGGCAGGATGATCAGCACGAGCATCGCCGCGCCGATCAGCATGGCCTTGCGGCGGGAACCCGGCTTCAGCAGCCGGCCCGCCACAAGGAAGCTCAGCAGGGCGACGGCGGAGGTTACCAGCGAGAAGTTGCCGAGGCTCATCTCGCTGCCCGTATGGACAAAGACGAGCAGGGCGATCATGAAGCCGAAGACGCCTTCGCGCGCGCCTTGCGCCATCAACGCGAGCCCGATCGTCCTCCAGGCCGCGTCCTTCCGCAGACAGCGCCAGGTCAGGAACCATTCGTACGTCCCCGAGGACTTGCGCTTCTTGAGGAAGAACGACACGATGACGCCCACCAGGAACACCGCCAGCGACAGGGTAAAGATCAGCCGGTACCCCTGCGCGGCCTGAAGGCGGACGATGAGGAAGCCCGAGATCCAGGGGGCCACCATGCCGATGAAGGAGCCGACCAGTCCCGCCCAGCCGTTGAATTTGTCCCGGGTATCGGGCCCCGTCACCTCGAAATAGACGACATTGAAGGCGATCCAGAAGAGGCCCGACGACATGCCGATCACCATGCCCAGCGGCACGAACCAGTCGGCGGCCCGGTCTCCGAACCAGAGGACGAGGGTATAGAACAGCGCAGCGACCGCTACGCCGGCCCTCAGGCAGTTCATTTTGTTATGCTCCTTGACCCACTTGCCGGCGATCCAGAACGTGAGGGCCATCGTCAGATGAGTCACGAGGGTGAACCAGCCGATGAGCGAGAAGTCACCCTTGGATTTCCACAAGTAAACGTTGACGAACGTCCCCGACAGGGCATTGGCGGCGGCGAACAGCCCGTTCACCGTCAGAAGGAGCTTCGCCTGCGCTTCGAGCGGCGCGCTTCGGCCCTTGCGTTTCGGAGCGCCTCCCCCTGCGGGGTCTCCCTTCTCCGTGCGGGGAACCCCCTGCCACGCCGGGTATTTCATCACAGCGGGTGCGGAGGGGCTTTTTACCCATTCATGGGGAAAATGTCTCGAACCGGAATGCATGCTCTCACCTATGAAATGGAATGTGGTGCCTGTGTCTAGTTAAGCTTCCCTATCCGGCAAATTCCATGAGTCCTTCCCCCAAATTGAACACAAAAAAGAAACCGGAGGCGCAGCCGCGCTCCGGTTTCTTCTCATCTATGCTTTCGCGCTGCCCTTCAGCTGTTCGATCATGGCCAGCCGGTCCGCTTCGGACAGATGCTGCTCGAGCTTGAAGCACGAAGGACACGTATACAGGTCCAGCGTGAACGACGCAGCCACCAGCGGCTTCGCCAGCACTTCGTGAATGAACGGCTGGAATCCCGCCGGTGCGGGCTGCGTGCCGACCTTCAGCATGAAGCTTCGGCACGAGGAGCATTCGGGGGCGATCTCCTGCGTATCGAGCACACTCTGTACGCCTTCCTCATAATCATCCATAGCTTCCGCATCTTCGTCCAAGAGTCCGAAATCTTCATCTTCTTCATCATCGAACATGATATGCTGGCCGGTTCCTTTGACCTTGAGGTTAATGCTCCGGTACTCCCCAAGCTCATTGAAGCAGTGCGGACAGGATTCCTCCGGTCCGATCTCCGGATCCCATACGATCTCCGTCTGGCACCACGGGCAGATCACGTCATTACTTTGCGACAATCGTCATTCCTCCTTGGACGGCTCCCACAGCCGCGGACGCATCATGCCTGAATTCAGGCATGATTAATAAAATAGTATACGCCTACGCCGAAAAAAACAAGCGCAAGCGCTAACAATGTACCCCATAAATACTTCACCTGCCAAACTACCCTCCCTTGCCCGCTCCGCAGGCCGATCCATTAGGTGACGCAGGCTCCGATGACATAAGACAGCGATATGGATATCATCATCGAGATCAGGCCCACGGCCCGGTTGTCATTCTTGATCTGCTCGTCAATCTTGAAGTAAGGCGTCAGGAATTCGAAGATAAAATAAGCCGCGAGCAGCAGCACGAAGCCGTAGCCGGCCCACACGAGCGAAGCCAGAATCGAATCGTTGTTCAGGATCGCAAACCGGAACAGGTTGCAGATCCCGAAGATTTTGCCTCCGGTCGCCATGGCCACGGCCACATTGCCGTTCTTGATTTCCTCCCAATCCTTATACTTCGTGACCAGCTCGAATACCGCCAGGAACACGATCAGCGCCAAGACGGCCACCGAGAAATAAGCAAGCGTCTCCACGTAAGGATTGCCCATCATCCAATCCATTTGTTCGTTCATGGACCGTATTCACCCGCCCTTTCGCCCTACGATTGATCTTCCTGCCTTAACAGCCGAAGAGACTGAAGGAATAGACTCCTCCAGTCTCCGGTCTCCCCTGCCGTGATTTACGGCTGGTTCTTGGAAGCGATCTTCGCCTTCAGGGCCGCCAGTTCGTCCTCCACACCGTCATCCTTGCCGAGGGCGCTGAGCTCGTCATCGAGCGTGCGGTCCTTCGAACGAAGCTCATTGCTCGCTTCCGCCTCGGCTTCGAGCTGCAGCACCTTCTCGCTCATGCGGTCGAAGCCCTTCGCCGCGTTGTCCGTGCCGAAGCCCGACATCGCCTGGTTGATGTGCTTCTGTGCTCTGGCGGCTTCCGCCCGGGCAACGAGCAGGTCCTTCTTGTTCTTCATCTTGCCGAACTCGTCTTTCATCTCGGCAAGCTGGGCCCGCAGCCGGTCGGCGTTGCCCTTGGCCGTTTCGTACTGCTTCTTCATCTCGTCGAAGCGGGTCTGGTGCTCCTTCTTGTCCTGCAGCGCGCGGCGCGCCAGATCCTCGTTGCCGGCCTCCAGCGCCTTGACCGCCTGCTGCTCCCGCTTCTGCACCATTTCCTCGGCTTCCTCGTACTGGGCCTTGAACTTCTTCTCGATGGCAATCTGCTTGGCGACGGCAATCTCCGCCTCCTGAATATCCGCTTCCATATCCCGAAGGAACTGGTTCAGCATCTTCACCGGGTCTTCCGCTTTGTCGAGCATGTCATTGATGGCTGCCATCGTCAGATCGCGAAACCTTTTGAAAATTCCCATTGCCTGAGCCCTCCCTGATTTGCAAGTTTTACTTGTATTAATCACTTTTGCGGGTTCAAGAAACACGACGGGGTATCTATGGCTCATTACGAGTACGGACGGGTCATCGTTTCAAAAAGGTGTTCATGCCGGGCGGATGCTGTGGAAACGGCCCTTGCAGGGGGCAAGAGATGGGAGGCTCTACTTCAGCTCCGCCACCGTCACTCCGGCGCCGCCCTCATTATAATTGCCCATACGGTAGCTCTTCACGTGCTTGTGCTTGCGAAGATATTCCTGGATGCCGGCGCGCAGCACGCCGGTGCCCTTGCCGTGAATAATGTACACCTGGCCGAAGTTCGCGAGGTACGACTCGTCGAGGAACCGGTCCACCTCGATCATCGCCTCTTCCACGTTCGCCCCGCGCAGATCGAGCTCCATCTTGGCATTCTCGTCGCGGGTACGCTTGAGGGAGGACGTCGCCTTGGGCGGCTCCGCCTTCTTCTGGGGCGCCTGCTTCACGAGCTCGAGATCGGCCTTGTTCACCTTCATCTTCAGGATGCCGAGCTGCACGGTGTACTCCTGGGCATTCACGACATCCACGACATGGCCGCGCTGGCCGAGATTCGTCACGAGCACCTCGTCGCCGGGACCGATCGTCTCGGGCTTCTTCTTCGGCAGCTGGCTCACCTGCTTCGAGCGCAGCTCCGGCGCGGCATCGTTAAGCTTCTTCTTCAGCTCGCTGAGCTTGTGGTCCTTGACGCCGCCGGCCTCTTCGCGCTGCAGCCTCCGCAGCTCCGCGATAACCTCCTCGGCTTCCCGGCGCGCCTTCGCCACCGCTTCGCGGCCCTCGCGCTCGGCCTTCTCAAGCAGCTTGTCGCGCTGCTCCTCGAACCGGTGCCGTTCGGCGTTCAGCTTCTCCCGGAGCGTCTCGACCTCGCGGCGCAGCTCCTGGGCCGTCGCCCGCTCGGCTTCCGCCTGGATCGTGTTCTGCTCGAGCGTTGCGATCATCGACTCGACGCGCTGCTCCTCCTCGCCCACCTGGCCGCGGGCGTTCTCGATGATCGACCGCGACAGGCCGAGGCGCTCGGCGATCGCAAACGCGTTGCTTCGGCCCGGCACGCCCACGAGCAGCCGGTAGGTCGGCCGCAGCGTCTGCACGTCGAACTCCATGCTCGCATTGATGACGCCCTGCCGGTCGTAGGCATAAGCCTTCAGCTCCGTGTAGTGCGTCGTGGCCACGATGCGGCAGCCCATGCGGTGCATGTAGTCCAGGATCGAGATCGCGAGCGCCGAGCCTTCGGCCGGGTCGGTTCCCGCCCCGAGCTCATCGAGCAGCACCAGACTCTTCGGGGTCATCTCCCGGAGAATGCGGATGATGTTCGTCATGTGGCTCGAGAACGTACTGAGGTTCTGTTCAATGCTTTGCTCATCGCCGATATCCGCATAGATCGCGTCGAAGACGCAGAGCTGGCTGCCCTCCTCCGCCGGGACGAACATCCCGGACATCGCCATGAGCGAGAGGAGACCGATCGTCTTCAGGGATACGGTCTTGCCCCCGGTATTCGGACCGGTGACGATGATCGACGAATATTTGCCGCCGAGCTCCACATCCAGCGGCACGACATTCTCGGAGGCGATCAGCGGATGCCGGCCGCGCTTCAGCTTGATGAAGCCGCGGTCATTAAGCAGCGGCAGGGTGGCTTTCATTGTCCGGGCCAGACCCGCTTTGGCGAAGATAAAATCAAGCTCGCCCAGGATCTCCACATTCACAACGAGGAGATCGGCCGCTTCCGCCACCAGCGCGGAGAGCATGCGGAGAATCTTCTCGACTTCAGCTTCTTCCTTGAGCTTGAGCTCCCTCACGCGGTTGTTCATCTGGACCACCGCTTCCGGCTCGATGAACAGCGTCGCCCCGGAGGCCGACTGGTCATGGATCATGCCGCCGAAGTGGCTCCGGTACTCCTGTTTCACCGGAATGACATATCGGTCGTTACGGATCGTCACCAGGTTATCCTGCAGCATCTTCTGGATGGACGGGGTGCGGACCATCTGCTCGAGCCGTTCCCGCGCCTTCGATTCGCTGCCGCGCAGCTCCGAGCGGATCCTGGCAAGCTCCGGGCTCGCCGAGTCCACGACATGTGCATTCTCGTCGATACACTGGCGGATGCGGTCCTCCAGCGCTTTATGATCGGTCATCGGCTCCGTCGACTCGACGAGCAGAGGCACCGGGTAATCTTCGTTGATGCTCTCCAGGAACCGCTGCAGCCGGCGGCCTCCCTGGCTCGTCAGCGCGATATCGAGCAGCTCCGCCGGGTTCAGCATCCCGCCGATGCGGGCGCGGTGCAGCGCGGGGCGGATGTCACGGATGCCGCCGAACGGGGCTCCGCCCTTCAGCCGTTCGACATTCACCGCTTCGTCCGTCGCCTGCAGGCGGCGCTTCACTTCGTCGAACGAACCGCTCGGCTCCAGCTCCTCAACCCGGCTTTTCCCGAGCGAGGTGCTGGCATGCGCCGCGCAGCGCTCAAGCACCGCGTGGAAATCCAGCGTGGCCAGTATTTTTTGACTATATGATGAGTTCTTGTTCATTGGTTGGTTGTGGTCCTGCCTTTCGCCTGTTTGGAGACGTTCATACACATACGACGCCTGGGGAAAAACCCCTTCATTTATTATATCCAACCCGCGGAGGTAAAGCTAATGGATTCCCCAAGGTTTCCCATGCTAACCTGCCGCTCGGAGGGGAAACCTACCCTTGTGCACCTTTGCCAAGGTTGACAAATACGCCGCAAGGAAGCCAAGGAGGAGTAGAACGATGCATTTGCTGGGTCATCTCGTCAGATTTATCGTTTCCGCCTTCATGCTGCTGGTCGTAAGCTGGATTGTCCCCGGGTTCACCATCGGCGGATTCTGGAGTGCCTTCTTCCTCGCACTGGTGATCGCTGTTGCCGCCTGGGTGATCGAAGGCATCTTCGGACGCAAAATCACGCCGTTCGGCCGCGGGATCGTGGGCTTCATTACAAGCGCGCTCGTCATCTGGGGCGCACAGTTCATTGTAGGCGGTATGTCGACAAGCATCATCGGTGCCATCCTGGCCGCCCTCGTCATCGGGATCATTGATCTCTTCATTCCGGTGAAGACTCCATTCGAGCGAAGCAGTTCGCGCTGAGGAGCGTGCAGCCGCAAGAATCAGCCGCCGGACCTTGCCAGCGGCTGATTTTTTAATTTCCGGGAGGTGACGAAGGGTAGGAATCGTCAGCGGTTCACATGGAAAATTCTCCAGTCCCCTTTGTCAAACAATATTCAACAGAGTGTCACCTGCCCGACACAGCCAAAGCCCCCGAAAAAGAGTATGGTGAGGAAGTACGGCATATTCCGCATATTTCCACACCAGTTCCATACAAAGGGGCGTACTTTACCATGAAGACATTGTTGACAATAGCCGCAGCCGCCGGCATGCTGCTCGTATTCTCGGCGTGCGGCGCCAAGCCGGCGACGACCCCGGAAGCGGCTCCCGAAGCGGCGGCGGGCTCCGGCCAGCAGGTCAAGCTGATTGCTACGAACTATGCGTTCGACCAGAAGGAATATAAGGTGAAGGCGGGCGAAGAGGTCACCTTCTCGCTGCAGAACAAGCAGGGTCTGCATGCCGTAGCCATCAAAGATCTGAACGTCGAATTGAGCAACCAAAAGAAAACGGTCACGATCAAGCCTGATAAGCCCGGCACCTACGACATCCTCTGCTCCCTGCCCTGCGGTCCCGGCCATGCGATGATGACCGCCAAGCTGATCGTGGAATAAACCTTCTGTTACGATAAGATCCGCTGAAACCTCTTTACCGTGCGAATGGTTTATTCCGCTGATCATCAGCATGGTAAGAGTACCTCCCCCGCAGTCCATCAGGGCATGGGCGGGAGATGACACCGGCCCTGTCCGCTCCCCGGGAGCAGGCAGGGCTGTTTGATCTGCTCCAACCTTTTCTTATGCGATCCATCAGAAAACGTGATTTCACGGCCCCGCCTTGTTCTGGTACGATAGGAACAACCATAAAATACGGAAAAGGCGGTAGGAATCATGGGGAATGAACGGAAATGGGACGGCTGGACGGTCATCGTCACGGGAGCGGGCTCAGGTCTCGGCCGGGCTGTCGCCCTCGGTCTTGCTGCCGAAGGCGCGAACGTCGTGCTCTGCGGCCGGCGCGCGGGCAAGGTGGAGGCGGCTGCGGCGGAAATCCGCGAAGCCGGCGGCCGCGCGCTCGCCCTGCGGGCCGATATCAGCCGGGAGGAGGACGTGCGCAGGCTTGTCGCGACCGCTCTCGAGACCTACGGCCGGATCGATGCGCTGATCAACAACGCCGCCGTGTTCGAAGCCGGACGCGTGGCCGACACTTCCCTCGCCGAGTGGAACGAGCAGATTGGAGTCAACCTGACCGGGGCGTTCCTGATGACCCGTGAGGTAATCCCCGTCATGCGCCGTCAGCAGAGCGGGCGGATCGTAAGCATCACTTCCTCGCTTGCGGCCAACGGGGCGGGCGGCTTCGCGGCCTATGCCGCGTCCAAGGCCGGACTGGAATCGCTGACCCGCACGACCGCCGAAGAAGAGAGCGGCTTCGGGATCATCGCCAATCTCTACGATCCCGGCACGATCAAGACCGAGATGCACGCCACAGGCCGGGACCCCTTCCTCGTCGCTCCCGAGATTGTCGCGCTGGCCGCTCCGGACGGCAGCCGCTTCTCCTCGCGGCTGGTGCTGGCCGGCGGCTCGCACGGCGAACGCACGACCCGCTACCGCATCGAGCGGGCCTAGGCCTGCGGTGCAGCCCGCCCAACCAAGATAAACGTGCATCGTCCTTTTAAGGAAGATGCACGTTTATAAGCAATATAAGATGACAGGATCGAGCTCCGGCGAGAAATAAATTTTTATATTTGAACCACACCTCCGCGCACCGGACAGATGATGTCCGGCAGGCGGAGGTGTTTTTTTGCCGCGGATAACGGCTGTATGGAATGCTGGGGGGGAGCCCGACCAGCCTCTATTAGAAGACAGGCTTGGAGGGAGGGCCCGCCTTCTCCCGCGCAAGGCAGTCATGCAGCACGCGGCAGAGCCGCATCGTTCCCTCGCGGAGCTCCTCCTCATCCATCTGGGTGAAGGACAGGCGCAGATGATTCCTCTGCGGTTCGGCCGCATAGCAGGCCGCGCCGGGCAGCAGCACGATGCTCCTCTTCAGCGCTTCCCTGTAGACCGTGCTGCTGTCCACCCAGGCAGGGAGCGTCAGCCACAGGTTCAGGCCGCCTGCCGGATCGCTCCAGGATACGGAGGACGGCGCATGGGCCTTGAGCAGCCCGGTCACCAGCCGGCACCGGGCCGCCATCGCGTCCCGGAGGCCGCTCATATACGTGTCATAGCGCCTCCGGGCCAGCAGCGGCTCGACCGCTTTCTGCGGCAGGAGCGGCGAACCCAGGTCCGCCGTGGCCTTCGCGGCGGTCAGTCTGGAGATCAGCCCGCCCGAGGCCGCTGCGCAGGCCACCCGGCACCCGGGGGACAGCACCTTGCTGAAGCTTTTGAGGTAGATGACGTGCCCCTCCCGGTCCATGGACTTCAGCGAACGGGGCGGCGCTTCGCCATAATAGAGGTCGCTGAACGGATCATCCTCGATAATCAGGCACCGGTAGCTCCGGGCAATCTCGAGCAGCTCCTGCCGGCGCCGCATGCTCATCGTCACTCCCGTGGGGTTATGGAAGGTCGGGATCGTGTAGATCACCTTCGGCGGGTGGGTGTCGCAGAGCCGGGTCAGCAGGTCCGTCCGCATGCCTTCGGCATCCACCGGCACCGTCAGGATCTTCGCTCCGCGGCTCGCGAAGACATCGATCGCCCCCGTATATGTGGGCGCCTCCATATACACCGTATCTCCCGGCCCCACGAAGGTGCGGGCGGCCAGGTCAATTCCCTGCTGCGATCCGCTGGTCACGAGCAGCTCCTCCGGACCTGCAGCGATGCCCCGCTCCGCCAGGTAGCGTGCCAGGGCCCGGAGCAGTCCGCCGTCCCCCTGGAAGGGGCCGTACGTACCAAGCAGGGCAGGGTCTTCCGCGATCAGCCGCTGGATATTCCTCCCGATCTCCGCGGAGGGCAGCAGTGCCGGCTGAATGGCCGCCGTATTGAAGCGGTACATGCCCTCCCCCTCGTTGTAATGCCTCCACAGCTGGGCCCTAGGCAGATAATCGGGCAGCGCCAGCTGCCAGTCTTCGGGATTCGGCCGGGCGGCCGGCGCTTCCTCGGGCGGTACGGCCACGAAGCAGCCCCTCCCCTGCGTGCACGCGATGTATCCCTTCTCTTCCAGCTCACTGTAGGCCTTGCTCACCGTCACCTGGCTGATCTTCAGGAAAGCGGACAGGTTCCTTACGGAAGGCAGCTTCTCCCCCGGCCTCAGCAGCCCGGAATCGATGCGGTCCCGGAAGGACTGGACGATCTGCCCCGTCAGAGCTACCGCGCTTTTGCGCGTCAATTCGATATGCATGGGGCACCTCCGGCGGTAATGTGGTCTCCTTAGCATGCACGCCGGCATGGGTTTGCGTACATATAACACTATAACAGTTGGAAGACTCCGGATGGTACGGATCGAAGACGGAGTAAAAAGGACCCTTCGCCGAAACGAAAGGTCCTGCTTCAAGCTACCCGGTCCGCCGGACGGCGGCGGCACGGCGTTCTTCCTGCCGGCTGCGCTCCCACAGCTCCCGCAGGTGCCCGGTCAGCGCCGGCATCTGCTCCAGAATATAGGGAGCCGTCACCGACGTCTTCACCAGCCGCTGGACCGGCTCGGCCGGCGTCACGGTCATGACATGCAGGGCCAGGATGAGGAGCAGGCCCGCTTCCGCCAGACCCAGCAGCGCACCGCTGAGCTGGTTGAGCTGCTTGAGCCCAGGCACCGCCGCAAGCCAGCCGAGCATCCGTCCGGCAATGCTGCAGGCGAGCTTCACGCCGAAGAGCAGGAGGCCGAAGGCCAGCGCATTGCAGACGTACGTCTCCAGCCTGCTCCCCGGCGCCAGCAGGCCGGACGGGCTCTGCCAGGCTTCCATGCCCGCCAGCGCCAGCACGCCGCGGACGAACGGGGCGGTCTCGTCGTAGAAGGTGAAGGCGGCCAGGCAGCCGAGGACAAATCCCGTTACCGAGACCAGCTGTCCCACGATGCCCCGGGAGAACCCCAGTGCCGCTCCCGCCGCCGCAATCACCAGCAGCGCCCAATCGAGCCCGTTCCACAAAGCCAATGGTGCCGGCATCGCTAATCCTTCTCTACGAGCTCGATCCACTCGTTATATTCGTTCTGCAGCTTCTCGTACTCGATCTGGAGCAGCTTCAGCTCATGGAACACCTGCTCCGCCTTCTCCTGCTGCGTCTCATACTCCGCCTGCAGCGTTTTGTACTGCTGCACCTGGGCGTTCAGCTGATCCTGCAGCTCGTTGTACAGCTCCACCTGAAGCTCAAGCTCCTCCCGGAGCGAGCCGGCGGCGGCCGCCTGGGCTTCCAGTTCGGCAATGCGCGCCTCCTGTACGCCGATGCGCTCCTCCAGCCGGCCTCGCTCCTCCAGGATGCCGCTCTGCTGCAGTTCGAGAGCCGCACACTGCTCCTGAAGCGCCCGGCCCAGCTCCTCCGATGCTTCCCGGGCCTGGCGCAGCTCCTCCAGCTCCGCTTCCCGGGCGGCCAGAGCTTCCGCTTCCTGCCGGGCCTGCGCTTCCTTGGCGCTCAGCTGCTCGGCGAGCCGGTCATGCAGCTCCTGGAGCTCGTCATAAAGCTCCTGCTGCACTTCGATCTCCTCCTGCTGCTCATGCACCTTGCCCCGCAGCTCGTCGACCTGGGCGGCCTGCGCTTCGCTGCGCCGCTGCCACTGGGCGCTGCCCTCCTGCAGCTGCAGGTTATAAGCCTGCTGCTGGGAGAGCTGGTCCTCCAGCTGCCGGCTGCGCTGCTCGCGTGCTTCGAGCTCCTGCTGCAGCTCCGCTTCGCGCGCCTGTCTGGCGGCCAGCTGTTCCAGTGCGGCACGCTCGGCTTCGGACCGCTGTTCCAGCTCGGCTTCGAGCTCGGCCGCCCGGCTGCGCAGGAGCTCCTGCTCTTCCGCCTGGCCCGCTGCGATGCGTTCCAGGGCTTCCAGCTGCTCCCGCTGCCGTGCCTCTTCCGACTGCGCCTTCGACTGCAGGGCGCTGAGCTCGTCGGCATAGCCGCTCTGCAGCTGCTCTACCTCACGCTGCAGCCCCGCCGCACGGGCGGCTTCCGCTTCCGCCGCCTCTCTGGCGCGGGCCAGCTCCGCCGCATACCGCTCCTCTACCGCGGCGCTCTCTTCCGCTCCCCGACTGCGCTGCGCTTCCAGCTCGGCTTCCAGCTCCTGATACAGCTCCTGCTGCAGCAGAAGCTCTTCCTCCTGCTCCCGGTGACGGGCGCCGAGGCGCGCAAGCTCTTCTTCGAGCTGCCTGCTCCGTTCTTCCTGCTGCTTCAGCTGCAGCTCCAGCGCTTCGCGTGCGGAACGGTCCGCCTCGCGGTGCGCTTCCAGTTCGAGGAGAGCCGCCGCCCGTTCGGCCGCCAGCGCTTCCGCTTCCGCCGCCTGCTCCTGCCAGAGCTCTTCAAGTCCCTGCTGCTCGCCCAGCAGCTGGGACTCCCGCTCGGCAAGCCGGGCTGCCGCCGCTTCCGCTTCGGCCAGACGCACCGCTTCCAGCGCCTCGTGCTGCTGCTTCAGGCGGGAGAGCTCCTCCTGCAGCTCCGCTTCGCGCTGAGCCAGCCGGGCCTCTGCACCCTCCAGCCGATCGCGCCACTGCCGTTCGAGCTCTTCCTGCTCCCTGCGCAGTTCGGCCTCCCGTTCCAGCAGCTTGGCCGCACGTGCCTCTTCAAATTCCTGCGAGGTCAGCTCCAGCGCTTCGAGCTGCCGCTGCAGCTCGGCTACCCGGGCTGCGGAGGTTTCCGCCTGCTCCTGGCGGACCCGCTCCAGCGCGCCGAGCTTCCGCTCGAGCTCCGCTTCCCGCTCCGTCAGCTGGGCCTGCACTTCCTCCAGCTGCTCCTGCCACAGCGCTTCCAGCCCGCGCTGTTCTTCCAGCAGCTCCGCCTCACGCTGCACGAGCCGCGCTTCGGCTTCCGCCGCACGCTCCCGTCCGGCCTGCTGCACGGCAGCCAGCGCCTCCTGCAGCTCGGCCTCGCGTGCCACCAGCCGGGCATCGGCCGCTTCGGCCTGCTCGCGTCCGGCCTGCCGCAGCGCTTCCAGCTCACGCTGCAGCTCCGACTCGCGCGCGTCCAGCTGCTCCTGCCACAGCGCTTCCAGCTCGCGCTGCTCTTCCAGCAGCTCCGCTTCCCGCTGCGCCAGTCTTGCTGCTGCCGCTTCCGCCTGCTCCCGCACCATCTGCTGAAGCGCCTCCAGCTCGCCTCGCAGCTCCGCTTCGCGTGCGGCCAGCCTCGCTGCCGCTTCCGCTGCCTGCTCGCTTCCACGATGGGCCAGCCGCTCCAGCTCGGCCCGCAGCTGAGCCTCACGCTCCGCCAGCTGCTCCTGCCACAGCCGGTCCAGCTCCGCCTGCTCCGCACGCAGCTCTTCTTCGCGCTGCGCCAGCCGGGCATCAGCCTCAGCAGCCTGCTCGCGTCCGCGCTGCTCCAAAGCCTCCAGCTCGCCTCGCAGATCCGCTTCACGCGCCGCCAGCCTCGCTTCCGCTTCCGCTGCCTGCTCACGTCCGCGCTGCTCCAAAGCCTCCAGCTCGCCTCGCAGCTCCGCCTCGCGCGCCGCCAGCTTCGCCTCCGCTTCCGCCGCCTGCTCACGGCTAAGCTGCTCGAGCAGCTCCAGCTCGCCTCGCAGCTCCGTCTCGCGCTCCGCCAGCCTCGCTTCCGCCTCCGCAGCCCGCTGCCGGCCCGCCTGCTGCACCTCAGCCAGCGCCTCCAGCAGCTCCGCCTCGCGCGCCGCCAGCCTCGCTTCCGCTTCCGCAGCCTGCTCACGTCCGCGCTGCTCCAAAGCTTCCAGCTCGCCTCGCAGCTCCGCTTCACGCGCCGCCAGCTTCGCCTCTGCTTCCACCGCCTGCTCGCGTCCGCGCTGCGCAAGCAGCTCCAGCTCGCCTCGCAGCTCCGCCTCGCGCGCCGCCAGCCTCGCCTCCGCTTCCGCCGCCTGCTCCCGGCCCAGCTCCTCGAGCAGCTCCAGCTCCCCTCGCAGCTCCGCCTCGCGCTCGGCCAGCTGCACCGCTGCCGCCTCGGCCTGCTCGCGCCGGGCCTGCCTCAGGCCCTCGAGCTCGGCCTCCAGCTCCGCTTCGCGCTCCGCCAGCCGGGCCGCCGCCGCTTCCGCCTGCTCCCGGCGCGCCTCTTCGAGCGCTTCGAGCTCCAGCTGCAGCTCAAGCTCCCGCTCGGCAAGCTGGCTCTGGGCCGCCGCAGCCTGCTGCAGCGCCGCGTCGATCTCTCCGCGCAGCACCGCTGCCGCCTCCGAAGCCTCCCGCTGCAGACGCTCCCGCTCTTCCTGCAGCTGACGCTGCAGTTCGCCCTCACGTGCACCGCTCTGCTCAAGCAGCTCGTTGTACAGCGCCACCTGCAGCTCCACTTCCTGCTGCTGGGCGGTCAGCTGCTCCTGCATGGAATCGAGCTGCTCGCTCAGCTCCGCATACTGGGCCTCACGTGCCGCAAGACGCCCCGTGAGCTCTTCCCGTTCCAACTCGCCGGCCCGCAGCGACTCCTCCAGTCCGGCAGCGCGTGCCTCCTGTGCCGCCAGCTGCTCCCGTACGGCCTGCTCGGCCTCGGCCCGCTCCGCGAGCCGGGCTTCAAGCCCCGCGATCCGGTTATGTAATGCGTCCCGCTCTTCCGCCAGCTCCACGCCGCGGAGCTCCAGCCCGCTTACCTCCTCTTCGAGCTCCTGTACACGCTTACCGAGCCGCTCGGCCTCCGCCGCATCCTGGGCATGCAGGCTCTGCGTCTCGCGCAGCTTCTCCAGCGCATTCGAGAGCTGGCGCTCCAGGTCCCCGGTCAGCTCGAGCTGGCCCGTCAGCCGCTCCCGGCCTTCCGCCAGCTCGGCCTCCAGTGCCGCCCTGCGCTCCTGCAGGCCGCTGAGCTCCGTGCGCAGCTCCGCCGTCTCCTCCGCAGCCAGCTCCTTCTCGAGCTGCAGATTCTCGTGCTCAGCCGTCAGCTCCGCAAGGCGGTCCTGCGACTGCACGAGCTCCTGCTGGGCAGCTGCATGCTTGTCCCGCAGCACCGTCAGCTCCCGCTGGGCCATCTCCAGCTGCCGCATCTTATCGGCCGCCCCTTCGAGCTCCTGAGACATGCGTGTCCATTCGTCCGCCATATTGACGGCGGCGAGCACCGCGATTTTCGGGAGATCGAGCCTCGGGCTCCCCGAAGCGATCCGGTGCATTTGGTCGTTCACAACCTCAACGACTTTTTTTATATATGAAGGCGTAGACCTCGAAACCAGCTTATACTGGGTGCCATAGATGTCGACGGTCATTCGAACTTTCTCTTCACCGCTCACTAAAGTTGCTCCCCTTTCGCGCAAAACAAAAAAAATTCTCCGTATCCTAAAACATTCGATACGGAGAATCGCTTTTCCTGCTGTACCTCTTAACCTTTTGTCGAACTTTCTAAGGCCGCTGCATGGCCGGGATGCCGCGTCCTACTTGCGAAGTTCGGCCCCGAAGGCCTCTTCCAGCGAGGCTACGACACGCCCGTGCAGCTCGCTTACTTCCTCGTCGGTCAGCGTGCGCTCCGGCGTCCGGTAGACGAGGGAAATCGCTACGCTCTTCTTGTTCTCGCCCAGGCGTTCGCCCGTGTAGATATCGAACACCTGGATCGATTCCAGCAGTCCGCCAGCCGTCTCCTGCGCTTTGGCGACGAGGTCGCCGACAGCCACCGTACGGTCCACAACAACAGCTGTATCCCGGGAGATCGCAGGGAAACGCGGCAGCGGCTTGTAGGTGAAGGAGTCGTCTACGAGCTCCGCCAAGGTCTCCAGCTCCACTTCGAGCACATAGGTGTCGGAGAGGTCCTTCTGCTGCTGAAGCTCCGGATGCAGCTGACCGATCACACCGACCACCTTGCGAATGCCGTCCCGCTCCACCGCAATCTCGGCGGTGCGGCCCGGGTGGAAGCCCTTCGGCTGCGCCGGCACATACTTCGCGTCAATGCCCAGGTAAGAAAGCAGCCCTTCGAGCACGCCCTTCAGGTCGTAGAAGTCGACGACGCCCGGCTTGCCCGTCCAGTGCAGCTCGCTGCGCTTGCCGGTCAGCAGGGCCGCCAGCAGCAGCTTCTCCTGCGGCAGGGAACGGAGTTCCGCTTCGTTCGAGACGAAGACCCGGCCCATCTCGAAGACGGCCACGTCGTCCTGGTTCCGGTTGCGGTTGTAGACCGCCACGTCCAGCAGGTGAGGGATCAGGCTCGTACGCAGCACGCTGCGGTCCTCGCTCATCGGCATCGCCAGCTTCACCGGCTGCGCTTCGCCATACGCGCCAGGGTAAGCCGCGATCTGATCCGGATGCGTGAACGAATACGTAATCGCCTCGTGCAGGCCGCTGCCGGTCAGCAGCGTGCGGGTCAATCGGCGGATGCTCTGCTCCTTCGTCAGGGCGCCCGGCGTCGTCACGCCGTGCATCAGCGTCGTAGGGATGTTGTCGTAGCCGTGCAGGCGCGCCACCTCTTCGATGAGGTCGACGGCACGGGTAATGTCGCCCCGGCGGCTCGGCACATGCACGAGCAGTCCGTCGGCTTCCAGCGGCTCGACGGTGAAGTTCAGACGGGCGAAGATCTCCTTGACTTCCTCCACGGTCAGAGAAGTCCCGAGGTAGCCGTTAATGCGGCCCACGGTCAGTTCGATTGCGACGGGCTTGTGCTCCGCCGTACGGGCTTCCACCACACCGGAAGCCACCGTTCCGCCGGAGAGCTCCGCGATCAGCGACGCAGCGCGGTGCAGGGCCGGCAGGACCGCTTCGGGATTGACTTCCTTCTCGAAGCGCAGCGACGCTTCGGAGCGCAGGCCGAGCTGGCGGCTCGTCTTGCGGACCGTGCCCCCGTCGAACTTCGCCGACTCGAGCAGGATGCGCACCGTGCCGTCCGTCACCTCGGAGTTCGCTCCGCCCATGACGCCTGCGATCGCCACCGGCTTCACGCCGTCGGTGATCAGCAGCATATGCGGCTCGAGCGTACGCTCCACCTCGTCGAGGGTCACCAGCTTCTCGCCGGCCTTCGCCAGACGGACGTCGATGTGCCCGTTCTCAAGCTTGTCGGCGTCGAACGCGTGCAGCGGCTGCCCGTACTCCAGCATGACGTAGTTCGTCACGTCGACGATGTTGTTGATCGGACGGATGCCCGCCGCCATGAGCCGGTTCTGGATCCAGAGCGGGGAGACACCGACCTTCACGCCTTCGATCAGCGCCGCCGCATAGTGCGTGCACTGCTCCTTTGCCGTGATCTCGACGGAGATGCGCTCGGCCGCCTGCACGGCGCCCGTACCGCCCTGCTCCGCCTGCGGCAGCTTCACTTCACGGCCCAGGATCGCGCCGATCTCGTAAGCTGCACCGAGCATGCTGAGCGCGTCGGAGCGGTTCGGCGTCAGGTCGAGGTCCATGACCTCGTCGTTAATCGCCAGCACATCCAGAATGCTTGCACCGATCTCCGTATCCTCCGGAAGCACCAAGATGCCTTCCTGGATTTCCTTCGGCAGCAGCTTGTCGTTCAAGCCAAGCTCTTTCGCCGAACAGATCATGCCCTGCGACTCGACGCCGCGCAGCTTCGCGCGTTTGATCGCCAGTCCGTCCGGCAGCTTCGCACCGACGACGGCTACAGGCACCTTTTGTCCGGCCGCCACGTTCTTCGCCCCGCACACGATCTGCAGGTCTTCCCCTTTGCCCACATCCACGATACAGACGCTGAGCTTGTCGGCATCCGGGTGCTTCTCACGGGACTTCACATAGCCCGCGTACACCTCGGTAACCCCTTTGTTGCGATTCTCCACGATATCGACCTCGATGCCGCTGCGGGTCAGCTTCTCCGCAAGCTCTCCGGCCGTAAATCCGCTAACGTCCACATATTGGGACAGCCACTGGTAAGATACTTTCATCGCCGTCTCACGCTCCTCTCTTTATAGATGCACGAACTGCTTCAGGAACCGCAGGTCGTTCGTATAGAAATGACGGATGTCTTCAATGTCGTACTTCAGCATCGCGACGCGCTCTACGCCGAGGCCGAACGCGAATCCGCTGTACTCCTCCGGATCGTAGCCAGCCATCTCCAGCACGCGCGGATGCACCATGCCCGAACCAAGGATTTCCAGCCAGCCCGTCTGCTTGCATACCCGGCAGCCTTCACCGCGGCACATCGCGCACGTTACGTCGACTTCGGCGCTGGGCTCCGTGAACGGGAAGAAGCTTGGACGCATGCGGATCTGGGTCTCTTTGCCGAACAGCTCCTGCACGAACTGCAGCAGGGTGCCCTTCAGGTCGCTCATACGGATATTGCGGTCGATAACGAGCCCCTCGATCTGCGTGAACATATGGGAGTGGGTCGCATCGTCATCGTCGCGGCGGTACACGCGGCCCGGGCAGATGATCTTCACCGGCACGTCGCCCTTCTTCTTCTCCATCGTGCGCACCTGCACCGGGGACGTATGGGTCCGCATCAGGATCTCGTCGGTCACATAGAACGAATCCTGCATATCGCGCGCCGGGTGGTTCTTAGGCAGGTTCAGGGCTTCGAAGTTGTAGTAGTCCTGCTCCACCTCGGGGCCTTCGGCCACCGTGTAGCCCATCCCGATGAAAATATCCTCGATCTCCTGGATGACCTTGGAAATCGGGTGTACCGCTCCCTGTGCCGCCGGACGGCCCGGCAGCGTCACGTCGATCGTCTCGGCCGCAAGGCGCGCCTGCGTTTCGGCCGCATTGTACTCCGCCTGCTTCGCTTCGATCACTTCCTCGATCGCCGCGCGCACTTCGTTAGCCACCTGGCCGATCACCGGACGCTCTTCCGCGCTCAGTGCGCCCATGCCGCGGAGAATCTCCGTCAGCGGCCCCTTTTTGCCCATATACTTGATGCGCAGCTCGCCGAGCTGCTGGGGGCTCTCCACGCCCGCCAGCTCCCGCAGCGCTTCTTCCTTCAGCGCCAATAACCGTTCTTTCATCGCATCCTGCCTCCTTCGGATTGGTTGTACCTGCACTGCTGCCCCTGTCCGTTCAACGCAAAAAAGACTGCTCCTCCCCCAGGTAAGGGACGAAACAGTCGTGGTACCACCCTTGTTAGAAGCTTCTCCAGCCCTTCCCGCACGGGGGAAACGGACATAGAAAAAAACTTCTCACTTCATTGAACATAACGGTTTGCACCGGTTCCTCCTACTTGCCGCCCACCCGCGATGGGGACGAACGGTTTCAAAGGACTGCTCGGGAGCGAACTTCGGCAGCCTGATTCCACGGACCGTGCTCTCAATCTCCGGCACGGCCTCCCTGTGAGGAAGCACTGCGTACTTGTCTCCGTCGCTGCATTTGGACGGTATGGAATTACTGACCATTATATGCAATCCCCGAGCAGGTTGCAAGAGGCGCCTTGCGGGCCCCTGCTCCGGCCGGCGTTATGACGCATAGGCCTTGGTCCGTTTGCGGCTGCGCCAGGCGATGATCCCGAGAGTCAGCAGCGCACCGAGACCGGCGAGCGCCATATCCTTTTCGCTGTCGAAGACGTCGCCCTGCATGCCCACGTAATCCTGGCCTGCGCCTTGGCCGAGCAGTCCCACAGCCATCTCAATCACTTCGAAGAACGTGCTCAGGGTGACGATCATCGCGGCCGGCACGGCATAAGACCAGCCTCCTCTTTGTCCGCTGCGGCGCATGTAGAACTCCCGGGCGGGGATCACGAGCAGCAAGCCGAATAGGAAGTGGACGATCCGGTCAAAATAGCTCCGGGCAGCGCCGGGATATATCCGCTTCAGCCAGTCGTCGAACGGCGTGAACTGGTAGGTGTAATGGGCTGCATAAGTATGGATGCAGAGGAACAAGAACAAGACGAAGTAGGACCCGTCCGAGAACCGGAACCTGCGGTACGTGAACACAAGCAGAGGAACGGTGATCACGACCAGCGCATTCTCGAGCATCCAGATCGTGCGGTCTTTCGGGTAGAATGCCATCCACGTCCAAAATGCAATGAATACGGTCAGCATGACCAGTGGCCGTGCGGGCGAAGCCGTCATGGGGATCCCCTCTTTCCTTGGGTAGGATGAACATGGCAGATCTCCCTTAGTATGGACGGCTTCACGGAAGACATACATTGAGGGGGCATGGGACGGCTCGAAAAGGCATGCTGCTGGGGAAAAAGGGACACTCGTTCCCGGCAGGGCCAGGGCTGAACGCGGCTTCCTCCCAGTCCTTTATCCCTAAGAGAGGGGCTCCGGAAAAAGCGCAAAAAGCCCCCCATCCGTCCGAATGGAGGATGAGGAGCCCTGCGTGCTTCTATTCGTCGGAGGGCCGTGCTGTGCCGGCCGGGCTTACTTCCATGGCTCGGGCGCCGCAGCCGATACCACATAGACACTTTCGCCCCGGGCATCCGTTCCCAGGAGGGAAGACTGGCCGGACAGCTTCGCGAAAGCGCCGGAGGTCCGGTTCGTATCCGCGTCGTACGTTTTGAGCTCGTAGTGGAAGGTGACCGGTTCCCCGGACCCTGTCTCCACATACTCCTGCAGCACAGCCCGGTGCGACCCTGCCAGCCAGAAGCTCAGGGAGCTTTGGACCGGCGGCTGGAACTTCAGCGTGCCCTCCCGGGTATACACTTCCCCGTTCTGGTACAGGCGGTAACGGCCGTCATCCGTCTCGGTGTAGTCGGAGCTGTATGCTTCCTTCATCGGGGGGTCCCACTGCGTCACCTTCCCGGTGCTCCAGCTGTAAACGTACGGGATCTCCGTTAAGGCTTCGTCCTCCCGCATAGCTGTCCGCACCTCACTGCCATTGTCACGGAATGTGACCGGGATCCGGTCATCGCTGACCTGGCTGTGTTCGACTCTGCCCTTCAATACACCGGGGAGTCGCTGAACGGTCAGATTCACTGTATCATAGATCACCAGATCCAGGTTCTCGTCCTGCTCCTTCGCCGAGCTTACCGCCAAGAGAACCTTCGTTCCATCCTTGCTCCATCCGCTGCCGTGCACATATCCGCCGACGGCGACCCGCTTCGCCAACGCACCTTCCGGCAGTTCCTTCGCCGCTGCGTCCGCCGCATCGGCGCCATAGAAGAATCCGCGGGGATCCGCATACAGATCGCCAGCCCCCTCGTAGCTCGCCATGGGCCTGAAGGAAAGGTCCGTCATAACGCCCTTGTCGAGGTCATAGAGGGAGTAGAGTCTGGGAAAAGGAGCATCGCATTCGCAGTAGCCTGTCGTCTTCGCAGCCAGCACGTACCGTGAACCCGCTTGAAGCCCGTGGAACGCATACGGTTCAGCCAGCTCACCCGTCCGCACAACCGTCCCCCCGCCAACCGGTACCTTCCAGACCGAAGCCGGATATTGGAGCACCGTCTCGAACACCGGCTGTCCGCGGAGCTCGCCGCCGTCCGCCGTCCTGGCCCCGTTCGCGTCCACATGATATCCGTAGACCGGATAGGGACCCGGCTTCCAGGAGAGCACCTCCACCTCGAGCTGCAGCTTCCGGTCGCTCTGCCAGCGGTAAGCGAGCTTCACCCGGACCGGCTCGCTGTCCGGTGCCATACCCGGCTGCGTCCCGGACGGCTCGGCGTTCTTCCGGAGCGCGGCCTCCACGGAAGCGCGGTCCATCGCTTCCGCGAAGGTCAGCGTGAACGTCTGCTTCCGCGGCGCCACCAGCGTGCGGACCGGCGCCTGCAGGCGGGGATCCGCCTCCAGCCGGATCGAGAAGCCCTGCTCCGCGGGCTCCGGCCGCTCAGGCTCCACGCCGGGCTTAGGCTCCTGCGGCGCAGGCGCCCCCGGCACGGACGGTGCCCCGCCCGGCAGCTGTGTTCCTGCCGCTCCTGCGGCCAGCATAAGGCACAAGGCGGCAATGACGATGGTTTTGCTCATGTGGATTCCCCCGTTTTCTTCGATGTCCGTTGATTTGTCCTCTTAGACGAAACGGCGCAGGGAAAGTTACAGGGCCATGAACCAAACGGGAGAAATATTTTCGCACCCTCAATCAACAAAAAAACGGCTTTCGTCCGCTGACGAAAACCGCTCTGTGTACTTCGTGGCTTACTCGGATGGCGGCGTAAACGAACGCTGGGCGAACTCGGCATCCATCATGAAGAAGGCGTTGCTGTCCTTGTCGATGCGCTTCAGCTTGTTGATGATCGAATCGAACAGGGCTTCCTCCTCCACCTGCTCGTCGATGAACCACTTCAGGAAGTTGATCGTCGCATGCTCCCGGTCATCCATCGCCAGGTCGGAGAGATGGTAGAATTTCTTCGTTACGATCTGCTCGTGGTTGTAACCATGCTGGAAAGCGTCCAGCACGGAGGCGTACTCGTTGTTCGGGTTCTCCATTCCCGCCACGGTGACGCGCTTGCCGCGGTCGTTCAGGAACTTGTAGATTTTCATAGCGTGGAACCGCTCTTCCTCCGCCTGCACGATGAAGAAATTCGCGAACCCGTCCAGGCTTTCCCCGGAACAGTAGGCCGCCATCGCCAGATAGACCTGTGCGGAGTAGAACTCATAGTTCATCTGATCGTTCAGCGCCTGGCTCAATGCTTCATTCATCCCTTGTCACACCTTTCGCATTCATGATGATCGGGTCAGCCGATGGCTTTCTCCAGCTTCTTCTGCAGCCCCTCGGCCGTAGAGGCGGAGATGAGCTTCTTCGACTTGCCCACGACGGCAAAGCACGCTTTGGAGCACAGCTTGCAGTGTCCGAGACAGTCCCGCTTCTTCTGCTTGAGCCCGCTGTGCTCTTCTTTGAGCGCGCGGTAGACACCCTTCGTTCCCTGCTTGAAGTTTCTGCAGCAATACCTGATCTTCTTCACTTTCGCCGTGCCCCGCTTTCCGATAACCTGACATTTTCTCAATGATAATCGTTATCATTAGCATTGTCAATGCCCGTTTACCGTACTCGGGACGTGTAAGCCGTCCGGTCCGGCAGCCCCGTCTTTCCGCTCCTTCTGGGGCTTTTTTCCTGGAGCTTCCGGATCACTTAAGTATACCGCTGCATCCGCCCGATGACAAAACAAAAAGAGCTCCCCGGATCCAGCCTCCCATGCTATGATTTACAAAAGCTTACATTTCATACGGAGGGATGACTTTATGGATCTTGACCGGCTGTACCGCCAATACCGGCCGCTGCTCTTCACGGCGGCATACCGGATGCTCGGGTCCGCCGCCGAAGCCGAAGACGCGGTGCACGACCTGTTCGCCTCCCTCGGCACCGCCGCCGTGCCCTGGGACGAACTCCGCAGCGAGCAGGCATACCTGCTCCGGCTGCTGTCGAACCGCTGCCTGAACGTGCTGAAGTCCGCCCGCCGCCGCCGGGAGACGTATCCGGGCCCGTGGCTGCCCGAGCCCCTGTTCGAGCCGGCTGGAGGCAGCGGCGACCCGCTGCGGCAGGTACTCGACCGCGAGGCCTTCACCTACGCGTTCCTCGTGCTGCTCGAGGAGCTGAGCCCGCCCGAGCGCGTGGTCTTCGTGCTGCGCGAGACGCTGGACCTCGGCTACGGCGAGCTCGCCGAGCTGCTCGGACGGACGGAGAGCGGCTGCCGGCAGCTCTGCTCCCGGGCGCGGCGCAAGCTGGACCGGGCCGCCGAGCGGTCCGGGCCCGCCGGACCGTCCCCGCAGGCGGAAGCGCTCGTGGAGGCGTTCATCGGCGCCGCGTCCAGCGGCCGCTACGAGACGCTGCTCGAGCTGCTCAGCGAGGATGCGGTATTCGTGAGCGACGGCGGCGGCCGGGTCCGCTCGGCGCTCTTCCCGATCCTCGGCCGCAGCCGGATTCACGCCTTCTTCCAGGGCATCGCCCGGAAGGGCTCTCTCGCCGGCGAACTGCTGCCGGTCCGCCTCTCCGGCCAGCCGGGGATCCTGCTGCTGCAGGAAGGCCGGCCCCGCTTCGCGTTCACCGTGGTGCCGGACACCGGCGGAAGCGGCATCCGGCGGATCTATATGATCAGCAATCCCGACAAGCTTGGGGGCGCAGCAGGCTTCGGCAGGGCACCGGGCGAAGGGCAGTCTGCGGCAATCATTCCTTAGCCGTTTATTACCCCGGAGCGCGATGGGCTTAACCGTTTCGAACTTTTTTTCGAAGGGCTGCAGTTTTCGTGTCACAAACGGCGATCCTCCGTTGTCTTCTTAGTGTAAATACAAAAAAGGCCGGCAGGCTGGAAGAGTCGCTGCCGGACCTCAAATGGAGGAATTGAATCATGATGCAGCCCCGTATCGATCACACGAAAGTCAACCCGGAAGCCATGCAGACGATGCTGAAGCTGGAAGGCTTCATCTCCCGCAGCGGACTGGACCGCACGCTCTATGAGCTGATCAAGATCCGCGCCTCGCAGATGAACGGATGTGCCTTCTGCCTCGATATGCACACCCGGGAGCTCCGCGCCATGGGCGAGAGCGAGCAGCGGGTGCATCTCATCACCGTCTGGCGGGAGGTGCCGTTCTTCACGGAGAAGGAACGCGTGGTGCTCGAGCTGACCGAAGCGCTCGTGCGCATCGGCGACGCCGGCGTCCCGCAGGAGCTCTACGAGCGCGTCCGCCGGCATGTGGACGAAGCGGAGTTCGTCACCGTGATTATGGCGGTGAATGCGATTAACGGCTGGAACCGCCTGGCCATCGCCACCGGCATGGTGCCCGAAGCCAGAGTGACGGTGTAACTTCGGGAACAGAGCCTTGGCTGGCCGCACGGGCATGCCCTTCGAGGCTCGCCTGCCGGACAGGGCGGATGCACGCAGCTCAGCTCGCCTGGCCTGCCTTCGACATGCAGAACCCGGAACCGTACGGCGGGGGATTAGCTGCAGCATCCGCGTCATGCAGCAGGCATGACCTGCGGTGCGCCCCTTCCGGATACAGCAAAGCCGGCCCTGCTCTTCCATGTGGAAGAGCAGGGCCGGCTTGCTTGGTTTTGCGCCCGGGGCCTTAAGAATTATTCGGCCGCAGCTTCCGGCCCAACCGTCTCGGTATAGAACGCCCGGCGGTGTCCGCCGGCTTCCTTGGCCTTGAACATCGCCAGGTGGGCTTGGTTCATGAGCTCGATGGCGTCATCCGAATCGTCCGGATACAGCGCGATCCCCATGCTTCCGGTCAGACGGAATTCGCCGCCGTCCGCCGCATGCGGTTCATGGATGCAGTTCAGGCACTCGTCCGCCGTCCGGGCCGCATCCGCCGCATCCTCTACGCGGTAGAGCAGCAGGAGGAATTCATCCCCGCCGGCGCGGCATACCTTGCCCGCCTCCCCGACGCACTCCTGCAGCCGGTCCGCCGTATCCTTCAGCACGCGGTCGCCCCTCTCGCGCCCGCAGGCCTCATTGACGGTGCGGAAGCCGTCCAGGTTGACGTGAATCATCGCCAGCTGCTGCCCGTCCCGCCGGCAGAAGCGGAGGGCCTGATCCAGCAGCTCCTTGAACAGCCTGCGGTTCGCCGTACCCGTCAGCGTGTCCTCCAGCGCCATACTGGCGAGCTGCTCCTCGAGCTCCCTGCGCTCGCCGATATCCCGGGATACGGCGAGCACGCAGCGGCCGCCGTCCCCTTCCTCGAGCAGGCTTGCCTGCGTCTCCACCCACAGATAGGTGCCGTCCGCCCGGAGATAGCGGAATTCGACGGTCTGCTGCTCGCCTGTCATCAGCAGCCGTTCGAACCTGCTCCGCACGATGGACAGATCCTCCGCATGCACAAGACGGAAGCAGTTCGTCCCTTCGAACTCCTCCCGCCGGAAGCCCAGCACGTTCAAATAAGACGGTGAAGCGTATCGCACGACGCCCGTCAAATCCAGAAGGGCGATCATGTCTTTCATATTTTCGGCGATGAGCCGGTAATTCGTTTCGGCCGCCGTGACAGCCGCCTCCAGCCGCTGCAGGTCGGTCACATCCCGGTAGATGCCCGACAGGGCGATCATCCGGCCCGCTTCATCCCGCACAGGCGCATAGGTGATGGAGAGCTCCACCATCCCGCCCTGCTTGTTCATCCGGCGGGTCCGGTAATTCCGGTACGTCCGCCCTTCCTGCAGACCGCGGAACACCTTCTTCTGCTCTTCGCGGATGTCCGCATCTTCCGGCAGGAAGATCAGATCGGTCGCATGAACCCCCATGATCTCCTCCCTCGTCCAGCCGAACATCTCGGTGAAAGCGCCGTTACATTCTATAAGAACACCCGAAACATCGCAGATCAATACGGCGTCCGGGATGCTTCGGATAAAAGCCTGCAGCAGATTATGCTCCGCTTCGGATTCGTTATACTGCTTTCCATTGCGTTCCACATCCAATGTTGTCCGCTCCTCCTCCGACTCCATCTGCATTCCGAGAATCATCATAACACAGATCAAGAGCCGCCAGGTGCGCGGATTCTCCTAAAAATACGACGGAGCGGTTACAGAACGCCCCGTAACCGGATTGGAAGTGCAGCGGGCCGCCTCATGCTCTCCACGTCTGAACGTTCTACCGCAGCAGGCCCATCCTGCAGAAAAAACCGCCTGCGGACTATCCCGCAGACGGTTCTCCCTGTGCCGGCACCGCCGGCTCAAAAGCGGCGCAGCGCTGCAGCCAGCGCTCCACCAGCTTCGGCTGCGAGCCGAAGTGGAGATGGGTGTAGCCGGCTACAACGCTGTAGAGCAGGCCGCCCTCCGGCTTCGTCCCCCGCAGGCCCGAGGTCTCGTAGGCCGGCGGCAGCTGGGCTGCGCTCTCCGGAAGCTCATAGGCCGAGTAGTGGAACTCGTGTCCTCTGGCGGTCAGCCCGCCTTCGAACAGGAAGTTCCCTTCGGCCCCCTTCACCTCGCGCAGACCCAGGGCGGCCAGCTTGCGCTGCATGGTGACGCGCCCGGGCACGAGGCCCAGCATGGGGTGCGTCTCCCCATCCGTACCGGTTATGCTCTCGGTGAGATACATGTAGCCGCCGCACTCCGCCAGCGTCGGCAGGCCCTGCCTCACGGCCCGGCGGATCGACTCCGCGGTATCCGTCTGCCGGGAGAGCCGCTCCGCGAACTCCTCCGGGAAGCCGCCGCCGAGATACAGCCCTTGGGCTCCTTCCGGCAGGGGCTCGCCCCCCAGGGGCGAAAAGTACGCCAGCTCCGCCCCGTGCAGCTCGAGCAGCTCGAGGTTCTCGGGGTAGTAGAAGTGGAACGCGGCGTCATGCGCCACGGCCAGCTTGACGGGGTACGTCTTCGCAGGCGGGGCAAAGAGGCGCGGCTCTTCCTCCGGCAGCGGATCGCTCCCGGCGGCCAGCTCAAGCAGCCGGTCGAGCCCCACATTCGCCTCCATGCGGTCCGCGAGCAGGTCGAAGAACGCGTTCAGATCGCCGCGCTCGATCGACGGGACGAGGCCGAGATGCCGCTCCGGCAGCGCGAGCTCTTCCTGCCGGGTCATATAGCCGATGACCGGGATGCCGCACTCCGCTTCAACCGCATCCTTCACGATGCGGTAATGCCCCTCGCTGCCGACCTTGTTCGCGAAGACGGCGGCGATCCGCACCCGCGGATCGAGCAGCTGGAAACCCTTCACGATGGCGGCGCAGGAGCGCGCCATGCTCTGGCAGTTCACGACGAGCAGCACCGGCACGCCGAGCTCAAGCGAGATTTCGGCCGTGCTGCCCCGGTTCGACGTCGCTTCCTTGCCGTCATAGAAGCCCATGACGCCCTCGATGATCGAGATGTCGGCATCCGCGCCGGCCCTTTGGTAGATCTCCCGGACGCCCTCGGAGGAGAGCATCCAGGAGTCCAGGTTACGCGAGGCGCGGCCCGTAACGGCCCGGTGGTACGTCGGGTCGATGTAATCCGGCCCGCACTTGAAGCCCTGTACGCGCAGACCCCTGCGCTGCAGCGCCGCCATCAGGCCGATCGTCACGGTCGTCTTGCCTGCTCCGCTGCCCGTGCCGGCGATGATGAGGCCCGGGCGCCCCTTCCGATCGCTCATGACCGTCCTCCCGAAGCGGCGGCCGTGGATGCTTCCCGGCCGGCTGCCGCCTCCGCCGTGCCCGCCGCTTCCGCTTCAGGGAAGGAGAGCAGCCCGACGGAGATCGTCACGTTGCCGCTCTTTTTCTTAGTGAGGACGAGATGGTTCTCTCCTGTATACCGCTTCACAGCAGGCTCGCTGACGCCGTACGCGCCGGTGAACTTGAACACCGTCTCGGACGGGGCCTCGATCTCCATCTCGTTGAGCTCCGCCGGCGTATAGCACTCGAGCGGCCAGCCGTGCCTGCCGCAGACGGCGAGCAACCCTTCCTCGTCCTTCTTGAGGTCGATCGTGCACACCGCCTTCACGCTGCGGATCGAGAAGCGGAGCTCCCCGAGCGTCTCCGCGATGACCGCTTCGATCTCCTCGGCCGCCGTCCCGCGGTTGCAGCCGATGCCGAGCACGATCACCTTCGGACGGTAGAGCACCCCGTTCGCCAGGATGGCCTCCTCATGCGGCTCCAGCTCGCGGTGGGTAACGACGAGCGCCCCATGCGGCGGCTCCTGCAGCGCCGCTTCTATCGTGTCGTAGATGTGGATGTTCGGCGGCAGCGGCGTGTCGAGATGCCACCAGTTCCGCTCGCCCGACTCCTGTACGACGGCGACGCGCTCTTCGTTCACGACAGAGGCGCTCACCGGCGTCAGCTTGTCGGCGGACTCCCACGCCCAGCCGAAGCGGCGGCCGAACAGGTCGACCGCGATCGTCTTCTGCACGTCGGACGCCGTGGTGATGACCGCGCGGGCCTCAAGGGCCGCCGCCACCTCGCGGGTCAGTTCGTTCGCGCCGCCGAGGTGGCCCGACAGCACGGAGATGACGTTCTCCCCCCTGTCGTCGATCACGACGATGCCCGGGTCTTTTTTCTTATCCTGCAGCAGCGGGGCGATCATCCGCACCACCGCGCCGAGCGAGATGATCGAGATAATGCCGTGGTAGGCCGGGAACAGCGCCGGATACAGCATCCGTACGCTGCCGGAGAACAGCCGGATGCCGCGCTCCGCTTCGTCTCCCCGGGCGAACTTGGACATATAGTATACGTCCGCCGCCGGGAAGCTGTCCTGCAGCCGGCGGGCCAGCTCCACCCCGTGCTTCGTGATCGCCAATACCGCGTAGCTGCGGGTCGGCTTCACTACAGGAAGGACGCCCTCCTGCAGCTCGATGATCTCCACCTCACCGTTGGCGGCCGGGGCGGCCGGCCCGGAGGTTACAGACGGCTCGTGAGGTTCCGAACGCTTCGCTTCGTCCGCCATCTTACGCCTTCACTCCTTTTCGGTAGCCGTGCGTGAAGGTTTTGTCGTAGAGCTTCGAACGGTACTCATCCTTCTCATGAATGTTCGGATCGAGCGCCCAGCCCGCCAGAATCATCGCATGGGAGCGGATGCCGTTCACGCGCATGTCCTCATCCAGCTTCTCGAGCGTCGTCCGCACGATGAGCTGGTCGGGCCACGTCGCGCGCTGCACGACCGCCACCGGTGTCTCCGGGCTCCAGCCCGCTTCAGTGAGCTCGCGCACGACCTTCTTCGTCAGCGTCGCGCTGAGGAAGAGCGCCAGCGTGCTGTGATGCGACGCCAGCTCCTTGAGCTGCTCGCGCTCCGGCACCGGCGTGCGGCCTTCCGCGCGGGTGAGGATCAGCGTCTGCGTCAGCTCGGGAATCGTCAGCTCGGCCCCGACGGCCGCAGCCGCAGCGAAGACCGAGGAGACGCCCGGGATGACCTCAATGCCGATGCCTTCCCGCTTGAGCAGGGCCGCCTGCTCCATAATGGCGCCGAACACGGACGGGTCCCCGGTATGCACGCGCACGACCTTTTTGCCCGCCTTCACCCGGTCCACCATCACTTCGACCATCTCTTCGAGGCTCATGCCCGCACTCTGCAGCACTTCCGCCTCCGGCTTCGCCCGGGCAATGAGCTCCTCGCTGACCAGGGAGTCCGTGTAGAGCACAACGTCCGCTTCCTGAAGCAGCCGCAGGCCCTTCACCGTAATGAGATCGGGGTCTCCGGGACCCGCGCCGATAATCTGGATCTTGAGGCTCTCGCTGTTGTTGTGTTCGCTCATTTTCTCACCACCATCAGAGTTAAGTACTCGAGCTCGCGCCCGGCCAGTTCCCGCACATTGCGCCATACCTGTTCCTCGGACGACGTCACCTTCGTGATGACCGACGCCTTGTCCGTCAGTCCGAGGTCGCCGAGCACCTGCAGCATCAGGTCGATGACCTTCGCCACCTTGATGAACACGACGCAGTCGTGGGTTTCGAGCACCCGCCGCATCTCGTCGTAATTCTCCGTAGCCGGAATGACCGCGAACTGCTCGTCGCCGTCCGCCAGCGGAAGGTTCAGCCTGGAAGCCGCCCCGAGCACGGACGAAATGCCCGGCACCGAGACGCACTGCACCTCCGGATGCTTCTCCTGCATGAGGCGCATGAGGTGGATGTACGTGCTGTAGAGCATCGGATCGCCCTCGGTGACAAAAGCGACATTCCGCCCTTCGCTGAGGTGTCCCCACACCGTATCGACCGTCTTGTTCCACTGCAGCTCGAGCGCTTCACGATCCCGCGTCATCGGGAAAATCAGCGGAAGCATGATTTTCTCATCCGTATCGACATACAGCTCCGTGATCTGCAGCGCATAGCTCTTCGCGCCGGATTTCTTGCGCGGATAAGCGATGACCGGCGACTCCTTCAGCAGGCGGAACGCCTTCACCGTAATGAGCTCCGGGTCCCCGGGCCCTACTCCCAGTCCATATAACGTGCCGAGCTTACTCATCGTTCTTCTTCCTCTCTTTCCTGCCCGTCGATGCCGCGGGTTCCCCGTCCGGCCCAGCATCACCCTTGCCCCGCTTCGCGGTAATGATCCAGATCGGGTTCAGCGCTTCGAAGCGCGTCATGTCAAGAATCGGCTTGCTCCGGCTGAGCTGGGCGAGCGTAATGTCCGTCTCGAAGCCCTCCTCGCCGAACGCCTTGGAGGCGGCCGCCAGATTCTCGATCGTCGCCGCATTGAGCACAATCCGCCCGCCGGGCTTCAGCCTCGCGCAGCAGAGAGCCAGCAGTTCCCGCAGTTCGCCCCCGCTGCCGCCGATGAAGACCGCATCCGGGCCCGGGAACCCGTCCAGCCCCTCCGGCGCCTTCGCATGCACGGCCGTGATGTCCGTGCGGAACTTGCGGGCGTTCTGGCGGAAGTTCTCGAGGTCGCCCTCATTCTTCTCCACCGCATACACCGCTCCGTCCCGGGCGATCCGTGCCGCCTCGATCGCCACCGAGCCCGTGCAGGTCCCGATGTCCCACACGACGCTGTCGCGCTTCAGGCCGAGGTTCGCGATCGAGAGGATGCGGACCTCCTTCTTCGTGATGAGCCCCTTGTCCGGCTTGCGCTGGGCGAATTCCCCATCGTCGATGCCGAGCGGCCAGGCCGGCGGCGCTTCGGCGTCTGCCCTCCTGCGCAGCACCACCACATTGAGCGGCGAAAATGCATCATCCGGCGTCTCCGCAAGCGTCTCCAGTTCATGCCAGCCCGTACGCTCCTGCGGCCCGCCCAGATTCTCGCCGACGAACACGCGATACTCCGTCATGCCGAAATTCAGCAGGTACCGCGCAATTGCCCCCGGCGTGTTCTTCTCGTCGGTGAGCAGCGCCACCTTGGCGCAGCCGTCGATCCGCTGGGCCAGGCCCTTCATGCTGCGCCCGTGCACGCTTGTGATCAGGGCGTCCTGCCAGCTCTCGCCCATCCGCGCGAACGCCAATTGCACGGACGAGACTTGCGGCAGCACCTCCACCCGGCCGGGCAGCTTGCCCGCCAGGTAGCCGCCGATGCCGTAGAACAGCGGGTCGCCCGATGCGAGCACCACCGCGGGACGTTCCTCCGCGCGCAGCTTCTCCACCAGCTCACCGAGCCCGCTTTTGAGCACGATCTTCTCCGCCGGATGTTCTTCGAAGAACGTCAGCTGCCGCTCACCGCCGATGAGCACCTCGCTGCCCCGGATCCGCTCGATATACGCAGCCGGCAGACCTGCCGCCCCGTCGTCCCCGATGCCGATCACGGTAATTCGTTTCGCTTCCCTGCTTGGTTCCCCAGTCATTGCTCCTTCGCACACCCTCTCTGCCCATACCTTCCGCGGCTGCCGGGCTTACGCTTCGCCCCACTTCAGGCTCTGCCTCCCGAGCAGCTTCGCTTTCATGGAGATGATGACCGTCTCGACCTCGAGGTCCATCTCCCGCTGCGGTTCCTTGCCCGCCGCTTCCTTCAAGCCTTCCCTGCAGCAATAAGTACTCATGATGTCAAAAAAGGCGCTGCAGCCCATCCCGTCCATGAGATCGCCGACCTGCGCCGCCGTGTTCGCCCCCCGAATCTCCTCCAGCGTTTCTTCGGAAGCTCCTGCCTCCTCGGCCATCCGGGCGAGGAAGCCGAAGTCGACCGGCGCGCTCTTGGAATGCACCATCATGACGCCCTGGGCCACTTTGGAGAATTTGCCCATCATGCCGACGAGGGTCACCTTGCGGATCCCCTGCCTCGCACACTGCTGGATCGCAAATCCCACGAAATCGCCCATCTCCACGAACGCCTCTTCCGGCAGCTCCGGATAGAGGTCCATGCCGAACTTCTCGGTCCGTCCGCCCGTGGACAGGATGACGTGGGTGCAGCCGCCCTTGACGGCCACCCGGATCGCCTGGGCCACACTCGCCTTGTAAGCCGCTGTGGAAAAAGGCACTACAATGCCCCGGGTCCCGAGAATCGAGATGCCCCCGACGATGCCGAGCCGGCCGTTCAGCGTCTTCTTGGCGATCTCCTCGCCGTCCGGCACGGAGACGACCACCCGCACCCCGCGGTGCATGAGCTCGTAGCGGTTGAGCACGTTCGTCACGGCTTCGCGGATCATCTTGCGCGGAACGGGATTGATCGCCGCCTCGCCCACTTCGACCGGCAGCCCCGGCTTCGTCACCCGGCCGACGCCGACGCCGCCGTCGAGCTCAATGCCCGGCTCGCTGCGCCAGCTCACCTCGACGATGATGCGGGCGCCGTGCGTCGCATCCGGGTCGTCGCCGCCGTCCTTGATGACCTCGGCCCAGGCGCGCTCCGGCGAGAAAGAGCAGGCGACGATCTCGAAGGTGACCTCCTGCCCGATGGGCAGCCGGATCGTCGAGTGCGTCTGCCCCTCCTGCACGATCAGCGCTTCGAGCGCCGCCTGGGCCGCCGCCGTTGCGTTGGCGCCGGTGGTGTATCCGTGGCGCAGCGGCTTGTCTTCCTTGCCGTCCTTCTGCGCTTCCGCCATGGCCTCTTACCCCATCTGCTCCGCGAGCAGCGAGATCGCGTTGACCGTCGCCACCGCGACCGGCGAGCCGCCCTTGCGCCCGATATTCGTGATGAACGGAATGTCGAGCTTCAGGAGCTCGTCCTTCGACTCTTCCGCCGACACGAATCCGACCGGCACGCCGACGATCAGGCCCGGCCTTGCTTCGCCGTCCTTCACCATGCGGATCAGCTCGAGCAGCGCCGTCGGCGCGTTGCCGATGGCGTAAATCGCACCGTCCGCTTCCCTTGCCGCCTTGCGGATCGAGATAATCGCCCGCGTCGTGTTCAGGCGCTTCGCCTCCTGCATGACATCCGGGTCCGAGATGTAGACGCGCACGTCGCCGCCGAATTTCTCAATGCGGGGCTTCGAAATGCCCGACTGCACCATCTGCACGTCGGCGATCACCGGACGGCCGCTGCGGATCGCCTGGATGCCGGCCTGGATCGCATCCGGATGGAAGCGCAGGCTGCGCCCGAGCTCAAAATCCGCGGAGGCGTGAATAACGCGCTGCACGACCTTGAACTGCTCGTCCGAGTAATCGTGGGGGCCGAGCTCCTCGGTAATCATTTTGAACGAAATCTCCTCAATCTCCTGCGGCTGAACGCTCAGCGGCTTGAACTCCGTACGAAAATCCATTAGTCCCGCACCTCCTGTAGTAGTTGCAGTCCGGCCAGCTCGGCCGTCACGCCTTCAAAATCCGAATGGGTCACCCCGTACTCCAGCTGCGGGCGCCCGATGACAATCGTATCGATGTCGAGCTCGAGGGCGGCGGACAGCTTCTCCTCCACCGCGCCGACCTGCCCGCTTTCCTTGGTGATGATCGTGGTGACGCCGTAATGCTTGTACATCGCCTGGTTCAGCTCCTTGCCGAACGGACCCTGCATCGCGATGATGTGCTTCTGAGGCAGCCCGAGCGCCTCGCATTTCTCCATGTTGTCCTTGCGGGGCAGCATGCGGGCGACCAGCGTCGTATCCGGCAGCCCCAGCAGTTTCTCGGTAAAAATCTGCAGCGTCTTGCTGCCCGTCGTGAGCAGGATCGTGCCCCGCTTCTCGGCGGCCAGCTCCGCCGCCTGTTCGTAGTCGTCGACGAAGTGGAGCTTCGGGTGGGCCGCATACTGGCCCCGCTCCCGCTCGTAGCGCACGTACGGCACGCCGGCGGCTTCCGCCGCCGCCATCGCGTTGCGCGACGCTTCCTCCGCGAACGGATGAGAAGCGTCGACGACGGCGCGGAAGCCGCGCTCCGCGATCAGCCCGCGGAGCTGTTCGGCGTTCAGGCGCCCGGTCTGCACCGGCAGGCCGGCCTCCCCCAGCGAGGAGGCCGCGCTCTCGGTCACGACGGTGCAGAGCAGCGGATAGCCCGCCGCCTGGATGCGCAGCGCCAGCTCTCTGGCGTCGCTCGTACCGGCGAGGACGAGGATCATACCGGCACCCCTTTTCCCGCCTCCGGCGCCGGCTTGGTGCTGGTATTGTGCGCGTGGTCGTGGCTGTGATCGTGCGCGTGGTCATGGTTGTGCGTGTGGTCATGGTTGTGCGTGTGGTCATGATGATCGTGATCATGATCATGCCCGTGGCTGTGATCATGCGCATGCACATGCCCGTGGTCATGATGGTGATGATCATGATTGTGGTCGTGATGATGATGGTCGTGCCCATGCTCATGATCGTGATGATGGTGGTCCGCATGCTTCAGCGCTTCGATGCGGTATTGGCACATGTCACAGTTGGCCTTGGCCTCACCCATCAGCGCTTCCTCGGCCCGGTCACGCAGAATCTCGCGCAGCATCGGATGGAACCCGAAGTAGTCGGCCAGCACGAAGCTGTGGTCCGGATACTTCAGCGCGAACTCGGCCATCATCGCCTCCATCCGCTTGATCAGCACCCCGGTGAACAGGAAGTAAGGCAGCACGATCACCCGCTTCGCCCCCAGGCGGATACAGCGTTCGATTCCCTCATCCGCCAGGGGAGCCGTCACTCCGATGAAAGCCGTTTCCACATACTTGAACTTCAGGCGCTCCCACAGCAGGCGGGAGACTTTGAACAAATCGCTGTTCGCATCCGCATCGCTGCTGCCCCGTCCGATAACCAGCAGCGCCGTATCGTCATACGCCAGCGAAGGATCGAAACCCGCATCCTGAACGCGGGAGGTGAGAATGTCGAGCGCCAGCTCGTGCACCCCGATCGGCCGGCCGTAATCGAACTGCACCTGCGGATACTGCAGACGCGCCGCATCAATCGCCGCCGGAATATGCAGCTTCGCATGCCCCGCCGCAAACAGCGTGATCGGCACGACCGCCACCTGCGTCGCCCCCCGCTTCACGCACGTTGCAATGCCGGTGCGGATCGACGGCGCTTCGAACTCCAGGAAGCACGTCTCCACAATCGGCACCGTCAGCCGGCTCGTCAGGGAGTCCACCATCTCTCTCACTTCCTGATTCCCTTCCGCATCCCGGCTGCCATGTCCTACAAATAATATCGCCTTCAATACGTCACCCTCCTTGTACCCTCGTTATATGATCGGACCCGCCATCTTTTTCCACTTGTCCGCTACATTATTTTGAAATGGTGCTTAGCCTCGGTAGCCGCCTCTTTCACAAATAGCGGAACTGTAGTTCGCTATTCACCTCTCGAGCGGGCTCTTTTCGTAAATAGCGGAAGTATAGTTCGCTATTTCTCCTTGGACAGGGCTTGAGCCGCCCCCGCAGCCGAAATAAGGAACCTGAGTTCCGCTATTTCCGGGTTTCCCCCTCTGGAACGGCTCAATAAGGCATCCCAGTTCCGTTATTTGCGCTGAGCCGCAGAATAATCGCCTCTGCGGACAGGGAAGGCTTTCCCCCGAGGGATAAAATCATTGTGCGAGGGCTCTACCGGAGCCCCATGCATCACGTCAGCAAGAAAAGCAGAGTATACCGCAGTACTGCGCTTTTATCGCCTATGCCTGGATGTATCCCCTTGCTGCTTAATCGCCGCAGAGGGCATTTTCGATCTCGAACGCAGCCGGTTCGCGGTATTTGAAGCCCTCCACTTCCTTGACGCGGGCAAAATACTTATGGAACCGCTCGTTCGGATGTCCTTTGTCCGCATACCCGCGGACGATGCGCTCAATGGTCTCGATCAGCCGGTCCGGCTCGATCCCTTCCGCCACCGGCACGCCGGGATGAGCATTGCGGCCGACCGTTTTGCCGCCGAGGAACAGATCGAACTTCTCCCGCCGGTAAACGATACCGATGTCTTCCTTCACGGCACCATAGCAGGCCATCCCGCAGCCGTTGAAGCCGATCTTGAGCTCCTTCGGCACCTTCATGCCGCCGAGCTTTCCGTGGATCTGCTCCAGATACGGCACCGAGTCGCCTTTGTCCATATTGCAGAAGTCGCACGCCTTCAGCTGTACTACGTCGCCCACCGGGGCGAGCAGCAGTCCGGCAGCCCTCAGCCGCTTCGTGACGCTGTCCGGGTCCGCGGTCTTCAGCCGAATGAGCAGCTGGTGGTGCGGCGTGTACTCCATCGAGCCCTTCTCGCCGACCACCTCGGCCAGCAGCATCATCTGGGCGCTGGTGATCCGCTTCTCGGCCAACCCCGGCGAGACGGCGAACTCGAGGATCGCCTCCTGCCGGAACAGCCTCGCAGCCGCCGCAGCGCCTGCTGCTGCCGGTGCGGCGCCCTGACCGCTTACGCGTCCGAGCGCCTCCAGCGCCAGGGCCAGCGGCCCCGCGGCGCCGGCCGCCGCCGGTGCCGCTTCGCGCTCGGCTACGGCGACAGCGGCGCTCGACGCCGGGACGCCGGCCGCCGCTGCAGCCGGGCTGTCGCCTACCGGCGCTGCGCTTCCGCCCGCCGGGCGCACCGCTGCCCGCAGCACCGCCGCGTCATGCGCCGCACCGCCGGCCGCCTCTTCGGCCTCCCAGCCATCATCCTCGTCGCCCACCGGCCACGCCCGCTCCGACGCCTGCTGCGCCGCCGTGCCGCCGGCCGCCTCATCGGCCTCCCAGCCGTCGTCCTCGTCGCCTACCGGCCACGCCCGCTCCGACGCCTGCTGCGCCGCACCGCCGGCCGCCTCTTCGGCCTCCCAGCCGTCATCTTCGTCGCCTACCGGCCACGCCCGCTCCGACGCCTGCTGCGCCGCCGTGCCGCCGGCCGCCTCTTCGGCCTCCCAGCCGTCGTCTTCGTCGCCTACCGGCCACGCCCGCTCCGACGCCTGCTGCGCCGCTGTGCCGCCGGCCGCCGTCGCCTCCAGCGACCATGGCTCCGCCTCCTGGCGCAGCCGCTCGTGCGGCCGCAGCGGCTGCACGTCTGCACCCAGCGTATACTTGCGCTGGTAGCCGCGCGGCGTAATCATCAGACCGTCATACACGACGGTCGTCGAGTTGCCGATGATCACGGTCGTCAGCATGCCGATATCATGCTCGAGCATGGCCTCCAGCGTGGTGACCTCGATCTCCTGGCGGTCACGGTAGGCGCTTTTGACAATACCGACCGGGGTGTCCGGCGAACGGTACTTGAGCAGCATCTTCTGCGTCTCGACGATCTGCCGGGTACGCCTTCCGCTGCGCGGATTGTACAGCGCGATGACAAAATCCGCAGCAGCAGCCGCCTCCACCCGGCGGATGATCAGCTCCCAGGGTGTCAGGTGATCGCTCAGCGAGATCGTACACGCATCGTGCATGACCGGCGCACCGAGCAGCGATGCGGTCGAGTTGATTGCCGAGATCCCGGGGATCACCTCGACCTCCACGCCGGTTTCTTTGCGCCAGCCGCGCTCCATCAGCACCTCGTAGACAAGACCGGCCATGCCGTACACCCCCGCGTCACCGCTCGAGATGACCGCCACCTTAAGGCCCGCTTCCGCCTGGCGCACCGCTTCCTGTGCCCGGGAGACCTCCTCCGTCATTCCTGTACGCACGACCTGCTGGTCGCTCAGCAGTCCCCGGATCAAATCCACGTACGTGTTGTATCCGATGACGACATCGCTTTCCTGAATCGCTTCCCGCGCCCGCTGCGTAATGTGCTCGAAGCTCCCCGGTCCGAAGCCGATAATCAATAATTTGCCTTTCATCCTGCTCCCCCTCTCCGCTCTCCCAAACCTTCACGCTTCCCTGCAAGCCCTGCGGATCTATCCGGAACATCAAAAAAAGCATCCTCCTTATGGAAGATGCTTGGACGATTGCGGTTCAAGGTCTTACGTACCCGGGTCCCGGCAGCGGACCGCTCAGCCTCATGGGCCCGATCGATCCTGCCGGCCAGCGGGGTACAGCCTGCTGCCGTTCTCGTTCACCTCCCTATCCGCGTAGGTCGCATGGTGAATGGATGCGGACCGCACCGCCGGGATCCCCCGGAGAATACAGCCGCAGCCGAACAGGCAGGTCTCCTGACTTGCGTCTCATCGCTTCACTCCGCTGCCTTCCCATCGAATGCTCAACAGTGGCTTGTCGTATCGGTGAAGCTCCTCGCTTACAGTGGCGGGACCGTGCCGGAATTTCACCGGCTTCCCTTTTCATCCGAATCCTCTGCCTGCCGGCAGGGATGTCGTCACCTGTTCGTTACCATATATGAAATTGTCGGGTTGGTCATCAGCTTGGTAAATCCTGCATTACTCTTCATGATAGCACGTCCGTTCCGAAACTGTCTACCGCGCAGCCCGGCCACACGGCTCACGCTAAACGCCTCCCGGCTGCCCACGCCCTTTTGCCTGCCGGCACCTCCTCGGTCCTTCCTCCCGAACAGCGGTCATACAGCAGGGGCAGCCTCGCCTCATCACCCTACTCCAGACCATTCCACGCTCCGGCCCCTTATCGTAATCCTGTTCAACAAGAGCCGTATGGGGTATGCTCAAGATGACCGTTCCGCAGTGTGGACCCACCGTTTTTTTCATCTGCCGAACCATTATATGAAAAGGAGACCGCCCTCATGAATCATGCTTATCTTATTGAGCAGGGATTGGCCAAGCCCGGCGTCACCCTCCGCTATCCGTTCGATCCGGCGATGCCGGTGCTCTTTGTCGGCTCCAAGATGTTTGCCCTCCTCAGCACCCACGGCGGCCGGCCCAGCGCCAACCTCAAAGGAGATCCCGAAACCAATTGGCTCCTGCGGGAGAGCCATCCGGACACCGTCCTCCCCGGCTACCACATGAACAAGCGGCACTGGAACACCGTCGTGCTCGACGGCAGCTTAAGCGAAGGCGAGATCCTGGACATGTTAGACGAATCCTACCGGCTCGTGTGCCGCAACCTGCCCAAAGCAGAGCGGCCGCCCATGCAGCAGGAAAGCCGCTGAAGAACCTTCACTCCCCTTCCGTACCGCATCTTTCGGCCTCAGCCGACATCATCCTTCCCGCGGCGACATAAATATGAAGGAAGACGTGTTTGTCTGCCCGAAAGGAGGAACGAATGATGCTGAACGCCGACACAGCCGCCTTCTGGACCCGGAACCTGCGGGACCACGCGCTGTTCGTATACGATACGCTTTCGTCCCAGGAAGAGGCCGAACGCCAGAGGGCGCTGTATTACCTGCGCTGGTTCGATACGCGGCTGAAGGAAGACCCCTCCGCCAATCCGCGGCGGCTGCTGCCCGGTGCGGAGTCCCTGCGGATTTTTCTGCTGCATCTGCTGAGAAGACAGCTCACCGAGGGGCTCGGCATCCCTGCTCACCCCGACTTACATCAGCCACACCGTGTCCGAGAACGAAGAAGCCCTGCGCGTGCTCGGCAGCTCTTCAGGCGCAAGCAGCACCGACCCGCAGCTTCGAAGCCATCTGCTCTGGCTGCCCGTTCTCGCCGGTGACGCCTTTGTCATCCAGGGAGCCCTCGACGAGGTGGAAAAAGAACTCGTCCGCTCCTACATCGGCCATACCCAGCGCTTCGAAGATGCGTACGCGTATGCCGTAGAGCTGGCCGGGTTCCTGCGGACCGGGCTCACCGACTTTCCCGCCATTACTCGCTTCCGCGAGATCGTCCGGCGGGAGACCGAGGCCTTCCTGGTATCGCTCCGCGAACTGGAGCGGCTCGAAGCCGGCAATCTCGTACTCGACAAGCTTCCGCTGGTCTTCGTCGAGCATATCCGGAGGGAAACCGAGTTTTACGTGGGGACGCTGGGGTAGCGTCCTTTTTGCTGTCCACAGGTTTAATGCTGGCGACAGCCGGCTCCTTCTGTAGCTTTATGTAACCTTTCGGCCTCTCTTCCAGTCTATATTTATTATAGAAGAAAACGGTAAAAAAGGAGGCCGCTCCATGTTATCCAGCCGGTTATCGAAGCACCGTTATCCGCCCCTCATGGGCTTAGCCCTGGGACTGATTCTTCTTCTGCTCTCCTCCTGCCAGGTTCCCGGCAGTCCCGCTCCGAACGTGAAGGACACTCCCCCGCCCGGCGTGTTCTCGATCGAGCCTTTCGATCTCTTTCAGGGGAACGACGCCAAATTCAAGGCCCTCGTCGACGGCTACGCCGCGGGGGTGCGCATCCGCAGCACCGCTTCCGGTAAGCTGCTTCTTGCTGAAGTGGAATTGTGGGAAGATGGGGAGAATAAAGGGGTGCAGTCCGTATTTAACTTTCAACTTAGCCCCCCGGACACGCCTCCAAAGACCGGCGAATTCCTCTATACGATCCAACAGCTCTCGTTGGAAAAGGAATCCGCCTGGAAAATAAAAGCCACTTATGCCGTTCCGAGCAGCAGCGGATCCTCTTCCAGCAGCACGACCTTGCCGCCCACTGCCGAAAGTACCATTCACATCTGGAGCCCCATTAATCAGCCGCTGACCGCTCGGGAATCCGAGGGAGCTTATATCTTCGCCTTGGTTGGCGACACAGACATCAGCTTCGACCCGCTCCAATCCGCCCAAAAGGCACCTTGGGCTTATCTCCTCAAGCTGAGCGTCGTTTCATCCGATGAGCTGCCCCACAGACGGCCGCAGCAGAAGAAGCCCTAAAAAGATCCCGACTGGGCTTCTTTCAGGGCTTCCATGATTCGTGCTGTTTACTTCTTCTCCTTCGTCGACTCGGCTGCGTCGGAGTCCTGGTTGTTGCCCGGCTGTCTGCCTTTGCCGTTGTTGTTCGTCGTGTTCCGCGACATCCTGTTTCCCTCCTTTCCTGGGTCTACCTGAATACGGTACCCAGAGGAGAGAAAGTTATGAAGGATCGCTTCAATAAAAAACACACCAACCCACGGACCTTTAGGCCCTCGGGTTGGTGTGCATTCTGACTTTGTTAAGCGGGTGATGGGAATCGAACCCACGCCACCAGCTTGGGAAGCTGGAGTTCTGCCATTGAACTACACCCGCATGCGGTGGATTTGCTTGTTTTTCATTCTATCCCTTGTCCCCCCTATTGTCCATAGTCCGATCGGCCTCCCTTGTTATGTATGAACAGCTCATCCTCTCCCCACCACGCACCACCGTACTATCCATGCCCAAGCTCCCCCGCCTCCCAATTGCATCCCTGCTCCCCCGGCCTGTACAATAAAAGACGAATACCTTCCATAAAAACTGGAAGAAGCGGCCCGCGGCCGGGCAAGCTATAGCGACAAGCTATCAGACGTACAGGTGTATGGCTTCCCGGCGCAGGGCAGGACCAGGCAGGAACCAACCCAACCATAACCCGCAGGAGGGGACGAATCATGAAATACCGCAAGCTGGGCTCGACGAATCTCAAAGTATCCGTTATTGGCGTGGGCACATGGCAGTTCGGAGGCGAGTGGGGCAAGCCGTTCTCCCAAGGGGAGGTGGACGCGATTCTGGACCAGGCGGCCGAATCGGGCATCAACCTGATCGATACCGCGGAATGCTACGGCGACCACACGTCGGAATCGCTCATCGGCGATTATGTGTCCCGCAGGCGCCGGGAGGATTGGGTGATCGCGACGAAGTTCGGGCATAAGTTCCACGCCCATCTGGACCGGAGCCAGCACTGGTCCCCGCAGGAAGTGCTCGATCAGCTGGATGCTTCCCTGAAAGCCCTGCGGACGGATTATATCGATCTCTACCAGTTCCACTCGGGCTCCGACGAAGCCTTCGACCAGGACGAGCTCTGGACCCTGCTCGACAAGCAGGTGAAGGCCGGCAAGATCCGCCATCTCGGCACCTCGATCGCCAGCAACGATAACCTGCATCAGACCGACTCCTCGGACAAAGTGGGTTCGCAGGTCATCCAGGTCGTCTACAACCGGCTGGACCGCAAACCGGAGGAGCGCGTCTTCCCTTCGTGCATCCGTCAGAACCTGGGCGTCCTGGCACGCGTACCGCTGGCCAGCGGCTATCTCAGCGGCAAGTACCTTCCCGGCGACACGTTCGCCGAGGATGACGTGCGCCGCCGCCATGACCCCGAGCAGACCCGTCTGAAGCTCGAGGAGGTTCGTCGCATCAAGGCCGAGGAGCTGCCGTCGGGCATGGAGATGCCGACCTGGGCGCTCGCGTGGTGCCTGAAGCACCCGGCCGTCACGGCCGTCATCCCGGGCTGCAAGAGCCCCGAGCAGGTCATCGCCAACGCCGCGGCAGCCGCCTACGTGGGCGAAGGCCATCCGCAGCACTGGAGCGGTGAGGATGAAGCCTAAGCATAGGGCGCGGGTGTCTTCGGTATTCCGTTCCCGCGATCATCGGGGAGCCCAGCTTCATAAGTCTCCCTTCAAGCCCCGGACTTCGTCTTCAATAGAGTGCCTGCGGACTATCGCATCACAATGAAGGGAGTGTCCCTGGGACTCTCCTGAATGAGGCCTCCACCCGTTGTAAAAAAGGGGGCCGCAGTGTAAACGAGGAAAGTCCCTTATCCAACAAACGGATAAGGGACTTTTCTTTTGGCGTTGAAGCCGAAACCATACGATTCTTCGTTAGAACGAACACCAGGCCGCCTGACTCCTGCCCATCCGCCCCGCAGCACCTATACGCCCGCCTGGCAGCCGGAGCCGGGTGTACATACAGCTCCTGTCTTCCCCACTGAATCCGTGATGCTCCGCCGCCCAAAGCGCTTAATCCTCGTTCTGCTTCAGCAGCGCCTCGAAGTCCGAAGGGGGCACCGGCCGGCTGAAGATGTAGCCCTGGATCTCACGGCACTTGATGTCGAGCAGGAACGAGAGCTGCGCATCGGTTTCCACGCCTTCGGCGATCACGTTGAGCTTCAGGCTGAGCGCCATCGCCATGATCGCCTGCACGATCGCCGCATCATCCGGATCCTCGGGGATATCCCGGACAAATTGCTGCGCGATCTTAAGCTTCGTGATCGGGAACTTTTTGAGATAGCTCAGCGAGGAGAAGCCCGTCCCGAAGTCGTCCATGGAGATATGCAGCCCGTGCGCTCTCAGGGTACGCAGCTTCTCGATCACCTGGTCGACGTGATACATCGCGATGCCTTCGGTGATCTCGAGCTCCAGGTACTGCGCATCGAGACCGCTCTCCTCCAGCGCGTTCAGTACGATCTGAACGAAGTTGTGCTGGTGGAACTGGATCGGCGAGATATTCACCGCCATCTTCAGCGGCGCATAGCCCGCTTCCTGCCAGGCCTTGTTCTGCCGGCACGCCTCACGCAGCACCCACTCCCCGATCGGAATAATCTGGCCCGTCTCCTCCGCCAGCGGAATGAATTCCCCCGGCGAGATGAACCCGAGACGCGGATGCTTCCAGCGGAGGAGCGCCTCCATGCCGTTCATTTTGCCCGTGAAGATATCGACCTGCGGCTGGTAGTAGAGAACGAACTCCTCGAGCTCGATCGCCTTGTTGAGCCATTCTTCCATGACCAGCTTCTGGATGACGGTATCGTTCATCTCGGCTCGGTAGAACTGGCAGCCGTTCTTCCCGTATTCCTTCGCCCGGTACATCGCCGTGTCCGCATTTTTCATCAGGGTGATGGAGTCCTCCCCGTCCTGCGGATACATCGCGATGCCGATGCTGCAGCCGACGCGCAGCTCATGGCCTTCGATCGTGAACGGCTGGCTGAGCAGCTGGAGGATCTGGTTCGCCACCTTCTCCGCGTCTTCCGGCTGCTCCGCGTCCTTGACCAGCACCGTGAACTCGTCCCCCCCCTGTCTCGACACGACGTCACTCGTCCCAAGTCCCGACTTCAGGCGGTCCGCCGCCTCTACCAGCAGCTGGTCGCCGAACGCATGTCCGAACGTATCGTTCACGTTCTTGAAGCGGTCGAGATCGATGAACATGACGGCCAGCTTCCGGCGGCTCTGGTTCGCCGAATGGATCGCCATCGTCAGCGACTGCTGGAACATCTGTCGGTTCGGCAGCCCTGTGAGAGGATCATAGTAGGCAAGATAGCTCAGCTGCCGCTCGGTGAATTCCCTCCGCCGGATATCCGACGCGATCCAGACCATGAGCGGTCCGACGAGAAGCAGGGTCAAGAGCAGATCCATGCCCGATTCGGCCCAGTAGATGTTCCCTCCGAGGCTCAGCCTCACGAGCATTTCGAGCATCTCGGCACCGAACAGGATACACAATACGGCCAAGCAGACGCTCCAGACCTTAACCTCGTACCACCGAATCGTAAAATAGAAGACCGGGGCGGTCAGCAGAATGACAATGACCGACTTGGTCACATCCAGCACATCGTTACTCTCTCCAAGCAGCTGCCCAAGAGCGAGAATAATCAGTTCGGCCCCGGACAGCGTAAACCATAATCGAATCAATGAAGCATGTTGAAATATCCAGTCCCGCCAGGCTTTCCTGGGCGGCCCTTCGCCGGTCAGGCTGTCCTTGTAGACCATGTCAATCCTCTGCTTCCTTCTTGAAAGGTGTACTTCCATTGTTATTTCGCTGTGGAGAAATGGACAATAGATTCTAGAATAGTTCACCTTATATTTCGACAGAACGCAGCGGATTTATTAGAGGCCTCCGCCCCGCCCCTCTTAGAAATTAATACACACGGATTTCGGAGTTATACACGGTCTCGGTGTCCTCGGAGTCCATGACGCGCACTTCCACTCTCCAGCGTCCCGCATACGGCAGGTAGGCCCCGCGGACCCGGTAGCTGTGGCGCTTCATATCGTAGGAATCCTCGAAGCTCGCATCGTCGAACGGCTCGACAGGCACGACGATCGGCGCGATCTCCGGCCCATCCAGAGAATGCAGTTTCAAGATGACATCCTTAGGTTTCCCCAGCTTCTCTGGAAGCCAAACCTTGACGGTAAAATCGTTGACCCCCGGCACCTTAGGCGAAATCTGCGCCGTCATGTGGATCTTCTCCCCCATCACGTGCCAGTGCAGCGGTTCATTGGCCGGCAGCGGGGTCAAATACGTGAACACCCCGACAACCCCGATCGTTGCGGTCATCAGGATGGCATCCAGCGCGAGCAGGCGGCCCGCCGTGCGGTCCCGCAGTCTGCGGTAGGAGAAGCGGATCAGCGCCCCGGTCACCATCACCGCGGCCACCAGAGCGCTTTTGACGAGCAGCAGCCGGCCCCAGGACGTCTCGAGAATATACCGGATATCCGGCAGAAAAATGAACGTGGTGAGCACGCCCGAAACCGTGAGCACCAGGAGGCTGAGCAGCGCCGCGGTCGAAAAGACCGGCAGCAGCCGCTTCGCCTGCTCCCGCTCCGTCTTCCATAGCAGGAGCAGCATGACCAGTCCGCCCGCCCAGACGGCGGCCGCCGCGAGATGCAGCCAGTCCAGCAGCAGCGTCTGCGTCTTCGGCTCGAAAGCGGCGGCGTGGCCGAGCATTCCCTTGGCCAGCCAGGCCAGAGCGGCCCAGACCAGATCGAGCGCGGTGCTGCGGTACAGCATCACGAAGCTCAGCAGCGCGAGCAGCAGACCGCCGATCCAGGCATAGCCCGCGGCCGTCTTCGTGAAGAGAGTCACCAGCCCCGCAGCCCCGCTGTCTCCGAGCAGGTCCGGCAGATGCGCCCACATGAACAGGATGTAGGCGATCAGATAGAGTTGCTGCCACTTCTCGGCCAGGCGGCGCAGCCGTGTGCGCGTCTCGTCCGGAGCCGTGCCCCCGAACCGGCGGTACCACAGCAGCCAGCCTGTGAAGACGAGCAGCGCGGCGTAATAGAGGATCCGCGAGGCGAACTGCAGCACATCCCCTGCCGAGGTGCCGCCGAAGGGCTCGTCCCCATGGCTGTGGTGCATGCCTGCGGGCATTTCCTGCGATCCGGCGTCCTCACTCAGGCTCTGACCGACCGCAAAGAGATAGGTTCCCTCCACCGGATGCCCGTCCGCCGAGATGACATGGTACGTCACGAGGTAGTTCCCCTGCCCGAGCGCAGGCAGCTCCAGGATGACGGCCGTTTGCGCCGGATTCATGACCGCCGCGGCATCCGTTACCTGCCTTTTGGCGCTGTCATAGACCCGCAGATAGAAGAGTCCGTTCTCCAGCCTTTCGTTGAAGGTGAGCGTAATGCGCTCCGGTGCGGCCCTCAGCTCGCTGCCTGCGGCAGGAACCGCCTCCACAAGCGAAGCGTGAGCCGCTGCTGGGGATGCGCCGGCGGTCACCGTCAGCAGCATGACCATCGTGAGCAGCAGAAGCGCTGCGAACCGCGACATTTTTGCGACTATATGATGAAGCCTCAATGAAGATTCCTCCCACAATTCCCAAATAGGTGGACGGACTTCTGCCGAGACCGGGAGCTCCCATACCGAAATAGAATATGAACCGGAGCCCGCCGGGCCTCATTCCGCCCGCATTCTACTGTAGCATACTCCTCCGCCGGCCACCAAGACCTGCCATGGAATCGTAACGTTTGGGGAGGCCGCCGCTGGAAAACCGTGTCGAAATAAGAGATTGACACAGCCGCCCCAGTAGGGTAAATTCATACTATTGTCTCTACGAAACAACTACATATGGTAGAATCAGGTGCTTCCTGCTACGAGATATGGTAGGAAGAGAATAGGGAAGCCGGTGCGATTCCGGCGCGGTCCCGCCACTGTAAGAAGTGCGCCTGCAGCCCGGCCCGTTCGCCGCTCCGCTGCAGTGCCGCCGTCCGTCCCCGGACGCCTTCGAAGCCAGAAGACCTGCCGGATTCTTCAGCACGACTCTCCCTACGAGAGATAGGGAGTGCTGCCTTCGAGAGACTCGAATCTTCCGTTTCGAATCCATTTGGGCGTGCATTCCTTCCCGCCTGGGAAGGCTGCATGCTTTTTTAGTTCAGTATACCGAAGGAGCTGGAATCATGATTATCGTCAAACGTGACGGCACCCAAGAAGAGCTTGTTTTCGCCAAAATGAAAAAGGTGATCGATTTCGCCTGCGAAACGTATCCGGAATGCGACCCGCTGGAGCTGGAAACCGCACTCCTCCCCCTGTTCCGCAATGGAATCACCACCAAGGAAATCCAGCGCCTGCTCATCCAGGTCGCTGTTGAGAAGACCAGCGTAGAACAGCCGAACTGGCAGTATGTCGCCGCCAAGCTGCTCGCCTACGATCTATATAAGGAAGCCCAGCTCAACCGCAAATACGGACATTTCGGCTACGGCGACCTCTACTCCCTGATTACATACCTGACGAACACCGGGCTGTACGGCAGTTATATTCTCGAGCATTACACGAAGGAAGACATCCAGGAGCTCGGCGCCTACATTAAGCCGGAGCGCGACCACCTGCTGAACTACATCGGACTCAAGACCCTCGCCGACCGCTACCTGATCCGCGGCCTCGACAAGGAAGTGCTCGAGCTGCCGCAGGAGCTCTTCATGGGCGTAGCGATGCACCTGGCGATGAAGGAAGCCGACAAGCTCTCCTGGGCCAAACAGTTCTACGACGTACTGAGCTCCCTGGAGATGACCGTAGCCACGCCGACGCTCGCGAATGCGCGTAAGCCGCTGCACCAGCTCTCCTCCTGCTTCATCGATACGGTGCCGGACAACCTCTGGGGCATCTACAACGTCGACCAGAACTTCGCGCAGGTGTCGAAGCACGGCGGCGGCATGGGCATCTATGTCGGCAAGGTCCGCTCCCGCGGCTCCAACATCCGCGGCTACAAGGGCGTAGCCGGCGGCGTCGTGCCTTGGATCAAGAATTACAACAATACCGCCGTGGCCGTCGACCAGCTCGGCGTGCGCTCCGGTGCGGTAGCCGTCTACCTTGACGTATGGCACAAGGACATCCTGGACTTCCTGAACCTCAAGACGAACAACGGGGACGACCGGATGAAGGCGCATGACATTTTCCCCGGCGTGTGCATTCCGGACCTGTTCATGAAGACCGTCGAGGAGCGCGGCACCTGGTATCTGATGGACCCGCACGAGATCCGCAAGGCCAGAGGCTACTCCATCGAAGATTCGTGGGGCGAGGAGTGGGAGAAGCGTTACTGGGAGTGCGTGAACGACGACAAGGTGTCCAAGGAAGAAATTCCGGCGATCGACATCATGAAGCGCATCCTGACGTCTTCCTTCGAGACCGGCACGCCGTTCGTCTTCTTCCGCGACACCGTCAACCGGACGAACCCGAACAAGCACAAAGGCATGATCTACTGCTCCAACCTCTGCACGGAGATCGCGCAGAACATGAGCCCGACCGAACTCATCCAGACGCAGCATGAGGACGGCATCATCACCCAGCAGGTGAAGAGCGGCGACTTCGTCGTGTGCAACCTGTCGTCGACCAACCTCGGCCGCGTCTACACCCGCGAGGACATCGAACGCGTCGTAACGACCCAGATGCGGATGATGGACAACGTCATCGACCTGAACTACTATCCGATCCCGCAGGCGGAGATCACGAACAAGAAGTACCGCGCCGTCGGCCTCGGCTCCAGCGGCTACCACCAGATGCTCGCGCAGATGAAGATCAACTGGGAGTCCGACGAGCACGTGGAGAAAGCCGACGAGATCTACGAGTGGATGAACTATTACGCCGTGAAGGCCTCCATGGAAATCGCCAAGGAAAAAGGCGCCTACCCTGCGTTCAAAGGCAGCGAGTGGCAGACCGGCGTTTACTTCGAGGACCGCGGTTACAACAGCCCTGAGTGGCTGGAGCTGAAGGAGCAGGTAGCGCAGTACGGCGTCCGCAACGGCTGGATGTTCGCGATCGCACCGACGGCCTCAACGTCCCTGATCGCCGGCTCCACCGCAGGCATTGACCCGATCTTCAACAAGTTCTTCGTCGAGGAGAAAAAGAACGCGGTCATCCCGCAGACGGCGCCGAACCTGAACGCCGAGACGATGTGGTACTACAAGGAAGCCCACCGGATCGACCAGCTGTGGAGCATCCGTGCCGCAGGCGCCCGCCAGCGCCACATCGACCAGTCGCAGTCGTTCAACCTGTACATCACGCCGGAGATGTCCGCCCGTGAATTCCTTGAACTCTACCTGGCCGCATGGAAGAACGGTCTGAAGACCGTCTACTACTGCCGCAACAAGAGTCTTGAGGTGGAAGACTGCGTCTCCTGCAGCGCGTAAGCGAATGGAGCTGCCCACGGGCGCGGGATCATTCCTGCGCCCGTACGTGTGACCTGCCCTTTTCCGGGGCAAGGTAAAAGAGGAGGCGGCCGGGGGCAGCGGCAGAAACGTAGGCGGAAATGGGACTCCTGGTGGGCGTTGGGCACAGCGGCATCGCTTTTTCCATAGATAACGGATCTCAGACGGATGCGGATATCCGACTGTTGGGTACTTCTGAGAATAGCGGAATTTTGATGCGCTATTTGCCCGCTTCGGCCCTCTTTGTTGGGAATAACGGAACTGAGATGCGCTATTCCTCTTAGATTGGAAGTAGACTAAACGGTGGACACAACTTAAGGAACGACCTTTATAATAAAGACAAACGAACAAAGGTCGAGGTGTGCCATGAGTCAGCAGCGGGAGAGTTACGACAGTGAGTTTAAGAAAAAAACAGTGGAACATATAGAGAAGGAGGGGAAGAAGCCAATTGAGATTGCCCGGGAACTTGGGATTCCGAAAAGTACCTTAAGCCGCTGGATCAAACAGTACGGGAAAAGTGCAGCTTCGGAACAATCACAAGTCTTTGTGGATTACGAACGACTAAAAAAGTTGGAGCAGCAAAACCGCGAACTGCAAGAGGAGAACGAAATCTTAAAAAAGGCAATGCACTTCTTCACGAAAGACCGGGACTGATTTTTTCGTTTATTTATAAACACCGCTTCCAGTACCGTGTCGAGAAGATGTGCTCCGTTTTACAAGTATCCAGAAGCGGCTATTACAAGTGGGTAAAACACAAGCCTAGTAAACGGGAAAAGCACCGGATGTGGCTGAAAAAACGCATCCGGCATCACTTTTACCGTTTGAAGAAGCGCCCGGGCAGCCCCGTGATTACTGCGATTCTGCGAGAGGAAGACGGTTGTGCTGTCTCCTCAAAAACGGTCAGTCGCCTTATGAAAGAGATGGGTCTTAAGTCGATTACGGTTGGAAAATACAAAGCAACGACCAATTCCAACCACAACATGCCTGTTCATGACAATATCCTAAATCAGCAGTTTAAAGTGGAGGCACCCAACAAGGTCTGGGTAACAGATATTACTTATGTCGCCACTGGCGAAGGCTGGCTATACTTAGCCAGTGTGATGGACTTATATTCACGTAAAATCGTGGGCTGGGCTACAGGCGCGCGGATGACTAGGGAGCTCGTGATCGAAGCCCTGGAGCTTGCTTACAAGCGTCAGAAACCGGCCCCTGGCTTGATCCACCACTCCGACCGCGGATCTCAGTATGCAAGCAGTGATTACCAAGAACGGCTGGCAGACTACTTCATGACCGGCAGCATGAGTCGAAAAGGGAACTGCTATGACAATGCGTGTATCGAGTCTTTTCACAGTACATTGAAAAAAGAGCTTGTGTACCAAACCAAGTTTAAAACTCGTAAACAAGCAACCGATGAACTCTATAATTACATCGAGTTTTACTACAACCGAACACGGCGCCACTCCACTTTGGGTTATAAAACGCCTCATCGCTTTGAACAGATGTACCATGAACAAAGAGCAGCTTAGCGTTAAAGGGTTCCTTCATTTTTGTGTCTACTTTATTGACAGAAGTCCAGTTGAACCCTCGGACGTTCTGTCTGACAGTCCAAGCCGCGGGAGGTCCCGCCAGAGCTATCGTCTCGTCGGACTTCACCGTGCCGATCAGGCCGGCGCTGAACGGGACTTCCCGAGCCGAAGACAAGTCTGCGCGTGGCGGTCGTCGTGACTACGTATCCTTATTGAGCTTGTTCTTTTTATGTCATGAAGAGGATAAGCCATCCCCTCTTCACGACAAGGACAGCAGCGAAGCAATCTGTCCGATGTTTTTTTGCTCTTTAGCTTTTGCTCTTGTCTTTAGCCTTTAGTCTTTTAGCTTTTTGCTCTTGCTGTTGCTCTTGTGCTGTTGTGTTCTCGAGTGGGGGCGGATCGAGCCGGCGCAAGCCGCGCAGACCGCCCCCCACGCGGCGGCAGCGAAGCGATCCGCCCACGCTTTTTCCACCTGGCGGAGGCTGGCGAAGCAGCCAAGGTTACAATTACCAGCGTTCGAGCGGTGCGAGAACAAGCCTGCTCTGCACCAACATCAAGCGTGTAAGCCGTGCAGGAGCCTCCTTGCGTGAGCAACGGAGGTTCCTGCACGGCTTACGGACGCGATGCCTGCACATCACACAACTCATCTGCACACGGCCGCTCCATCGACAGCATTCCGGGGTCCAGGGGGCCGGTGCCTCCTGGGGTCCCCCTTTGAAGGGGGATTTAGGGGGTTGAGCACGCTCATTTAGGAGGTAGCTTTTCACATGGATCTGCAAAAGAAAAAACTGTTCAACGAAAACGGGGACCGCGACTGGGGCAAACGCCGCATGATCGGCGGCAACACCACGAACCTGATCGAGCTCAACAATGTGAAATACGACTGGGCTACGAAGATGTACCGCACCATGATGAACAACTTCTGGATTCCGGAAGAAATCCCGCTCGCCCAGGACGCCAAGGATTACAAATTCCTCAGCCCGGAAGAACGCCAGAGCTATGATAAAATCATCTCGTTCCTGATCTTCCTGGACTCGCTGCAAACGGCCAACCTGCCGAACATCAACGAGTACATTACGGCTTCCGAGGTGAACCTATGCCTTACCGTGCAGACGTTCCAGGAAGCGGTCCACAGCCAGAGCTATTCCTACATTCTCGACAGCGTCTGCTCGGCCGAGGTCCGCGACGAAATCTACAACCAGTGGCGGGAAGACAAGCACCTTCTGAAGCGCAACCGGTTCATCACCGATCTGTACGAGCGCTTCATCGAAGAGCCTTCAACCGACAACCTGATGCGCACCATCATGGCCAACTACATTCTCGAAGGCATCTATTTCTACAGCGGCTTCTCCTTCTTCTATGCGCTCGGCCGCCAAGGCAAAATGCTCGGCACCGTGTCCGAGATCAAATATATCCAGCGCGACGAGCTTACGCACCTGGCGCTGTTCCAGAACATCTTCCGGGAGATCCGCAAAGAAAATCCTGAAGTGTTTACGGATGAGCTCATCGAAGACCTGCGCGGCATGATGCGAACCGCCGTCTCGCACGAAATCGAGTGGGGCCAGTACATCACGAACAACAAGATCCACGGCCTCAGTAACGAGATCATCGACCAGTACATCAAGTACCTCTCCAACGAGCGGATGAGAAAGCTTGGCCTCGAAATCCTCTATCCGGAGATCGTCGAGCACCCGATGAAATGGGTCGAGAGCTTCAGCAACATGAACGCGATCAAGACCGACTTCTTCGAACAAAAAGTAACGAACTACAGCAAATCGTCCAACCTCAACTGGGACGACCTGTAAGTTCCCTAAGGACCGGCCCCGAGCCGGTCCTTTTTTCATTTCGGCAGCAACGTTCCGCCCCTAATGACGGAAAAGGTGTGAGCGGTATTCCCATGAGCTATAAGCAGTCCCGCGGCGAGAGGGAGCTTAAGCGTGTAAGCGCCTGTTGGGCATAGTATAAATTCTCAGGGGTAGGATTTTGACAATGAAAATTCAACTTGCAGAAGATACGTATTATCAGTTTTTAAATGCCGCGACAGAAACTGAAGGCATTGGCACGCTCTCATGGAGGCATATATCGATCGATTCAAATTCCGATCACAAGACTTGGAAATACAAGGGTTGATTGAACCGGAAGGGTTGGGGATAGTTGGTTCAGGTGTTTTGGTTGTTTTGGTTGAGGTGCTTTGGTCTGGGTGTCCGGTGCTTGGGTTCCGGTGTCTGGGTTCCGGTACTTGGGTTCGGATGCTTTTGGGTTCGGATGGTTGGTTCGGGGCGATTGGTTTAGGTGCTTTGGGATCGGGTGTTTTGGTTGAGGTGTTTTGGTCCGGGTGTTTTGATCCGGGTGTTTTGATCCGGGTGTTTTGATCCGGGTGTTTTGATCCGGGTGTTTTGGTCCGGGTGTTTTCGGGTGCTTGGGCTCGGGTTGCCTGGGTTCGGGTGTTCTGGTTCGGGGGCTTAGATTCGGGGGCCTGAGTTCGCGTTGCTTGGGTTCAGGTGTTTTGATCCAGGTGTTTTGGTTCGAATTCTTAGGTTCTGGTTGCTTGGGTTCCGGTGCTTGAGTTCGGGTTGCTTGGGTTCCGGTGCCTGGGTTCCGGTGCTTGGGTTCCCATGCCTGGGTTCCGGTGCTTGGGTTCGGGATGCATTGGCGGCCCTATCCCAGCACCCTGCCCCAATTACTCCGTCTCCCGCCTCTCCGCCAGGCGGGGGACGTTCTTTTTTGTCCACACCCACAAGGGCCGTGACGGGATCACGCCCCTTGGATGCTGTACATGCGAATGCTGCTCGGGATCGAATAGGCACCGCAGGAGTTTACGTCCGCCTTTGAACCCTGTGAGAATCCCTTTCCCCCATTCCAATCCAATTCTCACAGGGTTCAACCGCGGCCGGAGGGGCCTATTCGATCCCTCTCCATCGCAGCTAGAGAGCATCTCCAGCACCTCTCCAACGCAGCCCCAGCGCATCTCCAGACTCCACCGCCATCCCATCACGGCCCTACCAAATCTCCAGTAGTTCCTTCACCTTCAGCTCCAGCTCCACCATCGAGAAGGGCTTATGCATATAAGCATGGGCCCCGAGCTGCACCGCACGCGTGATGTCTTCCTCCCGGCTGCGCCCCGAGAGAATCAGCATCTTGGTGCCCCGCGGCCGTTCGGCCCGCTGCTGCAGCCGCTCGAGCACGCCGTAGCCGTCCAGCCGCGGCATCACGCCGTCAAGGATGCACAGATCCGGCGGTGAAGCCAGGATGGCCTCGTAAGCCTGCTCGCCGTCAACCGCCTCCTCGAAATCCACGGGCAGGTGCTTCAGCTTCGCCAGCAGGATGGACCGCAGGATTTTATCGTCATCCGCGAGCAGCACCCGCTTGCGTTCCGGGTTCCCCGGGGACAGATGCGCCGCTTCCTGCTTCGAAGGCCCCGACTTCAGCACCACCTGGTTGCGGCCCGACTGCTTGGCCTCATACATCCCCTCGTCGGAGCGGGCAATCCACTCCTCAATGCTGAGCCCCGGCGTCCACTCGGCGATACCGGCGGAGAAGGTAATGTGATAGGCCTGTCCTTCGTTCTCCGCCACGGCTTCCTTCTGTGCGAGATGGAGAACATGTTCGATCGCCCGCTTGGCATCCGGGCCGGTGGAGCCCGGCAGAACGACGACGAATTCTTCTCCGCCGAAGCGGGCCAGCAGATCCGTGGAACGGAGATTGTGCTGAAGCAGATAAGCGAGCCCCTGCAGCACCAGATCCCCGATATGATGGCCGTGCAAATCATTGATCATTTTGAACCGGTCAATATCGATGAAGGCCATCGAGATCGGTGCCGGATACCGTGCGATCCGCTGCAGCTCCACCACGATCTGGTGGTCGAAAAAACGCCGGTTGTACACGCCGGTAAGCGGATCGCGAAAGGCCATCTGCTCGAAGGTCCGGGTCCGTTTGAGCAGGCTGTAGATGCGGGCGCCGAGTTCTTCGTACTGGAACGGCTTTGTCACATAATCGTCCGCTCCGAGATAGAAGCACCTCACCTTATCGTGTACGTCGTTGCGTCCCGAGAGAACGATAAGCGGCACATATTTCAGCGTCGGGTCGTTCTTGAGCAGCTCGAACAATTCGTACCCGCTCTCCGGATGCATCATGAGATCCAGCGTAATGAGCTGATAGGTATGCTCCCTGAGCAGCCGGCGGGCAGCCGTGACGTCGTGGGCCTCGTCCACCTCATAACCGTCCAGCCGCAGACGGCGGACCAGATAAGAGCACAGCACCTTGTCGTCATCGATCACCAGCAGCCGTTCGCCGAGCGGCGGGCTGATCTTGCGCTGCAGCTGCTCCTGGTTCTCGTCCAGCTCGAACTCCTGCGTATAGATCTCAAGCTCCAGTCCAAGCTCCACCAGACGGGATCCGGACGCCGCTGCGGACTCCCGGTACCGCCGGGCGACTTCCTCCGGCGAGTCCATGATTTCCTCCTGCTGCGTCCATTCCCATTCGGTCACGAGCTTCTCCGCAAGGCTGCCGACCCGGACGAAACCGAACATAGGAGCGCTGCCTTTCAAGGTATGAACCGTACGGTAGAACCGTCTGGCCTGTTCCTCCAAGTTGTCCGGATCAGCGGCGGCGGCTCCCTCTTTCAGCTCCCTGAGCTGCTTATGAAGCTCGTCGATATATCGTTTTCTTCCTTCCTTCATCAACCGGATTTCCCGAGCCGCCCGGTCTTCGGCAGGTCGCTGGTTCATTGGATCATTGCCACATCCATTTCTCTATACGGTATCAAATTAGGAGCCCGACTTGCCGATTAAATCTTCTACGGTATCCAAAAGCTGAAGCGGACTGAACGGCTTGACAATATATTGGGTCACGCCCGCTTCCTTGGCACGTTCGCGGTCTTTTTCGAGCGCCTTGGCGGTAAGCAGGATCACCGGGGTGTCCCGGTTGGGATTTCCATGGCTCCGGAGCCATTCGCATACTTCAACTCCGGTGCGTTCGGGCATCATATAATCAAGAATAATGAGGTCGAATCGCTTTTCCTGCAGGTAGTCGAGGGCACCCTGTCCATCTTCCGTCCTCCGTGATCTCGTAACCTTCGTCTGCCAGGGTTTCGGTCAGCAGGAACCTCAGGGCCGCCTCGTCGTCCGCAAGCAGGATATGGTAATTGGCCATAGGGGACACGCTCCTCTAATGCATATCACTAATTATCTGCATTATAACATGGTTTGAACAACGATGCGCCGCAAGAGGACAGGGGGCATAAATTGGCTTGGCCTGCTCCTGCCGGAACGGGTAGCCTCCCCATGGAAGGTATGGTATGATAGTTCGGGATTTGAAGACTTAGTTTATACTTATATTAAATAGGTAAAAAGTAACTGAAAGGATGAATCCATCGTGAATATAGAACATCTCATCAAAAAAGTCTCCAAATATGTTACGTTTGGACAACCGGTTTCTTCGGGCTCTGTCGTCAGCCAGCGCTTGTCGGATCCGCGCATCCCTATCCTTGCTTATTATCTCATTAACAAGCAGCAGAATCAGGAAGAGCAGCATTATCATGAAATTTGGCTCAAAAAAGACGGAAATTTCGCCATCACGGAATCCTGGTACCGCGAAAGCAATGTAACCCGCAAGCTCCTGAAAGATCATCTCAGCTTCGAAGCGCTGCAGAAGGATATCAGTGCGGAAGATGCGGAAGCGATCGTCATCCGGCTTACCGAAGTCATCAAAAAATCGGAAATGGACGACTGGCGCCCTCTCTCCTCCCGCCGCGGGTAATCCGCCGAAGCTCCACATAACGCATATCTGTTCGATTGCGCCGCTCGTCAGTGCTGTGCCTCCCCTGCTTCCTTCCCGCGGAGATGTCTCCGCCAAGAACACGAAGACAAAGGCGGACAGCCGCGGGAATGGCGCCATACATAGACCCAGCCTTCCCGCTCTTCCCGCAGGGCATCACGGATCCAGACCCGGTCATAGTCGTTGTCGGCGCCGGGACCATAGTATTCTTCAAGCTCATCCATGGCCTGGAGTCCCTCCGGCTCGACGACAAGCCATTCCCCTTCAACCAAGGGGGCGGAGACCGCCTCCCCCGACAGCACCAAGGCGGGATAGCTTCCGGCGTCGTACAGCGTTCCCCTGACTGCACCCGGACGGACCGATAGAAGATAGGGGGCAACGATACCATGATTGGACTCCCCCTGAAGCAGTGTCCCGTATACAAATACGCGAATCATACGGCCCCTCCTTTGCCCCATCTTTTCCCTTTTCCGCTTATCATATCATACCGCCCGCCCTCCGCGGGAGTGCACCGGCCACGGCTTGTCGCAGTGACAACCCGCTGCCTTCCTGCATAAGATACAAGGAAGCAGCAGTGGCTCACATCCGCTTAACCGACAGCCAGAAGGAGGGTTCTGCATGCTCAGTCCTGAAGACGCGGAGAAGATCATCCGCTTTTTGTCCGCCGCTTACTTCTGTACGGAATCCGAAGAAGCCCGCAGGGAATTTAACCGCCTGGCCAACGAGCTCCGCAAAGCATCCGGGCAGCCGGAAGAATAAGGGACGCCCCCCGCACCGTCTCCAATTGGAGGTGGTGTTTTTGGCATGTCCACGTTATTATTCTTTGCAAAGCAGCCTCACACGCCCAGGGGGCAAACACCTGGATCCCTGGGCATACATACACTGAAATAGAACCCGAAAACATCATAAAACCAAGAAAAAATTTATTGCATATCTGTTTAGTGGGGATTATACTTGAAATAACAAATTCATATCGGATTGATGAGAAAAGCTTATATTTGAGGTGACCATACCAATGGAACTGAGTATTGTTTTGATGGGCGCTCTGGTGGGCCTCCTGGTCGGTTTGACCGGGGTGGGGGGAGCCGCTCTGCTGACACCGCTGTTGATGCTGCTTGGCATAGCGCCAACGGTTGCCGTAGCGACGGACTTATTTTATAACTCCATTACCAAACTGTTCGGAAGCGTGCAGCACATGCGGCAGGGCACCCTGAACAAAAAGCTGGTGCTTCACCTGGCTATCGGAAGTATCCCCGGCGCTGTTGCGGCCGTGCTGCTGATCCGCTTTTACCCGCCGCTGCATCACTTCCAGGATGATATTATCAAGCATGCGCTCGGCTTTGTTCTCATCATCGTGGCCATTCTGAGCATCGCGAAGGTCTGGTTCCTGAAGGAACAGGACAACGCCATCCAGAAGAAGCCGCTCGAAGAAAAAATGGGGCTGACGATCTTTATCGGCGTGGTGCTCGGCTTCATCGTCGGTCTGACCTCCGTCGGCTCCGGTTCGCTGTTCGCCCTGGCCATGATGTTCTTCTACCGCCTCAAGGCCGCCGAGCTGGTCGGCACGGATATCGTGCACGCCTTCCTGCTCGTTTCGGCAGCAAGCCTCGTGCACGCAGGTCTTGGCAACGTGGATTACATGCTCGCCCTGAACCTTCTGCTCGGTTCGGTCCCCGGCGTTCTGCTCGGCAGCAACCTGTCGGCGAAGCTGCCGGCCAAACCGCTTCGGACCGTGATGGCCAGCATCATCCTGATCAGCGGCATCAACCTGATCTGACGTTCCCGGCAGGTCTTACCTCGATTCCTTCGTTCTCCAGCCGCTTCCGGATCCGGACGGCCATCTCCACCGCCTCGGGGCCGTCGCCGTGTATGCACACGGTGTCGGCCCCGAGCTGTATCTCCTCCCCGGTCCGGCAGCGGACGATACCCTCCTTCACCATTCGAATCACCTGGGCCTCCGCCTCCGCACTCTCATGCAGCACCGCTCCCGGCATACTGCGCGGAGCGAGCGTGCCGTCCGCTTCGTAGGAGCGGTCGGCGAACACTTCTCTTGCAGCCCTCAGCCCGATCCGTCCGGCCGCGGCAATCAATTCGCTGCCGGCCAGCCCATAGAGCACCAGCTCGGGGTCCAGCCGGTAGACGGCCTCGGCCACGGCCTCGGCAAGCGCCCGCTGAACCGCCGCCATGTTGTACAGCGCTCCATGCGGCTTGACATGGGTCATCCGGACGCCTTCCGCCCGGGCGAATCCCAGCAGCGCGCCGGCTTGATACAGCACCATATCATAGACCTCCTGCGGGGTCACCGCCAGATTGCGCCGGCCGAAGCCTGCCAGATCCGGCAGGCCGGGATGTGCGCCTACCGCGGTACCGTTTTCCGCGCACAAGCGCACGGTGGCGCGCATTGTCTGCGGGTCACCGGCGTGGAACCCGCAGGCAATATTCGCGGAGGTCACGACCCGGACGAGCTGCTCGTCAGCCCCGAGCCTGTACACTCCGAAGCTCTCGCCCATGTCTCCATTGAGATCGATTGTTTTTCGTTCGGCGGACAACGCGCTCACACTCCTTCAGGAATAGAAAAAAAGCCAAAAGCGTCCACTTCTGGCTTCTTCCCTTTACGGCATAAGCCGTTATACTCTTATCGTAAGGGGATCCTTCCGGATCCCGCCATTAGTGCCTCGTGGACGCCGCTTCCTGCTGCCTTGCGGACAATAAGCCGCGGGTTTTGACGATGATTTTGCGAATGCTGTCTTCCGACAAATGAAACTGTCCGATGAGCTCGGTCACCGAATGACCGTTCTCATACAACCGGAAAATCTCATGATTGCGCCGCTGGATCGATTGGCGAGTGCCATTGTTCTCTCCCCAGCCCGCACGCGTTTGCTCTTTCTTGGGAATGTAGATGATCTCGCCCTGTATGTAATCCTGCAGCTGCTTGAGCAAACTAGCCGGAAGAATATCCTTGCCGTTCTTGTACCCCACCGATGAATGCCTCCTTTCGTGCCGTTATAGCATTAGCTCCGAAAGTAATAAGCATTTTCATCTTCACACCTCCTTAGTTTTGCACCTGCAAAACCTGTTCGTCGTCGTGAGCTGGGGCATGGTTTTATCGGAAACGGCCGCTGGGGCCCCGAGTACGCGGTCCAATAAAACAAAAAAACACGATCTGCCGTATCGTGCCCGAATGCCTCTAGTATGTCGTGGCCTCTGTCCTTGACGGTTTCAGGTGACGGTGATGGAGAAAATGCTTATTCAATTGGGAGCAGTTCCTTTTCCATTCATCATGATCGTTACAATTTGAACCAACATTGTATCGCCACTCCTTTCACCTGATTAGGTCATATTTGGTCTTGCCGGTTACCCGATTGTCGTACAGATCTTGCAATCTTGAATGTTCTGTGACATTCACGTTCCCATTATAACCCAGCTCCTTCGAGCTGTCTACCGCGAGTGCGGAATTCATTCCGCGGGCTGCCACTTCAAGCCTTCTCATTCGCATCCGTCCTGTACACTTCAGGAGTACTCCTGATTTCCCTGGCGTTTGGGAAGATAAGGGGCCCGCAGGCCCCTCCTTACACCATGGAGCCTCCGCTTACGCGAAGACCACCTCAGCAGTTGTAATCATGTTCCCGATCACTCCTTTCTTCGAAGTGTCAGCGGCCGGCTGCACTCTTATTAACTCATATTCTACCGGCAGCGGCAAGGTGAGAGAATTCTTATAACGATTCTATCCTAGCCCGCACCACCGCCTCCAGCCGGCGGAATGCCAGCTCCTGCAGCAGGTACAGCGCCTGTGCCTCCGCCAGCGGGATCTCCTCGAAGCGTACCGGCGTCCCCGCCCTCGCCTGGGCGAGCAGCGGCAGGTCCACCACCGCGATCTGGGCGATGCGCGGATAGCCGCCGGTGGTCTGCGCATCGGCGAGCAGCGCGATCGGCTGCCCGCCGGCCGGCACCTGCACCGTGCCGGGCACGACCGCCTCCGAGAGCATCTCGCCGGCGGCGCGCAGACGCAGCGGCTCGCCCTCCAGGCGGCAGCCCATGCGGTCCGCTTGCGCGCTCACGCGGTAGGGCCGCGCGAAGAACGCTTCGAGGCTCTCCGCCTCGAAGCGCTGCGCCTCCGGCCCGCGCACCGCGCGCAGCCGCACTGCGCCGCCGGGGCCGGGGGCCCCTCGCTGCGCCGGGCCGGGCGCCGTCCGCGGCGAGAGCGCCCACGGCGCCGGCGTGAGCGCGGCCCCGGGCACAGCCGCTGCCGCGAGGCGCCCGGCGAGCGCGGCGGCCGCTGCCGGCGGCGGCCCGGCGGGCAGGCGGTCGCCCGCCTGCAGGGCCCGGCCGGCGAGGCCGCCGAGCCGCGCGCGCACGTGCGTGCTGCGGCTGCCGAGCACGGCGGGCACGGCCAGGCCGCCCGCCACGGCGAGGTACGCGCGCACGCCGGAGCGCGCGGCGCCGAGACGCAGCGCCGTGCCGCCGCGCACAAGCACGGGTCGCCCGGCAGGCAGGGGCGGCCCGCCTTCGGCGCGCGCATCCATCGCCGCGCCGCAGAGCGCCACGACGGCATCCTGCTCGAAGCGCAGGACGCCGCCGGTCAGCGTCAGCTCGAGCCCGGCCGCCCAGGGCTCGTTGCCGATCAGCGCGTTGGCCGTGCGCAGCGCGGCAGGGTCTGCGGCACCGCTCGACACAACGCCCGACGAGCGGCTGCCGATGCGGCCGAGGTCCTGCACCGTTGTCAGCAGGCCCGCCTCCAGTACAACCAAACTCATGCGCAGCTCCCCTCCTCTCCCTCGATCCGCTCTAACGGACCGCCGCCCAGCCCTTGGGCTGACATGCATATCGGTTTCATAGGCCTTTGGGTCGGCATCCCGTTAATTCACCTAACTCCATACGCTTGTCATGCCGTCGGCTAACTTCCCCCATGTCGGCGCCCATCAACTCGCATGCCTTCGACTGACGTCTCAGCCTACTCACTTGCTTTCGGCCAACCTGCCTTCGCTTCACTCCAGCCTTCGCCCGTTAGCCGCGGCTTCTCTCTCCAGCTCGGCTAACTCTTCCCCGGACACGGCCTGGAAGCGGACCCGGTCCCCCGGCTGCAGCAGGCTCGCGGGGGTTCGCTCCGCATCGAAGAGCCTCAGCGGCGTGCGGCCGATTAGCTGCCAGCCGCCCGGGCTGTCGACCGGGTAGATTCCGGTCTGCAAGCCGGCGATGCCGATCGAACCGGCCGGCACGAGCGCCCGGGGCTGGGCAAGCCGGGGAGCCGCCAGCGGCGAAGGCAGCCCGCCGAGATAGGGGAAGCCGGGCAGGAACCCGATGAGGTGGACGGTGTAGACCGCCGAGCAGTACAGCTCCACGGCCCCTTCCGGGGTCAGCCCGGTCCGGCCCGCCACCTGCACCAGATCGGGGCCGGCTTCCCCGCCGAAGAGGGCCGGAACGACGACCGTCCTCCCCGGCTGGCCGCCCGCTTCCTGCTCCTGCTCCAGACCCGAGAGAGCCTCCCGGATCCAGGCGCACACCCACGCATAGGGAGTCCCTTCGTTACCGGTATCTCCATCCGCCGGAGCCTTGCCCCCCGTGTAATCCATCTCCGCCAGGCTGTCTTCAAGCAGACGCTCCCCAAGCGTCCCGGACCCAGCGTCTGCGGACACCGGGCGCCCGGACTTCGGGTCCCCGCTCCCCTGCATCTGCGCGTACACCAGCCAAGGGTCGTAGAAGACCGTGATCGACGTATAGGCCCGGACCCATTCGGTCACCCAGGCGGGTGCGGAGGCCTTCAGCCGGGCCTCCGCTAGGTCCAGCCTCCGCAGGCTCCGCTCCCCCGCTTCTCCGGGCCAGCGGACCACCGCAGCGGATTCCCCCAGCGGGTACAGCTCATACGTCTCCTGTTCCGGCAGCCCGTTAAGCCCATCCCCCATCAACTCAGAATCCCTGCTTCTTCAGCCACGTTCCGCAGAGCTGCGTCCACGTATGCGCCTCGGGGTGATCTTCCGCAAGCCCGAGGCCGTGGCGTCCGCTCTCGTACACGTGAAGCTCAAACGGAACCTTGCTGCGGCTCAGCGCCGAGGCGAAGAAGAGCGCATTCTCCACCGGCACCGCGCCGTCATCCGCCGTATGCCAGAGGAACGTCGGCGGCGTATTTTCGTTTACCTGCCGCTCGGAGGACATCAGGGTGACGAGTTCTTCCGGCGCTCCCTCGCCGAGCAGGTTCATCTTGGACCCCTCATGGGTATATGGACCGAATGTAATGACCGGATAGCAGAGCACGAGCAGGTCCGGGCGGCAGCTCTGCCGCTCCACCGGATCCGCCGACTCCGGGTTCCCCGCGTCATAATGCGTTCCCGCCGAAGAAGCCAGATGGCCTCCCGCCGAGAAGCCTAGAATGCCGACCCGTGCCGGGTCAATGTTCCACTCGGCCGCGCGGTGACGGACAGTGCGGATCGCCCGCTGGGCATCGGACAGCGGGTGCGGATGCTGGTAAGGGGCTACCCGGTAGTGGACCACGAACGCCGAGATCCCGAGCCCGTTCAGCCACAGGGCCACCGGATCCCCTTCATGGGCGGCCCTGCGGGCGTAGCCTCCTCCGGGACACACGATCACCGCCGGCTTGACGCCCGGCCCCTCGGCCAAATACGGCACCAGCGTCGGCTTGTCCTCCGCCTCTTCCCCCAATGCACCCGGTGTTCCTTGCGGCCATAACAACAAACTCATCTCTGCAGCCTCCTGTTCACGTTTTCATACGCAATATGAACCCATCATACTACAGAACTTCTCCTCCGAAAACGGGAACTTTCAGTAGCCTAGCAGGCAGCATTGGTTTATAATGTCAACTAAGCTCACGTCAAGAGGAGGGTCAGAACCGCAATGAGACTGCTTCAGGACAAAATACGCCGGGAAGGCACCGTGCTCAGCCCCTCGATCTTGAAGGTCGACACGTTCTTGAATCATGGCATTGACCCGCTGCTCATGCGGGAGATCGGCCGGGAATTCGCGTCGCGCTTCGCAGGCGGAGGCATAACCAAGGTGCTGACGATCGAATCGTCCGGCATTGCTCCCGCCATGATGACCGCTCTGGAGCTCGGGGTGCCGCTCATCTTTGCACGCAAACGCAAATCGCTGACCCTCCGGGACGACGTATTCACGGAGAAGATTTACTCCTACACCAAGGAGGAAGAGAACGAAGTAACGGTTGCCCGCAAGCTGCTGCTGCCCGGCGATACGGTGCTCATCGTCGACGATTTTCTGGCGAACGGGGAAGCGGCTTCCGGGATGGCTCGCATTGCCGGACAAGCCGGGGCCCGGATCGCCGGCTTCGGCATCGTTATCGAGAAGTCGTTCCAGTCCGGCCGGCGCCGGCTGGAAGAGGAGGGCTTCCGGATCGAAGCCCTGGCACGCATCCGCTCCCTCGAGAACGGTGCCGTGACCTTCCTGGAAGAGCCGTCCGGCCCCCTTTTCTGAGCCAAAATAATCCCCTATCCATCCGCAGGACATTATGCCGGTTACCTTGGCGGCCGGGAGGAAGTACCTTTTAAATCCCCCAGTCGCGAACGCTATGTTTCCTTACGCCTGCATCACCGGAACTTCGTTAAAGCACTGCACAAAAAAGACGGAAAGCCCGGTACGCCGCTCGTTCCGATCCGCAGCATGCGTACCTCCGCCTTCCGTCTTTTCTCCATCACATCCGTAACGGCTCTCTCAACGAACCCGCCTTTGCCTTACCGTGCTTCCTTCCGCTCCTGGTCTTTGCCGTCCCAGACGACTTCCCAGTTCCGGTTCAAGGCTTCCTGAATCGTGCCCCGTTCCATGATGTAGCCCGCCAGGAGCTCCGCCATATCCGTCGGAATATCCTTCACGACCGGCTTGCCCTGGAACATCATGTAATTCCCGCCGCCGGCGGCCCGGTAGTTGTTCATGACGACATCGTATTCCCCGTCCGGGTCCAGCGGCTGCCCCTGGCGCGTCAGGCGGACGATCCGCTCCCCGACAGGCTTCGAGATGTTGATCGTGTATTCGATGCCTTCCCACATGTCGTAATTATAGTGCTGCGGCTTCGGATCGCTGAAGGCAGGGCTCACCTGGATCGGCCCTTCGCCGTGATAGGCGGCGAAGTAGCCGGCCGACTGCTCCAGCGCCGCCTTGATGTCCCGGCCGGTCACCCGGATCACCTGCAGCGTGTTCGGGTAAATATAATTGGATACGATATCCCGCATCGTGATATGCTCCGGAAACCCCGGCGAGATGTTATCGAAAAGGGCGGTGTTCGAAATCTCCGCACCCGAGAGCTCCATCTGCACCCGGTTAATGAACTCAATGAGCGGATGCTCCTTCAGGCGCACCTCCATCGGATCCAGCACGCGCATATCGCCGAGCAGCCGGCCGATCGGCTGGTCGAGCCACTGCTGCGTCAGCTCCTCGTGGGGACGAGCCAGCTCCAGAATCGCCGGATCGGGCTCCAGGCCTTCAGGCGAGAGCAGGTCCGTCTGCGCTTCCCTGATGCTCCAGCGTCCGCCTTCTTCCCGGGCCAGCGTCAGCCTTACCCGGCCGAGCCGCGCCCCGCCGCTGCCCGGCTGCACGACAGGCACCCCGGCAACCTCCACGCCGGAGATCAGCCGGTGCTGGTGGCCGGTCAGCAGCACGTCGATGCCTTCGACCTCACGGCAGAGCGCATAGCCCTGGTTCTCGCCGGTGAGCGGCTCCGTCGGCTGCCCGCTGAAGAGGTCGCGCTCGAAGCCTCCGTGATAGGCGGCGATGACGATATCGGCCCCCTCCGCTTCGCGCAGATGCCGCACCCACCGCTGCGCCGAAGCGACCGCATCCTCGAAGCGAAGGCCCCGGATGTGCTCGGCCTTTTCCCAGTTCGGGATGTACTGCGTCGTGAGACCCAGCACCGCCACCTTCACGCCGCCCTCCAGGGTGCGCAGCAGATAGGGTTGTCCGAAGAGGGGCTCACCGGTTGCCTCGTCGACCGTATTCGCGCTGAGCCAGGGGAATGCGGACTCGCGCACCGCTTTGCGCAGATGATCCATGCCATAGTTGAATTCATGGTTGCCGATGACGGCGGCATCGTAGCCGAGCTCGTTCAGGCACTGGATCATCGGGTTCGGCTGCTCCCTGCCCAGCTTGGCATGGTGGTACGCGAACGGTGTCCCCTGGATGAGATCACCGTTGTCGACGAGCAGCAGGGCGTCGGCCGCCTCCCGTTCCCTGCGGATCAGCGTGGCGATTTTGGCAAGTCCCGTCTCGGTCTCGTTATGATTCGCATATTGGATGGGCAAGATATGCCCATGAATGTCACTGGTTTCCAGTATGGTGATTGTTATTTTTTGGCTCATGGCTCTCAACTCCGCCTCTATTAGTCATTGTGTACACTATATCAAATTCAACCGGGGGAACCAATATCGACAGGACTCCTTTCCTGCCGACAAAGATCGCCCTCTTCACAAAAGATTTACTCCAGGTCCTATCCAATTTGTGGTATAGTAGTCATTGTTGATTGCACAAGCCCATTTAACAGGAGGTCAATTCCATGTTCAAGAAGTTTACGACTCTCGGTCTGTCTCTCGTACTTACGGCGGGTCTGGCAGCCGGCTGCGGTCAAAAAACAGAGAATACAACGCCCGCAGCCCCTGCAGGAGAACAGAAAGAAGCGGCGCCGGCCAAAGGCTATGTGCCGAAGGAACTGAAAGTCCAATTCGTGCCGTCGCAGAACGCCGAAACGCTCGAAGCCAAGGCGAAGCCGCTCGAGAAGCTTCTTGGGGACAAGCTCGGCATTCCGGTGAAGGTCTCCGTCTCGACGAACTACAATACGGTTATTGAGGCCATGGCCTCCAAGCAGGTGGATGTAGGCTTCCTGCCTCCGACTTCCTATGTTATGGCCCATGACGAGCGTAAGGCGGCGGACCTGCTCCTTCAGGCCCAGCGCTACGGGATCGATGATGCAACCGGAGCCGAAACGAAGGATCTCGTCGACTTCTACAAAGCCATGATCATTGTCAAGGCCGATTCCCCGATCAAGGAACTGAAGGACCTCAAGGGCAAGAAGGTCGCCTGGCAGGCCGTCACTTCCTCCGCCGGATACGTATGGCCGGCCAACGAGCTGAAGAAAGCCGGCGTTGATCCGGAGAAAGACGTAACGAGCCTTGAAGTGAAGGGCCATGACAAAGGCGTACTTGCTGTAGTTAACGGCCAGGTGGATGCCGCTGCGATCTTCCAGGATGCCCGTAACACGGTGAAGAAGGACATTCCGGACATCTTCGAGAAGACCCGCGTGCTCACCTTCACTTCCGCCATTCCGAACGATACGATCACGGTTCGCACGGACATGGACAACGAGTGGAGAGAGAAGATCGCTAAAGCGTTCATCGAGATCGGGCAGGATCCTGCCAGCCAGCAGATCATCTATGACGTCTACTCCCACCGCGGTTATGTCAAGTCGGACGACAAGAAATTCGATGTCGTACGCGAGTACAACAAGCTGATCAGCGGAAAGTAATCCGCTCCGGGCACCGGCTCACTCCGGTTCCCATGCATAGAGAAAAAGCACTGCCGCTCCGGCAGTGCTTTTTCTCTATGCCCCCCTCCGGGCCCGGTATAACGCGCGCACAAAGACACGCTATCCCTTCTTACTTCTCGAACTCCACCATCAGCTCGCCGTCCTGGACATAGGCCGTCACATGCTTGATCGGCTGCAGAATCTGCCGGCACAGCTTGCCGATACAGAGCTTGCCGGGGTTCATCCGGTTCATGGTGATCCGCCGGCCCGCCTTCAGCATCGTCTCTCCGCCGAAGTCCCCGCCCACCACATTCGCGGTAATCGTGTCCTGCGCATCGAGCTGGCTGCCCCGGCAGACGGCATCCCGGCCGAAGAACGTAATGCTCCCCCGGCAGGTCAACGTGCTCTGCAGCACCCCCTCCTTGCGGATCAGGATGTCCCCTGTAGCCTTGGCTTCCGACAGATAGCACTGGCCGACGTCGATATTCGCCCCGATCTCCTGCATGCGCTCCACCATATCGTAGGTCTCGCGCACCGTATTCTGAAGCGCGTGAATCAGATTGAACGAGTCCAGTCCGAGAATCCGGCGCGGATCGGTCAGCAGGCCGACCTGATCTCGCAGATCGTTCATCTCCTTGCTGGCCAGCCGCTGGATGCTCTTCACACAGGACAGCGTATCCGCCGCCGTCTTCGGAACGTCCTTGAATTTGCTTTCGATCAGCGTCATGAGAATCTGCCCGATCCCCACCCGCTGTCCCTTGGCCTCAATCACGCCCATAAGCAGCTGGCTCGCCTGGACAAGCCGGGCCAGCTGATCGTTCAGCGCTTTGCAGTTGGTGTAGAGCCGGTTGAACACAACGCCGTAGTATCCCGAGTAGAAGTGACTTTTGACGATGCTGCCGGTCGCCTGGATGCTCCCTGTTGCCGTCACCGTAGCCTGATAGGCATTGCCGAAAATATAGACATTGCCGAGCGACTCGATCACCATTCCTTCTTTGACGCTGCCGTGAACGATGACATCCCCCGAGAAGGCGATATTGCCGGTCTTGAGATCGACATCCCCGTTCACCACATAGCTCGTGGCGATATCGAAGTACCGTACGGCCTGGCTCCCCGTCATCCGGGGCCGTCCGTCCTTCGCCGCATAGACCTCACCGTCACCCCGGATTTCGACATTCTCCTTGGCAATCACCGTAATATCCTTGGGCGGGACCGGTTCGATCAGCTCTCCGTAGACCGTATAGCCGATGACGCCCGGCACCATGGGATACCGCCTTGCGATGAGGTCTCCCTTCTTCACCGAAGGAATGTGCAGGTGGTTGCGGTAATCCACCGTCCGGCCCTCCTTCTCTTCGATGCTGCTCTGCACCTCTTGGGCGAAGTACAGCTCCAGCCTGGCGTCCTGGCTCGGTTCGGGCCGCAGCCCCTGGGCGACGAGGCGCCGCTCATGGGTCGGGTGGGCCAGCTCCTGGAAAATGACGGCGCTGCGGATGTTCTTCACGATGCCCATGGACTGCAGCGTCCTCATCACCTCCGAGAGGTTCACCGTCTCCAGGACCACCTCCCGGTCTTCCACCGCCTCGATCCGCAGAGGAGAGGATGCCGGCTGATCCACCAGGTTCCAGCCATAACGGACCTTGGACACGAGCTGAAAATAAGCTTCCAGTTTGTTCTCCGATACTTCTATCGCATATAAGGGCTCACGGGCGATCTGCCACTCGAGCTTATCCCCTGCGCCCACCCGGGTCCTGCCTTCCACGAGCTTGCCGTTCTTCAGCAGCCGGACCGGCGGGACCGCTTCCACGAGCGGATACCCTCCGCCCTCCACGGCCCTTACCACGATCTGGTTGTTCTCCACATGCACGGAAGCTCCTTCGCCGGAAGGAAGGAGATCTTCCCCACCGGACCGTCCTTCCCTCTCCGGGACCGCTTCCTCCAGGTTCAGAGACTTGATCAGTCCGAGGAGTTCGTCATCGCTGATATGATTATTCATGGGCATTCCTCCGTAGGCCGGATCCGCAGGGGTGAAGAGCTTGCCCGCCTCGGCGGCTTCTGCAGGCGCTCCGGCCTGGTTCTCATACCTTTAGTATCGGTTCCGGGGAGGAAAAACATAACTTTTTTGGGCAGATCCGATGGACTGCGCTTCTCCGCCAAGGCCTGCCTTATCCTTCGATCAGCCTCCGGACAGACCCCGGCTCCAGGCTGCCCGCTGCGCAGCTCGGCCCTGCCGGGATCCTCTTCAGCGCATCGAGGTCTTTGAGCAGATGCCCGGTCAGCAGACAGACGGCCGACGCCTCCTTGTCGATCCTTCCCTCGCGGACCAGCTTGCGGAGTCCTGCCACGGCGGCGGCTGAAGCCGGTTCGCAGCCGATGCCGGCGCGGTCTATGCAGGCCTTCGCCTCCAGGATCTCCCCATCGGAGACCGCCACGGTAAGACCGTCGGTATCCCGCAGGACGCCCCTGGCTTTCTCCCAGCTCGGCGGATTCCCGATGTTGAGCGCGCTCGCCAGCGTCCATGGGCGGGGCTCCGGCTCCAGGCGGTCCCCACCGCCGGCCATCAGCCGGTGGAAGGGGCTGGCCCCCTCCGCCTGGACCACGAGCACCCGCGGCAGGCGGGAGATCAGCCCGAGCCGCAGCAGATCGCGCAGCCCTTTGCCGAGCGCCGAGGCATTGCTCAGCGCGCCGCCCGGCAGCACGATCCAATCCGGCAGGCTCCACTGCAGGCTGTGCGCCAGCTCGTAGACCATGCTCTTCTGGCCCTCGATCCGCAGCGGGTTGACCGAATTGCAGACATACAGCTCAAGCTCCTCCGCATGGGCCTCGAGGAAGCGGATGCCATCGTCATAGGTCCCTTCGAAGCGGATCAGCCGGGCACCGTACGCCGCCGTCTGGAGCACCTTGCTCTCGGCCACCCCCGACTCCGGCACGAAGACGTAAGACTGGCAGCCCGCCAGTGCGGCGTACATCGCCAGCGACGCCGAGGTGTTGCCTGTCGAGGTGCAGGCGAAGCGGCGATACCCGAGCGACAGGCCGTGGGATACGGCCGCCACCATGCCGTTGTCCTTGAAGGAACCGCTCGGGTTCTCGCTCTGCGCCTTGAGCAGCAGACCGGCCACGCCGGCAAAGGCGCGTACCGGTTCGGAGGCATACAGCCCTGTATTGCCTTCATACTTGGTCACCGCGCAGTCTTCCGGCAGAAGGGGGTGGATCAGCTCCTTGTACCGCCATACACCGCTGGCATAAAGGCTCCGGCGTTCCGCCAGCCGCTCGTCAAAGAGCCGCCTCAGTCGCTCCCCGTCCCAGTCCCGCTCATCCTGCTCCACTTCCAGCAGTCCCCCGCAGGGACAGTGCAGCAGCTGCCTGTCGATACTCCATTCCCGCCCGCAGGCCGTACACCGCAGTTTCATCGCCTATTCCTCGCTCTCCGCTTCCGGGCGGCTTTGCACCCGGAGCCTGTTTGCTATAGAATAAGCCGTACTTCGTCATATGAAAAATATATGTTTTTCACCTTATCATAAATATGATTTATGAATCCACAGGAGGCGAACCCGCCCATGAACCTTCATGCACTCCGCCTGTTTCATACCGTCGCCCGGCTGGGCAGCGTGACCCGGGCCGCCGAAGAGCTGCGGCTCTCGCAGCCCGCGGTAACAATCCAGGTTCGCAACCTGGAGCAGGAGCTCGGCCTGACGCTGCTTGCGCCCAAGGGAAGGGGCGTCCTGCTCACGGAGGCGGGAGCCTGCGTCGCCGCGGAAGCAAGGCGCCTCTTCGCCCTGGAGGAGGAAGTCGAGGCGCGGGTGGCCGCCTTCCGCGAAGGACGGACCGGACGGCTGCGGATCGCCGCCACGTACCTGCCCGCCAACTTCCTCCTCCCGGCGTGGACTGCGCGTTTCCGCGAGACGCACCGCGGCGTCTCGCTCAGTCTCTCGACGGCGAACGCCCAGGAGGCGCTCCGCCGGCTGACGCACTACGAGGCCGATCTGTCGGTGATCGGCGGCGGTCCGGAGGCGGCCAGCGGCATCACCCGGCGGCTCCTCCGGGAGGATCCGATGTGGTTCGTCGTGCCGCCCGGCCACCCGCTGGCCGGACGGGAGGCCTCGCTCGGGGAGCTGATGCGAGAGCCCTTCGTCCTGCGGGAGCCCGGCAGCTTCACCCGCGATATGCTCCTCTCGCTCTGCCGCACCGCCCACGTCGAGCCGCCCCGGATCTCCCTCGAGATGGACGGCTTCAGCGAGACGCTTCGGGCTGTGGCCGCCGGCTGCGGCGCCGCCTTCGCCTCGGCCGCCGAGGTCCGGCCTTACATCGAGCGCGGCGAGGTTGCCCGCGTCTTCGTCCCTTCGGCGGCGGCGGTGAACCCGATCTCGCTCTGCCTGCGCGAAGGGGAAGAGCCGTCTCCCACGGCGGCGGCCTTCCTCTCGTTGATCGAAGCTTCGCACCCCCCGGCCGGCGGGTCTCCTTAATCCGGCCCCGCCTTTCTTGCCTCGTTCCGCCGGGATCGCGCCCCCGCTTTCCCAAACCAAAAAAGCCCGCCCTCCCCCATTGGCATGGAGAAGAGCAGGCTTTCACTGTATTTCGCAGCCGGCTGGGATTACACGAGCTTCCGGCGGATCGACGTGGAGATGATATCGATGATGGTTACCATCACGATGATCCCGAGCAGGATCACACCGACGCGGTCCCACGCTCTGGCTTCGAGCGCCAGAATGAGCGGAGCGCCGATCCCGCCTGCGCCGATCAGACCCAGGATGGAGGCCGACCGGATGTTGATCTCGAAGCGGTACAGCGCGAACGAAAAGAAGTGCGGCAGCACCTGCGGAATCACCGCGAACCACAGCACCTGCAGCCGGTTCGCCCCGCAGGCCGTGAGCGCCTCGGTCGGCCCGAGATCCAGGTTCTCGATCGCCTCCGAATAGAGCTTGCCGAGCATCCCGATCGAGTGCAGCCCGAGGGCCAGCACGCCCGCATAAGCGCCGGGACCCACCGCCTTGATGAAGATGATCGCCATGATAATCTCCGGGAACGTGCGGATAAAGCTCAGCATGAACTTGCCGCTGCCGGATACCCAGGAGAACCGGCTCATGTTCGTAGCCGCCCAGAAGGCGAACGGCACACACAGAATGGCCGAGATGAACGTACCGATGATCGAGATTGCCAGTGTATCGAGAAGCCCCCGGATCAGGTCTTCCCCTTCGGGGATATAGACATAGCCCCAGTCGGGGTTGAACAGTCCGCGCACGATGGTGGCGAAGTCTCTCCCCGCATTCTCGGTCAGTCCTCCGAATTCTATACCGAGGAACGACCAGATGTAGATCGCCAGCACGATCAGCGCGACCAGCCAGTAACGGATACGGAAGGAAGGCTTGGCTGTCTCCGTTCTCATAACAATCTCTCCCTCACCTTCGTGCTGACATAGTCGATCAGAAGAACGATCGCCAGCGTTAACAGTATGATCAGCGAGGCGCGGTCATAGCGGAACTGCTGCAGCGTCCGGTCGAGGAACAGACCGATGCCCCCCGCTCCGACGAGACCGAGCACGGCCGCCGCCCGGACGTTGACTTCGAACGTATACAGGAAGTAGGCCATATACTGCGCCGCCACCTGCGGCACAACGCCGAAGTGAATCCACTGCAGCTTGTTGGCCCCTACCGCCGTCATCGCTTCGAGCGGACCCGGATCGATCGCTTCGATCGATTCATACGTCAGCTTCGTGATCAGGCCGAAGGAGAAGAAGGCCAGCGCGAGTACCCCGGGCGCGGCACCGATCCCGAAGATCGCTACGAACAGACCCGCGAAGAGCAGCTCCGGAATCGTACGGATCAGGTTGAGAATAATGCGGGCCGGCTGGTAGACCCAGGGCGAACGCGTTACGTTGCCTGCGGCCAGCAGCGCTACGGGAATGGCGAAGATCCCCCCGATCGTTGTGCCGATAACGGCCATCTGGACGGTCTCCATCATAGGGTCCCAGACCACATCGATATAGCTCCAGTCCGGCGGAACCATCTCGACAAGCAGCTTGCTCATCTCCGGCATGCCGGTGAACAGCGTCGTCAGGCTGGAGTCCGTCATATCCGCACTCCACCACAGAAGAATGATCAGCAGCAGCGTCGTCATGTAAGACTTGGTGCGCGGCGGCTTCTTCAGAATGTCCTTGCGTTCGGTGGACGTCATCTAGGCATCCTCCCCCAGAAGCTCATCCTTCTTGATTGCGCGTCCGTAGATCTCCGAGAATTTCTCATCAGTCGCCTCGGCTACCGGACCGTCGAACACGACCTGGCCGGCGCGCAGACCGATGATGCGTGTCGCGTATTCACGGGCAAGGTCGATGAAGTGGAGGTTGACCACCGTCGTAATGCCGAGCTCCTGGTTGATGCGCTTCAGGTCGTCCATGACCTGACGTGTCGTCAGCGGGTCGAGGGAAGCGACAGGCTCGTCCGCCAGGATGATCTTCGCTTCCTGCGCCAGCGCCCTGGCGATGGATACCCGCTGCTGCTGTCCGCCGGAGAGCTCGTCCGCGCGGGCATAGGCCTTCTCGCGGATATTCACCCGCTCAAGCGCCTTCAGCGCCAGCTCGACGTCTTCCTTCGGGAACAGCCCGAGGAGCGTGCGCAGCGTGGAATGATAGCCGACCCGGCCGGAGAGGACGTTGCGGAGCACGGACACGCGCTTCACCAGGTTGAAGTTCTGGAAGATCATCCCGATGTCCCTGCGCAGCCGGCGGAGCTCCAGACCTTTGGCCGCGGTGATCGAGCGGCCGTCGATCAGAATTTGACCGTCGGTGATTTCATGGAGGCGGTTTATGGATCGGAGCAGCGTCGACTTCCCTGCTCCCGAGAGTCCTACGATCACGACGAATTCGCCCGGTTGGATCGTCAGGTTAATGTTCTTGAGACCGATCGTACCGTTAGGATATACCTTCGATACATTTTGGAATTGGATCATAAGCCACCCGTTAGCCCCTTTAAGCAAAGATTTAGCAGACCTTCATCCTATTCGACAGAAAACGAGATATTCCTTTTTCCTCCGCGGTTTCTTTACAAAACCTTAAATTACCAAAAAGAGGATGATCCATCCGAAGACCTAATCCAAAGAAATGTACCAGACCACGAGCTGGGCCCCGGGCCAGAGCAGGAGATGGGCGAGCAGCGTACCGGCCAGACGCGAGAGCATCAGCAGCCCGAACATGCGCTGCATCTCCGCCTCGGAGGTCTGCCCGCCCATGACCTTGTCGGTCAGCAGGGCCACTCTCGGATCGACGAACAACGTAAGCAGAATCGTCGCGATACCATTGATGATCCCCGAGGAGCCCACCGCCTCCGTCGCCGCGGCGGGCGCAAGATACGCCGCGTACATAGCCGACAGGACCCCTACCGTATAAATACCGGTAATCAGCGTGTTCAGCAGGAGCAGCCGCTTCGGGATCCCGCCGATCCGCAGCCGGGACAGCATCCGGAGCCTGGGCAGCCGGGCATAATGGCCCACCATCTTCAGCTTGTCCACGGAGACGGACTCCCGCATCAGCGCGGGGATCGAGCCCAGCGCTTCAAGGCGTGCCACCAACCGCATGGACAGGAAGGACAGGGTCGGGAAGAGCAGGATGGCGGTCAGCGTACCGAGTGCCGCTCCCCCCAGAATGATGTGGATCTGACCGCCGAGATCGGCGCCGCCGCCTCCCTTGGCCTGATCCACGAGCTCGCCCACGTACTTCGACTGGAAGAGATTCGAGGTCCGGGCGACAAGCAGCACCATGCCGGTCAGCGACAGCGCTACGGCCAGCTTCCGGCTGCGGATCCCCGCTAGCCGGATGGCGTAGGAGCTCGTCTCCGCGGCATGGACGAACAGCGTCAGCAAACAGATCAGCAGCAGCTGGCCGCTCATAAGGCCGCACCCGCGGCAGCGTACGGTTCCGCGTGCCCCTTCCGCCCCCGCCTCCCGGCAGCCGATTCCGGCCATCCGCCTGATCGGCTGCCAAATAACCTTTGGCCCAAGGTCATTGCCGGCTCATCTCCTCACAGCGTAACCCTCAGCCGAAGCGAAGCGGTTCGCCATCTATACTTATCATTACCCTCTACCAAAAAAAACGTGACCCGCTCCTTACAGGAATAGAGTCACGTTTGGGGCCAAGGTCACACGCCCCGGTCGTCAAATCAGCTGCCGGCCACGTCCCGTTTCGTGAAGACTCCCCACGAGATGCCGTAAAACAGCAGCCAGTACAGCACGAGCATCGTCACGGAGAAACCGAGTGTCATCCCCTCGACCAGAGGCCCCGGACCTCCCCCGAAATACGGGGACAGATCCGTATTGGCGAACAGCAGGTACTTCGCCCACGTGTAGCGCAGGCTGATCAGCACCAGCATCGCCGTTCCTGAAGTGAACATCAGGAAGATCGACAGCCCGATCGCCAGCGACGAGCTGCGGAAGACGCTCGACACCATGAACGCGAGCGTGGCGGTCATCAGCATCTCCACCGCGCTTAGCGCGTAAGTCCGGAGGAGAACCGGCAGGCTCTGCTCCGGACCGATCGCCCCGCTCATCCCGAACAGCACCAGCCCGGTAAAATACGAAACGATGAAGAGCAGGACGAGCATGGCCGCCATGAAGAGCAGGACCGCCAGATACTTCGAGAACAGGATTTTGCCGCGGGATACCGGGCGGATCAACAGCAGCTTGACCGTTCCCCAGCTGAATTCGGAAGCGACGATATCCCCCGCCACGATCACGGTGAATATCGTAGCCAAGGCCGTCAGATTCTGCGCCGTTCCCATGAACTCAAGGGCATGGCTCAACATCAGGGCGGAGTCCGCCACGTACTTGATGATCAGCCCCATCGCCAGCACCATGACCACGAGCAGACCGAGCATGATCCAGGTGCGCGTGCGGGCAAAAATCTTCATCAGCTCGTTGCTTACGAGCGAGACCAGACTAGACAATCCGATTCCCCCTTGTCACCTCGAGGAACTGGTCCTCCAGCGTCTTCGTCCGGATGCGGATCCCGTAGACCCGGATCCCCGCCTTCACGAGCCTAGCATTCAGCGCGGCTACACTCTCCCGGCGGTCCGGCAGCTCGACGGTCAGCTCCGATGCCGTGCCGCCGACGGTCCACTCCCCTTCGAGCAGCGCCCGGGCCCCGGCGGCGTCATCCACCTCGAAGTGGACCGTCACCCCGTCCGCCTCTCCGGATGCTTCCCGGAACGAGCGCACGTCGAGCAGGCGGCCGTTCTGGATGATCGCCACCCGGTCGCACATCAGCTCCATCTCCGACAGCAGATGGCTGGAGACAATCACCGCAATGTTCTCTTCCCTGGCCAGCCGCCGCAGATAATCTCTAAGCTCGCGAATCCCTTCGGGGTCGAGCCCGTTGGTCGGCTCATCGAGGATGAGCACCGACGGCCGGTGCAGAATCGCTTGGGCGACCCCGAGACGCTGTCGCATTCCAAGCGAGTAGGTCTTGACCTTGTCCCCGATCCGGTTTTCAAGGCGGACGAGCTCCACCGCCTCCTGAATCCGCTCTTCTTTCACGCCGGGCATCATTCTTGCAAAATGCAGGAGATTCTGATACCCCGTCAGGAATCCGTAGAATTCCGGATTCTCGACGATGGCGCCCACCTGCCCCATGGCCTCCTCGAATTGCCCGGCCACGCTCTTGCCTCCGACCCTCACCTCACCGGCGGAGATCGAAATAAGTCCGACCATCATCCGGATGGTCGTCGTTTTGCCGGCTCCATTGGGCCCGAGGAAGCCGAACACCTCGCCGGGCCTCACGTCGAACGTCAGCCCGTCGACGATCGTTCGGCCCCCGATGCGCTTGGTCAATCCCCGGAGCTCCACCACATTCGTTTCCATGAATCGCTCCTCCAACCGCAGCCTCGCCCTATGAAAGACCAGGATCTGCTTAACCCAAAAAGGCATCGTATACTTTCCTTAAACAGGAAAAGTATACCATACCTTCGGGAGAGGTCCAAACGGCTGCAGGCCTTTGGTTATCCGGTTTTCTCGGAGTCCTCATAGTACTTGGCCAGCGAGACGATCATGCTGCCCATCCGCTCTTCCTCCGGCGCCACCACGCGCACAATGCCTTCGTCACGCAGCGCTTCGGCCGTTACCTTGCCCACAGCGACACCCACGACTCTCTCGCGGAAGGCTTCCAGCACCTTCTCCGCAAGCCCCTGCTCCCGTGCATAGGCCATCAGGAAGCGTACCTGCGGGGTGGAGGTGAACGTCACCGCATCGATCGCCCCTCCCAGAATCTCGCCGAGCAGCGTATCGACGACCGTCAGGTCCGGCGGCACATGCCGGTAAGGCAGAATCCCGTAATGTAGGGCCCCCTGCGAAGCCAGCCATTCCACCAGCCGCGGCGCATGGTCCCCGTACAGCTGCAGGGCCACTTTGCGGCCCTGCAGGTCCAGCGAACGCTCCTGAAGCGCCCGGAGAATACCGACCGTCGTCCCATCGTCCGCTTTCACTTCCGGCTCGATATCCAGGGTTTTGAGGTATTTCACCGTCTTGTAGCCCCGTACGGCGAGCGGAGTTTGCCGGAGCGTCTCCAGGAACTCTTCCCGCAGACCGATGCTTTCCGCCACCTCCAGCAGCATCTCCGTCCCCTGGGATGTCGTCAGCACGATCCAGTCCGTGCCCTCCCGGACCAGCTTGCGGATCTCTTCCTCCACCTTCTCGCGCTGCATCTCCACCGAACCCTGGGCCGGACGGACCACGGGAATCCCTCCGAGTTTCTCGACCATAATACTGAGCTCCGCCGCCTTCCGCGGCCCCGTCAATGCGATGCGTTTGCCTTCCAATCTGCGCATGATGTCACCCCTCCTCCGAAATCCGGATCGTTGTCTAACCTTAAACCGCAGAAACGGATTCTTATGTAAGTTCCGCTTCGATCGGATGTAACCTATCCTGACATGATTATTAGTTGTAATATACCTTATGCTTACGTATTTTTCAATATACACTTCCTTATCATATTCATAACAAACGCTTATTTTAATGATATAAACGAATAATATCGAGTCTTTTTTGCGCTAAAGTTCGTTTTCCCTCCTTTTCTTTTGTCATTTCCTTCTCTCTTCCCTGCCGCCCCTCCCCTGCTTTGGGCCAAATTCCCTTTCCTTCTCCCCCTTCGAGGTTTATCTTTCGGAACAAGTGGCAAGTCTAGTACTATCAACACCGCTCAGATGCTAGTGCTAGAGGAGGAAAATAGAAGAATGAAGATCACCGTATCTCCCCCAATCACACGCTGGCTGCTCCTGATCACCATGACGCTCGTTTCTCTTCTGCTGCCGGTGCACTCGGCTTTGGCCGTACCTTTATCCCATGACCATTCCGCCGATTACACTTGCTATATGCCCGGACATAATTGCGGCGGGGATACCGCTTCAACAGATGACAGCGAGCTTCCAGCCGAGATCCGCTATGAAGTCCGCTCCGGCGATACGCTCTACCGGATTGCCCGCTCCTTCGGCGTCCGAGTCGAGGATCTGTATGCGGTCAATGACCTGCCCGATACTCAGAAGCTGACCGTCGGGCAAGTCCTCGACATTCCGCCGCTGGGGGCCTCCCTCCGGCTTCCCGAAGGGGAGAGCGTCGTCAGCCAGGTACTCACCTCGACGCTCACCGCCTACACCGCCGGCGCCGAATCCACGGGCAAATCGCCAGGCAATCCCGCCTACGGCATTACATACAGCGGAAGCCGCGCCGAAGAAGGGCGGACGATTGCCGTCGACCCTGATCTGATTCCGATCGGTTCCACCGTCTTTATCGACGGCATCGGGCTCCGTAAGGCCGAGGATACCGGTTCGGCGATCCAGGGTCCCCGCATCGACATCTTCATGCAGGATGTGAAGATGGCCCGGCAGTTCGGGGTCAAGAAGAATGTCAAAGTCTATGTGCTCTCGGGTGAGAGCTGACCTGCGGTGCAGGAATACGACCAATACAGCGAATACGGCGGACAAGCTGATGCCTCAGCCTCCGCCGTATTTGGTCTGCAGTGCTCTGACTTGATTCATCAGCTCCGTACCGATGACCCCCTTCAAAATCCCGGTACAGCGGCTCCATCGCCTTGATCCACTCGAGGCGCTCCTCCGCCGTTTGCCTATGGATGCGGATCCCTTTATACCGCTCCAGCTCCCGCAGCTGGCTTGCATTCATCTCCTGCGCATTGCGGTTCGCCCAGGCCGACGTTTCCTCGAGCGCTTCCCGGATCAGGCTCTGCTCATGGGAAGGAATCCCCTTCCAGAACGCCTCATTCACCAGGACGGCATAGCCGAGGTAGGCATGGGCGGTCAGCGTCATATGCTTTTGGACTTCATAAAATTTCTTGGAGTGAATATTCGAAACGGTATTCTCCCCTCCGTCCACCATGCCGGTCTCCATCGCCTGATACGTATTGTTGAACGGAATCGGGATCACGGATGCCCCGAGCAGGGAGAACTGCGCTTCGATCACCCGGCTCGGCAGCACCCGGAAGCGCTGACCGGAGAGATCCCCGGGATGAACGATCGGCCCGCGGTTCGAGGTCATATGCTTGAATCCGTTGCTCCAGAAGGTCAGGCCGACCATATGCTCGTCTTCGAGCTTTGCGTTCAGCAGACGTCCGATCTCCCCATGAAACGCTTCGTCGACGGCCTTCTCCGAGAGAAACGCATACGGCAGATCGAACAGCTGCCAGGCCGGTACGCGCTCCGATATGTTCGAGAGCGCAGGCGCGATCATCTGGATCTCCCCGTTCATCAGCGCCTCCACTTCGTTCGTTTCGTTATACAGCACCCCATTGGGGAACACTTCTACCTTGATCCGGCCCCCCGCTTTCTCCTTCACTCTCCTGGCAAAATCCTGCGCGGCCAAGCCCTTGGGCGTATTCTCGGCTACCACATGGCTGAACTGGATGACGATCTTGTCATGAAACCCCAGCTGTTCGTCGTCCTCCACAACCATAGAGGTCAGGAACGCCGGATAGAAGCCGATCACGAGAGCCGCCGCCACTCCCGTCAGGACCATCAGCAGCGTACCGAATAACGGGCGCATGGGCACTCCTCCTCTGTCTGATTCTTGGCTCGTTGCTCTTTGTGCCTTCAGTTTTCCCCAAGTATACAGGAAAGCGGTCCGCCTGACAGCCCTCCCTTCCTTCTCATGAACTCCGTCACTTCCGGTTACACTAGCAACAGCGAAGATCTACCGACCAAGGAGGAGTGGACCTGATGCTGCAAGGAAAACGGATTTCCGAACTTCTGATCAGCCTGACCGTCTGTTCTCTTCTGCTTGCCGGATGCGGCAAAGCACAGCAGGAACAGCAGGGAGCCGCCAAGGCCCAAAGCGCACCTCAAGAGACCAAGCCGCCGATCGATTCCGAGCTGCAGCAGCATATGAAGATGTACCAGGATCTCAAGAAGCAGGAGACCGAACAACTGGAGAAGCGCCGCAAGGAAGAGAAGAAAACGCTCGAGAAGCTGCAGAAAGAAAAGGAGAAGACGCTTCTAAGGGAGTTCGACACGGAAGAGAAAATCCGCAAAGGCGGCAACCCCTGGAAGTCTCTCGGCAAGAAGGAAGAAGGCAAAGAAAAAGGCGGAAAGGAAGAGAAGAAGGAAGGCGGCGGCAAAGGCGATGAGCAGGGAAAAGAAGGCGGCGATGCGGGACAGAGCGGCGAGAATCAAGGCGGCGGTTCCGGCTCGTAGCACGCGGAGGCCCCGGGAAGATGGGGCTTTTTTGCTGTGCGCCCATTTCCCAATAAGCTGCGCCTTGTTGTATGATAGGGGCACGAAACACGACCCGGAAGGAAGACAGGCCTATGCTTCAGCGACTGCGCATCGGTTCCAAGATTGCTATTCTTTCGTTCGGCATCGTTCTCTTCTCCCTGCTTATCGGCGGAACGATTCTGCTCGGCACCATCGTCCATCTGCGGGAGGAGGAACTTGGACGGCGGCTGTTGGTTACCGCCCGGACGGTGGCCCAGATGCCCGAGATCCGGGACGGGCTCCGCGACCCCCGGCTGCGCGAAGGCATCCAGCCCGCGGCCGAGCGGATCCGTATCATCAACGATGCGACCTACGTGGTCGTCATGGATATGAACCGCTTCCGGCAGTCGCATCCGGTGGAAAGTCTGATCGGCTCCCGCTCGGCCGGAGAGGATGAGGGGGCCGCTTTTGCCGAGCATACCTATCTCTCCAAGGGGAAGGGCGAGCTTGGAACCGTCCTGCGAGCCTTTGTGCCCGTCATGGACGAGAACCATGTTCAGATCGGCGTGGCCCTGGTCGGGCGCCTGATGCCCACCATCCCGCAGATTATCTCCGGGATGACCCGGGAAGCATCTCTTGTCCTCCTGCTTTCCCTGCCTTTCGGGTTATGGGGTTCCTGGAAGCTCGCCCAGCACATCAAGCAGCAGATGTTCGAGCTGGAGCCGCAGGAGATCGCGAGGCTGCTGGTCGAGCGGACCGCCACCTTCCATGCCATGCACGAGGGCGTCATCGCCATAGACAAGCATGAGGCCATTACGATCTTCAACGACAAGGCCAAAGAGATGCTCGGCATTCAAGGCGAGGTGATCGGCCGGCCCATCCGCGAGGTCATCCCGGACACCCGGCTGCCGGAGATTCTGGCCATGAACCACCCGGTTTATAATCAGGAGCTGATGGTCCGGGGGGCCCGGATCATGAGCAACCGGGTACCGATTACGGTGGGAGGGGACACCGTTGGCGCCGTTGCGATCTTCCAGGACCGCACGGAAGTGACGCGGATGGCGGAGGAGCTGACCGGCGTCCGGGCCTTCGTCGATGCGCTGCGGGTACAGAACCACGAATACATGAACAAGCTCCATACGATCGGCGGCTTGATCCAGCTCGGCCGCAACGACAAGGCGCTCGATTACCTCTTCGAGATTACGGAGCGCCGTGAAGAGCTGACGGGCTTCCTCAGCGCCCGGATCAAGGATGAGAGCATCGGCGGCCTGCTCCTCGGCAAGATCAGCCGCGGTCAGGAGCTTGGCATCGAAGTCACCGTCGACCGGCAGAGCAGGCTGGACCGCTTCCCTCCCCGGCTCGATCAGCATGATCTCGTCATCGTGCTCGGCAATCTTATCGAAAATGCCTTTGATGCGCTGGCGCCGGTAGAGCGGGACAAACGCATCTTTGTCAGCATTGAGCAGGATGAGGAGATTCTCTCCCTGCTTGTCGAAGACAACGGGACGGGCATCGAGGAACCCGCCCGCGCCCGGATTTTCGACCGGGGCTTTACGACCAAGGGAGGCAGCGACCGGGGGATCGGACTCCACCTGGTGGCAGGCATCCTGCACAAGGGCGGGGGCGAGCTGTCCCTCGAGTCCACGCCGGGAGAAGGCACGTCCATTACCGTAACCTTTCCCATGATGGAAGAAGACCTTTAACTGAAAGCGAGGCCAAGCGCAAAATGAATTCCACGCCCTCCCGTTTCAGCGTGATTCTTATTGAAGACGATCCCATGGTACAGGAGGTCAACCGCCAGTTCATCGAGCGGGTCGAGGGCTTCCGTGTCGAAGCCGCGGCATCGAACGGCAATGAGGGGCTTCAGCTCATTCGCACCATGCGGCCCGATCTGGTCTTCCTCGACATCTTCATGCCCGGGCTCGGCGGGATCGAGACCCTGGCGCAGCTGCGTTCGGAGCAGTTCCCCGTGGAAGTGATCGTCGTCTCCGCGGCCAACGATCAGCGGACCGTGGAACAGATGTTACGGAACGGAGCGTTCGATTACATCATGAAGCCGTTCAAATTCGAACGGGTCCGCCAGGCACTCGAGCGCTTCCGCAGCATGAAGCACACGCTGGGCAGTGAGCAGCCCCTGACGCAGGCCGACCTGGACCGGCTGCGCTTTGCTTCCGCCGCGCACGCAGACGATGCGGCCCCGGCGGGGCCCAGCGAGCTTCCGAAGGGCCTGCAGGCGGTGACCATGAAGCAGATTGTGGGCTTCCTGTCCGGCCAGGCCCGCCCCCTCTCCGCCGAGGAGGTGGCCGAAGGCGTCGGGATCGCCCGGGTTACCGCCAGAAGATACCTCGACTATCTCGAGAAAAACGGCCGCGTGCGGCTGGATCTCCAGTACGGCGTCGGCCGCCCGGTGAATACGTATGTCATGACCACGAAAGCGGACGGCTGGCTCTAACCCGGCGTCCGCTACGGGTGTTCCTTTGGCCTGCTGAGCGCCCGGATCGCAGCTGACGCCTGATCGAGTTCCCACCGCCCTACATTTGGACTTTTCTTTGCTTGTCTTCCCCTGGTTCCTCATGCACTCTTCTCTCTGACCCCCGGAAAACTTTTACGACCTCCCGACCGATCCCCACTTCCAGCCCGAAGCTGCTCGTCCTCTTCTCACTCCTGTTCCTTTACCGTTCTGGCCCCACCCATCCCTGCCTCTTCTCCCTGTTCCTTTACCGTTCCTATCTCTAGCTCATTCAGTGCCTTCTTTGCCAATCAAGCGCTCCCTCTTCCTGTTTCACTTGTCTCCCTTCACTGCTCGGACTGTACCTCATCTCCATGCCGGTCCTCCTTCTCACACTGCTTCCCCCCTTCTCCAATCTTAATCCATGCCCGCCGACCGCCCCCCTCCGCTTATAACGCTTCGCTGACTCCTCAAGCTGCCATCGAACTATTTTTCTCCCCGCCCGGCCAAGACCATAAAGACCAAAACATCCATTATGTTCAAATGATTCCCTTCCTTGATTGTAAGCGATATCATCTACACATAACCTTAACATTCTACAAAAGGAAGTGAATTTACGTGAAATTCAATCCGAAAAGCCTGACTACCCAAGTGATTGCAGCTATCGTATTAGGCATAGCTTTCGGGGCCTTCTTCCCTGCATACGGAACGGAATTGAAAGTGCTCGCCGATATTTTTATCAAGATGGTCAAAATGATTATTGCTCCGATCGTCTTCCTCACTATCGTCATCGGGATCGCGGGAATGGGAGATCTCAAGAAGGTCGGCAAAATCGGCGGCAAGGCGCTCCTTTACTTTGAGATCGTAAGCACCATCGCGCTGGCCATCGGCATCTTGGTTGCAAACGTATTCAGAGCAGGGGAGGGCTTCGATGCGGCGAATGCGTCCAAAGGAGATATTTCCACCTACACGAAGCAGGCTGCCGCCACAAGCCACGGATTTATGGATTTTGTCCTGACGATCATCCCTGACAGCTTCATTGGAGCGTTCGCCAAGGGGGACCTGCTCCCTGTGCTGTTCCTTGCCGTGCTGTTCGGCTGTTCTCTTGCGGCCATGGGCAAAGGCGGCAAGCCGGTGATCGATTTCTTCGAGAAAATCACCGAAGTCCTGTTCGGCATCGTCAATATCATCATGAAAGTGTCTCCGATCGCCGCCTTCGGTGCGATGTCTTATACGATCGGCAAGTTCGGCTTCGGGTCCCTGATCTACCTCGGCAAGCTGATGGGATCGGTTTACACGACGATGGCCCTCTTCATCATCATTATCCTTGGAGCGATCTGCAAGATGTACGGCTTCAGCATCTTCAAGTTCATCCGTTACATCAAAGAGGAGATTTTCCTCGTAGTCGGCACCTCATCTTCCGAAGCCGCGCTGCCGAAGATGATGGACAAACTCGAGAAGTACGGCTGCTCCAAGTCCGTCGTCGGTCTCGTGCTTCCAACAGGGTATTCCTTCAACCTCGACGGCACTTCCATCTATCTTTCGATGGCCGCCCTGTTCATTGCGCAGGCCTATGGCGTCGATCTTTCCCTGATGGAGCAGCTGACCCTTCTCGGTGTGCTCATGCTTACCTCCAAAGGAGCTGCCGGCGTCACCGGATCCGGTTTCGTCACGCTCGCCGCGACCCTGGCCGTCTTCCCGTCCATTCCGGTCGAAGGCATGGCCCTGATCCTCGGCGTCGACCGCTTCATGTCCGAAGCCCGCGCCGTCACGAACCTCATCGGCAACGGCGTAGCGACGGTGGTCGTCTCCAAGATGGAAGGCGAATTCACACCGCAGACGGCTGAAGTGCTTTCCACTTCCAAAAAGCAGGTCAGTGCCTAATAAAGTCGACTTATATGCCTCCCTCGGGCCTACCGAGGGGGGCTTTCTTGTCAGCCGCCTGCCGCATCATTCCAGCAGTAACGGCATCATTCAGCAGCACCAAAAAGAGCCCTGGTCGGCACATGACTGCCGGTTCCAGGGCTCTTGCTCGTTGTCACACCGTATGATATTCCGAAAGAATCTGCCTCGAAGCTTACCTTCGGACGATCCAACCTCAAACCTCGGGGCTCTTCACCGGGCATCCCGCTAAGGGCTGGCTGCCTGCAGGCGCTGCCCGCTGTGTATCCTTGCTTTCCGCCAGAATCTCATGTCCGCCGTTCGCAACCGACACCGCAGGAGCAGCACGAACGGGGACATAGTACTTCAACGGCGGCGGGGATCGGCCGCCAAAGCTGAGGCGCTTTTAACGGCTGAGCACGCCCTGCGCGCTTCCGCTGCGGGTGTCTTCTGCAGACGCGGCCGCCTGGAGAATGACCGCGCCGTGGGCCGGCAGCTCAACGATGCCCGCTTTGCCCCCGGCCAGAACGTCCACTGCGTCGAGCGCTGCAGCATCCACTGTCTGAGGAGCGGCGTTGTGGTTGAGCAGGAAGTAGTAATCCTTGCCGTCCTTGCGGCGGCGGGACACTTCCACACCGGCTGGAGTCTCGAGCAGGGGCTCGATCCCTTTATCGCGGCAGAGCTGCTGCAGCAGCCCCTGCAGGAAGCTTGGCTCCGGACTCGACGCCAGGTACCAGGCCTGCCCCTGTCCGAAGGTGTTCGCCGTCACTACCGGCATGCCTTGGTAGAAGTCGTCTCCGTACTCGGCGATGATCTCAGCGCCTTCCGAGTGAATCAGGTCGCACAGCATTTCGCAGGCATACTCACCCTGCAGCGAGCCGAGCTCCTTTTTCATCACGATCCGGTTCTGCTTGCCAGGGAGCAGCGCATCGATCTCCTCCGCCCAGATGCCGAGCACCTTGCGCAGCTCGCCCGGATAGCCGCCGAGCGTCACGATGTCGTTCTCGTTGACAATGCCGCTGAAGAAGGTCGTCAGGAAGGTGCCGCCGCCTTGGACGAACTCCTCGACCTTCTGGGCATAGCCGGATTTCACCATATAGAGAACCGGGGCGATCACGACATCATACCCGCTAAGGTCGGCATCCGTGCCGATCATGTCCACCTGGATATTCGCCTGATACAGCGCATCGTAGTACTTGTGCACTTCTTCCACATACTGCAGCGCTACAGTCGGGCCGCTCGAGAATTCCACAGCCCACCAGTTCTCCCAGTCAAAAACGATCGCAGCCCGCGACGGCACCCGCGAATCCAGCAGGGAATCGCCGAGCTGCTGCAGCTCCGCCCCAAGCTGGGCGCATTCGCGGAAGACGCGCGTGTGCTCGTGGCCGACGTGCTCGATTACCGCACCGTGGTATTTCTCGCAGGCGCCTACGGAGCGGCGCAGCTGGAAGAACATCACCGTATCGGCGCCGCGGGCCACCGCCTGGTAGCTCCACAGCCTCATGACGCCCGGGCGCTTCAGTGAATTGTACGGCTGCCAGTTCTGCTGGCTCGGCGTCTGCTCCATGAGCATGAACGGCGCGCCGTCCTTGAGTCCCCGCATGAGGTCATGCGTCATGGCCGTCCGGCTGACCGGCGTGTCCGCAGCAGGATAGTTATCCCACGATACGATATCCATGTGCTTCGCCCACTTGAAGTAGTCGAGCGGCTTGAACGTCCCCATGAGGTTCGTCGTAACCATAATGTCCGGCGTATGCTTCTTAAGCTCCTCGTGCTCTTCCTTGTAGCACTCGAGCAGGCTGTCGGAGTTGAAGCGTGTATAATCGAGCGAGATGCCCTGGAAGTTCGTTCGGGTCGGCCCCCACTGCTCACTGAGTTCGTTCGGAGGCACGATCTCCTCCCAATCGTAGAACGTGTGGCCCCAAAAACGCGTGTTCCACGCCTTGTTCACAGCCTCAAGCGATCCGTAGCGCTGCTGCAGCCATACGCGGAAGGCTTCGGCGCAGTTGTCACAGTAGCACTCCCCGCCGTACTCGTTCGATACGTGCCATACGAGCAGCGCCGGATGGTCCTTGTACCGTTCAGCGAGCTTGCCGGCCAGAAGACGCGCATATTTGCGGTAGGTAGGGGAATTCGGGCAGGAATTGTGTCTGCCTCCGAATTTGCGCTTGCGCCCCTGGAAGTCCACCCGAAGCACATCAGGGTGACGGTGAGCCATCCAGGCCGGGTGTGCGCCCGTGCTCGTAGCCAGGCAGGCATACAGGCCGTTTTCGTGCAGCTTATCCATAATCTCGTCGAGCAGCTCGAAGTTGTATTCGTTTTCACTAGGCTGCAGCAGCGCCCATGAGAACACGTTCACCGTAGCGACGTCGATTCCCGCGAGCTGGAACATCCGCATATCTTCATCCCATACCGGTTTGTCCCACTGTTCAGGATTATAATCTCCGCCGTAGAACATCTTGGGAAGCTTCTTATTGATCACAGGACATCTCTCCTCGTGTTAGGTTTGAATATAAGAATACATTCATAGTACTATAAGGAAAGAAGCGAATATATATAATATTTGGTATGTGTATATAAGAATACGGAACTTTACCGAGGTCATTCCATGGACAAAAAGCACTGCATCCCCGCCCTGCCGGAAACGCCGCTGCCGCTGTATCTCGAGAGCGTGGGCCTCAATCCCGAGCAGGAGCGGATCTCCCGGCCCCAAGGCTATCCCGTCTACCACTGGCTGCTGACCGTCCGCGGCGAAGGGGTGATCACCTTCGCCGGCAGACAGGAGCGGCTGCCCGTTCAGACGGCCGTACTTCTGCCGCCGCACCTTCCTCATGTCTATGAAGGTACGGCGGGCGACTGGGCTACCGCCTATGTCACCTTCGACGGTGCCCAGGCGGAAGGGATTCTGGCCTCGCTGGGGCTCCCCTGTCCTTCCGTGTGGACCTGGAACACGGCGGAAGGGGAGAACAGCATGAAGGCCGAAACCCAGCGCCTCCTCGCCGCGGCGGAGCGGCAGCATCCCGGCTCCCTGCTTGAGCTCTCCTGCGAGGTGTACCGCTTCCTCGCGGCCCTCAAGCAGTTCGGGATGCCGGGCCGGCTTCCGTCCCTCTCGGACGCCCTGCGGGTGCTCGAGCCGGTCACGCGGTGGCTCGAAGCTCATTACGGTGATCCGGGGATCGGCATGCCCGAGATTGCCTCCGTGCTCGGCCACAGTCCCCGCCACCTGACGACCTTGTTCCGCCGCGCTTACGGCACAACCCCTTATGCTTATCTGCTGTCTCTGCGCATCCGCAAGGCCAAAGAGCTGCTTGGGGGCGGCGCCTCGCCTCCCATCCATGTCATCGCGGGACGCGTCGGGTTCCGCGACGCCTCCCACTTCATTGCCACGTTCCGCCGCTTAACCGGCATGACGCCGGAGCAGTACCGCAGCCTGCATTAAAGCTGCCGCAGCAAAGCTAGGTTAACCGCCGGGACGTTCACTGGAGTGCTGGCTTTTATTCCTGAAGCAGCCGTCTTGTTCTCCTCTTCAACCCCCGCAGCAAAAAAGCCGGCTCTCTCTACGAGAACCGGCTCTTATGTTTCATATGATGAATTATTCGCCAACCATATCGTCAAAGACGCACTCTTCGGGCTTCAATACTTTGGTTTTGTGCTTGAACTTGTACGAAAGCCAGAAGACGAGGAAGATGGGAATCCCGATATAAGAAGCGACCAGATAAGCCCAATCGATTTTGCCCTCGCTGAACGCCCCGAAGCTTTGCCCGATAATTACGATCGTACAGAGCACGCCGGCCAGAATCGGGCCGAACGGGAACCATTTGGCCCGGTAAGGCAGATCATCGAGCGATTTGCCCTGAGCGACATATGCCTTGCGGAACCGGTAATGACTAACCGCAATCCCCAGCCAGGCGATGAAGCCGGTCATCCCGGAAGCGCTGAGCAGCCAGGTATACACAACACCCTCACCGAAGAAGGAGGACAAGAAGGCTAGCATGCCCAGTGCTGCGGTCGCTATGAGAGCCGGAACCGGCACGCCATGTCGGTTCAGACGGCCGAACCATGCCGGCGCTTTGCCTTCCTTAGCCAGCTGCCAAAGCATCCGGGTCGAAGCGTACATCCCCGAGTTCCCTGCCGAGAGCACCGAAGTCAGAATGACGGCGTTCATGACGGAAGCCGCAATACTGAGGCCCGCCTTCTCGAAGATGAGGGTGAACGGACTCATCATGACACTGTCATCGGCCAAATTCTCATTGGTGTAAGGAATCAACAGACCAATCACCGCAATGGCGAGGAGGTAAAAGAGCAGGATGCGCCAGAAGACGGTACGGATCGCACGCGGCACATTCTCACGCGGGTTCTCGCTCTCTCCCGCAGCGATCCCCACAAGCTCCGTCCCTTGGAAGGAGAAGCCGGCAGCCATGAACACCCCGAGAACGGCAAGGAATCCGCCCGGGAAGGGTCCTTCCCCTACGCCCAGATTGCTGAACCCCACCGGCTGGTTGGTCCAGATCCCGAAGATCATCAGAATCCCCACCGCAATGAATACGACGACCGTAATAATCTTAATCATCGCGAACCAGTACTCCGACTCACCGTACCCTTTGACCGCGAGCAGATTGAGCCCGACCATGAGAAGCAGGAACAAGACGCTCCAGGGCAGTGAAGGGGTATCCGGCAGCCAGAACTTAATGAGCAGGCTTGCCGCTGACAGCTCGGCTGCTATCGTGATAGCCCAGTTGTACCAATAGTTCCACCCCAGGGCAAAACCGACGGAAGGGTCGATAAAACGGGAAGCATACGTGCTGAATGAGCCGGATACGGGCATGTAAGTAGCCATCTCTCCAAGCGAAGTAACGAGAAAATACACCATAATGCCGATGGTTAGATAGGCAAGAAAAGCTCCGCCTGCACCTGCCGAGTGGATGGCTCCGCCGCTGGCCAGGAAAAGACCCGTTCCGATTGAGCCGCCGAGCGAAATCATCGTCATGTGCCGCGCCTTCAGCCCGCGCTGCAATTTGTCATTGCTCATGCTTATGTACTCCTTCTTAGATGTGATGTGCGGGATCATTTACCAAATATCGCTTATAAAAGAAAAAAGCCGCAAGCAGCGGCTCTTCCCTTCTATTTACGCGAAGCGGATGATGGGAATCGAACCCACGCTACCAGCTTGGGAAGCTGGAGTTCTGCCATTGAACTACATCCGCAAAAATGGTCGGGACGACACGATTTGAACATGCGACCCCCTGGTCCCAAACCAGGTGCTCTACCAAGCTGAGCTACGTCCCGATCTTATGGGTTTACTTTTATTTAAACACTTCCAATCACGTAAGAAACGTAGTCTATTCCAGAAGGTAGAAAACGCTTCCCGATCAAGTGTTAAAGAAAAAGAAACCGTTCCCTGAGAGATTCGAACTCCCGACCTTTTGATTCGTAGTCAAACGCTCTATCCAGCTGAGCTAAGGGAACAAAGAAATGAATGGAGCGGAAGACGGGAATCGAACCCGCGACCCTCGCCTTGGCAAGGCGATGCTCTACCGCTGAGCCACTTCCGCAAAGATGGTGCGGTCGAGAGGACTCGAACCTCCACGGCTGTTACACCACTAGAACCTGAATCTAGCGCGTCTGCCAATTCCGCCACGACCGCATATAAAGTTAGATGGTGCGGTTGAGAGGACTCGAACCTCCACGAGCTTACGCCCACTACCCCCTCAAGATAGCGTGTCTGCCATTCCACCACAACCGCATATAAAATTAAAAAGTGAGCCATGTAGGACTCGAACCTACGACACCCTGATTAAAAGTCAGGTGCTCTACCAACTGAGCTAATGGCTCAAATGAAAAATGGTGGAGGCTGATGGATTCGAACCACCGAACTCGATGAGAGCAGATTTACAGTCTGCCGTGTTTAGCCACTTCACTAAGCCTCCGGGCTTGGATCACTTGAGATGTGATTCATGGTGGCTCGGGACGGAATCGAACCGCCGACACGAGGATTTTCAGTCCTCTGCTCTACCGACTGAGCTACCGAGCCATAGTAAGATCCGCTTGGCGACGTTCTAGTCTCCCAGGACCCTGCGGTCCAAGTACCATCGACGCTGGAAGGCTTAACGTTCGTGTTCGGGATGGGTACGCGTGGTTCCCTTCCGCCATCATCACCAAACGGTTGTTCAAGGCTTATACCTTGAAAACTGGATATACGTTCGGTTATGTCATTTTTCGTTCCGTTGTGCTTCGCACAAAGGTCACTACCAAAATGACATATCCTCACTTGCTAGCTGAAAACCTAACATCTATATTGCCGCCGCTTCCTTGCGGAAGCTTGTGGATAAGCCCTCGACCGATTAGTATTCGTCAGCTCCACGCGTTGCCGCGCTTCCACCCCGAACCTATCAACCTCGTCGTCTACAAGGGGTCTTACATACTGGGAAATCTCATCTTGAGGGGGGCTTCACGCTTAGATGCTTTCAGCGCTTATCCCGTCCGTACTTGGCTATCCAGCCGTGCTCCTGGCGGAACAACTGGTACACCAGCGGTACGTCCATCCCGGTCCTCTCGTACTAAGGACAGCTCCTCTCAAATTTCCTGCGCCCGCGACAGATAGGGACCGAACTGTCTCACGACGTTCTGAACCCAGCTCGCGTACCGCTTTAATGGGCGAACAGCCCAACCCTTGGGACCTACTTCAGCCCCAGGATGCGATGAGCCGACATCGAGGTGCCAAACCTCCCCGTCGATGTGGACTCTTGGGGGAGATAAGCCTGTTATCCCCAGGGTAGCTTTTATCCGTTGAGCGATGGCCCTTCCATTCGGTACCACCGGATCACTAAGCCCGACTTTCGTCCCTGCTCGACCTGTTTGTCTCGCAGTCAAGCTCCCTTATGCCTTTGCACTCTTCGAATGATTTCCAACCATTCTGAGGGAACCTTGGGGCGCCTCCGTTACGCTTTAGGAGGCGACCGCCCCAGTCAAACTGCCCACCTGACACTGTCCCCGTACCGGATCACGGTACCAGGTTAGAACTCCGATACGATCAGGGTGGTATCCCAACGGCGCCTCCACCCAAGCTGGCGCTCAGGCTTCTCAGGCTCCCACCTATCCTGTACAGATCGTACCAAAGTCCAATATCAAGCTGCAGTAAAGCTCCATGGGGTCTTTCCGTCTTGTCGCGGGTAACCTGCATCTTCACAGGTATTAAAATTTCACCGGATCTCTCGTCGAGACAGCGCCCAAGTCGTTACGCCATTCGTGCGGGTCAGAATTTACCTGACAAGGAATTTCGCTACCTTAGGACCGTTATAGTTACGGCCGCCGTTTACTGGGGCTTCGGTTCACAGCTTCGGATTGCTCCTAACCGCTCCCCTTAACCTTCCAGCACCGGGCAGGCGTCAGCCCGTATACTTCGCCTTGCGGCTTCGCACAGACCTGTGTTTTTGCTAAACAGTCGCTTGGGCCTTTTCACTGCGGCCCCCTCGGGCTATTCACCCTACCGAGGCACCCCTTCTCCCGAAGTTACGGGGTCATTTTGCCGAGTTCCTTAACGAGAGTTCTTCCGCGCGCCTTAGCATGCTCTGCTCGCCTACCTGTGTCGGTTTGCGGTACGGGCACCTTCTCCCTGGCTAGAGGCTTTTCTTGGCAGCCTGAACTCATGACCTTCGGTACTTAAATTTCCCTCCCCATCACAGCTTAGCCTTATCGATGTGCGGATTTGCCTGCACATCAGCCTCACTGCTTGGACGAGCATCCATCAGCTCGCGTCACTATCCTTCTGCGTCACCCCATTGCTCATAACGGTTCACGGTGGTACAGGAATTTCAACCTGTTGTCCTTCGACTACGCCTTTCGGCCTCGCCTTAGGTCCCGACTTACCCTGAGCGGACGAGCCTTCCTCAGGAACCCTTAGGCTTTCGGCGGATCAGATTCTCACTGATCTTTTCGTTACTCATACCGGCATTCTCACTTGTATGCAGTCCAGCTGTCCTCACGATCAACCTTCAACCCGCATACAACGCTCCCCTACTGCCCGGGTGCAAACAAGTTTGCACCTTGGACTCATAGCTTCGGTGGTGTGTTTAGCCCCGTTACATTTTCGGCGCAGAGTCACTCGACCAGTGAGCTATTACGCACTCTTTCAATGGTGGCTGCTTCTAAGCCAACATCCTGGTTGTCTGTGCAACTCCACATCCTTTCCCACTTAACACACACTTGGGGACCTTAGCTGATGATCTGGGCTGTTTCCCTCTTGACAATGGATCTTAGCACTCACTGTCTGACTCCCGGGCATCACGTTTGCGGCATTCAGAGTTTGACTGGACTTGGTAACCCTTGGCGGGCCCCGCACCCAATCAGTGCTTTACCTCCGCAACGCTAACCCGAGGCTAGCCCTAAAGCTATTTCGGGGAGAACCAGCTATCTCCGAGTTCGATTGGAATTTCTCCGCTACCCCCACCTCATCCCCGAATTTTTCAACATTCGTGGGTTCGGGCCTCCAGTGCGTGTTACCGCACCTTCACCCTGGACAGGGGTAGATCACACGGTTTCGGGTCTACGTCCACGTACTATGTCGCCCTATTCAGACTCGCTTTCGCTGCGGCTGCGGCTTCTCACCTTAACCTCGCACGGGAACGTAACTCGCCGGTTCATTCTACAAAAGGCACGCCATCACCCATTAACGGGCTCTGACTTCTTGTAAGCACACGGTTTCAGGTTCTTTTTCACTCCGCTCCCGCGGTTCTTTTCACCTTTCCCTCACGGTACTGCTTCACTATCGGTCACCAGGGGAGGTATTTAGCCTTGGCAGATGGTCCTGCCGGTTTCCCACGAGGTTTCACGTGTCTCGCGGTACTCAGGATCCGTCTAGGATGTTCGCAGAATTTCAGTTACGGGGCTTTTACCCACTCTGGCCGGCCTTTCCAGACCTGTTCGCCTACTCTGCTTAACCCACATTGACGTCCTACAACCCCAAGGAGCAAGCTCCTTGGTTTGGGCTGTTCCGCTTTCGCTCGCCGCTACTGACGGAATCACTATTGTTTTCTTTTCCTGAGGGTACTTAGATGTTTCAGTTCCCCTCGTCTGCCTCCGATGCAGCTATGTATTCACTGCATGGTACATGCGAATTACCACATGTGGGTTTCCCCATTCGGACATCCCCGGATCAAAGCCTGCTTACGGCTCCCCGAGGCATTATCGTTGTTCGCCACGTCCTTCTTCGGCTCCTGGTGCCTAGGCATCCTCCGTGTGCTCTTAATAGCTTAACCAAATCGCTCGATGATTTTATTTTACGTTCCGTTGAGCTTCACTCAAAGGTCACTACCAAAATAAAACATCTCGCTAGGCAGCTAATAAAAAACATTAGATACTTCAGCTAGTTTGTTTCGTATATCCAGTTTTCAAGGAACAAACTTCTTTATTGAAAGGTATTGCACCTTTCAAAACTGAACACGAGTGAGTGTCCCGCTTGCGCGGTCGATGCAGCTTGCGCTGCCATATTTGATCCGGCCATTTTCATGGCCATGATCTCCATAGAAAGGAGGTGATCCAGCCGCACCTTCCGATACGGCTACCTTGTTACGACTTCACCCCAATCATCTACCCCACCTTCGACGGCTGGCCCCCTTGCGGGTTACCCCACCGGCTTCGGGTGTTGTAAACTCTCGTGGTGTGACGGGCGGTGTGTACAAGACCCGGGAACGTATTCACCGCGGCATGCTGATCCGCGATTACTAGCAATTCCGACTTCATGCAGGCGAGTTGCAGCCTGCAATCCGAACTGAGACCGGCTTCTAAGGATTCGCTCCATCTCGCGACTTCGCTTCCCGTTGTACCGGCCATTGTAGTACGTGTGTAGCCCAGGTCATAAGGGGCATGATGATTTGACGTCATCCCCACCTTCCTCCGGTTTGTCACCGGCAGTCACTCTAGAGTGCCCAACTCAATGCTGGCAACTAAAGTCAAGGGTTGCGCTCGTTGCGGGACTTAACCCAACATCTCACGACACGAGCTGACGACAACCATGCACCACCTGTCACCTCTGTCCCGAAGGAGGGCCCTATCTCTAGGGCTTTCAGAGGGATGTCAAGACCTGGTAAGGTTCTTCGCGTTGCTTCGAATTAAACCACATACTCCACTGCTTGTGCGGGTCCCCGTCAATTCCTTTGAGTTTCACTCTTGCGAGCGTACTCCCCAGGCGGAGTGCTTATTGTGTTTACTTCGGCACCAAGGGTATCGAAACCCCTAACACCTAGCACTCATCGTTTACGGCGTGGACTACCAGGGTATCTAATCCTGTTTGCTCCCCACGCTTTCGCGCCTCAGCGTCAGTTACAGTCCAGAAAGCCGCCTTCGCCACTGGTGTTCCTCCACATCTCTACGCATTTCACCGCTACACGTGGAATTCCGCTTTCCTCTCCTGCACTCAAGTCTTCCAGTTTCCGGTGCGAACCGGGGTTGAGCCCCGGGCTTAAACACCAGACTTAAAAGACCGCCTGCGCGCGCTTTACGCCCAATAATTCCGGACAACGCTTGCCCCCTACGTATTACCGCGGCTGCTGGCACGTAGTTAGCCGGGGCTTTCTTCTCAGGTACCGTCATTCGCAGAGCAGTTACTCTCCACGACGTTCTTCCCTGGCAACAGAGCTTTACGATCCGAAAACCTTCATCACTCACGCGGCGTTGCTCCGTCAGGCTTGCGCCCATTGCGGAAGATTCCCTACTGCTGCCTCCCGTAGGAGTCTGGGCCGTGTCTCAGTCCCAGTGTGGCCGATCACCCTCTCAGGTCGGCTACGCATCGTCGCCTTGGTGGGCCGTTACCCCGCCAACTAGCTAATGCGCCGCAGGCCCATCCGTAAGCCACAGGTTGCCCCGTGTTTCATGATTCCGGCATGCACCGAAACCAGCTATCCGGTCTTAGCTACCGTTTCCGGTAGTTATCCCGATCTTACAGGCAGGTTGCCTACGTGTTACTCACCCGTCCGCCGCTAAGCACCGAAGTGCTCCGCTCGACTTGCATGTATTAGGCACGCCGCCAGCGTTCGTCCTGAGCCAGGATCAAACTCTCCATTAAAGAAAAGCTGATGACTCATTTTGAAGCTTGGCAGAAACTCATCGCTGAGTCTCTATATTTAACACTCACTCGTTGTTCAGTTTTCAAAGGGCAATCTTGGTTCGTAATCATCAGGCCGCCGAAGCAGCTCAATCAACTTACCACATCGTTGTCCCTACTAGCAAGCGGCTAATTTTCGCTAATGCTTCATACCGGCTTCATTTGTTTCGACAACGTTTTACACTCTATCACAACTTGAAGTTCTTTGACAAGCACTTTCTTTTTCCATTCCAGGGGACGAACCCGCTGGTGCAGATCAGTGAATACTAGTAAAGAAGTTGATGCGACAGCGAAAGTTAATTTACCACAAATGGGACAGGAATTGCAAGTGTCTAATTGTTTCCTGCCCTGCATCTTCGGACCCTTGACGCCTCCGCGGCGAACCGACCGGAAGGATGATGCAGCAAAGTTGCATAAGGCAGGGCAAGAGTGTATGTTTTCCAAGTAGGCAATTAACCCTAATCTTTCATCTATACCGCAAAAGGAGCTGAACCATGGAATCCTTGCTTGCCGTTGAGGAGTTGACGGGCGGGTACAGCCGCCAAAAGCCTGTGCTGCATCAGCTTTCCTTTGATGTCCGGGAAGGGGAAATGATCGGACTGATCGGCTTGAACGGTGCCGGCAAGAGCACGACGATCAAGCATATTCTCGGACTGCTGCAGCCCCACTCCGGGTCCATCCGCCTTCAGGGACGCCGTTTGGATGAAGATCCTACCGCGTACAGACGCACCTACGCCTATGTGCCCGAAAGTCCCCTTTTATATGAAGAGCTTACGGTGAAAGAGCACCTGGCCATGGCTGCGATGGCCTACGGCATCGAAGAAGCCGCATTCGAAGAGCGGGCTGAAGAGCTTCTGGAAGAGTTCCAGATGTCGGTGTATGCGAACCGGCTGTCCGCGCACCTCTCGAAGGGCATGAAGCAAAAAGTCATGATTATGAGCGCCTTCCTAGTCCGTCCGCGCCTCTACATTATAGATGAGCCGTTCCTGGGTCTTGACCCCCTGGGGATCCGATCTCTGCTGGAGCTTATGGTGAAGGTCAAGAACAGCGGTGCCGCCATTCTGATCTCGTCTCACATCCTGTCGACCATCGAGAAATACGGTGACCGGTTCCTGCTGCTGCACGGAGGGGTCCTGACCGCTGCCGGAGACATGGACGCGCTGAGAAGCCAAGCGGGGATGCCGGGGGCTTCCCTGGACGATGTGTTCTGTCATCTCGTCAGCCCGAACGGGTGCAAATCATGAAGGGCCCGGCACCTGCTCCCGCCCCAAGGACACCGGAAGAGCTGTGGAACCGGCGGACAGCGGGGTTTCTGGCCGAAATTAGACCTTATCTGGTTTATGCCCTGCAGAGTGTCGCCCTGGCGGTCATCCTGCTGATGCTCGGTGCGGGGGTCGGCTACAATTACCTGCTGACTTCGGCCCCTCCGTCCTTTCCATTCAAAGAGCTTGCCGCATGTATCCTGCTGCCTGCCGCAGCGCTCAGCCCGATCCGCACTTATATGAAAGAAGCCGATCTTATTTTCCTTATGCCGATGGAAACCGGGATGTCAGCTTATTTCGACAAAGCGGCTTCCAGAGCCTTCCGCCTGCAGCTGCTGCTGCTCGTCGTGTCTTGGCTCGCCGCCTGGCCGCTGTACGCTAAAGGCGCAGGAGAAAGCGGCCTTCTCCTGTTCGTCCATATCCTCCTCGTGCTCGCCGCCGTCAAGAAAGTCCTGCTCTACGGCCGGTCCTTGGAACTTAAGCTGTCGGAGAAGAAGATGATCTCCTTCTATGTCACACTCCGGACCTTGGTGGCGGCGGGCACGGTGTACCTGATCACTGTTCTGACTGCGTGGGAGGGAACGCTGGCCGCCGCACTCCTGCTGCTAATCTATCTCGGCTGCCTGTACCCTGTAAGAAGCAGAGCAGTGAACTGGACACGCCTCGTAGAGCTGGAGAGACGTCACCGCGGCGTGACTTTTCGGCTGCTGAATAACTTCATCGATGTGCCTTCGGTACAGGGCCGGCCGCGTTCCGTCCATGCTCCCAAAAAAGGGCTCGGAGTGCTCGGCGGCTTCCGTCACCGGCCTGAGGATACGTACCGGTATCTGTACACCCTCGTATGGCTGCGCTCGGAGTGGTTCGGGATCACCGTGCGTTTGACGCTGCTCGGCGTCATCCTGCTGGCGGCCGTACGCGGCGCCTGGATGGCCGGGATCCTCTATGCGTTGTTCGCCGGGCTCACCGCCCTACAGCTCAAGGAGCTTCAAAAAGCGTACAGGCACTCGGACTGGTCGTTCATTTATCCGCTGCCCGAAGGAATTCGCAGCCGTTCCGCCTCCACCGTCGTCTTTCGGATTCACGCCCTGTGTCTGGCCCTGCTGGCCCTTGCTTCGCTGGCCTCCATGCCGACACCGCTTTATTCGGCAGGCTGGTTCGCCGTGACCCTGCTCCTGTCGTATCTCTATTCGAAGCGGCAGCGAAAGGAACGGCAGTGGAGCTGATGCTTAGAATACCTATAGAGCTGATAAGCGCAGCCTCTTCCTGACAGAAGCGGACTGCGCTTGTTGGGCTGCGCCGTAAAAAGAATACTGTCTATAATGTAAATCACAGACACGGGACGCGCTTTGATTTTACTGCATTGACGTTCGGAAATTCTCCATAGTATCATGGAAAACGGTGCCTGCATCCTGTGGTGCCGCATATCCATAATCAAAGGCGGGAGTATCGTGGATCATGTAAAAACCATTACGATTTCCTTGTATCTGTTCGTCATCTACTACATCTCCGTACATATCCCGGCGCTCAAGCCTCTCTTCTATCCTACGCTCGGCGCCTTCTCTTATCTGTTCGTGTCCCGGGCCTTCGCGGTTAAGGATCTATTGAAGCTGATTGCAGGCGCAACAACAGCCTCCCTGCTCGGCTCCTGCTTCTACTTCTCCCATGCCGGCGGCGTAGCGTTCCTCTGCACCTCCCTCGTGACCATCTGGATGATCCGCAAATTTCACTTGAATGCCCCCCCGATCCTTGCGGTGGCGCTAATTCCTTACTTTGCCCAGCCGGCACAGTGGTGGACGGCCCCCGTCTCCGTGGTCAGCTCCCTGACCGGTCTGGTGCTTCTGCTTCTGCTCATGGAGACAGCTGCCGCCGGCGCGTCCGGCGCAATCAAAAAACTCCGGCGCGGCGGGACACCGGCACCGGAGCAGTTCAATGAGGGAGCTTAGCGTAAGAACAGAGGCTGACAGCGTCTCCTCTGCGAACGTTAAGCCAAGAAACGGGCACGCTCCTGAGGACGCGGAAGCATGCAGGCGTCGGTCCGTCCGAACAGGCGGTACCGGTTGCTTGCGATCAGTTTGTAAACAAGATCTCTGAGCGGCCTTGGTACAATGATGAATAAATACAGCAGCTTCCACAGCCCGCCAAGTTCGCGCAGTACCCGCAGGCCGGCCGTTGATCTCGTATAAATCTTTCCCCGGTCCAGCAGCACAAAGGTGCTCAGCTCCTCAGGATCGAGACCATGCTCCGTAAGCACCCTGCGTCCGAATTCGGATTGAATCGCCACGAACCGAAACTTCCCTTCGGGATCCCGGGGCAGAATAAACTGCACGATCTTCTGGCAGAAGCCGCATACCCCGTCATAAAAAATAACGGCATACTCCTGCTCCCCCGATATCCTTTGCTCTTCATTCATGTGCTCCACGCTCCTTCCCATGGGTCATTCATTTTCTTTCATCCTACTCCCCGGTACTTCCTCTGATTATCATTGTACTATACCCGGCACGATCTTAATACATCCCATCCATACCTCTTATTACCCCAATGGAGGCAGCCCTTACGCATCGAACCGAAACCGGGGGTGAACGCCCAGCGGCTCCGGCTGCAGCAAGATCCGCCGCTGAAGCCGGGAGACCAGATTCAGCCGGCCACCGAGCGAAATGATCACGGGAGCAAGCGACCGCACGAAGGACGTGGAAGCGAACAACACCTTCGCCCCCCGTTCCTGGATACGGTGCACGGACCGCATCTCGCCGCTGCGCCGCTCCTGTACGAGGCCGAGCCGCGCGGCGGAGACATCGCCGTCCTGCAGCGCGCCGTAGATTACATCCGCCGCGGCCGCCGCCGTGGCGGCGGAGAGCGAAACGCCGACCGCCCCGATCGGCGAAGCGCAGTGGGCGGCATCCCCGATCAGCAGGCAGCCGTCCCGTGCCCATTCCCGCACGAAGAAAGTCTTCGCCTGCAGCAGCACAAAGGGCTTGAAATCGTGAAGCTCTTCAGCAAAGGATTGGAAAGCCGGGTGGGCACCCAGCAGCTCCCGCCGGAACGCATCCACCCCGCGGCTCTTGATCGCCCTCCATTCTCCGGGAGGTACCGCCAGACCGACCTGCAGCAGATCCGGGTACTTGGGCAGAATAATCATGGGATGACCGTCGGTCAGCTTGATTCGCAGCCCTTCCCCCCAATCCGCCGGTTGCGGTACACTGAACCAGATGAGGTCGCCCGAATGGTTCTCGTACTCCATCTCGAACCCTCCAAGCCGCCGTACGGCCGAGAAACGTCCGTCCGCGCCTACAGTCACCTTCGCCCTCACAGTCAGCTCGCCGTCAGGGGTATCGACCCTTACTCCGCAGACCCGCTCCTCTTCCTGCAACAAACCGGTAACGGACGCCTGAAAGAGAAGGTCGAACGACGGAAGCTCACGGGTCTTCTCATACAGTGCCCCAAGCAGGATGGGCTGCGGAACCCACAGCGCATAAGGGATTTCCTCGGAGAAACGGTCAAATTGAAACTCGGCGAGCCGCTTTTCTTTATAATAAAACGCACCGGAACGCACCTTCGAGCTCGGAAGCGATTCGATATAGGATCTCAGTCCAAGCTCCTCCATCAGCTGCAGAAAACGGGGCTGCAGCACTTCCCCCCGGTATTCGCGGTGAAAGTCATGCTGACTTTCAAGCACCGAAACGCGGACCCCCGCCTTCGCAAGCATCATCCCAAGGATCAGCCCCGCCGGACCGCCCCCTATAATGCAAACATCGGTTTCGACCGTACGACTCATGGTCATCGCTCCCATCAGTAGAGTTGCGAGTTATCACCCGGATGCCGTATCAGTGAAAATGAGTGATTACTCACTTTAATTGATTTCAGTATATGCCTCTCGGCATCCTGCGTCAATGGGTACATAAACAAAAAATGGGTACATAAACAAAAAAAAGAAGGCCCCGTTTCTCCGGAGCCCTCCTATGCTCATTGCTTACATTACAGAGGTAAAATCGAGGATCGCCTGCGCCAGTTCGCCCGGCGCCTCCACCAGGCTCATATGCCCCGCCCCGTCGATCTGCCTCTTCGTCGTCCGCTCGCCTTCCGCCGCGAAGGTCTTCTCCGGCGCAATGACTCCGTCTCCCGTACCGGCCACGAGCAGGACCGGCAGCTTCGTTTCCTCGATAACGTTCCGGCGGTCCGGACGGGCCCGCATGCCTTCGAGCGTCCGTACGGCTCCTTCCGGGCTCGTCCCGAGGCCGATTTCTTTGGCCTTGGCTACGGCCTGCGGCATCGTCTCCAGATGGGCCGGCGCGAACAGCTTCGGCACAAGGCCTTCGATGAAGGCCGGCAGCCCCTGCTCCCGGATGGTGTCCATCGCCTTCAAGCGGCCTTCCTTGCCCTTGTCATCGTCTGGCAGCGGGGTCGAATGAATGAGACCGAAACCGAGCAGCAGGTCCGGATGGCGTTCGGCCAGCGCCAGGGTGATATACCCGCCCAGCGAGTGGCCCAGCACTACGGCCCGGCCTATATCAAGCGACTTCAAAAAGCCGGCGATGTCTTCTGCGAACGTTTCCATCGCATAGGGGCCTTCAGGTGCGGAAGAATCCCCATGGCCGCGGAGATCCGGCACGATCAGACGGCACCGTCCTTCGAGCAGCGGAACGAGCTCGTCCCAATAAGCCGAAGAGCCGCAGAAGCCGTGCAGCAGCACGACAGGCGTCCCTTCCCCTGCGTCCCTGTAGGACAGCCGGATTCCGTTTACTTCCTTCACGAGCTTTTCCATCCTATATCCTCCTTCGCGTTGTATGCGTCATCTGTTGTCCATCGTAAGGTGCTATTGGATAGTATACCCGTTTTACCCGCTGGCTGGGAACTTGAACCGGAACCGGCACAGCCGCCCGTCCTGCTTCCGGGCTCCATCAGCGCTAAAAAGCCCCTGCCTCCCCAAGTGGAGAGACAGGGGCCGTGGAACGAACACTTGCATCCTATCGTTGGCGGCAGCCTGGTTGGCGAAGAAATTATTGGGCCTGCGGCTCAGCGGCCGGCTTGTATTGCGAAGAAATGTAGGTCTCGGCCTTCGGCTCCGTGATTACCGTGGCATTCATGCTGTCCGGCGCCGGGTCGGACAGCTTGTAAGTCACGACCGCCCGTCCCTCCCCTTCGAAACGGATGCCGGTGATCTCAATGCCATAGCCTGACGTCGGCTTCTGCCCCCTCGACAGGACGACCCGGTTCACGCTGTCGTTCACCTTTTCGACCGTCACCTGAACTTCTTCTTGGGGTACAGGAGCAGGCTCCGGCTGTCCCTGGTGATTCTCGAGGAAGCGGATGGCATTATGCAGCCAGACGGCCGCCTCCCCGCGGGTCAGCTCACGCTTCGGATAAAATTTGCTGTCTTCGCCGACCGTAGCGAACTTGTACAGCACCAGCCGCTGCACAGCGCCGCCCAGCTCCGGAGTGATCTCACTCTCATCCGCGAAGGCGATATACATCTTGATCAGCGGAAAGTTCCCTTTGGTTTCGACGGCATGAACCAGCAGATTGGCGAAGGCTTCGCGGGTAAGCGTGCCGGCCGGATTCACATCCTTCGGCAGCGGTACGCCGTTCAAGTGCGCTTTGATGAAGCTGTCCGCATACCAGGCGTCATTGGGCACATTCGTGAAATAGTCGGAAGCCTCGGGCGCTTTGATGAACTTCATGTTATCGGTATTGAGATTGAGGCCTTTGACAAGCATAGCGACGCCTTCGGCGTAAGTTGTTTTCCCCTGGGGAACGAAACGGTCCTGATCCACCCCGCTCACCACTCCCCTCTCCTTCAGGTCCAGAATCGGCGCAGCCTGCTCCCCCGACACATCACCGAAGGCGAGCACGGAAGAAGATAAGGTAACGGTCAACAGAAGCGCCGCCGACAGGGCGGCCGTCCATGTATAAGCAGTTTTCTTTGTCATCAGTAACAACCTCTCTTATTTAACTGTCATTTGCTCCGGAGTTATCTTTCAGACGCAGATCGGCCCCGAATTGTTGCAGTACAAGCGCCCGCAGGATTCCGTCATGAAGATGGACACCGGCCGCATACACTGGGTAGTGAACCTACATCCAGGTGAAAGCGAGGGATTCCCATGCCTGAACTCCTGTTTCAAGCGGCCCTGCTCATCATTATCATCCGCGCGGTCTACATGATATTCTCCCTGGCCCAGCGTCCCAAGAAGCCTTGGCTTGATCTTCTGCACTATATCTCGGTCGCCATCGTTGCGCTGACGTTTCTCTTATAACAACCCCGCAGGCAAGTTACTGTAACGATACCGTGCGGCTGTTCGTTATTACGTCCTTCCCCTCAAGTCCGTGAAGGCTTAGTCTTTACGGGCTTTTTGGCATGGAATTTACTGGATTCCGACAAAATTCGCCTAAGGGATTGACCAACGGTTGGGCGGATGATACAGTACTATTACCAGTAATTCCATTGGAATTATATTATAATCTGAGACAGGAAATGGGGAGGAATCATTCATGCGTTTCTGGAAAAAAAGCATGCTGTCCGTGCTGACGGTCATCTTGTCCGTGAGCCTTGCAGCCTGCGGCACCGCCAAGCCGGCGGCAGAAGGCACCACAGCCGGTGAGAACACATCGGCCGGCGCCAACACGGCAAACCCGCTGGCGGGCAAAAAAATCGCTCTGATCATGCAGATCAACCTCGGGACCTTCTCGGCCCAATACATTGAAGGCGTCAAGGAGCAGGTAGAGAAACTCGGCGGCAAAGTGACCGTCACCCCTGCCGACGGCGACCTCGCCAAGATGTCCTCCAACCTGGATGCGGCGATCAACCAGAAAGTCGACGGCATCCTGATCGACCACGGTACGGCGGAAGCCCTCGAAGCCGGCGTGAGAAAAGCCATCGAGCGCAAGATTCCGGTCGTGGCCTTCGACGGCGACATCAACGTGCCGGGCGTTACCGTTCTTCAGCAGGATGATGCGAAGATGGCGGAAGCCACCCTCGAGCGCCTCGCTTCCGATATCGGCGGCAAAGGCAACATCGTGAAGATCTGGGTAGCCGGCTTCGCTCCGATGGAACGCCGCCAGATCGCCTACAAGGCATTCCAGGACAAGTATAAGGACATCAAGGAAGTCGCCGCCTTCGGCGCCGCTTCGCAGAACACCGCGCTGGATACGCAGGCGCAGATGGAAGCCATCCTGAAGAAGTATCCGAACAAAGGCGATATCGCCGCTGTCTGGGCTTCCTGGGATGAATTCGCCAAAGGCGCTGCCCGTGCCATCCAGCAGGCAGGCCGTACCGAAATCAAGGTCTACGGCATTGACATGAGCGACGAGGATCTGCAGATGATCCAGGATCCGAACAGCCCTTGGATCGCTTCCTCCGCGGTTGATCCGAAGGACATCGGACGCATTCAGGTCCGCTACCTGTACCAGAAGCTGCACGGCGACCAGACGCCGGACAAGGTCGTCCTCGAGCCGGTCTTCGTCGCCCGCGACCAGCTGCCGAAGGAACAGATCTCCACGGCTCAGCTCAGCGAGCATGTCAAAGGCTGGGGCAACAGCCAGCAGGGATACACCGACTGGCTCAAAGCGGCCGAAACGCCTGCCGCGAAGTAATGACACCATCCCACCGGCACCGCTCCGGTGGGATTTTGCTTATCAGGGCCGGCGGTCCTGCCGCCCGGTCCACGGCCCATACCGATGAAGGGACGCGTACTCCATCCATGACCGCATCGTCCAATGACCGGCTTCCTCACCAGAGCCCTCTTCCAACGGAGGGGCTGCTGCAGATGAAGTCCATCACGAAATCGTTCCCCGGCGTATTGGCCCTGCAGGGCGTCGACTTCGACGTCCGGCCGGGCGAGATTCACGCCCTGCTCGGCGCGAACGGGGCGGGCAAAAGCACGCTCATGAAGGTGCTGTCCGGAGCTTATGTCCCCGACGGCGGCGAAGTGCTCATCGGAGAACAGCGCCTGTCCATACAGGCGCCCATCGACGCCATCCGCAGCGGCATTCAGTGCGTGTACCAGGAGGTGGACACAGCCCTTGTGCCGACACTCTCCGTCGCAGAGAACATCATGCTGGACCGCCTGACCTCCGGTCCCGGCTGGCTGCAGTGGAGCGCGCTGGAGAAGGAAGCTTCCCGCGTGCTCGGCGATCTCGGCCTCTCCGGCCTCGACGTGAGGGCCCAGGCGGGTTCCCTGTCCATCGCCGAGAAGCAGCTCGTCCTGATCGGACGGGCCCTCGCCCAGAAGGCCCGCTTCCTCATCTTCGACGAGCCGACCGCACCGCTCAGCGGCGAGGAAGCCGAACAGCTTTTTGCCCTGATGAACCGGCTCAAGGCCGACGGCGTAGGCTGTATCTTCATCTCGCACCGGCTCGGCGAAGTGTTCCGGATCGCCGACCGTGTCACCGTCATGCGGGACGGGCGCCGCATCTCCACGAAGCCGGCCCCGGAGACGGACGCCCACCGCGTCATCGAAGAGATGCTCGGCAAGCCGTTCGAGGAGGAGTTCCCGAAGGCCGTCGTGCCAATCGGGGACACGGTGCTCGAAGCGCGCGGCCTGACCTTCGGCACGAAGGTGCGCGGGGTCGACCTGACCGTGCGCCGCGGCGAGATTCTCGGCGTCGTCGGGCTCGTCGGCGCCGGCAAGACCGAGCTGTCGCGCCTGCTCTTCGGCGCGGACCCGCTTGAAGGCGGCGAGATCCGGCTCGGCGGGCAGCCGCTGCGGCTGTCCTCGCCGACGGATGCCGTGCGGGCCGGGATCGCGCTCATTCCGGAGGAGCGGCGCAAGCAGGGCGTGCTCGTCTCCCAGTCGGTGATGAGCAACCTGGCGCTGCCGCTGCTGAAGTCCTTCAGCCGGCTCGGCTTCGTCTCGCGGAAGCGGGAGATCTCGAACGCCGAGGAGCGGATCGCCGAGCTCGGCATCCAGCCGCCGCACCGGGAGCAGCTCGTCCAGCACCTCAGCGGCGGCAACCAGCAGAAGGTCGCGGTCGGCAAATGGCTGCCTACGGGAGCCAAGGTATACCTGTTCGACGAACCGACCAAAGGCGTCGACGTCGGAGCGAAGAGCGACATCTACCGGCTCATCGGCCGGCTCGCCGGAGAAGGCAACGGCATCATTTATTTTTCGTGCGAAATTCCGGAGATTCTCGGCATCGCCGACCGTATCCTCGTCATGAGCTACGGCAGGGTCGTCAAGGAGCTGCAGCGCAGCGAGGCGACTCAGGAGCAAATTCTGTACTATGCAAGCAGCGGGGAGGCTTAATCTGCACACATGAATACGAATACGACCAAGCTGGACTACCTATACCGATACGGCGCCCTGCTTGTCATTGCCGGGGTTATCGTCATCTTTTCCCTTCTTAACGAGAACTTCCTGTCCTACGACAATATGGCGGATATTCTCCGTTCCATCTCGATCGTGACCTTCATCGCGATAGGCGTCACCTTCTCGCAGATCGTCGACGGCTTCGACTTGTCGGCCGGGTCCACGGTCTCTCTCACCACAGTCGTCACGGCCACGCTCATGGTCTGGTACCAGATGCCGCTGATCGCCGTGCTGACACTCCCGCTGCTCATCGGGGTTCTTGTCGGGCTGCTCAACGCCCTGCTCATCGTCAAGATCCGGATTCCGGATCTGCTGGCCACACTGGCCGTGATGTATATCATCGGCGGCGTCCACAAGACCTACACGAAGGGCTTCTCGATCTACAACAACATGCAGATGACCGACGGCACCAAGGCGCCTGGCAAGTTCACAAGCGAGTTCCTGTGGATCGGCCAAGGCAAACTGCTCGGCATTCCGGTCCCCGTGCTGCTCATGATCGGAGCCGTCATCCTCGTGCATGTGTTCCTCACCTACACGCGCTGGGGCCGCCAAATGTATGTTACCGGCGGCAACCGGGAAGCGGCCCGTCTCTCCGGGATCGCCGTGAACCGGGTCCGCACGCTGGCTTATGTGCTCTCCGGCGTGTTCGCCGCCGTCGGGGGCATCCTCTTCTCCGCACGGGTGGGCTCCGGCCAGATTGACGCGGGCTCCCCGCTGCTGATGGAGGCTGTGGCCGCCGTATTCGTCGGCTACTCCGTACTTGGAGCCGGCAAGCCGAACGTCATCGGCACCTTCTTCGGCGCCGTCCTGATCGGCGTACTGCTCAACGGACTGACGATGCTGAATCTCCCTTACTACGCCTTCGATATCATCAAAGGCGCAGTGCTGGTGGCAGCCCTCGCAGCAACGTTCATTCACCTTTCCCGGCGCAGGTCTTCCTGAATCTATCTCTATCTCTTGTAAAAAAGGCGGAGCGGTCCAAGTGACCCTCCGTTTTTTTGTTCTGCTTTGATGTGTATTGTCTCCTGCCTCCATCCGCCCCACCTCTCGCCTGCTGCTTCATCCCCCGCCTTTTGCTTTAAATAGGGTACAATCCTACTCTTGCAGAAACGGAGCGATAGCCATGGCCAACCAACCGCCCCCTCGTCCGGCCGGCGGGCAGCCGGCACCTGCCCCGCGCCGCGATACCGTACACGTGATTCGCTGGATCCTGCGCTCCCTGGCGGTCCTCCTGATCGTAATGGTGACCGCCGTCCTGATCTATAACAGCCGCAAGCCTCTGCCACCGGGCCTCTCGTATGAAGGTCCCGTCCACCGGACCGACTCGGTGGAGTTTCTCTATGATTTGACCTATAAAGACAAGACCGGAAACAAGGAGATGCGGGAGGAGACCATCTTGAAACGGATCCTGCAGGCGATCGATGAAGCCGATTCGTTCGTGGTCATCGATATGTTCCTCTTTAACAGCTATGTGAATGAAGGCCAGTTGTTCCCCAAGATCACGGAACAGCTGACGCAGAAGCTCATTCAGCGCAAGCAGCAGAACCCGAAGCTGAATGCGGTTTTCATTACGGATGAGGTCAACACGTCCTACGGCTCGCACCCATCGCCAGAGCTAGAACGGCTGAAGGCCGCAGGCGTACAGACGGTTATCACGGATACGGACCCCCTGCGGGACTCTACACCTCTCTACTCGGCGCTGTGGCGCATCTTTTTCCGTCCCTACGGCACGGAAGGCCGCGGCTGGGTCAGCAACCCGATGGCCGATACGGCGCCCGACATGACCGTCCGCTCGTATGCCAATCTGTTCAACGTAAAAGCGAACCACCGCAAGGTCATCGCCACCGAGGACATTGCCATCGTCTCCTCAGGGAATGTGCACGATGCCAGTGCGAAGCATTCCAACGCTGCCTTCGCGGTCGGCGGCCCGATCATTGCCGATGTGCTCGCTTCCGAGCAGGCGGCTGCGAATCTCGGGGGAGGCGCTTCCTTCCCGGAGTATGCGCCGAGCGAAGGTGCGGACAGCGGTGCTCTGAGCGTACGTCTGCTGACCGAAGGGAAGGTCAACGCCCACCTGCTGCACCTGCTCTCCGAAGCCGGCAGCGGGAACACCGTCTGGATGGGCATGTTCTATCTGGCTGACCCCGATGTGCTGAAGGCGCTGAGGGAAGCGTCGAACCGCGGAGCGGAGATCCGGCTGATCCTGGACCCTAACCAGAATGCCTTCGGCAATGAGAAGATCGGGCTGCCGAACCGCCCGGTAGCCGAAGATCTTGTGAACGGGACCGACGGCCGCATCAAGGTGAAGTGGTACAATACGGGCGAGGAGCAGTATCATACGAAAATGATGATGGTGACCGGTGCGAACCGGATGTCGATCCTCTCCGGCTCCACCAACTTCACGACCCGCAATCTCGATGACCTCAATCTCGAGACGGATCTGCTTATCTCCGGCCCCGCCGACAGCGAGGTTTCCCGAAACGTGGAGGCCTACTTCAACCGGCTATGGGACAACCGGGACGGAAGCTATACACTGGATTATGAGGCCTACAAGGAAAAAACGTACCCGCTCAAAAAGCTGGTCTACCAGCTGCAGGGCTGGCTCGGGTTTACTACGTTCTGATGTCCGCTCATAAGTCGCAACTGAAACTCGTGCCGCCTCTCTCCTCATGCTAAAATAGGGATGTAATTATTTTACATTTATCAAGGAAAAAGAGGTGTTTTGGCGTGAGAAAACAGTGGATTTGTGCTGCCGCCGGTACGGCTCTGCTCCTCTTAGCCGTACTTCCAGCTGGACATGCCCTCGGTTCCGTTCCTGCTTCCGAATCCGCTTCCGTGTCTGCCGGAAGCCATCTCTCCTCCCCCGCTGGGCTGGGGAAACGGTTGATTCGGCCGAAGAAGCTTCCGGATGCCTTCATCCAAGGCGACTATGCACGCATCTATGCACAGCTGAGTCCTGAGCTTCAGGCAAGCTTCAGTGCCGCCGAGCTGGAGCAGGCCGGAACGGAGTTTTTCAGGGATACAGGCTCTCTTCATCTGCTGACCAAGGTGGACCTGTCTGTCGGGACACAGTACATTTGGGCCAATGCCGATGCAGCCAAGGGCCTCATGGCTGTCTTCTCCCCGGACGGCAGCATCACGGGGCTCCTGCTGAAACCTCTGACTCCCCATCCGGAATCGGATGCCCGTCTCACCCGTACGGCCTACCGCATGCCGGTAACAGGATCTTGGTTTGTCTTCTGGGGCGGAACGAATGAGCTTCTGAATTACCATTATCCTTACGAAAGCCAGCGGTATGCCTATGATCTGGTCGTTGCCCGAAGGGATGGCACCACATACACGGGTGACCCGGCCAAACTTGAGAGTTACTTTGCCTTTGGCCGGGAAGTCGTTGCTCCGGCCGACGGCAGGGTAATACGCACCTTGGACTCCGTGCCTGACAACTCTCCCGTCGGCGGGACAACCAATACGGCCCGGCCATTCGGCAATTATGTCGTCATCGATCACGGCGGTGGCGAATACAGTGTACTGGCCCATCTTCAACTGGGATCTGTGAAGGTTCAGCCCGGCCAGGCTGTGAAGAGGGGGGAAACCATCGGACGCTGCGGGAACTCCGGCAATTCGACCGAGCCTCATATCCATTATCAAGTTCAGAATTCCCCGGAACCAGGAGAGGGTCAGTCGCTGCGCATCCGGCCTCTGCACGGCAAAGAACCCATCAGAGGGGAATTTGTCCGCGGCATGGGGCGGCAGGGTTAGCCAGCATATAGGGAAGGAACCGCCAGGGAATGTTTTTCGAGCCCCCGACGGTTTCTTTCCCATTGCATCCTTAACATTGAAGTCTTCGGCCTGCCTGGCATGCCAAACTCCTCCCCTCCATATACTTAGAAGGACAACCGGCTGCGATTCGCTTATCACCTGATAGGTTAAACGTAGGTATATCTATTCCTTGGGAGGCGTCTTTATGAAAAAAAACGTTATTATCCGTTGGCTGAATGTTGCCGGCCTGCTCGCCGTCCTTATCCTCAATTACCTGGCCAATGCCCTGCCGCTGAACAACCTGACCACCGGCCAGATCTCCGCCATGTTCCCTGTGCGGATCACGCCCGCCTCGTACGCCTTCTCGATCTGGGGGCTGGTCTATGCGCTGCTTGTGGCGTTCATTATCGTTCAGCTGTGGCCGGGCAAACGGAACCAGGAGGAAGTCCTCGGGGCGAACCCTTGGTTTCTTGTGAGCTGTTTCTTCAACTGCACCTGGATCCTGCTGTGGCATTACCTCTATACGGTGTCCTCCGTCTTTGCCATGCTGGGGCTGCTTTTCTCACTGATCGGGGCCTACGTGAATACGCGTCCGAACGGCTGGTCGCCGGACAGGGCGATCCGCTGGTTCGTGCAGCTGCCCTTCAGCGTCTACCTGGGCTGGATTACCGTTGCCTCCCTGGTTAACATCGCCATCGGACTCAAGCTGCTCGGCTGGGGCGGCTTCGGACTCTCTCCCGTGACCTGGACGGTGCTCGGCATCTTGACCGCTATGCTGCTCGGCCTGCTGGTCGGCTTCCGCTTCCGCGACCCGGCCTATGCCCTGGTCATCGCATGGGCCCTCGCAGCCGTGGGGGTCGCCAACCGGGCGGAAGCCGTTATCGCCTACAGCGCCTGGGGGGCAGCCGCTCTGCTCGCGGTCTTCGCCCTCTGGCTGCTCGCTTCCGGCGGTCTCTTGAAGGGCCATGACCGAGCCCGTCACTGAGCAACAGCACGCATGAAGAACCCTCAGCCTTCTAAAGGCTGGGGGCTTCATCGTAGGGTAGAGGACGCCAGCTGCCGAGTGGGATGACAATAAGGGAGGCCCCGGAAGGGGGTCTCCCTTATTGTTCTCGCCCATCAGCCCCGTCTCTACGACCGTCTGTGCACATGCGCGCCGCTGCGGCGGAGCAGATCGACGACTTCTTCGTAAGCCTCCGAACCGATATTCGCCGTCAGCACATACCTCAGCTCTCTGTCGTCTCTTCCATCCCCGTCGCGGTCGTGAAGAGCGTCATCCGCCGTGCGCAGGCCGACATAGGCTCCCGCTGCATCCGCGCCGGTATTCACCGCGCCGACTCCGCCCAGGTAGCCGGCTCCCGTCGCCGTTCCCGTCGTCCCGCCTGCCAGGGCAAACGGGAGCAGGAGCGGGACGCCCCGGTCCAGGGGCTCCGCAAGCTCGCCTACCTCAATGGAATCCACCGGGTAAGCCTGCAGCTTGATTCGTACGTCTTCCGCATCATTCTCGGTATGAAAGTAAGCTTCGATCGGAATCATCATCGTTCATCACTCCTTAAGGGAATTGGCTGTACCGCTGCTGATGCAGGTGCCGCTACATGTACCTTCTTTTACCCCAGTTTGTCCCTCTTCAAGCAGGACCATCCGGCTGCTCCCCGCACTCCCGCGGGAATAGCGCCCTTCCGTTCTTGGCACGCTAAAGCTGGAGGTGAATCATCATGACAGGACGCAACAGCAAACCGAAAAACCGCGGACCGGCCGGCCATCCGGGACGGCTCGACCAGTTCGGCGAGAAGCTCGCAGACGATACGGTGTCGCGGGAAGCCGCCGAAGCCTGCGATACGGACAAGCGCTCTTAAGGCTTTCGCTGCGCTGCCTTTCACGACGAACCCATTTTCCTCCCGCAATACCAAAAAACCGTCCGGCATTCCGGCGCTCCTGGCGCTGTGTGCGGACGGTTTTTGTGCAGCCTCTTGGAATTCCTCAGACTTGTCTGGCTTCGAGCCTCTTGGCGAGAATGGACAGCGCATAGTTCACTACAAAGTAGATGAGTGCCCCGAGAATGAAGATCGGGATGACCCAGTTGGCGTTCTTCGCGGCGATCAGCTGCATGTGGTGCGTCAGCTCAGCCAGCACGATCACTGTGGCCAGGGAGGTATCCTTGAGCAGCGAGATGAACTGGCTGACCATTGGAGGCACCATACGGCGCATCGCCTGAGGCAGCAGGATATACCAGAGCGCCTGTACGTAAGTCAGACCCGACGAGCGTGCCGCCTCCATCTGGCCCCTCTCGATCGACTGCAGTCCGCTTCGGACAATCTCCGAGATCATCGCCGCCTCGAAGACGGTAAGGGCTACAATCGCCGCATATTCCGCATTCTGGAACACCTTGAGACCTGCCTCAGGCAGCGCGAACCGGGTGAAGAAGATGATGAGCAGCAGCGGCAGATTCCGGACGATTTCTACCAAGACGGCCAGCACCTGCGCCACCACCGGAATGCGCGCGAAACGGAGCGTTCCCACAAGGGAGCCGATCAGGAAGGCGAAGATGGTGGAGAAGAAGGCCACTTTGAGAGTTACATACAGCCCCTGCATCAAAAACCGCATATTCTCCGGTGCATAAGCTCCGGTAAAGTCCATGGGGGTTCCTCCTTTCCTCTGGTCTTAGCGTGCAAGCCGTTTCTCCAGATAGCGTACGCCGAAGGAGATCGGAATGGTAAGTACAAGATAGAACATCGCTACGAAAATATACACGCTGAAGGTGACGAAGACCTGGGATGAAATGATATCGCCGAAGTACATGAGATCGAGCCCCGCCACCACACCGAGGACGGAGGAATTTTTGACGAGGTTCAGGAACTGGTTGCCGAGCGGCGGAATCACGATCCGCAGCGCCTGCGGCAGAATAATGTAGCGCATGGTCTGGATGTAGGTCAGACCGGAGGAGCGTCCCGCTTCCATCTGCCCCTTCGGCACAGCCTGGATGCCCGCCCGGATCGCTTCAGCGATGAACGCCGAGGTATAGATGGAGAGAGCAAGGGTACCGGCCACGAAGCCGTCGATGAAGGACAGCCCGAAATTCGGACCCGCAAGAAAAATGAGCAGTACAATAAGCAGCAGCGGAATGTTCCGCAAAAACTCGACATAAGCGGCGCCGAACCAGTTCAGCGGCTTGACCGGCGAGATCCGGAAGACGGCGATGACCGCACCCAGTATAAAGCTGGCGACCAAAGCGATCAGACTCGCCTTCACCGTGTTGCCGAACCCCTGCATGTAGGTGTCCCAATGCTCGAATAAGATATTCCACTGGAGTAAGCTCTCCACGTTCTTCCTCCCCCTCCCTATGTATCCTGATCCTCCCCTATGTAAGGAGAAAAGGTAGGACGAAGCCCGGATCCCGGGTCCATCCTACCCCATATTGCAGTCCGGTTTCTGTTATTTCGCCGGCTTTTCCCCGATCCACTGTTCGTACAGCTTGTCGTATTCTCCGCTGGCCTTCATGTCGCTGAGGAACGTGTTGACGTACTTCACAAACTCCGCGTCGCCCTTCTTGATCGCCATGCCGTAAGGCTCATCCGTGAATGTGCCGCCGACGACCTCGAAGTTCGGATCCTGCTTCACCATACCGTAGAGAATCGCGTTGTCCGTAGTCAGCGCGTCGCCCTGGCCCGCTTTGAGCGCGGTGAAGGCATCCTGGTAGTTGTCGAACTCGAGAACCGTTGCGTCCGGAGCCTTGGCCTTGACATTCGCGCCGGAGGTGGCGCCTTTGACCGCAAGCACTTTATTGCCCTTCTTGAGATCCGTGACGGACTTGATCGGGCTGCCTTTCTTCACGAGCAGGGACTGGCCGGCCTTGAAGTAGACGTCCGTGAAGTCAACCTGCTTCTTGCGCTCTTCGTTGATCGTCATCGTCGCGATGATGATGTCGATCTCGCCCTGGTTCAGCATCGGAATCCGCGTCTTCGACGTGACTTCCTTCAGCTCCAGCTTGCTCTCGTCGCCGAAGATCTTCTTCGCGAGCGCCTTCGCCATGTCAATGTCAAAGCCTTCCACCTTGTTCGTGGCCGGGTCCTTGAGACCGAACAGCTTCGTATCGTACTTGACGCCGGCTACGAGCTTGCCGCGGGCCTTGATCGCTTCGAGCGCGCCCCCTCCTGCCGGTGCCGTCGAATCCGCCGGCTTCGTCGTGTCAGCTGCCGGAGTTCCCCCGCCGGCCCCCTGGCTCGTTTCATTTGTCTTCGTGCCGCACCCTACCAGCAGGGCGGGTACCAGGCAGAGCGTCATCCCGATCGAAACCCATTTGTTCTTCATCATACTGAATTACCCCTCTCTCTACTCGGATTATGATATTAATGGTGCAGAAGCCGGCTGAGGAAAGTACGTGCCCGCTCCTCACGCGGATTCTCGAAAAAGTCCTTCGGCGCGGAAGTCTCCAGAATCTGTCCCTGGTCCATGAATACGACCCGGTCGGCCACTTCGCGGGCAAAGCCCATCTCGTGGGTCACGACCACCATCGTCATCCCTTCCTTCGCCAGGTCCCGCATGACGTCCAGAACCTCACCGATCATCTCGGGGTCCAGCGCCGACGTCGGCTCGTCGAAGAGCATGATCTTCGGCTTCATCGCCAGCCCGCGGGCAATGGCCACACGCTGCTGCTGTCCGCCGGACAGCTGGGACGGGTACACCTTCGCCTTCTCCGGGATCCCGACTTTGGTCAGATAATGCATCGCGGTCGTCTCGGCTTCCTGGCGGGAGACCCCCAGCACTTTCATCGGTGCCAAGGTGATGTTCTCGAGCACCGTCCGGTGCGGGTAGAGGTTGAAATGCTGGAACACCATGCCGATATTGCGGCGCAGCTGGTTGATATCCGTACGCTTGTCATTAATCTTCACGTCATCCACCGTGAGCTCACCGTCCGAGATCGTCTCCAGACGGTTGATGCACCGCAGCAGCGTACTCTTGCCGGAGCCCGAAGGACCGATGACGACGACCACTTCCCCTTGACCTATGGTAAGGTTAATGTCCTTGAGCACGTGAAATGCGCCGTAGTGCTTGTTCACATCGTGGAACTTTATCATGTTATTCCCCCTTACGCCTCACGATGCAAGCTGATTATTATGTAATATATATGTTATATGTAAGTAATTATTAATAACATATATCTACAAAAACAATGATACATGGCATCCTGTTTTTTTTCAATGCCGTTTTCATAAATTCAAAACCGAGGTAATATAAAGTTGGCAAACGCTTTCATTGCCAGTATTACTGTATATCGCTTTTTAACCCTGTGTCAAATGCAATTTTCCATCCGGTCTCTCTATCTTTCTATGACCTGGTCCCGATGGGTGTGATTGCCATAGACTCCGCCCTGCTGGACCGATATCATGAAATGAAACCGAATGCTGTAGAAACCTGAAGGAGGGAACCCCATGAATAAACGATGGATGTCTTATGCGCTTCCCGCTGTCCTGAGTATCTCGTCGGTCCTGTCCCTTGCGGCCACTGCCTGCGCTGCCACTCCGGCAGCCTTCTCCGATACAAGAAACCATTGGAGCGCCGATGCGGTCAAATGGGCGGTCGGCAGCGGGATCGTCGACGGCTACGAGGACGGCACGTTCCGTCCGAACCAGACCGTGTCGGAGCCTGAATTCCTTGCGATGCTCCTGCGCGCCTACCCGAGCAGCCAGCTGACTTCTACCTCGTCCGGCTCGCCCTGGTATACGCCTTATTATGATTATGCGAAAAAGATGAACTGGCCGCTGCTCGGCAGCCCCGACCGCCAGAGCTATAACCGCGGGCATGTCGCCCGGCTTATCGCCGGCACCCAGCAGGGCACCGCGCTGAGCTTGAACGATTCGATCCGCTTCCTGCTCGACCAGGGCCTGTCGCAGGGCAAGAGCAGCGCCACCGTGCAGGGCTATGCCGCGGCCGATCCGCTGTCCCGGGCCGAAGCGGTCCAGTTCATCCGCAACCTGAAGGGCAGCGTATCCGGGCTGAAAGCCGCCCAGCCAACTCCCGGAGGGACTGCGCCCGAAGCCTCCGCCGCCGCCGTCTCCGTGCGGGGAATCGCCATTGGCGACAGCGAAGCTTCCGTGCTGAGCAAGCTCGGCCAGCCGGCCCGCAAAGATGCCAGCGGCTACGCCGGGATGCAGTGGTACATCTACAACGGCGATTACAGCCGGTACGTGCAGGTGGGGATCAGCGGCGGCAAGGTGACCGGCCTGTATGCCCCAGGCGGCTGGACGACGAATAAGGGACTCACGGACGGCGTCTCGCGAACCGAGATCCAGAACGTCTACGGCCAGCCCCTCTCCTACATCCTGAAGGGCAACACCCGCTTCATGAACAACTACGGTGAAGGAGAGTACGGCACCTATGAGGATGCGGGCGCCTACGTCACCTTCTTCTATGACGTGCATCAGGAAGGCGAGGTGACGGGCGTTCTCGTCATCGACCGTTCGACCGAGCTGGCGCTGGCGTCCTTCTATCCGCAGGGCAGCGATACGCTCGCCCGTGCCTTCGAGCGGCAGAGCTTCGACCTGGCGAATGCCGCCCGCGTCCGGCTGGGGCTGCAGCCGTTTGCCTGGGATGAGGGTGCCGCCGGCACCGCCCGCGCGCACAGTGCCGATATGGCCGCCAAGGGCTACTTCGACCACACGAATCCCGCCGGGCAGAGCCCGTTCGACCGGATGGAAGCGGCCGGCCTCTCCTACAGCAGCGCCGCGGAGAACATCGCCGCCGGCCAGACCAGCGCCATCCATGCCCATCACGGCTGGATGAACTCGGCCGGCCACCGCAAGAATCTGCTCAGCGGCATCACCCGCCTCGGGGTAGGCGTGGCCTTCGGCGGGAAGATGAGCGTGTACTACACGCAGAACTTCCTGACGCCCTGATCCAGTGATTCACTGCCCGATACGCTGAGTTTCGGACCAAGGGCTCCAAAACCACTTTTACCCACAGGAGCCATTTTTGAAACCTTCTCAGAAACTCTGAAGCTCAACCGAAAAATTCCGGCAGCCCCACAGCCGGGCCGGTAAACAAGACAGCGCCTCCGGGTTCTAGAATCGCTCTAGAGCTTGGAGGCGCTGTCTGTGCTTCGGGTGTCGGCGGGGCCGGTTACAGCCCCTTCTTCTCCATATATTCAAAGAGGAACGATTGGCCGTTCCGGTAAAACCGCGGATCGTACAGGCCGATCCGCTGCTCGTCGTTCACCATCACCACGAACGGCGACCATTCGTACAGGGTGCGGGCCTTCGGGTTCTGCTCGAAGAGGCGGTCGAGGTCCGCCTGCTCGGGTTCCGCGGACGTCAGCGTGGCGAGCGGCTTGACGCCCGTGAACACACTGCCGCGGAGCAGGTCGACCGTGGTCCCCTGCTTGCCGATCACGGTGAACACACCCGGCACGAAATCGGCGGACAAGGCCACCTGCTCGTAGCGCGCGGAGGCGTCCTGATACAGGGAATACCCCTGGGCCGACTGGGCCGCGACATAGAGTCCCATCAGGAGCCAGACCGTGCGGTAGACCTTGTGCGGCACCCGGCTGCCGCGTCCGAAGCGGACGAAGAGATAGCCGCCGAGCATCAGCGCCCAGAAGACCAGATCGACGATCGGGATGGTGCCGAAGGTGATCCGCATCGTGGAGAAGGGCTCGAAATACCCCGTCCCCCAGGCATTGAAGAGGTCGCTCGTATCGTGAATGAAAACGGCAATCAGTGCGATCACAAACCAGCTCCAGCCCCGTACCTTGGCGAAAAGGCGGACGAGTCCGGCCAGCAGCGCGGCCCATACCGGCACCAGGAACACCGAGTGCGTCAGCCCCCGGTGCCACATCTGGTACCGGCCTGTCGTATCCCACCACGACGAGATGACGTCGATATCGGGGATCTGCGAGCCGGCCACTGTCGTGAAGAGCAGCGCCCGCCGCTCCGTCTTCGTCATGCCGGCCTTGTCCACGGCCCCATAGAGCGTCAGACCAAACAGCGTATGTGTAATCGTATCCATATTCCGTACGTTTCCCCTCTGGAATGTGCATTATGATGTCATCTTCCAGTATACCTCATGCGCCGGGACACGGCCAATGTACGGAGCTTAACAATAACCGCCGCCAGTGATGTCATGTCGATGGTGGAATTCCGAATACGAAACAGCCTGCAGCCAAAAAACGCCGTCCGGAGCCGGACGGCGTTAAACCACTTGTCTTCCTCGGCGCAGGCAGGTTCCGGTCAGCCGCTGCGGCCCAGTTCGACGGCGGCCGGAGCGGAAGCGGTCTGCATCTGAACCGTGAACAGGAACTCGGCGCCCTCGCCGGGCACCGACTCCACCCGGATCGTCCCGCCCATGAGCTCCACAATCCGCTTCGAGATCGCGAGCCCGAGTCCCGTACCGCCGTGCTTCTTGGCGGAGGAGGCATGCTGGTAGAAGGGCTGGAAGAGGTTCGGCAGCGCTTCTTCCGGGATCCCCGTCCCCGTATCGCGCACCGCAAACTCCAGCTCCACCCGCTCCCCTTCCCGCCGCCGCTCGCGGACGGAGACCCGGATCTCGCCGCGCTCGGTGAACTTCACGGCATTGCCGATCAGATTGATCAGAACCTGGCGCAGCCTTCCTTCATCCCCGAAGAGCTGCGCCGGCAGCCGCTCATCCCACTCGCAGCGGAGCTCCAGCTCCCGCTGCTGGGTCTGCGGGGCGAACAAGCCGAGGCTCTCCTCCATACAGGCGTGAAGAGAGAAGGCTTCCCGCTTCAGAGAGACCGTGCCGTACTCCATCTTGGAGAAGTCGAGCACGTCGCCGATGACCGACAGCAGTGCGGTTCCGCTCCTATTGATGATTTTGGCGTATTCCCGCGGTTCTCCCTCCAGATCCGATTCCAGCAGCAGATCGCTCATCGCGAGAATCCCGTTGAGCGGCGTCCGGATCTCGTGGCTCATGACCGCCAGGAATTCACTGTTGACCCTCGCGGCCCGTTCCGCTTCCATCTTGGCCTGGACCAGGAGCCGCTCCGATTCCTTCTGCTCCGTAATGTCCTTGGAGATCGTATAAATATCCACTATCCGTCCGCCGGCCACCATGGGGACGATCGTGGTGCTCAAGTGAATTTTGCGCCCGCTCCTGTGCCGCAGCGTGCATTCGATCGTCTGGGGCGTTCCCTCCAGCACCCGGGCGAAGCAGGCGCGCACCCGGGCGGCATCCCTGCGGTTCAGCAGCGAAGTGAAGGAGCGGCTCAGGAACATCTCGCGGTTGTAGCCCGTAATGCGCTCGGCCGCAGGATTCACGCGAAGCAGCTGGCCCTTCAGGTCGAAGAGGCACACCATGTCCGGGTTATGCTCGAAGATCGAATCGTACCGCTGACGGCTTTGCTCCGCGAGCCGCAGGGCGAACCGCCGGTCCATCATCTGGCCGCCCGAGACAACCAGCACAAGCAGCAGCGACGCCGCTCCCACACAGGTCGCCAGCACGACCTCGCTGAAGCCGGCATCAGGGTCGGGCAGCAGCGGAGCCGCCGGATAAGCTTCGTACGAGGCCGCACTCATGCCGGTGTAATGCATGGCCGCCAGCAGGGCGCCGAACAGCAGCGAGGAGGCGATCCGCGCCCGCAGTCCCGGAGGTCCTTTTCCCCGTCCCCGCCGGCGCTGCAGCAGATAGATGGAGGCGAAGGAGACGCCTCCTGCGAACACGCAGGACACCAGGACGATGACAGGGTCGTAGCGGATCTCGGCCGGCATAATCATGGAGGTCATCCCGACATAGTGCATGCCGCAGACCGCCAGGGTCATGAACACGCCTGCTGCCGCCAGCTTGATCCGCGAAGGATGGCCGTCCGTGAGCACGGACAAGCCGGCCAGGACGGCCGCTACCGGCAGGAGCATGGAAATAAAAATATAGGGTGCGTTATAGCGAACTTCTATGGGCAGCCGAAGTGCCAGCAGCCCCACAAAATGCATTGACCAAAAACCGAGACCCAGCGTCAGGGAGCCGAGCGCAATCCGTACCGCTTTCATCCTCGCCTGCACCTGCCACAGGCGGCAGCATAGCTCTACCGCGCAGTAAGAGGTGAACACTGCGATGATGAAAGAGAGGAGAACCAGAGGAAGGCTGTACGTCCCTTGCAGGTGTTCCATGCCATCACCTCAATCTTCGGGCCCTTGTGACCCGATTCCTTACCCTATTCTTTTCGACCGAAGCAGCCCGATTCCTGCTTAATGTGACAGTTTTCTTAAATATCGCCTTCATTCCCTGATGCTGGAATCCTTACTTGATCCATACGCTGCCGAAAGGCAGCACCTCGCGCAGCACGCGGCGCAGCAGGGATTCCCGCTTCAACGGACCGCCCCCGCGGCCCCTCTCCCCGGCCGGCTGAACCAGGATGCTTCCCGTGCCGGTGATCTCCCACTGGTAGTTCATGCGCTGGGAAGCCAGCGTATTGCCGTAGACGCACAGCCGCAGCTTCGTTTCTTCCGGATAAGCAACGAGACAGCCCGTATCCACATACACCGGCTGCTCCGGATGCAGGGTCAGCCCGCAGAGCGGACCGCTCGAAACGAGGCCCAGTGTCCCGCCGCCGGAGAACTTCATCCGCACCCAGTCCCTGGAGACGAACGCTTCTTTGGTATGCAGCAGCCGGCTCTGCAGGCGGAGATTCTCACTGTAAAACAGCACATGCTCCATATCGAACAGCAGGGAACTCTCCTCTTGCAGCTCCAGCGTCTTCAGATAATAGCCCGGGGGGACGCCCAGCACAAAACGGGCCGGACCCGACAACCGGGATTCGACCCAGAGCTTCTTGCGGTACATGCCGGAGGGATTCAGAAAACGGTCTTCCCTTCCCTGCGGCGCCCCCTGGTATGCGATAATCTGATCCGGCCGCAGCACAAGGCAGGCTTCTCCGGCATCCAGCCGGACGGCGGCCGTCTGTCCCTCGCTTCCCCCGCCGTCAGTATCGATATGCAAACCGCTTCCCCCTCCTCTTCCTAAGAGCGATCCCGCGCTAGCGCGTACGGCGCCATACGGCCAGACGCACAACGCGCATAAGAACGAAATACAGCACGACCAGGCCGCCCGCGGCCAGCGCGGTGCGTGTAATTCTGCGGTTACGCTCGGCCTCGGCGCGTTCGGCGGCCTCCATCTGCCCGATCGCCTCGTCCAGCCGCGCATTACGGCTTTTCAGCTCCTGATTCTCCCGAAGCAGCTGCTCCTGGGTCTGCTGGAACTTCCGGATCGTCTCTTCCGAGCGCTTCACCGATGCATCCAGCTCTTCCTGGGCGTCATCGTACTGCTGCTGCAGCTCCTCCACCCGCTCCGGCATGCCGTAGATGTCTTTCACCCGGTCCATAAACCCCGCCTCGGCAGCGGGCCAAGGCAGCAGCGCAGCAAGCAGAACGGCTGCCAGCCCGATCCGGTGCATCATGCGGGGCCCCCGGTCTCTGCCGGCAAGCCCCTTCCTTCCTGATTCTGCCGCCACGCGAATCCCTCCCCGGCCCGTCTGTCAATCTAGCAATACGGGTTTGATATACTACTATATTACCCGCTTTCTCGACAAAAAGGAACAGGAAGGGGGAGCCTGCATATCGGGGTCCTTTCGAGGATATCTCTTACATGCTAAGAAAAGGCCGCCTCGCCCTTGACGGGCGAAAGCGGCCTTATAAGTTCAGGCACCTCACAGGATGCCGTTTAAGGTATAATATGAAGCGTTGACAGCATGTTGAAAGCGGATCCAAATAACTGCATCCATCCCCACATGGACATCCATAGAGGTATACTCAGCGTTACACCTACAACCAATCCTACAGACAATCTTCCCTCCATGGCGATGCCTCCTTCTTCAGCGGGCTGCCGCTGATTAGCCTATCCCCATTATATGATGAAAGCGCTCTATTTTACCACCGATTTTTCTGAATTTTTAAAATTTTGTAAGCATCGCACAAAAACGCTTGTGAATTCCTTGTAAACGTGATGAAATTCACATTTTCGGAAATTTAAACTATTTTAATGCACAATGGCGTAAACTAGAATATAACGGCGGTCAAACGCTTCAATCAGCCGCTCCTCCTCCTTCGGCCCGTTAGGGGGCCGGTGCAGGATCATGCCTTGGATCAGCGGTACACTCAACCGGAAGGGAGCTTGGTTACGATGATGTTTCTCAGCCCTACGAAAGGTTCCGTCACCATGGAAGAAATGATCGGTCAGCTGCATGAGTATGTCAAGGAAGATACGGAAGCGAAGTACAAGGTCATCATCGGGACGGACTCCCATACGACGCGGCGGGTGACAACACTCGTTACGGCAGTCATTATCCACCGTCTCGGGAAGGGAGCCCGTTTCTTCTACCGCAAAAAGAGCTCGCGCCCGCTGCACGACCTGCGGACGCGGATCTATAAGGAGACCGAGCTGAGCCTCGAGCTCGTGGATATTCTCAACCGTGCAGGCATGAGCAGCCTGCTTGCGGACTGGCCCCTCGAGATCCATATCGATATCGGCCAGCAGGGGGACACGAAGGTGCTCATCCAGGAGATCTGCGGCTGGGTCACCTCGGTCGGTTACGAGGCACGGATCAAGCCGATGTCGTTCGGCGCCAGCGCCGTGGCCGACCGGTTCGCCGAATAGGGGGCCGGCCGCAGGAGACCCTCCATCTCCCCGCAGACCTCCGAACCCTGCCACTGCACAAAGAACCGCCCTTACCCGGGAGCACAGCCTGGGAGGGCGGTTCTTTGTGCTGCTCCCCGGGACGGACAGCTGCGTTTTGCGAACAGGCATAAGACGCGCCTCTGGAGGGACCTTTCCCAGTTTCTGTAACGAAATATACACACTCTTAAGCGTTTACGGTATGATAATGTATTGGTTATGAAACTTTTAGTATTAAATTATTAAGACATAAAGGAGAGATTCTCGTGCTTCAACGAAAATGGCTTCCCCTTCTGCTGTCCGCCTCGCTGGCCCTGGCCCTGAGCGCCTGCGGCGCCAACTCCGTCGCTCCTGCCGAACCCTCCAAAGCGGAGACCCCTGCCCCAAAGACGGAAGCACCAAAAAAGACCGAAACCACCCATGCCGCTCATTGGTCTTATGAAGGCAATACGGGTCCTGCCCACTGGGCCGAGCTGGATCAAACCTTCGCCGCCTGTGCGAACGGAACGGAGCAGTCGCCCGTCGACATCGAACTGACGCAGACGAAGGTCGACAAGACAGCCGTTCAGGTGGAGCTGCATTATCAGCCTTCCGCCTTCACTCTGATGAACAACGGGCATACGATCCAGGCCAATGCCGCTGCAGGCAACGGCAATACGATCACGGTAGACGGGACCGATTACACGCTCGCCCAGATGCACTTCCACCACCCGAGCGAAAATCAGATCAACGGGAAAAACTTCGAAATGGAAGGCCACCTTGTGCACAAGAACAAAGACGGCGGCCTGGCTGTAGTCGGCTTCCTGATGACTGCAGGCAAAGAAAACAAGCCCCTCGCCGAGATGTGGTCGAAGCTGCCGAAGCAGGAGACGAAGGAAGATGTCAAGCTGGAGCAGCCGGTCGACCTGCCGGGCCTCGTTCCGTCCACGGCCCATGCTTTCCGCTACGAGGGCTCCCTGACGACGCCTCCATGCTCCGAGCACGTGAAGTGGATCGTGCTGGCCGACCCGATCGAAGTATCCAAGGAACAGATCGAAGCATTCGCCGCGATCTTCCCGGATAACCACCGCCCCGTCCAGCCGCTCAACCAGCGCACCGTCGTGAGCAACTAAGAGGTTCGGCCCGCGGTTGGAACCAGAATAACGGCAAACCCAAAACACCCTCCGGGTCCGCTTCTGCTGCGGCTTCGGAGGGTGATTTTCGTTATGCCGGCAGCCCTTCGAGGATGCGGGCCAGGTTGGCGAGAGAACCGGCCGCCCCGAGCTTCTGCTCATCGTCGCCTTCGTACTCGACCGTGAGCCAGCCTCGGTAGCCGTCCTGATGCAGGCGGCCGAGCAGCCCCGGCAGGTCGATCATGCCCTCGCCGGCGATTCGGCCGGCGAACCGCTCGCCCGTAAGGCCGGTGTAAGCCCGGCCTGCATAGCCTTCGTCCACGGGAACGAAGTCTTTGAAGTGAACGTGCGCCACCTGCGGGCCCAGGGCTTCCAGGGCCGCTGTGGGGTCTTCACCGACGAGCAGGAAGTTCCCCGTGTCGAAGGTGCTGCGCAGGTACGGCGAGCCAACCTCGTCCAGGATCGCCTGGACCTGCCCGGCTTGGCCCGCGAAGACGCCGTGGTTCTCCAGGCAGAGGACGATGTCCTTCTCCGCGGCCGCGGCCGCCGCTTCGCGCAGGCCTTCGACAATCCACGCCTTCACTTCGTCGAAGGCGTATCCCTCCGGCGGCCGGTCGCCGGCGAACACCCGCACGATCCGCGCGCCGAACGTCTCCGCGAGATGCACCGCAGCAAGGATCTCATCCACCTCCGCCCGGCGCCGCTGCGGGTCCGGGTGCGAGAAATTATTGGAGGCGCCTACCGCAGCCACCTGGATCCGGGTTTCCGCCAAGGCCTTCCGGACCTCCTCCAGCTCCTCCCCCTTCCAGAAATACGTCAGCAGCTCCACGCCCGCGGCCTTCGTCTCCTGCGCCACAAAGCGGATAAAGTCCGCGTTCGTCCACTGCCCGTTCTGAAGGTAAGTGTGACAGCTCCAGATGCTCAGTGCCATGTTCATATCGGACACTCCTCTCTTCTACCGGTATCCCCGGATAAACTCGACGGCCTTCCGGATGTCGGCTTCCGGCCGGTCCCCCACTTCCCGCTCGATCGTCAGGTACCCTTCATACCCGATGTCCTGCAGCGCCGCGAAATAAGCATCGAACGGCACGCGCCCCTCCCCGAGCGGCACCTCCCGGAAGAACTCGCCGGAGGCGACCATCTCCGCGATCTTCTCGTGGTCCATGCCTTCATAGCCGAGCGCGCCGTACACCTGCCGGGGATCGATCTCTCTGTACCGGATGCCGTCCTTCACATGCGTATGTACAATATAATCCTTGAGCAGATAGACGCCCTGCACGGGATCGTCTCCCGTCACCATCACCATGTTGGCCGGGTCAAAATTGACCGACACGCCTTTCGTACTCAGCGTATCCAGGAACGCCTTCAGGTGCGCCGCCGGCTCCGGTCCCGTCTCGATGGCAAAATAAGCACCGCACTTCGTCGCATACTGCCCGAGCTCCTCACACGCGGTCTGCATGCTGTGATAGACCGCGGGGTCCGCTTCCTCATGCGGCACGATGCCGATATGCGTCGTCACGACCTTCGTGCCGAGATCAAGAGCCAGGTCCAGAATACGCTTCGACTTCTCGACCTTGGCCGGATTCGCCCCCGCGTCCTGGAAGCCGTGCCCGGCGAGGTCTCCGCACAGCGCGGAGATCTCGAGGCCCAGCGATGCGATATAGCTGCGCAGCTCGCGGCGGTCCTGCGCCGAAAGATTCGCCGGGTCCATCTCCCCGGAGACCGCGTAGATCTGCACGCCTTCGGCTCCGACCTCGTGCGCTTTTTTCAAACCTTCCCGTACGCCTATACCGAAGCTGTCGACAATCACGCCGATTTTGTTCGTAAGCCTGCCTGTCATCCGAAGCCGCCTCCCTCGCCCCTGCCGGGGGGTAGATTGTACTTTCATCCTTGCGGGATGGACTGCCTCTCGAATGAAAAAGGCAGCGGACCCGATACTTTACACCGCTAAAGATCCGTTGGCGATAAGGAACCAAGTACGGATATCCTGCTCTCCCTCCGCTTAAAAGACCACTTCCCGGCCCTTCGCCGCCGACTCGTAGATCGCGCTGACGATCTTGGTCAGCTCGACGCCATCCTCTACCGGCGCGATGAGCTCCGCCCGGCCGAGGCAGCATTCCACGAAGTAGTCGATCTCGCTGCGGAAGCCGCCCATGAAATCGAAGGTCCGCTCATCGATCTGCGGTGACACGTTCAGGATCGTGTCGTGCTTCTCGGTCACGATGCAGAGCTCCGGCTCCACTTCCGCTCCGCCCCGGTCGCCGTACAGCTTCACCGTCACTTCGTCCTGCTTCGCGTGCAGGGTGAACGACACATCGACCATCAGTGACGCTCCGTTCTCGAAGCGGATCAGCGCGTTCGCCATATCCTCTACCGTGTTCAGTGCCGCATCGTAATCGGCTGCCTGGTAGAAGCTCAGGTTCCCGACATTCGAACGGTTGCCGAGCTTCGTGTACACGTTCCCCGTCACCGACTTCACCTTCGGCCGGCCCATGAGATACCAGCACAAGTCGATCACGTGCACGCCGATGTCGAGCAGCGGCCCGCCGCCCGAGCGTTCGCGGTCCGCGAACCACCCCCCGGGGTTGCCGAGCCTGCGCAGATACGAAGCCTTCGCATAGTAGATCTCCCCGAGGTCCCCCGCATCGATGAAGCGCCGGAGCACCTTCGTGTTCGTCCCGTACCGCCTGACGAAGCCGACCTGCAGCAGCCTGCCCGTCCGGCGGACCGCCGCCTCCACCTCCAGCGCCTGCTCCACACTCGTGCACAGCGGCTTCTCGCAGAGCACATGCTTGCCGGCTTCGAGCGCCGCAATAGAGATCTCCCCGTGGGTATCGTTCCACGTACAGATGCTGACGGCGTCGATGTCCTTGTCGGCCAGCAGCTCGCGGTAATCCGTGTACACCCGCTTCGCTTGGAAGCGGTCCGCAGCGGCCCTGGCCCGGTCCCCTTTTTGATCGCAGACGGCCGCCAATTCGACATGCGGATTCTGCACATAAGCGCTGAGATGCGCCTCGGAGATGGAACCCGCTCCGATGACCCCGATCCGTACTTTGCTCACAGCCCTCTCCCCTTTCCCCTGTAGACTACCACAATCCTCCAACCCTGTTAATTGCAAAAAAGTGCCCTCTCCCGTGTCCGAATTTAGCCCTTGACGGCCCCGGCGGTCATCCCCTTCATGATCTGCTCCTGGAACAGGAGGAAGGCGAGAATCGTAGGCAGGACGGCAATCGAAAGCGCTGCCATCGTCAGCTTGTAATCTGTCGAATAGCCTGTGGCGAACACCGAGAGACTGAGCGGCACCGTCTTCAGCGCGGGCTTCGAGATGAAGACGAGCGCGAAGGCGAAGTCGTTCCAGAACCGCAGGAACCCGAGGATCGCCACGGTCGACAGCGCCGGCAGCGAGAGGGGCAGCATCATCCGCAGGAAGATGCCCCAGTACCCCGTTCCGTCGATCAGCGCCGCCTCCTCGATCTCCTTCGGGATCGACGTCAGGAAGGCAGCGATGACGAACACCGCCAGGGGCAGCTCGAAGGCGGCATACGGCAGCACGAGCGCGGCGTAGGTGTCGAGCAGGTTCGTTTTTTTCATAAGAATAAACAGCGGCACGAGCGTGCTGTGCACCGGAATGAGCATCCCGAGCAGGAATAGCCCCATCCAGAACCCTTTCAGCCGGAACTCGAACCGCGCCAGCGCGAAAGCGGCCAGGGCTCCGAAGACCAGCGTCAGCACCAGAGCCAGCACCGTAACGAGCAGCGAGTTCACGATCGACGTCCCCATCGCCGACACCTCCCAGGCCCGGCCGAAGTTGTCGAATGACCACTGTCCGGGAAGGCCGAACGGCTTCGAGTGGAATTCGTCGTTCGTCTTGAAGGCGCTGAGGAACAGCCAGATCAGCGGATACAGCGTAACCAGGGCATACAGCGCGAGAGCCAGCCGAATGACCAGCTCTCCGAACCTGCGGCGCAGAACCGGTCCTCTGCCCCTTGCGCCGCTCCCCAGAGAGAGTGAGCCTTCCATCCGGATCTCCCCTTTTCGTAGCTTATTAGCGGTAGTCCCGCTTCATGAGAAACTGGCTGCCCGCGATCAGCACGAGGCTGAGCACGATAATGGCCGTCGACACCGCGCTGCCGTAGCCGAAGCGGAAGACGTTGAACGTATTGTTGTACATGTAAGAGGCGAGCAGCTCTGTCGAATGGGCCGGCCCCCCTCCCGTCATGACGTAGATGAGGTCGAAGGCTTTCAGGCTGCCCGAGATGCAGAGCACGACCGCCACCTTCACCGTATCCCAGATCATCGGCAGCTTGACCGAGATCAGCTTTCGCGCAGGTCCGACACCATCGATTCGCGCGGCATCGTCAATTTCCGGGGAAATATTTTGGAGCGCGGCAATGAACATCAGCATGTATGGACCGATATAATTCCAGATGATCGGCACGGTCAGCGAGTACATTGAGATCTTCGGGTCGGACAGCCACTGCATCTTCCAATGCTCAAGACCCGTCCGTTCCAGTACAAAATTCAGAATCCCGATCTGCGGATGGTAGATGTAGCCCCATATGATGCCGATGACGACGGAGGAGAGGACCATCGGCATGAAGACCGACGCCCGCACGAAGCGCTGGAAGAGCGTCGACTTCGTCAGCACGAGGGCCAGCAGCAGGGCAATCGGCACCTGACCGAACACGGAGGCGGCGACAACGATCATGTTGTTCTTGAACGCCAGCCAGAAAATCTGATCCTGCAGCACCTCGGCGTAATTGTCGAATCCAATATATTTCGCCGCCCCGATTCCCTTCCAGTCGAAAAAGCCGTAGTAAGCGGACCAGAATACCGGCACGATGACGAAGAAAGCGAACAAAAGGACGGCAGGAAACAGGGCCACTGTGATGAATCCCCGGGCCCGGACAGCTGCGGTCATGGGCAGCACCTCCTTGAATGAACGTGGCTGGAAGAATGGACGGGCGCCGCAGCCGGTTCCCTTCGGAGTCCGGCGCAGGCGCACCGCCCTCCGGATGGCGGCGAATCAGCGCCGCTTCCGTCTATGGTCCGCTACTTGCCGACCGACTTCGCCTGGGCTTCCTGAATCTTCTTCGCCACATCCTCCGGCTTCGCCCCCATGAGCAGCTCCTGCAGCCCGTTGTTGACGACATCCGCCGCCGCCGAGCTCAGTCTGCTGTCGTACACCGGCGTACGCGCCACCCGTCCGGTCAGATCATACGCCTTGGCGAACAGGGACGACACCTTGCTCTTGTCGAGCTCGGCCTTGTAGCTCACGAGCTGGTTGCTCTCGAGCGTCGCCTTCTGCGCCTCCGGTCCGCTCATCGCGTAGATGAGCTGGTAAGCGGCCTCTCTGCGCGCCCCCTCGACCTTCTTGCTGAGGCCGAGACCGGTGCCCACCACGCCCGACAGCGAGTTCGGGTCGCCCTTGCCTCCGGGTACGGACGGCAGCACCGTGACGTCCATCGCATCGAGCGCCTCCTTCGAGGCGTTCGCCGCCAGGGAGGTCAGCGCCCAGCCGCCGTCGATCATCATCGCGGCTTTGCCCTGGGCGAACATCTGCTCCATCTGGGTATTGTCGATGGAGTTGAAGCCGTCCTGGAAGGCTCCCGCCTGGCCGAGCTGCTGCAGATAGGCAAGGGCCTGCACGAACTCGGGGTCCGTAAACTTTGCCCCGTCCTGGGCCGCCGCCTTAAGGAACCACTCCGTTCCGGTCACGCGGTCCGCCAAGGAGCTCAGGATGGATGACTGGGCCAGCCAGGCCGCCTTGTTGCCGAGCGCGATCGGTGTCACCTTGTTCTTCTTGAAGGTGTCGACCAGCGCCAGCAGATCGTCCCAGGTCTTCGGCGGCTGCACCCCGTATTTGTCGAACAGCGTACGGTTGTAATACAGGATGGAGGTCGGCGACAGGCCCATCGGGGCGCTGTAGATTCGGCCGTCGATCGTAAAATCATCGAAGGAGCCCGGCAGGAAGCCGTTCTTCCAATCGGCTTTGCTCTCCAGCAGTCCGTCGATCGGCTGCAGCAGATCCCCGCCGGCGAATTCCCGGGTCATCACGCCGGGCCACATCATGAACACATCCGGCATCTCGCCCGCCGCCGCCACCGTCTTCAGCCGGGCCCGGTAGCCGTCCGGCGGGATGCTCTGCACATCGAGCTCGATCTCCGGATGGTCCGCCTTGAACTTGTCCATGATGCCCCGCATCGTCCTGGCCCGCAGGTCATCTCCGGTGAAGTTGTGCCACAGGGAGAGCTTCACCTTCTCTCCAGCCTGGCTCCCCGTCCCTGCCGCTGTCCCGCTGCTCTCTTCCCCGCCTCCGCCGCAGCCTGCCAGCAGCGACACCGCGATGGCGGCCGCCGCCGCCCCAGGCCATCCTTTGGTCTGAACTCTTCCCATGCTCCAGCCCCTCCTCTTCCCGAGTACCGTGTGGACTCTTGTCGTTCTTGCTATCTTCAGTATAGGGGCCCCCCGGCGGACGGGGTACGGGAGAAACCCCGGAACCGTAGGGGGCAAACACCGGACTCTCGCCGGTGTATTCATGCATGGTGACTGCCAATAACGGCAGCCGGGTTCCCCCAACTCGGACATTCCCGGGCCAACGCCTGCTTCAGCCCCCTTCCCGCACCGACTGCCGGTATTCCGACGGCGTCACCCCCGCATACTTCTTAAAGAGCTGGCCGAAATACTTGATATCCTCGTAGCCGGCCCGCTGGGCCACCTCGCTGACCTTCGCCGGCGACTCCCGCAGCAGCGCTGCCGCCCTGCGCATCCGCTCCCCCGTGACGAACTCGAGATAGGTCTGCCCGGTCTCGCGCTTGAACACCTCGCCAAAATGGCTGGGGCTTAGATGCACGACGGCCGCGGCCTGCTGGAGCGACAGGTTCGGGTCATCGAGGTGGTCCCGGATGTAAGCGACCGCCTTCGGGATATACCCGCCCCGGCTCTCCGAGAGCGACGCGTGGAACCGTTCCATCACCGCAGCGAGCCGCCGGTACACCTCCTCTTCCGCCTGGCCGCCGGCCTCCGGCAGCGGGGCGTACCCGGGCGCGGGTGTGCCCTCCAGCGCCCGCTCGAGCCAGCGGTGGCCGGAGAGCACAAGCGAGTGCAGGAACGCCTGCAGCGACTGCGGCGTGGCTGCCGGATGCTCCAGCTCGGCCCGCACGATCCGGCTCACGAAGCGGCGCAGCCCGGTCGCCGAGCCGCCCGCCAGCAGCGCAGCCAGCTCGGCCTCCTCCGCCTGCGAGCACACCGTCCGCGAGCCCGTGCGGCCGCTCAGCTGCTCCGGCGTGAAGAGCCCCCGCCCGCCGAGCAGCTCGCGGAAGCCGAGCACGCGCTCCGCCTCCCGGCAGGAGGCGGGCAGGCAGGCCGGGTCTGCGGCGGTGCCGCCGAGCGCGGCAAAGACGCTGCACTTCAGCGTGGCGCCCAGCCGCTCCAAAGCGCGGGCCAAGTCCTGGCCCCCGGCGGCGGCTGCGCCATCGGCGGGAAGGATCACGGCGACGCGGTCCGCCTTGAGGAGCGTAACGCAGGGCAGCAGCTCGTAGAGGATGTTCTCCGCTGCGCCCAGCAGCAGACCCGCGAACGGCCCGTCTCCCCAGCCCTCGGCCTGCACGAGCAGGACCCGCAGCGGGACCGGCTGCCCTTCGGGGCCGCAGAGACCGCTGCGGCGGAACCAGCTCTGCAGCGCCGCCGGCAGCGGGCTCTCCGAGGCGGTCCCGGGCCCTTGGGCGAGCAGGCGCTCGATCAGCTGATGGCGCAGGGCGGCCGTCTGCAGCGATTCCTGCCTGCGCGCCTCCCAGCGCTCCAGCACGCGCTGCTTGGCCTTGGCCGCCGCCCGGATGATCTCCTCCGGCCGGCTCGTCTTCAGGAGATAATCCGACACGCCTTCGCGCAGCGCCTCCCGGGCATAGCCGAAGTCGTCGTAGCCTGTGAGGATGACGGTCTCCGTGCCCGGGAGCAGTTCCCGTACCCGGCCCGCCAGCTCGATGCCGTCCATGCCCGGCATCCGGATATCGGTGAAGAGCACATGCGGCTTCTCCTCCGGGATGCGCTCCAGCGCCTCATCGGCCGAAGCGGCCGGGGGGAGCAGCGTCAGGCCGATCTCCGTCCAGTCGATCACCGTGCTCAGCCCCCGGCGGATAATGTCTTCGTCGTCCACGATCATGAGCCTCATGCGGTTGCCTCCTCGATAGGTATGGTGAACGTGATGCGCGTTCCCTGCTGCGGAGCGCTGTCGATGCCGAGCCCGGCCCCGCGTCCGTAGTGCAGCAGCAGCCGCTGGTGCACATTGCGCAGACCGTAGCCGCTGGTTTTCTTGGTATGCTTCAGGGCGGCAGGCGCCGGGACGGCGGCCTTCCCGGCCTCCCCTCCCGTCAGCTCGCTGCGCAGCTCCCTCAGTCGCTCCTCCGGGATGCCGGCCCCCGTATCCTCCACGGCGAACACTGCGCTGTCCCCCTGCCGCCGCACGTGGATATAGATCGAGCCGCAGCGGCCCAGCTTCTGGATCCCGTGTACGAGCGCGTTCTCGATGAGGGGCTGCAGGAGCAGCTTCAGGACCGGCTGGGGGCTCAGCGACGGGTCGATGTAGAACTCGATCTCGAACTGGCCCGGGAAGCGGATCGCCTGGATGTACGCATAATTGCGGGCATGCTCGACCTCCTGCTGCAGAGGACAGTACTCCTCTCCCCCGTTCAGCGAGAAGCGGAGAAAGTCGCTCAGCGCGCCGACCATCTCCGACGTCTGCCGGTCCTTGTTCATCAGGGCGGTCCAATGGATCGAAGAGAGCGTGTTGTACAGAAAATGGGGATGAATCTGCGCCTGCAGCGCCTGCAGATCCGCCTCCTTTTTCCTCGCTTCCTCCTGCTGCACCTGCTCCTTCAGCCGCTGAATCCGGTCGCTGAGCTTGTTGTAGCTGTGCAGCAGCAGCCCGACCTCGTCGCTGCTCTTGACCTCGTAAAGCGGCATCGGCTCATCCGGGTTCAGGCCCTTCAGGTTGTGCGCCAGCCGGGTCAGCGGACGGGTCACCCGGTCCGTGAAGACCAGCACGAGCCCAGCCGCCAGCAGGAGGCCGAGCAGCACAGCCCCTGCCGTGACCGCGAGGATATACCCGCTTTGGGCGGTGTAGATGCGGGTCGGCAGGAAGCCCACCAGCTTCCAGCCGATCCCCGGCAGCGTGTGGTAGAGCACCGTCTGCCGCCCCTCGCCCTCCCCGTAGTGGGCGATGCCGCTGCTGCCGGCCAGCTGCCCGATCCCGGGGTAGAGTTCCGCCAGCGGACGGCCGGGCCACGCCGGGTCGGCGGCCGATAGCACCTGCCCTTTCTCGTCCAGCATCAGCACCCGGCCCTCAGCCTCCCAGCCGGACCCGGTGAGGTACGTGCGGATCTCCGCTTCGTCCACGGCGATGGACAGTGTGCCGAGCGTCCGGAAATCGTTGAAGCTGCGGATCGGCCGCACCAGTGAGAACACGCGCTTCGTCCCTTCGGGCGTGCGGTTCTCGTACAGCGGGGACCACCAGCGGACGCTCTGGCGGTACGTCTCCTCGTGTCGAAGCAGCACCTCCGGCAGACCGGTGCTCCGCTTGGTCGTGGTCGTCAGCGGCGGTATGCCCGAAGCCGGCTCGACCGTGATGTCGGCGATGTACTTTTTGGAGAAAGCCAGGTTGGTCAAAAACCCGACATTGAGCGTATAGCGTGAGATATCCTCCTCCCCGTTGTCGAGGTACAGCTGGATATCCCTCTGGCCGATGAGGAACAGGGACATGTTCTCGAGATCCTGCACGACGAACTCCAGCTTGCCGGCGATCTGGCGCAGCGTGTTCATCCCCGCCCCCTTCGCTTTCTCTTCGGCGGCGTTCGCCGCCATGCGGTACAGGAGCGCCCCCGTCAGCAGCAGGGGAAGCAGGATGGCCGGAAGCAGGAGCAGGATCAGCTTGCGTTTGAGCGACTTGGCGAGCCAGCGTGTCATGCGGTGATTCACCCCGTTGATTGGTTTGGTCGTTAAGGAATGCGGCGGTGAGGCAGGTGGAAGTGCGGAAGCGATGCGATGGAGCAGCTGCGCTGCCGGGACGGCAACAGCGAGGCAAGGGCGGCAGTGCTGCTGCGAGGCCGGCACGGCGGATAAGCTGCGCTGCCGGGACGGCAGTGCTGCTGCGACGGTGCGGCGGGTATGCTGCGCTGACGGGACGGCCGTGCTGCTGCGACGGTACGGCGGGTATGCTGCGCTGCCGGGACGGCCGTGCTGCTGCGACGGTACGGCGGGTATGCTGCGCGCCGGGACGGCGGGGCTGCTGCGACGGTGCGGCGGGTATGCTGCGCTGCCGGGACGGCCGTGCTGCTGCGACGGTACGGCGGGTATGCTGCGCCCGGTGTGGTGGATGAAGGGCATGGTGTGGTCAGCCTGGGACTGATGCACGGCAGCATTGGGAGCCAGTTTGGTTGAAATGAATAGGGAGCGGTACAGGGTAGCCGCCGGGAAAAAATATGCGGCAGACAGCTAATGGCTGAGCGCAGTCTGGTCCGGCACCGAAGTGCGCCTCGTCAGGAAGCACGTATAAGGCGGCCCCGCGTGCAGCGCATCTGGAAGACTGCTATTCTCAGGCTGGCTGGCGGCAGGGTCACTGCTGCCGGGCAAGCGTACGCCCCGTTACACAGAGCACTGGCCTGACCAGCTAAGACAGGATCGAGCCCCCGGATTCCGTTGTTACCCAGCCCCCCTTGCCTTTATACTAGCACACTGTTTATTGGGCCAAACAGACTTTTTTTTAGCGCAACAAACTTTTTGTTTGAAATTCGCTTGGAATATGCTACCATCGATCTCATAAAGCAGCCCATGATTTGGGAACAGCGAAAAAAGGAGTTTTGCGGACGAATGGAGTCCATACGGGATGAATTTGATTTTTTGTCAGTGCTGGTAAAGGGCATTGCCGCCCAATTCGGGGAGAACTGCGAGGTGGTGCTGCACGACTTGACGGGCTCTTACGAGAGCACGATCGTCGCTATCGAGAATGGCCACATCACCGGCCGCAAGGTCGGCGATCCGGGAACGAATCTCGGCCTGGAGCTGCTGCGCGGCAGCCAGGTCGACGGCAACCGGTTCAACTACGTGACCCAGACCAAGGACGGACGGATGCTCCGTTCGACCTCGATGTACATGAAGAATGCCGAGGGGCGGACGGTCGGGGCGCTCTGCATTAATTTTGACATCACGGACCTTATGGTTGCGGAGCGGACCCTCCACTCGCTCACAGCGGCCAATCTTCAGCCGGAGGTGAAGGAATCGTTCGTCAGCAACGTGAGCGATCTGCTCGATGCGCTCATCCAGGAGGCGCAGGAGGATGTCGGCCGGCCCGTCGCCCTCATGACCAAGGAGGATAAGATGCGCATGATCGCCCTGCTCGACCGCAAAGGGGCCTTCCTCATCAAGAAGGGCGGCGAGAAAATCTGCGCCTACCTCAATATTTCGAAGTATACGCTCTATAACTATCTCGAAGAAGCTAAATTGGAAGCTAAATTGGAAGCCAAATTGGAAGCCAAGGCGGAAACCAAGCCCGCCGAGGACACAAAGGAGGACTAACCATGAATGCTGAATTGGGGCTCTCTGATCAAGAAATCCCCAGCGGGAGTGCTCTGGATAAAAGTGAGCTCGAGACCCCCTGCCTCCTCATCGATACGGAGGTCATGGAGCGCAACATTGCCTCCATGGCGGATACCGCGCGCCGCCTAGGGGTAGCTCTGAGGCCGCATGCCAAGACGCACAAGCTCCCTTCGGTCGCCCGGCTCCAGCTCGAGGCCGGTGCGTCCGGCATCACCGTCGCCAAGGTATCCGAAGCCGAAGTGATGGCGGCCCACGGCATCCGAAGCATCTTCATTGCCTACCCGTTGGTGACCCCGGGCAAAATCCGACGGGCTCTGGCGCTGCATGAGCAGGCGGAGCTGATTCTCGCCGTCGACTCGCTGGAGGGCGCAGTCCGGCTGTCCGAAGCGGCCGTGACTCATGGCGGCGCCCCGCTGGCCGTACGCCTCGAGATCGATACGGGGCTGCGCCGCACCGGCGTCCCTTACGACGATGCACCCGCGCTGGCCGAGAAGATCGCGGCGATGCCGGGGCTGTCGCTCACCGGCATCTACACCTTCCGCGGGGCGCTGCTCGACGGAGCGCCGACGCTTGATCTTGCAGCAGCCGGGAAGCAGGAGGGGCGCCTGATGGCGGACCTGGCGCAGCGGCTGCGCGAAGCGGGTGTGCCCGTCGCAGACGTCAGCGTCGGCTCCACGCCGACCGCCGCATTCGCGGCCGCCGTGCCCGGCGTGACCGAGATCCGGCCCGGCACCTACGTGTACCAGGACCGGATGCAGGCCCGTCTCGGCGTGTGCTCCCTGGACGACTGCGCCGGGCGCGTGCGCGTCACGGTCGTCAGCCGCCCGGCGCCGGATCTGGCCATCATCGACGGCGGCAGCAAGACGTTCGCCACCGACGTGCAGCCGAACACGGCGCCGCTGCTCCTGCAGGGCTTCGGCTGGTCCACCGAGCTGCCGGACGCCGTACTCGAGCGCCTCACCGAAGAGCACGGCATGCTGCGCCTCGGTCCTGACGCCCAGGCTTCCGGGCTGGCGGTAGGCGATGTGCTGCATCTGGTGCCTAACCACATCTGCAGCACGGTCAACCTGCATAACCAGGTCTGGTTCCGCGGGACGGACGGCCGCTATACTCCCCAGCCCGTGTTGGCCCGCGGGATGCTGGAATAGCCAGTACGGGCAGAGCGAGACGGTCGGCGGCAGCAGGTTAGAATCAAGCTGTGAGTGCAGTGGGAGCTAGGATGGCAGCCGGGATGCTTCTCCCCTCCTGCTGCACGGTGCCGGACGCCCGGCTGAGCTGGCGGCCAGCTCCTTATCAGCGTACCCGACTAGTTCCCCAGAACAGCAAGATCACGGGGCGGAGTGTAGGTCGGGAACTGAGATAGCGGAACTGTGATGCGCTATTGCCTCTGCAATGGCCCCTTTTCTCACGATAACGGAACTAGGATGCCTTATCTGCTCCCATATGCCCTATCCGCCCCCCGCTGAGGTCTAATAGAGAATCTGAGTTCCTCTATTTAACTCTGTCACCTTTGGAGAAGGCCTTTAGCGAACCTCAGTTCCGCTATTTTTCGTATCCGAAGGTTGGCCGTTCGTTAAGCTGGCTCTTCGGGTCGCTCATCAAGTATATAGCTATACTCAGAGCCGACTTGCACCTACCGGACATCGGACCGCGGATGTTTTCGCACAAGGACGGCCTTCTGTATTTCACAAGGGACTGTTCTGCAGCAGCGTCTCCATGTCAGCACAGCCGCAGGGTTTTCCTTTTTCCCAATCCGGCTTATCTCATTCCTTCCCACTTACCGCATCAACACGGCCTGCTCCTTTATACCCATGCGCCTTACCTTACCGAAAAAGGCCCTTGCTCCCCATGACTCAAGCCAAGGAGGCTTCACTCATGCTCGACCTTATTCTTCGCAATGGACGTGTCATCGACGGCAGCGGGAACCCCTGGTTCCTCGGCGACGTCGGCATCAAGGACGGACGGATCGCCGCTGTCGGCCGGGTGGATCAGGAGGCCCGCAGTGTAGTCGACGTGCACCGCCAGGTGATCGCGCCCGGCTTCATCGACGGCCACTGCCACTCCGACCTGATGCTGCTCGACCATCCGCACAGCGAGATCAAGCTCTCGCAGGGCGTCACCGCCGAGGTCGTCGGCAACTGCGGGCTCGCCCCCGCCCCGCTGGTACCGGAGCGCGCCGAACTGCTGCAGAGCTACGTGCAGCCGGTGCTCGGCCGCACGGATTGGGCCTGGCCGTGGGAGACACTCCCCGGCTACATGGACACCCTCGCCCGCTGCGGCCCGTCCAGCCACGTCGCGACCTATGCCGCCCACGGGGCGCTGCGCATCGCCGTCATGGGCTTCGATAACCGCCCGGCGGCGCCGCACGAGCTCGAGCGCATGAAGCAGCTGCTCGCCGAGGGCATGCAGGCGGGAGCGATCGGCCTGTCGATCGGCCTGCTGTATGCACCCGGCAGCTACACGTCGAAGGAGGAGCTCGCCGAGCTGTGCTCCGTACTGCCGCGCTACGGCGGACTGTTCTCCACGCACATCCGCGGCGAAGGGAGTTCGCTGCTTCCCTCGGTGCGCGAGGTCATCTGGATCGCCGAGAAGGCCGGCGTGCCGCTGCATATCTCGCACCTTAAAGCCGCCGGCCGCCGCAGCTGGGGGCAGGTGCTGGAAGCGGTCGAGGAGATCGAGAACGCGCGGGCCCGCGGGCTTGATGTCACATGCGACGTGTACCCTTACGCCGCCGGCTCCACGACACTGACGACCGTCCTGCCGCCGTGGGTGCTGGAGCGCGGTATTGAGGGGGCGCTCGAAACGTTCCGCGACCCGGCAATGAGAAAGCGCATACGTGAAGAACTGACGGAGGAACAGGAAGACTGGGACAATCTGGTCTGCTCTACCGGCTGGGACAGCGTCGTCATCTCGGCCATGCACACGGAAGCCGGCCGAGCTCTCGAGGGCCGCTCCATCGCTGACATCGCAGCGGCACGGGGCCTCCCTCCGGCCGATGCGATGATGGACCTGCTGCTGGAGGAGGAGGGCCGCATCTCCATCGTCTACTTCCATATGTCCGACGACGACGTGCGGGAAGTGGTGCGGTATGACAAGTCCCTGATCGCCTCCGACAGCCTCACCTGCGAGACGGGCAAGCCGCATCCGAGGCTGTACGGCACCTTCCCCCGCCTGTTCGCCAAGTATGTGCGGGAGGAGCGGGCGCTCTCGCTGGAGCAGGCGGTCCGCAAAGTCACCTCCTTTCCTGTCCAGCGGTTCAAGCTCGGCAAACGCGGGCTGCTCGTCCCCGGATACGCCGCCGATATTACCGTGTTCGACCCCGAGACGATCCAGGACCGGGCAACCTACCAGGACCCCCGGCAGTTTCCCGCCGGCATCTCGCACGTGCTTGTCGGCGGAAGCCCCACGCTTCAGGACGGGGCGCACACCCGCGCGCGGGCCGGCAGTCTGATCCGCGCAGTCTCCTGCTGTTCTCATTAAGTGGGTGCCGCCCCGGCCCATTCTGTGAGCAAGGTCATAAAGATCCAATCTTTAAGCACCCGGCCTTTTAACTCCCTGTACTCTTCGGGTGCCTGATTACTTACGGCTCTAAACGCTTCCGCATTCCGAATTCGTTTGCCGCCTTGATGGCTTATCATCCTAATTTTTTATGAACTGTAGTACCCTGCATGCATTCCCAGGATCTCGTCCAAACCATCCCCCGGAGGTGCTTCACCGTGTCCAAAATCGAACAGCGTCTGCAAGAGCTCGGCATTATGCTGCCGCCATCCCCCGAACCGCGCTTCACTTATATCCCCTGCAGCCGCACCGGAAATCTCATCTATCTCTCCGGCCAGGACTGCCGGATCGACGGCGAACTGATGTACAGCGGCAAGCTCGGCCGGGAGGTCACGATCGAACAAGGGCAGGCCGCAGCTCGCCAAACGATCATCAACTGCCTGGCGGTCATGAAGGGCTACCTTGGCGACCTGGACCGGGTCGAGCGCATCGTGAAGCTGCTCGGCTTCGTCAACTCGGCTCCGGGCTTCGCGGATCAGCCTTACGTTATGAACGGCGCGTCCGACCTGCTCGTGGAAGTGTTCGGCGAGAGGGGCAAGCATGCCCGGTCGGCGATCGGCACCAGCGAGCTGCCTTTTCATACGCCGGTGGAAATCGAAGTCATCGCGGAGATCCGGGACTGACCGCCAAGCGGCCTTATAAAAACCTACCTAAGGAGGACACCGCAATGAATCTGCGTCTTATGCAGCCGCACGAGCTCGCCGAAGCCACCCGGCTCGCCGACAGCATCTTCCGGGACGGGGAGCAATCGTCGATGGGCGAGGCCTTCCCGGATCTGTTCTCGCCCGGCATCAGCCACTCCTACGGCGCCTTCACCGACGAAGGAAAGCTTGCCGCGTTCATGGGACTCGCCCCCGCCGTCGTGCGGGTCGGGCCCGCCCGTCTGCGCATCTTCTCGATGGGGGCCGTCTGCACCCACCAGGAGGCCCGCGGGCAGGGCATCGGCAGCCGACTGCTTGACTTGTGCAAAGCCCACGCGGATGCCGCCGGCGCCGCCCTGATCCTCATCTCGGGCGACCGCTCCCTCTACACCCGGGCCCACTGCTATCCGTACGGGCGCACGGAGCGCTTCGCACTGGATGCTTCAGCCGCCGACCGGCTGAAGCATCGCCCTCGCACAGAAGGCCTCCGCATCAGCGGCCTGGAGCCCGCCGACCTCCCGGCCGTGCACCGGCTGGCGGAAGAGCGAAGCGTCGCCTACGAGCAGAGCGTCACCGACCTGCCCCGGCTGCTCGCCGCCGAGGCTTACGCCGGCTGCTTCAAGCTCGTGCACCGCACGCTGACGGCGCGGAGGGGGGACGGCTCGCTTGCCGCTTACGCGGTCTTCGCCGTGCCCGGCACGGCTGCTGCCGGCCGCAAAGCCCCGTTCGCCGTCGAGTGGGGCGGCGAACCCGAGGCGGTCGCCCTGCTGCTCGCGGAAGCATTGGAGCGCTTCGGCCTCCCTTCGCTCAGCGTCACCGCCGCCTGGCATGAAAGAGCGCTGCTTGCCCTGCTCCGCGAAGCAGGTCTGCCGTCCGAGAGCGGTACGAACGGGGGCACGCTCTACCTGGTGAACGCTCAGCGCCTGCTGGAGCAGGCCGGCCCGTTTTGGGGAGAGACGCCGCTGCCTCCCCTACGCCTGGGAGCTGACGGGCAGTATGTCCTCCCGGGCGAAGGTGGAGCGGAATTGAAGCTCTCCCCGGGCGAGCTGGTCCGGGAGCTGTTCGACCTGGGAGCCGACGGAACGCAGGCCCGCAGCCTGCCGGTTCCGGCGCTGCCGCTCCCGCATGCCAATGGCTTGAACTACATTTGATCTCAACATATCATTATTTTAGAAAGCTGGTACATCGTTACCGGCTTTTTTCTCGTCTTAATTTCTAAACCTCATCGATATTGACTATACCTCCAATTTTACTAATTTTGTAAATTATATTGCAATATTGGTAAATATGTAATATTATACAAATAGTGAAACAACTAGAAATACTTCAAATAAAAGTTTTAGGAGATGAGAAAAATGAAAAAAGCTATCCTGACTCTCACCGCAGTAGCAAGCCTCTTATCGTTTAATTTGTCTACAAGCGGAGTATCTGCAGCGACAGTCCAAAAGATCGAACCTACGAAAATTGAAGCAAGCTCTACTATTTATTCATCTATTACTATGAAAGTAGGAGAGGGAAGAAAAATTGCGGGTGACCGAGTATATATTTCTTCTGCTAATCCAACTTACTGCCTCGGTTTGGATGCCTATGGGAATCTGACTGCTTTTGCGCAAGGATATGGTACGGTAGTTGCTGAATGGAATAGCGGCACAAGAGTTGTTTATTACGTCACCGTAACTCCTTAAGATTATTATCTAAACCATCCGTTCTTGGTTGAGATCCGTAAACCCTTCAAATTGGACAAACTCCCTTGCCAACTTTAGCAAGGGAGTTTGTCCAATTTAGGGCAATAAATTAAGAATACCTAAATGTTACTTTCAAACTGGCCTGGAACCACTAACAAATGATTTTTTGGAAAGCCCCTACTCCTTATACCACACCGGAACCATGCTCTCAAAGTTCCGGTGATCCTCCAGCACGACGCGGATGCGGTCCATCATCGATGGAAGCTGCTCGGGCACTACCTGCAGCGTCCAGGTGATCGTCCCGCCCAGGATCATCGCGGTATACAGCGCGTACAGCGTCCAGAACAGATCCGGCGCCCGTCCACCGAAGTATCCGTGAATCTGTCCCGTGCTGAAGGAGACGGAGACCTCCCGGCTGAAGTAAGCGATCTTCAGAAAATCATGATACGGGTCTCCCCAATCGTACCGGTTGAAGTCAATGACGGCGGCATACCGGCCGCCGGCGATCAGCAGGTTCGACGGATGAAAATCGTCATGCTGAAGTCCGCTCGGACGCCCCTCCATGCAGGGAAGATGCGTCTCTATGAAGGCTTCCACCGCTTCCTCCGCCGGAAGCTTCACCCCGCACTCCCGGTACGCCTGCCACTGGCGGCGGTGCTTGGCCTCGCGGAGCCTGTGCCACGGCTGCATTTCCGCCGGCGCCCCAATCGTATGCAGGAGCCGCAGCTCCCGGCCCGCTTCGACGCCGGCGGCGTACGGAAGCGCCTCCGCAGCGTCGGTCCCCCCGGCATGTTCCAGCACCATGCCGCACGTCTGCTGCTCCGTCAAGGTGAAGAAGGCCACGGGAGCCGGTGTGCGGACGCCGGCGGCGGCAGCCCTGCCCACCACCTCAAACTCCCTGCGCTTCGCCCCCTCTTTTCCGATCTCCGCCGTTCTCACCACATACACCGGCCGGTCCGCCGCATCATATACGATATATTTGCGGTCGGACGAGAAGCCCTTGGTCAGCGGGGTCATCCGCGCGGCCCCCCGAAGCTCCGGCACCTGCTCCAGAATCTGTTCTAAGTTCATCCCGGATCGCCTCCATCCTGCTCGAATTCATTTAACAACGTTTGCTCGCATCCTTGATACCGTCCTGTCCAACCTCCTCAACCCTGCTGCAGCCAAGCGTCAATCAGCCGGAGCAGGCCCGGCCCTCATCTTCCCCAAGCTCCACCAGCCGGGCGGCGGCGACCACCGGAAGCCAGGCCTCCAGATCCGCTTGACGCCTGCCCGTCAGCATGCCGTATTCGTCCACATAGCTCCGGCTCAGACGGCTGCGGACCTGCGTCAGCTGCTCTTGCAGCGCTGCTGGCAGTCCCGGAGGCATCCCTCCATGCTCCAGCAGCAGCCAGGTCCGGGCGGCATCCGCTTCAGGCAGCCCCCGAACTGCCGTCATCCAGTCGATCACGACCGGTTCCGGAGAAGCCAGCAGCACGTTGTCCGGGTGAAAGTCACCGTGGCACAACTGCTCGGCCCCCTCGGGCAGCCCGTCCAGCCGCCGGAAGAGCTCCCCCCTCGTTAACGAAGCCAATCCAGGCGCATGCGAGATCCGCTCCCGGAGTACTTCCTTGAAGGGCCGCAGCCCCTTCCCCTCACAGGCATGAATGCGTGCATGCAGGCCGGCCAGCTGCCTCCCCACCACTTCCGCCGCTTCCGCCTCTTCGAATAAACGGCGGGTCAGCGGCAGGCCTTCCACCCGCTCATAGATGACGCCGGCGCGGCCTTCCACCTTCTCCAAGCCAAATACCCCGGGCACCGGCAGACCGGTATCCGCCACAAGCCGGGCGGTTTCCCACTCCTTCACCGCCCACTCCTTCATAAATGGCTTGTACAGCTTGATCACCCGGCCTTCTTCCCACCGGTAGACCTCAGCAGTCCTTCCTTCCCCGATCCGTTCCCCAAGGACCATCCGTCTTCCCTCCCTCCGATTTTCCAAATTTCGTCCTCCCCATTCTCACCCCCCGCCATGCAAAAAGCAACCGGATTGGGAGCTTCGCTTGAATTCCGCCCTAGGAATCGCTATAACTGACTATAGGCTCTTTTTGCCATTCTGCTTCCTGATCCCACGGAGACGATAATCGAAGCATTCCACTACTGGGCGGCGCAGCCGCCTTGACGATAGGAGTTTCTCTTCATGCCGACCCGAATTCTGATGGCCTGCCTTCTGCTCGCCGTCATTCTCTATGCCGGATACGATACGCTGGTCCCCAAGGCGGACGAGACGTACCGCGACCAGGTGGCGGTGCTGATGTATCACCACGTGCATGACACGGACCACAGCGCAAGCACGGTCAGCACGGCGCTGTTCCGGGAGCAGCTCAGCTACCTGCAGTCGCGCGGATACCACTTCATCTCGCTCACGGACTTCAAGCAGTTCCTCGGCGGCGCGCCGGTGCCGGACAAGGCGGTGCTCGTCACCTTCGACGACGGGTACAAAAGCTTCCACGACTTCGCTTATCCCGTCCTCCGGGAGCTGCAGGTGCCGGCCGTGAACTTCATTATTACGAAGGACCTGGATGCGCCGCTGGCCCCGCCGATTCCCGCGTTGTCCCCGGAAGAGATCCGCGCGATGCTGCAGGAAATGCCCGGACTCATCGATATCCAGTGCCACACGAACGCCCTCCACTTCAAAGAAGGCAAAAACGCCGCCCTGACCGCTCCCCTCCCGCTTGAGGGGGGCCGGACGGAGACGGCGGAGCAGCGGGTGCGGCAGGACAGCGAAGCCTGCGCCCACAAGCTCGACGGTCTGTATGGACGTGACGGGGCAGGCGATACGTTCGCCTATCCTTACGGGATTTATTCGCCGCGCACGCAGGAGATCATCTCGGCGGCCGGCTTCAAGTACGCCTTCACCATCATCGGCGAGATGGCGACCCGGTTCAGCGATCCCCTCGCCCTCCCGCGGATCAACGCCGGTAACCCGGGGATTGACCCGCGCAAGCTCGACGTTACCATCCGTCAGCGGGTCGTTCACCCGGCTCCCTGACGATCCTGCCCTTAGGGGCCCGACACTCTCCGGATGGAGCAGGTACGGGCCTCTTCGGCGATCTCGGGAGCGAAGGCGCTCAGCTTGCGTATGAAATAGCAGGCCTCCGGCAGATGATGCTCCAGGAAACGGAGCGTCGTCCGGCTGAGCAGCTGCCTGGCTTTGTACCTCGCGATCACCCCGCGGATAAAATGGTTCATCTCCAGCGCCACCTGTCCGACCTCCGAAGCGAGCAGCTGCTGGCGCGGCATGCCCGGCGGCGTGAAGCGCAGATATCCGCGGATATGATGATTCTGGAGGATGAATCCCTGAAACTTCTCCGCATACTCCCCCGCCTTGGCCAGCACGCCCACCTCGACCGGGTCCGTGACGTTGCGCAGAAGGACGGCATGCCCCAGCTGGTCCTCCAGCCACAGATCCAGCAGCTGCCAGAGCGGCTGGGGATCGGCCCACCGGCCCTCACGGAAGGCGGTCAGCTGTCTCAGGTATTCCTGGTTTTCCCCCAAGGTGCCGTTAAAATAGGTCGGGGTCAAATTGACGATGAGCTCATTGTTGATCCGCAGGTTCTGCAGCCGTCCCTCGAACCGGAAATACCCTTCGGCCACCAGCCAGGCCGCCTCCGCGAATGCCCTCATCTGGGGCGTCTCCGGCCCCAGCGCCGGATCCAGCGTGAGCAGTTCCCTGAGCCGCTGCTCGAAGGCTGCGATATACCAGCGTGCCGCCTCCACCTCACGGACGGCGTCCGGCGACAAAGCATCCCTCACAAAGTAAGCATGATCCTGCAGAATCTCGAGCCAGAACAGATGCTCCTCCCATACGCTCAGCTCCGCTCCACCGTTCATTCCATCTCCTCCTCTTTCTCCCTTACACCTGTACCCCATGTCCATCTTCTCCACTTTATGCCGATCCCCCCGGGAAAAAGAACAAGCAGGCGTCCCGGAACCCCATCTGCCATCTGCCCGCCCTAACTGTATAAGGTTTGTACAACTTCTTCGTTTCGCACCTGCGCCCAGCGGGTATTTTGACTGTAAGATCCTGCGGAATGCATGCCGATCCCCGCAGCCGGTAGGAGGTACATGCCATGCGAAGCAATGTATTCATCTCGGGCGGCGGCGTGGCCGGGCTGACGCTGGCTCTCCTTCTGGCTCGGGAGGGCCTATCCGTCGTCTTGGCGGAGCAGAGCCGCGGCCCCCTCTCCCTCTACAAGGGTGAGCTTCTCCAGCCCAAAAGCCTCGCCATCCTGGACAAGCTGGGCGTTCTGGACGACCTGATCCGGACCGGAAGAAAGGTACATACGATCCACATGAGAGAGCTGGAGGAGGCCCGTCCGTCCCAGGAGAGGCCGGCGGTTGAAGCTGAGATCCGCTTCGAGTACGGCGTGCTCGGGGCCCCTTACAATTACGCGCTGATGGTGCCGCACGAGAAGCTGAAGAGCTGCCTCGAAGAGCATGCCGTGCGAACCGGGCGCGTCAAGCTGCTGCGGCCCGGCCGGTGCACAGGTCTTGTCCAAGGCGTCTGGGGGCTGGCCGAGGAAGCGCTCGTCGAAACGGGCAGCGGCCTTGAGCGGATTGCGGCGGATTATTTTATCGGTGCGGAAGGCCGCACCTCTCCGACCCGGCTGCACATGGGCGTGCGGATGCGGCGAAGCGGGTACAACCACCATTTTCTCACCGTGTCCTTCCCTTCCCCGCCCTCGCTCGACGACTCGCTGATTCTCTCCCGGGGCGGCCGCTTCCTCGGCCTGTTCCCCCTGCCGGAAGGCCAGGTGCGCACCGTGCTGCTCATCAAGCCGGAGGAATATCAGTCGATGCGCAGCGAGGGGCTCGAATCGTTCTACCGCGAATATGTCTCCCTCCTGCCGGAGCTCGGCGGGTATGTGCATCAGATCCGGGAGTGGCGCAAAATTCAGCTCATGATCCCGTTCCGTTCCCACGCGGACCGGTATGTGTCGGGCAATATGGCCATCCTCGGCGATGCGGCCCACAACGTGCACCCCATGGCCGGCGAAGGGATGAACATGGCGATTCAGGATGCCGATGTGCTCGGCTCGCTGCTGGTCTGGCTGAGACGCTGCGGACACCGCTCCCCGGCCGGGCTGACGTGGTACGAGCGGGTCCGCCGGCCGAGAGCAAGCTATATCTCCCGGCTCAGCCATCTGTCCGCCCTGGCTTACGCGTACGAAGCCGGACCGTGGGAGTGGATGCGCACCCGGGTGCTGCAGGCGATCGAACGGTCGCCCTACCTGCATTACAAATATATGCTGAACGTCTCCGGGCTCGGCCTGTGGCCGGATTCCCCGGCGGACCTCATGCGGCAGGCGGGCCTGTGGCCGGACCGCCGTTCCCTCTCGGAGGAGGAGAGGCTGCGCATGCGGTTCAGCGACAAGGACGATTACCCCTGGTTGAATCTTGGAGAGGAGGAAGCCCCATGACCGTGGTGGAGAAGCTGCAGGAATGGAAAACGTTATGGCTCGCCCGCAAGTGGATGAAAAGCAATGCCCGCTTCCTGCCGGCCTGGCATATCTACGTCGGCATCACGGAGCGGTTGTTCGAACGGTTCGAGAAGGGGGCCTTCCCTCCCGTGATTGCCGGGAAGTACGGGCTTGATGCCGAGCTGCTTGCCAAGTGGGTCGATGCGGGCGTCGCCGTCGGCCACCTGAAGCGCTCGAAGGACGGGCGCGTCCATGCCAAGCGGGAGATGCTCGAATACATCGAAGGGGGCAGACACAGCTCGGTCGGGGCGCTGATCCGGGAGATGATGGAGCTGCACATGCCGACGCTGCTGCAGTATCCCCGGCTGCTCGAGGGCAGGCAGCGGCTCGACTTCCATGCGGAGACGCACGGCCCCACCGTCGCCGAGACCTCCTCGCTTCTGGAGAAGCTGGCTTTCCCCAAGATCGCCGGGTGGCTCCGGGAGCATTCGGCCCGCTCCGTGCTCGATATCGGCTGCGGGCATGCCGGCTATCTGATCCGGCTCGGCCGCCGCTTTCGCGATCTGCGGCTGCTCGGCATCGAGACGAACGAAGCCGTAGCGAAGGAGGCGATCCGCAAGGCCCGGGCTGAAGCACTGCCGAATCTGGAGCTCATGCACGCGGATATCGAGCAGTGGTCCGGTCCGTCCGCGCCGGTCGATCTCATCCTGATGAACAACATCCTGCATTACTTCGAGCCCGGCCGCCGCAGGCAGCTGCTGCGCAAAGCACGCCGGCTGCTCAGCGACAACGGCTCGATCGCCCTCGTGACGCCGCTGTACCTCGCGCCGGGCGGGCAGCCGTTCTCGGCGGCGTTCAACTCCTTCATGGCGGCGCACAACAACCTGCACCCGTTCCCGACGGAGCGGGAGCTTGCCGCTTACGCCGAGGAGGAAGGCTACGCCGTCGATACGGTCTCCCCGATCATCCGGGAGGGCAGCTGGTACTTCGTCGGTCTGACGAAGCAGGAGTAACAGGGCGGCAGGCGCTCACCCCGTCCTTCGGACGTCCCAAGCTGCCCCCTCTTTACTAAGCTCGGTTGATAAAAAAGCGGTCCCCACCTGCAGTCTGGCTGTAGGCACGGGGGCCGTTTTTGGGGATGGATGCGAAACTCCCGCGGGTACTGCGCCTGTTAACGCGCCGGCAGGCGGACCGTGCCTATGCGCCGGTACTAGCTTAAGATAGTACTTTGCCATGCCCCCTTTCCCTTATATACTGAACCATGTCAGAAGCAAATGACCGGTTACGGCTCGGCCCTCCTCTGTTTCGCAAACCTCCCTATCCGGACTGTCCACGCAGCTTCCCCCCGCCTCTTCCGGCTCCTCCTCGCTTTAGGCCACCCCCAGCCCTTTCCTTGTCCGCTGCCAAACCGGCCTCCTCCGCAGCCTCAGCCATCGCTTCCCCGCAGTTCTCCTCTCTAACGCGCCGCAGCCCAGGTACCCGGGAGCCCTCCCGGCTGCCTGAGCGCAGGGCAGCGTCCTCCATTCACCCGCGTGGGATAGGCCTCCAGCCTTGTCCAGCCCTTTCTGCCGAACGCGGCTGATTTCCACCCCACTCTCTGCGCATCCCATCCACAGCACACCAAAAAGCCGCAGCCTCCCCTGAAGGAAACTGCGGCTCTTTATATCGCGCCCGCCTTAGCGGTTGTCCACTTTCTCCGGATAGAGATCGTGGTTCAGCAGGCGGTGTTCGGCCATGGCCTCGTACTTGGTGCCCGGGCGGCCGTAGTTGCAGTACGGGTCGATGGAGATTCCGCCGCGCGGCGTGAACTTGCCCCAGACCTCGATATACTTCGGATCCATGAGCTTGATGAGGTCGTTCATGATGATGTTCATGCAGTCCTCATGGAAATCCCCGTGATTGCGGAACGAGAACAGGTACAGCTTCAGCGACTTGCTCTCCACCATCTTCTGGTCCGGGATGTACGAAATATAGATGGTCGCGAAATCCGGCTGCCCCGTGATTGGGCACAGGCTCGTGAATTCCGGACAGTTGAATTTGACAAAATAGTCGCGGTACGGATGCTTGTTATCGAACGATTCCAGCATCTCCGGCGCGTAGTTCATCGGGTATTTGGTGCGTTCGCTGCCGAGCAGCGTCAGGTCGAGCTCGTCTTCTTTTCTTCCGGCCATGAGATAGGCTCCCTTCTTTCTTGCTTCCCTCTCATTATACCGGAAAGCCCGGGGGGCCGTAAACGGCCGGCGGCGCGGAAGCTTCATCCAGCCTCTTCTTGAGGCGCATGGCGGGTGAAGAGGCTGCGGACTTCATCGAGCAGCGCGAACAGCGCTTTGCCCGACAGCATTCCCACGAGCAAATGGGGCAGAAGGTAGAGCAGGCCCTCCAGCTGGAAGCTCATGGCCTGCATCACCGACAGGATGACCGCGGGGACCATCGCCGCGAGCAGCACCAGCATGCCCGCCAAGCCTGTCAGCAGCAGGGGAAGCCGCAGCCACCGGCCTGCCGGAAGCGGCAGCATCAGCAGGAGCCCCAAGGCAGCCGCGGCTGCGCCGCCCGGAGTCAAGATCGCCCGGTAAAAGCCGGCTATATCCTCTACACCGAACAGGTCAAACCATCCCGCGAGGAACAGGATCGAGTCCGGCAGATACAGGCCTCCGAGACAGGCAGAGCACAATCCCGCCAGAAGCACGCGCCCGCCGGATCGCCGGGCGGTCTCCCGGCTCCATGGCTTCATCAGGTATGTCATGCAGCAGTCCTCCTATTCGTCCGTCTGCCTGCTATTCTTGCCGGGCCTCCCGCCCCGCAAACCCGTCATCCGTGATAACGAAGCGGCCCGCTTCCTCCTTCACAAGCAGGGTTCCCTCCCGCTCCTCCCGCGTACCGGTGGAATCGGTCAGCGTGCCGCGTGCCGCGAACTCCCATGTCCCGTCCGGCCGCTGCCGCCCTTCATCCGCCGCATAGGATTCCCACCACGGGCTGGAGCTGCCGGTCCGCCAGCCGGCCGCTTCCATGTCGGCCCGGCGTTCGCGCTGCAGCTCCGCCGACAGCACGGCATACTGCTTCGCCCCGTTGCGTTCCCGGATGCCGTCAAGGTACCGACGGGCCGCCTCCTGGGCCGTCGGAGCCGCCAGTGCTTCTTCGAGCAGCGCGATCCGCTGCCGCTGCACCTCATCGTCCGGCCGGTTGACGCTGACGGCCCGGTGCTCCGCATCCCACATCACCTGCGCATCGAGCGCTTCGGCGAGTGCCCGCAGATTTACCCTAACGCTGCCGTCCTCGAGCCGGGCCATCGCTTCGCCCGGCAGCCGCTCAACCCCGACATGCACCTGCACCGAACTGTCCGCCAGCACGGACGGCGCGAAGAACATGCTGCAGGCTGCGAGGGGAGCCAAGACTTTTTTGTTCATATCCCTCATTCCTCCGAATCCCTCTCTCATTCCACTGCATTGGACGGCGGCATCCGGAAGAAAGTTGCAGACCTGTCGACACCAAAAAGACCGGAGCCCCCAAGGAGACTCCGGTCCGACCCGCTCAAGCTTATGACGTCTGCGTCTGCGGTACGGCAGGTGCTGCCGCAAAGCGGCTGGCCGGACGGGCCAGGCCGAGGTTCTCCCGCAGGGTCGCCCCCTCGTATTCGGTGCGGAACAGGCCGCGCCGCTGCAGCTCGGGAATGACAAGCTCGACGAAGTCGTCCAGCCCGCCCGGCAGGGTCGGCGGCATGATGTTGAAGCCGTCCGCCGCCCCGTTCACGAACCACTCTTCGAGCTGATCGGCGATCTCCGCCGGGGTTCCGAGGATCTCACGGTGCCCCCTTGCGCCCGCGATCCGCTGGTACAGCCCGCGGATCGTGAGTCCCTCGCGGTCCGCGAGATCCTTCAGCAGCTGGAAGCGGCTCTTGCCCCCGTTGATGTCCCGGATGTCCGGCAGCTCCGGCAGCGGGCCGTCCACCGGATACGGCGTCAGGTCGTACGAGATCAGCGCGGAGAGCAGGCCTACGCCGGCAGTCGGATGGATGAGCTCCTTCAGCTGCTCCGCCTTCGCCTCCGCTTCCGCCCGGGTGCGGCCGATGATCGGGAATACGCCCGGCATGATCTTCAGCTCGTCAGGCGTACGGCCGTACTGCAGCATCCGGCCCTTGACGTTCGAGTAGAACTTCTGCGCCTCCTCAAGCGTCTGCCATGCGGTAAAGATCACCTCCGCCGTCTCGGCGGCAAGCTCCTTGCCCGCTTCCGAGGAGCCGGCTTGAATCACGACCGGATGGCCCTGCGGCGGGCGCGCGATGTTGAGGGGCCCTTTGACGGAGAACGCTTCGCCCTTGTGGTTCACATAATGCACCTTGTCTTTGTCCGCAAAGAGGCCGGATTCCTTGTCGATGAGCAGCGCACCGTCCTCCCAGCTGTCCCATAGGGCGCGCACTACATCCACGAACTCCCGGGCGCGCTCATACCGCTTCTCGTGCAGCAGGTGCGAATCCCGGCTGAAGTTGTGGGCTTCGTTCTCTCCGCTGGAGGTCACGACATTCCAGGCCGCCCGGCCGCCGCTGAGGTGGTCGAGCGAGGCGAATTTGCGCGCGACATGGAACGGCTCGTTATACGTGGTCGACACCGTAGCGGCCAGACCGATATGCTCGGTCACCGCGGAGAGAGCGGAGAGCAGCGTCAGCGGCTCCGGCCTTGCATTCACCGTATGGGAGATGCCGGTGCCGAACCGATCCCATACGGCGAGGCCGTCCGCGAGGAAGACCATATCGAATTTGCCGCGCTCGGCCGTCTGGGCGAGCTTCTTGTAGAATTTGAAATCGAGCACGCCCTGCGCTTCCGCTTCGGAATGCCTCCAGGCTGCCACGTGGTGGCCCGGAATCATGAAGAACGCACCCAGTTTCATCTGCCGTTGACTTTTACTCATAACCTTCCAGCCCCTTTTTATAAATCTAAAAACCTTACTCTCTCGCCTGCGTCGTCTTCCAGGAGGTGAACCGCTGCTCCAGCTTCACCAGGCCGAAGTTGAACAGGAAGCCGATCGCGGAGATCGTGATGATGCCTGCGTACATCTGCGGAATCATGAAGCTGTACTGCGTGTAGGTGATCAGGTAGCCGAGCCCCGCCTTCGCCCCGATCATCTCGGCGGCTACCAGCACGAGGATCGAGGAAGCCCCCGCCAGCCGGACACCGACGAAGATGGTCGGCACCGCCGCAGGCAGGATCACCTTGCGGAACAGCCGGACATTCGACAGCCCCATGGACTGGGCGGACTTGATCAGCAGCGGATCGACGTGCTTCACGCCGGAGATCGTATTGAGCAGAATCGGCCAGGAGCAGGCATAGATCACGAGCGCGATCTTCGACGCTCCCCGATCCCGAGCAGCAGGATGAACACGGGAAGCAGAGCCAGTGCCGCGGTATTGCGCATCGTCTCCAGCAGCGGATTGATGATCTCCGCGAACCGCTTATACCAGCCGATCGCAATGCCGAGCGGGATCGCATAGAGCAGCGCCAGCGCATAGCCGGTCAGCGAGCGGATCAGGCTGGCCTCCACGTGGCTGTACAGCTCCCCCGATGCGGCAAGTGCCCACCAGGCGCTGACGATCTCCGAGAACGGCGGAAGGAATGTCGTATCGACCAGGCCCAGCCTCGGAAACACTTCCCAGAGTGCCAGAACGGCGATGATCGCGATCCATTTCTGCAGGAACCGGCTGACGGACGACCATTTGAACGCTACCGGCTTGGCGCTTCGGCCGAGCGCGACGGATTCCCCGATACTAGCCATGGAGGGCCACCCCTTTCGCTTTCTGTCCTATTCTGGCTTTGTTCTTCTCGTACTCCTGGGCTCTCAGCACTTCTTCGCGCAGCAGACTCCATACCTCATGCCGCGTACGGATGAACTCCGGGTCGCTCCGCAGGTCCTCTTCACTTGAGCGCGACGCGAGCGGAATGTCCACCACCTGCTTGATTCTTCCCGGGCGGGAGGTCATCACAGCCACCCGCTGGCCAAGATAGACCGCTTCGTCGATGCCGTGCGTGATGAACACAATCGTCTTGCCCGTCTGCTCCCAGATGCGCAGCAGCTCGGTCTGCAGTGTCTCGCGGGTCTGGGCATCGAGAGCGGCGAAGGGCTCATCCATCAGCAGCACCTCGGGATCGTAGGCGAGGCTTCTCGCTATGGCAACCCGCTGCTTCATCCCTCCGGAGAGCTCATGAGGGTACCGGTCCTCAAAGCCCGTAAGCCCCACCAGCGACAGATAGGTGCGGGCGATCTCTTCCCGCTCCTTCTTCGGCACACCCTTGGCCTCGAGGCCGAATTCGATATTGCCTTTGGCGGTCTTCCACGGGAAGAGCGCGTACTGCTGGAACACGATGCCCCGGTCGAGAGCCGGTCCCGTGATCGGACGGCCATCCAGCAGGATCTCACCGGAGGTGGGTTTCGTGAGGCCTCCAAGCAGATCGAGCAGCGTGGATTTGCCGCAGCCGCTTGGACCGACGAGGACCATGAACTCTCCGGTCCGCACCTCGAGATGAATGTCCTGCAGGGCGGTAAATGATTCCGTGCGGTTCACCTGAAATACCTTATTGACCTGGCTGATCCTGATCTTTACGCTCATGATTCCTGCACCTCCCTGAGATTTGCCGGCAGCAGCATCGGCACCGGTCGGCACCATAGCTTCCGTCGGTTATTTCGCTGCTTTTCCTTCCTCGAAGAACGGATTGAACTTGTTCGTGTACAAGTCAGCCGCCTTCAACTGGCCTTCCTTGAGCTGGCCGTCCTTCACGAGCCAGTCGATCCATACCTGGAACTCCTTCTCGGCGATGAGCCCGCCCTTGCCCGCTACGCCCCAGCTCTTCCAATATTTGATGTTGGAGTTGTCCTCGCTGCGGCCCCGGTCCTTGGCGATCTTCTCCATCCGGGCGATGACCTCTTCCCGCGGCGTCGTCCTCGACCACTCGATCGCTTTGGCGACCCCCTCCACGAACTTCTTCGTCGTATTGGGGTTCGTCTTGATGAACTTGTTCGTCATGATGATGCTTCCCGCCGTGAACTCCCCGAAGAGCTCCAGGTCCGTGAACACCGGGCGGATGCCGCCCCTCTCCTTCGCCTTATCCTGGTAGATCCCGCCCAGCGTGCTGACTTCGACCTGCTTCTGGCGCAGCACCTGCTCCCCGTTCGCCGGCGGAATTGCAAGCAGGGTCACCTGCTTGATCTCCTCGTTGGTCAGTCCGGCCCGGTGAAGATACTCCTTCACCATGAACTCGTGGTGGGCGCCGAGCGTATTCATCGCAATCTGCTTGCCGATGAGATCGCGGGGCCCCTTGATCGGGCTGTCCTCCAGCACGTAGTAGCCGTTGTACGTCTTGGCATCTTCGCCGTAGTAACCGAATAGGGCGGTGATCGGCGCCTTGGCGGCAATGAGCTTGACGATCGCCCCGTTGAAGGCGCCGCCGAAGTCGGTGTCCCCGGTCGTTGCCGCCTGAATGCTCTGCGGCCCGCTTGTCGTGTTGCCGATCCACTTCAGCTTGACCGGCGCGAGATAGCCCAGATCTTCGGCAAGCTCCGGCAGGGTGACGGTGCCGGGCGACCCCTGATATCGGAGCTCCAGCACTTCGGGCTCCCCGCCTGCAGCAGCAGCGGCGCCTGCAATGGCCTCCGCGTCCCCAGTTTGTTTGCCGCATCCTGCAAGCGCCAGACTGGCGGCCAGTGTCAGCGCGATGGCTGCATGGGCGCGAATACGGTTAAGACCTCTACGCTTCATCTTTTCTACTCCCCTTCTCTTTCGTACAGACGCAGGTAAAGCAGGATCATCGCACAAAAAAAGGAGACGCACTCCCACCCCGTTCAGGTGTGAATGGTCTCCGGTTTACCGGTAGAATGAACTTCGGTTGTTATATTTCATCTAATTCCCATGTGTTAACTATGAATAGGATCATATCAGGGATATTCCGGGGTGTCAAGGACAAATTGATCCCGCTGCCCCCGCTATTTGACGCTCTCCGGAAGCATTCGATACAATATGAGCACTACAGTACAGGAGGTACCCTGCTCGTGAATGCCGTCATCGAACTGCTCCAAAATCACCGTTCCATCCGCAAATTCAAGCCTGATCCCTTGACCCCGCAGCAGACGGAAGCGATCGTCACCTCGGCGCAGATGGCCTCCACCTCTTCCAACGTGCAGGCCTACACCATCATCGCCGTCACCGATCCCGCCAAAAAGGCGGAGCTTGCCCGTCTGGCCGGCGGCCAGGCCTACGTCGAGCAGTGCGGGCTCTTCCTCGTCTTCTGCGCGGACCAGTACCGGCTGAAGCTCGCCACCGAGCACAACGGGGAAGCGTTCCACCAGAATACCGAGAGCTTCATCGTCGCGACCGTGGATGCGGCGCTGGCCGCGCAGAATGCGGCCGTAGCCGCCGAGTCGCTCGGCTTCGGCATCTGCTATATCGGCGGTATCCGCAACAACCCCGGGGAGGTCAGCTCCCTGCTCGGCCTGCCCGAGCTGGTGTATCCGGTCTTCGGCTTATGCGTCGGCGTGCCCGACCAGGAGCCGGGAATCCGCCCGCGCATGCCGCGCGAAGCGGTCCTGCATCCGGACGCCTACAGCGAGGAGGCGGTCCGGGAGGGAATCCGCGCGTACGATGAGATCACGTACGCCTATTACAAAGAACGGACCGGCGGCCGCACGCTGACCACCTGGTCCAGGGGGATCGCGGACAAGCACAAGCAGCCCGTCCGCGCCCACATCCGTCCCTTCCTGGAAGCCCGGGGCTTCCGGCTGAACTGAGCGGCGGCCTTCCGGGCCCATAGACCAAACAGGACAAAGCCCCATGCCAGCAATGCCATGGGGCTTTGTCCTGTTCGGCCGGATGCCGACCGCCTGCCGGTCCGACCGCCTTCCCCTACCTAGCATAACCAGGCCTGCTGCGGCCGGCTCTCCCAGGGCTATAAGACGAAGCCTCCGCCGTGCCGGACCGCCCTATTCCAAGTCCTGACTCTCACGCCGGACGGTCCTGCCGCTTGCAAGGTCCATCCCACAGCGTACCCTCAGCCCTTGAGACCGCCAAACTTCGCAAGCAGCGCTTCCCCCAGCCAGGCACCGTCGGCCACGAGCCGCCGCTGCAGAGCCTCCGTATTCACCGCGCGCGAGTCGAGTCCTCCCTCTGCGGCCAGGGCCGCCGCCGTACCGGCCGCCTGCCCCATCGCGAAGCAGTTCGGCATGACCCGCAGCGAACCCTGTACGACCCGGTCGCAGGAGGCGGCCCGTCCGGGCACCCACACATTGGAGAGACCCAGAGGAAGCATGCTGCGATACGGCACGCCGTGGGATTCGCCCGGAGGCAGATGGCGTACCTGCATCTTCGAACGGCTGGTGGCCATGTGAATATCGATAAAATAGCTGTTGCGGGCGATATCGTCAGGGAAGCTGCGTCTTTCCATGAAATCGTCCTGCGTCAATACGTAATCTCCGACGATCCGGCGCGTCTCCCGGATTCCGATCTGCTCTCCGGTAGCGACCAGGTGGGCTTCTTCGAAGCCCGGCACGCAGCGCTGCAGGAACTTCAGCTGTACCTCGGCCAGCCGCCGGCCTTCGACCGCGCCCCGGGTCAAGTCCTCTGCCCGGGTCCCGTCGATGCCGAAGATATGTCCGAAATTCACGCCGACCACACTCTCCGTCACCCAGGCAAAGCCGGAGACTTCCCTCCTCCCCGGGGGCAGGTCACCCCGGTCCTGGGCCTGCGATACGGCCTTGGGAATCTGCCATCCGTCCCCGCTCTCCTGCAAGTACGCCCGGAACCGGTTCAGGTTCGCATTCGCGAGGAGATAACACATCGTTCCCGGCTGCAGCTCCCCGTCTTCCCCGCCCTTCTGGAAGGGGGCCCCCGCCAGAGCGGCAATGTCGGCATCTCCTGTAGCATCAATGACCTGGGCGCACCGGACAAAGGATGTGCCGCTTTTGTTATGGATCACCAGTCCCTCGATCCGCTCCCCCGAGGCATCCGTCAGTACCCGGCTTACCCCGGTATGCAGCAGCAGGCGGGCTCCGTTGCCGAGCACCGCTTCATCATACACCCGCTTCAGCACTTCGGCATCGATCGGCACCCAATCGAGCTTCTCCCCGTTCAGCCGGCGGTAGGCCCCGCTTCCCTGCCGCTTCATCGCCTGCAGCAGCTCCAGTCCGATCCCCCGCACCACCGGCTTCTCCTTGTCCGTGAAGGGGCAGAACGCGGGAACCAGCGAGACGGTCCCCATACCGCCCAAGAAGCCCCGCTGCTCGATCAGCAGGGTATCGGCCCCGCTCCGGGCTGCGGCCATCGCGGCGGCAATGCCGCTGGCCCCTCCCCCCACGACAACGACCTCAGCCTCGTGTGACACCTCTGCCTCCAGCGCAGGCAGCACGATGCGTTCTTTTGCAGGCATCCAGCCATCCCCCTTTCTTCCTCTGCTCTCAGTATACCGCCGGGCCCCGCTCCGATCGTCTCCATTTTTTCGATATCCGTCTCATTCCTTCACCGCTCCGCCGGCTCCCTTCCGGCGCTCCGCCGCCCTCAAAGCTTCCCGCACACTCAGCGGGGATAAGGAGGCTGATGCGATGAAAGCCCGTACCGTGGCCTCGTCCGTCTTCGAATATTCCCGGAGTGCCCAGCCGATCGCCTTGCGGATGAAGAATTCTGTCGAGTCGCTGCAATGCCGGATATACCCGAACAGCCGCCCGGTATCCGTCTTCCCTTTATAGCCAAGCTGGTACAAAAGCGCCGTCCGCTGCAGCCAGAGCTGCCCGGAGCGGATCCAGACGTCCACCGTCCCCTCCCTCTCCTCCCGATGGTTCGCGAGAATGCCGCCGACCTGGTGGCTCGCCAGCAGATCGACCGTATCCCACCACGGCTTGGTGAGAATCAGCTCCTTCAACAGGGGAAGCTCGGCCGGGCCTGCCTCCCTCCGCCGCTTCTCGAGCAGTCCCATCGCTGCGTACTGCATCTCGCGTTCCGGCTGGCTCCACAGCACACGAACCGTCTCCCGCAGCCCCTCCGCCCGCGGCCCCCCGTGCATCCGCATCCACTCCCGCATCAGCGCCTTGAGCTCCGGGGAGCGGATCCCAAGGAAAGCGAACTGATGGCGCATATAGGCTTCCATGGGAACCGCCTGCTCCTCGTCGCCGTGAGCACGCAAATAGTCCATCAGCGCCGCCGTATACTCCTGTGCATTCTTGTACGACTTCACGGCCGTCTACCTCCTAAGCATGGATTGCTTCTACTGTACCTGCTGCGCTCCGGCTGAACAAGCCGGTCAAGCTAGGCGGCTCCGCCGTCCTTTAAGGACAATGCGTGCTTATAAGAAATAGGAGTAACAGAAACGAGCTGTACGATTTTTCCTTTCTGAGATTTGGAAAAAAGCCGCTTCCGGGGGTACAATGAAGTGTACGCCTCAGCCGTTTTGCAACCTTATTCCCTCTCATGTCGTCACTTTGTTATAGAGTAAGCTGCCGATGAACTTGCAGGCAGCATAACGAAAGGATCCTGGAACTTATGCCTATCCTGCATCATAGAACGCGCAGACACTGGTCAGCCGCACTGCTGCTCTGCACGATGCTCGCCGCATCCGGCTGCGTGAACCCTGCCGGGCAGTCCACCGCTCCGCCCCCTGTCCCCGGAAGCACAGAACCGGCACAGAAATCACCTTCGGAAGGAACGGCGAAGCCCCCGTCACAGCCCGCAGCGGACCCTGCCGGGAAGACGCCCGGCACAGGCTCTGCAGCCAAGCCGGACACCGGCGCTAAAGATCAGCCCGCCCCTGCGGAGAAACCGCCGGCCGTCCAGGTCGCCGCGGAGCCCGCTTCCATCGCGGTGCTCGTCAACAAAACGAACAAACTGCCGGAGAACTACCGTCCGGCGGATCTCGTAGACCCGAAGATTCCGTTCATCTTCGAGGAGAAGCTCGAGAAGCGCAAGATCCGCAAGGAAGCCGCGGAGCCGCTCGAGAAGCTGTTCGCCGCGGCCGAGAAAGCGGGTCTGCCGCTGTCCGGCGTATCGGCCTACCGTTCGCATGAAACGCAGAAGACACTGTATACCAACTATGTGCTGAAAGACGGCGAAGAAGCCGCAAACAAGTACAGCGCGAAGCCGGGTCACAGCGAGCACGAGACGGGCCTGGCGATCGACGTCACGAGCCGCAGCGGCAAGTGTGCCGCAAGCGACTGCTTCGGGGCGACGAAGGAAGCCGCCTGGCTGGCGTCGCACTCCCACGAGTTCGGCTTCATCATCCGCTATCCGAAGGGCAAGGAATCGATCACGGGCTACCAATACGAGCCGTGGCACCTGCGGTACGTCGGGCAGGAAGCTGCCTCCGCCATTACCAAGGGCGGCCTGACGCTGGAGGAATACCTAAGCGGCGCCGCGCCGGTCTCCAAGCCGTAAGAAAGAGTGGTCAGCCCTGCGCACGCAGCAGCCAAACCAAAGAAGCCTCACCTTCCCATTCAGGGAAGGTGAGGCTTCTTGTTACGTCCGGCACGCTGTGTTATCTTGCCAGGCTGAAGTCGAAGAAGAACGGCGCGCGTGCGCCCAGAAGCACATCGTAGATCTCGTGATTCGTCTGCGTAATGCCCGTAAGCATCTGCTTGTACGGCCGGTCGGCAACATTGAGGAGACCGGAGTTGTACCGCTCCCCGTACAGCCCGGACCAATAGCGGCCGGTAGCCGCCTGATCGACGTAGTTGAACCAGTGCGCCCCGACGACGAATCCGAGCGACGCCGCGCCCTCCACATAATTGCGGTAGCGCAGCTGCCGGTCGTTCTCGGTCAGCGCAGAGCCGGCTACGATCGCCTTGAGCCCCTGCTCCGCCGTACCGAAGCTGAACTCGCTGAGGAGAATCGGACGTCCGCCGGATTTGGCGTACACGTCGTTCATCATCGTTTTGTCCAGCGAGTAGCTGTAGTGGTTGATCGAGATCACATCCACATACTTGCCTGAAGCGGCGGCGAGGAATCCGCGCACCTTCACGTTCTGCGATGGCGTGGTCAGCCACCGGTCACCGAGCAGCAGGTGGTTGCTGTCATACTTGCGGAAGAGCTTGTTCACCGTGCCGTAGAACGTATCGAGATACATCTTGAAGAAATGGTCCATATCCGTGGTCGGCGCCCCGGTCTTCGTAATGAGCTCAGCTTCCTTCAGCTCCTCGAACGAGTAGAACTTCGTCCCCCAAGCCGTATTGAAGGCACCGATCGTCACGTACTTTTCCTGCAGGTACTGCACGAGACGGCCCTTGATCGCCGCCGTGCTCGCCTTCAGCTTCGGCACGGTCGTATTGAACACATGATAATCGTACTCGTTATCGATGAAGTAGCCGATGAGCAGCGGATCGTCCTTCAGCGCGGGAAGCATGCTCGCGAACGCCTTGTCCATGAGCGCTTCGGCATTCGGCGCATAAATATCAAAGAGCGAGATGCCAGGCAGCTTCGCCCAGGTCATATTCGCGAGCGGCAGCATCGCCGTGTACGGGAAGCTGTTCTCCTGGGCAAAGTTCGTCGGCGCCCAGGCGCCCGCCCCGTTGAAGCCCCACTTCTTGATCCGTTCGACCGCTTCCGTATAGAAGCTGCTGCCGAGCACGAATTTGCCGGTTTTGCGGTACTTGTTGGCCACATAATAGGAGAAGTTATCCTGCGAATTGATGAACGCAGGCTTATACTCGCTCGAGTAGCTCGGCAGCCATTCATACTGGTCTTCGCGCCCTGCCACCATCGTGTAGGTCTCGTTCGGCGTAATGCCGTTCATCCCGAGGGAGAAATAAATGTTGCCCTCCGGCGTGGTCATCACCTTCCGCCCGGCGGCCTCCTGAATCCCGAAGAAGCCGGTGGCGGCCAGGCCGTACTGCGCGGCGCTGCCGGCAAGCCCCCCGAAGCGGTCCCGGTTCTGCGGCTCCTGCAGCGATCCGTAATAGAGCTCGTCCGCCTGCACGTCCGCTTTCAGCTCCGCATCGCTTCTGACCTTGGACGGGAAGTCGGCGGACACCATCTGGCCGTACCGGTCCACCTGGATGCTGGTGTTCCCGTTCACCGTAAATGTGCGCACCGGGCTTTTTTCGTAGCCGCTCTTGACCGCATAAGTCTCCAGCTCCTTGTACCCCGTCAGTACGATCGGTGCGGTGTACGGCTGGAAGGCGGAGGCCGCATCGCTGCGGTAGTAGATCTTGGCCGGGCTCGCCGGCGAAGTCAGCGTCACATTCATGGCGCCGGAGGCCAGGGAAGTCTGCAGATCGACCGAAGCGGTATGCTGGTTTATCGTGATCTTGGACATCTGGGGCGTCCAGGCCTTGGCGGTGCCGCTCATCTCCACCTTAAGATAGCGGGTGCCGGCCGGCAGTCCCCAGGCTTCATAAGCATACTGCTGCCAGTTCGAGATCGCCTTGCCGACCGGATAGATCGTCGTGGCTGCCTCAGTATACGTCTTGCCGTCCGCCGATGCGTAGATCCGCTGGGGCTCCATCGCCACGCCGGTGAAAAAGTGGGTGTAGACGGTGAACGAGCGGATATCCTGATCGAGCTTGTACAGGACATGCCCGGGGGCCGTCGTGCTCCGCGTCATCCGTTTGGTATCCCCGCCGAAGTAAGCCGAATCGGCCCCTTCGATGCGCATATTGGCACGGCTGGCGAGCTTCGTGAAATCGGCAAGCTCATCCACCAGGCCTGACGGCGGCAGCGCCGGAGTCACCTTCAGGAACGGGGCCGTGGCACCGGTCTCGCGGCTCGCCAGGGTGGTCATCCGGTCCGCTGCGTTCACGATCGCCAGGCTCAGCTCGGTCTTCCCCAGCGCCTTCTGCTCCCGGGCATAGGCCGTGATATCGAATTGGAGCCAGCCGGCCGGAGCCATCTCGAGCGTCTGCTCGGTGAGCGGCTGCACCGCCGTCCGGTTCAGGGGCTTGTTCGTATACTTGAGCGTGCTCTCGGTCCAGGCACCGGCGACCGGATACACCTGCAGTCTGGCCGGTGTCCGGACCGTGTCGTTCGTTGAGGCGTAAACGTTAAGCGTCACGGACTGTGCGTCTTCGCCGATGCTCGTCAGGTTGAATTTCATATAGGAGTGGCGGTCCCGGCTCGATTTGGCCTGCAGGGCGGCGGCGGTGCCGTAATTCGTCGCGGATGCGCCGCTGTCGACGAAAGCATCCTCCTTGGCGGCAACCACCGGCTTCTCCGCACTCTGTCCCACGTATCGGAACGTCGAGACATTGCCCGTAACCGTCGCACCGTCCGGAGCCGTCATTTCGGCCGCAGCTTTGAGCAGCAGATAGTCTGCCACAGGGACCGGAGACTCATACTTCCGGCGGGTGCCGGAGGTCAGAGGATCGCTGCCGTCCGTCGTATAGTAGATCGACGCGCCCGGAGTCGCCGAGCTGAGAGCCGCAAAACTGCCTTCCTCGACAATGCCCGCAGGAAGCGAAGAGCGTACAGCCGCCGGTCCGTTCAGCACCACTTTGCCGATCGACGGGGCCTTGGCCAGTACCGCTGAAGAGTATTGAATCTTGAGGTACCGGGTCTCAGCCGGCAGGCCGGTCAGCTCATAGGCCAGCTGATTCAGATTGCCCCCGTTGTCATACATCTCGGGGAACACCTTCGTATACTTGATGCCATCGCTGGACACGAAAAAGTAAGGGTGGTCATAAGGCTTGTACGCCGGATTATAATAAGCATTGACGGTGAAAGACTGCAGCGGACTGTTCGTGCGGTAGACGACGAACTCGCTGAAGGCGGAGGATTTCTTGATCCGCGTCGGGTCGTCCGCATCCGCAGCCACCTGCAGACTCAGCGTACCGGCATATTTGTAGGTGCGGCTCCAATCCTTCAGCTCGTCCACGACGATCTCGGAAGCTCCGCTGCCCAGAGCGGAAGATGGGATCAGGGAGGCGAACAGGGAAAGGGACAGCAGCGAAGGCAGTATCGGTTTAAACCGCTTGGTCATTATTGATCCATCCATTCTCGTTGGATTTTGGGAGTACAGTTATAGAAAGAACGTTCTATATAACGAACATCCGACTGCACAAAGCTCTTTCTTCCGAGAATACCGCAGCTGCCGAGTGGAGTTGGAGGAAGTCGATGAATGGGATGCATAATTGTCGATTTTGGTCGAATAACGAATGATCCATCTCATTATAACTGCGCATTCTCTCTTATACCATCGGCAAAATTCGACTTTCATTTCATAGTTCACCCCAAAAAAACCAAAAAAGAGGTGCCTAAGCACCTCTTTCCTCTCTATCCTTATCTTCCCTCAACTAAGGTCTCATGCCTTGAGACCCCCATCCTCCCAGCCCTTCTACTCCTGGAATGGACCTGTCTTGCCCATCACGACATCATAGATCTTGCTGTGGGTGGCCATGATCCCCTCGAGCAGCTGCTTATAGGGGCGGTCGGCCACGTTCACCAGGCCCGAGTTATAGCGTTCTCCGCCATAGCCCTCCCAGTACCGGCCCGCTGCCGCCTGGTCCACATAATCGAACCAGTGGGCGCCGACCACATAACCGAGGGCTGCGGCCCCTTCCACATAGCTGCGGTACCGGAGCTGACGCTCATGCTGGCTGGCCGCCGACCCCGGCACGATCGGCTTCAGGCCCTGTTCCGCCGTTCCGAAGCTGAATTCGCTGAGCAGGATCGCCTTGCCGCCCGACTTCGTATGCACATCGTTCAACATGTCCTTATCCAGCTGCGCGCTGTAATGGTTGATCGAGATGGCGTCGAGATATTTGCCGGAGGCTTCGGCGAGCAGTCCCCTCACCCGCACATTGGCCGCCGTCATGGTAATCCAGCGGTCGCCGAGCAGCAGATGGTTTCCGTCATACTGGCGGAACAGGCGGGAGACCGTGCCGTAGAACGTATCGAGGTACAGACGGAAGAACGCGTCCATATCGAGATACGCCTGTCCCGGGCGGACCGTCAGCTCGGCGTCATACAGCTGGTCGAACGAAGTATAAGGCGTCGCCCATGACGCGTTGAAGGCCTCCATCGTGACATATTGGCTGCGCAGCATGTCTACCAGCTTGCGCTTCATCGCCGTATGGCCCTTGAGCTTCGGCACCGCCGTATGGAATTTGTGATAGTCGTACTCGTTATCGATAAAATAGCCGATCAGCATCGGGTCATCCTTCAGCGCAGGCAGCGCGGCGGCGAAAGCCTTATCCATCTGCTCCGCGGCGCCCGGCGCGAAGATATCGAAGAGCGAGAGGCCGTCCAGCTTGCCGGCGGTAACGCTGGCCATCGGGAGCATCACCGTATAAGGGAACGATTGGCCGCGGACCACCTGAACCGGGGTCCAGGCGCCGGCCCCGTTGAAGCCCCACTTCTTCAGCCGTTCCACCGCTTCCGTATAGAAGCTGACCGTGGAAGGAATCCGTCCGGTCTTGCGGAATTTGTTTGCGAGATAATACGAGAAGTTGTCCTGCGAGCCGAGGAAGGCGGCGCGGTATTCACCGGTAAACTGCGGGATCCATTCGAAGTTATGCTCCCTGCCGGTCACCTTCGTATACGTTTCGTTCGGTGTAATGCCGTTCATCCCCAGAGAGAAATACACATTTCCCTCCGGCGTGGTCATCACTTTGCGCCCTCCCGCCCTGCGGATATCGAAGAATCCGGTTTTGGGGATCCCGTAGGTCCAGGAGCTTCCCTTAAGCCCCCCGTACGCATCCCGGTTTGCGGGAGCCTGCAGCGAGGCATAGTACGCTTCGTCCGCCGCCGCATCTGCGGCAAGCTCCTCATCCGACCGGACCTTCCCTGCAAAATCCGTGGAGATCACTTGGCCGTAGCGGTCGATCTGCGCCTGTCCGGTCGCGTTGATCTTGAAATGGCGGACCGGGCTGGCCTCCAACCCATTCTTGACGGCATACGCCTCGATTGTGTGATAGCCTGACAACGTGATCGGTCCGGGGTAGGTCTTGAAGCCGCCTTCCCCGTCAGTGCGGAAGAAAATCTGCGCCGGGGCGGACGGTGTCGACAGCTCGACCTTCAGCGAGCTGTCCCCCGGAGCCGTGTTCACCTGTACCGATGAGGTATGCTGGTTAAGACTGGCCCTCGACAGCTGCGGCGTCCAGGATTTGCTGTCGCCGGACATCTCCACTTTGACATACTGCGTCCCTTCAGGCAGCGAGGAAGCTTCATAGATATACTGCTGCCAATTCCCTGCGGCCGAACCCGAAGGGTACACTGTGGCCGGCAGCTCCTTGTAAGTCACCCCATCGGCAGAAGTATAGAGCCTGTTGTGAACGATCGGGATTCCCGTATAGAAGTAGCTCGATACCATGAACGACCGCACGCCCGATTCCAGCCTGTACACGATGAAGCCGGGCTGTGTGCTCAGCCGGGTAAAGCGGCTGCCGTCCCCGCCGAAGTAAGGGGCGTCGTTCGTGGAGATCAAGATATTCGAGCGCTTGTACAGCAGGGCGAAGGAGTCCATCCCGTCGACCACACCGGATGGCGACAAGCCGCCCCCGGACGTAATCTTCAGGAACGGGGCGCGGTCCCCGGTTTCTCTCGAGGCGATCTGCGTCGTTCCCTGGGTACCGTTGCGCAAGGCCAAGGTGATCGAGGTCCGCCCGAGCGCCTTCTGCTCTCTCGCATACTCGGTCACATCGAACTGCATCCAGCCCGGCAGACCGTAAGCGAGCGGCTTGACCGCAAGCGGCGTATCCGACAGGAGAGCCGGCCGGCTCCGGTAGGTGACCGAAGCCTCGTCCCAGCCGCCGGCAGCCGGGTACAGCTGCAGGCTCGCCGGCTCGCGCGTGCTGTCCGAAGCATAGCCGTGCAGCAGCAGCTTCGCGGTATCCGAGAGGGCATTGAAGTTCTGGAGGCTGAAGGTGAAATAGGCATCCTTGACCCGGCTGTGCCGGACGCCCAGGTTCTGAGCGCTGCCGAAGGCCTTGTCCGGCTGGGCCTCGTCCACCATCGTATCGGCAGCGGCCGCGACCCGGATATCCTCCGGCCCCATCGCCGCATAATTGAATCTCGAGATCCGCCCGCCGATCTTCCGGCCCATCCCGTCGGTGATCTCGGCGTGTGCGGCCAGATCCAGCACCTCCGAGGCCGGGATCTCCAGCGGGGCTGTATACAGTTTGCGTGCCGAAGAGGTCTTCGGGTCCGTGCCGTCGGTCGTGTAATAGATCGAGGCGCCTGCCGTAGGTGTCGACAGGGCCACCTGGGTGCCGAGCGCAGCGATCCCCGAATAGACCGAAGCCTGTACGGAAGCCGGGCTGCCGAGCACGACCTTGCCGATCGAAGGGGATTTGAGGATGACCCCTCCTCTATAACGAATCTTGAGATAACGAGCACCTGCCGGAAGATCCGAAGCCTCATAGACAAGCAGGTTCAGATGGCCTCCGTCCTCATACTGCTGCGCGATAACTTCCTGGTAATTGACGCCGTCCGAGGAAGTGAAGAATTGGAGATGGTCATACGGTTTGTACAACTCATTGATGTAGGTATACACGGTGAACGACCCGAACCCGTAGGGAGCCTGATAGATCAGATATTCGTTATAAGCGGCGCTCCGCTGCACACGCGTAGGATCGTCGGCATTGGTCATATTGGAGAGCAGGCTTAATGTGGAGGACCGCTTGTACGCCACATCCCAGCTTTGAAGTTCGTCAATCACAGCCGGGGGCCTGGTTTCTGCAGATGCTGCTGGAGGAGGGAGAGCCGGCAGACCGATCAGGATGGCGCTCAGCAGCAGTCCGGTTCGGACTCTAATCTTATTCATCATGAGGGCAGCATCCTGCTTTCATGCTTACGGCTTGCGGATGTACCTGAGTTCATTACAGTATCGATCTCCTTTGGTTTTCTTTTTTTATCTTTGTTTGTGTTGGTCTCCAATCCTAAAGATAATTTTACATTTGGGAAGGGCGAACGGCCTTGAATTTTTTGTCGATTATCAGGAATTATATGTCGGAGCCGCACGAAAGGACACGGCGTCCGTTCTCTTTAGCCCTATGCAAGTCATTTTTTGTAAGAAAAAAAAGAAAATCCCCTGCCTGACGGCTAGGGGATCGAATGATACTTCCTCGACGGAGAAGCCGCTTCCTGCTGCTCCTTATTCTGTTTGCGGAATTCAGTTGGCGTGACGCCGTGCGTATCCCGGAATACGCTCGCAAAGTAATTCGGATCGTCATACCCCACACCGGCCGCCACCTCGGAGATCAGCAGATCGGTACCCGTGAGGAGCCTTTCCGCCTGCTCCATGCGCAGGCGGGTCAGACAGCCGGAGAACGTCTCCCCGGTTTCCCGCTTGAAGAGCTTGCTGAAGTAGGCCTGGCTCATGTGAAAGCGCTCCGCCATGTCGCTGGCGCTGCAGGCTTCCATATAATGCTTCTGCAGGTATGCCAGCGTCCGGCGGATAATGCCCCGGTCCGCATGGGAAGGCCGGCTGCCAAGCCCCTTCGCCATGCGGGCGAGCGCACCCCCGGCCCATTCCGCGGCCTCCTGTGCCGTGAAGAGCGCAAGCACCTGCTCGAGACAGGCTTCATAATCGAACTCGGGCGCGCTCGGCCCGAGCTGGCGCTTAAGCGACGCATGGGCTCCGGTGACCAGCCGCAGGGCCTCCAGCTTGGCTTCGGCCGGCGGCAGGAAGGCCAGCTGCTCGGCGAGCGAAGCGGCCTCCCGCTTCCAGAGAGCGAACCTGCCGCTCTGCAGGTATTCCCTCCACCGCGCCTGACGCTCGGCGGCCGGCCCGGGCTCCGCAATGCCGGCAGGCTCCGGCTCCTGGGCCGCCTGCCGCCTCTCTTTGACCAGACTATGGACGTAGGCCCTGCGGAGCAGTCTCAGAATTCTCTCCTGGCTGCAGGGCTTTGCGATCATGTCAAAGATCCCATGCTTCCAGGCCGCCTCCGCCTCCGCAAGCTCCTTATCTTCCGTCATCACGACAAGCAGCGGCTTCACCCGGAGCTCCTGCAGACGCCGGGCCAGCTCGGCGCCGTCCAGCCCGGGCGTTGCCAGATCGCACAGAATCAGATGGGGACGGGTCTGCCGGATTTGCTCCCAGGCCTGCTCGCTGCTGCCGGCCTCGCCTACGACCGACCAGCCTGTCCCGCTGCCTTCGACTAACGTGCGCAGCCAAGTCCGGAAGAATGGCTGCCCATGGGCTATAAGCAATTTCCTTTTCAACATTCGGTCCCCTTTGGTTCTACCGGCGGAGTTTCTCGGGTGCGATTAGGAATAGGAACGGCGGTGCCGCTGCCGGTGGTTTATATTTCCATTGTACACGAACAAGGTGCGAACGTCATGATGCTCGGGATACGGAACAGCCATTCCGCTCTGTTCGGCACCGTCTAGGACCTCCGGCCCCATAAGACGGCTCTATTCGGCGCCGGGAATCCAAGGCCGCATGCTATGAAAAAGGGACACCCCCACCCCGGCCAAAGCCTTGAGTGAACGGCGCCCCTGAGGGTCACACGCGAAATTTACGGATCAGGTCAGACAAATCTTCGGCCATGCGGCTGAGCATGGTCGAGGAGGACACAATCTCTTCCATCGAAGCGAACTGCCCTTCCACGTGGTGGGACACCGAGTGTGTGCTCTCCGCTGCAGCGGCCGCGACCTCCTGGACGGAGTGCATCGTCGACACGGCGCTGCGGGACTCGGCTGCGATCGCCTTCGTCTCTTCGGATACCCGCAGCATCTGGCCGGCCACATCGTCGACGGCTTCATGGATCCGGCGGAAGGCGGCTCCAGCCTCTTCCACGATGCCGATCCCGCGGGACACTTCCTGTGAACCCGCTGCCGCCCCCTGCACGACCGCCGCCGTCTCCGAGCGGATGCCCTCAATCAGGCGGGCAATCTCCGCCGCCGCTTCCGTCGTCTGCATCGACAGCTTGCGGACTTCGTCGGCCACCACGGCGAAGCCGCGTCCGGCCGCCCCGGCCCGTGCCGCCTCGATCGAGGCGTTCAGCGCCAGCATGTTCGTCTGCTGGGCGATGCCGGCAATGAGCTCGTTAGCCGCCATAATCTGCGATGAACGGCCTCCCAGCCGCTCGACTGCCGCCGACAGCTCCTGCATCTTGGCGAGAATGGACTGCATCTGCCCCATGGCGGAGCGGATCGCTTCATCCCCGGAGGAAGCCGTGCGGCGCGCCTCGGCCGAAGTGGCATCCGCCGCTTCCGTAATGCCGGTGATGCTGCCGAGTTGATACGACACGCCCTCGATGATGCCTACACCGGCCTGCACGCTGCCGACCTGCTGCTCCGTGCCGGCCGAGATGTCCTGCACAATCTCGGTAATCTGCTGAAGCGCCTCGCTCACCTGCCCGGAGCTGCCGTTCAGCTCTTCGGCGGCTGCGGCCACTTCCTGCGCGGATTGCCCCACGCGGGAGACCATCTCGTGCAGGCTGGCCTTCATCCGGTTGAACGCCCCGGCCAGCTCGCCGATCTCGTCCCGGCTCGTGATGCGCAGATCGCCAACGGTCAGATCACAGTCGGCGATCCGGCCGGCGGCCTGGACCATCTCCCGCATCGGACGGACGATGCTGCGGGACAGCAGCAGACCGATCGTTATAGCGAACAACAGGACGAACAAACTGATGACCAGCATCGAAGTCTCCGTCGCATCCACGACCTCCGAGTTCTCCGCTTGGCGCTGAGCCAACAGAGCCTGCTGCTGCTCGCTGATCTGCCCGGCGGCCTGCTCCAGCGTCTGCGTCGTGGGCACAGCCCACATCAGCGCCTCGGTCCGGGCCAGCCCCGGCTCACTACGGTCCACGTACTCCGTCACCTTCTGGGTCAAACGGGCGAACGTCTGGTTCGACTCCCCCATCTTCTGCACTTCGCTAAGTGTCTCTTCGGTCAAAGCCAGACCTTCGAGCTCCTTGATCTTGCCGCCGAGCTGCTCATTGAGCGCCTTGAGCGAGGTCTCCTTCTCCTTGGACGGCTCCACCAGGTAGGCGAACAGCATGCCGTTCTGCTGATGGGTCAAGGCCAGCACCTCGCCCACCCCCTCGAGCATGCTCGAGTTGTCCTCCAGCAGAGACGAATAGGAATGGTCGATCTTGTTCAAGAATGAGTACGATATGCCGCTGGCCGCCGCCGTCAGCAGGGCGACGGCTACGAATGCCCCTACCACCTTTTGTCTGACACTGATCTTCACGAGACCCTCTCCTCCAAAAATATGAAAACGTATCCATCTCTTCTAGTAGAGAAAGCTGCCGGAGAGCCCGACAGCTTTCAACATTATTCTACAATATCGATTACTTCTTCGCCAAGTACTTGCGGATGTCAAATGCTACCGCAGCGACGATGATCAGACCCTTGATGATCAGCTGCCAGTAAGGGCTGATGCCGATGAACGTCAGACCGTAGTTGATGACACCGAAGATCAGTACGCCGGCCAGTACGCCTGGTACGGTACCGATCCCGCCGGCCGTGGATACCCCGCCGACGACGCAGGCTGCGATGGCATCCAGCTCGTACATGTTCCCGTAGTTGTTCGTTGCGCCGCCTGTTCTTGCGGCTTCAAGTACGCCGCCGAGACCGTAGAGGGCGCCGGCTGCACCGTAGATGTAGATCAGGTTGCGGGCTACGTTAATCCCCGATACCGTAGCAGCCTGGATGTTGCCGCCGATCGCGTACATGTTCTTGCCGAGACGGGTCTTGTTGAATACGACCCATACGATCACGGCGATCAGGATGGCGATGATGACGATGTAAGGAATCGAGTAAGGACCGTTCGGACCGATGAAGCCGGTGCCGAGGTTCGTGAAGTCTTTGCGCAGACCGGCGATCGGCTGCGATTCGTTCGGCTTCATATCGAAGTAGAGCGAGTTGACACCGTATACGATAACCATCGTACCGAGCGTTGCGATGAACGGCGGTACGCTGAGCTTCGCGACAACCCATCCGTTGATCAGACCGACAACCAGACCTGCCAGAATCCCCACGACAATCGGAATAAACAGTGCAATCTCACCGAGCTCCGGATAGAACAGGCGCGGATAATCGCTCGCCTGCAGCATGGAAGCGGACAATACGGCACTTAAGCCGACGATCCGGCCGGATGACAAGTCCGTTCCGCCCGTGATTAGAATGAAGGCAGCGCCCAGCGCGATGATGGCGCGGGTCGAGTTCTGCAGCAGGATATCCCGCAGGATGTTGATCGACAGGAACGTCGGGTCCTTGATGGCGATCCCGATAACGAGCAGGATCAGTACGATATAGATGGCGTTCTGTGTCAGAAACCCGTCCGAGTTTTTTGGTATTCATAGTAAGCTCCTCCTCCGGTGAACCTCTCAGTGATTGGCGGCCAGCCGCATGATTTCTTCTTCCGTAGCGCCCTTGCCTTCGACGATGCCCGTCAGTCTGCCTTCCGACATGACCATGATCCGGTCGGACATCCCGAGCAGCTCCGGCATTTCGGAGGAAATCATGATGATGCTCTTCCCTTGGCTCGCCAAGTCGTTGATGATGGAATAGATCTCGAACTTCGCACCGACGTCGATCCCCCGTGTCGGCTCGTCAAGCAGCAGGATATCCGGCTCGGTGAGCAGCCACCGGGCCAGCAGCACCTTTTGCTGGTTGCCCCCCGACAGGTTCTTGATCTTCTCGCGGACCGACGGCGTCTTGACCCTCAGCTTCTCCACGCTCCGGGCCACTTCTTCCTTGGCCTTGCGCTCATTGAGCAGCTTGAACGGGGTTTCGTAGCGGTCGATGTTCGCGATCATCGCATTCTCGTGGATCGAGAGCACCGGGAAGATCCCCGTTACCCGCCGTTCTTCGGTCAGCAGCGCCATCTTGTGCTTCTTCGCGTCGATCGGCGACTTGATCTTGACCTTCTTGCCGTGGATCGAGACTTCGCCCGACTCCACCGCCCGCAGGCCGAACAGCGCTTCGATCAGCTCCGTCCGCTGGGCGCCGACGAGACCGCCGAGGCCGAGCACTTCGCCTTTGCGCAGCTCGAAGGATACGTCCTTGAACGACTTCGGCAGCGGAGAGGTCAGGCCTTCCACCTTCATCAGAACACCGCCCGGCACGTTCGTGCGGTCCGGGAAGCGCTGGCTGAGATCGCGTCCCACCATCCGCTGGATGATGAGGTCCGTGGTCAGCTCGGCTGCCGGCCAGGTGCCGATCAGCTTGCCGTCACGCATGATCGTGACGTCATCGGAGATGCGGAGGATCTCCTCCATTTTGTGCGAGATATAGATCATGCTGACTCCGCGGGAGCGCAGCTCGTTGATGATCTTGAAGAGCGCCTCTACTTCATTGCCCGTCAGCGAGGACGTCGGTTCGTCCATCACGATAATCTTCGAGTTGAAGGATACCGCCTTGGCGATCTCCAGGGACTGGATCTTCGATACGGAGAGATTCCCTACGAGCTCCTTCGGATCGATATCCATCTCCAGATCCTCGAACAGCTTCTTCGTATCTTCGAGCATTCTGCGGTGGTCCACTATTTTAAACGGCCCGAATCCCTTCATCGGGAAACGCCCGAGCCAAATGTTTTCCATGACATTGCGGTGCGGTACCGGATGGAGCTCCTGGTGAATCATCGATACGCCGTAGTTCAGCGCATCCTTGGAATTGTTGATCTCCACCTTCTCGCCGTCGAGAATAATCTCGCCCGCATCGGGTTTGTAGATTCCAAAAAGCGATTTCATCAGCGTCGATTTGCCGGCGCCGTTCTCTCCCATAAGCGCGTGCACCGTGCCGGGACGCACTTTGATGGTTACTCCGTCCAGCGCTTTCACGCCGGGAAACTCTTTGACAATACCGTTCATCTCAAGCAAGTATTTCGAATCAGTCATGGTAACGCCCCCCTGCGTATTGGATACGCCTCCTCCCAGTTCCGTCAAGGGACTGGAATCTCCTGTCAGAGGCACCCGAATTTCAGTATGTGTATGTTTGTATATAGTGAGGATGGCAACAGCGTCGGACCGGCACAAACCGTATGAATGTTTTCATGAAAAAGGCAAGGGAGCAGGCACCTGAATCACCTGGCCCCCTGCCGTGTGGCAAAAGACGAATTACTTCGCGTCGTTCATGTTTTCTTTGGTGATCTTCTTGTAAGGAACCCAGATGTACTTGCCGTCGGTGATTTCGAAGCCCGTGTTCTCTTTGCTAGGCGTTTGGCCGGAAGCGAGCACGTTGGCCAGGGCGAAGGATGCCGCACCTTGGTTCTTCGCATCGTTCAGTACCGTACCGAGCATCGTGCCTTCTTCGAGAGCCTTCACCGCTGGAGCCGTAGCGTCTACGCCGACAACCGGCATGTACTTGCCGCCTTGGAAGTAGCCTTTGGCTTTGAGGGCTTCGATCGCGCCGAGAGCCATGTCGTCGTTGTTCGCGAAGACCGCTTCGATCTTGTCGCCTTGGGAAGCAAGGAATGCCGCCATTTTCTCTTGGCCCTTAACGCGGTCCCACATCGCTGTGTCTTCCGCCAGCTTCTCTACGCCGATGCCTGCGTCTTCTACGGCTTTGACAGCGAACTTCGTGCGGAGCTCGGCATCCTGGTGTCCAGGCTCGCCCTTCAGCATCGCGTACTGGAGCTTGCCGTCCTTGTTCTTATCCGCTTCCGGATGAGCCTTGAAGTAGTCGGCTACCAGCTGGCCTGCCATCGTACCGGACTGCTCGGCTTTCGCGCCGACATAGTATACTTTGTCCCACTTCTTCATATCGTCAGCCAGCGGTTCGCGGTTCAGGAATACAACCGGGATGTTCGCCGCTTTGGCTTTGTCGATGATTACGCCCGCTGCCGTACGGTCAACCGGGTTCACGAGAAGGCCGTTCACTTTCTTCGTGATGAACAGGTCGACTTTATCGTTCTGGGTCGGCTGGGAGTTCTGGCTGTCTACGATATCGACTTTGGCTTTACCTTCCGCTGCTGCGCTGATCGCGTTACGAACACCCGTCATGAACGTATCGTCGAATTTGTAGATTGCTACGCCGATCGTTGGCTGCTTGCCAGCCGTCGTACCGGTTTCGGTCTTCGCGCCGCCCGCGTTGTTGTTCGCTGTGCCGGCATTGGTATCCGTTTTATTTCCGCAGCCTACGACTGTTGTGGCGAGTGCAGCAGCAAGCATCATGGAAACCACTTTTTTGTTCATCCGTAAAAGACCTCCGTTATTTCTTTTTTTGTATACTGGATTGCTTTACACTTTCATTATCGTTAATTTTGTGCCAAAAACCCATGCAATATCCTCATGTGTTCTATCGAAATTCTCATGTGTTATGAAAAAGCTAAGATTATGTCGAAAATTTCAGACTTTTGTCGCATGAAAAAGGGGCCTGTCCCCGATAGCCAGGCATCTTCTGTGGAGCGGTCGGGATTCCTCGGCCCGAGTCTTCACGAACTCCGCGACCGGGACTTTGCGATCCCCGCGACTCGCGGCCTTCGGAAGTACGCGACTCGAACCTCCGCGATACCGCGATCCGGCGGCCTTCGCGATTCACGCGACCCGGACCTCCGTGTTTTCCGTGACCCGGGCCTTCCTTCGCTAGTCCCCGATCCGGCCTTCTCGCGATATCGATCCGATAACTTCAAATAAAGGAACTGAGGTTCTTTATCATCTTATTTCCCGTCATTTCCCAAGGAATAGCGGAACTCAGGTTCCTTATCAGCCTCCATTTAAGCGAAAAGCAGGCTCATTGTACTTCTGTCAATAAAGTAGACACAAATTAAAGGAACCCTTTAAGGCTAAGCTGTTCTTTTTTCATGGTACATCTGTTCAAAGCGATGAGGCGTTTTATAACCCAAAGTGGAGTGACGCCGTGTTCGGTTATAGTAAAACTCGATGTAATTATAGAGTTCATCGGTAGCTTGTTTGCGAGTTTTAAACTTGGTCTGGTACACAAGCTCTTTTTTCAATGTACTGTGGAACGACTCAATACACGCATTATCATAGCAGTTACCTTTTCGACTCATGCTGCCCGTCATGAAGTAGCCTGCCAGCCGTTCTTGGTAATCACTGCTTGCATACTGAGATCCGCGGTCGGAGTGGTGGATCAAGCCAGGGGCCGGCTTCTGACGCCTGTAAGCAAGCTCCAGGGCATCGATCACCAGCTCCCTAGTCATCCGTGCACCTGTAGCCCAGCCTACGATTTTACGTGAAAATAAGTCCATCACACTGGCTAGATATAACCAGCCTTCGCCAGTGGCGACATAAGTAATATCTGTTACCCAGACCTTGTTTGGCGCATCGACTTTAAACTGCCGATTTAGGATATTGTCATGAACAGGCATGTTGTGTTTGGAATTGGTCGTTGCTTTGTATTTTCCAACCGTAATTGACTTAAGACCCATCTCTTTCATTAGGCGGCTGACCGTTTTTGAGGAGACAGTACAACCGTCATCCTCTCGCAGAATTGCAGTAATTACGGGGCTGCCCGGGCGTTTCTTCAAACGGAAAAAGTGATGCCGGATACGGTTTTTCAGCCACTTCCGGTGCTTTTCCCGTTTACTAGGCTTGTGTTTTACCCACTTGTAATAACCGCTTCTGGATACTTGTAACACGGAGCACATCTTCTCGACACGGTACTGGAAGCGGTGTTTATGAATAAACGAAAAAATCAGTGCCGGTCTTTCGTGAAGAAGTGCATCGCCTTTTTTAAGATTTCATTCTCCTCTTGTAGTTCGCGGTTTTGCTGCTCCAATTTCCGTAGTCGTTCGTAATCCACAAAGACTTGCGATTGTTCCGCAGTCGCACTTTTGCCATACTGCTTGATCCAGCGGCTCAAGGTACTCTTCGGAATCCCGAGCTCCCGGGCGATCTCTATCGGCTTCTTCCCCTCCTTCTCCATGTGTTCCACCGTTTTTTTCTTAAACTCACTGCCGTAACTCTCCCGCTGCTGACTCATGGCACACCTCGACCTTTGTTGGTTTGTCTTTATTATAAAGGTCGTTCCTTAAGCTGTGTCCACCGTTTAGTCTACATACACATCCCACCTAATAGCGAATCTGAGTTCCTTTATTTTCAAAAACTCCCCTTCGATGGCCATCATAACGAATCTGAGTTCCGCTATCTCCCTGCCCAGCATCCCCAGCGGCTTCAAGCCGAGAGGCGTAAAGCCGAGAGGCGTAAAGCCGGAGAGGCGTAAAGCCGAAAGGCGTAAAGCCGAGAGGCGTAAAGCCAAGAGGCGTAAAGCCAAGAGGCGTAAAGCCGAAAGGCGTAAAGCAGAAGAGGCGTAAAGCAGAAGAGGCGTAAAGCCGAGAGGCGTAAAGCCGGAGAGGCGTAAAGCCGAGAGGCGTAAAGCCGGAGAGGCGTAAAGCAGAAGAGGCGTAAAGCCGGAGAGGGCACGAATAGAGTAAAAACCCGCAGCAGCCGCTGCGGGTTCTTGAACCTTATTGCCTATCCCGACGCTTATTGAACGCACATGACGAGAGGGTTACTTCACAAAGGGGAACAACAGCTTCTGATTATCGGACCAGAACATATTGACCTGATCGATCACCTTCGTATCCGTAAAAAAGTTCTCCTTCACCCGCCTGCCTTCCAGCGCATCGACCGCGTATTGAACGCCGAGATAGCCCATCGAGAACGGATTTTGGATAATCGTGGCCTGGACGATCCCTTCCTGGAGATACTCGATGTCCTCGGGCGTGCTGTCCATGGTGACGACCTTCACCCGGCCTTCCAGCCCTTCCTTCACGATCTCCTCCACGACCCCGCGGGTCGAAGCGCCGTGCAGCACGGCGATGCCCGTCGGCGTATTCAGTACGTGCGCCAGCCTGCGCACCCCTTCGCCGCATTGGTCCGGATCCGCGTAGCAGTAGGTCTTCTCGACGACCTGGATCTTCGGGTGCCGCGCCATCTCGTCGAGGAAGCCCCGCTCCCGCTCGGCGGCGGCCTGGCCGTCCGGCTTGAAGCCCACTACGGCTGCCCGGCCCTGGTCGCCCAGCAGCTCGGCCAGCTTGCGTCCGGCCTTCTCCCCCGCTTCATAATGGTTGACACCGATATAGCTGAGCGGCTTCGGCGAGTCCAGGCGCGAGTCGATCGTGATCACGGGGATATTGTTCGCCGCGGCCCGGGCGACCGCGTCGGCCGGCGCCATGTCGTCGCTTGGGGCTAGAACCAGAGCGCTGCGCTTATAGTTGATGACATCGGAGATCAAGCCGATCTGTCCTTGGATGTCCTGCTCGGACTCCGGCGCTTCCACCAGCACATCGACGCCCAATTCCTTCTCGGCCGCTTCCGCTCCGCTGATGACCGCCTTCCAGTAGTCGCTGTTCTTCGATTTGACGATCAGGGCGATCTCCTTCTTGCCGGTATATCCCGCCTCGGCGGTGTCCGTCAGCTGGCCGCACGACGTAATACCGGCCGACACCGCCAGCAGGACAAGGAGAAGCATGATCCGTCCCGGGAGCCGTCCGTTCATCCGGCCTCCCCTCCTCTCACACCCGTCCGGTAAGGAATCCACAGGGTCACCGTGGTCCCCTCCTCCAGCCGGCTCTCTATCTCAAGCCCGTACTCTTCTCCATACATCAACCGGATTCGCTCATGCACGTTGCGGATGCCCACTCCGGAACCGGAGCTGGAACCGGGGCCGGGGCCGCCGTTCTCAGGCGCCTCCGCCTGCAGCAGTCCCTTCACCTTCTCGGGCGGCATGCCGAGCCCGTCGTCCGCCACCGTAATGCGCACCCGGTCGCCGGCCCGTTCCGCCCGGATGCGGATGAACCCTTCGTCGACCATCATCTCGATGCCGTGGTAGATCGCATTCTCCACCACCGGCTGCAGGATGAGCTTGACGGTCGGGCAGTCCTTCACCTCGTCCTCACACTCGATCTCGAAGCGGAATTTGTTCTTGTACCTCATCGTCTGGATGATGAGATAGTTGCGTACATGCTCGAGCTCTTCCTGCACTGTGATAACCGATTTGCCCTTGCTGAGGGAGATCCGGAAGAACTTCGACAGGGAGGTGATCATCCGGATGACCTCCTCGCTCTTCCCGCTGCCCGCCAGGCGGACCACCGAGTTCAGCGTGTTGTAGAGGAAGTGCGGGTTGATCTGCGACTGCAGCACTTCGAGCTCGCTCTTGCGCTTGGCCTCCTGCTCCTTCACGCTCTGCTCCATGAGCTCCCGGATGCGGGCGACCATGAGATTGAAGCGCCGGGAGAGCCGCCCGACCTCATCCTCTCCGCCCTCCTGGATATGGATGTCAAAGACGCCCTGCTCCACCTTGCTCATCGAACGCTCCAGCCGGCGGATCGGCTGGGAGATCTTCGCCGACATGAAGGCCGACAGGAGCAGCACGAACACGAGCGCCCCGAGCATCAGCCAGGCAAGGAACCAGCCGATCTCCCGCTTGGCGGTGACAATCTCGTTCATGTAGGAGACGCCGATCATTTTCCACCCGATGTTGTTGACGGTCTGGATGGTTATCAGCCGCGTCTCCCCGGTGCTGTCGTCCACGTAATTGCCGTAGGCATACTTCATCGCCTGCTCGACGTTCTCATACTTCAGTCCCGCATAGATCAGCTGCTGCTGGGGATGGTAAACCATGTTCCCGGCCGACTCGTCGATGATGTAGACGTAGCCGCGCTGCCCCAGGCTGACCCGGCTGAGCAGGTCGTCGATCGTCTTGAAGTTGAAATCCACGAGCAGCATCGCCGGCTCCCGCACGCCGTCCCGCTCCAGGATGATGCTTTTGCTCATCGACACGACCCAGGGATACCGGCCCTTATACAGGTTCTGCACGTGCGGCAGCGAGACGGTCACATGGCCCGGATTCTCCACCGCCGAGCGGAACCAGCTCTGATCCGTGATGCGCGTATTGCGCCGCATCTCCGTCTCCGGCAGATGGGCCAGCGGCGTCCCCTGGGCTGTGAACAGCGCCATCGAGACGACATCGCTGCGGGTTTCCAGGATCGTGCGGAGCTGCTCCTCAAGCTTCGGGTCCGGCACTGTCTTCGAGGCGCGGATCCGCTCGTCCACCATCTTGAACGCCTGGTCCATGCCGTCCAGGTACATCTCCACATTAAGCTTCACCTGCTCAACGATCTGCTCATTGCCAATAAACGCATTCTGCTCCGCCGTCCGCGCGAATTTGTCGTAGAGCAGCACGGACACGACCACCATCACGAGCAGCGTCATCAGCATGAAGGAGGCCGTGATGATGAACTGGATGCTCTTCACCTTCCAGATGTCGATCAGGGAAGAGAGCGGACCACGGCCCGGCGGCTGCGGCACCCGCCGTTTCATCGCTGCTCCTCAGCCGCGGCGCTCCGGTATTCCTTCGGCGAAACGCCGGCATATTTGCGGAATGAGAAGCTGAAATAGTTCGGCTCCGCATAGCCGACCTTCTCGGCAATCTCGAACGCCTTCAGGTCCGTCGTGCGCAGCAGCTCCTTCGCCGCTTCCATGCGGATCTGGCTGAGGTAGGAGCCGAAGGTCGTTTTGGCTTCTTTTTTGAAAATGGAAGAAAAATAGCCCGCCGAAATGTGCAGCATCCCGCACACCTTGTTGATCGAGATGTCCGTCTCGTGATAATGCTGCTGGATATATTCCTTCGCCTGGTCGACCAGCGACTTGTAGGCGTACTGCCGCTCGCTCGCGATCCGGCTCATGATATTCGTGCAGATGCCGAGCACCCAGTTCTTCGCCTCCTGCGGATTCGTGAACTTGTGCAGCTCCGCCAGCGGCACGAAATCCGGGCCGAAGATGGCGTCGAGGTCCGCGTTCGAATCCTTGGCCGCCTTCAGGATCGCCGTCAGGATCTCGATCAGATAGATCTGGTAGTCCTTGAACGACACGCCCATGTCCGCGATGCCCTCGAACAGGCTCTCGACGATCTCCCCGATCTCCTGGGTCGTCCCCACCTTGAGGCAGCGGATCAGCGCATGCTCCTTGAGCTCGTCGAAGCGCAGCTTCTCCACGAAGCGCGTCTCGACGTCGCTGATGCAGATGATCCGGTTGTCCCCGAGAATCGGCCGGTAATCGAGCGCAAGCACCGCGTCCTGATAGGAATACGACACCTCGGGCAGCGCCGGGCAGAACGTGCCGACCCCGATGGTCACCGTGAACTTGAGGTACTTGTCGATGCTCTGCCGGATCTCCTCCAGCGCCGCGAGCGTCCGCTCCATCAGAGACTCCCGCTGCGCCCCCTTGACGGCGCTGAGCAGGACGACATGACGGTTATGGACGAAGACCAGGCCGAGCCCGTGCTTCTGTACGATCTCCTCCGCAATGTTCAGCACGGCGAAGAGCTTCAGTTCCGTATCCTTGGAGCGGCGCAGCGAGCCCGAATCGGCCGCGCCTGCGGACTGCTCGTCCGCTCCGAGGTTGTCGAGCGACAGCAGCGATACTGCGAACCCGCAGTCCTGCAGGTCGAGATTGTAGCTCTCGCACTTCTCCTGGATCTCCCGCAGCGGCAGACGCCGGGTCACCAGAGAGGCGAGGAACACCTCGCGCAGCACCGGCAGGCTCTTGCGGTAATGCTCCTGCAGCGTCTGCACGTTCTCCTTGCGAGCCGCTTCTTCGTCGATCTGGCTCTTGATTTTGGCAAGCATGCCCACCAGATCCTCCGACGAATACGGTTTCAATAAATATTCATCAATATGCAGCTTGACGGCCTTCTGGGCATATTCGAATTCGTCGAAGCCCGTCAGGATGATGATCTTCGTGGTCGGATACCGTTCGCGGATCCACTCGGAGAGCTGCAGCCCGTCCATGAACGGCATCTGGATATCCGTCACGACCACGTCCGGCACGAAGCGCTCCATGAGCTCGACCGCCTCCTGGCCGTTCTCCGCCGCATCCACGACCTCGAAGCCGCAGGCCGCCCAATCGATCTCCGCGAGAATGCCTTCCCTTACGTCCGCCTCATCTTCCACAAGCAGTAATTTGTACATAATCGGTCCTCTCCATCGCAGGACATACCAATAGCCCGGCACAGGCCAGGCCGGTATTCCTCCGGTCCGGAGCCTGGCAGCGGGATCGCTTCCCCCTCTGCCGGCCCGGCATGTCATCATTATAGTGTAATCACTGTACCAGAATCGCGCAGGGTTGGGAAGTGGGGAGAGGTGGGAGCGCTTGCGGCTTGCCCCCAGCGGGAAGAGGGCAGCGTTCTGCCGCAGCGGTTCGGGCGGGCAAACGCTTCGCTTACCCGCCGCCGAACTCCTTCTCAAATGCCCTGAACGTCTCCTGCCCGGCCGAGCGGTCATAGACCGCAAAGACAACCCGCACGAACGCCCCGGCGAATGCCTCTTCCGCTAGCACCTCGCGGAACCATGCGGCCACCTCCTGGGGCCGGTTGCGGAATACCCCGCAGCCATAAGCTCCGAGCACCACCGTACAGTGCCCGTGCAGCATGGCCGCGTACAGCACCCGCCGGATGCGGCCGCGCATGACGGAGCCGATCTGCTCTGCGGCTTCGGGCTCCCGTTCCCGCACCACGCCCGCGTTCACGGCGGGCGCTGTGATGAACGCCGCCGGGTAAGCTTCGGGGAGCAGGCGGTCTTCATCGTCCCGGAAGACCGGGACGGCCGGCGAGTAGATCATATAATCCGAGTACAGCGCCGTCCGCCGTCCCCGGTTGTATTCGTACATCTCCTGCATCTGTACGATGCAGGGGTACAGGCCGCTCGCGCGGGCCAGGCTCTCTTCCTGGGCCTGGCTCCCGCCGAGGAAGCCGCCGCCCGGATTCTTCGCGGAGGCGAAGTTCAGACAGGCGGCCGGCTCGCCGTCCTCGAGCCAGCAGCGGTGAGCGGCGGCCAGCGTCGTCTCGGGCGTCAGCTCGATGCGCATCGCAGCCGGGCTGCCTGCGTTTGCAACAGATGCCTCCTGCAGCCGCGCCAATGCGCGCCCGCGCAGCTCCTCATCGGTGCCCGGCCGGTACAGGACCGAGCCCCGCACCGCCGCTTCCTGCGCTGTGCGAAGATCGACCCACTCCCCTGCAGCGTCCCCGTATCCGCCCGCCTCCAGCATCTCCAGCGTCTGCGCGGCCACCGCCGCTCTATTCGATCGGTTCATGGTTTGTTCCATCCTTTCTTAAAGTCACTTATCAGTAAATTTCGTAAATCTTCAGGGAGCTCCTCACCGGTCGCCGGCTTCCCTGCGATACGCAGCTACCCGCTCCGCGAGCTCATCCAGCCGCTCCTTGACCAGAATCTTCCCGGCATAGGCTTCCGGAATGCTGCCGTACCCGTAATGCACACCGGCCAAGCCGCCGGCGATGGCCCCGATCGTATCCGTATCTCCGCCGAGATTGGCGGCTTCCTGCACGGTCTCGACGAAGCTTTGGGTTGTATTCAAAATATACAGCACCCACCGGAACGTATCCACGACATACCCGGTCGGTCCGCAGTCCGGCTCGCCGCCCAGCGCCTCCGCATAAGGAGTGCCGGCCGTCTCCAATGCGAGCACAAGCCCGAGCTCCTCCCCCTGCAGCAGGCGGTACGCCATCCGGTTGTACATCACGCAGGCTTCGCTGCACCGCTCATCCCAGTGCGTCATCTTCGACTGCATCCGCGTGACCGTCTCCATCCGCTCCCTATCGGTATAGATCAGGGCCGCAGGCAGACAGCGCATCAGGGAGCCGTTGCCCGCGGAGAAGCCCCCGAGATCCCGATTGGTAACGAAGGACGCTTCGAGCCAGTCCCCCTCGTACCGCTGCAGGGCCCGCCGGATGATATTCCCGATGTCCTTCGGGTCCGACCGGTACCAATCCAGAAACCGCTCGCCGATCGCTCCCATCGGGTCCTCCGGACTGGCCAGGATGCCTTCGGCCACGCACAGGGACATCATCGTGTCGTCCGTTACTTCCCCCGGCTCGAGGTCCCAGACCCCTTCCCCGATCATCTCCGTCAGCCGGCCGTACTTCTTCCGGATCTCCGCCCGGGTCATGAACTCCGTCGTGCCGCCAAGCGCATCCCCGACGGCCGTGCCGTATAAGCCGCCTCGGATTCGATCCATGATATTCATCTGCATCTCTCCTCTCCCTTCGCACAGGGGCCCTCTACCTGCTTGCCTGCAGCCCCGAAGCCCACCGATTGCCCAGACTCTCATACCTGCGGTACGCCTGGAGCACGGCCGACACCGCGGCCACCCGCTCTTCGAGCGTACCGCTTACTTCAATATAAGGCACACGCCACTCCTTGAGCAGCGCGGTGAACCGCTTCTGGAACTTGCCGCGATGAACCTCTCCCGACCGGTCCCACGTGTCGTCGTACGGAATCTCATCACCGCACAGGAAGACGAGATCGTACGCGAAGGCCGCCTTCCTCGCGAGCTCTTCCAGCCGGGGCAGCGCCATGCCGTGGTAATCCAGGGAGAAGAGGTAGGTCGTGACCGCATTCGTATCCGTAAAAAACACCCCGTCCGCCTCGCCCGCCAGCTCCTCTTCCCGCACTACGTGACCTTCGGCCAGTTCGACGAGCTGTTCGGGGGTCAGGCGCCGGTCCCGCTGGTGTGCCGCCCAATATTCGCGCCCGTACTCCGGCATCCAGACGGTGCCGTGCGCCTCGGCCAGGGCGGAAGCCAGCGTCGTCTTGCCCGTGGAGGGCGCCCCGAGCAGCACCACTCTCGTGATCAGGTCGCGGTAGACGAGTCCGTCCACGTAAGCGCGGTTCGCGTACGGCTTCTGCCTGACGGCCGTCCCCGAGACCGGAAAGACGGTTCGTGCCGGATCGACCTGCCGGTTCACAGCCCCGAGCCTGCGGCTCATATGATCGCCGTACGGCTCGCTCGAAAAGAAATGCGTCACGCGGCGGCCGCCCAGCAGCCCCAGGATATAATCCTCCTGCAGCTTCTGGATCCGCGGCGTATACCCCGTCTCCGCCGGGCCGTCCCATGCTTCGATCACCTCGGCCTCCGGGTAGAGGCTCCGAATCCAGCCGGCGCGCACCGTCAGCGGAATGTCCGTCGTCTCGGGGCAGTCGTAGATCACGACGATGAGATGGTCCGTCTCCTTCAGCCCCGTCTCGATCATATATTGATGCCCCTTGTGCAGAGGCGCAAATTTCCCGAGCGTGAGGCCGAGGGTTCCTTGGGCACCTGCATTCATATTCCCACCTCCGCATCGCTGACCTGCAAGGAGGCCGTCCGCTGCCTGCGGTACTCCCGATGCCACTGAACCCAGCCACCCGCGGCAATAGCGAGAAACACGGCATACAGCAGCGCCACTCCATACAGCTCCTTATAAGCGTACATCCCCACCGACAGCACGTCGACGGTGATCCAGAGCAGCCAGTTCTCGAGCACCTTGCTTGAGAGCAGGAACTGGGCGAGGAGGCTGAGCGAAGCGATGAACGCATCCAGATACGGGATCGAGGCATCCGTATACCGGGCAAGCACATGCCCCCATCCGGCCGACAGGGCTGCGAGGAGAAGAAACGCACTGATGGCCTGACGGCCGGTCAACCGGCGGGTCGGCCGCACACCGGCCGCCCCTCTCCCCCGTCATCCACACGATCCAGCCCTGGATGCTGAGCACGAAGTACAGCAGCTGCAGCGACATGTCCGCATACAGCTTCGCATCGCGGAAGAGGAAGAAAAAGCAGATGACGTTGACCAGCGAGACCGGCCAGCACCACAGGTTCTGCCGTGCCGTCAGCCAGACGCTCATCAGTCCCGTCGCGGTCGCCGCCCCTTCGAGCAGCGACGAGGAGGTGGCCGCGGCGAACCCGGCCGCCCCCAAGATCAGAAGAACCCATTCCCATGTCCGGTTCATAAGCATACTCTCCTTTTTATACTATCAAAGTGACTTTATTATTGAGTAAAAAAAATAGTCAGCCGTACAGCGACAGCTTCGGCACATTCCCGGTAAACCGGTACAGCTGCGCGGCCCGCTGGGAGTAGGCGTTGGACTTCTTGAGCTCGCCCTTATGATCCCGCACCTCTTCAAGAATGCCGCTGCGGCTCTGGGTCGACTTCATCTTCCTTATGAAATTCGCCTCTTCGAAGGTCGGCACCACCGTACGGATTACCTGGTAGAGCTCCCCGAGGGTGAACTCGGGAGGCAGAAATTCCTTGGCCAGCGGCGTCAGCAGCATCCGCTCTCGGATATGCTCCAGCGCTTCGACGATCATCTCTCTATGGTCGAACGCCAGCTCCATCCGCATCAGAGCTTCGTCCACGGTGAACAGCCCCACATCCGCGGCATCGTCGGAAGCCCTCCGCTCCGCCAGCTGCTCCTCCCGGACCAGCGCACAGAATACATGGGAGAGAATCCAGCCCCCGCGGATCGCGCCCGGGACGACTGTAGACGTTGAGGTACTCCATATGCACGTTCCCCACGCCCGCTTCCTCCTGAAGCTCCCGCCGCGCCGTCTCGTACATCGATTCGGTCTCGCGCGAGAAGCCGCCGGGAAGAGCCCAGTGCCCCTCGTACGGCCACACCTTGCGCTGGATGAGCAGCACCTTCAGCTCCCGCTTCGGCAGCGATTTGGTCGAGGTCATCTGAGGCTCCGAAGTGATCGTGAAAATCACAATGTCGGCCGGCGCCCCATCCGGTGTGCGGTAGTTCTTTGCCGAGTAGCTGCTTTCGTTTTCGGCTGCCATACGCTTCCTCCACCTTATCTTCATTTTTATAATATCATTATGACAATATTGAGTAAAATGTCAACCCCATTTTCTCCGGTGTCTTCCTACTTTAGTATTGACAGCCGGTCCGGGGACAAGTAAGATTTTCCATAACCTACTATACATATGGGAATAACTAAAAATGATGAGGAGGAATTCGCATGCCGCACCGTTTCACCTTCCGGACTCGTACGCTCCTTGCCTTATCCGTTTCTCTCGCCTTCTCGGGACTCTCCCTCCCCTCCGGCTTCCCGTCCGCCCAGCCGGCTTCCGCCGCTCCAGCCGCGGGATCGGCCGAGACGCCTGCAGCCATCGAAGCCTTCCTGCAGGACCGCTATGGGCTGAGCCTGCCTGCAGCGCCTACCAAGGGGGACTTTATCGCCGAAACGGCGGAGATCCTGGAGCTCGGGGACGCCGCCATTGCCGGCCCCTTCACGGATGTATCCGTCAGCGACGCCGTGTACCGGCCGGCTCTCGCCTTATACAGCCAGGGCATTCTCACGTCGGACACGGTGGGGGCTGCCGCTCCGCTCACCCGGGGCACCGCCGTCTATCTGGCCGTGAAGGCCGCCGGGCTCAAGGAGCTCGCTTACACGTATCCGCAGGAGAAGGTGCAGGCTTCGCTCTCCCGTCTCGGACTGGCGTACCCCGGTGACGGCCGGCTGACGTTGCAGGCCGCCCAGGAGCTGGCGGCGGCGGCTGATAGCGGCCTGCTGCCTGAGGCCTACGCCGCGTCCTTCGACCCGTGGGCGCCGGCCGGCAAAGCGTTTGCCGCCGTGCTGCTCGGGCAGATCCTCTCGGTGCGCGGCGAGTACAAGCATTACCTGACGACGACCGGCGACAGCGAGGTCTACTCTAAGCTGCTGCAGGCCTACCGCACCCAGGTGCTGATCGAGGTGCCCGCCCTGCAGCCGGCCGTCGACCAGGCGCTGAAGGAGGGGCTCATCACCGGCTACAACCTGAAGGATGAGCGGTATGCCCCGCACTTTGACAAGTCCCGTTCCCTCACCTACGGGCACAGCGACATCGCCCATGCCGTGCAGCTGATCGGCCTGCTGCGCAGCGAAGGGCTGCAGGCGAAGATCCAGCTCGAGCCGAAGACCTCCGCCTTCCTCTATCTGAAGGAATGGGGCGAGCCCGAGACCTCGCCGGACTATAAGGTCGTCCCGCTGGAGAACGGCAACGGCATCGCCTATGCGCGCGAGTACGATCTCTCCTTCGAGTTCGATACCGCGGAGCAGAAGGAGACGTTCAACGGCATCATTTCCGCCTATGCCAAAAAGAACAGCGAAGACCAGCACGGCCTCATCACCGGCTCGTGGTGGCAGCCGCTCTACTATTCGCTGACGGAGCTGCCGGAGTACAAGCTTATCGCGAACAATGTGATTCAGGGCGACGGCTACTATGCGCAGACCTTCACGCTTGTCGACCAGGCGCAGGCCTTCGCCGACGGAATCAAGAAGATCAAGCCGGATGCGGGCGTCGATTCCTATACGTTCTGGGTCGACGAGCCGTTCTACAATTACCTGCTCGGCGGGTTTAAGTAAGCCGCAGCAGGATACAGACTTAGCATGAGGGATGTGGTTCCGACCGCATCCCTTTTGGGTTTGTGCCTGGATTGACGCTGCCATGGGCCGAGGCTCGGCACACCGCTGCAAAAGCCCTGCGTTCTAGTGTTTTCCTCTAGTTCAAATCTCCTAGTCTGTGCTAGAGTAGATGGAGGCAGTAAGATTCAAACAACACACCATAGACATATGAAGGAGAGAACCACTTTGGCTTTTGGACACCGACTGCTCAGTCTTATTCTGGCTTCGGCCGTAGGACTCACCGCTGCTCTTCCCTCCGCTTGGGCAGAGAATTCCGTCATTGAGGACGATAATCTGGAGGCCCTGGTACGCGACCAGCTGGACATGCCATCCGGTAATCTAACCAAGGAGGACCTGCTGGAACTCACATCCCTGTACTCTTACCGCGGGGAAGACATTCACAGTCTCAAAGGACTGGAGTATGCTGTGAACCTGCATACACTGGTGCTGGATGGCAATCCCATCGAAGATTTCACGCCGATTGCGAGCCTGAAGAAGCTGGAGATGCTGGCTCTGCAGAAGACGGGCATCAAGGATCTTTCCCCGCTCTCCGGCCTGCCCTCGCTGACGAAGCTGCTGCTGGATGCCAACGGGATTGAGGATCTTTCCCCGCTCTCCGGGGTCTCGACCCTTACGGATCTGCTCATCTCCAAGAACAGCATCAGCGACCTGCGTCCACTCGAGCATCTGCCGCTGAACTGGCTGATTATCAGCGAGAACCGGATCACGGACATTACGCCGCTCGGCAGCTCGAAGACCCTTGATCACCTCTATCTGTCGGACAATGCGGTGGAAGAGATTTCACCTCTCCTGTCGATCGACACGCTGGAACAAGCCGATCTTTCGGGCAATCCACTGAATGCGGCGTCGGCCGAAGTGGTTAACAGCCTGAAATCCCGCGGCGTGGAAGTCACGCTTAGCCCTGATGCACCGGTGGGAAGCGCAGAGAGCGGCGCTGTCGCATCCGACATCTCCATTTATCTGGATCATATGGAATTGGAATTCGACCATGCTCCGGTCATCCTCGAAGGCAGTACGCTCGTACCGTTTCGCAGCTTATTTGAACAGCTTGGGCTCACCGTAGCATGGGACGGGGCCACACGAACGGTCACCGGAAGCAGGGACCGGTTCAAGCTTACGCTTCAGATTGACAATCCACAGGCCATCGTCAACGGAAAGGCGGTGGAGCTCGCCGTTGCTCCCAAGCTCCTGGAAGGAAGCACATATGTCCCGCTGAGGTTCGTAGGAGAAGCTACCGGACGGGATGTCGAATGGCTGGATCATATAAGAACCGTCTTCATCCGCTCCACTCCCGCTTCTCTTATCTACGAAACGCTCTACTCTAACCAAATCGTATATGAAGGCGAGACGGAGAACGGCTTACCCCAGGGCAGCGGAAAATATCTTCACGACGGCAAGCTATGGTACGAGGGCACCTTCGTCCAGGGGGCGATGGAAGGCTCAGGCAAACTGACTGACCCGTATAATAAGTCGGTTTACGAAGGCGGCTTTCAGCAGAACCTGATGCAGGGGCAGGGCAAGCTGGTCTACGGTGACGGCTCTTACTACGTCGGTGGCTTTGACCGCGGCAAGCGTCAGGGTTCCGGCAAGCTGTATTTTGCTGACGGCACCACGGCTTTTGAAGGAAACTTCGATAACGACGGACGTTCTGGCGAGGGCACCCAATATTTCCAAAACGGTTCCAAAATTGTGGGTCCGTTCAGTAATGATGCACTGTTCGGGCAGGTCAAAGAATATTCCAACGGCGAACTGATCTACGAAGGTGAGCACAAGGGCTCCATCCGCAACGGCCCCGGAATCGAGTACAGCGGCGGCGTGGTGGTCTACCGCGGAGACTTCGAGGACGGATACCGATACGGGAACGGCGAGCTCTATATCGAAGGCAAGCTTCACTATAAAGGCAAGTTCTATTACGGCCAACCGAATGGGGCCGGCATGTTTTACTTCCCGTCCGGCAAGGTTCAGTTTGAAGGCAAGGTGACGGACGGAGATTTGAGCGGAGAGGGCACACTCTTCTTCGACGATGGAAGCTTCTACATCGGTGAAGTGTTCCGGGGCAAGCCGGACGGCCAAGGCATCTTGTACGATGCAACCGGCAAAACGGTATCCGAGGGCCTCTTCTTCGACGGCACTTACATCACCGATACCTTTGCCACAGAGAAGACCGAAGCCTACAAGAAGCGTCTGGTGGAAAAGAGCCTGGATTACTATGTGGTTGACGGTCTGCAAGAGGATGACCTCTGGGACTTCGGTTTAACTCCACAGCAGGCTGTTATGATGATTGATCTTGCCCGGGAGCCGGAGCTGGAAGCCTTCAAGAGCCTTTCCGAGGCTGCCAAAAAAGAGCTTCTGAACGATTATGTCCAAAGACACTGGGGAGAGCTGCCGGGAGTGAACCAATGCTTCGTGCTGGTATACCACGGCCCGCTGCTCTACGCGTACACCGAAACAGGCCATCAGAAGAAGTCCTCCGAGCTGAAGCTCAATTACTTCCCTGAAGGCAAAGCGTCAGACGATCTTGGGCCCGTCACGTCTTTGTGGACCTCCTCACCGGAAGATCAGTAAAGCATGCATCACCCCAAAAAAGGAGACATGGCCCAAGGCCTGTCTCCTTTTTTGGGTTACCGTACCGCCATGCCAGACCAACCCTAACTGCCTGGCGGCAGTCTCTCGGCACACTTCGCGCCCCTACCTGAACCCGACCTTCGGGGGCGCGTCCGCCGAGTGCCATACCTGCGAAGCGGCCCGGCCGAGGTCCGACCGCATCTCCTGCACAAGCTGTGCGATATCCACGCGCTTCTCATAGTGCATCCGGAATGCCGCCGAGACGTACAGCTCGTTCAGCTGGGCGAACGAGAATCCCTCGGCTCCCCGGGCCGCCGCAGCGAGCGCTTCTTCGCCGCACAGCTCCCCGAGACGCTTCAGCGTCAGGTAGTGAAGGCGCTGCGCCTCATCCGGCAGCCGGATCTCATAGGCCCGGTCGAACCGGCCTGCACGGTTCATGAGCGCGGGGTCGATACGTTCCGGGTAATTCGTGGTGCCGATCAGGAAGACACCCTCCTTGGAAGTCGCCCCGTCCAGCGTGTTGAGGAAGAAGGACCGCACATTCTCCGGCATGGAATCGATGTCCTCAATGACAAGCACCATGGGAGCGAGACTCACGGCATTCGAAAACACCTGCTGGACCGAATAGGACGAGGTGTGCTCGGTAATCTGCCAGTACGCCACCGGCGCCTGCACGCTGCCCGCAATCGACTTCACGAGCGTCGTCTTCCCGTTGCCCGGCCGGCCGTAGAGGAGCAGCCCCCTTTTGTACGGGATCCCGTAATCCCGGAAGAACTGCCGGTCCCCCGCGAAAAATTCGTCGATCGACCGGAAGATTTCGGTCTTCAGCGCCGCATCCATCACCACCTCGTCCCGGCCGACCCCGCGGGTAATGCTCATCTTCTCGATCTCAAGGCCCTCCCTTGTATCGGTGAACACGGTGACCCTCCGGCGGTCCGTATCCCGCCGCCTGTCCCGCACATAGGCGGTGAAGCCCTTCATGCAGTCATCATCCTCCGCCCAGATGAAATCCTCCATATCCAGGCCCTGCCTGCGGAACACCGGCACCTGGGCCAGCGCCACGCCGCGCTGCGCATAGAAGAACAGGTTGTTGCGGAGCGTAGGGAACACCCCCGGCTCCTCGTCCCCGCTCTCCTCCTCGGAAGTAAAAGCCTTCGTCTCCAGCCCTTCATAGACGGAAGCGAGATGCTCGACGTCCCGGCTTCCCTTCTTGACGTCCTCCTCCAGCACCTGCCACAACTGCCGCCCGTAATCGTCCTGCAGGTACAGCGTGAAGGACTTCCCCGTCCGCTCCCGCAGCAGGGCCTCGATCTTCTCCGTTACCTGTGCATATTGGGGGTAGTCCCCCATCCCCTGCAGTCCGCGCGCTTCCTCCTGCCGGAAGAGCAGCCCGGCGGCAGCCCCTATCGAACCATCGCTGCTGCGGCCGGCTGCCCGTTCGTTAAGATCATCAATCGTTAATCCCCTTGCCAAAATGCTTATCGTATCCTTTCCGAAGTGAAGTGTTAACAGAGCAAGATCAACGGCCTCACAGTCCTTTAAGGACCATGCGCGTTTATAAGAAATAGAAAGCTGAATACTATACGCCCTTAATGACCGCAAGCGGCACGCACTTCGCCACGACACCCGCGAGTCCGGCACCGACCACGCTGTCGATGATCGCGTCCACATCCTTGTAGGCCTGCGGCGCCTCGTCCACGATCGCCTCCAGGCTCCGCTGGTTGACGACGACCTCGTCCGGCGTGCCGACCCCAAGGGCAGAAGCGAAGTCCCCTGCGCTGACCAGCCGCTTCGTCGCACTCCGCGAGCGGACCCGGCCCGCCCCGTGGCAGATCGAATGATAATTCGCCCGCCCCTGCGGCAGGCCCGCCATGAGGTAGGACGCGGTCCCCATCGAGCCGGGGATCAGCGCCGGATGACCCGTCGCACGGTAGGGCTCCGGGTTGTCCGGATGGCCCGGCGGCAGCGCCCGCGTCGCTCCCTTACGGTGCACGAAGTAAGCTTCGCCTTCGTGCTCCTCTTCCCATGCATAGTTATGCATGAGGTCGTACAGCGTCCGCATCTCGAAGCGGGAGCCGAATACGTCCTTCGCCGCCTCGCGGATGGCATAGGCGATCAGATGCCGGTTCACGACGGCATAGTTCAGCGCCGAGTACATCAGGTGCAGGTACAGCTGCCCGGCTTCGCTGTCCAGCGGGGCGAAGGCGAGCTTCGGGTCCGCCGTGCCCATGCCGCTGCTGCGCATCCACTTCGCCACTTCCCGGCCGGCCAGCTCATTGACCGCGCCGCCCCACGCCCGGGATCCCGAGTGGATCATGACGATGATCTGCCCGTCCTTCAGTCCCCACTGCTCCGCGGTGGCACGGGCCTCTTCGGGAATCTCCAGCGCCTGGATCTCGGCAAAATGGTTCCCGCTCCCCAGCGTTCCGAGCTGCCGGTGCCCCCGGTGCCAGGCCGCCTCGGGCATCCGCTCCAGGTATTCCTCATCGAAGCGGAACCGGCTGTGCTCGACGTGAGAGAGCGAGGTGGCTTTCTTCGGCGTATAAGCGTCCGGCACGTACTTGCGCGGCAGTCCGTGCAGCCCCTTCCGCACCACCTCTTCCAGCCGGAAGTCAGCGAACTGCCCCCTGCTCTGACTGTCCGCCGGCAGCAGCTTCTCCACGGCCCGCACCAGCTTGCGGCGCAGCTTCAGATCCTGCAGCTCTTCCCGCTGCAGATTCGTCACATGCACCCGCATGCCGCAGCCGATGTCGCTGCCGACGATCGACGGCGAAACGTACGCCTCCTCCGCCCGCCACACCGCCGTTGTGCCGATGCAGGTCCCGACGCCCACATGGACGTCCGGCGTATAGCTCAGGTAATGCCCTCCCGGTATCTGCAGGTTGTTGTTCGCCATGGTGAATACCTGGGTCTCCATCGCCTCGAACAGCTCCCGATTCGCATACACGTGCAGGTCCCCCGCCGGCAGCCGCATCCTGCGGTAATACTCATCTTCCCAATCCTTGATGTCGTTCATAATAAAGAAAGTCAACTTCCTCCTTCTGCATTCTTGTACCGCGGCAGTCCGCCTGCCATATAAGTTAATTCATACGTCAAATGATTAGAGTCCCGAATAAAAGTCGAACGGAATGCGCATTACGTTTGGGGTCCGTAGAGGCCGGAGAAGCTGGGATGACCTGTACGGGCCCCCCTGAATTTCTGCTCTTTCATCATGGCGTCCGGCCTCCTTGTCGTATGAGATAGGCTTATGATACAGCCACCGAGCGCCTCCTGTGGAGGGAGAGCTTCGGTATAAACGAATTTGTACCGCCCCCGCTGCCGGAGCGCCGCCTTCCAGCAACACGAGATCAGCGGCCCGAGGAGCCCTATGTTCGGACAGTGCGCGTTACGCTTCAAGCACAGAGGAAGGAACCGGGTTCCCCGAGCCCCCATTTCCGTCCTCCATACACAGCAAAAAGCCCGGCTGCGCACTGCGCTGCCGGGCTTCCCCTTGCTTGGAACAGGGATGTTCGCTTATACGTTCAGGCTGACTTGATAGCCAGGCTGATTCTTCGGATGGCTCTGGTCGAGGAACACCGAACGGTCATTCTTCAGCATGATGACCTCGAAGAATGGAGTGAATCTCTGCTCCGTAATGTTGAAGGCCGTCAGGAACTTCGCGAAGAGCTCCTGCTCCTGGCGCTCCGGTTCGCCGTCCGCCAGCGAGGAGTCGACGAGGTTGACGAGAATACACATTTTCTGCGCATCGGTCAGGATCGGAGCCGCTTCCTTCAGGAACGTATCGATGGAGTTCGAACGAATGTACTTCAGCGCGCGGTCGAGCAGCGCGCGGTTGTTCGCGCCTACGCCGATCGTGCCGCCGCTCTTCTCGCCGCCGAGCACCGCCAGCAGCTGGCCCACTTCCTCGTTATCCATCTCTCCGTCGGACTGCATCATGTAGAGAAGCGAAGTCGCGAATGCGAAGTGAGGTGTCATGCCTTCCGTTGATTTATCGCCTTTGAACATATCAAACAAACCCATGAGTGGAACCCTCCCTGATTTATGTAGCCTGGGCCGGCTGTGCCGCCCGATACCCGTTCATACGGACGAGCCTCCGGATGGTTTCAGACAGGTTTATGCTTTTTATTTATCAGGACGGATTTCCCTGGATTCCCCTTGAATCCTGACTTCGAACAGCGTATCATGAGCACCAAAAGATGAGGTGAACATGTCCATGTATGAACATATCGTAGCTTTCCGATTCCACAAGCCGATCGGCCCGGAGATCGAACGCGGGCTGCTGGAGCAGCTGCATGCCTTCAAGGGCCGGATTCCCGGTATTGTCGAGGTGACAGCCGGCGTCAATATGACCGAGGAGAAAGACAACATTCACGACTATACGCTGGGCCTGCGGGTCACCTTCGACAGTCTGGAGGCCCTGCGCGCTTACGGCCCGCACCCGGTACATCAGGAGTTCGTCCGGTCGCTGGACGGTATTCTGAAGAACGTGGTTGTCATCGACTATCCGATCGCTACCTAGGATCGCTACCTAGGATCGCTGCCTAAGCCGGCTGCCTAACCCACCGCGGTCCCCTTTTTGTCCAAGCGCCTTCCGGCCAAACGATCCTCACCAAAAGAAGCTTAGCCAAGCGTCGCTGTCCGCAGCCGCCGGTTAAGCTTCTTTTGGTTTGTTCCCTGGAAGATCCGTCCACACCCGCCGCCTCCTGCATCCGCAGCTCCCTTCGTGGAACCTCATCAGAAGAACCCGCAGGCCGGCCCCTCGGTGTGGGTATGGGCATACCCCTGCACGCCCTCGGGCACGTAGATCTCCAGCCGGACTCCGTCCGGATCCAGGAAGAAGATGCCGCCGACCGGTCCAGATCCGTAACGTTCAACCCGACATGCCCTGTTTTCATGCTCCGCACTCTCCTTTTAACCATCATAATGTACTTACGGGTATTATATTATCGATTTTGGTTTAACTTGTAAATACCTAATTTACAGGTTAGAATAAAAAGACAACACGAGGAGGACCGCTCTTATGAAAGAATCCAAAATGCCATCACCCTTCCTATGGATCGGCAACCACTGGGTCGTCGACTTCGTCAATACCCGGATCATCGCCTCGGGCAGCCGTGTGGAGCTTATCCCCGCCTTCGGCGATGTCCTCCGCTGGCTCGGGGAAAGCGGCCGTTCCTCTCTCATCCAGCCAGCGGTGGCACAGCTTCCGGCCGGCAGGGAAGAGGAGCTGTACGCCGAAATCCTCGAGCTGCGGACGCGGCTGGAGGACGGCTTCGAACAGCTGCTCCGGGGCGGGTCCTGGCCTCCGGAAGACATGCGCAGCCTCTGGAACGATGCGCTGCAGCGCCATCCCGGCTGCCTTCAGGTCCGCACGGAAGGGGGCGCCTTCCGGACGGAGCGCGTCTACGCGCTGGAGCACCTGCCCGGGCTGTTCTGGGAGGAAGCCGCGCTGTTCCTGCAGTCGCTCGAGCCCGGCAAGCTGAAGCGCTGCGAGAACCCGGCCTGCATCCTGTACTTCTACGACAACAGCCGCAACCAATCACGCCGCTGGTGCTCCATGGCCGGCTGCGGCAACCGCATCAAGGTAGGCCTGCACTACAAGCGCAAAAAAATACCGCTTCCGAAGGAAACGGTACGGCATTGGAGTAGCGAAGCACCTGAATCGTCAGGCAAGACCGCGGACGTGGCGGGATTCATTCCGGCCGTTGAAAAAGGCCTCAGCCTGGGCGGCAGTGCCCGCCCAGGCTGAGGCTTCTTATGGTTTGCGCCGGACACATGCGTGCTGCCCCTGCCCGGAGACCCGATGCCGCACAGAGGCGGGGCCGGGCAGCATACACGGACTGGCCCCGAGGGACCAACGGGGTTCCCCCCCTGCGGGAGCGGACCGCTCCGGCAGTGAGCCCCGGGCTGCCAAGCTCGCCGCGTGCCGGCGAGCCTAACGCCCCGGCCCCAGCCGTCTACGCGGCACGCTGAGCAGCAGCCTGCCTCCCGCCTTCGGTCACTCCCTGCCTGCGGCCGGCCTGCCGGCCCAGTGGCGGAGCACCCGCTCCACCTCCTGCTTACGCACCGGTTTCGGCAGGAAATCCTTCATCCCGCTGCGCAGGCAGGCCTCCCGGTCCTCCGGCCTCGCGTGGGCCGTGACGGCAATGATCGGCGGCACGCACTCCGGCGGCAGACGACGGAAGAGCGTACGGGCGGCCTCCGTGCCGTCCATGACCGGCATCTGCACGTCCATCAGCACGGCATCGTACGGCCGGGAGAGCACCGCTTCTACGGCCTCCGCCCCATTCTCGGCGAAGTCCGCCCGGCACCCGAGCTTCTCCAGGATGCGCAGGAGAAGCTGACGGTTCACGGGGTGGTCCTCGGCCACGAGCACCCGTACCCCGTACAGCCCGCTCTCCTCCGGCGCCGGGCCGGCCTGATCTTCTTCCGGCGTTGCCGCCGCAGGAGCACCGCCCTCATCCGCGTCTTCGGCCCCCCCGAAGGGCAGCACAAAACGGAACGTCGAACCCCGCTCCCACTCGCTGGCCACGGTGATGTAGCCGCCCATGAGCTCAGTCAGCTTTTTGCAGATGGCCAGGCCCAGTCCGGTACCGCCATACTTGCGGGTAATGACCGGATGCAGCTGGGAGAACGACTGGAAGAGTTCGCCAAGCCGCTCCGCAGGAATCCCGATGCCCGTATCCTGCACGGCGAATTCGACGAGCAGCCCGCCCGGCTCCCGCACCGGGATGCGCCGGACATTCACCAGGACGCCGCCGCGCTCCGTGAACTTGACAGCATTGCCGACGAGATTGACGAGCACCTGCCGGACCTTGGCGCTGTCCCCGGTGAGGATGAGCGGCAGGTCCGGGGCCAGCCGGCACGAGAGCTCAATGTCCTTTTCGGCCGAGCGCGGCCGGAACAGCTCGAGAACGCCGTCCAGCAGAGACCGCAGATCGAAGGGTCCCGGGTCCAGCGGCATTTTGCCCGCCTCGATCTTGGAGAAATCCAGCACATCGTTCAGCAGGAGCAGCAGCGCCTGCGAACTCTGGCGGACGATCTCCCCGTACTCTCTCTGCTCCTCCGTCAGCTCCGTCTCCAGCAGCAGCTCCGTCATGCCGATGATCCCGTTCATCGGGGTGCGCAGCTCATGGCTCATCATCGCCAGAAATTCGCTCTTGGCATCGGCCGCCCGCTCCGCCGACTCCTTCGCCCGCAGAATCTCTCGTTCTCCGGACATGTCCCGGAAGACGACGACGGCCCCTTGAATACTCCCCCCGTCCAGCATCGGGTTCACGCTGTACTCGACGAGAAAGCTGGAGCCGTCCTTGCGCCAGAACACTTCGTCGCTCACCTGGCGGCTCCGCCCATCCCGAAGCGTACGGTGAACGGGGGCCTCGCCGGCTTTGTAAGGACTCCCATCCACATGGGCATGCTGCAGGAGGCGGAAAACCTCGGCCCCGAGCAGCTCTTGAATCCCATAGCCGGACATGTCCGCCCCTGCCGGATTCATGAAGATGAGACGGCCTTCACGGTCCACCCCGAAGATGCCCTCGGACACGGAATCCAGAATGAGCGTGTGACGGTAGCTCAGCTGCTCGATCTGCTTGATGTACCTTTTGCGCTCGGTAATATCGTTCGCGATCCCGTACACCCCGACCACGCGCGCCCCCACAACAATGGGCACATTGGCTACGCTGATATCGATGCGGCGCCCCTCCTTATGGATGATCGCCGTCTCGTAATATTGGGGGCTTCCCGCAGCAGCCCGTTCGAAGTGCATTCTCGTGCGCGGCAGCTCCCGGGGGTCCACCACTTCGGCGAAAGACATGCCGAGCAGCTCCTCCCGGGTATACCCGCTCAGCTCCTGAAGATTCGCATTCACGGAGAGGTAGCACCCCTCGAGATCGAACGAATACACGCTGGCCGGGTTGTACTCGAAGAGCGACTTGTACCGCTGCTCGCTCTCCTGCAGGCGCTGCTCCGCTTCCTTGCGTTCCGTTATGTCGCGGGATACCGCGATAATCTCCAGTCCTGCACCTGTCATGGCATCATACGTATACCTGCCCGTACTCTCGAACCAGACGTAATGCCCTCTCTTATGCCGGACGCGGTACGTTACCGTGTAGATGCCCTGTGCCCGCAGATTGGCGGAGAGATAGTCGCTCACGAGCGCAGCGTCTTCCGGGTGAAAATAATCGTAGGCACTGCTGCCCAGGAGCTCCTCCGGCTCGTAACCCAGCAGGGCAGCCGAGGACGGAGAGGCGTACAGGTAGGTCGCCCGTTCATCGGCCGCATGCAGCGAAATGAGATCCATCGAATGCTCCGAGAGCAGCCGGTACCGCTTCTCGCTTTCGCGCACCCGCTCCTCCATCCGCCGGCGCTCCGTGATATCCTGAACGGTTCCGATGCGCCGCACCTCATTCCCCTGCTCGTCCCGTATGGTGCTCCACCGCGAGTGAACGAACTTCTCCGTGCCATCGGCCAGTCGGACGCGGTACTCCATGCCGTCCGGCGCCCCTACCCTCGAGCGCCGCAGTTCTTCATCGAATGCGGGACGGTCCTCCGGATGGATGCAGTCCACGAATACCCTATAGTCCGCAACCGCCTCTCCGGCCGGCAATCCGTACATGCCCAGCAGGTCATCCGAGCAATAGAACTCCCTTGTCGCAAGGTCCATGCTCCAGAACCCGAGCTTCGCCACCTGCTGGGCCTGGGCGAGGCTTTCCCCGCTGCGGCGCAGCTCTTCCTCGGCCGCCTTGCGCTCACTGATATTGCGGCCGATGCCGATAATCTTGTCCACTCGGCCTCCGGCATCCCGGATCAGCTTGACGGTGGTCTCGAACCAGACATAGTGTCCGTCCTTGTGGCGCACACGCCCGGTGTTCAGCAAATGATTTCCGCCGGTCCGGTTGTTCATCTGTGCAGCATCCTCCGGATGGTAGAGATCCTTCAGCTGCGTCCCGACCAGCTCTTCCGGCCGGTAACCGAGCTGCGGCTCCACCGACGGGGAGATGTACCGGCAACCCCCATCCGGCGTGCTGTAGGAGATGACATCCTGCGCATTCTCCGAGATGAGGCGGTACAGCTCGTCGGACTCCTTCCACCTCCGCTCCATCTCCCGCTGCCCCGTCACATCTTTGGCGAGTCCGTAGATGCCGACAACCGTGCCTTCCGCCGTGATCGGCACATAGGTGACCTGCAGGTCAATGAGGATGCCGTCCTTGCGAAAAAAAATCAATCTCGAAGGAGCTCGGACGCCCCTCCAAAGCCTCAGCCAGATGCCGCCTGCGCTTCTCCAGCTTCTCCTCCGTCAGGAGCCGCCTGCAGGGCAGTCCGATGAACTCGTCCACGGTGTAGCCGGTAATCCGCTCCACCGAAGGATTCGCGTCGATGTAACAGCCGCCAGTGTCCATCACATAGATGGCATCGGGATGATTGTGATACAGGGACTTGTACGCTCCGCCCTCCGAGATGATCTGTCTGAGCCGCTCCGTTTTGTTCGTCTCCAAGTCCAACTTCCTTTCCCGGGGGATGAGGGCACCGGCGTTACCGAAGTCCATGCCCCTCCCTGTTGTCCGTAAATGTACACGCTCCCATTATAGGGCCTGCGGCCGGATTATCCAATGCGGACCCGGGCAGCTGCCGCCCGGGCCTCACGATTATGCTTCCTGTGCACCGGGCAGGAAACCGGCCGAAGGACGGATTAGTCCGGCGCCCGCACTCCATCCGCACTCAAGCAAGGTCACCGGGCCTCATCCTTCCGGGCAGCCGCCCGCCCCATCATATACGGATAGAGGAACACGAGACCCAGGGCGTACAGCATGAAGGCAAAATAGGCCGGCAGCAGGTGGATGAAGCTCGTGTAGCCGATGAAGTAATGAACGCTGAAGCCGGCCAGGAAAGCCGGCAGGCCTCCCAGCGCCAGCGTCCACCATACCCACCGCCGCCCCTCCCCGATGCCCCAGAGGGCGATAATCAGCACGGCCAGCGCATCGGAGAACAGCGCACCGCCGAAGCCGGCCCGGTCATGCGCGATGAGCGGAATCAGCCGCGCGTTGATCTCATTCAGCATCTCCGGGGTCGCACACAGGTACTCGAGGTCCGTCGGAACGAACACCCGGGTGATGCCGATCGAAGCGATAATGACCCCGCCGGCAGCCAGGGCGAAGCCCAAGACGACGAACAGGAGCTGTCCGAGCTGCGCGAGCCGCCACTCCGGGCTGTTGAGCCGACCTGCCGGCTCATAGGACGGCCGATCCGCTGGCGCCCGCATCGCCAGCACGAACATCGGCAGGAGCAGCGCGGCCGCCAGCGCATGGAGCGGGTCAAAGTAGCCGTAGCCGAGGTACAGGAAGAACGAGCTGAAGCCGACAAGCCCGGAGGTCATCAGCGCCGTGCGCGTCCAGTGCTGCCCGTGCCGCAGGCCGTGATAAGCGAGCTGGAAGTAGACGACGCCGATGGAGATCATCGTGCCCGCCAGGGTGACCCGGTCATGGGACATGAAGCGCAGGATGCCGCTGTTCGCCAGGTCCAGCAGAGCCGGGTCCATGCCGAGGAAGCTCACGTCATAAGGCAGCACGACGGTGGTGGCCGCGATCATCCAGGCCAGCACCCCGCCGAGGATCATGCCGAGCCCGAGCAGGCACATCCAGCCCCAATGCGCCCAGAAGGAAGGCAGGGCGGGAGGCGCCGCTCCGCGCACCTTCTCGTAGATCAGCGCCTCGTTGATCCGCTTCGGCAGCCCCGGCCCCGAGAAGACGAGCCCGCTGTGCAGCAGTACCGCATCCGCTCCCGCCTCCACTGCATCCAGCGCATCCTGCGGCTGGTGGATCCCCGCAGCGGCGACCAGCGGGAGCCCGGGGCCGAGCGCGCTGCGGACCCGCCTCAGCTGCGCCAGTGCGGGCTCCAGGCCTCCTCGGCCGATATGGGCCGCTCCCTGCGCCGAGTAGACGGCCTCGCCGACCACGAGGCCGTCCCACGCCTGCTGCCGCAGGAAGGGCAGCAGTGCCGCGAAGCCCGCCGCGGTGAAGTCGAGCGGCAGGTAGAACAGCATCGGCCGGCCGCCCTGCTCCGGCTCTGCGGCCCCCGCTTCCCGTACCGCCCGCATCACCCCGGCCGCCGCTTCCAGCGTCCAGCTGTCCCGGACCTCCGGTGTCAGCACGTCGATGTGGAAGCCGGCCGCATAAGGGGCCAGCTTCGCGGCCATCTCCTTCAGCTGCGCGGACGCCTCCGCCGGGGAAGCGCCGGGCATCGGCCGCAGGCGGAAGAAGCGGGGGAGGGTGTGCCCCTCTCCCCGGGCCAGCCGGCCCAGCAGACGCTCCAGCCCAACGTTTACGGCCGGCTCGGGATACACCAGCGTCTCCTCAGCGGTATCCCGGCCGACGGGCAGGCTCCCGGGGATCTCCCTTACGGTGACCGGGCCGATCTCCATGAAGCCGAAGCCGAACTGCGCCAGCGCTTTCTGGGCCGCCCCGCGGATATCCAGCGAGCCGCTGAGGCCGACCGGATACTTCACGGGTATGCCGCACAGCTCCCCTTCCAGGATCGGGTGCGATTCCATATGGCCGAGCGTCTTGATCACGAACGTACCGCCCGGGATCCGGCTGAGCAGCCCCATCGCCCCGAGCGTCAGATCGCGGGCCGGAAGGGAAGGCAGACGGAACAGAAGCGGGCGGAACAAGGATTGATAAGACCAATCCGGCATACCTTTCCTCCTTAAGGGCCGGCATCCCGCCGGCCTGAAACTTCCGTATTGACCTTGACACTAATGTCAATCGCTAGAATAGGATCATCCCACCGACACAGGAGATGATCGAGATATGATGAATAAGGAACAGGCACAGATAAGAATGAATCCGGAGGACCGGCCGCCCGTTACGGTGGTCGGCCTCGGCCCGATGGGCCGGGCGCTCGCCGGCGCCTTTCTCCGCGGCGGCCATCCCGTCACGGTATGGAACCGCACGGCCGGGAAGGCCGGGGAACTAGTGGCTCAGGGGGCATTCCTTGCGGACAGCCTGACCGCCGCAATCTCCGCCAGCCCGCTCGTCATCGTCTGCGTGCTGGACTACCACGTCGTCCGCACCCTCCTCGGCCCTGAGGCTCAGGCACTCGGCGGACGAACGCTCGTGAACCTGACGGCCGACACCCCCTCGCGCTCCCGCGAGATGGCCGCCTGGGCAGCTGGGTACGGCATCGATTATCTCGATGGGGCGATCATGACGCCTACGCCGACCATCGGCAGCCCAGCAGCCGTCGTGCTGTACAGCGGTCCCGAGGCCGTCTACGAGGCCTCCCGGCCGGCACTTGCAGCCATCGGAGGCAGCGCTTCCTACCTCGGGACCGATCCCGGCCGGGCCGCCGCCTATGACGTGGCCCTGCTCGATGTCTTCTGGACGGCGATGAGCGGATACACCCATGCTCTGGCCCTGGCCCGCGCCGAGCGGATCGCCCCGCGGGAGTTCGCGGCGTATGCCAAGGGCATTGCGGCCATCCTGCCCGATATCATGGAGTATATGGCTGCCTTCGTCGAAGAGGGCCATCATCCCGGCGACGCCTCGAACCTGAACTCCGCGGCCGCAGGAATGGATCATATCATCCAAGCCTCGGAAGACCACGGCATGGAGGCCGGCGTGATGAAGGCCGCCAGGGCCCTGGTTCAGAGAGCCCTTGACGCGGGACATGGGAACGATGGGTTCTCATGGCTGACCGGACTTTTGGAGAAGGACTCCGTCTAACCCGCCGCCCGTCCCCCCCATCCATCCCGGATGGGGGCTTTGGGCTTGGAGCGTTAGACGGGCGCGGTCTGCTCCGCTCCTTCGCTTAGCGCCGCCCTTTCCCTTGCCCTCTTTTTGTCCAGCATGGCTTTGATCTGCCGGTCCAGCCGCGCTTTCACCGTCTGCAGGTCACGAATCTGCTCTTGAATCCGGTCCGCCTTCTGCCGGTACAGCTCCAGCATCTCCTCACAGAATTCGTATTCCTCCGGCCCGCTGTTCTCGCCGCGCAGAATATTCTCGATCTGCTCCACGGTCAGCCCCAAGCCCAGGTAGAGCTGAATGATGCGGATCCGTTCCACGGCCGACTCGTCGAACTCCCGGTAATCGTTCCCAAGACGTACGGCCGGGAGAATCTTCTTTTTCTCATAATGCCGGATGGAGCGCGTGCTCGCCCCGGTGAGTCTTGAGAGCTCCCCTATCTTCATCTCCGAATCCCTCCCTGTTCTCCCATTGTACCCCAGGGCGGATCAATCAGGAAGCCTCCCGACCCTTCCCCCGAACGAAAAACGCGCCTCCAGAAAACAAAAACACCGTGTCTCCATAAAAATAAAGAAACGCCCCCTCCATCAAAGGGGACGTCGTATCGTGATACTGCTCGTGCTTCGGACCACAGCGGTCCGGACGTCTTCTCACTCGGCTGCAGGCAGATCGAGCGTAGGGGTTTCGTCAAAGAAATTCCACGGCTTCAGCATGGCATGCACCCATTCGGTCGGCATGATCGGCCACTCTTCGGCGCGCGCCACGTGGGTAGCTCCGGTGGTGATCCACACCACATTGTCCCGTCAAAGGCAGATGCTCCGTGATCTGCCGGATCCAGGCCTTCTCGGCCTCGAACAGCAGCCTCTCATGCTCAATGAAGAGCAGGTCATAGGCATGCTGCTCCTTCTGCCCCTCCACGGAATGAAGATGAGCCTCCATATCGCCGAGAATACGGTTGATCTTCAGGAGGGCCAGATCGGCGAAGCGCCGGATCTCTTCAGGGGAACGGCGCATATTGAATTTCAATGCCAGTTTGAAGCCGTAGAAGCTCGGATACAATCCCTCGAACGCAAGCTCCTGCAGCGAATCAAAATACCGCCGGCCTGCCTCCGTAGGTTCATACATCGTTTTGGGCGGAAACGGTCCTCCTTTCATCTGCTTTGTCTCCTGAATGTACTGCTCTTTCTGAAGCTGCCGGATCGCATGGTAAATGGAGCCCGGCTTGATCCCGATCCAACGGTTAACCTTCTTCTGTTCGAGCACCTGCAGAATATCGTATCCGCTGCCTTCCCCCAACTGCTCCAGGGCGCCCAGCGTAACGAACTGGGGAATGTTCATGATGGACCGCCATTCATTATTGGGATATTTTAGATTATTTTATTCAAATTTTACTATTCAAATTTGAATAAGTCAACAGGCTGATGGTAACCCAAGGCAGTCCCCTGCCCAGCGTTCGGGGTCCCTTTGGAAGAAGTACATCCGTGGGTGATATGAATCCGGCACCAAAAAAAGGACCACACGCTCCAGGCATGTGATCCTCTCCTCTCCCCTTCCTTTCCCTCCATCGCCTAGCGTCCCGGTGATCTACTGCTTGTTCTTCCACTCCAGCAGAATTTCTTTGTCGCGGCCGAGCCGCTTCTCGATCTCCTTCCGGACTTCCTCCAGAAGCGCCTTCGAGTCCTGGTCCGCCTCTACGCCCTTCACGATCGCTTGAGACCAGATGGCCTGCGCTTTCTTGTCCAGCGGAGTCACTGTCCGCTCCTTCATCCGCCCGGCCAGCTCTTCGAACAGGGCGTACGTCCGCTGGCCGCCCAGGTACGCGTTGACCCGCTCCAGCTCAACCGGATTCCCACGAGCCGGCAGGTAAGCGGGAATGGAGCCGCCCATGCCGTCCTTGCTCGCCACCGTTACCGAATGCTCGATGAACTTCCAGGCCTCCGCCTTATGCCTGCCTTGGGAAGGCAGGAGGAAGCTCGAGGAATTCTCGAATCCGTACAGCCCGAACGGCAGGCGGGCAGCCCGCCACTTCCCCTCGAGCTCCGGGGCCCACGCCTGAATCTGGTCCGCCCCCCAGGTGCCGAGATACATCATGGCGATCCGGCCGCTGCGTACGGCCTTCTCCCCCACCTCGGTCCACACATCCACATTGGCGTCCAAGCCCCTGTGGTTCACTTCCTTCGCCAGATCAAGCGCACGTTCGAACTCGGCGCTGCTGCGCTGGAAGTTCAGATTCCGGTCAAACAGAGGCGTACTCGCTTCAAAGAACCGAATCAGTTCATTATCCCATTGGGTGATGTAACTGCCGTGCTTCAGCAGCTCCTCGCCCATGGCCAGCCAATTGGCCGGGTCCTCCATGAACGTCCCGAGCGCTTCCGGCTCATCCGGGAACCCGTACGCCTTGAGCAGGTCCGCGCGGTAATAGGTGAGCGACGGTGCCGTTGCCAGCGGCAGGGGCGATCAGCCTTCCGCCGTCCAGCGAGAGCATGCTGTCCCACATCGCCGGGCTGAACCCGGCTTGATAGCGGCCCGCATCGTATGGGGGGGACAGCAGATTCTCCACCCCTTCGATGGCTCCGAACTCACCCAGATGCGCGCTGTCCACCATCAGGATGTCCGGAGCCGTCCCGTCAGCGAGCGCGGCCAGGTATTTCTGCGAGTATTCGGCGAACGGATGGACCTCCACCTTGATGTCAATCTCCGGATAATGCCGGCGGAAGCCTGCGATCGTCGCGTCCCAGCCGTTCGGGTAATACGTCCACATCGTGAGCTCGACCGGCCCCTGGGAGACGGCCGGCGAATCGGCAGGCGGGGCCGGGAGCGGAGGATCCGCAGGTTGGCTGCATCCCGCCAGCACAGCCAGACAGAACGCAGGGAGCGCCGCCGTGAAGCGGCGGAATAGGTCGGAAGCTTTCATGCTGCATCTCCTTTTTGATCCGTAATCGTCTTACTCCCTCAGTCTTACTGCCGCACCATCAGCGGCTCTCTGCGGGCCACCAGCTGTGCGAACTCCGGGACGGGCAGCGGACGGCTGAAATAATACCCCTGCAGCTCGTCGCATCCCTGCTCCACAAAGAAATCGACCTCGCCCTGCGTTTCGATCCCCTCCGCCACCACGCGCATCCGCATGCTGTGCGCAAGCTCGATAATCGCCTGGACGACCGCAGCCTTCTTCCGGTCCGCTTCGATGTTCTCGATGAACGAGCGGTCCAGCTTCACATGATGAATCGGCAGATGGAGCAGCTGGCTCAAAGAAGAATAGCCCGTCCCGAAGTCGTCGATCGAAATCTGCACACCGAGATCCTTGATCTGCTCGATGGTCCCGATGACGCTGTCGACATTCTTGATGAACACCCCTTCGGTCAGCTCCAGCGAGATGTAGCGCGATTCCAGACCGGTTTCGTTCAGAATGCTCCGAAGCTTGCCGGCCAGGTCGCCTTCTTCAAAATGCCGGGCCGAGATGTTCACGGCCACCGGCAGGGCGGGCAGCCCTTCATCCTGCCAGGCCTTGTTCTGGCGGCACGCTTCCCTCAGCACCCACCGGTCAATCTCAAGAATGAGGCCCGATTCCTCCGCCTGCGGAATGAAGCGGTCCGGCGGGACCGCGCCGAGCTCCGGATGCTGCCACCGGATGAGCGCCTCCATCCCGCAGATCCGCCCGGTAGCTCCGCAGACCTTCGGCTGATAGTGCAGCCGGAACTGCCTCTGCTGCAGCGCCTCCCGGATGCCCGTATCCATCCGCAGCTTCTCCGCGGCCCCCTCCTGCAGCGGTTCGTCGAAGAACCGGATGCGGCAGCCCCCCTGCTCCTTGGCATGGTACATCGCCATATCCGCATTCCGCACGATCGTATCCATATCCCGGCCGTCCCGCGGGAAGAGGGACACGCCGAGACTGGTCGTGACATAGACCGGGGTTCCCTGCAGCACGACCGGCTCCTCGAACGAAGCGAAGAGCCGCTCAGCCTGCCGGCGGAGCAGAGCTTCATCCGATCCCTCCGCGACCAGGACGAACTCGTCGCCGCCCAGCCGGAATACCCGGGAGCCGGCCGGCGCATGCGCCACGAACCGGCTTGCGGCCACCTGAAGCAGCTCGTCTCCCGCCGCATGGCCGAGTGTGTCGTTGATCTGCTTGAAGCGGTTGAGGTCCGCGAATAGTACGCTTGCCGGACGCTCCGCAGCATCCTCCCGCTCCATGAGCTCCCGCAGGTAGCTCATGAAATACAAGCGGTTCGGCAGCCCTGTCAGCGCGTCGTAATAAGCGAGACGATGAAGCTTCTCTTCCGAGCTGCGCAGCTGCCCGGCCTGCTCCTCCAATCGCGCGTTGATCCGCTGCGATTCCTGGAACATGCGGCTGAGATTGTGCGACATTTCCCTGAAGTTGAAGATGAGATGGTGGAACTCCGAGATCCGGCTGCTCGGCCATTCGACGGCCTGTCCTTCCTGCAGCTTCCGGGGCAGTCCCGTAGTCGCTTCCGTCAGCTGAAAGACAGCCCGCATCAGCACTCGCCGAAGGAAAACGGACACGAGCGTGATACAGGCGACGAACAAGAAGAGAAACCGGAACTGTTCCTTGTATTCCCCGAACACCTGGCTCTGGTAAGCCGACGTCGGCACCTCAATATACAGGTGGAACGGAAGCGGCTCAAGCTGCTGCACGAGCACGAAGCCGCCCTCCTGCCACTGCTGCGCCGGGAGACGGCCGGACTGCGGCTGGGACAAACGGAGGAAGAACCGCTCCCCAAGCGGTACGGTCCTGTGCTCCTCCTGCCACCGGAAGACCTGGCGGGACACCACACCGTCGCCGTTGCCTGCAAGAATGCGCCCGTCCGGATTCGTGATAATGATCTGGAACAGCGTTTCCGACGTATGCTTGTCCACCAGATCCTGCAGACGCCCGAGCTGGACCACGCCCATCAACCGGACCCCGGTCAGGTCCTCCTGCTCCCACTGCTTCAGTTCCTGGATCAAGCTGTTCGCGGTATTGACCGCAAGTCCTCTGGAGCTCCGAACCGCGGCATCGTAGGACGACCAGGAATTTACCACCATATAGAGCATGTAGGGAAGCACCAGTCCGCCGAGGGTCAGGTGGACGAACAGCTGACCGAGCGACAGAATGCCCTCCGGTTCTCTGCAGGCACCGATGCCTGCAGGGTACAGCACACTGCGGATGAGCAGATCCGCCGCCAGGGCATTGAATACGCCGTTTGTAATCGAGAACATCAGAATCGGCACCAGCAGGCTTTCCCCCGCCCCATACCCCACGTCCCGGCCCAGTAGGTCAAGGGCAGCCCGACTGCAATCCAGTAGACAAAATCCCACCGCGCCAGATTGGCTCTTCCCTTGCCGGAGAAGAGTCCGAGGAACAGCACTTCCAGCATCAGCACACCGGCTTCATAGACCGGACCTCCGAACCAGAGCCCTGCGGCCCCCGCCGTCGCTCCCGCGGCAAGCCCCGCCCACAGGCCGAAGAGACGAAGGGCGGTCAAGAGAAAGAGGCTCGCAGCCGACAGGGAGATCCCATACACCAGCTGCAGCTCCCAGGCGGCTCCAAGCACCGCGAGAAGCAGACAGGCCAGGAAGAGGAACAATTTCCTCTTCCTGCCCCCGCCTCTCCCCTTTGCCTGAGGATTTCTATGTAATTCACCGCTATTCATAGCCGTAGTCTCCTTTTGGCGCGCTGCCAAAGAAAATTTGCGGTCGTTAGGGCCTGGTCGAAGAGCATCCGGGAGTGGCGGGCCATCCCGCATTCCTTCCAAGCAAAAAAGGAGCACCTATGATTAGGCAGCTCCAGTTATGGTCCTTCCATCGCTGTCTGCAGCAGCCCGGCTGTCATGCGCATAACGCTGTAGACCCGTGGCTTTGCGTCCCATGCTTTCGCATGGTTTGCCTTTTTCGATCGCATATCTAAATACTTTTCGACACAAATCATCAAATTCCTCTTTTTATCCTACTTTGTTCCTATTGGAAAATGCTGCTGACCCTCTTACGAAGCTTCATTATACTTGTTTATCGCTTAAAAAAGCGGCCCGCCGGATGTCTCCGGAGGCCGCTGTCTGCTTAGCGTACCTGGCTCCGCCTAATCGCGGTTCCAGCCGGCAATCGCCGCCAGGAAGCGCAGAATGTAGAGGAACAGGTTGATGAAATTCAGGTACATGTTCAGTGCGGCCAGCGGCACTTCCTCCGGCTCCACTCCGTCGCGGTACTGGGCTACGTCATAGAGCACCCATCCGCTGAAGATCAGGATGCCGAGCGTCGACCAGACCAGGTTGACCGCCGGCCCCATCGGAACGAAGATTGCAATGACGCTCATCAGGATCAGGCCGATCGTGCCGGCGAACAGGAAGCCGCCGAGGAACGAGAAGCTGCTCTTGGAACGGTACGCATACCAGGCCAGCGAACCGAAGATCACCGTAGTGGCGAAGAACGCGCCCGATACGATGTTGGCGCCAAGGACACCGCCATAATGCATGATGACCGGATACAGAGCCACACCGGAGATGGCCGTGAAACTGTAGAGGAACCCGTAGCCGATGTGTCTGCCCCTCATCCGGAGCACGAACGCCGCCACGAGCATTACCAGCTCGGCCACAATGAAGGCCGGCACGAGGGCCGGCGGCACGAAGACCGCGCCGAGCAGGGTGCCCACGAAGGACACCAGCAGGGACAGGGAGAACATGCGGAGAATGTGGCCTAAGCTTCCCCGGTCCGAATACGTTAATGTTTGCTGCTGCATGGAATGAGACAGCCTCCTTTTTCCATTTCATGAACTAGCTTCATTATCTTGTCTATTTTATATTACGTCAATAGCCGCGTTATGCCTTTTCCCGTTCCTCACTTTTGTTTGAGGCCGGACAGGCAGGGGTAAATACATAGCGTAATCGTGAGAGGGCTGCTGGACGAGGGGCCCCACAATCCAATTGACGGTATGGGAGGTTATTCAAATGAGCAAGCAAATTGTCGGGGTATTCAATACGGAGGAAGAAGCGATTCGCGTCATTGACCAGTTGAAAGACCAAGGGTACAGCGCAGACGATATCTCGGTTGTCGGCAAAAACCGCGGCGGACTCGATATGATCGAGGACGAGACGGGTTCGAAGGCCGAAGAAGGCGTTGCTACCGGTGCGGCAGCCGGCGGGATGCTCGGCGGAGTAACCGGCCTGCTGGCGGGGATTGGGGCACTGGCGATCCCTGGCGTAGGTCCGGTGATTGCGGCAGGTCCGATCGCAGCGGCGCTGACGGGCGCGGCGGTAGGTGCGGGTGCCGGCGGGATCGTGGGCGGTCTGATCGGCCTCGGCATTCCGGAAGACGAAGCGCGTGACTATGACGCCTACGTCCAGGAAGGCAAGATCCTGGTTCTCGTCGAGTCCGACGCCGTTCGTGACGAGCATGCCTTCGGCACGTTCCGCTCGAACAACTCGCTGAACGCCGACCGCTACGGTACGGATTATTCCTACCGCGCCGACAAGGACAGTGCGCTGGATCGCGCCGGTGACGCGATTGACCGTTCGGCCGACCGTGCGGCTGACGCCATCGAGCGCGGCTGGGAGAAAACGAAGGATGCGGTAGGCAGCGCTGCCGACAAGACGGCTGACGCGGTAGACCGCCTCGACGGCGAAGTGGAGCGTCCGTATGCCGGCAACGCGGATGCGGCCAACGTCAGTGTCTACGGCCAGTCGCTCGACGGTACGGCTACGGCGGACCTGAGCCGCTCGAACCTGGGCGCCCCTCTGAACGAAACCGAAGCGGAGCGTGAGCTGCGCCTGCGTGAAGAGCGTCTGCAGGTGGACAAGGAGCGCGTGCAGTCCGGCGAAGTCAGCATCCGCAAGGAAGTCATCGAAGAGCAGCAGACGATCAACGTGCCGGTGAGCCGCGAGGAAGTGTATATCGAGCGCCGCGACGTAACGGACGGCCGCACGGACAACACGCCGCTCGGCGAGGACGAAGTCATCCGCATTCCGGTCACGGAAGAGCGCGTCGAAGTGACGAAGAAGCCGGTCGTTACCGGGGAAGTGGCTGTCGGCAAGCGTGAAGTTACGGAGAACCGTCAGGTGTCCGATACGGTGAAACGCGAGGAAGCCGTCATCGACAGCACAGGCGAAACCCGGGTGAAGGGCGACCTCGTCGATGCCGACGAAGAGCTCATCAACCGCAACCGCCGCTAATCCGGAGGCCGGCTGCAGCCCATCCCTGCAGCTCCCCAGGCCGCCGTGCCGTTGCTCCCGCATAAGCGGGGGTAACGGCTTTTTGGCGTGGACAGGGTTTCCCCCGGCCATTGTGCAGGCGCAGGCTGCGCGCGAACCGCCTTCCACCCTCTGGAATAAATTCCAGACTTCAGGCGCATCCTGAAGAGGTATGGAAGCCCCGTTCGCCCCTCGCGGGGAATCACGTATGGAAAAGGCTGTGATGCATTTTGGTTGCCGTGCTGTATTCACTGCTGTGGATTCTGGCTGCCTTCCGGTGGGCGGACCGCAATTGGGAACGGTATTATCCCACCCTCCTCTTCTCCGTCATAGGCAACTGTCTGTACGAACTGCTCTGCTACCGGTACCCGCTGTGGCAGATGGAACCGAACGGCCTGCCCGCCGCCATGATTCCCATCCTCCTGCTCATTCTGATCGGCATGCCGCTGTCCACCTGGGTGTACCTGTCCCTCTATCCGTCCGGGGGAGGCTGGCTCGCTCAAGCCCGGCACATCCTTGCCTTCACGGCTGTATTCATCCTGCTCGAATTCGTCTCCGTGAAGTGCGGCTCCATTACCTACCATAACGGCTGGCACCTGGGCTGGTCGCTGCTCTTCAATATCTTTATGTTCATCATGCTGCGGATTCATTTCTTGAAGCCCCTCACCGGCCTGGTACTGTCGGCCGCATACACCCTGCTGCTCATGAGCCTGTTCCATGTGTCCCTCGATAAGATGAAATAAAGCCTGTTAGCCCGGCGGGCCGCAGCCATCTGACAAGCTTAACGGCTTTGCCGTCCTCCTAAGAAAAAAAGCCCCCACCGCTCCCTGCGGTGAGGACTCTCCTGCCTGCATACCCCTTATTGCTTCGGTTCCTGGAAGGTGATCGACGCGGCGGCCTGCTGGATCTGTGCCCAGAGCGCATCGGTCTTCACCGCTTCATTGACCCGGACTTCCATGGTGTACACCACGCCGTTCTTTTCGAACACATATTGATTGAGCGTGTACGGAATATCCTTGCTGATATACTGCAGAGCGAATTTCTTCACCGTCAGTCCGAGCATCGGCTCATCGCTCACCGTATACACATACTCCGCATCAATCCCGTGATTCGTCTGATGCTCCTTTTCGATCCGGCTGACGGTCTCCGCCAGATTGCCGTCTTCCACGGCGGACAGCTTAATGCTGCCTCCGTAGAAGTAGAACGTGCGGCCGGTGCCCAACTGGCTGAGGTACTCCGCATACCGGCTGTCAAAATCCTCGCGGCTTGTCGTGCTCCAAGACTCCGGCACCACAATCGAGTACCCGTATTTCTCACTGGTGACCGTCACGGTGTCCGTGTCCTTCAGAAGCTCGTTCTCGTCCTGAATGAATCCGATGGAAGCATTCATGCTGTCCTTGGGGAAATGAACCGAGGCGATAAGGTCCGCCATCGTCTTCTCCGCAGCTTCCTGCGCCTCTTCGGCATACTCGAACTGCAGCTCATACTTGTACTTGTCTTTGAAAATATACAGAACGAGCGCGTGCTTCCACTCATCCCCCATCGTGTAGGCGAACCGCTGGCTCAGTGCAGGCACGCCGTCTACCGTAATGTCAGCCGGCGCTTCTACCTTGCGGTACTCTTCCACGTAGGTCCGCTTGAAGCGTTCCTCGTCGCGGGCCGCCCAGTCCTTCAGCGTATCGCCCGACGAGACGGAGCTGACGCGTACGGACAGATCCACATCTTCTTCGGTATGGGTATAGGTCATGCCTTCCCCATAGCCTTCCTCCCAATCCGCCGGCAGGTCAAAGGAAATTCCGTATTCCGTCGCCACCGTGTTCTTGTCCCCGTAGGAAGAAATGTCCTTCAGCGCCTTGTCCTGCTTATCGAAGGCAAGCGTGAACGTATCGAGGAGATCCTCATACGAGCTGCGCTTCGCATTGTTCTGGTAGTCGGCTTCCTCCGACACAAGAAGAGTCAGGTAGTAAACTTGGTCTCCCTTGTGGAAGGCCCGGGCCTGGTAATAATACTCTCCGTCGGCCTTGCCCACAAGCTTGGCGTAAGGCTGGGAGCCCTCTTCCACATAGCGCCTCTCGAGCACGGTCTCCGCTTCCCCGTCCAGCTTGCGGAGCAGGCCGTAAGGGGACAGGTCCGCACTCTGGTTCTCTTCGACATGGATGGTGATCGCATACTCTTCCTTCGCATCCCGGAAAGTCACGGAGCCTTCATCGGACTGGTTCATCTGGATGAGGCCGGCCGGATATCTCATCGACCAGCCGTAATGGCTGTCGCCGATCCTCGTCTTGCCCTGGTCCGAATCGATGTACGAGCCTGCCGCATCCTGGACCAGCTTGACATCAGCCGTCTTCACCTCGCCGAGGACGAGCTCGACGGTCTTCGACTGGCCGCCGGAGCGCAGGGTCAGGCTGATCTTCTCCTGCGGAAGATACTTCTTCAGAGCCTCATTGTAACCGACCAGGGTGTTCACGGCGGTCTGGCCGATGGATTGGATGATATCGCCCTTCTTCAAGCCCGCCTTTGCCGCCGGCGATTCGGCTTCCACGTAAGTGACTTCAAGCCCGCTGCCCGAAGGAATGCCCACGACCGCTTCCCAGCTCTCGCTGAGCTCCACACCGACATACGGCCGTTTGACCTTGCCGTACTTGAAGAAATGGCCCAGCACATGCTGCACCGTATCCACCGGGATCGCAAAGCCAAGGCTGTCCACCCCGTACTCCACATACTTCAGGGTGTTGATCCCGATGACCTGTCCCTTCATATTCACGAGGGCGCCGCCGCTGTTGCCCGGATTGATCGCGGCGTCCGTCTGGATCAGGCTGTAGGACGAGTGGACCGAACGCTCCATCCCGCTCACAATCCCCGAGGTCACCGAATTGCGCAGGGCAAACGAAAGCGGCGTGCCGATCGCCATGACCTGCTCCCCTACCTGGATGTCCGACGGTGAAGCGAAGGTGGCCAGCGTCAGTCCGGAGGCTTCGATCTTCACCAGAGCCAGATCGCTCTCTTCATCATAATGCGTGGTGCGGCCCGCATAGGACTTCCCGTCCGAGGTCACGACGGTGATGTTGCGCATATCCTTCACGACATGCGCGTTCGTCAGAATGTACCCCTCGCTGCGCACAATGACACCCGTTCCGTGCGCGAGCTGATAGCGGCTCTCGACCTTCTTGCCTTCGCCCGGCTTGCCGATGATCGCGACGACCGACGACGTCGTCTTCTCGATCACCGCCGCGCTGCCGGTCTTGGCGGCTGCAGCCGTCTCTGCGAATACGGACGCAGGTCCCGCCAAAGTCACCAGCAGCAGCGCCGCCGCGGAAGCATATCCTACTTTCGAACCCCAACTCTTTGTTGTCTTCATCTGACGCCTATTCCCCCGTCTCAAGTTTCCATAGCTACTAAAATCTATCACAGCGCCGGGGGCTTGGCAATAGAGAATATAGGACTTTATACCTGGTAGTTTCCGCCTGTTTCAGGCTTGCGAATCTGCGTTTCCCATTCAAGAATTGGGTCTCGGCAATTAGATGTTGCATTGATAGACCTTCCTCTTTATAATCGATAAATGATAATGATAATTATTATCGATGAATACATAGCAGTCACTACCTATCAAAGGAGCCCTCCGTCATGACCCGCTCCTCTCTCCCTTCCGGAGACCGTACCGTCCCCTGGCGTACGCTGCCGTATCTGGTTCTGGCCGCGTCCCTGCTCGGCCTCATCCTCTCCCTGTTCTTCGCGGTATCGTTCGGAGCCAAGGAGCTGACCAACGCGTCGGTATGGCAGGCGGTCACCGCTTATGACCCGGCGCTGCCGGCCCATCAGATCATCCGCGAGCTGCGCCTGCCCCGTGTGCTGGGCGCCGCTCTTCTCGGTGCCGCCTACGCCGTGGCCGGTGCCCTGATGCAGGGGGTCACCCGCAATCCGCTGGCCGATCCCGGGATTCTTGGCATCAATTCGGGGGCCATGCTGGCGGTTGCGCTCAGCTTCGCCTTCTTCCCCAATCTGCCGTATGCCGGCATGATCGCGCTCGCCTTCGGCGGGGCCGTGTGCAGCACGCTCATCATCTACCTGCTGGCCTCCTCGGTTCCCGGGGGACTGACGCCGCTGCGGCTGACGGTCGCAGGCTCGGTCGTGGCCGCCCTGCTCGGCTCCCTGTGCGAAGGCATCGCCATCTACTATGAGCTGAGCCAGGATCTGGCGTTCTGGTATGCCGGTGGAGCCGCCGGCGTCAAATGGATGCACTTGAAGCTGCTCCTGCCCGTCATTCTGGCGGCCCTGCTCTTCACCGTGCCGCTGGCCCGCTCCGTCTCCCTGCTCTCGCTGGGAGAGGAGACCGCCTCGGGGCTTGGGATCCGCACCGGGCGGGTCCGCGTCCTGGCGATGGCCACGGCCGTGCTGCTCGCCGGCGCTTCCGTCTCCGCCGTCGGCCCGGTCGGCTTCGTCGGCCTGGTCGTCCCGCACATGGCGCGCAAGCTGATCGGCGGCGATTACCGGCTGATCCTGCCGCTCTCCGCCCTGCTCGGCGCCCTGCTGCTCGTGCTGGCGGACCTCGCCGCCCGCACCGTGAACCCGCCCCGGGAGCTGGCGCTCGGCGTGATGGTGGCGATGATCGGCGTACCGTTCTTCCTGTATCTCGCCCGTCAAGAAAGGAGCGGTCTCTAGCATGCTCTCATTCACCGCCAAGGGGAGGCGTGCCTGGACCGCCGGCGCGGCCCTTGCGGCCCTCAGCGCCTGCGTGGTGCTCCTCTCCCTGAATACAGGATCGATGAGCATCCCGCCGTCGGGCGTTCTGCGCACGCTCCTGGGATTCGGCTCCCCGGACGAGAATCTGGTCCTGTTCGAATACCGGCTGCCCCGCATTCTCGTGACGGCCCTGGCGGGCATCGGGCTCGGGCTCTCCGGCGCCATCCTGCAGGGCCTCTCGCGCAATGCGCTGGCGGACCCCGGCATTCTCGGGCTGAACGCCGGAGCGGGGTTCGGTCTCGTGGTCTTCATCTCGTTCTTCTCGGCGATGAAGGGACCGCTCTCGCTGCTCATACCGTTGTTCGCCTTCGGGGGCGCCGTCTTAAGCGCGGGGCTCATCCTGCTGCTGGCCTATGACCGCCGGCTCGGCCTCACCCCGATCCGGCTGATCCTCACGGGCATCGCCGTGGCCGCCGGCTTCAGCGCCCTGGCGCTCTTCCTCTCGCTTCAGCTCGATGAGGATACCTATGCGTTCGCGGCCCGGTGGCTCGCCGGGAACGTGTGGGGACGCACCCCGGAGCATGCCGCTGCGCTGCTCCCCTGGATCGCCGTCTTCGGGCCGTACGCGCTGCTGCAGGCCCGGGCGCTCAACGCCTTCTCGCTCGGCGACGAGGTGGCGGCCGGGATCGGCCTGCCGGTGAACCGGCAGCGCATCCTGCTGCTGCTGACTGCCGTGGCGCTCTCGAGCGCTAGCGTGGCCATGGCCGGCGGCATCGGCTTCCTCGGCCTGCTGGCCCCCCAGCTGGCGCGCAGGCTCGCCGGGAACCGGCACGAGCATCTGCTCCCGCTGGCCGGGCTCATCGGGCTCGCGGTTCTCGTGGCCGCCGATACCGCCGGCCGGACGCTGTTCCTGCCGAGCTCCATTCCCGCCGGGGTGGTGGTGGCCGCGGTCGGTGCGCCTTATTTTCTCTACCTGCTTACCCGCACCAAGTAACATCCATTTGTACAATTCTACAGTCATCCAGAAGGAGATCCGTAACCCATGTCCATGAAAAAGCCTGCTCTGATGCTTACCGTCCTCTCGCTGCTGGGGCTTGCCGCCTGCGGCACCCCTGCCGCCCAGCCGGCCGCCAGCCCGCAGCCGCAAACCGCGGCTCAGCAGCCTGCAGGCGCCGAGCCGCGGGTCGCCTCCCTGTCCATCCACCTCACGAACAACCTGCTGGCCCTCGGCATTACACCGGCCGGCTCGGTACTTGGGGGCAAGGCCAAAGATTTCCTGCCCCACGTGGCTGACCGTCTGACAGACACGAAAAAGCTCGGCGTCGCCGCCGAACCGGATATGGAAGCCCTGCTGGCCCTGAAGCCCGAGACGATCTATGCGGACGAGGCTTTCGCCGGCAAAGATCTCTCGAGCTACGAGAAGATCGCCAAAACCGAAGTGATCTCACTTGATAAAGGGACCTGGCGGGATCACCTCAAGCTGATCGGGAAGAGCGTTCACCGCGAAGCCCAGGCGGAGACCTTCATCGCCGATTATGAGAAGCAGGCGGAGAAAGTCAAGGCACTGCTCCGGAACAAAATCGGCGGCGGCACGGCGATGGCGATCCGGGTGTCGGCCAAGGAGCTGCGCGTCATGGGCATGGCCCGGCCGCTCGGTCCGCTGCTGTTCCAGGACCTCGGCCTCAAGCCTGCGCCGGGGGTCGAGAAGATCAAGAAAGCCTATGAGGTCATCTCGCAGGAAGTGCTGCCGGACTACAACCCGGACGCGATCTTCGTGATCGTGAACGTCGAGGACGACGCCAAGAAGGTGTTCGAGCAGCTGCAGAGCAACCCGCTGTGGCAGGGGCTCAAGGCCGTGAAGTCGGGCCAGGTGTATCTCATCCCTGAGCAGCCATGGCTTGACTACTCCGCCCTCGGCAGCAAGATGTCGCTCGATGAGGCGGAGAAGATGTTCTCCAAGTAAGAGCGGCGGGCGGTCCTGATTTCGTCAGGGAAGGTGATCTGGGAGATACCCCAGCACGATGTGCCGTTCCATAACAAAGAGGCTGTCCGGAACCTTTCCGGACAGCCTCTTTTTACATACTTACGACCGTATTGCGGCCCTGTCGCTTCGCCATGTACAGACTGCGGTCGGCCCGCTTCAGCATGGCGGGGATATCGTCCTTCGCCCCGTTCCACACCGTAAGGCCGATGGACACCGTCACCCGCTCCGGCCCGCCCGGGCCGTACTGGAACGAGTGCCCGGCAATCCGCTGCCGGAGCCGCTCGGCGAAGGCCGCAGCCTGCTCGATCCCCGCCTCCGGGAGCAGCACGATGAACTCTTCACCGCCGAAGCGGCCCACGAGATCCGCCGAGCCGGCCGTATCCCGGAGCACACGGGAGATCTCGGTAAGGACCACATCCCCCGTATCATGGCCATACGTGTCGTTGATCTTTTTGAAATGGTCGATGTCGAGCAGCACCACGCTCAGCTTGCGCTGGGCTGCGGCATGCTTGTGCAGCCATTCGTTGATGCTGCGGCGGTTGCTCAGCCCCGTTAGAAAGTCCGTGCGGGCCTCCGCTTCGCGGGAAGCGTTCAGCTCGTTCAGCTGCCCGATCGTCCGCTCCAGCTCCTCTTTATGATACAGGTTCTCGCGGTGCAATCGCTCCAGTTCCTCGTGCGAGCGGGAGACGACACCGAGCAGCTTCTCGTAGCTGAGAATCGCCACAACCTGACGGGCCAGCACCAGCAGCGTCGTCACCATCATGCCGATCGTCAGCGGCCGCCATTCCTTAGCATCGAAGAAAACGAAGCAGATCAAGAGGCTGGCGGCAAGGTAAGGCAGCAGGGTTTGCAGCCGGTGCTCGATTCTTCTCGCCTTGGGGCGGTCTGGTACAGGGAAATTCTGCGGTGTATCCGGCAGGATCGAAGCCAGGGCGAGCAGATGTAGTCCCAGCGTCCACAGCGGGTCGATCCAGCTGCCCGAGGCATAATGTCCCTCGATATTCAGGATAAAATACAGATGATTCACTGCGGTCCATACGCCTACGGCTCCAATCCCGCACAGCTCCCCGGCATTCCTGCGGCTGTGCTCGCGGTAACGCAGATAGAAGAGCACACTTCCAATCCAGCCTCCCGCCGACATCACGGGATACAGGAACGATAACATCATCGCCCCCTTCTCGGAATCGGCAGCCCCCGCCAGATGGGGAGCCAGCAGAAACTGCCACTCCAGCGTACACGCTACAGCCACAATAATGACAAGATCGAACAGCACCCGCAGAGCGGCAGAACGGCTGGGCCGATTCAGGGAATAAGTAATGCCGGCAAAATAGCATAGGGGAATGAACACATAGAGAAGATCGTAGACGGAGGCCATCGGGCTGTGGCCCTTCCAGGCCAGAAGATCGGTCCCTCTCCAGAGGAACTCGACCACGTTGTAGACACAGGTTCCGATAAAAAAGAATCGCCAGCGCATACGCTCCCCCGGCTCCTTGGACTTCATCCCCTTCCAAAGAATCCAGAGTGCGCCGGCCGCACCCAGCGGGCTGAGAAGATCCGCTGCCGGCCCTCTCAGGGATGCGGGCACCAGAAAGAGCAGCATATAATAGAGAGGAGTATAGAGAACCAGGAACCCTAAAGCCGGACGCCGGAAGGAAGGCGTCAGCCTGCGGGCGTCCAAGACAGTTTCAATCATGTGATCATCATGCCCTTCGGGTGGTCGGATAAGTGGTGTTGTCCCCATAATACTACCGCCCTTCTGCCCGGAAAGCAACGACTAAATAGGCCATTTTACCTACTCGCTTCCGTTGTAACATCTTCCATGCCCCCGCCGGCAAACAGCACCTGCAGTGCCAGGCTCTGCCTTACTTCTTGCCCGATCAGACCGGCCAGATAGCGCGGGTCCTCCTGCCCGAGGGCCATGACATATTCCGTACGTCCCTCGGTGCGGATCACGGCGGAGGGATAACCCTCCTTCTCCAGGATCCAGTTCATGCACAGACGCGCCACCGGGCCGTTTCCCTCCGGGAAGGGATGCAGGCGCATCAGACCGAGATGCAGCTCGGCGGCCGTATCCACCGGATGACGGCGGCCTTGGGCCTCACGGCAGCGCTCCAGGAGCGCCCGCACCTCTGCCGACGCATGCGCCGAAGTACAGGCTCCGGGGCGGAACGGCAGCCCCGAGATCCCTTCGTACAGCCTTGCATGCAGATCCAGCAGGCTTTCTTCCGTCAGCCCGTCCATCTTCAGCACCTCATCCCAGCCGCGGATCACGGCCGCCCGGTTCGCGATCTCCTGATGCTCCCTCAGGGTGCGGCCGTGTACCGTCAGCCCCTCCCTGAGGAAGCCGACCGTCTCCCTGTACGTGAAGCTGCCGCCCTCCAACACGTGGCAGTGATGGATCCAATCCTCCTGAAGCTTGCGCCGAAGCGCCAGGCGGATCTCGGACCCCGCCGCCTCCACCTGCTCGAGCCGGACCTTCAGCCGGGTTACCTCCTGCCGTACATCCACTTCCCTGCTCCCCTTTCCTTTTCCATGTGCCCTGTTTTCTTTTACTTCAGCCTCCGGGCGGATTTTGAAACAGAGAAGAAACCGCAAGAAGCCGCAGCCCGGCATTCCGGAGTGCAGCTTGTCCAAGGGGAACGAATGAAGGTTACGGAACTCTATCGTTTTTTCATGCCGAAGAACTCACAGCCGGCCCGTGGATGATAGGCCAGCTCGGAGACGCCGGACTGGATGACCACCGTCGTCTCGTCGAAGCGGATGACGCAGCCTCCCGCATCAATCACATGGTCGTCCTTGAATACCCGGACCGGCACCTGCCGCTCCAGCGCTTCCTGAAAATCCTGGTCCGTCTCCAGACGGCGGTTATAGGCCATGGGCGTAAATCTCCTTGATTCATTATATGCTCCGCTAAACGGCGAAAGCCACCCCACCAAAATACCATGTTCGGTCCCAAAATCCAAGAGGAGCGAAGGGTCCAACTGCGGTCCACATGGATAGGAGCGTCAGGAAAGTGCGCGCGGAATCCTCCCGCCGCAGCTTTTTTACGTTGTCCCTGGGGCGATAAGCCCATTTTGCAGCTACCCCTTGCCAATGATACGATTTCGTAGTATTCTGACGGTAGTTCATATTACCATTTCGTAGCAACTGGAGGATCACATCATGGATCAGCTGCTGGAGCTCTTTCTGAGGAACGGCCTGCGCCCCTTGAGCCTGTTCGCCGACACGGCCGATCTGGAGAAGAAAGTCAACCGCTCCGAGCTGACCGCCCTGCTGCTGCTTCTGCTGAGGGGCGAGCTGACGATGTCCGAGCTGGCCGTCCAGCTGGGGGCACCGCTCAGCACCTTGACCTCGCTAGCCAAACGCCTGGAGAAGAAGGGGCTCATCGCCCGCAGGCCCTCCCCCGTGGACCAGCGGATTACGCTGGTGGATCTCACCCCCGAGGGGCGCGAGATGGCATCCCGGGCGAAGGAAACGATGGCCGCTTACCTGAAGCGGATCGAAGAGGTACTGACACGCGAGGAGACCGAGCAGTTCTTCACGCTGTTCCTCAAGATCGCCAAAGCGCTGCAGGACGGCGGCGGGGAGCAGGCCGTACCGGAGAAACCGGCACTTCGGAAGATCAGCATAGAGGAGTGAGAGCCGGCCCTTTTTTTGCCCAATTAGTACGAAATCGTAATAATTAAAGGAGCGGATCATATGCGGATTCTCATCTATACCGGCAAGGGCGGCGTGGGCAAGACCAGCACCGCCGCGGCCACCGGCCTGAAGCTCGCCTCTCAAGGGTGCCGGACCCTCGTCATGAGCACGGATGCGGCGCACAGCCTCTCCGATTCGTTCGGCATCCCGCTCGGCAGTGAGCCCGTCTTGGTGGCGGAAGGCCTCTGGGCACAGGAGATCGACTCCCTGCGGGAGACCGAGAAGCGCTGGGGCTCGGTTCAGAGCTGGCTGCAGGGCATGCTGCAGTGGGCGAAGCTCAGCGACATCACGACGGAGGAGATGCTCGTCTTCCCCGGCATGGAGGAGCTCTTCAGCCTCCTGCGGATCAAGGAGCATGCGGAGAGCGGCCGGTACGACTGCCTCATCGTCGACTGCGCGCCCACCGGCGAGACGATCCGGCTGCTGAGCTACCCGCAGCTCCTCGGCTGGTGGGTCGACAAGATCTTCCCCTACGAGCGCCGGCTGGTCAAACTCGTGCGGCCGGTCGCCAAGGCGGTCACCCGCGGCAATCTGGAGCTGCCGAGCGACCAGGTCATGGACTCCATCGAAGCGTTCGTGCGCGAGCTCGAGGAGCTGCAGGAGCTGCTCCTGAACCCGGAGACGACCACGGTACGCATTGTCATGAACCCCGAGAAGATGGTCGTGGCCGAAGCCCGGCGCACCTTCACGTACCTGAACCTCTTCGGCTTCCGCACGGATGCCGTCATCGTCAACCGGGTCCTTCCCGAGGAAGCCGGCACAGGCTACTGGGCCGCCTGGCGCGAAGTGCACGGGAAGTACGAGGAAGAGATCCGCTCCTGCTTCGCCCCGCTGCCGATTCTGCGGATTCCGCTGATGCCCTCCGAGGTGCACGGCCTGGAGATGCTGCGGCGGGTCGGCGAGACCGCCTTTGCGGAGCACGACCCGGGCGAGGTGCTGTACCATGGCAATATCCAGGAGCTGCGCAGCGAGAACGGGGAGCGGCTCCTCGACATTACCCTGCCCTTCGCCGCCAAGGAAGACCTGCAGCTCAGCCAGAAGGGCGACGAGCTGACCGTCCAGGCCGGTCCCTACAAGCGCAAGGTGCTGCTCCCCCGCATGCTGCTCGGCTGCCCGATCGCCGGGGCCCGCTTCGCGGACGGCAAGCTCTCGATCCGCTTTGGCGAGCGTACTGCAGCTCAATAAACGAAGGAGGTATAGGTCCATGGACAAACGACCGCTGACCACCCACCTGTTCGATACGCTGATCGACCTGCAGGAAGACCTGATCCGCGAGGTTCTTCCGCGCGAAGCCCGCACCCACTTCCTGGCAGCCCGCAGGGAAGCCCTGCTCGGCATCCGCTCGCTGCTCGACGAGGCGATCGAGAGGACCCGGGAGAGGGAGCAACGGCAAGGGGACCCCACTCAGGGGCCGGGGAAGCGCCAGGATCCGGCCAGCCCGGGCACCATTCCAATCGAGGATTGAACTCCTGTACAGGAACGCGCTGCTTACACTTACATGCCAGGCCCCCTCTGGCACTTAGATTTCCTCTATTAATGAAGGAAAGAGACGGTGATTTTATGCTGACCCCGGCTTCGCACGTCCGTCCGGCTCCCCATGCCCGGCGATGGTATACCCTGGCTTCATGGCTGGTCGTCCTGCTCGGCCTGCTCCACAACGGCGCGTTTGTGTCCGGATTTCTGCTGGACGCGGTCCGCCGGCAGAGCAGCCCGGTGTTTCAAAGCATGCAGGAATACAAGATCAATCTGTTCGGCACGCACAGCCTGCTGAAGTTCTATGAAGGCTTCAGTCTGACGATGGGCTGTCTGCTTATTCTTCTCGGGGTACTGAACCTGATCGTCTCCCGCTCCCTGCCGCTTCCTGCCCTGCGCAGCGCTGCGCTGTTCAATGCTGTGGCCTGCCTGCTGCTGACGGGCTTGTCGCTGGTCTATTTCCATGTGCTGGCCACGTCGCTTTTCGTGCTGGCTCTCGCAGGGTATGCGGTCTGTTATGTTCGTTCCGCTCCATAACAAGAACACAAGATCACAGTCTGAAAATGGTACACACCAAAGCCCGTCCTGCCGTGATGGCGGAACGGGCTTATTGGCCTTTGAATTATGCTTTAATTCGCGTTAGGTTATACCCCCCACCCCGTACGCGTGACCTCCGCGTAGAACCGGTGGAACTCCTCGATGTTCAGCTGCTGGGCGGCATCGGACAGCGCGGTGGCCGGGTCCGGGTGGACCTCCACCATAATGCCGTCGGCGCCGGCTGCGATGGCTGCTTTGGCGCACGGCGCGAGAATGTCCTTGCGGCCCGTGGAATGCGTGACGTCAACGAGCACCGGCAGGTGGCTTTCCTGCTTGAGGATCGGCACAGCCGAGATGTCGAGCGTATTGCGGGTCGCTCTCTCGTACGTGCGGATGCCCCGCTCGATGAGCATCACCTGCGTATTGCCTCCAGCCACGATGTATTCCGCCGCATGCAGGAATTCGTCGATCGTCGCAGCGAGGCCGCGCTTGAGCAGGATCGGCGTGCGCACCTCGCCGGCGGCCTTCAGCAGCTCGAAGTTCTGCATGTTGCGTGCGCCGATCTGGATGACGTCGATGTATTCGGACGCCAGCCCGACGTGCGCCGGGTCGACGATCTCGCTGATCGTCTTCAGGCCAAACTCGGATGCCGCTTCCTTCAGAATCTTGAGCCCCTCGATGCCGAGCCCCTGAAAATCATACGGCGACGTTCTCGGCTTGAACGCCCCGCCCCGCATGACCGTAATCCCCGCTTCCTTCAAGGCGGCAGCCACCTGGCGTACCTGTTCGTAGCTTTCGACCGAGCATGGCCCCGCCACCATAACCGGACGGCCGCCTCCTATGGACACGCCGCCCAGCTCGACGATCGTGTCTTCTTTTTGCTTCTTGCGGGAGACGAGCAGCTGCTTCTTATGATCGGTCTGCTGCAGACTCAGCGACGCCTGGAAAATCTGCTTGAACAGATGGCGCACCGTCTCATGGGAGAACGGCCCCGTGTTGCGGGAGACGAGATCCTCGAGCATCGCTTTTTCGCGTACGGGGTCGAACTTCGGCACGCCCTGCCTCTCCTTCTCCTGCCCGATCTCCTGGGCAATCCTTGCCCGCTCCGACAGCAGCTCCAGCATCACCCCGTTGATTTCGTCCAATCTTCCCCTGAGTTCATCCAGCCTTGTTTGTCCCATCGTCTTGACTCTCCTTTGCCACATTAAATGTTGATATGGAAAAACACAAAAAGCCCCCCGCCGCAAGGGACGAGGAGCCGTGGTACCACCCTTATTAGAAGAAGCCTGCCTGCCGCCGGAATCCTGCAGATCGGCATCCTTCTCACTTGAAGCCCTGTAACGCAGGGCATACGGGGAACCCTAGACGCCTGCCTCTGGACAAAATGCGGGGCGGACGCTTCAGGAACCGGCTCGGGAGTGAACTTCGGCAGCCGGCTTCAATCGGGTGCTCTCAGTCTCCGGCACGCCGTCCCTGTTATGAATCCGGTCCGCTTACTCTTTCCTTCATTGCCTTTGGGGAAAATGCTGTATGTATGTATTTTCTTTGGTTCTTGGTTGCTGTGTTGAAAGGATTGTAACCTGCCCGTCCGAATGGCGCAAGAACATGGTTTAACGCAGATTTGCTTCATCGCAGTGAAGAGGTATAGGAATACGGGGATATGCATGGGGAAGAGGGGTGCGGCTCCGGCAAACATGGTATACTGGAAGCGGATATCGACTATGGGAAAGAGCAAGGTGAACTTCATGAAGGATTCGCTCATTTGGCTGGCTTTTGCCGCCGTGTGCCTGGTGTTATATATCGTCAACCGGATCTACCGCAGAACGGGACGTCTCGGCCAGGCGACGCGGGAGCTCCGGCGGCTGACCGGCCGTGTGCGGGAAGGACAGGCTTCCGCCGGGGACCTCGGCGAGTGGGACCGGTGGCTGCCGCAGCTTGAGAGCTACCCGTCGGATTACAATCAGCTCAATCAGGATATTGATTTTACGGGAGCGTTCACAGCCTTCCTGCAGCAGTATTATCCGCAGGACCCCAGGCTGCCCGCCTTGGCGGAAGCGGCCCGTCATAAGAAGGATACGATCTGGGGGATCAAAATCCCGGGGGACAAACGATGAAGCTCAGCGTTCTCGATCTTGTCCCTGTCCTGCAGGGTGCCGATAACGCCGGGGCGCTGGGGCAGGCGCTGCGGCTCGCGCGGACGGCTGAGACCCTCGGCTACCACCGCTACTGGGCGGCCGAGCATCACGACCTGCCGGGCCTCGCCTGCACGGCGCCCGAGGTGCTTCTTGCGCATATCGGCGCACAGACGCAGTCGATCCGCCTGGGCACCGGCGCGCTGCTCCTGCCCCATTACAAAGCGATGAAGGTCGCCGAGACGTTCCATATGCTCGCCGCCCTCTATCCGGGGCGCATTGATCTCGGTCTCGGCCGGGCCCCCGGCGGGTCCGCCCACGCGGCGATTGCGCTCAGCGGCAACTTCCTGGAGGGCGTCCGGCAGCTTCCGGACACTCTCCGCAGCCTGCTGCAGCTGCTCGAAGGCACCTTCCGTGTAGAGAACGAGCCGGTCACGGCGAGGCCGATGCCCGGCATTCCGCCGGAGGTCTGGCTGCTCGGCACGAACCGCAAGAGCGCGGAGCTCGCCGCCGAGCACGGGACCGGCTACGTCTTCGGCCAGTTCATGAGCGACCAGGATGCGGGGCAGACGCTGGACGCGTACCGGCAGGCCTACCGTCCCTCGGGGCGTGCTCCCCGGCCGAGGTCCATCGTGGCCGTCGGCGTGGTGTGCGCCGAGACGGAGGTCGAGGCCCGGCGCCTGGCCGCCGAAGGGCGGAAGGCGTTCCGGCCCGAGGCCGGTGAGGCCGGGCGGGCGCAGACGGAAGCCGGCGGCCGCTTGGCGGGCGAGGGCGCTGAGGCGTCGGGCGCGGAGCGGCCGGCCGGCCTTGAGGCGCCCGGCGAGCCCGAGGCGGCGGAGGGCGCAGGCTGCTGGCCGGCACGCCACAGCAGGTGAAGGCCCGGCTCGAGGCCATGGCGGCGGAATACGGTGTGGACGAGTTCCTCGTCGTCACACCGGTTTCGCACTATGGGCAGCGGCTGCGCTCCTACGAGCTGCTGGCGCAGGCGGTTCTGACATAGGCCGGCAATCAGAACGCAGGCTGCTTATTGCCGGCATCTGCGGACAGAAGCGTAATCTGCCGGAACCCGCTTAGATTGGACATTCGCTGGAACCAGGAACGCGATTCGAACATACGGGCGGAGGCTCTCCACTGTCGGGAATCCATGAATAGCCAGCCTCTGCGGCTGGCGGAGTCCAAACAGTCGACCCGTTCACCGGCGTTCACAGCTTCTTTTACAGCAAACGGCCTTCCGGGAGAAACACCGGCAGGCCGTTTTGTTTTCTTCCGCATTCCATGCAGCCCTCGGCCGCGAGATGCAGAGCATGAACAGCGCTGTCGGCTTACTTCCTGGCCGGCTCACGCTGGCTCCTGTACGGACTGCGGACACCCGCACTCTCGCGCATCTTTGCCTCAGGCAGCCGTCCAGCCTCTATCCCGGCACTGCTGCCGGCTTACTTCAAGCCTGCCCATGCCGGCTCCCGCACGGACTGCCAGCGCTCCCGGATCTCGCGCATCTTTGCCTCGGGCAGCGGGCCTCGGGCCGCCATCTCGACATTGCTGCGCAGATGCTCTTCCTTTGTCGTACCGACAATGGCCGTATGCACGCCCGGTACCGACAGGGTAAAGCGCAGCGCCGTCTCGAGAATCTCCTCGGACGATTGCTCAAGGAACGGGTAGTTCAGCTTGTCCAGCCGCTCCCTGTACTCATCCGGGTTGTTCGGCTCATCTTTGCCGCGGCTCCAGGCGACATTGGCCACAGGGCGCTTGGCTATGACGCCAAGCCCGTCACGTGCCGCACGTCCCAGCGTCATCTCGATCGCCTCCTGATCCGCGAAGTTTACGGTCGTCTCGATTGCGTCGAAGAGCCCCAGCTCCAGCGCATACAGCATATCCGTGCTGTCGCCGCTGTAGCCGATATAGCGGACGAGTCCGTCGCGCTTCAGCTTTTTGACCTCCTCCACAAGCCCTCCCTGACGCAGCACCGCCTCCGTACAGCTGTGGATCAGAATCAGGTCCAGATAATCCGTCTGCAGCCGCTTCAAGCTCCGCTCCACACTGGGCCGGACATTCCTCGGGTCCCAATCCGGGTACTCCAGGCCGACCGAGGTGCCTTCGCCGCATTTGCTGAACAGGTAATAATCCTGCCGCCGGTCAGAGACGGCTTGTCCGATCAGCTCCTCGCTGCTCAAATAGCTCGCCGACGTATCAATCACATTGATGCCCAGCTCCAAAGCCGTGTTGAGCAGCTTCTTCGCCTGATCCAGCGGCGTATCCTCCAGCCCGATCATCGCTCCGCCAAAACCAAGCACCGACACTTTCATATCCGTTCTGCCGAATGTTCGCTGTTCCATCGTTTCCACCTCCACAGGGTTTCAGTATTTATTACCCTCTACAAGGCCTGGCAAACGTTTCCTTTTTCTCTTTCCCATCGTCTATTATGTACCTGCTACCGATTCGCCGCTCCCATGAGGTGAGAAATGGCTCTATGCCGCGCCAGCCTTCCTCTGCCCTCCATCTTCACCGTCGCAGACCACTGCCGCATGTTTGCTGCTGGAGATTCTCCTCTGCCGCCCAGGTTCTGGTTTTCCACTTTTTATTTGGAGGTGTTACGGTGATGCTGACCCTGTTCACTTGGCCGCTGGTCATTTTATCCGTCCCGCTGGCCCTGATCGGTCTCATCCTGCGCTCCCCTGCCCTGCTGTATGCCGCCGCTCTATGCATTGTCCCCACCTTTCTTTATTTGGCCATGACGCCGCGGTTCCTCGGCTGGGGACTGCTGTTCCCCTTCGGTTATACAGGTGCGGGCTGGCTGCTGATGCGAAAAGCACCGCTCTGGGCCTCTTCGCTGCCCGTTCTTCCGGTCTGCTGCCTGTTCGGCTGGCTTGGGTATATCATCTGGCAGCAATAATGGAACACTCCACGTTCTGCACAAAAAGGGTATAACCAATCTCCCCCATGACCTTTCCGCCTGCCCGTGGTAAGATGGAAACATTGGTAATTCCATCCATATCCATTCATCATTCTTATGATCCCCATCCCAATACCGAGGTGAATCTGAATCCATGAAGTATTCGATCCGCAGGCTGCGTCTTCCCCAGGATTATCCGGCTATCGCCGAGCTGCTCGGCCATGCTTTCTCTGAACCGACCACAGCGGAGAACCTTGCACTGGAAGATTCCAAAATCCCCGCCCACGGCAATCTGAGCCGGGACGACCAGGGCCGGCTGACCGGCCACGACCGCTACCGTCTCGTCGCCGTCGACGACCAGGATGTGCCTGTCGCTTACGGCATCTCTTGGCGCGCCCCGTGGACAGCTCCCGGTGAGCTCAACAATCTGCTCATCGTCTCCCCGGACTACCGCCGCCAAGGAGCCGGCCAGGAGCTCTACGGCCGGTTCGAGCAGTGGGCCTACGAGGTCGGCGCCTCCAAGATCAATTACGAAATCCGTGAGCAGAGTGAGGACTCGCTGCGGTTCGCCCTGGCCCGGCATTATGAGATCGAACGGCATTCGTTCGAATCGGTGCTGGAGCTTCCGGGCTTTGACCTGGAGCGGCACCTTCCCGCCCTGCAGCGCCTGACGGATCAAGGCCTGAAGGTCGTTACCCTGGCGGATCTTCCGGGCGAGGAAGCCGAAGCCCGGCTCTACGAGCTGTACCGGGAGACCGCCTTCGATATCCCCGGGTTCAGCGGGGATTATTTCAGCCGCAGCGAATGGCGCAAATGGACGCTCGACCTGCCTGGCGCAAGCCCTGCACAGGTCTTTATTGCTCTGGACGGCGAGATGTTCGCCGGAGTGGCGAGCCTGGTTCATTTTGAAGCCACCTCGAGCATGTATCACGAGTATACGGCCGTCCGCCGCGCTTACCGCGGGAAGGGCATCGCCCTGGCGCTGAAGATCCGCACGATCCAGCATGCCCTGGAACGCGGAGCGGCCTATATGCGCACCCATAACGATTCGTTGAACGCCCCGATGCTGCGGATCAACCGGGACCGGCTCGGTTTTGTCGCGGTGCCCGGGATGTACAAGGTCGTCAAGCGGCTGCCGCAGGGTGCGCAGACCCCTGCCTCCGTATGACAAACACCCCCGGGGAAACTTTCTCCGGGGGTGCCGCCGTATGGCCTGAACCTTGTCGTGATCATCAGACGTTATCGCTTACTCCTCGCCCTCTTCGCTGCACGTGACGTTCGTAAACCGGTTCAGCGGGAAGATCGTAGGAACGCTGCGCCCGGGAACCTGAATGAATTCCACGAAGCCCCGTCCCACGCAGATCAGCTTGCCGGTGAGGCTGCCGATGTCCTCAGCCGCAGCCACCACTTCGTACGGCAGCCGCTGGCTGGCCCTGCATCCGAGCACGATGTAGAACGACGTATTGTAATCAAATACCCGGCTGCCTACCTTAAAGTTCCGGTGAGAAACGCAGGTCAGCACCCCAACGGTACGTGTCAGCTTGGGGAAGCCGGGGGAATACACGGTGACCTTCTTTCCCAGTAACAGACGAAGCCTCTGCTGCAAAGTGATCGGGCGCGGCTTCGGACAACCCTGCCTGTTCTTTGTCGGCATATCGCATTCTCCTTTGCTGGTAATTGTCGGTACACGATAGTGTATGCCAAGCCGCCCGATTCCGTATGGGGAGCCGCCGGGAAGCCCGCACCCAATCTGCACTGAAGCCTCTGGACGGAACGGAGTGCAGGCGCGCTGCCCGGCAGCGTCTTCGGCAATGAGGGGCCTTGGTCCTAACTGCACCGCTGTCCAATGACCCCGGCATACGCCTCCAGCTGCCCCGCTACGGCACCAGCCTTCAGGCGCCGCGATCCAATAACTGACACCTTCCAGGCTGAAATATCATACGATACGCCTCCCAACGTACCGCAGGCATGCCAAACACCCCTGCCTGGCAGCAGAGGTATTTGTTCCCGCCGAGTCCGAGCAGCGTTCGGCCCAGGGCGGCTTGTATATGCGAAATTCTATGTGCCCCTCCGGGAACGCTTCTAAAAATAACGGAACTCCAATGCCTTATCCGTTTATTTCCCGGTATTTCCCAAGATATAACGGAACTCAGATGCTTTATTGGTCGGGAATCCACCGCCAGGCCCCCGGATCCGTCCAGATAGTCTCAGTTCCGCTATCTGTAAATCAGGCCTTTGGCTGGACTGGATAACGAATCTGAGTTCCGCTAAACAGCCACCCCGCTTCACGACTGGTGCGTTCTGTGTTCTTCCAGCGGAGTCTAACAGGCTGCAAGAACAAGTATACCTTCCCGGGCCTTGCAAAAGGATTTCAGTCAGTCGGCTCTTTTGCTAGCAGACCACCAGCGCCCAACCCAGCGGCACTTCAACCCGCCGCCCTTGAGCCAAAAGCCTCCAGCCGGTCTACTTTCAGCCCTCCAGTCCGCCAGCCCTCAGGCTTTCTCCCCTTAGCGCTGCGCTCTCTTCAGCCGTGGCCTTTTTCCTTTAGCTCTGACCTCCTTCTGCCTGCCAGCCCAGCCCGTGCCCTTCCGGCCCCGAAGCTCTTCCCGCCGCACCTGCCCTGCTTACGATCGTCCCTTACGCTTACAGCGACTTGCGGTAGATCGCCAGCACATCCTCACGGTCCAGCTTCTGGAAGTGGCCGAACGGCCCGTACACCATCGCCTTGTCGGCCATCTCCTCGAGACGGTCGTCGCCGATCTCGTAATCCGCGAGGCGGCTCGGAGCGCCGATGGAGGTCCAGAACGCGCGCAGCGCCGCGATGCCTTCGAGCGCCGTCTCTCGGTCGGATTTGCCGGACGGATCCACGCCGAAGACGTTGACCGCCATCTGCTTGAACCGGCCCACGCCGCTGTCCAGCACGTGCTCCATCCAATTCGGGAACAGGATGGCGAGGCCGCCGCCGTGCGGGATGTCGTACACCGCGCTGACCGCGTGCTCGATATTATGCGTCGCCCAGTCACCGCGGACGCCCATGGCGAGTACGCCGTTCAGGGCCATCGTGCCGCTGTAGAGGATCGTCTCGCGGTGCTCGAAGCTCGACAGATCCTGAAGCAGCTTCGGCGCCGTATCGATCACCGTGCGCAGGATCGTCTCGCAGAAGCCGTCCTGTACCAAGCTGTTGCCCGTGTGGTTGAAGTACGTCTCGAACACGTGCGACATGATATCGACCATGCCGTACACCGTCTGGTCTCTAGGCACGGAGAAGGTGAACTCCGGATCGAGGATCGAGAACCGCGGGAAGGCATGCGGGGAGCCCCAGCCGAACTTCTCCTTCGTCTCCCAGTTCGTGATGACCGAGCCCGAATTCATCTCGGAGCCGGTCGCGGCCAGCGTGAGCACGGTGCCGAACGGCAGCGCATCGTGAGCCGCGGCCTTGCGGGTGATGATCTCCCACACGTCACCCTCGTACTTCGCCCCTACCGCGATCGCCTTGGTGCAGTCGATGACGCTCCCTCCGCCTACCGCGAGGATGAAGCTCACGCCCTCATTGCGGCAGATCTCCACGCCCCGGTGCACCGTGGTCAGCCGCGGATTCGGCTCTACACCGCTCAGCTCGTGCACCTTCGCCCCCAGCTCCTTCAGGTGCCCGAGGACGCCATCGTACAGGCCGCCCCGCTTGATGCTGCCTCCGCCATAGACGAGCAGCACCGTGCTGCCCTGCGGCACCTGCGTGCGAAGCTGCTCCAGCGTGCCTTTGCCGAAGATCAGCTTCGTCGGATTGTGGAATGTGAATGTATTCATGATCTTCTCTCCTATCCTTATCATCATTGACTCTTCTCAAAAAACGGACCCCTGTACCATTACCCGAATCCGCCCATAATATTACAGTCCGTACTTCCGCAGCACGTCCTCGGTCAGTCCTTCGCCGCCGTAAGAGTCGAGCGGGGAAATCTCGACCTCCCGTCCTTCCAGCCGGGATGGCTGAACCCCTGCTTCCAGCAGCCAGCGCTGATGCAGCGCAAGCACGAGCTCCCGGGCCGTGGCCGGACTGTCGGCTCCTTCCTTGTTCTTCACCGGGGCGAACTCCCGCTCCCGGTCCATCCGCAGCACCGTCATCTCCTCCATAAGAAGGAAGAAGTCAAAAATAAACCGTTCGAACTTGTACGCATTGGGCTCCTGCGGGGTGAAAGGCTCTCCGGCGCTATCCAGCGTCCGGATCTTTTTGTGGGCCGCATGGTAGGGCAGGTCCGTCTCCGCATGGGCTTCGATGAAATCCGTACGGAACAGGTGGATCGAGATATTCCCGAGCCCATACACATACCGGCTCCGGCTGTCCCGTTCGTACATCAGCTCAGGCGGCACATCCGTATACTCGACGACGGCCGGACGGCCGTTCCTGCGGCAGAGAATGCCCACCTTTTCCTCCGGGTACGCCTTCTCCACAACCTTGGTCGCCACAGGGTGGTTGAAGTGCGCGGCCACGCCGACGAACGCCGGGTCCGCGATCGCGATCAGCGCATTGTCCACGTTATAGTAAAAGAGCCACTCCACCCCGCGGCGCTTCAGGTCGGCCAGTGCCCCCTGATGCTTCATGGAGGCGAACACCTCCCCGTTGCCGCTCGGCGCCAGAGACACTTCGCCCTTGGCCGCCAGCAGGACCCGTCCGTGCTCGTCAAGTGCGGGCATCACCCCCTGCTCGAAGAAAAAGATGTGCTCCTTCGGATAGCCGAAATGGCCGTGCTCCTCGAAGAAGCCGGTCGTCGCCCCGTGATTCTCCGGGCTCGTCATGATGTACCACGGCACCGTCCGCCCCGAGAGAGCCGACAGCCTCAGCAGACGTTCCGCCTGCAGCTGGAACAGCGATTTGCCGGACGGCAGGCCGATGTCGTAGGTACCCTTGGGCCCTTCGTGACCGAGCCGGCTGCCCTGGCCCCCGGCCACCACAAGCGCCCCGACCTTCCCTTGGCGCAGCAGCTCCCAGCCGGCCTCCTCGAACCGCCCCCGCTCCGCGTCACTGTAGTCAACCCAGTGCACAGCCCGGATGGGCTCCATCGTCCCCGTCAGCTCCTGAGGCTGCCCCACCTTTCCGAACAGCCGGGCCATCCGCCCAAAATCCAGTGCGGCGACCTGCTCCAGCAGCCGGCTCTGCGCCTGCCGCGGCAGTTCTTCATAATACCGGAGCAGATGCTCCTGCCCGTAGGCCTTGGTCCGCTCCAGAAGCTCCCCGTAGCTTGCGCTCATTCTCTTTCCCCCTTAGGTACCCGGTAAGCCCTGGCGTGAAAACCGCCCATCTGCCGGAACAGGCTCGCCCCGTCCCGCTGCAGCAGCTTAGCCGAAGAATCGAAAGCATACACCATCGCCTGAAACGGCTCCGGCACCCAAATATATTGATGGACATAGTCCCGGACAAGCTGAAATCCATTCTTTTCCCAAAAAGAGGCGCGCCTGCGGTTCACGGCGTTCTCTTCGCATTCGATCTCGATGACGATCCCCTCGAGTCCCTGCGCCTGTCCCCATGCCTTGAGCGCATCCAGGAACCTCCGGCCCATCCCTTGGCTTCGTACCGCCTCCGCCACCGCGATGTAATCGATCAGCAGCGCCCGGATCTCCTCCAGCCTGCCGGTCAGCGCCATGGCGGCCACTTCTCCCTCATCCACACCGGCATGAAGGTAGCCTCCGCCCCGTTCGACGGCATTGCGGATTACCCTTACCGGCTTGCGGCAGTGCGGGGGAAAGCCTTCGTGATAGACGGGTTCCATCCGCTCCCACAGGACCGGGTCCCATTCACTTTTGGTTATCAATTCCATGTGCCGTCCCTCCCCTGTCATCATAACAGAAAGGCCCCGGCGAACCCAAACCGAGCCGCGGCCCTGCGGACCAGAGTGCCGCCACACCGGTCGGCATCAGCCATGCCCCTTTTCGCATACGGCGTCGCTCCCCACACCCTCCTCCGTCAGCCCACTTTCCGCTGCCTTTTTCCCTCCGGCTTGACCGGCATGCCGGACTTGTAATACGCTGTACAACGGACTCCAATCCGCCCGGACTCCATCTTCATCCATTCTTCATGAAACTTTCATGATCGGGTCATGACGCTAAAGACCCCTCTCGGTATAATGAAAATACATTCCGTTTTTTTCAAAAACGCAGCCGCAGAACCACATAAAAAAACAAGTATCACTAGGAGGAAACCATATGTATAAATCCATCGTTATCGGCACAGGCCCATCCGGTCTGACCGCCGCCATCTACCTGGCCCGCGCCAACCTGAGCCCGCTTGTCATCGAAGGACCGGAGCCGGGCGGCCAGCTCACCACGACGACTGAAGTCGAGAACTTCCCGGGCTTCCCGGACGGCATCATGGGCCCTGAGCTCATGGCCAACATGCGCAAGCAGGCCGAGCGTTTTGGCGCCGAGTTCAAGACCGGCTGGGTGAACTCCGTGGACATGTCCCAGCGTCCGTTCAAGCTCCAAGTGGAAGGCATCGGCGAGCTCGTCTCCGAGACGATCATCATCTCCACCGGCGCTTCCGCGAAGCTGCTCGGCATCACCAACGAGAAGGAAAGCATCGGACGCGGCGTGTCCACCTGCGCAACCTGTGACGGTTTCTTCTTCCGCAACAAAAAGATCCTCGTGGTCGGCGGCGGCGACTCCGCTATGGAAGAGGCGGACTTCCTGACCCGCTTCGCATCCGAAGTAACGCTGGTCAACCGCCGTACGGAGCTCCGCGCTTCAAAGATCATGCAGGACCGTGCGCGCAAGAACCCGAAGATCTCCTGGGCGCTCAACAAGACGCCGCTTGAAGTCATCTCCGGCGACAGAGGCGTAACGGGCCTGAAGGTGAAGAACAACGAAAACGGTGCGGAAGAGATCCTCGAGACGGACGGTATCTTCGTAGCCATCGGCCACACGCCGAACACCGGATTCCTGAACGGCCAGATCAAGACCGACGAGATCGGCTACATTCAGGTGACACCGGGCACCACCATGACGAACGTCCCTGGCGTATTCGCCTGCGGCGACGTGCAGGACAGCAAGTACCGCCAGGCGATCACCGCAGCGGGCAGCGGCTGCATGGCGGCACTCGAGTGCGAGAAGTTCCTCGAAGGCCACATGGTGCACGACTGGAGCCAGACGCTGAACGCGTAACTTACGCGGTGAAGCTTCCCATAGATTTGCGAAAAGAGACTGCCCCGCGGCAGTCTCTTTTCGTTGTTCTTCCCGCGCAGTTCAAACGCGGTAACATGCATATATGAAATAACGGAACCAGAATGCGCTATTAGGGTATTTCCCGTCATTTCCCAGAGAATAACGGAAGTACGATATCTTATTAGCCCCCTGCTCTCCGAAAAGCGCCTCATTCCCACAAATAACGAACCTCAGTTCCTCTATTCTCAGAACAGCCCTATGGGTGAAGAACATAACGAATCTGAGTTCCGCTATTTCTCTTATTACCCTGAAACGGCGTTCAACTGTGCCGCCGCAGCTGCTCCAGCAAAGAGACTGCTCCGCGGCAGTCTCTTTGGGTCGTTCTTCCTGCCGCAAGCTACAAGGCCGATTCAATTCAGCCTGCGTTCCGGCTGATCCGGTTTGGGATTCAGCCGGAAGCGGGCTTGCGCTTAGACCAGCCTTGCCTGCGGCTGCATCCGAGGCAGGCTGCGTTTGCTGCCGCATGATTGCGGTGCATTCGTACCGGCTGCGCTTGCCAAACCCGGAAGTCATCCTTAGCTGGCCTGTCTTACTACAGGCCTTCGGTTCCATGCATGTGCAGTCTGCCTGCTCTATTGCCGCTGCCTCGGAAGGCCGCTCCCCTGTACCCGGCGACGCAGCTGCGGCGTGCCATGTTCCGCAGCTCACCGCCGCAGCATTCTGCTTATTCCGCTCCCCGGAAGTAGCCGGTCCACTCGGACTTGGCCAGCGCATGCTCCTCCAGCACCGGCTCCAGGTCCTCGAAGAACACCGGAGCGTTCTTCAGCTCCACCTTCTCCGTATCCAGGGCATACACGACGACGCGGTAAGGATGATCGCCCGAATGCGGCGGCGGGCCCATGCCGAAGTATGCGTTCGTCTCCGCTCCTTCCGGGAGAGCGCCTGTGACCCCTTCGGAGATTCCCTGCGCGGACGCCGGCAGATTCAGCACGCTCCAGTGAATCCAGTTGTCCGCGATCGGATGCAGGTCGTACATTACGACGGCGTACGACTTCGTCCCCTGCGGCGCGCCTTCCCACTGCAGCGGCGGGTTCACGTCCTTCCCGTCCGCCGAAGCTCCGTGCGCATAGCGCGCAGGAATATCGCCTTGGGCTTCATAGGCCGGCGACCCGGCCTTGAACCCGGAAGCCGTCGGGGCCGCTGACTCGAGCAGAAGCGTGCGGCTCACCAGGTCCCACTCGAACCGGGTGCCGGAGGCCGCAGTCAGCATCCGCAGGGGCACGTACAGGCTGCCCTCACGGTTCACGGCTTCGTGGTCATAGGTGTAGGAGCTTCCGTCCACGACGGCTTCTTCCTCCCCGGCCCGTACCTGTACGGAGTGTGCCGACCCGCCGGACCCCATCACCGCCGAAGCGCTCCCTGCCGCCCCATCCCAGGTCACCTTGGCGCCGAGCGCCTCGAACGCCGCCCGGAACGGGATGAGAATTTTCGTGCCCTCCATCTCCGCCTTCACCGGCAGCTCCTGCCCGTCCAGCTTCACCGTCACCGGGGAATTCCACTGCAGATAACTTCCGACGTTCTTCATAACGTCCCGCTCCTTCGCGGGTGCCTCTGCGCTCACCCCACCGGTTGACGCCATGATCAGGGAGAAGACGGCGGCGGACACCGCCCACCGGTGGATCCCGCTTGTTCTGTTCATACCCATTCGCTCCTTCGTGTTGGAATGTTCAGTCTGCGCCGCTTCCGGTATAATAGGGGGAAGTTGCCGGAAAGAAGCAGGCAGCAGATTCGAAACCAACTTTGTAATAAAAATAATAACGTTCGTATAAATTTATGTTATAACCAAATCTTGCCTTTGTCAATAAGGAGGTGGGCTTCTTTTGCTGTCGATCGAAAAACAAATCCTGTTCCTGCTCTCCCGCTCCGGCCCCATGGACACGCAGGAGCTCCTCCGCATCTATGAACGCCGGGGTTATACCGCGCCTACAATCCGCAATGCCCTGTCCCATCTCAAAAAGAACGGCTACGCCGTGTCCCCCGCCCGTTCCGTCTATGAGATTACGGAGACCGGACGGACCTTCATCCGTACGATCAACCGGAAGCCTCAGTTCTATGACCGTGCTTGGGACGGGTCCTGGCATCTGGTTATGGTGGAGATCCCGGAAGCCGAGCGGCGCCGGCGCGATGCCTTCCGTGCGGATATCCGGCAGACCGGCTTCGGCCTGCTCTATCACAGCGTCTACATCGCCCCCTGGAATTACAGCGAGGAGGTGCAGGACCTGCTCGGCAAGCACGGGATCGGGGACAAGGCCCGGCAGTTCCACGGCTCCATGCAGGAACCCCGCCTGTCGGCGGCGGAGGCAGCGGAGATCTGGGAACTCGCGGCAGCCGGGCGAGAGTACGAGAAGATGTGGGCCTGGTACACGAGCATCTGCCTGCCTGCCGCCGGAAATCTCCTTGCCCAAGGCGAGGCGGCCGATCCGCTGGATCTGTTCACGCTCTACCTGGAGCTCGGCGAGGTGATCAGCGGCCTGTACCTCGTCGACCCGATGCTGCCTCCGGAGCTGCTGCCGGCGGACTGGCAGGGCAGGCACCAGCTGCGGACCATGCAGGAAGGACTGCGGCAGCTGGCCGAAGCCATTCCGGCCGACTCGCCCTATGCCCGTTTCCTGTAAGGCAGCCTTCTCCACAAAACGTTAACGTTCCGTTCATATCCGGCACACCTTCCTCCTCTAGAATGAATGCTTGAGCAGGCCCACACGCTCTGACCCAAGTCCGCTTTAGGAAACGGAGGAAGTCCATGATGTTCAGCCAAGCGCTCCGCCGCACAGCGGCCTGGCTCTCCCTGGTCCTTATGACCGCCGCTCTCGCCGGAGGCCTCTTCACCCTGCATACGAGCCAGGCAGCAGCTGCCGGAGAGTACGACGCCGTCCTGTATTTCCCGTTCAACAAGTATCCGTACACGGGAGACCATATCCGTGATGCGATCGCCGCCGGCCATCCGGACGTCTGCACGATCGACCGCGACGGAGCCGACGAGAACCGCGCCGAATCGCTCCAGGGCATCCCCACCAAGACAGGCTATGACCGGGACGAGTGGCCGATGGCCATGTGCGAGGAAGGCGGCGCCGGCGCCGATGTCCGCTACGTGCCTTACTCCGACAACCGGGGCTCGGGCTCCTGGGTAGGCAACCAGCTCTCCGTTTACCCGGACGGCACCCGGATCAAGTTCATCATGTCGTATAACTAGACGAATGCAAAAAGCCCTGCTTATGCAGGGCTTTTGAACACCTATCCAAGGAGGTCCGGCACATGTCCGATCCCTTACAAACCTGGCCGAAGCAGGAGCTGCTGATCTCCTATGCCCAGCTCGCCGTCTACGCCTCCGGACTGTCGAATCCGTTTCCCGAGTGGACAGACCGGCATCTCCGGCAGGGCTTTGCCTGGCGGCCGGGCAGCGTTTCGTTCGCCGCCCTGGAGGACGTCCACAGCGAGATCATGGTTTCCCTGGGCGGGAAACCGGCACCCGACAGGGACGCCGTACGCGCCATCTCCGTCCCATTCACAGTTACAGGGGGCGGCGGCATTACGGTCAGCAGCATTTTGTCCCGTTCGTACTCCTACGATCTTCCTCATGGAAGCTATGAGCTGCTCTTTCAAGCCGTACCTCTGCCCGCGCCGGAGCCCAAAGCACCGAAGGTCCGCTACCTCCTGCATTTCACACCGAACGCTCAAGCCGAGGCACAGATCCTGAAGCGGGATCAGACCCTTGCCCCTACGCTGCCGCTGCTCATGGAAGCCGAACCCGCTGTTTCCTGACCGATACCCGAAAACCGAACATTAGACGACAAATTTAGAGTTATTTGTAACGGAATTGAAATCTATTATTCATCCTGCCTTAATGTCGCTGTTCTATAATAAATCTCGACCCCCTTTTTAATATATAAACCCTTTAGGCCCGCAGCCCGTTGCTGTGGGTCTCTTTTTTTGATGGCGGCCATATGATTCGGAGAGGAGCCTTCCGTCCAATTAAACTTATCACTTGAAAAGGAGATGCACCCGATGGATATGCCCATCTATGCCGCCCTGGCCTGCGCTTACCTGGTCCTCATCGCCTTTGGCTGGAGCCGGGTCCGGGAGCAGGGCGACTTCAGCTATTCCTCGATCCCCCTGCTCGTGGCCCTGGGACTCTTCTACGACAATGCCATCATCGCCGCGGGCGAGTGGATCGGCGAAGGCCGCACGCTGCGCTTCCTGAGCACGTTCCGTTACTGGACGCACGCCCTGTTTACTCCTGCGCTGGTCCTCTTCGCATGGGACACCCTGCGGCGCGCGGATCTTCGCTGGGCCCAGCACCCGTGGAGCCGGGGAGCGGCCTGGCTCGTAACCCTGGGGCTGGTCGCCTACCAGACCTTCACAGCGGCCCTGCCCGAGACGGCGAGCCTGGCTCCGCTGCGCGAATACGGCGTGCTTCGCTATGTGCCGCAGGCGGAGACCGGCGGACCGCTCATGGTGATTGTTACGTCCATGCTTCTGCTCGCCGCCGGCCTCATTCTGGCCTTCCGGCAGCGGTGGATCTGGATGGCCGCCGGGACCGCTGCGCTGTTCGTCGGCCGGATGATCCCGCTGCCCTTCGAGAGCTCCGCGCTGACCAACATCTACGAGCTGATCCTTATCGTGTCCCTGTGGGTCACGGCAAGGCATCAGGACCACAGCAGCCGATGGACCGTGCGGTAACTCCGCAGAACAAAAACAGCCCGCAGAACAAAGGCTTAGGCATCTTCGTTCTGCGGGCTGCCGTGTTCCAGGCTACAAATAGGGCTCTACGATCTTCCGGATTCGCTCCAGGCCTTCCCACATATCTCCCGGCCCGTCATAGATGAGTACGACCGCGCCGTTATAACCTGCGGCTCTTACCTGCTCCAGGCAGCGGAGATACTCCTCTTCGTCGGGGAAGCCGTTCTCATCGTAATTCGCCTTCGCATGCACGGAGACGCTCCCCGGGATGGCCGCCGCCAGCTCCTCGTACTTGGCCGGCGACTTGAAGTTGCCGAAGTCGGTGATGAAGCCGACCTGCTCTCCCGCCAGGGAGCGCAGCTTCAGGCAGCTGTCCGCCGTGGAGGTGAGCGGCTTGAAATTCTCCGTGACGACGCGCACGCCGTGCTCCGAAGCATACGCTGCCAGGCTGGCCAGCGTCCCGGCGCTGAGGCGGAGCGCCTCTTCGTCGTCCGGCTGGGCCTCTCCCGCTACCACGCGGATCTGCTTCGCCCCGGCAAGAGAGGCATAGCCGATCCAGCGCCGGATGAACTCGACGTCCGCGGCGCGGCGCCGCTCATCCCCGCTCGTCAGATCGCCGTAGTCGAGCAGCAGCGTATCGAACGAGATGCCCGCGGCGGCGAAGGCTTCCCTCAGCCGGCCGAGATAAGCCGGGTCCGTGGCAGGGAAGTGGAAGTGGCACACTTCCAGCGCCGCGTAGCCCCGGCCCGCTGCCTCCCGGGGCAGCTCGAGCAGGCTCAGCACCTCGGGCTGTTCCTGCTCGAGCGTGACGTGCGTGCCGGTCTCCGCATCCCACTGCGTCCAGCGCAGCGGTCCGAGCAAGCGGTGCAGACTCCAGGTACTTACGGACAAGTAAGACATCGTAACAAGCCTCCCTATACAGAGCGTTCGAATGGAATACACCACGTTGTATTCCACGCCCGGTTGGAATATCCTGCCTGCAGACGTTGGCTGTCTTAGCTGCCCGAGCAGGCCATCGTTTTCCAGCCGTTGGTTTCGATAGGTTCTTCTAGAGGATTCAGAGGACAAAGCTGCCCGATGTCCGGCAGGCCACCTGTAAATACACTGCGGTAAGTCACTGTCCGTTCCCCATCACGAAACGTCAGGTTCGCATGGCCGCCGCACACGCAGGCATCATCATAAAACGCATTGACGCTGTCATATCCCACTAGGTAGAACCCCTGCTCCTTCAAGCCCCGCATCCGTTCGATCCAGGCTTTCCGGTGCGCTTCCCGCTTCTCAGGGTCGTCCGCATAGGAGTGCGCCGTGGCAATCGCCGCCGCTTCCTCCCACTTCTGCTCCACCATCAGGTCCAGAAAGCGCTCCGCATTCCTGCCGGCCTGCCACATGTTCACCCCGACCCAGCCGTAATAGGCAATAATGAAAACCCCATAGAGCAGCAGCAGTCCCCCAATGATATTCCTCACGTATCTCACTCGGCTCATCCTTCTGTCCCGAGGGCCAGGCAGCCTGTCTATAGAGGCAGGCCGCCCCGGGTCTCCTCCTGTGATCTTTGCTGGCTTCATCATACCTTATACCGGGATGGAATATCCCCTGATAAAACCAGCATATGTCCCAAGCGTCACCCTGCCGCAGCCGTTTTGTCCGCCACGTACTGGATATCCGTCCGATCGATCCGGCCGTCCCGGTTCAGGTCGAACTGCGGTTCGTAGCCCGCCTGCTCCGCTGTCTGCCCGTAATGCCCCGAGATTCGGACGAGATCGCTCAGTCCGACCCGGCCGTCGCCGTCAAAGTCCCCGGCCCCTACGTTCACCTTCAGCACGACCGCCGTACCCAGCGGGGTGACCACTCCCCGGCTGTTCGAAACAGCGGAGTCGGCAAGCAGCCGGATCTCGCTCTCCCCTGCCTTGAGTGCCGTGAACTTCAGGGTAATCAGATTCGCACGTCCGCTCCGGCCCGGCACATCGCCCAGCAGGGAACCGGTGAGCTTGGCCCGTCCTGCAGCCGAAGCCACTCTGCCGAACACGGCATTCTCCTGCTCCCGGCCGAAGTCCGGATGCAGCCCGGTCTGCATCAGCTTCAGCCGGGACGGATCGTACTCCAGCTTCGCCAGGAAGCCGTAGAGATCCTGCGCCCCTTCCGCTTTCACCGTCACTTCCAGCACGGATCCGGCTTCCACCATGCCCTTCTTGGCCTGCAGGCCGAGCAGGCCCGCCGGTCCCGGCTCGGGGCCATATGCGGAAGTCGTGACCGTGACGCTCGGGTTGTTCAGGCTCACATTCCCCGCCGCATCGCGGGCTTTCAGAGTGAACACATAGACGGTCTCCGGCGAAAGACCCGAGGCCCGGTAGCTGTACACCGCTCCGCTGACCGTATCCAGCAGCTCCTCGTTCCTGTAGATCTCATAGGCGGTCACGCCCTTGAGATCCGAGGCCGGAACCCAGCGCAGCTCGGCCGCCGCATAGGTTACGCCGCTGACGGTCACGGCTTCCCCGGAAGGCCACTCGGGTGCCGCCGTATCTTCCGGCTCGGGCTCCTGTCCTGTCGTGAAGGACACGGAAGGGTTAGCCGTACTCCGGTTGCCTGCAGCGTCTTCCGCCGCCAGGCTGAACGTATAGGCTGTCCCCGGCTGCAGGCCGCTTACCCCATAGGTCGCCGCCGTGACGGGAAGCTCGGCGGTTCTCGCTCCGTTCTGCAGCAGGATGTACTTCGCAACCCCTACGTTATCCGATGCAGGCCGCCAAGCCAGCCTGGCTGTCGAATAGGTCACGTCCGTCACGGTGAGTTCGCTGCCGGCCGGCCACACGGGCGCCTGTGTATCCGCGGGTTCTCCGGTTCGGATCTTGAACAGCGTGTTCCCCAGCAGACCGTACCATGTGCCGTCCCTTTGAACCAGCTTTTTCATAGAGGCAAATTCCAGCACGGGTTTATCACTGCCAGGCGTGTAATAGAAGGTCTTTCCGTTCACGGAATAGAATAAAGCTCCGTTCGCCCCAAGCCCCTGGATTCGTTTGGTTTCGCCGAGCGTATAGGTCAGCTGACGGTCCTCGCCCTGCGGAGATTGAAGGACCACCTGCTCATGGGATCCCATGGAGGATTTCTTCAGATAGGCGGTCCACCCTCCGCGGGTCACGGCTCTCTTTTCGAAATCGGGTTCATATAACCCATAGGACAGCGAGGTCTGCTGCCCGGACTTCACGTCGTACTTCGAGGCCCCTACGGAAGAATAAATCAATACGATATCCCCGTCCACCTGGAACGCTTCGATGTTGAACCCTAATGCCGATGAACCCATATGGGTAATGGTTCCATCCTTCTTGGACAATCCGAACCCATAGTAAGTGGAGAACCAGACGTCTCCTTCCGGGGTAAGCTCCGCCTTAAGGACGGAGGGAAGGTGCGGATACCCGCTTACGATCTCCCGAGTTTCGCCTGTAACCCTATGCTTCACCAGGAGCTTGCCTGAGTCATAATACATCATGTAGCTCCCTCTCCACTGCACGCTTCCGATCTGGGTCACCTCCCCGTCCTTCCATTGGTAGGTAGGCCCGTCGTAGGAAGAATCCTTGTCTTTCACCGTGAAGATGACCTGCCCGTACTGCAGCGATGCGGAATGGAACAGCTGGTTCGCACCTGCGGTATGGATCAGCGTCTCTCCGCCGCCCGCCCGGTTCTTGAGCTTGAGCTCCTTCTGAGGGGTCAGGTACAGGTAATGCACTGCATCAAAATCCAGCAGTTCACCCTCCACCTGCCCCACCTTCACTGCGTGCTCGCTGTTATGGGTATAAAATTGGCTCGACTCCTTAACCTGCCTACCCGAGCTGTCTTCGGCGGTCACCGTGATGTCGAGCAGCTGCCCGTCATAATCGCTGAGCAGGATCCATTTGTCCAAGCTGCCGGCTCCCGTGCTGTTGTATATTCCTTTGCCTTGAGAGGAGACGGATATGCGGACCTTGGGTGCACCCAAATCATCGCTCGCGGAAGCCTTGATGTGCAGCGGACTTTTCACTACGGAGAGGTTCGCCGGCAGCTGCGTCTTCAGGACCGGGTAATGATCGTGCTGGAACGCGAGCACAGCTTCTCCCTTATTCCCGAAGTGATCTACAGCCGTGACCTTCACCGTCTTCTTTCCCTTAGGCAAGCCCGAGAGAGACAGCTCGCCTTCCCAGTAGCAGCGGGTGGACAGGATACAGTGCGGATACATGATCGCTGTCCGTCCCTCCACCTCCATCACGACTTCCTTCAATTCGACGCTAAAATCAATGTCTCCCACACGAACCACGAGCTTATCGTTGGAGGGTATCTCGGCCGACAGCTTGCTTACCGTTACGGTATGCTCTTCGGCCGAAGCAGACAAGGGGACCAGCATCATCAGGAACAAGCAGCAGATTGTGAACAACAGGCGGCGGTACGGTTTCATCCAATTCATCATCCCTTCAAAAAGTTGAATGGCCATCCGGGGTTTCTTTTTCTCGTCACACAGCTGTTCCTAGTACGATTCGTCTTCTGCGATGAAAACCCTATCATCAATTGGCGTTATATCCTAAAATTAACTTTATATAGGAACCAATCCATGCCGAATAAACGGTTCAATGAAGCCAACCGGTTTTCTCCCCCGCCTGCCGTTATGGTACGATGAGAACAAGGAGGGATTATTTATGATGAAAGCACTCGTACTATTGGGGCCGGGCAAGCCCGATACCCTGCAAATCGCGGAGCTGCCGCTGCCGGAGCCCGGACCTGGCGAAATCCGCGTCCGTATCCATGCCGCCGGCCTTAATCCGGTCGATTACAAAGCGGCGGCGAACGGCCATCCGGCCTGGATCTATCCCTTCGTTCCGGGAGTGGATGGTGCAGGCATCGTCGATGCGGTAGGCGACGGGGTCACAGAATGGAAGTCCGGCGACCGGGTGGCGTATCACGGCAGCTTTACGAAGCCGGGTACGTTCGCCGAGTATGCGGTCACTACCGCACATACCGCCGCCCGGATTCCCGAGGAGCTCACCTTCGAAGAAGCGGCTGCCTTCCCCTGTGCGGGCCTGACCGCCTACCAGGCGCTGCAGCGCAAAATGAACCTGCAGGAGGGCCAATCGGTCCTGATCCATGCGGGAGCCGGCGGCGTCGGGGGCTATGCGGTCCAGCTCGCCAAGGTGTTCGGGGCGTCGAAGATTTTGGCTACGGCTTCCCCCGCCAATGCGGACTATGTGCGGAGCCTTGGTGCCGACGAAGTCATCGACTACAACACAGAGGATGTACATGCTCGGGTCATGGAGCTGACGGACGGGCTGGGGGTTGATCTCATCCTGAACTCCGTCAACCGCAAGACGGCGCAGGCCGACCTCTCCATGCTGGCCTTCGGCGGACAGCTGGCTGTCATTGCGGGAGCGCCCGAGAACGTGGCGGACTTCCAGCCGTCGACCAAGACGTTCTCCGTCCACAAGCTGATGCTGGGCGGAGCCCACGGGTCGGGCAATCTCCGGGCGGAGCGCGACCTGGCCGTGATGGCCGGCGAGTTCATGGAGCTGCTGCGTACCCGCCGCATTCAGGCTATGGTCACCGAGACGCTCGCTCTTGAAGATGTGCCAGCCGCGCTCACCCGGATGTCAGAGCGTCATGTCCGGGGTAAGATGGTAGTGAAGTTCTGAACCCGTCCCCTTTGGGGAAGGATGAATGATAATCATCCAAAAGGAGGCTGTTCCATGAAAGAGGTTGCGTTGGGTGCTGTGAACGAGTTCACGACCTTCCCCGCCAAGGTGGAGGTCGAGTCGAAAGCTTACTTCGTGCTGAAGGAGCTCGATACCTATCATCTCGTCTCGCGGACCTGTCCGCATGCCGGTGCCCGGGTCGAGGCAGAAGACGGCGAGCTGGTCTGTCCGCTGCACGGCTGGACCTTCGATGAGCACAACGGCGCCTGTCTGAACGTGCCGGTGAAGCGGCTCGCGTCCTATCCGGTCGAAGTGCGGGACGGGCAGCTTATCGCGCAGATGGAAGAGTAGCAGAAGAAGGCCCGGCACCTCTGGGGCGCCGGGCCGATTCTGAAAGGAACGGAACCAGAAAATCCGTACATACAGAGGAGGCCGCGATGAGCCAATCCCTCGCCGTCCTGATTGTCCATGGAATGGGACAGCAAAAAGAAGAATATGCCGACGAACTGAAAGAGCAGCTGGCCGATGCCTATCGGCTGCGGTCGGAAGATCCGGAAGCCTCCACCCACTTGTGCATGGAGGCCGTTCAGTGGTCCCATGTGTTCGAGTCCGGAGAACAGGAACTTTTCGAACGGCTCGTCCGCCGGCATGATCTGCGGTACCAGGGCCTGCGCCGGTTCATTATCCACTATCTGGCGGATGCCATCGCCTACCAGCCGGTGGAGACCGCCGAGCATAACTATGACGCGGTCCACCATACGATCAGCGGGGCGCTCCGGCGGCTGTCGGAGCGCTGCGGTCCGGCCGCCCCGCTCTGCGTGATCGCCCACAGTCTCGGCGCGGTCATTGCCAGCAACTACTTTTATGATCTTCAGTATGAAGTGAGGCAGCCTGCCGCCGAGTGCGAACACCCCGTTGGAATGCGGGGATACGCTGGCCCTGTTCTATTCCATGGGTACGACGCTGCCGCTGTGGAGCCTGAGGTACCGGAATTTCAACCGCCCCATTGCGGTCCCGTCGCGTGGACTGCACAGCCGCTATCCCGCCGTGGACGGCGAATGGGTCAACTTCTACGACAAGGACGATATTCTCGGCTACCCGCTGCGAAGCATCGACCCAGCCTACGAAGAAGCTGTGCGGGAGGATTACGAGGTGCGGATCAGCGACTGGCTCCGGGGGTGGAACCCGCTGTGCCACAGCGAGTACCTGAGAAGCCCCGAGGTGATCGGCCGCATGGCGGACGGGCTCGCGCAGACCTGGCGCGCGGTGCACGGTGGGCGAGTGTAGTACCGGTGTGCAGGGGACGCGTGAGGCGGCAGCAGAGGGCAAGGCGGCCTGCGCGAGCGAGGTAGGACAGGAAGTGGGCGGGGATGCTGTCGGTTGCGTGCCGGCTGACCAGTGAGTATGAACACTCGTGTGGCACCTCCGCTGCTCCTGCTGCTTAGGATGGTGCTTCTCCCTTCTATTGCTTCAGCTATATAAATGAGCAGTAAATAGCGAAAAGAGGCATCCGGTCCCATGGGCCAGATGCCTCTCTTCGCTATCGTCACCTTCTACTTCAACAGCTTGAGGAACTCCCGCATGAAGCCCGGCAGGTCCGGCCAGGCATGGCCGGTGACCAGCTTGCCGTCCACATGCAGCGGGTCCTTCGCATACGTTGCGCCAAGCTGCTCGACATCCAGTCGGCAGGCCGTGTAAGCCGTCAGCGTACGGCCTTCGAAGAAGCTCGTATCCTTGAGCGCGGAGAACACCTGCGCCGCGTGGCAGATCGCGCCGACCGGCTTGTCCGCTTCGAAGAAGTGGCGCAGAATGCGCGGCAGGTTCTCATCCGAGCGGATATACTCCGGCGCCCGGCCTCCCGGGATGATCACCCCGTCGTAATCCTCCGGATTCACATCCGCGAAGCCGATATTCGACGGCAGCAGATGCCCCGGCTTCTCCGTGTACGTCTCCCACCCTTCCACGAAATCATGGACAACGGTGTGCAGCACCTTTTTGGTCGGGGAAGCAATCACCGGTTCATAACCTTCCTCCTGAATCCGGAAGTACGGATAATAGACTTCCAGCACTTCACACGCGTCGCCGGTCAGAATCAGAATCTTCTTGGACATGGGATCACTCCTCAGCTTGGATATGGAAAAGTCTGGAGTACGTTCCTCTCCATTATGAGCAACCCGTCTTTCGTTGTAAATGGGTGGAATTTGTCGAAGACGGAAGCTTGGTTAACAACTCTTTAGATTGGAGATAAAGGGACTGCGCTAACCCCAAAAATATAACAGGACCCTTCGTGAGCCGAAGGGTCCTGATCATGATCGTGTGAGGATGAGGCTGCGGGGAAGGAAGTACGGAGAAAAGGCAGGCTCAGGTGCAGGAGCTCTCCCTGCGTGTACTAAACGCCGGCCATGACCGGAAGCTCCTCGCGAAGCCACTGCATCTCTTCGGCGAGCACACGGGCGGGATCGGGACCGAACCATTCGAGGGAGGCATAGTGATCCGTCTCGCGGATCGCCTCCAGGATCGGCCGGTAGTCAACCACGCCTTCGCGGAGCGGAACCATGCCGGTCCGGCTGCCGCTCGGGGCATACACATTATGAGGGGCGAAGACACCAAGGTGACTCCGGTCGGTAATGTTCTTCATATGGTAGTGCATCACCCAAGGCTCCAGCTTCTTGAGGCCTTCGACCGGATCGGTTCCCCCTTCCCAGACATGCAGGAAGTCGAGGTTGATCTTCAGCGCGGGATGATTCACCATCCGCAGCAGATCGAGCGCCGACTCCACCGTGTCGGTGAGGGTGCCGGGGTGCATTTCGAGCAGCAGGTACACGCCCTGCTCCCCGCACAGCTCGCACAAGCGGTGCAGGTTCTCCGCGTACAGCGGGCGCTCCTCGGCCGGAACGTCCCGGCTGCCGAGCTGCCCGGCGAACGTGCGGACGCGCGGGGTGCCGAACCAGCGGGCGAGCGAGATCAGGCGCTGGCACTTGTCCAGCACCGCCTGGCGGTCCGCCTGGGGCGAGATGTCCAGATAATCGCTGACCATGGAGATCCCCATGCCGGAGGCATGCAGCCGCTGCAGGTGATCCCACGCCGTGACGCGTTCATTCTCGTACAGCTGCTGGGCATGGGTCCCCCACAGCTCGATCCCGTCGAACTGCAGGCGGGAAGCCAGCCGGACCAGGTCGCCGAAGGAGACGAGCTGGTGGCGGAACGAAATCGTGCAGAGGGAGGTTTTCATAACGTCACACCTTTCCTGTAGTAAGCTCCGCTCCGGCCGCCGTAGTGGCGAAGTGTGCAATGTACGGCCGGCACAGCGGCATCCATGCCTCGTAAGGCGTCTCGCTCCGCGAAGCCAGAAGCGACAGCGGCGTCTGCGAAGCGAAGACGCCGGAGCGCACGGCCGGCGTGTACAGCGCCGGCGAGTCGGCCAGCGGCCGCTGGAACACAGCAGCGCCTGTGGCCGGTCCGCCCGCTGGCGCGCACTGCAGGCCGGGGCCTGCGGCACGGCCATCGCGCAGCGCGGCCTCCCGCTCCGCCAGCCGTGCGGACCAGCTGCGGCATAACCTGCGCCGGCGCATAGCGCCCGAGCCCGGCCAGGGCCTCCGCGCGCATCGCCGCAAGGCGCGGTTCGTCCTGCAGCAGGCCGAGCAGCTTGGCGGATGCTTCCGCCGGGTCGATCTGCGGGCACGGCCCGGACCAGTCGACGCCGACCAGTACGGCGTCCCGGCCATCCGTCACGAGCTCGCGGAAGCCGTCCCACGCGGTGCAGAGCACCGGCAGGCCCCAGGCCTTGGCCTCGATCAGGTTGTAGCCGAACGTCTCGCCGGGATCGGTCGAGAAGTTCAGAAGCACGTCGGCCGAGCGGAACAGGGCGTCCTTGGCCTCACCCGACACCGGTCCGGTGAAGGTCACGCTGTCCTGCAGGCCGTACGCCTCCACCTTCTCCTCCAGGAGAGAGCGGTAGGCAGCGATCTGCTCCGGCGTGCGGCCCGTGTATTCCCCGGCAATGTTCAGATGCACGTGCGGGAAGGCTTCTCTTACCGCATGGAACACGTCCAGCAGTACGTGAACGTTCTTCACGTCCTCCAGCCGGCCCATGCAGAGCAGCTGCTTCACGCGGTTCGCCTCCGTTCGCAGCGGCTTGGCAGGCTCCGTGCGGATGCACAGCGGAGCCCGGAAGGCCTCTGCGTAAGCCGGCGACAGCGCCAGGAGCGCCTCCTTCGCCGTATCCGTCGCGCAGAGCAGCGTATCTCCCTCCCGCAGCAGCGGCGCCATGGCCAGCCACTGCTTCATCCACCACTCGGAGCCGACCGAGTGGGCGAGGAAGAAGAGATTCAGCGGCACCTCCGCGCGGCCCCGGGCCAGCATCAGGTACGGGATCAGCGGCGTCAGATTCGCATATAGCGTGCTCACGCCGTACTGTGCGCAGAGATCCGCCAAGGCCTGACCCTTCGCTTCCGCCTTCGCGAGGAAGCCCGCCGGGTCCCTCGACGGATCGCCGCCGGCCCATTTCATGAGCTTCAGCGGAGGGATCGGCACGAGCTCGGCATACTCGCCCAGCGCGCCGACCCACTCGCTGTCGATCGCCCGCTCGTTGACCCGTCCGGCCTGGCCGCCGATATAGCCGATGCGCAGCCCGCTAGACATGGCCCACCCGGCCGGCTCGGCCGCTCGGCCCTCCATTGCTGCGCACCACAGGCCGAACTGGCGCTGCAGCTCGCCTTTGATACGGAATTCGATCTCATCCGCCTTGTCGATCGTCTCGAAGAGCTGGGGAAGGATCGACCTGCGGCCGGTCATGGACAGCTTGACCGCCAGATATTGGGCGTGGTTAAACGCACTCACCAGGTCACGGATCTCCTGGCACCAGTCTTCATAATTCTGCTTCGGCAGCTTCAGCGTGTCGTCGAAGAACATCAGGGCATAGTCATAGCTGTACTTGCGGATCACCAGAATATTGAGCTGCTTCACCGCACGGGTCAGCAATGGAAGGTCCCATCCGTGGTTTCCTTCCGCCATATCCATGACCAGCCGGCGCAGACGTGAGACCAGTTCATTGTCCTCCGGATGGAACGTCGTCACAAAATGGTCTCGGATCGTCTCGAACGAAGGCTCCTGCACGGTCTCGGCATCCACATAAAAGCCACCGCCGAACTCGTTGCCGAGGATCGCTTCGATCACCCGGTCCCGGCTCACATTCCCCTCCCACCGGAAGTCGGGATCGAACATGAACCACTCATCCTCCTTCTCGGTCTTCGAGATCATGAGGTAGTGGGGAAACGGCTTCTGCTGGAACTTGTTCTCCCGCTCCGGCATCAGCGACATGTCGATCTGCACGATGAGGTACCGGTGCTCCGGCTTGTTCTCGAGCAGCTCCAGGAACACCTCCAGGTTCTCCTCCCGGCTTCGGGCGGCATCGTACCACTCGTGCACCTTCAGCCCGAAAAACTGTTCGTAGGTGTTCAGGAAGGCATCATGCCCGATCCGGTCCGAGAAATAGGTGATCTCCCCTTCGTCCGTAATGTCGAAGTCGGAATCCCATATTCCGAAATAGTAGGACCGGTAATCAACGCTGCTGCGCCGTTTGACGATCTCGCAGAGGCAGGAGATCAGGCAGTGGACCTTGATCATACGCCCTGCCCCGCCGCATCCAGCGGCCGCAGCTCCGCCATGAAGTCCAGCAGTGCGCCGACCGTATCCAACCCCTTGAAGTCCAGCTCCTCCTCGGGCACCGCCAGCTTCAGTTCTTCTTCTATGTACACGATCAGCTGCAGCAGCCGTACCGAATCCACATAGAGATCCGCATTCAGCTTCAGCGAATCGTCCAGGGTCTCCCGCTTCGCCGCTTCCGGCAGCTCCAGGTTCTCCGTCAGCAGGCGCTTCAGTCCTTCTCTTAATTCCTCGCGGTTCATTGGGTCGCATCCTCCATTTCCAGCCGTTTGCGGCTGATCTTGCCTGTCGGGTTCTTCGGTATGGCCGTTACGAATTCAATGTCCGCCGGCACCTTGTAAGCGGGCAGCCGCTGCAGGCACACATCCCGCACATCGTCGGCGGAGACCCGTCCGGACGCTACGATCCGGGCTTTGACGATCTCGCCCATCACCGGATGGCGGCCCCGGTACACGACCGCTTCAGCCACTCCCGGCATGCCGAGCAGCACCTCTTCGACCTCGAGCGGAAAGACTTTGAGCCCCGATACATTGATGACGTCATCGATCCGCGACAGCAGGTGAATATGCCCGGAAGGGGCAATATAGCCAAGGTCGCCGGTCGCAATGCGTCCGGCCCTGCCGGTAACGGCCAGCTCCGACGGCTGTGCCTCCTCCCGGCTGTCCAGCTCGAGCTTCCAGTGCCGCAGCGGCAGCCCCATATCCGTCGCGGCTTCCATCCGCGGGGAGATCGAGATGCAGCCCGCCTCCGAGCAGCCGTACTGCTGCAGCAGCGTGTCCGCGAGCCCGCTGAGCCTCTCGAACAGCGGGGCCGGCATCGGCGCGCCGGAGGTCATCAGCTTGTGGAACCGCAGCCCTTCCTGGCTGAAGCCCGTCAGCATGTGGAACAGGGTCGGCACGCCGTACACCAAGTGCTTAGGCGTATCGCGGATGACGCTCAGCGCGAACTTCGGGTTCTTGTTGGTCACGATCACGGGGCTCACGCCCCGCTCGAGGGTCGCCAGTACGCCGCACAGGAGCCCGTAGGAGTGCGTCACCGACGCAAGCACCACAGGCGTCTCACCGGCATCGGCGGGAATGGCCTCGTTGTAGGCGGCGATTTCTTCCGCCACCGCGCTCCAGGAGCGGCGGATGAGCTTGGCTCCGCCCGTCGTGCCGGAGCTGAAGCTGTAGAGCGACGGCTCCTCTTGGGCCGCCGGCGTCCCCGGCAGCACCTGGCACTGCTCCGGCGTACCGATGACGAGCGCATAAGCTCCCGCCTGGCGTGCCGAGGCCAAGGCGGTCTCGAGCGGCGTATCGGCGGCCAGCAGCAGCACCGAGCCGCCACGCTCGCGCAGGAAGAGCACGAGCGTGACCACGTCGGCCGGGGAGCTCAGGCACAGCGCATAGAGCCGGCCCTCCGGGCTGCGAAAATGCTCCAGCGCCCCGTATGCATCGAGGCGCACGCGGGCATCCGATGCTGAGAAGCGTTCACGGTTCACGGTAAACATCATGTTCCTCCTTTTGGACAAAGTGGACTGTATGGTTAGGTTGAAAAGGTTGGAAGTAAGGAAAGGCTCGACTGCAGATCAGACGCCTGCCGTCTGCAGTTCCGCGCCGGCCTTCTCACGTTCCCGCACATGATACAGGGGATTCGGCACGTCATGACTGCAGCCCCCCCGCTCTTCGGCAGGAACCAGCCGGCGCTTCGTCAGCTGCTCGACCCGGGTCTCCGGCACGAACAGGTCCAGCGTCCGGAACCGCTCCTCGTACTGCGGGAAACGGATGCGGTAGCTCTCCAGCAGATCCGCCGCCAGCGTCCAGAAGCGAGTCTCCTCATAGCCGTACCGGTCCGCCAGCGTCAGCGCCAGCTCCCCGAGATTGATGAAGAACAGCGCGCCGAGCGTCAGCCCCCGCACGGTAGAGAGGCTGCCCGCCTCGAACGAGGTGCCGGGTCCTGCATTCCGGTAAATCTCGTGTACCGCCGGGAAGTCCGGACAGCGCTCCGGCTCCCGCAGGAAGTCGCGGGTATAGAGCACATCCTCGTGAAAATCCTTCAGTGCCGCCCGGACCGGCATGCCGCCCCGGTGCACCAGCACCATGTTCTGCGCATGCGATTCGAGCGCGATGCCGTGGGCCACCGCCAGGTGGACGACCGGCAGCACGCACGTCTTGAACAGCCGGCGCAGCCAGCTCTCGACGCCGATGGACTCCAGCCACGGAGCGATGAACAGCGACCCGTCCAGCTCCCGCGAGCACAGGGCATGGAACGGCACGGCCTCCTCACCCGGCTCCAGGTAACGGTGTACGCTCTCGCGCCAGATGCAGCCGAGCGAGCCTGCCGAGCCGCCCGTCCGCGCGCCGTCTCCGGCTTCGACCGGAGGGTCGTACGACACCCCGGCGAACTCGCCGAGCAGGATCAGCTTCGTCTCCTCCCGCAGGTACGGGTCGGAGGCGGCAATGCCCTTCAGCCAGCCGGTAATCGGCGGAGCGGTCACGACGAAGTGCGGAAGCAGCTCCCGCGACGAGGACGTATTGATGAGGTCCATCGACAGCTTCGCGTAGGCTTTGCGCGGGTTCGTGCGGTTCGACAGCGTACGGATCGACTGCTGGGGCACGTACAGATCTCCGGCCGTCCCGAGCGGAACGATCCGCCCGTCACGGATATCCCGGAAGAACCGGCCGGCCGTGTGCCGGCGCCACTGCCACGGATGTACCGGCAGGAACACGTATGCCTCCGGTGTATAACCCTGCTTCCGCAGCTCCGTGCGGAAGGTCTCCAGCTGGGGAGCCCCAAACTCGGCGGCGATCAGGTCGTCGTAATTCTCCCCGGGGGATACGGCAACCCGCGCACAATCCCGGCGCACCGCCACCCACTGCAGCTGCAGCGAGGGCTTGAACTCGGGCCCGTAGGCCAGCTGGTCCGCATAGTCGAACCCGACGCGCGACTTGTAAGCCGGATGGTACGGATGGCCGTCCATCGCGTCGCCTTCCAGGTCATCATAGGCTTTGCCCCGCAGCAGGTTCCAGCTCTGTGTCCGCCGGTACTGGGCCAGCGAATCGTTGAGCAGCGTGCCTTCCATCTCGCCCACGAACGAGCGGAGCTTCTCCGGGCTGAAGCCCTGGAGCGGGCCGAGCACCTCTTCCACGAAGCCCGCCAGGCTTGCCGCCTCTTCCTCCCGGTCTGCGGCCAGGCGCCGCACGGGCTCATCCGTCAGCCGGACGCGGCCGAACGTCAGGCTCCGCCGGCCCCGGCACTGATACGCGACGGCATCTCCGTCCGCGTCCCGGCCGTGCAGGGTGAAGCGCGTATGCCCCGCCTCCTCGGCGGTATCCGCCGTCACCACGCCCTCGTACAGGAGCGATTCGACCAGCTGGCGGAACACTCTCCGGCGCACCGTGATATAGACGGGCGAGCGGAGCGCTTCGCTGAGCGTTCTAAGACCTTGCTCTGTTTCCATCATGGAATGGATTCCTCCTGAATGGCTTGTATAAAATGACCCGCGGCCTGCCGGGCAGGCCCGGGATTAAGATCGGTTCAGTGCCGCCGCCCGCCCTCTCAGAAGGAAAACGAACAGCGCCAGGTTCAAGATGCAGATCGCCGCGCTGCTGACGAACGGAACGGCAAGTCCCGCACCGGCCACCAGGGCGGATGCCAGCAGCGGCGAGGCCAGCTCGCCCATGTTCTGGCAGGAGACCATCACGCTGTAATGGAACGACAGGTGCGGTCCGCTGCTGTGCTGGAACAGAAGCACGTCGAGCGACGCCATCGTGATGGCGAGGAACAGGCCGTACATCAGGCGCCCGAGCACGAGCAGGGCCAGAGAGTCCGCCTCACCCTGCAGGTACAGGCCTCCGGCCATCACCGCCACGCCGAGCACATAGACGTTCGTCAGCTTCTCCGGCACGCAGAGCCGCTTGATCAGCGGCATCGCCGCCACGGCCATCGCATTCGGGATCAGGAAGAGCAGGCTGAGCGCGCCCGCCCCGAGCCCGAACGTCTCCTGGGAATACTGGGTGAAGAAGGGCCGGATCAGGTTGTTCGCCACCGTCAGCGTGAAGAAGACACTGCCGAGCACGATGAGAAAACCGCTCCACCGGCGCAGCCCGCCGGATGGCTTCTCCCCTTCGGGCTGCTCCTCCTTCTCCCGGCTGCCGAAGCCCCGCAGCGCCCAGACGCACAATCCGAGCTGGACGACGTCCACCGCTGCCGCCAGGTAGAACAGGCTCAGCGGATTCTCCATCGTCATCATGCGCGCTCCGGCAAGCGTCGACAGGATGATCGCCAGGTGGTAGACCGCATGGAACTTGCTTGCGGTCGCCGCATTGCTTCCGTTACCCGAGAGCGAAACCATCAGCGGGTAGATCAGCATGTAGCTGCTTTTGAACAGGAGCAGGAGCACGGTGAAGGCAAGGAAGGCCCCCGCCGTATCGGCCGTGGCCATCATCGCGGTGAACACCGCCGTCCCCGCCTGGCCGAAGAACAGCAGCCGCTTCGGGTCAAACCGCCGTGAGAGCAGCCCCCACAGCGGGGAGCAGAGCACCACGGTCAGCCGGCAGATGAAGATGTACCAGCCTGTGTAGGCAAAGTCGTCAATGCCGAACACCTTGCGGAAAAACTGCGGATAGAACGGCGACAGGAGCACCTCGGTGAACAAGCCGAGGAACACGCAGCCGAGCAGGGCATACTGCGCCCGCGCCACACGCGCTTCGGAAGGCTGCGTGTTCAGGACCGGAGCCGTCATGAGGCCCCGGATCCTCCGGCTGCTCCCGCGAGCACCGCAGCCGCCCCGTTTTCTCTGCCGCTGCTCTCAGCCTCTTGTCCTGCAGCGCCTGCCTTTTCGGCTCCCGTGACAGCGTCCGTGCTTACGCCGAACTGCTGGAACACAGTGCGCTCCTGCAGGCGGTACACTTCCCGGCCGGCCAGCGCATTCACGATCGCACTGCTGCGGTAGGCACCAAGTCCGAGGTCCGGCGCGCCGATGCCGTGGGTATGAAGCTCGCCGTTCTGCACGTAAATACGGCCGCCCAGCTCCTCCTTCAGCGACAGGCGGTAGTCCGCCTCCACTTTGTAGCGTCCCTCTTCGTCCCAGGCGATGAGATCACTGAGGGACTTCAGGAAGCGGGGAACCGGATGCGCATAGCCTGTCGCGAGCACGACCATGTCGCTCTCATGGCTGAAGACCGTGTCCTGCTCGCGGTGGCGGCAGGCCAGCCGGTAACCGCCGCCCGAAATTTCCATCGCTTCGACCTCGGTGTTCGCCAGCAGCCGCACATCGGGCTGCGCACCGCCTACGCTTGCATCGTAGAGCGTATCGTAGATGTCCGCGATCGCCTTCGCCGAGATGCCCTTGTAGAGCAGCGACTGGCGCGAACGGATTTCGTCCCGCTTGGCCTGAGGCAGTCCGTAGAAGTAACGGGTGTAGTCCGGGGAAAAATGCTCCAGCCCCAGCTTCGAATACTCCATCGGGAAGAAGCCGGCGGAACGGGTGAACCAGTCGAGCCGGTAACCGCAGGCTTCCTGCTCCTTGAGCAGCTCAAGGAACACCTCGGCCGCACTCTGGCCCGAGCCGATGACCGTCACCGAGCGGGCTTCCCGCAGGCGGTGGCGGCGGCTCAGGAAATCCGCCGAATGGAACACGTTCTCGCCGAGCATCGGACGCAGGGCGGCAGGCACCGAAGGCACGCTGCCCACACCAAGCACAAGATGACGGGTGAATACCGTCTTCGCAGCTCCCGCCTTCCCGTCGAATACTTCGACCTCGAACAGGCTCTCCGCCGCTTCCCCGCCTGCAGGCACCACCCGCCGCACATCCGTCACCTCGAAGCCGAACCGGCAGGACGGCAGACGTTCCGACGCCCAGCGGCAGTAATGGTCGTATTCCCGGCGCGGGATATGAAACTTCTCGAGGAAGTAGAAGTGGTACAGCCTTCCCTGCTCATGCAGGTAGTTCAGGAAGGAGAGCGGATGCGTCGGGTCGGCCATCGTCACCAGATCCGCGAAGAACGGGACCTGCAGCGTCGTGCCGTCGATCAGCATGCCCGAATGCCAGCCGAACTGCGCCTTGCGTTCGAAGAACACCGCCTCGATCTCCGGTGCCTTCTGCAGCAGGGCGGCGAGGCCCAGATTGAACGGCCCGATGCCTACGCCGACGACATCGTGCACCGGCTGCCCCCTGTATGTTTTGCCATGCTGTGCGGTTTCCCCTGTGTTACTCATGTTCCCAGCTCCGATCGAAGCGGCTCCGTTCGCAGAACATCAGGGCCCCCGTCTTGTCCGGCAGGTCCACATGCTTCTGGAACACGAATCCGCATTGTTCAAACACATGAATCATCTTGCTGTTGCGCGCATCCGGCTCGGCGATGATTTTGTCCGTCTCGCCCCGCTGGAATTGAAACGCGGTCATCGCCTGCAGCAGCGGCAGCGCATAGCCCTTGCCGAGGTACTCCGGAGGCCCGATCAGCAGGTGAATCCCCTGGTCCCCGGGCAGGGCGTCGTAGTACTTCCCGATAATGTCCCGGTCGCACCAGTAGGCTTCCCAATAGCTCATCGGCACCCCGTCCAGCTCTCCGATGTAGAGAGTCTGGTGGGTATCCGCGAGGAACGCCTCGAGATGGGCGCGGTACGCTTCGCGGGAGATGTTCAGATTCCAGAACGGAATCACGTGGGTCTGATGCTGCCAATCGAAAAGCCGTTCAAAGTCCTCCTCGAGCGTTACCGGGCGAAACGAAATCCGCCGGCCGATCCCCGGATGGAAGATCTCATAGACTGCGGCCGAATCAGCCGTGTACGAGCTGCTGCTCTGCGGTGCCTTGGCGGTCAAGCTCGCCGACCTCCTTCACGAGCGGGTTGTCGATCTCCACATAGACCGACTGCGTGTCGAGCGAGCCGACGAGTTCGTCCATATTGAACAGACGCGTGAGCAGGTTGGCCTTGCACGGCAGCTTCTCGTTATGCAGCAGGGTATGGAGGAACACGGACGGTTCGCGGTTCATCGGCACGAAGGAGGCCAGCGCTTCGCGGAGCTCGGCGAGCAGTACGCGTTCATCGGCCAGCCCGGCCGTGCCGAACCCGTTAATGAGACCGAACATGTGGTTGAAAATGAGATAATACCGGAACCGCTCGTCCGCGACTTCGTCGCTGCAGACCGTCTGGCTCTTCGCCCCGATGCCCGGCAGCTCCCGCTCCAGCAGCTCCTTGGTCGAGGAACAGAAGTAATACCCCTGGTTATCCCGGTAGTAGAACTTGTGCGGGTAGCCTCCCTGAAGCACCACGACACTGTTCTGCTGGTGCGCTTCGAGCGCGATGCCGTGGGTCATGTACAGCCAGACCATCGGCTTCAGCGACATGCCGAGGTACAGGCGGAACCAGTCCCGGCTGACCTCCTCGGTCGTCCGGCCTTCCTTCGCCGCCAGCTCACGGATCACGTTCGAGAGGCGGGAGGTCTTGCCCGGCAGCGGATCCTGCACGAGACCGGCCACCAGCGTCGCCCCCTGCGCCGCTTCCCCGCGGAACGGGTTGTCGCGCAGCACGAGCTCGAAGCCGGACTCTTCCTGGCCTTCCATGCGCAGGGTAAGGTAGGCCGGATCGCCTACGATATCGAACGGCGGGTATTCCTCGCGCACCCGTCCGACACTGGTGCCCATCAACCGCTGCACTTCCACGCCGCGCTCCAGTTCCTTGAACAGGTTGACGCGAAGCGAGTTCGTGACCTTCACCGGAATCGAGAACTTCAGCATGAAACGGGAGTCCGGACGGTACACCGTGCGCAGCGAAGACGTCGCATAGTACTCGCTGCCGATCTCCCCGAGATCCTTCAGCAGCCCGGCGGCGATCCAGGCACGCACGCCCGGGCGGCGAAGCAGCTCCTGCGCCTGCAGCGGATGCACCGGAATCAGCACATGTTCTCCGCCTGCAATCTGCTCCTCGAGCCAAGTCCCGTCCACCAGCGGATCGCTGCGGAGCTCCTCCAGCAGCAGCTCTTCAGCCGAGCTTTCCAGCACGGAATCCTGGGCCACAATGCTGCGGTGGGCGCGGAAGTAATGCAGCGGGAACGATCCCTGCAGCTCCGGCGAATACCGGGCCTGCTCTCCGTCCGGCACGCCCTGGCGGCTCTTCGGCGTCGGGTGGATCAGATGCCCGAACAGGAGCGACTGCTCTGCGTCCAGGAACGTAAAGTCAGTGCCGTACAGGGCCTCCGCGTCGTCCTTGCGGCCCTCTACGAATTCCTGGATGAGACGCGTGCTCTGAATGACCCGCAGCACGAGCTCATCGGGTTCGGATACTTTGCCCTGCGTCAGGCCCAGTTCTTTGATCAGCAGCACGGTGACCGTCAGGTAATCGCCCTGAATCCACTGGGCTTCGGTGCCCGTGCGGTAGTACACCGGAAACTGGAACAGATGACGCCCCGTCGGGGAAGTATAGCGTACGCCGCAGCGCAGCGTGATGCCCTGCCGGCTGAGCGGAATGCTGAGATAGAGGCCTGTCGGGCTCGCCATCTCCTCCGCTCCTTCGGTCCGCAGTGCGATCGCTTCCGCCGTCTCCCAGACGCCGGATTCCGTTTCGCGCAGATAGCAGTTAAGCAGGCTCTGCAGTGCCATGTGGTCTGCCGTCGTTTGGATATCAGCCTTGTATGCCTCGTTCATCAGATGGCCCTCGCTTTCTTTTTGGCTCCGTTGGATGTGTCGATCGTCAAGCTCTCCGTGCCCTTCTTGGCCGCTTGGCTTCGGGCGGCTGTGCGGCCCAGCATGCCGCCGATCCGCTTCACTTCCTGGAGAATGCCTGCCGTATGCTCGGCGGTCGTTCTCGGGTTGAGCAGCGTAAACTTCAGGCATACCCTGCCCTTCACCCGGGTACGCGCCACTACCGCCCGCCCTTCGGCCAGCAGCTGTGCGCGGATCTCCGTGTGGAGGAGGTCGGCCCGCAGGCCCGCTTCCTCTTCCGTCTCCCCCGGCACAGCCGGCGGCACGTAGCGGAACACCACGGCGTTCATCTCCGGTTCCCCGATCAGCTCGAGCTGGGGATCCTGGCGGATGAACCGGGCCGTCGCCCGGGCCGTTTCGACCGTGAAGTCGATCATCTCGCCGAAGGCCCGCCGCCCCAGATGCTGCAGGGACATGTAGAGCTTCAGCGCGTCGAAGCGCCGCGTCGTCTGCACGGACTTCGTCACGAGGTTCGGGATGCCGTGATCCTCGTCCTCTTCCGGGTTGAGATAGTCGGCGTTGAGCCGGATATAGTCAAAATACCGCCGCTCCTTCAGCAGGAACGCCCCGCAGGAGATCGGCTGGTAGAACATTTTGTGAAAATCGACCGTGATCGAATCCGCAAGCTCGAGCCCGCGCAGCCGCACGGCATACGTATCGCTGAGCACGAGCGCACCGCCGTACGCGGCGTCAGCATGCAGCCACAGCCCGTAGGTCCGGGCCAGGCCCGCCAGCTCGCGCAGCGGGTCGATGCTGCCGAAGTCGGTCGTGCCCGCCGTCGCGACGAGCGCGAACGGCAGCAGCCCTTCGGCCGTCAGCGACGCCAGGATCTCGGCGGCCGCATCGGCGCGCATCCGGTGCCGGCTGTCGACCGGCACGGTCACGACCGTCTGCTCGCCGAGGCCCAGCAGGGCGGCGGACTGCTTCACCGTGAAGTGCGCCGCCTCCGAGCACAGAATGCGCATGCGGGAGGCCTCCGGAGGAAGCCCCTTCCGCTGGATGTCCCAGCCCCACTGCCGCTTCGCGAAGTGGTTGCGGGCCAGGAGCAGCCCCATGAAGTTGGACTGCGTACCGCCGCTGGTGAAGACCCCATCGCTGCCCGGGTCATAGCCGAAGATCCCGCACAGCCAGGCGGTGATCCGCTCCTCGAGCAGCGTGCCCGACATGCTCTGGTCCCAGGAGTCCATCGACTGGTTCGTGCCTGAGACCAAGGCCTCTGCGGCCAGGGACACCGAAAGCGGCGGGCAGTGCAGGTGTGCGATGCAGGCCGGGTCGGTGACCACAGCCGAGTGACGCACTACCGTAGTGCCGATGCGCTCGATCAGAGCGTCGATCGGCGCCCCGTCCTCCGGACACACCGGAACCTCGCGGTACACGCGCAGCAGGCTCTGCGGGTCCGCCCCGCTGTACGGGCCGGGTGCCGAGGCAAAGTCGCGGATGAGCACATCCATCGCGCGGTTCATCGCCTGGCGGTATTCCTCTTGGCTGTCTTCGCTTCCGTGAAGAAACAGCCTGTCATATGGCGAGCTCATCCGCAGACCTCCTGCAGTACCCCGCACTGGGCTTCCGCTGCGGCAACCGCCTCCAGGAAGATTCCCGTGATCGCTTCGATCTGCTCTTCCGTGATGATCAGCGGAGGCAGGAACCGCACCACGCTGCCGTGGCGCCCGCCGAGCTCCAGGATCAGGCCCCGGTCGAAGCACTGGCGCTGGATCGTCTTCGCCAGCTCCGGATACGCCGGATAGCTGCCGAGCGCATCCGCTCCGGCCGCCTTGTTCACGATCTCGGCGCCGACCATCAGCCCCCTGCCTCTTACTTCACCGATGCAGCCGGTCTTCTGCTGCACCTCGCACAGGGCGCCGAGGAGCTTCCCGCCCATCTTGGCGGCATGCTCGACCACACCCTCTTCGCGTATGTATCTCAGCGCTGCGGCTCCAGCCGCCATCGCCATCTGGTTGCCGCGGAAGGTGCCGGCATGCGCGCCCGGCTGCCAGGTGTCCAGCGACTCGTCGTAGACCACCACCGACAGCGGCAGCGACCCGCCGACCGCCTTCGAGATGATGAGCACATCCGGCACGATGCCGGCATGCTCGAAAGCCCACATGCGGCCGGTCCGGCCGACACCCGCCTGCACTTCGTCCACGATCATCGGAATCCCCCGCTCACGGGTGATCCGGCGGATCTCCTTCAGCCAGGCTTCCGGTGCCGGGATCACGCCGCCTTCGCCCTGCACGGCTTCGAGGATGATCCCCGCCGGCGGAAGAATGCCGCTCTCCGGATCGTCGAGCAGGCGCTCGATATAGCGGGAGCTGAGACGGTGGCTGTCCTCGCCGCCTTCGCCGAACGGACAACGGTAAGCGTACGGATACGGCAGGAAGTGCACGTCCGGCATCAGCCCGGACACCTCGCGCTTCGGCCCCAGGTTCCCCGTCAGGCTGAGCGCCCCGCTCGTCATGCCGTGATAGCCGCCGTGGAACGACATCATCGTCCGGCGTCCCGTGGCCGTCTTCACGAGCTTCACGGCCGCTTCGACCGCATCCGCTCCGGATGGCCCGCAGAACTGGATCCGGGCCCGCGAAGCGAACTCCGGAGGAAGTGAGGCGAACAGCTCATCGACGAACTGCTCCTTCACCGGCGTTGTCAAATCGAGTGTATGCAGAGGCAGCCCGCTGGCCAGTACCTCCTGCATCGCTTCCACCACAACCGGGTGGTTATGTCCAAGCGCGAGCGTTCCCGCTCCCGCCAGGCAGTCATAGTAGGTCTTGCCGTCGGCGTCTTTCACCGTCATCCCGTGCGCTTCGGTCAGCGCCAAGGGAAGCTTCCTAGGGTAGGTTCTTGCGCTCGATTCCCTGCGCTGCTGCTGTTCCAGGTAATGGGCATTACCCAGGTTCATATCATGTCTCCCCTTTACCGCATGTATTGGGAAATTTTACATCCCACTCGTTCGACCAAATTGTAAATGATTATCATTCTCATTTCAAGAACTATTTTTTGCTTCACTAATGCATTTTTGAGAAGGGTCCAAAAGCCCGCAACCCGCGCCACTTCGTCGTTTACAGCATACAGGGCGGCTTTCTGTCTGCATGCGGGTCGCCCCCATATTCACACCCATTGCATGTTCCCACGCATCCCGGCTTGCCTTAAGATTCTTCTCTCTTGGCCCATTCTTACGCGGCTTTGCCGTGAATGAAGCTATATTGCTTGCGGAGCGCCTGCACCGCAGATTGCCTTTTACTTCCGGCAGGCCCAGCCGGACTCCAGCCGCTTCTTGCGAAGAGAGCATGCCCCGTTTTCACCCTGCATTCTCATTCTCATTCTCATTCCCATTCTCATTCTCATTCTCATTCCCATTCGCTTCCCTCCTGCCCCCCACTCCGTGTTCATCTCCGCATTCTCACTCCACCATCCTTCTCGCCCTCTCCTGCCGCTCTTCGATCCCGCATTCTCACTCCTCCCACATCCCCCGCTTTTCATTCCACTTCGTACCCTGCTTTCTCACTCCTTCCCTGCTCCCGGTATTCTCAAACCGCGCTCATACCCGCATTCCCACCATGCCTCCTCACTCGTCGTCCCATCCCACGCACTTTCCACTCCATCCCGAACCCTGCTTTACAGCCCCTTCCCCGCAATCACAATCACCCCCATTCTCACATTCTCACTTCGTCCTCGTTCCCCGCATGGCCACTCCATCTTGATCCCTGCTTTCACAACTCATCATTCCCCGTATTCTCACTCCCACCGCACCCTATACAACCAATCCTCCTCCGCATCGCATTCTCACTCCCTCCGCGCCCTATACAACTAATCCTCCTCCGCATCGCATTCTCACCGCATCCTCACTCCCTCCCCCTCCTGTAACTCCTTCTCTTCCAGCCTCCTCATCACCCAGCCTCTCATCCCGTGTGCCGTCAGGCCTTCTACCCTGCTCCACCCAATGTCAACACCCTTTACAAAAAAATGGGTTGACAAAACTTGGGCAGTCCTCTTTAATATTAACGAGAATGATTATCATTCCGAACAGGTCTAGATCAGCATCCAACAGATTCGGGGAGGAACCAATTCATGTTTTTCCGTAAGAGCAAACCCATTGCGGCCGCACTCTGCCTGACGCTGGCCCTCATCACCGCAGGCTGCGGGGGAAATACCGCTGCAACGACAGGCACCACCGAGAAGGGCGATACAAAGACAGCCCCGGCGGCGGCTCCTGCTGCAGACGCAGTACGCAAGGTCAAGCATGCCATGGAAGAAACCGAGCTTAAGGGCAATCCGCAGCGCGTTGTCGTGCTGACGAACGAGAGCACCGAAGCCGTACTCGAACTGGGCGTGAAGCCGATCGGAGCCGTAAAGTCCGGTCTCGGCGATACCTGGTTCCCGCATATCAAAGACACCATGCAGGGCGTTCAGGAGCTCGGCGACGAAACCCAGCCGAACCTGGAGCTGATTGCCGGCCTGAAGCCTGATCTCATCATCGGCAACAAAGTGCGCCACGAGAAAATCTACGCGCAGCTGAAAGCCATCGCACCGACGGTTCTGTCCACCGAGCTCTCCGGCAAGTGGAAGCAGAACTTCACGCTCTATGCCGAGGCGCTGAACAAGAAAGCCGAAGGCGAGAAAGCCATGGCCGCTTATGACAAGCATGTAGCCGATGTCAAAGCGAAGCTCGGTGCCAAGACGTCTTCCAAAGTCTCCATCGTCCGCTTCCTTCCAGGGGCTACCCGCATCTACCAGAAGGACACCTTCGCAGGCATCATTCTGAAGGACCTCGGCTTCTCCCGTCCGGCAGCACAGGATAAGGATGCCTTCATGGAAGTCATCACGAAGGAACGCATGGCCGATATGGACGGCGATGTCATGTTCTACTTCAACGCTGACTACGATGACAAAAAGGGCGGCACGAAGCAGGCCGAAGAATGGCTGAACGACCCGCTCTTCAAGAACCTGAGCGTAGCCAAGAACAACAAGTACTTCAAGGTGGACGAAATCATCTGGAACCTCTCCGGCAATATCAAGGCGGCGAACCTGCTGCTCGACGATATCTCCAAGCACGCGGATAAGTTCTAAAGTCTATTATTTATTAATGAAGTAAATAGGTAGAAACACGCTTCATTTCTCATGACCGTCCGGGCTCCGGGCGGTTTTTATTTTGCGGGGAACGCCCTTCCGCCCCTCCTTCCTCTCGATCTCCATGACCTACGCAATGACGTCTTTTTCCCACACTTAAGGTTCTTGTGGTAAAATATGTATATCATTACACTTCTATCGTAAGGGAGGACACGGCATGACCACGGAGCCTGTAATCCTCATAGAGAACCTGCAGATGAGTTACGGCAGTCATCAAGTCCTCAAGGGAATCTCCCTCAAGGTCCGGCAAGGGGAGGTGATCGGATATATCGGGCCGAACGGGGCAGGCAAAAGCACGACGGTCAAAATCCTGCTTGGCCTGACGGAAGGATATTCGGGCAGCGTCAAGGTACTCGGTACCGACATTGCAGGCGGCGGCGTGGACTACAAGCGCCGGATCGGGTATGTCCCCGAGCTTGCGGATCTCTATGACTCCCTGACGGCCAGGGAATACCTGACCTTCATCGCCGAGCTCTACGGCATAGAGCCCGAGCGGGCCGACCGCAAAGCGCAGCGGCTGATGGAACTGCTGGGCGTGAGGGAAGTCTATGACAGCCGGATCGCCTCCTATTCCAAGGGAATGAAGCAGAAGGTGCTGCTGATCTCCTCCCTCCTGCATAACCCCGACATCCTGTTCCTCGACGAGCCGCTGAGCGGTCTCGATGCCAACAGCGTCATGGTGGTCAAGGAGCTGCTCGCCCAGCTGGCGCTGCAGGGTAAAACGGTCTTTTACTCCTCCCATATCATGGATGTCGTAGAGAAGGTGAGCTCCCGCATCGTCCTGCTGTATGACGGGCGGATTGCGGCGGACGGTTCATTCGAGGAGCTGCGGGCTATGGGAAAGGACACCTCGCTCGAAGGGATTTTCAACGAATTGACTGGCTACCACGACCACAAGGAGACCGCCGAGACGATTGCCCAAGCGGTACGGGAGGAATGAGCCGATGAACGACTTCCTGACCTTACGCCTGCTGGACCGGCTTCAAGGTCTCTTCAGACGGCTGGGGGTGGATTACCCCCTGATGCGGCTGATCCTGAGAACCAAGCTGACCATGGACCGCAGGCGGGTTCCGGTGATCCTGTCGGGCACCGCCAAGAAAGGCTCGGATGAGCCGGGGAATGCCGGGGAAAGCAATCACTTTCTGAAAGGGCTCGGGATGTATGCCTTCATGGGCATCGTCATGGCTCCCTTCCTGTTCATAGGGGGCAGCTGGATGTTCCAGATGAGCATTGTGTTCTCCCTGTTCATGTTCCTGCTCAGCTCCTCCTTCATCTCGGACTTCTCTTCCGTGCTCCTGGACACCCGTGACAAAACCATCCTGTACACCCGCCCCGTCAACCGGCGGACGCTGCAGATGACCCGGACCGTGCATGTGCTGGTCTATATGACACAGATGACACTCGCGATCGCCGCGGCACCGCTCCTGGTTTCCGTCTTCCGGCACGGGCCGCTCTTCACGCTCCTCTTCCTGGTCGAGCTGGCGCTGATGGATCTGCTGATCCTCGTCCTGACCGCTCTGCTGTACCTCCTGATCCTGAAGCGGTTCGACGGGGAACGGCTCAAGGACCTGATCAACATGGTCCAAATCGCCCTTTCGGTCTCCATCATGATCGGGTACCAGCTCGTGAGCAGGGCCTTTCAACTCATCGGCCTGGAAACCACCTTCACGCCGTCCTGGTGGAATTTGCTGCTGCCCCCGCTGTGGTTCGGGGCTCCGTTCGGTTGGCTGCTGCAGGGAGACCGGCACCCTTACCTGGCTGTCCTCTCTGCCATGGCGCTGCTGATTCCGGTACTCGCGCTCCTGATCTATGTACGCGCGATGCCTTCGTTCGAGCGCCATCTGGTGAAGCTGACGTCGCACGACGCACCGGCCCGCCGCGGACGGAAGAGCGGCGGACGGCTCTCCGCCCTGCTCTGCCGTTCGCCCGAGGAGCGGGCCTTCTTCCGCTTCGCTTACCGCATGATGGGCAGCGAACGGGAGTTCAAGCTGAAGGTCTATCCTTCCCTCGGCTTCTCTCTGGTCTTCCCGTTCGTCTTCCCGCTCCAGACAGCGATGCTCAAGGGGTGGAGCGATATGGCTGCAGGGTCCGCCTATTACGCCATCTATCTCTGTGCAATGCTGGTTCCCACGCTCATCCTCATGCTGGGCTATTCCGGCTCCTACAAAGGGGCCTGGATCTATGGCGCGGCTCCGCTGCGGGATACGGGAGCCATCTACAGGGGAACGCTCAAGGCAGCCCTAACCAGGCTCCTGCTGCCGATATTCCTGCTGGACAGCCTGCTCTTCATGGCCCTCTACGGCCTTCGGATTGCGCCCGACCTGGCTGCGGTCCTGCTTGGCCTCTGCCTGTTCTCGGTCCTCAGCTTCCGTATTCTGGGCTTCAGCCTGCCGTTCTCCCGGCCTTTCAACGAAGCTCAAAGTGAAGGATGGAGAGCGCTTCCTCTGCTGCTGCTTCTGGCCGTCTTCCCAGGGCTCCACCTGTTGTCGAAGCTGATCGGCGGCGGACTATACCTGTACATCGCGATCCTATTCGTCGGCAACTACCTTGCGTGGAGCACGCTTGGGCGGAAGACACCTGCAGAAGTCCAATCCACGCTGACACGGTAAGAGGTCCTCTGCTTTATTGCAGTGAGATCACCCCGCCCCGACAACAATAAATAGGGCCATGCCTATTGGCATGACCCTATTTGGCCCGGTGAACCGTCAGATTCACCTTATTGGTCTCACACATATATGTGGACAGATGTACCGGCTCATCGTCCGCGTCGAAGGCGACCTTGACGATCCGGAAGAGGTTGGCTCCCACATCGCATTCCAGCAGCCGGGCGTAGTCCTTCGTGGCACCGATGACCCCGATGATCTTGTCGTTGCTGACAATCTCCGTATGGTACTCCTCCGCGAGGATTTTGTAGGTGGAATCGTTCATCGCGATCTTCTTCTCCAGATCCGGAAAGCGGATCAGCGAGTAGTGGGCGATATCATAGAAGAGCGGACGGTCGTTGACATACATGAGCCGCTCCAGCTCCAGCACCGGGCTTCCGGGTTCAATCTTGAGATGCCCGGCGGCCTCTTCCCCGGCCGGAATGACTTCGCTGCGCAGAATGCGGGAATTGGGGATCATGCCGAGCTGATAGCTGAACTCCGAGAAACCGCTCACAGACAGCAGCTCATTGTGGAACTTGTTGGAGGTGACGAAGGTGCCCCTGCGGGGAATCCGGGTCAGCGTGCCTTCCTTCACGAGCTCCTCTATCGCTTTGCGTATCGTGATCCGGCTTACATTGTAGGTGTCGCAAAGCTCCGCCTCGGTAGGAATCTGCTCATCCGGTTTATATTTGCCGTGCTGGATATCTTTCTTCAACATCTGCCGGATCTGCATGTACAGCGGCTGGGGGGTCGAAGGATTCAAGCCCATTGCATCCTCATCCTCATCCATCAATGATTGTATAGTATGTATTATACATTGATGGCCTGCTCCAGTCACCATGCGCCCCAATATCCGATCGTCTTCGCCGCCGCCCGGGTCCCTGCTTCCATGCATTCCTGTACCGGAAGCCCCCGCAGCAGCGCGTGCAGAAAGCCCGCGATGTACGAATCGCCCGCTCCCATCGTATCCACCACGTTCACCTGCTCCACACCGCACCGGTAGAACCGGCTGCCGTCATAGGCGAGAGAGCCGTTCTCACCCAGGGTGGCCACCGCGATCTTCGGCCCGCGTCCCTGGACTTCCTTCAGCCACTGCCGGATATACCCGTCGTCCTGCGTATAGGAGAAGAACGGATAATCCACATGGGGCGGCAGGCTCGCTGCCAGCTCGTGATTCAACCGGTCGGCAAAGTCGAACGAGGTCTGAAGGCCCTTCTCTTTAAAAAGAGGGAAGTATTCCTCCGCATGCCCCCAGATCCCCGAGTGCACGAGCTCATACGACTGAATAAACTGCAGATCCTCGGCCGTTAAACGGAGCTGGGCGTTGACTCCTTCATCGTAATCCCCGAGCTTCCTCTCGCTTCCGTCCATCTCTACGCAGGTAACAGCCGTTCGTCCCTCCGCTCTGGTGATTCGTGAGGTATCGACCCCCTTGGCCCGTATGGCCTCGATCATCATCTTCCCGTAGGCGTCGGTTCCGACCCAGCCTACATAAGCCGACTCGGCGCCGAGGCCGCTCAGATAAACCGCCACATTCACCGGATTGCCTCCCGGGTATGCCTTCCCGCCCGCCCCGTAGACATCCATGCAGTTGTCTCCGACCGTTACGATTCTCATCTTGTCTCCCGCCTTCCCCGGTCCGGAGGGGGGAGAACCGCCGGACGGCGGTCCTCCCTGCCCCCGGTCTCTTAATATTCCATCTGCCGGTAGTACCTTCTAAGGGTTAACGGATGGTTTCTCTCCCGCTCCAGGTAGACGCTGATGCGGCTGAGAACGGCCCAGTTGATGCTCACGGCAAAATGCTTCCGGAACTCCCCGCTGATTCCCTCCATTGCGAAGTCCCGGGTATCGATGACGGTGAGCTCTCTCGTAATCTTCTCGCAGAAGCGTTCGACCCGGTCGGTGAGCGGTCTCGTCTCGTCCTCGCCCTTGAGCAGAATCACGCTCGTATCTTCGAGAACCAGTTCCAGCGTGCCGTGGAAGAATTCCGCCGCATGAATCGACTTCGCATGAATCCACTGCATCTCCTCGAGAATACACATGGCGTAAGAATACGTGTTGCCCCACAGGTTGCCGGAGCCCACCATCATATGATAGGCCGTATCTTTGTGCCGGACCGCGAAGGCTTCCGCCCTGCTGTCGAAGACCTTGACCGCCTGGAGAATCGCCCGCGGAAGCAGGGCCACCTCCTTCGTGAACTGCTCATACTGCGGAAACTCCCCGCGGTTATGCATGAAACGGAAGACGACCATGTACAGCAGCATGAAGAACGTATCGAAGGAATGCTTCTCCGAGCCCGTCGTGATGCAGTGGTCGACAATCCGGGTCAGCGGGGTTCCCGGTTCGGCAACCAGTGCGATCGTGGTCGCTCCTCCGGCCTTGCAGTATTCCGCCGCAGCCACAGTTTCCTGGGTCGTGCCGGATACCGAGGTGAAGATACAGACCGAATCCTTGGTGAAGTGCTTGTGGTTCATGGCCATGAATTCCGCCGCAATCACCGCATGCACATCTATGGTGGAGTTGGACTTGAGGATATACTCGTAAGGGTACATCATAGCGATCGTGCCGCCGGCGCCGATCAGGAACAGATTGCTGAAGCCCCTTTGGCAGATGCCGTCCACGATCTCTTCGATCTGACCCCTGAAGGCTAGACCTTCCTCCTCGACCAGCTTCAAGAATAACGTTTCATCGAATTTTAACATCGGGTAAGCCCCTCCCCGGGCGGAGCGGTGTGCACTCCACTCTTTATATTTGTTATGTCTTGTATTGTATTCAATTGATACAAAATATGCAACCCATTTCGGATCCCTTGGGTAACCAGCCAGGTCAGCTCATAGGCGGCCCTTCATGGGAGTCGGGCGTAAGGATGGGACTGCCGGCCGAACGTACATGGCCGTGCTTCTTTTCCCAATAGTAGTATACCGGCAAGCCTGTAGCGATCACGATGAGCGCAGCCACCATCCCCTGCACCGGTGCCCAGGTGAATGTCCCCCATGCCAGCCAGGCCGCCCCCAGAATGGCCAGGACGGTCGTCACCCTCCATGCCGGCATCCGATAGACCGGCTGGTAATCCTCCCGCTTCCTGCACTTATACACTGCCGCAAAGTCCATGATATTAATGACGAGCTGAATGAGGGTAAAATAGCCGAGCAGCTCCGTCAGATTGCTGAAGAACACAAGGAAGCAGGCCAGCGTCACCTGGGCAAGAATCGAGAAGCTGGGGGTTTCATACTTCGGATGCACCTTCGCGAAGCGCCGAAAGAACAAGCCGTCCTTGGCCATGGCATACTCGAGGCGGGGCTGAAACATAATGCAGGAGCTCAGGGAACCGAGAATCACGATGATCGCCGTCACGGCAACGAACGGGGAGGCTGCCCCCGACAGCCCCGGAATATGCTTCACCGCATCGGAGAGGGCTGCACTCGAGCCCATCAGTTCGCCGAACGGCATCAGCCCTGTGACACACACCGCAAGCAGGGTGTAGAGAGCGAGTACGATCAGCACCGAGCTGATCAAGGCACGCGGAAGAACCTTCCCGGGATTCTTGAACTCTCCGGCCATGAAGCAGATCGCCGCCATCCCCGTATAGGCCCAGGTCGTTGCCGACACGCCGCCGATCAAGCTGCCCGGCTGCGCTTCCGGGGCCGGCGTATAAGCGAAGTATTCCGGGTTCATATACATCAGCCCCAGAACGATAACGATCAGGAAGGGGATGATCTTGAAGGCGGTGATCACCACTTGAAAGCGGCCCCCTTCCTTCACGCTCCGGTAATGAAGGGAAGTAATCGCCAGGATCAGCGCAACGCCCAGCAGTTTGCCGGCTATGCCGGAGAAGAACGGAAAGAAGCTCGCCGCATAGGAGACAATCGCCAAGGCCATGATCGATATCGACGGAGGGTCCAGCGCCCAAAAGGTCGCCCAGCCGTACAGGAAGGCCATGGGCCTCCAGCCCGCTTTATTCAGATACACGTAACCGCTTCCATTTTGCGGGTAAGCCGTGGACGAGTTCGGCAAGCACCATCACTCGCGGAATCGCGATGAGTCCGCGCATGATCCAGGCCAGAATCGAAATCGAAGGGGTTCCCGCCGCCCTCGCCACATCCCCCGTGGAGACGAAGATCCCCGAGCCGATCGTCGTTCCCACCGCGATCGCCAAGGCGGACCAGAAGCCCAATTTTCTCGTGAGCGTACCGCTGCCCATAGAGAATTCCTCCCTATCCAGATGATAAAACACCGAGTTCCTGAAGTTTGCCGATGGACTGCTTCATCGTGTCTTTCGGATTCCGATAGTATGCGTACCCCATGATTTCCAATGTGCAGGCTCCCTCGTAACCGCACTGCTGAAGGCCGGCCAGATACTGCCTCCAATTCAGCACCCCGTCATCCAGGGCCAGATGGGCATCGGACTGCCCGTCTCCGTCGATCAGGTGAACGTGGGAGACTCCTCCCGGCAGCGCCCAATAATCCTCCGGATGTTCTCCCGCCAGCTGCATGGCGACCGTATCGATCATTCCCTTCAGCGCCGGGGATCCCACCTCTTCGAGCATCCGTTTGACTCCGCCGGCATCGGTAATGAGATTCGACTCGAACCGGGTCAGCGGTTCCAGGGCCAGGGTTATGCCTTTCCGTTCCGCCGCTTCGCAGAGCCGGAAGAGCGAATCGGCGGCATACTTCCAAGACTCCTCCAGGGAAACCGAGAAGTCCCCTATCCCTGAGGTGAGCAGCATGGTGCCTGCCTCCAGCTCCGCAGCCGCATACAGATTATCCTTGAAATACTCGATGCTCTTCTGCCGCCAATCCGAATCGGAAGCCGCGAGATTAAAGGGATATACGCACTGTTCCGGCGTATAGCATACAATCTTCAGGTTCCGTGCAGCCACCTGCTGCCGGATGCTTCGAATCGTGCCGAGCGCATTCCGGTACACATACAGGTGGGGTTCGCCTGCCCACAGCTCGATATGGCCGATCCCCAGCTCGTTCATGGCGTCCAAAAAATACGTGAGAGGAAAGTGCCGGAACGTAATATTCATCCCTGCGGCCTTCATTGATTGTCTCACCTCCTTAATGAAAACGCTTTTATTTGTTATGTCTTGTATTATAATCAAGAGTTACAAAAAATTCAATCCATATTTTTCTTAATGGACACAACCATCACTATTGGCGCATAACAAAAGGGAGAGGCCAGCGGCCCCTCCCTCTTTCTTACTCCCACCCGCCCCGCCGTCCGGCAGCAGACCGGCATGTGGTCGTTACATTGACAATGACGCGTACGCTTGTACCTGGTTATGGGCTAAGTCATGACTGCAGGAATCGAACCTGCCAGGGCATGGCCCCTCGTCCCTACCCAGGTTCCAACTTTCCCAGTTGGAGGGCTGTGCCCGCTTCCGGCTGCCGGACGGCTCCCACCGGCTGGCTGCGCCATGTTATTTCAAGGCAGGCGCCGCCATCCGGCCGCTTGTGTGTGCTGCTTCAGCTACCCGTCGATCGAAACCGGCAACAGATCCGTCTGCCAATTCAGCTCCTGGATCTTCATGTCGAGCTCCCGGTACGCCTTGGCGTAGCCGTCAACCTGCTTCTGCAGCTCGGCGACGCCGACGGTCGGCACGAACTTCACCTCAGATTTGCTGTAACGGTCCTGCTTGATCGCCGCCGCCTCAATGACGCTCTGCACGATGGTGCGGCGCATCGCCAGGATGTCCCGCTCGGCCAGGACGGCCGCGAGGGAGGCATCCGAGCGGAACGCGGTTTCCGAGTTGGTCCGGTTGATGCCGATGATCAGCGACTCCAGCCGGTCCAGCGTCTCCGACAGCTCCCGGAACAGGTCCTCCGGCTTCTCGCCGGGAAGCTCCCCCTCCTGCACCTTGGCGCTGCGGACCAGCCGCACCTTGAGCTGTTCGATCCGCTTCAGGCAGTCCGCCCGAAGCATCAGTGCTTCTGCCAATTTCATAGGTATCACTCCTCTCTTCAATAGAACATGATTGAACATTCAGCCGTTCTTGGGCTGCTCTCTTCCGCGTCTTACAACCCTTTGATAGCCGCCATCGGCCTGCACTTGGCTACGACATCCGCGAGACCTGCGCCGACGACGCTGTCGATGATCTGATCGACATCCTTGTAAGCCTGCGGGCACTCGTCGAGAATCGCCGCCAGCGACCGGTGGTTGACCAGGATTTCGTCCTCCGTGCCGACCTTCAGCGACTGCTCGAACTGGTCCACCGTCACCGCCTGCTTCGTCGCCCGGCGGGAACGCAGCCGGCCTGCGCCGTGGCAGATCGAGTAGAAGTTTTTGATCCCCTCGTCCCGGCCCACCATGATGTACGATGAGGTCCCCATGGAACCCGGAATCAGCGCTGGGTGGCCGGTCGCCATGTAAGCCGGCGTGTTCATATAATGCTTCGGCGGCAGAGCCCGTGTCGCTCCTTTGCGGTGTACGAGCATGCCTTGGTTCCGGTGAAACTCCTTCAGCGCATAGTTATGCATAAGATCATACAGCACGGGCAGCTCCATCTGCGGACCGAACACCTCGCGGAACGCCTCCTGCACGCCGAACGCGATCATGTGCCGGTTGCTTACCGCAAAGTTCAGCGCCGAGTTCATGAGGTTCAGGTACGTCCGCCCTTCCGTACTGCCGATCGGCGCATAGATCACGTTCGGGTCCGGGTTCGTTACGCCCCAGGACTGCATCGCCCCCCGGATGACCTGCGTATATTCGCGTCCGAGCATCGCTCCCCAGGCCCGTGAGCCGGAGTGGATCATGACGACGACCTGGCCGTCGAACAATCCCCAGGCGGCCGCCGTATCCTTGTGCTCCTCCGCGATCTCCAGGTACTGGATCTCGCAGAAGTGGTTGCCGCTGCCCAGGGTGCCGAGCTGCCCGTGCGCATTCTTGCGGATATTGGGAGGCAGGTACTCGAGCGCCGCCGGGTCAAAAGCGAACGAGGCCTGCTCCACATGCGTCAGCCACCGCTCTCCCGGTACATAGCGTTCCGGCAGCCCTTGCAGGCCGTGCTGGACGACTTCCATCACATCGATATCTTCGTAGTTGGAATTCTTTCGTTCATTCGTCGGCACATACTTCTCGATGGCCCGGATCAGAGCCCGGCGGACGCCTTTGTCCTGGATGTCGCGCTTATGCAGCGGGGTCGTATGCACCCGCATGCCGCAGCCGATATCCACGCCGACGATGGAGGGAGAGACGAAGCCGTCCTTCAGTCCCCACACCGCCGTGGTGCCGATACAGGTTCCAATCCCGATATGGGCGTCCGGCGTGTAGCTCATATAGACGCTGCGCGGGATGCGCAGGTTGTTGTCCGCCATCTCATAGACGCGGTCCTCGAAGGTGCCGAACACCTCGTCATTGGCAAAAACGTGCAGGCTGCCATGCTCCAGCCCGATCTCATGATGATTGCTGCCGTGCAGCTTGTGAATCCTGTTCACTGTTGATTCGCTCCTTCATTTCATGCTGTCCTCCAGCGGGTTTGGGGTGCTGACCGGTCAACCGAGAGCTGACCGTGCGGGTGATTTGGTATATCGGTTCGCATACGCGGATGCTCCGTACGATTCAGGCTTGACGCGAACGGCGTACGTCCCCATCGCCCTGACCCGCTCCACCATCTCCTGGAGATAGAGGGAGGTCTTGTTCTTCGACGGATGCGTTCCCGCATCGATATCGATAAAAGTGCGCAGCGCGGCCCCTTGATACACATAGGGCAGCAGCAGATCCTCCAAGGTCTCTATCGCCTGAAGCTCCTCCAGGCACCAGGCCGCCTCCTGGGACAGCGAGGTCTCCAGGCTCAGCTTCTCCTTCACCGAGGTCAGCTCCCTTGGGAGCACCACCGTCCGGCAGCAGGCCCAGGCTCCCCGCCCCAGGCGGTGGAGTATGATTCCGGTCACGAGCTTCGTGTGGCCGCGGTGCACCTGGCTGTCGCTGCCGATCACCAGATCGTACGCAGCACGCGGGTCCTGCATCGCGAACCTCTGTATGCGGTCCAGCACATCGGCAGGGGTGAGCCTTTGCTCCGTCAGATTGTGGAAGCGCAGCTCAGGGGTCATGGGCATGTAAGTCGTTCTTGTTCTCATCGGGTTCACCTGTACACTCGTACATGTCATCCTTTCGCGTTAGTCTTTTCTTTGGTTTGGGGAGAACAGCGGGACTCGAACCCGCACCTGCCGATCCACAATCGGCCGCGCTGCCTTTGCGCTATGTTCTCCATAGTGACGCATAAGAAACTGCCAGCGACGCTCTATTCATTTGAAAGTGACCTTTGTGCGCAGCTCAACGGAACGAGAAGGAATAGAACGGAGCGTCGTACCTCTTGCCTAATGCGCCTAAATGCAACTTGATTGCTTGAGTTGGACGGGCAGGAACGGGAGTGACCCGTTACCGTCTGCCGGCCGCCGATAATACAGCGGCTTCTGTGACTTGCTGCCCATGATGATATGGGGAGAACAGCGGGACTCGAACCCGCACCTGCCGATCCACAGTCGGCTGCGCTGCCTTTGCGCTATGTTCTCCATGGTGACGCTTGAGAAGCTGCCAGCGACGCTCTATTCATTTGAAAGTGACCTTTGTGCGCAGCACAACGGAACTGTATTCCGCCCTTCCCCTGCCAGCGAGGATCTATTCATTTGGCAGTGACCTTTGTGCGCAGCACAACAGAACGAGAAGGAATAAGTCGAGCGTACGCACGGGCCTTTCGCACTTCCCTGCCAGCGAGGATCTATCCATTTGGTAGTGACCTTTGTGCGCAGCACAACGGAACGCAAATGGATAGATCCGAGCGCCCAAGCACACCAAAAAGACTGCCTTCCACGTGACTCCCCGCCTTGGATTGACTCCAAGTTACTGAGAAGCCGCGGTGATCCGGCAGCCTGCATCCTGGTACGCCTAAGGTAACCCGCCGTGCTCTGCGGGTAGGTCAGGTCTGCTCCTCCTCCCTCAGGAGAGGAGCGGCCAAGGTGCTGCTGCCGTTCTGGTTCTCATGAACGGCCTGTTCGTCTGCACCAAGCGTGCAGGCGGACTCCGGCCGAAGAACCGTAAATTTCTGCTGTTGAGACAGCTGTGCCCCCAACAGATCCAAGCTAATCTGTTCGCTAATGTTATGCATAATGCGTTCCATGATGTCCTCTCCTTTCCTTGGAATGAAGGGCTTCTGCCCTGTACGGTTCTTTCTGCGTTGCCTTTTAGTGCCAATAAAAAAGACTGCGCCGCTCCTTTTTCTCCCCCCTCGGGCAAAAGAAAAAGGCTGCGGTCCGCAGCCTCACACATACCGGTTATGCTTACACGGGCCCCCTATCAACTGGACGGCGTGACGGTATATGGATGCTGCGTGGAGGACGAAGGTCGAAGCTCTCCTCATGGGATGTTCCCTGAATGTGCTTGGACGGATTTTGTGATTCAAGCCCTTGGTACGTTCTCATGAGTCTTCCTCCTCCTTGGTTTAGAGTTTAGGCATTCTCTGCCGAATGATGCTTCTGTATATCATGGGATTCAGCGGCCATACCGCTTTCTCGCCAGCCTACTCGTTTGCTTGCCTGCTAACTTGCTGCTCATCGTAGCATGGGTCCAAGAAAGATGTCAACCATATTTTTATAAATTTAGTTTTTTTTACTAATTGATGGACCCTACAGGTACAAAAAAAAACGGCTGCCCCAGCACTCCCCCTGGTCCAAACGAAACCGGAGAAAGATTGCCGATCAGCAGCCGTTTACGGAGTAAATCTCACAGGTTAGTTACCCAGTGTCGGGTTAACCCGGAGACCCCTGTTCGGCGGCCGATGGACAAGAATGGGATGGGATTCCACGTCAAAGCAGCGGTGCTGGGATTCCAGACTCCGCTCGTACGATGGTGCTCCATTCTCCGGTTTCAACGCTGTCATCGTCAGTCCCATCCATGCCTTCATCGTGCCGCACTCCTTTCCGTTTTCCTGTATTGTCCAGGGTTTTGTTGTTCCCAAGCTTAAAGGGTCTCCCCAGCTCTTGTCAAGAGGGACCTTCATATTCTTATATCAGACTTCCGGCCCGGCGTCCCCCGCCATCGTGCTGAGCACCTTCCCGATGCTGTCCTGAACGAGGTAATTGGCCGAGCTGTCGTAAGGGGTGGCCGACTTGTTGATGAGCACCAGCTTGCTCCCCGAGTAGTAGCGGATCAGTCCCGCCGCCGGGTACACGCGCAGCGACGTACCGGCCACGATCAGCATGTCCGCCGCCTCGATCGCTTCCACCGCCGCCGATAGGATCTCCTCGTCGAGCCCTTCCTGGTACAGGACGACATCCGGTTTGATAATCCCGCCGCAGGCATCGCAGTGCGGAACCGGTTCTTCCGCCTGCAGCACCGCCTCCAGAGGAAAGAATTTGCGGCAGTCCATGCAGTAGTTGCGGTGGACGGACCCGTGCAGCTCCAGCACCCGCTCGCTGCCGGCCTTCTGATGCAGCCCGTCAATGTTCTGCGTGATCACGGCCTTCAGCCGGCCTTCCTTTTCCAGCAGAGCGAGCGCCTGATGAGCCGCATTGGGCTCTGCCTGGGCGTGGATCATATGGGTCCGGTAGAAGCGGTAGAACTCCTCCGGTTCGGACAGGAAGAAGTCTCTGCTCAGCATCTCCTCCGGCGCATGCCGGCTGCCCCGCTGGGTTTCGAACAGCCCCTGAGCCGACCGGAAATCGGGAATTCCGCTCTCCGTGGACGTCCCCGCCCCTCCGAAAAAAACAATATTGGAACTCAACTCCACCAGCTTCCGAAGCTCCTGAAAGTCCTCCAATGTGCTCTCCCCTCCCTGCTCGCCGTTTCGTTATTACTCTCCGCTATGCTTCGTGTAAAGCCCGCTTTTCGGAAACGAAACACATTACAGCCATAAGAATGACTGTATCTATTATACCAGAAGCTTCCACCTGCCGCTCAGGGACAGGCGTACGGTACGCAAGCCGACAAGCCCAGCCCACCCGCATAAAAAGCCCGCCCCCGGCCGCTCTCACCGGAGAACGGGCACAAGGACGGGCAGGTTACGTCATGATTCCGGATGCTATGGATCTGCAGCGGTTAGGGACAGCCTCTTGGGCCGTACTAGCCGATTATACGCTGAAGATCACTTCGTTCAGCGTAGCGCGGATGCGCTCCAGGCGGCCGGACTCGTTGCGGATCGGATTGTTCTGCAGCGCGTACTGCTCGAGGGAAGCCAGCGTTGCTTTGCCGGATACGATCTCGGCACCGATCCCTTCGTTGAAGCTGCGGTAGCGGTTGTCGATGATGTCGTCGAGAATGCGCTCTTCGATCAGCTTCGCTGCAGCCTTCAGGCCGCGGGCATAGGAGTCCATGCCGGCGATGTGCGCGTAGAACAGATCCTCGTCTTCGAAAGAGCCGCGGCGTACTTTGGCGTCGAAGTTCACGCCGCCCTTGCCGAGGCCGCCGTTCTTCAGCACTTCATACAGCGTCAGAGTAGCCGAGTACAGGTCGGTCGGGAACTCGTCGGTATCCCAGCCGAGCAGCATGTCGCCCTGGTTCGCGTCGAGGGAACCGAGCATGCCGTTGATGCGCGCCACATGCAGCTCGTGCTCGAACGTGTGGCCGGCCAGCGTGGCATGGTTGGCTTCGAGGTTCAGCTTAAAGTGCTCCTTCAGGCCGTAGTTCTGCAGGAACGCGATCGTCGTTGCCGCATCGAAGTCGTACTGGTGCTTCGTCGGCTCCTTCGGTTTCGGCTCGATGAGGAACTGGGCGCCGAAGCCGATTTCCTTCGCGTAGTCTACAGCCATATGAAGCAGGCGCGCCAGGTTATCCAGCTCAAGCTTCATATTCGTGTTAAGCAGCGTCTCGTAGCCTTCCCGGCCGCCCCAGAACACATAGTTCTCCGCGCCGAGCTCGAGCCCCACTTCGAGGCCCTTCTTCACTTGGGCTGCCGCATATGCGAACACGTCCGCATTGTTCGTCGTGCCTGCACCGTGGACAAACCGCGGGTTCGAGAACATGTTCGCGGTGTTCCAGAGCAGTTTTTTGCCGCTGGACTGCATGTATTCCTTGGTCATCGCCACGATGACGTCGAGGTTCTTGTTCGTCTCCTGCAGCGTCTCGCCTTCCGGAGCGATGTCGCGGTCATGGAAGCAGAAGTACGGAACGCCGATCTTATCCAGGAACTCGAAGTTCGCTTCTACGCGCTTCTTCGCCTGATCGAGACCGCTGTAGCTGTCCCAGGCGCGGACCATTGTGCCCACACCGAACGGGTCGGTGCCGTTCGCGGTATAAGTATGCCAGTAAGCGACTGCAAAGCGCAGATGCTCTTCCATCGTTTTGCCGAGCACCACTTCCTGCGGGTTGTAGTGCTTGAATGCAAACGGGTTATCGGAATTGCGGCCTTCATAGGCAATCTTCGGTACGTTCTTGAAAATACTCACGGGTAAGTCCTCCTCGGATAATGGTGGATTCACTCCGCTTCCTCCTTCATCCCGAGCCCCTCCGTAGGATCGGCGGCCTCTGTGGACGATTCGAAGAAAGCGTTCTTATCCTTAGCATATCACCACCGGGGAACTTTGTCTATTAAATAAACAAAGTATTTATTTTTATGGTGAACGGGTTGAATGAAGGGCCTCGCTCCGGTACGATGAAAGAGAAGTTATTCCAGAATGTGGGAGGCAGTACATATGAGAGAGACCTTTTTGTTTGACCTGGTGGAGCGTGTCCGCACCCAGTTCCTGAAAGCCGCCGAGTCGTGTCCCGCCGATCAGCGCCGCGAGGTGCCTCAGGGCTTCAACAACCATCTGCACTGGCAGCTCGGCCACATCGTGACCGTAGGAGAAGGCATCCTGTTCCGCCTCTCCGGCGAACCTTCCGCGCTGCCGGAGTCGTACGGCGCCTTATTCAGCAACGGCACCCGCCCATCGGAATGGACGCAGGAACCTCCGTCCTGGGAGACGCTGGTCGCCCAGCTGAACGAGCAGACGGCGCGTATGCGTACCGTACTCGCCGGCCGGATGGATGCGCCCGCCCTCGAGAATTTCCTGTCGATGCAGACCGTTGACGAGCTCCTGACCGCTGTCATTATGCACGAGAGCCACCATGCCGGCACGGCCAAAGCGATGCTCCGGGTCCTTCCGATAGAGAGCAAATAAACCGTCCAAATATTGGTGTAGCCTGGGGGCCCCGAAATTGGTATAATAGTACGCATTGATTATGTTACATATTTCGGGAGGGGTTACCCATCAAGAAAATCGGTAGAAACGAACCTTGTCCCTGCGGTAGTGGATCCAAGTACAAGAAGTGCTGTCTGCCCAAGCACCAGGACGGCAGCGTATCACCGCAGGAACGCTTACAGGCAGAGGCCCTGAAAGAAGCCCTGTCGGCCGCTCTGGTAAAAGCGGTTGCCGCTCCGGCACAGGCTGCTGCGACGCAGGCCGCTCCAGCTCAGGCTGCTCCGGCACAGGCTGCCGAAGTACAAGCCGTGCCCGCCGCTGCTGCGGAGGAAGCCTGTTCCGCCGGCGAAGCGCTGCAGTGGAACGATCCGCTGTACGAGCAGGTGGCACATGAGCTGACCGAAGGCATGACCGGGCGCTACGGCGACGAAGAGATCCGCAGTGCCGTTGCGCTGTGGAACGATTTTACGATCCGTACGACTCCGGCCGTCCGCAAAACCGGCGTCTTCGCTGCGGCCGTCGAATTCTGCATCGCGCAGAAGCTTGGCTCCGCGCAGGTCACCAAAGCGGCACTGGCCGAAAGATATAGCGTATCCACCAGCACGATCACGTCCCGCGTGAACCAGCTGACGGAATTCATGGACACCCAACTCGCGGTAAGCGTGTAAGTGCCGATGACTTTAAGACGAGGAGCTTTGGCTTCTCGTCTTTTTATTTTGGGCAGGCGGGCGGAGGCTGAATTGCAGCTGATGGCCGGGTGTTTTATCAGCCGCAATATTTAACCAATGGATAAATTTGAGGCGACCGGCGCTGCTTCTCCATGGCTGTACCTCAGCAGGAGAATTCGCGACCGCATTTGCAATATAGCGGAACTGTAGTTCGCTATTCGGCCTGTTGAGGCGGTTATTTTGCAAATAGCGGAACTCAGGTTCTTTATTGGTCCGAATCCCCTGCCGGAAACGACGTATTGGGGTGAATAAGGCATCTCAGTTCCTCTATTCCCATATTGGTCAGCTGATTCCGCTGAATAGCGAATCTGAGTTCCTCTATTTGGATAATGCGATTATGCTGCATGCCCAGCGCCCGATCCGCAGCTTCCTTGCTGCTCCTGGGCAAGCCTGCATGAAGCAGTGCAGCCCTGAACAAAGGGGCTATCCCCGGAGCCGCCATAACCAGTAATCCGGGCACCTGATCTCCTCCTCGGATGAAATCCATCAAAGGTTCGCTTCCTGCTCCCACCACTAAAAGGCTATTTTCCCTGCCCTCATGCGCCAGCTTTTTCCGACTGAGAACCGTCCCTAAACTCCGCTCCCCGGGCCAACCACCAGCATTCATCCCTGCAGTCGGCACCGTATAGCTGCCACGGTACATGCTGCATGCCCAGCGCCCGATCCGCAGCGTGCCGGTCATCCACTGCTCCTGCGGGCCTTGCGGTACTGACACCTCCCGACGCAGGCAGCTCACCTACCTCCTCCCTACCTTGTGGCAGACGAGACCGTATAGCTGCCGCGGAGCGGATGCCGATCAATCCGCACGTGCCCGGCTGCTCCTGCGGGCCGAGCGGCACTGTAACCCACGCCGCAGCTCTACCTACCTGCCCGCAGGCGGCACCGTATAGCTGCCACGGTACAGCGGACGCTGGCCGATCCGCAGCGTGCCGGTCATCCGCTGCTCCTGCAGGCCCAGCGGTACCGACACCTCCGCCTGCGACTGCTGCCGCCCGTTCACCGCTTCGCCTCTCTCGGCATGCTGATGCCTGCGTCGCGTCCGCTACGTCCGCACGCTACGGCCCCTACCTGCCCGCAGGCGGCACCGTATAGCTGCCACGGTACAGTGGGCGCTGGCCGATCCGCAGCGTGCCGGTCAAGCGCTGCTCCTGCGGGCCCAGCGGTACCGACACCTCCGCCAGCGACTGCTGCCGCCCGTTCACGGCTTCGCCTGCCGGGACGCCGATGCCCTGCGTCGCGGTGCTCGCGTACGCTTCCAGCGACAGCACGACCGGCGGCAGCTCGGAGCGCCGCGGAGCGTAGTCCGCCACGGCCGCGCGAACCGGCAGGGAAGCGCCTTGGGCTCCCGCGGGCAGGCCGTAGTCCCGCACCGCATAATCCGCCCACAGCAGCTCCAAGCGGCGTCCCTCTTCGCTCCACCAGCAGGCGAGGCCGAACAGCTGCACGAGATCGTGCAGACCGGCATGCGGGCGGTCTTCGAGCATCTGCGCCGGCTGGGTCATGGCGTACGTCCCCGTCGGCATGCCGTCCCAGTAGATCCGCGCAGACACAAGATCCGGTGTCAGCTCGAACCGGTGCAGCCCTTTCGCGGCGCTCCAGCCAGCCGCCGAACGGGTCACCGTGTAGCCCAGCCGCTCGGCCAGCAGACCCGCATCGAGCATCGGCACGCCCTCCTGCGACAAGTAACCCGCCGACTCCTCAGCCGCATACAACCCTAGGCCGCGGACATCAACGGTGAACCGTTCTTCGGCCGCCGCGGTAACAGAGAACGCCGTTCCGTCCGCTACCGGACGGGGGATTTTGCCGGCCCCCGCTCCACCTTGGGCCTCGAAACGGATGACCCGCTCCCCCGCATCCCAGGTCACGTCCCCGAAGGGCTGCAGATCATTCATGAGCACGGCCGTACGCCCGTTAATGTTGTACGAAGGGATCGTGGAGCCGCCATAGTCCGTCGAATACAGCGCCCGGATATCCGTGTGAAGCACCTGGCCGACGACCGCTCCTGCCGGCTGTCCTTTCCCCTGAGCCGCCGGCAGCGGATGCAGTTTTTTATCAAGCGTCTCGTAGATCGTCAGCGTCCGGGACTGCGGGGACCACGCCACCTCAAACCCGTAGCGCCGCAGATCCTCCGCCGCCACCGCCGTATAGCCCCCGATATTCATCGAAGGGATAGGCTGTCCGTTCACCAAGGCGCGGATATCCGTCGACAGCACCATCCCGACCACATCGCCCACTTGAGGCTCAGCCTTCAACATCGGTGTAGGACTGCCTGTCCACAAGAGCGGCAGAAGCGCTGCCGAGACGATCCATTGCTTTTGGGCCACACCATTCATCTCCCTGTCTATCTCAACTATATGTCTGTCTCCCGTCCATCGGAACAGCCCTGGTTACCAACAAGTATTCCCTGCCCTAACCTGGTTAAATCTTCTACCAGACCAAGCATCAACGGCTTCGCCGACCTTGAAGGATGGATCGCGCAGGTCCAGGCACACAAAAAGACCCGCCCACAGGCGGATCTTCGTATTCCCGCTTCGCAGCAGGTTCGGTTCAATGATGGTGGTCCTGCAATCCGGGAACTCCCTGGATTCCTTGCCCCTCCTGCTCTTCGTCTTCCCGCGGCTCCTTTGAAGCCCCTTGCACGAGAGAGAGATGCCCCTCGAACGCGTCGATAATCTCCAGGAACCGCTCCGCCTCCCGGAACGTGTGGTCCGCCAGCAGCGGGTGAATGATGCTCTTGATCCGGCAGGCCTCGATAAGGTCCCGGGCGGTTCTCTTGAAATCGCGCAGCGACTGCACCGACACCCGGTTCTGATCGAGGAATTGGTCCAGGAGAGGAACCGTATGCGACTGCGGCCGCATGGATTCAAGATCTCTGGCCTGGAACAGGAGCTGGTCAAAATCATAACTGAACCCCCGTGCCTGGTCCACCAGCTGCCGCTCGGAGGGATCCAGCAGATGACTGATAAACTTGGCATGGTCCGCCATGATCCGGAGGAAAAACACATTCTCGTTGATAATCGCATCCGGCAGAGGATCCAGCCGCCCTTCATTGAGCTCCGCCAACCGGTTGCGGAAATAGTTCGCCTCCCGGCTCGTATGATCCACCAGCAGCGGAAAATTGTTCCCTCCCGGAAGCTGGCAGTGCAGGATCAGACCCAGCACCTTGCGCTTAAAAGCCCAGATGTGGGAGGCTGCACTCTGCACCTGCACATTGAACGCCCGGATAGTCTGGGGATCGACGTTCACAGGGTAGGCATGAGCCTGCTGCTCAATCTGTTCGAACACGCCGTAGAAGTAATTCGCCTCCTGGATCAGCTGCGTATCTTCGCAGCGAAAGCCCAGCTTGAGGAACAGGGAATGCTCTTTCATAATCCGGGACCAAAAACGGATCTCATCAAGCGAACGCGCCACAAAAGCATCGGGCACCGGCACACTCAAAACCTCCCGCCTATCGAATGGTTACTACCACGATATGCGGGAGGTTCTCGGATCATACGAAGTTTAGGAACGCTTTACCGCTCCCCACTCTTATTACCTGTTACTGGGATCGTCGCAATCCCCGGCCTTCCCCACGGCTCCCCGCTCTTCCGCCCGCGCCCTACCGCACCGACTCCGCCCCGCCGCCCTGGCGGTACTCCGTCGGCGTAACGCCGAAGCGCTTGCGGAACACCTGCGTGAAATGCCGCATGTCCTGGTAGCCGATGCGCTCGGCGATGTCGGCGAGCTTCAGCGTCGGATTCTGCAGCAGCTGCTTGGCCTGCTCGAGGCGCAGGTGGATCACATACTCCTTGAACCCCTGGCCCGTCTTCTGCTTGAAGAGCTGGGAGAAGTATACCGGGTTCAGGAACACCACCGACGCGACCTTCTCGAGCGATAAGTCGTCCTGGTAGTGGGTCTTGATGTACTGCAGCGCCACCTCGATCGCCTTGTCCCCGCCGCGGGTGTCGTGGTCGTAGACCTGTGTGGCCGAGGCCTGCCGCATCCGCTGCACCTCCGCCGGGATCGCCTCGAAGTCGGACAGCAGACCCGTATGCATCACCTGGAACGGTACCCGCAGGTACGTCTTCAGGTGCGACTTCAGGTCGGCGATCAGCGAATCGATCCGCCCCCCTTCGGCGAGCGTCACCAGGCCGATCAGGCTCTGGCTGTCGTAGGAGGCGACGAACCCGTGCCCGCTGCCCTCGATGAGCTCGGTGAGGACATTTTCGATAATGTAGTGCTCGAGGTTGACCTTGCGGTCGCTGTCCATCTTCACCATCACAAGATGAAACTGCGGATGGCTGTCGATCACCGACAGCATGTCGATCCGCCCGATATCGAGCCCCGAGGCCCAGCGCTGGAAAACCGCTTCGCGCAGGTACTTCAGCGAGCTCTTGAACAGCTCCGCCTCCTCCGACACCTGCGTCTCCTGCTCGAGCTCATCGCTGATCTTGCCGATGAGCTCTGCGAGCTGGTCTTTGCCCACGGGCTTCAGCAGATAATCCCGCGCGCCGAGCCGCACCGCCTCCTGGGCATAAGCAAACTCCGAGTGCGCGGAGATCACGACCCACTTCACGTTCGGATGGAGGCCCCGCGATACGTTCATGAGCTCGAGCCCGGTCATGCCGGGCATGAGAATATCCGTCAGCACAAGCTGAATCGGCTGAGACCGCAGCACGCCCGCCGCCTCCTCCGGCGAAGGAGCCAGGTGTACCGTATGGTCCGGGAAGCGGCTCTGGATCGTCCGCTTGATCCCGTCGCGGATGATCGGTTCGTCGTCTACGACAAGTATGTTCATCACGTTGTCCTCCTCTCTAGCTGACCCCTCGGATGGCCTGCGCCTGTGCTTGCGCCTGGGCCGGCGTTTGAACCTGCACCTGAGGCATCACCACCGTTACGACGGTGCCTTCGCCCGGACTGCTGCTCACCCGCACGCCATACGCCTCGCCGAACATGAGCACGAGCCGCCGGTGCACGTTCTGCAGCCCGATGCCCCTGCGTCCCTTCGGTGCCATGGCCCTGGCTGCCGACACAGGGGCATCCGCCGCCGCATCCACCTCGGCCAGCTCCTTGGCCGCACTTAGCGTCTCGCCCGTCAGCGTCTCCTGCAGCCGCTGCAGCGTGTCGCGGTCCATCCCCGGTCCGTTGTCCTGGACCACAATATGCAGGCTGCCGTCCGACGCTTCCGTGTACACGCGCAGCACGCCCTCACAGTTCAGCGGCTCCAGCCCGTGCTTCACCGCATTCTCGATGATGGGCTGCAACGTCATTTTGGGCAGACGGTAATCGAGCCACCGGTCCTCCATGTCCACGTACACCGTCAGACGGCCTTCCAGCCGGCTCTTGATAATCGTCAGGTAGTGCCGCATCTGGTCGCGCTCCTCGCGCAGCGTCACCTCCGACGAGCCCTCCCAGTGGGAGCTGTAGCGGAACATATGCGAGAGGGACAGCACGACGCGGCCGAGCCGGTCATTCTCCTTCTCATCGAGCATCCAGTAGATCATATCGAGCGTGTTGTACAGGAAGTGCGGGTTGACCTGGCTCTGCAGCGCCTGCAGCTGCGCGTTCTTCTCGGAGATCGACGAGAGCTTCACCCGCTCGATGAGATCGTCCATCCGGTGCACCATCTGGTTGAAGGACGATACCAGGATATTGATCTCCTCATACGATTTGACGTGGAGCAGCCCGCGGAAGTTGCCCATCTCGACCTGCTTCATCTCCTGGATCAAGCGCTTCAGCGGCGAGGAAATGGTACGCGACACGAACGTCGCCAGCGCGGTCGCCACCACGATCAGGATCGAGAGCATGATGAGGATAAAATTCCGCGTCTCATCCAGCTCCACGTTCATGTCGCTGTCCGGGGTAAGGCTGAGCACCGTCCAGTCGGCCATCTCCGGCCGCCCCGCCACCGCGAGCCGCCCGTCCTTCGGGTCGACGACCACATCCCCCTCATAGGCGGGTCTCGGGATATCCTCCGGCACCAGCGCGGGTCCCCTGCTCTCCACACCTGTCGGAATCGTCGACGCCATCACCCGGCCGTCCGGCGAGACGATGTACGCTTCCGAGTTCGGGCTGAGCTTCAGGTTCGAGAGCGCCGCGAGCGCCTGGTCCGCATCCGTTTCGATCAGAACGACGCCGATCGGCTTATGCTGGGACAGATCGTAGAGCTGCCGGCCGAAGGCGAACACCGGCCGCTTCTCGAGCTGGTCGATCACCGAATTCGGAGATACCCCGAACCAGCGGATCTCCCCGGTCGACTCCTGCAGCTCCTTGTACCAGGCCGAATCCGCATAGTCCGGGTCGATGACGCTCATCGAATTGCCGTAGCTGTAGATCGGGCCCGAGTACGAGATAACATGGATGCCGATCATGTCCTCCCGGGAGTAATAGATCGCCCCCAGCGTGTTCGTGATCGTCCGCTCGGTGATGAAGCGCAGCGCAGGGTCCTTCGGTCCCGGCTCAGCCACCAGCCGCTGCAGGTCGAAGTTCCCCGAGATCGACTTCGACAGGCTGTCGTAGCCCTGCAGCAGCAGATCGAACAGGCCGACGGTCTGCGACACGTTCTTGCGTGCAATCTCGCTAACCTTGTCCTGCACCTGGTCGGTCGTCCGCTGGTAGAATAGAGCGCTTACGATCAGCAGCAGCGACAGCATGCTCAGCAGAAAAAGCACGAACAACCGGTTATGAATACTGTGGATGCCCCGCGCCATGCCCCCACCCTCTTTTCTCCGAATTCTGGGCTGTATACCGCCAATCATACCACAAGGACGGCCCCGTGGCACCGGAGAATCGCTGCCATCACAAGCCTTGGCAGTACGAATTCCGGTGACGGTTCCGTCCCTATGAACATGAAGCCGATATGCAGCTGCTTACCCCTTCACCGCTCCCGCGACCATCCCTTTGGTGATCTTCTCGGAGAGCAGGAAGTAGATCACGATGACCGGCAGCGCACCGAGCACGAGGAACGCGCCGATGGCCCCGTAGTTAACCGAGTACTGGCTGACGAAGCTGTTCACGCCGAACGGCAGGGTCTTCAGCCGCTCCGCCGAGATGAACGTCGAAGCCAGGATGTACTCATTCCAGATGTTGATGAACGTCAGGATGCAGACGGTCATGATCGGCGGCACCGACACCGGCAGGATGATGCTCCAGAAGGTGCGGTACACATTCGCTCCGTCCATCACCGCCGACTCTTCGAGCTCATGCGGGATCGTCTTCAGGAACCCGCACAGGATGAACACCGCCAGCGGCGTCGAGAATGCGACATACGGCAGGATCAGGGCGAGGTGCGTGTTCAGGATGCCCATGTTCTTGAAAATAATCATCAGCGGCAGCAGCGTCGACTGCAGCGGAATCATCATCCCGAGCAGGAAGATCAGCATGATGAGCTGGCCGTATTTCCACTGGAAGCGGGTAATCGCATAAGCGGCCATCGCGGCCAGCACGATCACGCTCGCCATCGTCACGGAGGTGACGAAGAAGCTGTTGAACAGGTAGCGCCAGTAATTGCCCGCCTCCAGCGCATCCGTATAGTTGCTCCACTGCGCGACCTGCGGGAGGGAGAAAAAGCTGCCCGAAAGAATCTCCTCGTTGGTCTTCAGCGAGTAAGTGAACAGCCAGAGCAGCGGGTACAGCTGGGTGACGACCAAGGTCGAGAGGAAGAGCAGCACGCCGCTTTTGACAATCCCGAAGCTGCTGCGGCGCGCGCGGACCTCCGGCCTCGGTTTTTCCATGATGGCATTCATCCCTGCACTCATATCCGAATTCTCCTTTCTACTAGGAGGCTTCATCATAAGCGGAAGCCCCTCTCTATCGGTTCTTGCCTGCGGCGGTTACGTGTATCTTGCCTCCAGCTTCTTGAAGAGGAAGTTGATGATGACCGTGGCGATGAGACACAGGACCACGAGGAACGAAGCCAGCGCACTGCCGTAGCCGTATTTCATGGACAGGAACGACATGTTGTACATGAGTGTTGCAATCACGTCCGTGGCGTGAGCCGGGCCGCCGCCCGTCATGACCATGATCATGTCGAAGGCCTGCAGGGAACCGATGAACGCGAGGACGATGGAGATTTTGAAGATCGGCACCACCATCGGCAGTGTGATGTACCGGTCGGCGGTGAAGCCTTCCGCGCCGTCGATCTTGGCCGCTTCATACACTTCCGAAGGGATGTTCTGAATGCCTGTGAACTGGATCAGCACGTGGTACCCCAGATACTGCCAGAGGGCCACGATATACAAGGCATACATCGCTACGCTCGGATCGGTCAGCCATGCCTTCGTCCAGGACTCCAGACCGACCGCCATCAGGACCTGATTCAGCATCCCGCCCAGCGATGCAGGGTTGTAGATCGTTTTCCACAGCTGACCTACGATAACAACCGAGAGGATGACGGGGAGAAAATAGCTCGATACGAGGAAGTTGGGCTTGCGGATGTAGCGGTTCAGCAGAATGGCGACGAAGAGGGCCACCGGAATTTCCACCATGGAGAAGACCGCGAACATCAGGGTGCGCTTGACAGCCGGCCAGAATACCGGATCCGCCGTGAACATCTGCACATAGTTGTCGAACCCGATGAACTTCGAAGCCCCGATCCCGTTCCAATCCAGCAGGGAGCTGTAGAACGACACCAGAATCGGCACGAAGACGAGACCGACGTAGATCAGCAGGCAGGGCAGTATGAATACAGCGATCGTACGGCCGGGTACCTTTAATACATTCATGAGGATCGCCTCCTTGTTGGGTTGTTGGGTCGGCCGCTCCGACAGGTCATACACGGCCCGATGCTTATGGAAAAAGGGACTGGCATCCGTCAGTCCCTCTCCTTACAAGAACAGAACTTTACTTATTGTTGGCTTCGAACGCCGTCTGGTGTTCCTTGGCCACGTCCTTCGGTTCCTTCTTCTGTACGAACAGGTTCTGGATCGACGTCAGGTGCGCCTGGGACGTGCCCGGGTTCATCGAGTTGTCGAATGCGAGGTCGCCGCCCTTGACGCTCTTGAACAGGTTCGTGATCTCAACGGCCATATCGGAGTAGCCGGCTGCCTTGAAGTCGCCTTCTACGGTCTGGGCAACGCCTACGGCGCCTTTGTTCGCAAACGCTTCTTTCGGATAGTTAATCATCAGGTAGTTCAGGAAGTCTTTCGTTTCCTTGAGGTGCTTGGAGTTCGCGGATACCGCGAAGCCGCTGCCCGGCGCCAGCATGTACTCGTCCGGATTGCCCTTGCCGCCGACCGTCGGGAATTTGAACACGCCGACCTTGCCGTTAACCGAGGACGTCTCGATGCCGCCCGTCGCCCAGGAGCCCATGTAGTACATGGCCGCTTTGCCCGTCTTGAACAGGTTCTCGCCCGCGTTGTAGTCGAAGGACGTTACGCCTTCCTGGAATGCGCCGGCCTGGATCAGGTCCTGCATTTTGGATACCGCTTCAACGAACGCCGGATCTTCGAACGTCTTCTTCTTCGCCGCTACGTCCTTCAGGAAGCCCGGCCCGTTATTCGTGCGCAGAAGGATGTTCATGAAGAGGAACGAGCCCGTCCACGTATCCTTCTCCCCGATGACCATCGGCTGGATGCCCTTGGACTTCAGCGTCTTGACGGTCTCGACCATCTCTTCGAACGTCGTAGGAATCTTCACGCCGCCCTTCTCGAACAGCTCCTTGTTGTAGTACACGACGCCGATGTTATTGCCGTCCGGTACCGCATACGTGTTGCCGTTAAAGCTGTAGTAGTCGAGGATCCCCTGCTGGAACGTGCCCTTCAGGCCGTTCTGGTCGAGCATGTCATTGAGCGGTGCGAGGAGGCCCGCTTCGACGAAAGGCTTCATCTGCTCGGCCGGGTTCACGACCGTGATGTCCGGCACTTCCTTGGAAGCAGCCTGCGTCTTCAGCTTCATCTTCTGCTGGTCCGTGTTCAGGGAGTCGAGCTCGATCTTGACGTTCGGGTTCTTCGCTTCGTAGTCGGCTACGACTTTCTTCATCAATTTATTTTTCGGATCGGTTGCATCCGGCCAAATATTCTGGAACGTAATCGTGATTTTATCTTTTTTCGCATCCTTGCCCGCATCGCCGCCGGCCGCTCCGGTGCTGCCGGTGCTTTCCCCGCCGGTGCCGCATGCAGTCAGCGAGATAGCCATCGTTCCTGCGAGTACTGCCTTCAAGGTTTTACGTTTGTTCACTTGAGTTCCCCCTCGTCTTTTATAAAGGTATTATCTCGTAAGCGCACGCTTTCAACAATGCGGGAACTTAAGGAGTCAGGTTTGCTTTTTTTAGGTGAAAATCTTCAGGTGAGGTGGAGAAAATCAAGATTGGGGCGCGCGGGAGAAGGTGAAGCGCTTAGTCTTGAGGGGGATTGAGGGGGAGTGCTGATCCGATGCTGAGACATCGTCATAGGGCGCAGCCCGGCGTGAGCATGGGCGATGAGAAGATAAGCTGATGTGATGGCAATTTCCGCATACTTCGGCTTTATCTGATAGTAAACATCAGATATTTCGACTCAGAGCTCCTACAGCTTCCTTATGCGATGAAAAACATCGCATAAGCTCATGTCACCGACCGTTTTGCGCAAAAGGCGCTTTTATGTGATGTTAAACATCACCTAACTCGGATTACAGCGACTCCAGCTTCCTTATGCGATGGAAAACATCGTATGCGCTAATGTCACCGGCTGTTTTTCCACTAACGGCGCTTTATGTGATGTTAAACATCACATAACTCGGATTACAGCGACTCCAGCTTCCTTATGTGATGAAAAACATCGCATAAGCTCATGTCACCGACCACTTTTCCGCAAACGGCGTTTTATCCGATGTTAAACATCACATAACTCGGATTACAGCGACTCCAGCTTCCTTATGCGATGAAAAACATCGCATAAGCTCATGTCACCGACCGTTTTGCGCAAAAGGCGCTTTTATGTGATGTTAAACATCGCATATCCCCACTCACAGCCCCACGGCCTACCTTATGCGATGCAAAACATCACATAGGCGACGCCACCACATCTTTCATCACGCCCGCCTCTCCCCCGCCCCTCCGGTGCCGTGCCCCCATGAAAATTCTATTAACTCGTAAGGACATCCATCATTAACCTCCTATATAATTTAGAGAGATTGAATGGCTACTAGATGAGAGGAACATCCCCATGAGCGAATTTACCTATGGCACAGTGGTGCGCAGCGAGCACATCGATAAGATTCGAAAGCATGCCCCGAAGGGTTCGTCGGCCGATCCTGCCGTTGAACGACCAGTGGGTTGGAGTATTTACCAAACAGGACGGAGAGATGGACGGGCCCGAGGAGTTTCTAAGCGCCCTGTCTTCGGAATGCCCTGCACTATATTTCTACAATCTGGGCGACCACCACTGGGGTTATGAGATCTGGAGCGAGGAAGATGTGTTTTCTTACGCTCATGTCCCATACGAGATGGAAGCGGAATTGATGCTTAAGATCTTTCGCGAACGGTATCCGGACAAACGTCTATCCTTCTTGATGACCCAAGAAGGCGAGGCTGTTCAAAAACAGATCGAGGACGAACTTGCCGAGGGTGACAATTATGCTGCTGCCGTGCGGAAGCATTTTGAGACCGTGTACCCGGAAGACTTCAAGCTGTTCGGCTTCGATGACAAGACCATAGAAGCGCTGCGCGGGCTGCTGACGGCCGAATCGTTCCTGCAGGGGGGCGCCGATGTCGACATCTTCAAGTCCCTGACCGGACTGGAACAATTCAGCTGGATGCGGTACGAGCGCATGGAGCGGTACGAAGAGCAGGTCGAATACATCTAAATCGTTTACAACTGATTGTTTATCTTCCGAACAAACTGCGGTAAGCTTAGGGAAAGGAGGAGATGCACATGTTAACACGCAAAGTAGGACGGCTCGGCCACGAAAGCTCCGTCGTCATGTTCGGGGCGGCCAGCTTGGGCAATGTTACCCAGGAGGAAGCGGACGCTTCCATCGCGCATGCGCTGGAGAACGGCGTCAACCACTTCGACACCGCCGCGAGCTACGGGGATGCCGAGCTGCGGATGGGCCCGTGGATGCCGAAGATCCGCAAACAGATCTTCCTCGCGACGAAGACCGGCGAACGCACCAAAGACAAGGCCAAGGCCGAGATTCACCGCTCACTGGAGCGGCTGCAGACGGACTACCTGGACCTCATTCAGCTTCACGCCGTCGGCGACCTCAGCGAGCTCGATGCTTGTACGCGCTCCGGCGGTGCGCTCGAAGCGCTGCTTGAAGCCCGTGACGAAGGCCTGGTCGGCGCCATCGGCATCACAGGCCACGGCCACGGCGCGCCGGCGACGCATTTGGAAGCGCTTCGCCGCTTCCCGTTCGACACCGTGCTGCTGCCGCTGAACTACTACCTGTACTCGCTGCCCGAGTACAGGGAAGGCTTCGACCGGCTGCTTGAGGAAGCCGGCCGGCAGAACACCGCCGTGCGCGTCATCAAGGCGGTCGCCAAGGGCCCTTGGGCCCCGGACCAGCAGCGTGACTTCGCCACGTGGTACGAGCCGTTCCACCAGCAGGAGGTCCTCGACGCGTGCGTGCACTTCGTGCTCTCGTTCCCTTCGGTGGTCGGCTTCGCGACAGCCGGCGATGTGCACCTCTTCCCGAAGATCGTGGATGCGGCGCAGCGCTTCGGCAGCATGACGGACGAGGAGGCCCGGCGCATCCTCTCCGGGATCAGCGGGTATGCTTCGCCGTTCGACGCCCCGACGTCGATCGCTTAGCGACCGGCTTACAGCAGCAGTTGAAGGGATGCTCCCTGCCGTATGGCGGGGGCGTCCCTTTTTGATATGGGCCGTCCGTTCTCAGCGTGATCCTTCCTCTTGCCCGATACCCATACAAAAAGCAAAGAAGCCGCACCGCGTCTCGAAGAAACGCGGGCAGCTCTTTTTTCACTCTACAGCGGTTAAGCCGATTAATTCACGGTGCTCAGATGGAAGTGATCCGCATGATCGGAACGCACCACAATCTTGGAGCTCGTCAGGCCATGCTTTGTATAGAACAGCACCTGCGATACATTCGGGTTCGCTACCGCGATCTCCAGGACTTTTTTCTCCTGGGCGGCCGTCATCCCGTAGTTGCGGATATCCACCGACTTCCCGTCCTGGTGGCTGCTGTGCTCCGGCGTGTCGGCGCCGTCGATCAGGCTGGCGTCGTTGATCTCGAGCTTTTTGGCGTAGGTGCCGTAGAAGCTTGCCGCGATCTGGTCCAGCGTCGTCTTCGTCGAAGGCGTTACGAAGCTGTGATCGAGCTTGTAGGTACCGTCGTTCGAGAGGCCTGTCGCCGTATCGTTATAATTGATGTAATGGGTCGTATTCTTGATGCGCACATACCCTCTCGGCGAAGAACCGATAGCCCCGTGCATTGCATTACGGCTTGCCGCCCCATAGATGCCGTCCGCCGTCAGGCCCTTGTTGCGCTGGAACACGATCAGGTTGTCCTTCGTCGCCTGGTCGAAAGTTCCGCTCGTGCTCGTAATCGGCGCTACGCCGGTGAAGAGGCTCTCGTTGCTGCCGTAAGCGCGCCAGGCCCGCAGGTTGTTCTTCAGCACCGCGATCTGGGAATGCGTCTGTCCAAGGGAATAAGAAGACTGGTAGCTCACGCCGTAGAAACTGTTCGAAGACGCCGTCCCTACAGCAGCCACATTGGCGTGCCCCGCTGCGGCGAAGGCACCGGACACCATCGATACAGACATTGCAGCCGTCAATGCAAGCGCTGTCACAAATTTCTTGTTCATTCTCCTCATCTACCTCCGATACTGGAATGGTTGGTGCGGCGAGTGGTGTAAGCATGCTGGTCGATTGGTTGGTCCTCTGCGGACACGTGCCTCACGGGAATCTGTCAAACCGCGATTCTATCAGGCACAATTCGAATTCTATCATATAGAATATTATGGATAAATATCTAATATTGTCACATACTGTAAAGTTATAATTAAAATAATAGAGTTCAATGAAGTGAGCTTCTCCTGTTGGCAGGATCGGTTTCCCATGCTTGGTTAAAGTCAATCTCCGGTGCGCCATTGTCCACGTCAAAAAAGCCCTCCTCTGTAGGAGAGCCTCTTGACCCCTGCCGTATCTTAACTCCACTTGACGCTCCTCAGCTCATCCTGCAGCGCACTCCTTCGCGGATAGAGTGCTTGCAGCGTCCCTACGCAATGTCTGGCCGCATCTACTCCCCCCGCCTTAGCCAGCATGCTGATCATCCGGCACACATTCCGGTAGTTGCTGCGGTTGCTGGCAGCCTTCGCCGTCTGCATAATATAATCCTTGAACAGCTTGTACACTTCATCCGGATACTCAGAGACCAGCTGTGGATAGAATTGCTCTATTAAGGACGGCTCGCGCGATACATAATCCAGCAGCCTGGCCGTTTCTTGTTCCTCGATCAGAATTCGGGGATACGGATCGAAATAATAGGAGCGTCCGGAATGTTCGAGCCGCGGGAGCAGCTCCAGGTACACCCCTTTCCACTCCTCCGGTGTATAAGTCGACTTCAGCTTCAAGTAATAGTCATAGTCACCGTCCAGCAGCAGCTCCTCCGCCAGCTTCCGCTGCTCCTCCAGCTGTCCCGAAGCACGGTAAGCCTCGTGCCGAAGCTTCTTCCAGTGCTTCACGGTTCCCGGATGACGGCGCTCCGTATCCAGCTGCTCCCCGTCCAGCGCCAGCCGGATCGCCTCCTCATAATTTCTCTGGTCCATCGCCTGCTTGATAGCAATTTTCGGAAGCCGGTATGCTCCAGCCTCCCCTGCACGAAGGTCTCCGCCTGAGCCTCTCCCTGCAGCCTGATCATGATCTCCAGCCTCATCAGGTCGATGTGCTCGTTCCAATAGTTCCGGCTCCATTCGGTAGTTCCTTCGTTCTCCCCCAGCTCTTCCAGCAGCGCTTCAAAAGCCTCCTGCCGATCCGGCCCATCCACCAGCTTGGCACACACATCCAGAAGCTCAATGCGCCAATCCGACCAGCCGTCGTACTGCTCCTTGGCTGCTTCCTCGAGCAAGAGGTCAAACAGCGAATCTCGTTCAACGCTTCCCTCCGGATCCTCGTCAAGCACGGCCTCCGCGATCACTCCCAGACTCATGTCCATGAGGGGCTGATGTGTCCACCGGAATCGTCGCATTCCTGAATGAACTCAATCATCTCCTCCATGATGCACAGTGCCAGCCGGACGGCCTGCATCGCAGCCCCCTTTTGAAGCTCCCGCTGCGCCTTCTCCAACACCATCTCCGCACCACGTACCGCTGTCGATACCCGGGCATACGTTACGAATCCGTCGCGCTGTCTCTGATTATCGATATGCGTCTGAATTAACCGCCTGCTCTGTTCCACCGCACTGTCAATATCGTCCCGGCCCAGATGCAGCCGGATCCGCTCCTCCACGCCTTCATCCCTGGCCAGCACCATCAGGAGATCGACCAGTTCTTCCTGCCTACAGCCCGAGAGCAGTGTTTTCAAATCTGCCTGCTTCCCGGACCCTGCCTGCTTCTTGAATCCCTCTCCCTGCGCGCCCAGCATGTCCCGAAGCTCATACAGCACGGCCACCTGATGCTTGCACACCGGCCCCAGATCGTACGGGCAGGTGCAGTCCCAATCGACCACCGTCCCCCCGTCGTTTAACTCGATCTCCACCTCGTACTCCTCGCTGCCCTCCACCTCGGCAGTATAGCGGTTCGTTTCCGTTTCGCGCAGCGACATGACACAATCGTCTTCATAGTACTCCCGCCCCCGGCTTACAATCTTCCCGTCGACGGAGTGTTCAAAGTCGGCAAGCTTCATGCGTTGTCCCCTACCTCCGTTTTTGGGCCACAACGGTCACCTCGAAGCCCTCGGATTCCAGCCATTCGATGACCGCTTCCCGGTTCTTCTCCTCCTCGTAGGCGTACCACTGCTGCTGCACTTCCGGATAGTCCACCAGCTTGTCCTTGAACCGCCGGAACACCCCTTTACGACCTTCCAGAGCACGAAGCAGCGCTTCTCTCACCGGTCCTGCTCCAATACTATAGGCAAAATCCTCCATTCGCTCGTACCCATCACGTGAGCTGCGTTCAGGAATCTGCAGGTATCTCTCCTCGGGGTGGAGTTCTTCATCTTCCTCATCTACTTCACGAGCATCGTCTTCTGCGAATTCCCCTTCCTCCTCTTCCTCCCATTCATAATCATCCGGACCCTTCGTATCGATCTCTCCCGTTACGACATCGTAATAGAACCTTTCACCGAGCTGGTCCGTCTCCATCAACATGCTGATCTGTTCGATTTGCTGCAGAGTAAGCTCAAGCTTTCTCATTCGGGCACTGCTCCTTATGCCAATAATTATTCCTATGCTTCCATCTTAGCACGGAGCGGACTTCGTTGAATAACCCATCACTGGTGCTCTACGCCAACCGACGCAGCCCCACTGTTTATCCCCCCTCCCTCGAAGAAAAAAAGACAGCCCGCTCCCCCAGCGAACTGTCCTTCTCCTGCTTTCCTACTTCACCCGAGCTCCCATCCGAGCCTCCACCCGAGCCAAAATCTTGCTCAGCGTATACGTCAGGATCAGATAGATGAACGCTGCCGCGAGATACGGCTCCCATACCCGGTAATACTGGCCGCGCATCGCGTTGCTCCAGTACATGAGCTCCGGCGCCGCGATGATCGCCACGAGCGACGAGTCCTTGATGAGCACCACGAACTCGTTGCCGAACGCCGGCAGCATGCGCCTCACCGCCTGCGGCAGAATGATGTGCCGCATCGTCTGCGCCTTCGTCATCCCCGACGAGTACGCCGCCTCGAACTGACCCCGGTCGATGGACTGGATGCCCGCCCGGTAGATCTCAGCCGTATAGGCCGCACAGTTCAGGGACAGCGCCGCGATCGCCGCCACGATCGGGTTCGTCTTCCCGATCACCAGCGGCACCGCGCCGAAGTGCACGATGAGAATCTGCACATACAGCGGCGTCCCGCGGAAGAAGTGAATATACGCCTTGGCCGGCACACGCAGCAGCCACTGCCCCGACATGCGGCCGAAGCCGATCACGAGCCCGAACAGCGAGCCGATCAGGATCGAGAGCAGAGACAGCCCGATCGTCAGGAGGACTCCTTTGCCCAACAGCGGCGCATAGCCCAAGATGATATCGTATCGAAAATCCATCGCAAGGTGCCTCCCCGGTCGTCACAATCGCAAGTAAGTATGGTTTCTGTGTACCCATCCGTACGTCCTGCCCTAAGAAGAAAAAAGCATGCACAGCGGCCAAGCTGCACATGCTCCCCCACGGCCTTACTTCGCTGCGGCCTCCAGCAGCTTCTTCACGTTCGGCTCCTCGCCGAACCACTTCTTGTACACCTCGGCGAACTTGCCGTTCTCGAGCACCTTCTTCACCGCCGGGTCCAGCTTCGCCTTCAGCTCGCTGCCCTTCGGATACAGAATGCCGTAGTATTCGGCCTGGAAGTTCTTATCGTCGCGGACGCTCTGAAACTTCTTGCCCGGGTTGTTCTTGATATACTCCCGGACGATCGCAATATCGGCCACCACGGCCTCTACGCCGCCGGATTCCAGCTCCATCAGCGCCAGCGCGTTGCTCTCGAACCGCTTCAGATCCGTGCTTTCCTTGCCTAAGATCCCGCTCATGATCGTATCCGCCGTCGTTGCGCCCTGCACCGCCACCTTCTTGCCCTTGAGGTCGTCCGCACTCTTGACCGTGCTGCCTTCCTTCACGAGAATCATGTTCGTCGACTCAAAGTAAGGGATCGAGTAATCGTACGTCTGCTTCCGTTCATCCGTGATCGAGACCGAGGAGATGCCCGCCTGGTACTCCTTGCCCTGCTTCACGCTCTCCAGCATCGTATCCCAGCCCACATTCACGACCTCATATTTCAAGCCCGCTTCCTTCATGACCTCCGCCAGGAAATCGATATCGAAGCCGGTAATCTTGTCCTTATCCATATACTCCATCGGCGCGTAGCTGGCATCCGTCGCGATCTTGTACGTCACTTCCCCGCCGGCCGTCCCTGATCCGGTGCTGGTCCCGCTTCCCGTCGTGGCACTTTCGGTTCCACAAGCTGCAGTGAACAGGAAGGTAGTTAACGTCATTAATGTTAACACGCTTTTCAATCTCATCCGGCCAACTCCTCGCAAAATAGAATAAATTTATCATGATTCTACCAACAAATCCCGAGAGTCGCAACGTTATTTTTAACTAGTGTTATTTTATGTGACATATTATTTATGTTGGTAACGCTTTATCAGGAAAGGCTGGAGATGAGTGATGGAAGCTTTATGGAGACATTGTTTTCCTTTTATTGGATATGTTTTAATAGATAGAGAGGGACAGACTACCAGCGGATTTGTTCAAAAGACATCATCCCCCCAAAGCATCGACCAAGGATATGGAGGAGATGTACCTGTGGAATTAGCCCTAAGCGCAGCACTGCTTATTGCCCTCTACGCAACCTATGCCGTTGGATTGTTTCTTCTACTGAGGTGGATCGCCCGCAAGCTGTCGCTCCGCCGCTCCACCCAGCTGATCTGGGCAGCCACAGCGGCAGCGGGACTGCTGGGGTATGTGATATACAGCGGGTACCGGCTGCGCGGTTTTCAAGTGGAGCTGCTGCATGTCCTCTTGGTGGCAGCACTCGTGAATTTGTTCGTGCACGCCTTCAGAGCACGCCAAAGCGAAAAGGCCGCCGATGAGCATCGGTAGCCTAAGGTTGGGGAGGCAGCGGCCTCCCTTTATTTTATTTATAGCATACTTCCATTAGATAGGCCCGGACGATACCTCTTTTCCCCCCGCGTCCTCCTACCCCATCCTCTTCCCCGCCGCATCCTTCGCCGACTCCGCCCGCCGCGCAGCCACTTCATCCAGATACTTCGTGAACTTCGACTCCCCGCTGTACGTCAGATAGAGATCATCCAGGGCACGCGTCATCCCGATGTAGAACAGAGACACCTCCCGCTCCTCCACATCCACCAGAGGGAACGGCATGTTCTCAATGTTCACCAGAAACACGGCACGGAAATCCAGCCCTTTGGCGCTGTCGATCGTCGAGACCTTCACCTGGTCATCCTGCCTCACGAATCGGCGCTTCGACTCCGGGCTCTCCGTAATCCAGTCGAAGGCAATGCCCTGCCGGTCCAGCTGCCGGCGGATCATATCGATATAGGAAGCCTGGTGCGTATTCTTCACCCGATACAGGATCGCGATGTCGTGCAGAGGCACCCTTTTCTCGCGGCTGAGCTTGCGGATCTCCTCCGTCACGAACCCCATCTCCTGCGCGAAGCCTTGGCAGCGGCGGATCACCGGCTCCGGCCCCCTGCGCTTGGTCGCCTGCGGCGGAATGATCTCCACCCCGTCCACGGAACCGGCCTGCACCTTGGTCTGCAGCTGCGAGTGGCGCTGATAGAACTCCCAGGCGAAGCGCACGATCTGCGCCGTATTGCGGTAGTTGATCGTGAGAATACGCGAGCGTCCGCGAAAATCCAGCCCCGTCTCCTGCGCCAGACTGACCCGGCGTTTGAAGATCGCCTGTGCCCGGTCCTCCACCAGCAGCAGGGACTGGGTGTCCGGGTTCAGACAGGCACTGAGCAGCCGGAGCCATTCCGGCTCGAAGTCCTGCCCCTCATCGATCAGGATCGCATCGTACTTGGGGACGATGGCCTCTTTGCGGGCGATTTTGTCGAGCAGGTTCGGCAGGTCCTCCTCCTTCATGCGGAAGGAATGCCGCAGCCACTCGTGGAAGTTGTACACCTCCACCGGGCAGCGCCGCGGCCCCTCCGACGAGGCCTGGTCGATCAGGTCGAACAGATCCTCCGGCTCCTCGAACTTCCGCTCGATAAGCTGCTTGAGGCTCCGGGACAGCGGAATGCCGTAGCACAGCACCAGAATGCGCCAATCCGGATGCTCCTTCGCCAGAATCTTCGCCCGGCTCGCCAGCACGAGCGTCTTCCCGCTGCCCGCCACGCCGCGGATCAGCCGGTGCCGGTCGCCCACCTGCCGCGCCATGTTCTCCTGATGCAGGTCCATCGTCTTGATGTTATGCATGGACAGCAGCAGCTGATCCTGGTAGTACACCGGCTCCTTGTACTCCGCGCTTATGCGCACTTCCGGGAACAGGTGGAACCGGATCGCCTGAATATCCTCATGCGTCAGCATATACCGCCGCCGGCTCCATACCGTGAACATGCCGTGGATTTTCTCCTGCAGGATCTCCTCCGAGAACCCCTCATCGTCCGTGTCGACCTCATCCCGGCACAGCACGAACTCCGGCGCAATGACCTGGTACAAGCCCAGCTTCACGAAGTCCTCCTGTTTCATCCGGGTGAACACGGTGCCGAACCCGTAAGCGAACTTCAGGTTCCCTTGGTACTGCCCCTCCTGCACGATCAGGTTCTTGTCCTTCTTGAGCTGGTTCGCGATCAGGCGCACGTTGTCCCTCGCCTGCTTGTAGGGATTCTTCACCGTCACCATCTCGCCGCTGCCCGATGCCCGCAGCACCCAATCATCCTGATTGATCTGATACAGCGTGCTCTTCGTGTAATCCTTCACTTCCAGAACCACCAGCCCCAAGTCCGGACCGATAATGACCAGATCCGGCCGCCGTCCCTGAATCTCCGGTTCATAATAGACGATATAATCATCCGGCAGATGCCGCTTCAATGTCTCAAACACCAGCCGCTCCCCTGGCGTCGCGCTTCTTGGGATGTGCTCGGGTACCGTCAGTGCCATACAACGCGCCTCCCTAGTGCTTAGTACCTAATTGATTTTATTATAATACGAGCGGCCGGAGAACGGTACCCGTTCCAGATTTCAATTTGTTGGAAAAGGAAGAAAACTGAAAAGCCCATCTCCCGAGGGAAGACAGGCTTAGATTTACAGCGGTGTTCCGCGTTATTTCGAGATTGTAAACGTGTTGTTCGCAAAAGAAATCTGGAGCCCCAGCTCTTCCACGGCGAATTTCCAGGTCATCGGGAAGTAGGTGACATCGTTCAGGACAAGCACCGGGTACTCTTCCTTCGCGTTATCGAGCCAGACATCGTTCACGTAGATGTTGAACCCCGGCTTCTTGGCATACAGCTTGGAGGCCGGCGTACCGTAGTCCAGGCTCAGCGCGGCACCGGCACGGTCGGTCTTGCGGATCGAGAAGCCCGTATTGGCATCCCACGCCGTATCCAACCCAAGAGCCTGCGTGTAGTTCCAGGTCATCGGGAAGTACGTGATGTCGTTATACACGATCACCGGGGACGCCGTGGAAGCGTTGGCAACCTGCTGACCGTTCACCACGATGCTGAATGCTGGCAGAGTCACCTTCACCGTTCCTGGAGGAATCACTTCTTTGGGCGTACTAGGTGCAGGAGCTGGCGTGGCTGCTTTGCTGCTGGAAGAAGAACTGCTGCCGCTCGAGCTGCTGCCACTGGATGAAGAGCCGCCGCCATTGTGATAATGGTACTCCCCGTACTCGTAGCCCCATTTCTCACAATTGGTTCGACAGGTATGCCCGCCGCTCGAATCGGTCCGCCCCGGATGAGCCGCGGCCACGGAAGAGAAGGTCAAGCTGAGCAGCGCAATGATAAGTGCCGATTTACGCAAATGCATGTTGGATTCCCCTGTATGCTATGTATGACACGAGGGGATTTTAACACGGCCGCGTGATACTGGCAATGCAAAGAATGGAAGGGGGGGAGGGATTACCTTATGCGACGGAAGGATTGTTCTTTCATCGGTTAATTCAATTATACAACTCAAGGGTAGAAAAAAAGAGCAGCTCTGACAAACTAGGGAGTGCTCCCCCACCTCCTTTGTTACTCCACCACCACCTCGAAAATCTGCTTCACAAAATCCACATGCTGCAAAAAAGTCTGCAAGGCTATCAACACCTCTCATAGTAAACGTAAATACTTAGTTCGGTAGACCGAGCCGGGAAGCAGCATAATCTGTAACGACGTCAATAACCAAATTTTCAATCGGGAGCATGTGGCAGTTATAAATTCTGTGCTAGTTGGTTAGCACCCTTGATTTACATGGGTATTGAATTGTTCATTTTGAGTGATTACTATTAAAGCTCTAACACTCTGGTATCATAATCTTCAAAATGCAAGTATTTTAAAAGTGTATCCAAGTCAACTGATTCTTCTAATCGTCCAAAATCAAACAACGCGGGATCTTCAATTCGATACCCATTAAATCCATATTTAGCCAATAACAACATTTGAATTGTGAATAATATTATTCTTGAGCTCAGTTGTATAATTTCCACTTCCCTTGTAAGTCCATCAGACCAATCTTCAGGAAGCGGAAGCAACCTTGAACCATGAGCAAATTGATTGCGCAATCTTGATACTAAAAACAATCCCTTGGCGGCATGATGTTCCCTTTCAATAATTTTCAACTCTTGTTCTGATAACTCTTCTTGAAATATGTTATACAATTTATTGTACGCCTCAATAAAACCTTTAATTGTTGGCCCCTTATAATTTTTACTTATAAACTTTCTACCTAAATATGTAGTTGAGTCCTCGTTGGTCTTAGTGATAAATTTTAATATTAAAGATTCTATACTCCCCCAAATAAAATTAAAGATTACTAACTCGGCACATAATTTTGACCATAATTTACTTTTCTCATTGGAATACTCTAGCGAAGCACTGCATATAAAAATCGATGAATCATATCTTTCAGTGATGACATTTATCTGCTCAACTCCAGCGGCCATATTCAGCCAGTCAGTAATATTTTGAAAATCTTCTTGAGAGATTTCTTCGAACTCAATTGCATTTAATATTCTCATCAAGCAATATGCATGTTCATTTATAGAAATGTATTTCAAAAATAACCACTCCTCGCAGTTATAAAGAAACGCTAACAATAAGACCTATAACTTTATAATTAGAAAAAGAAGTAAACTCATCAAAGCTTACTTCTATCAATTAATTGCTATTTTTTTGAAATGTCTTTTATCTCCTCAAGTAATTCTTCTGTTTCGGTGGCCCCCATATTAATTTTTGCAGCATAACCCTTGATTAGTTCCCTCACATTTTTCTCTGTTAATAATTTCGAATCATACATGTACATTAACAAATGTGTCACTAATTTATCTGCTTTTGGGAGCATAACTTTTTCATAATCATTCCATAACACTTGTTTCCACGGTAATTCATTAAGATTAAAATTAATCTTATTCATTCTTTGTAATATTACACCATACGTTAGATTATTTTTCTTATTAATCTCAATAATACTGTTCACAAAGGGTTGGAGCCCTAGAGGTCTGAAGAGTAGTTTTCCACCATCGTCACTATTTCGATATGGAAGTGCCGCTGCATTACTATTTTCCTTCAAAAATTGTCTTACATGATCTATATTTTTAGTAAACTCATTCCAAAATAACTCACTATAATCATTGAACAGTTGTATGAAATCTCCAGACGGTCTCTTCCTTAACATCTCCTCTCTATTATATTTCAAATTATGTTCTTTCATAAAAGCCTTTAGTAAGTATAAATTACAGTTATAGAGCGTTTCTATCGAAGTAAATGCTGTCTTGTTTTTATCTGAAATTGCTTTTGTTTTATCTAGACTTATTCTGTTTCCCTCAAATAAAACATGGTTCTCAACCAAACTTCTAGTGATTATTGCTACAACATCGTCTTCATCAAGTGCAATGATTTCACTAGGAGTAACTGGCTTAGCATATCGGTTTAAGGTACTGAATAATCTTCTAGTTCTCTCCATACCTTCTTTTGTTTTTCTATGACTTATTAATATTACTGGAATTTCTTCATTACCTAGAGCTTTATTTTCCTTTAAAGCACTCTTTATACCTTCAATTCGATGTTGACCATCAACAGGAAAGATTTTTTCATCACCAGTAAACTCTAGAAGGCCTATTGAGGTATATCGTGTCTCCTTGTAGTCAAAATCAACTTCAATCCAGTTAGGATCTCCATCATAAACTGCTAGTACAACCGAGTTAAAGAATCTTTCATCATTTTGTAGTAGGTACTGTTTAATACTTAGATAATTCTTAGTAATACTTCTCTGAATCATGTCAGATAAAGTCTTGGATTTATGAAGTTCATCTCCAATTCTTTTTACGTTTTTAGCCAAGTCCTTAAATGTTAATGTAGCTATATAATAATTCCAATCACCAATTTTAGCATTGATCGCTGGGATCCTCATATTTTATCTCCTAACCAAATGCTTTTTTACTTTTTCTTAGTGTCACATCTTTTATTTCCGAGCAAAATGGAGGATGTATTGATTCGATTAGTCTTTTTTCCACTTCATCAATGACATCATTATTTTCGAGTTCAGTATAATAAATATGAAGATTTTCGCCCCAGAACTCACGCATCTTTATTACTTTGGGTCTTTTGTTTTCAGTTAAATATTCTCTGCATCTTTTTTTCAAATTTTGTTGTCTACTGAAATGTGCTCTTCCTATATACATAATTTGTCCGGATAAACTTGGTAGCAAATGATGTTTGGCGCAAAAAATATATATACCGCCTTTCCTAGGCAGTTTATCCATATCCGTATGAAGAACACCTGGTTCTGATAAAAATTTGACCTCTTTCCATTTTAGCTTCGAAAAATCAACAATATCGCATCCATGATATAGATCCGGGCAGACAAATACATCTTCAACCTTAAATTTTATTTTACGAAGCCCTGTTTCCAGAAAATCCATCATACAAAAATTACTCCTTACATGATGTTTATTAACTACAGTTTAAATCATGAATAGAGAATTTAGAAAAAACATTCAAAATAAGAACGAAAAATCTGTACTCGACAAAAAAGGAACTTGCCCAAATATTAACCCAGACTCCCCTTGAAGCCTAGCAGCCAAGTGCCCCTTTCCAAGTAACTTCTCCGCCCCTTTTTCACCAAGGGAAATCTCAGAGGTTCCTACACTCTCGACCCGCAATATTAACCGATTCCCCAAGTTATCCCTTAACTGAACCGGCAATACGTTTGCGTCAGGTCGTTGAGCAGCAAATATCAAGTGTATGCCCGCGGCGCGAGCTTTAACCCCTAGTCGCTGAACAATGGAGGAGACTGCACTCTTATATTCATCAACAAGCATCCATTCGGCGAACTCGTCGTGAATTAGGAAAATAAGGGGAAGCTTTTCGCCATCCGATACTACTTTCGCATTATAATCTTTCAAGTTATTCACTTTGATTTCTTTAAATTTCTGATACCTGTCATTCATCTCAACGACAAGATCCTCAAGTATCTGCGTAGCTTTGCCCTGATCATCAATGATACCTTCAACAAGATGTGGAAGATCAGCAAGATGCATGTAGTCGACACCGTACTTAGGATCAATTAAAAAAATGTGTGCTAGATCCTTACTATTCGTTACACATATATCCAATATGAGGTTTTGAAGCAACACCGATTTACCACTTCCCGTTGCACCAGCTATAAGGGTATGTGGTGCATGTTGAGCTCCGCCCTCAAACTCGCCACCGAGATTTAAATACAGGAGCTCACCATCAATCTCTTTCACACCAATGACAAAGCTCATGTTTAGACCCGATGCATTAGTCTGTACCTTTCTTACTTTCCACACATCAGCTAACGAAATACTTTGTCGTTGTGGACGAGCCAAGGAAACAACGATTTCACCAGGTTGTGCCATTATATTTATTACACTAAGGGCATGCGTCGTAAGAAGCATGGATCTTTTTTTCTCGATATCATCAACCCTTAATTGATCAGACCCTTTTAACCTTATGACAACGGCATTTGGGGTCAAACGATGCCCAATAACCTTGGCCTGCAGGTTATAACTTATTAATGCGAGTCTTAGTTTATTTACTGTTTCATTAACCCACGATTGATCCTCATTACTTTCCTCAGTGCCTTGGGCATTTTGCTGAATCCAATTAGCTAATTGAGGACTAGCCCATGATATCTCGGGGTTGTTTTCATTACCTGTCTCGACATCATCTACTACTTCTGCGATATCAGCTTTATCAGCTTCATCTGTATCTGTATCTGCCGCGGCCACCTCAGAGCCAATCTTCGCTTCTACTTCTTCAGAGGTCCTAGGCAGTATGCTTTGATTGGAACTCTCCCCATTGTAACTCGCAGCAACAAAGTTAATTCTAGGTGCGGGTACCTTGGCTTCACAAAGTTCCCATGGCTTGCTATCATCTAACTTCTCACGAATTGAGATAATAGACTCTCCTTTGTGATACGCCAACACTAGTTCTCTTACTAGATCCCTAGTAAACACTTCTTGGTAGCATTTTTTAGCATTAGTAATAGGAACTCTTTCGCTATCTAATGCAATATCAGGTAGAGTGGACAAGAATACATGGGAGTATCCTTTAATCTCAATAGGAATATCTCCATTACGAATCCCCTCTCTCAATTCTTCAACAGTGAATGGTGCTCCTGGAGGTAATTCAATACCGTCATTTAACATGTCGCTCAATCTAGACAACCATAAATCCCGATCAAGTCTTCCTGGATCACCAAAAAGTGCGTTATCCATTCTCGTTACGGTATCACGTAACTGTTTTGAGGAATTCTTTTTCGCTTCGGAAACACCTTTAGCATCGACATATTTCGCTTCAGATACGAATACTTGTAGTTGTGGTTTGTTATCCACCATTTTAGGTTCTAAAGCTAGTATATCCGCAATTTGTTCCTCTTTTTGTCCAAGCCATGTTGCATAATCGTCCAAGAAAAACCAACCAGTAGCTTGCTCTTTTTCCATTTCAGATTGGAGAATTGCTTTACTTAATACAACTCCGATTAATTCACCCGCAAATACTCCACGCTTTGCTGCACGGAGTACAATATCACCCGAGATCGCATTCGCATCTTCGATAAAACGATCTGTAAGCTGTACTAAATCGTTGTCTGATAACCCTAAATTTAGAGCATTTAATCGTCTTTTTACTAATACATTAAGCAAATTCAATTGCGATTTTGATGAGACAACTATATTTGAGCCATGAGATTTATTGTGTTGGTACTTGATAACTTTAACACCTAAGTTTCTCAGTTGCCTACGCTCTAATAGTTCATCATAATTGACTACCCATTCACCGAGCTTATGTGCCTCGTCGAATATAGCCTTAACTTTTTCATTCTGAAAAGATATTTGTCTCGCTGGTAGGAAGAATGTTCCTGGGCTAACATCTTTTCCTTTCACTACGGAGTAAACCGATGAAAGATAAGACCAACCAACAGACGGTTGACTTGGACATGCTAGATATACAGTTGATTTAAGTTCATCTTTGGCCGCGGAGCGTCTCTTCGCCCACCGAGGAGGGTAATGATTAAGGAGCTCGGGAATCTGCCTAACCCTTACTTCATCCCATTCAAGATTCGCTTGCCTTGAGATGACATCTTGCAAGAAGACAATATCTGCCGCCTTTCCTTCTTTTGGATCCAATGAAGTTGCTTCATGTGCCATGACACCTACACGCAAACGTGCCATAAAGTCACGAGTTACTTCACTTGCTACAAAAGAGTCAGCATCACTATCCGTATTCTCGATCATTTTCATATACAATTCATTTAATTTATTTGTATCCCGATGTCTCAAGATAACTTGACAACGAACCTCATCCTCAGCTTCATGCATTGTGGCCAATGAATTCACAATTGTCTCTGGTAGTCTTGTAGAATCACAATTGTACAGGACTAAGCTTAGATTGGTCTTTTCATGAGGTTGAAGATCTAAATAACGTTCAACAAGACTCAGCAGCTTAAGACTTGCTTCTTTAGGATCCTCATTGGTCTGCATATCTACATCATCACGCACAGGACATTCCATTAAGGTGTAATCATTCTTAGCATCCGTAATCGAAAGAAGTACCGGTTCCTGGCCCTTATAACCTACTGCTACTTCTGGATAGTAAGGGCTTAAAATTTCATCTTTGAGGTCTGTGAAGAATAACCGTTGATCCCCAAAGTCTACTTGATCTGTAGTCAAGACATAATTAATTAATCCAATGACTTGTCGAGCTTTCACGGATTTAGCAGCCATACGCATTGGGTGCCATGGGGCTATTATAGTCATAGGTTTGTTCTTATCCCCATCCACCCTCACATTGCCAATACTCATAACCGGCTGTATGATATCAATCCGATTCTTATCTCCCAACGCATACTCTTGTAAGGAACGCAAAAACTTATCGTACAACTCACTTTGTTCAATCAATGACTCCGAACTAATACCATCTACTAGCCAATCATTTATAGATTGCTTATATTTAACCGAGAAATAATTCCAGGTTTCTTTAAGAGCATCATAATCCCTTTGTGAGAGTCTTTCCTCTTCAAATGATTTCTTTAAATTATTTAGAATCACTTTTTGCAGATCCGTTGTCTTCGCGTAAACTCCAACTAAAGAACCTCTATCTTGGCCGAACACTGCTTGAATTGTACCAACATCGCTTAAAGATAATCCTTGAAGTTTTCCTTTTTTACTTACAGGATTCTGGGACACACTTGAATAGGAGAACGGATGCTCTGCTAATCGCTTCAGATCATCATGAAGTTCCAGTCCAATCTCCAACGGATTGCCTTGCCAAATGAGCTTTACTTCATTTTTTTGCTTTGTTCCTTGCAAATCGTGGTAAGTAAGCTCAATATAAAATGCAATTTGAATGGCGGTTTTAGCCGTTGAAGTATTCTTTTTGTAATTATTTTTCTCTCTCGACTCTTTAACTAATTGATCGTACTTAAATAAATGATAAGTCTCCCAATTCACTTGCCAATTTGTTAATTTCTCCAGCCCTCTATACACATTGCAGAAGTATAATCCTACATCTTCATTTAAGTCCAACCAGGACTTCTTACTGGTCGTCTTCTGAGTACGAATCTTTAGGGTCTTTTCCCCATTAAAACTATCGCACTGTGTAAAAAGTCGTTCAGTTGCTTCTAATAACCCAACTAAAAAATCAGTACATTCGATCGCCTTTCCATAAACATATCTGTCCCACTCAGCCTTAAGAGCCTTGTCCGTCTCTAAATTATGTCTGTGTTTATCATAAAAATCCTTATCTTCCTCAGTAGCTTCCTTAGCTTTCCTCTTATTGAAAAGTTCGTTGAGATTATTTAAATAGGTGATTTCTTCATCCGTAAGGGTATCAGGAAACTCATCCTCATATAGTTGTCGAGTTTTTTCCGCCAAATTTATTTTCATTGGCTTCAACTCAAAAAATAATAAGTTAACTTTGTCCGATTCCCATTCTAATTCAGAAAGATTTTCGGCAGCAGCAGACCAATTAACATCCGATTCAATGAACAATTCCATAATTGGTTGAATAGACGGATCGATCTGGCTCTTTACTTTTTCGTAAGATGCCAAAACTTCATTATTCTCGATAATTTGTCGATTAGGGTGTTGCTTATATAAATAACAAGCTCTTTTGGTATACGCTTCTACAAACATCTTTTTCCATCGACTTGCATGACCTAATGCACTTGCAGGTATAGCATCAAAATAAAAGGAATCTCGAGGGATACGAAGAGCAGGCAAAGCCCAACCAAGTGCCCGAATTACAGGAACACTATCCTCAGCAATTGTTTCACGAACCTTTACAACAAATTCGCTAAATTCCTCAAGACTGCATTCATTGGCTTCTTGCAGCCCCTTTAAGGCTTGTTGCCAATATTTTTTCTGTTCATCACTTAAGGGTAGATCTTTGCTTGCTACTTGAACCCAGATGTCTGGTTGACTCTTTAAATCGCCTGCTCCAACTCTTGCAATATCTCTTAATGATTGTCCTTGATCATCATTCGTGTTTGCTAATAATATAGCCGGTTTATCACAGGAAGCGTTTCTCCAGTATGTTGTCTTCTCATCCGTAACCATATCTTCTGATAACCCGCTGCCGTCAACTAATTTCCGAGGAACCTTAATAGCTAATGTCGAGGATAGTAACACATCCTGACTAATCGTCTTACATATATTGGAGACCTGATCTCCTGTCAGTCGATCCAATAAAAAGCGAGCCACACCCTCTTCAGATTGGCCATTTTGTAATTGTCGACGTAGATACTCGGTTGCTACTTGTCCAATTAGCTCTAGTTGATTCATCAGTGTGTTTCCTCCCGAGTTCCAAAGGGATTTTCTACATATGCGCAAGCATCGGATAGTCTACGTAGTAATCCCATACTCGCTAGTCGTTGCTCAAGACGCCTTGCATTGTCAGAGAATGCTTCTAAGTCAGCCCTACCAGCTTCCGTTAGTGCTAAAGCCTGTTTATCACCTATAATAAAACCATATTTTTCATACAGCTTATCTAAGAAGTCTTGAAATTCCATTCTTTTTGGAACAACACATAATACCAAAGATTTTAGTAATATATCCTGAGGGGCATACCGTAGCCTCCGAGCTCCCCTTCTAGAAGACAGTCCAATCTCTTTTCCCCAAACCCCGTGGAATTTATCTACATGTTGCTTATGTCTACTAATCGCGGCAGCAACAAATTTATTAATCAAGTCATCCGGAGAATTAGCAGAATCGATTTCATTTTCTTTAGGCCATTTATATTCATTATTAAGCAAAGAGATTGCTTCAGTTATATCCGTTAATTGTCCCCAAGCTTCTGTTTGAACAATCTGTCTGATATAGGCCTCTACCGCGCGCCGCGACAAATTGTTGTGTTCTGTAAATGAATCTGAAGATAGCTCTCTAATAATTGATTTCTTTGGAGATACGATTTCTAATACAAATGATAATTTTGTTTCATCCTTCAAAACAGCTTTTGCCCGATTTAGACTATATAAGATCATATGCAATCCCGTAATATTCACAAGGTGAGGAATTACGTCATATTTTGGAATGTTGCTTTCTAATAAACTCAACCAGTCGTCGGCTAACTCTTGATATTCCGGTAAATCTAAATATGGTAAATAAGCCCCTGATCTTACTGTAGATGAGTTTATTGTCTCTTTAGGTTCTAAAGCAGCAACCAAACGGTTAAATTTATTTGTTGCATTTAGAACACTCTTTTGTAAGTTTGAGATGATCTCAGGCCCTCTACCACTTCTGGCCAACATTAAATACAGCAGTTCCCCAGTTCTACCAAAGAATCTTCGATCATTAGTAGGGGCTTTGTTTTCTTTTACATTTAGGTCTTCATATAAGCAATTGGGACCATATGGGAAAATAAATTGAGAACTCCATCTTTTATTGTTTTCTCCCTCTATGGTGGTTTCTTTTAGAAATTGTACTACTGAAGCGAAATCTTCAAACTTAGGGAATCGTTTCTCTAAATATGTAAAGTCTGCGTTGATGATTCCGGCCTGCCCTTTACCCATCACTTCATACCACTGCGCCCAAGCTTCTTTATCATCATACTTATATCTGCTGGCTATTAATGATAATTGGGGATTATTGAACAAGATGTTTCGCAAATATAATCTCGACTTGGGTAAGTAAGCTAATTTGTTCGGTTCAACTTCCATTAATGCGTTCCCTGCATCTAGTTCAGCTTGAAGTACATTTAAAAATTCCATAAAACAAAGCCATGGAGTCTGCTCATCGTATAACCGATGCCCCCAAATAGCCTCATCTACCCACATATCTGAATCAATTTTAGTTGGATATGGAAGTCTATTATTCATTGTAATTTACCTCTACGATTCTGTCGTCTATTAAACCATCGGGAGTGAGTCGAATAATTCTAAAGGATAGATCACTCTCATTATCCAGATCTTCCTCATCTAATTTACGACGCAGTTCTAATTGTTTCAGAAGTTTACTCTTGAATCCCAGAAGGTCTTCGTAACATTCCCGTGAAAAACTACCTGGCAACGCACCTTCAGCTACTCGCGATAGGAACTCGTATCGAACTAGTTGTAATGGTAATTCAACAGCATCAACAGAGGGAGAAAGCCTTACTTCGATAACAAGCTTTCCAAATTGATTTATTTTTATCTGCATACTTTCTCCGCGCTTTTTGGGAACTGAAATACTTTCTTCAAATATTCTACTAACCTTAGCCTGCGAGTGACTCCCAGATGTGGCCAATATCAATTCATCATTGTTCTTAGCCAATAACCCTGTAAAAATACGGTTTAAACCTTGAGATATTCTTGAAGTGATCGGTGTTGCTACTTTACCATTCTTAGATACTCTGTATACGTCAGATAAAAATTCACCAGCGAATTGAAAGGTTGTAAGATGCCAAAGTTTAAGCTCTTCCTCTTTATCCCTAGGAATTACAAAAAACAATCTTTGTCTCTGAGAACGTAGTGAATTCAAAAAGGCTTCACCACTATCCGGCACACCTTCTAAATAATTTTTTTGATTCGCCCGAAAAGTCTGGTCAGCGCCGAAGTATGTGTCATTGAGTACAAGCTCTTCATAATACGAATACAAATCTGGGTCATCTGCGCCAAAAATCAAAATATTATCGATCGTATTGCTTGTCTCATAGCCAATTCCGAATTTGCCCAAAGCTACAAATACATCTGTTGACTCACGACGTCTTTCCGTAAGATTCTCACCTAGAATATTTCGATAAATACTTGCGAACGATGTTCTATTGTCGCCTACTATTTTTACTGCATCCGAACACGACATAAGCCTATCCTTAGCTTCGGGATGACCTAAAAGCATGTTTGATACTAAAAGAAGCAACTGTCTTATTGGAAGATGTACGCCGTTTAACTCGCATAATTCCAAGAGATCGGTAACTCTAGAACGGATAAGTTTATCGTCCTTGTTACCTTCTAGTCTTATTCGATTTTCCCAAATTGGACATTTATTTCCGGTTTGATCATCTTCTCTCAAAGAGCAGTTATTACAATCATTCCAGCCTGGGTGCTGCAATACAACGTCTACAATTTGAGGAAATAGTCTTGCAGCGCTTATTTGACTTAAATTAAACAATTTCAAATTGAAGCTGCTTTTTTCTTTTATCTCAGAAACCAGCAAATCCTCTACACAGTCTTTTACGAGCTCGGTCTGATGGTCAGAATCAATATGTTTCCACGCTTCAATTAGTTGGCCATCGTTTGCAGCAATTAAAAAAACATTACTATCATCAGAATTAAGAACAGAAGTTACAAATTGTTTTAGGATACCTCTATCTTCATCCTTAAGTTCACTGAGATCTTTTATAACAAATAATTTTTTTGAGCTTGGCAGCACTAGTTCTTTAACCTTATCATCGTTTTGCCATACTTCTAATGCCCCATTCAGCGATAACCAAATCTCCCTACAGTTATACGTTTTTCCATCCCCAGCTGTACCCGTTAAAATTACTGACTTAGGGTTGTTTGAGTTGAAATTTTCAACAAGCTCATCTAAATATACCGATTCTATAATAATAGGTTGAATATTTTTACGTTTTATTATTCTGTGAATCGCTTCATCATACATATTATCATTACGGGGAATTGGTCCATATTGCCTAAGAAAGCTAATCCAATCAGATTGATAAATAGACATTTTATATACTCCCACCCTCTACATAGTAAGTCTTATATTATTTGCTTTAAATTAAGAATTAAATGAGTATATTTCTTAACAGTTAACTCATTATAAGCAACTACTGCGAGTCTTGGATCCGGAACACTGCATTCAACAATATGATAATGTATCCCAAGAGAAGAAGTTTTCACTTTCATGTAAACCGGTACTATTGGCATATTGCTTGGGATTTTCTCTGAGATCCCTAGTACTGGATATAGTAATTTATGTTTAGCTAATGATCTGTGACTTGAATCGCTCTTCGCTTCTACCACAAATAAAACATCAACATCGTTACGTTTTTCTATAAACATGGCGTCAATTTCAACTTGTCCCCTATTATGTAGGAACTCCTCATTATTAAGCAAAGTATGGGGTTTAAATTTAAAGGTAAACGTTGATGAACAGCCAGCCGGAGGATATATCGGTTTGACCTTATCAACACCTAATGCATAACTTATCAGACCAGATGAAAATGCAAGATTCACATACGACTTTTCTGTTAAAGAAGGTAATAAAGAGAACACCTTCAATTGATCAAGATTCACCTCGGGAATGTAATTAAATCCGACTGAGCTAAAAATTGAATCATCTATAAGAAAAAAATCGTCAAGTTTCCCTTCTACTACTTTTACTAAAGCAAACTGCGTCCCTGTTACCCCATGAGTTTGCCCTAATCTCATGATCATCGCCGAATGACTTTTGGCAGATGAATGAAGCCTTTCATAGGAATCTATTGAGATCGCATCCGCTGTAGCCCCTACTCTAGGGAGGTTATTGCTCTTTAGATAGTCAAGAAACGAAACTGGACCAAAAGTCGCAATACTCTGATCCACTATAGTTCTTAAGGCAGGCTCAAACATTCCACTTATTCCCTGTTGTTTCTCTTTCAGGTCCATTTGTCCCCCTGTATGTGTATGTACAATATTACATCTGTGAGGTACAAGAATTCTTTCAATCTAATTCATCGCACTCTTACTATTTATATCGTCAATTTATACTACCTCTTTTAACTATTACGAATTTTAAAATTTTATATTGTCTACTTAATACACTAATCATTTTTTTATTAAATGCAATAAAAAAATCGCCGGGTTTACCCGACGATTGGTGGATGCTCTTCATTAAAATATGCTAACTACAAATAATTATTAAGAAAACGAGCAAACACAAGGAATATCAGCATCTGCTTTAAAAAGGAATTTTTCAAATCCCTCTTTCTCCATGACTTCTCTGAACTGCTTCATGGTGTAAGATCCACCATTCTTCTTCAGAATAGATACATCTTTCTTGAGGGTTGCCCTAAATCGTTCTTCCATATCTTCTTGTTCCTGGTACCTTTCCGGCCAGATTGCATACAAAAGCGCGTAATGCTGATAACCACCGCGAACACATCTCCCTGCACAATTCGCATGGGAGAAGCCTTTGATGCCATTCTTTAGAGCTATCTTGGCATTTTCATTGTTCTCTTTCACTGCTAATTGTTCTGCAATATTATACATACGAGGAAGATCAATTCCCCACTCATCGCGAATAATTCCTTTGGCATCTAGATCATCCCGGAATAGTTCTATTAGAGGGAAGCGTGTCTCGATGGGCTCAAGAGGAAAATGCTCGTAAAAATCTTTCAGATTATCAGCGCGATGCTTCTCGTGTGGTCCAATTCCAAAATAAAGAATAGGCTCAAGCCCCTTTTGATTCCTTAATTCATCTTCTAAGAAAAGAATCGTCTGTCTAACTTTCAGTTCTTCTGAACACTTTGCCAATCGTGCATTGCCTAAAAAGCGTTCATCATAAAATACTTCTTCAGGAGTCCTGCCGTCAAGCCTCTCTGTTATTTCCAGACCAATGTGCTTTGATACTTCGTCCATGAATCTGTAATTATCTTCATCTTCCCACAAGGTGTTTGTAAAGAATAAAATACAATTTTCTTTACCGTAGGTTTGCACCATATGGTACGCGACATAAGCACTTCCAGCCCCACCACTAAACATAGCAACATGTACAATTTTTTTCTCATGTATGTCCATAGTATCACTCCGCTTTTACCACATAAGTTTCAAATAGCCTGTAAATAAGATACTCCATTTCCTGCCGCGGCACATTCTTACCCGCGGTATTTATCATTCTTTCAAGATTAGAATAAACTGTTGTTGACTTTACGGATAGATCTACCTTATTTATTATCTTTCGGCTGTTATTGAGTTGGACCGTAACAACATTTTCTTTGTTCAGAGAATTATTTTCATTCTCCCTGAGATTCAGATGGTTACGGTCATAAATTAATTGGTTGATGAACAATTCGTAAGTTGTATCCGACCAATCTTCAATTTTTACCCCAATGTATTCTTCAGAAAATTTGTCTATCCAGATCCTTTCATCGACTGTTCCAGTTGAAGTGAGAGCATTGAGCATCTTTTCTAGCATTTTACTATTGAATGAAAGGCTTCTTCTCTGATCTTCAGCCCAACTCTTTAATTCACCAATCTCCCCAACACCAATTATCTCATTCACCTTTGATATTAATTCTTGTTTCAGTTCGATAATTTGATGTTCCGCATATTCTTTTACCTTCAATAACTTTGCTAAATCCTCGTAGAACAGCTTGTATATCTCTGCAATAGTTTGCTGAGGATCTATTTCAGACCTTTTAATTAAGTCACGAATCTGCTTAAATTCTTCATCCACATGTTCTGATGTTTGGGTAATCTTAGGCAATGATCTCAGCCACTTTAATAAGGTTCCACACACATAAATCAGCCGTGATTGAGTACTAAGCCTCTCTTCAAGAGAGTCTCTGAAATGAGTTTCGATATTACTAAACAGCTGAATGTAGCCTTCATCTATTCTTTCATACACATAATGGTAGTTCTCTGGCCCTGCTTCAACAATAATATCATAGAGCTTGGCACCATTTATGCCTGGAACAAACATTCCATTGCTATATAACATGAGTTCATTCCATCGATCCCTGAGTAAAGAAACAAACAGTATAGGAATGAGTGGCTTACGAATACCGAAGGGAGGAGCTATAAATATATCAATTAGATCTTTTAAACTGCCTTTCGGATTCTTATCCAGTAATTCTTTCAATTTTGATCTCAATAGACGAAATGGCTCATTTCTAACAGTGGAATAGTCTAAGTTATTTACATTGTAATCAAAGCGGTCATTATTTTTGAATATACTCGCATATAACGCATATTCAGGCCCATTTCCCGTAATACCAAACTGATTATTGTGAGGTTCCTCGAGAATTTTATTGATTAATAAAACAGCTGCATTTCTCTGGGCTCCAGAAATAGAGCTACGGTTAAAGGAATCATTTAGTATGATAGGCGTATGTTTATATAATCTATTACACATGTCTGTCAGTTTCTCTGTTAATTCAAACTCACTGTTAAAGTATGTTTCATTGCCTTCAACATACCACGGATGTATACCATCAAAGATCGATATCTTCAACAAGTAATCGGAAATCGTGTATTTAGCCTCATTTAATAATATCTCTAATTCTTCTCTGATTCCCTTATCTTCACTCAGCAGTGTTTTGTTCCTTCTCAGTGACTCAAGGGCCATGTAATTATATAGTTCTGATTTTATGTTTTCCACTGGGTCGGGATGAATAAAACAGAGACTCCCTCTGCTTGTTACACTAAGTTCTCTTAGCGTTGAACCTAATGCTAATGCGTTCGTTACTTCAGTATTTTCAGGTAGAACATAATATAAGGAAAGATCAGATGTGGTATCATTCTCTATCTTGCCCTCTAATACTTCTTTCCCATAGATGATCTTAACCGCGGCAAACCTGGTCATTCCCTTTTCATCATTATATTTCTCAGGGAAGTAATACTTCCTAGATAGATTGCTTTTTAATACTTCAATTTCGTTAGTTGGATTTTGTTTTAATGACTGTTTTTCTTGCTCTAATTTCTCCTGTAAATCAATCGAGCTCCCCGCAAACAATTCCCAAAAGCCATTCACTCTATTGAATCGAACTATTTTATTCGTATTTAACAAGGAGAGCAACTCTAGTAGCTCTTCCTCATTGGTTCCAATAGCAAATTGCAGAAAGTCAGTTGTTAACTTTTGCTCATTCTGAAGTACACATAAATTCCAGAGTGTAATTACCTTAACTAAATTCAAGGCCGTGTGTTTTTTATTTGGAATGTCTTCTGGCATTCGAGCTATTGCCTTTTTATATAAAAGCATATGTTCAGCTAATTCATCATTACTATTCCCCGTAGAATCGGGGAAGAAAAAATCAAACAGTTGGTGGGCTAGGTAATACTCCTTACTTTTACTAATATGGTTAATTAGCCCCCCGGTTTCTTGGCTCTCTAAGAATGTGAACAATGTTCTTTCATTCTGCCCAAAGACCCTTGTTAAATGCGGCAACAGAAAGATGGAAACGGGGTGAAGCGGGTACATCCCCCGTATCACTAGTTCATCCCTTTCCGTTTGATTAATACTCGGAAAAAGGGGATACTTTCTCATGGCTCCTTGAATCCGAGTGAAATCATCGAGGGATATCTGGGGTTTGGAATCAATATTCTCCGAAACAATAATCTCAGCAATTCTTAAAAAAGTTGCTTGATCGCTCTTAATCAAATATTGATTAAACCGCTTTTCAATGCGTTGGAACTCCTTAGAAGAGTCCTCATCAGAGGAACTGAAATAATGGCGTAGACTTTTATGAGTTATCAAAATAAAATGTATGCAATTCAATCTATTTGAAAGCTCAGCAAGATCTTGAATATCTTGCATCGCTTCATTGAATTTCGACTTATTTAACCCTTGTAGAAATCTTGCAAACTCATCATATACTATAAAGATCCCCATGTTATTTTCCTTTAGGACTGTGGCCAAGTATTCCATTTGAGACAGAAAACTGTGGTCATAATCCACCTCAAAAGAAGCACCTGCAGTAAGTAAGGGGTATATGCTTGAGAAATATTTAATCTCTACTTCATTTTGTTTTTTAATTTCTTCTAACCATCTAACAATCTGTTTTCCATCCTGCTCTAACCTAAGACAAAACGCTTTGTAAGTATCCGGAAACTCATCATCCCATACTTTTATTGACTGTAGAATCTTTGATGAAAGGCCAGGCAATACAATATCTAGGCCTTGCTCCCCTAGCTTTTTTAATACGTTAGTTAGTATGGATTGCCTAAAACGTCCTTCATTACCACTTAGCAATATAGGTAAGAATAGGGTTGGTAAGTTGCTAGCATGATTAATTTTGCCGGCAATATATTCATCTACCTGATTGAACTTGTTTACCAGAGTAGTAACATTGTCTCGATCAACAGATTTAGATACAATGCTTCCTACTACATTCGCCAACAGCGATTTTCCTGTGCCATATGGCCCAATTATAATATGCGATCGGTTTACACTTTCCTCAGTAAATCCCTCAATAATTCCTTTCATAGCATCAGCATGAGAAGGGGTTGGAATGTAACGCTTTATGAATTCAACGTTACCGATATCAAATTTTATATTTACGCTTGTTTTAAACGCCATCTTCTAGTTAGTCACCCTTTCACAAGCTCCTGCTTTAAAAAATCCATAGGTGATACCTTAGGAACCTTTATGTAGTCGAGATTATTGGTTCTAACATACTGTATCGGAAATTTATCATGGTTGGTGAGAACATTTAGTGCTTCAATGGTTTTATTTCGAGATAGATTAAAGATCTTTCCCCATAAAAAATCGCCCTTGATTATTTCATCAACACTGATTAGCTCTACTTCAGCAAACTCCCTGTGACACAATAAAATGTAATAAAGCGAGTTAATCCCTAGGTTAGCGACCTCAGGGGACATTTTTTTTATGGTGTCAGACTTCTCTCCTGAAGATTCACTCTTCATCAATGAAAGCTTAGAAAACGGACAAAAGATAACGTCCTCAGGATCATTATCGTTAGGGGTTTTGGTGTAAAATTGTATCAAGCAATCAATATCTCGTTTTAGCGAATTTTCCGATATTTCTTTTGATTCATTTTGACTTACCCAAGTACTAAATGAATTCAACAAATCCAATTTGCTTACTGTTGTCTCTTTATATCTATTAAAGTACCACTCGAATACCGTGGATAAATCCTTAGTATTTTTCACCAAGTGGTAATGAAGTATTGCTAAGGTCTCATTCTTCTGAAGAAGCCTATCGTTATTGTATAAAGTCGTTCCCAACTCCGTTAAATAATGTCCTTTTTGTCCTTCTTCATTTCTTTCCTCTATAACATCAAAGGCAAGAAGCCAATATTTTAGAGACTCAACCATATTCTTGCCTAAGCCGATGGTCTCAAAGTTATTTTCCTGAAAGAAAAATCTACTATCGCTATCAACTGCTCTTAGTCCCTTACTAAACCATTTGTCTCTTAAATAAAAACTCTGATGTCTTGCATAGGCCATACGTTGTTTCTCCCCTTCAAAGTGGTAAACACTCCTGGAGAAGTATCTCCAGCACTTATTATACATTAAGATGCCTAAGAAAAACACTAAATCATAAGAACGTACATTCTGAACAGTTGAGACAAAGCAATTGTTAGATATAACCCCCTTTTCTTTTGGTACGCATAAGCGTACCATTAATAATTTCATCTTATGATACGCTTATGCGTAAGTCAATATTAAGGGGAGGTATTTATGAAAAAAAAAGTCATTGTTAAAATACCGGAGCTTATAGATGCTAAAGGAATTTCACTTAGGGAATTATCGAGATTAGCAGATGTTCGACATGCAGCGTTAAGTGAGTTATGCAACCAAAAAACGCGAGAATATTAATTTCGCTCATATAGAAAAAATCGCTGATGCATTAAGCATCAACGACATTAGGGAAATAATAGATTTAGTTGAAGTGGCGGAGTAGTTTCCCAAGAGGATAAAATCTATTGTTTGTACTCTTTTTCAGTCAAATATATTTCAGTTAATAAACTCTTCATTTCTTTCATATTAGCAAGTCTTCGATCCCTTATATCTTCAATTAATGGTTTAATAATCATAATGGCCCCAAATAAAATCAATAATAAAAATACAATCAGTATTACATTCCACATCGTTTCTGTTTGTACAAACCACTGTTTTCCATACTCTTTAATTAGTATGCCTGCAATCGGAATAACAAGTGACGTCATTACTTTACTTACAATATCTATAAATGCCGAGCTGTTCTTGCTGTTCGTACCTTCCTTAATATACTCTTTGAGTGTATCTATTAAAATTTTAACTTGATCAGATGAGTAAACCTTATATTCTCGTAGTATCATCACAAGAATAGCAACTTTATGTCTAAAGTATTGAGTGTCACTTCCGTATTTTTGTGTCTTGATTTTCTTAATTTCTGTACTTACAAGATTAGTAAACGTTAAAAGTGATATCATGTAACATAATAGGTACCAACTCAAGTTAGATATAAAAAATAAAACAAAGAAGCTAATACTAAGCAAGATAAGTGCAAAATACAAATACTTTGATCTTGTAGGGATATATTTATTAATAAGCTTTTTACTATTGACCGTCTCGCAAAACTTTTCAAAGATTAGCCAGAATGTACTCATTTATCCCCCTCCATAATCCCCCATATTGATTCATTACAGAAACATACGTTCTGTATACATTCTAATTCAAAATACATAATCTTACAACAACCTCACAACCTTCTCCAACAAATGATTCGTCCGCTTCTGCTGCTGCACCATCTCGTAGATCAGCTCCTTCAGCCGCTGGATATCGTTCGAAGCAGTCAGCAGCCTCTCTTCCTCATCGTCCTCCTCCTCATCCAGCAGATCAACACAGCCTCTCTCCGTTCCCTGCCTCTCACCCGGGGCAAGCAGCTCAAAGAACAGCGGAAGCTCCACGTCATCGATCGCCCGGATCGCCTCCCTGAGCAGCCTGCTGTAGCGATCCTCCAGCCACTCGACGGCAAATTTGCTGGGGGACTGGATGAGAATGCAGTTCGCTTCCTTCGTGATCCGGCAGGGCTGGAACCAGGTCTCGTATTGGATCGGAGAGATCCGGCCTCTCACCAACCGCATCACCTGATCATGGAACGAGCTGCTGTCACATCCCCCCACCGGCACCTCCATAGGAGGCGGCCCGCCGGACACAACCGTTCCGCTGCGTATACGAGCGATAATCTCCGCAGGGTTGGCCGCTCTCTCCAGGAAGGCCTCACTGTGCCATTCCCGCCGGTCTTCAAGACCATGATGCCTGCAGTAATCCTGGATGAACCCGGCCGGGTCGAAGCAAGCCATATCGCAGGTAAATCCCCAGTACATACGGGACTGCAGCCTGGATGTAAGCTTCTCCACGAGCTTAGGCGGCTGTTCGGAGGCGAGGACGATCTGTTTGCGCTGGGCGAGCAGATGCTCGAATACTTCCAGGAGCAGCTCCTGGGTGGACTCCAGGAAGGCGAGGTCATGCACATTATCGAGCAGGAGTACGTCGACCGACTTCAGCGCCTGCTGGTAGGCCGGGATGGTGTTGTTTCGTACGGCGGAGATGAAGGTATCCCCCAGCTCGCTGATCGTGAGATAGAGGATGCGGTAATCCGGATGCGTCCGGCGGATCTCTTGGCCGATGGCGTGAAGAAGATGGGTCTTACCGATGCCAGTAGCCCCGTGAAGCATCAAGGGATTATAGGAGCGGCCCGGCGCCTGGCTAACAGCTTGCGCCGCGGCCAGTGCCACCCTGTTGCCCGAGGTGGGGATCATGTGGTTCAAGGTATATTCCGGGTAACGGTGTGCATCGTATTCGAGGTACTGCTCCATGCGGCAGGCTCCTTTCCGTGGTGCGTTGGAACATTATAACAAGCTGGCTGCGGGGCTGACGAAGCCGCTGAGTGAGACTGAGAAGCGATGGAGAGCCGTTTTCATACCGCTCCCTCTGCCGTCATGCGGATCTTCGGGCAAGCATCTTCCGCGAATGCAGGCATGCTTTCTTTTTCAGGCGGCGCACTTGTCGGCTTTCAACCGATCGAATAATCAGAGAACGGGGCTAACGACAGTACCCGCACACTCAGAAGACACAAGGAACATATGTTCTAATCCAGGGTACAAAAAAACCTCATCAGCCGCAATGGCTGGAGGCAAGGGGGATCTCTACGGTAACTAGTATGCGGCGGCGGGACGTTTTATACTCGCTTGGGTTCCCGCTTGTTGGGCTTGTCTGTCACTGATACGGCTCCCGCCACCGCTCCAGCCGCTCCCGCATCGCATCCCGGTACGCCTTCGGCTCAAGAATCTCCGCCGCGGGGCCGTACTGGTACACCCAGTTCAGGAACTCCCGGTCGCGGTTCAGAACATTAGAATAGCGAGGTCACTCATGCGGGTTCTCCGTATTTTTATGGGTTCGATTTCACCGTTATCATATTCCTTGACGATCTCGCCGTTTGCCGTTTTATATACAATGTAAGTGCCGTTGGCTCTGGCATCCAATCTTGCCCGGTCTCCTGTAAGCTTGATTAATTTATGCAGATCTCGAACAAAATCCATGAACACTCACCGTCCATCCCAATGACAATTCCGCTCATATCATAACATTGGCCAGATACAGGAATAGGACCATCCCGAAGAATGGTCCTTGCAGTTAGTATTTTGTTATTATGAACAGAAAATGCTTAGATGAGTAAACCTCACTGGATGTTTACTTCAATCGTCAATCGCAGGAAGAAGAACTGCTGTCCGCTCCTCCCCATCCCCCGATGCCCGAAGCGTCGCCGGCCGAATAATTAGCTGATGATGCGCTCCCTACCGCCGCTTCCGGAACTCCGCAAGCCGCCGGGACCCTGTCCCGATCCGCTTCATACGGGGATGAATTCTTCGTAAATATCGGGCTGATGGGGTGGTGCAAATTCAGTACATCCGTGCTGTCACTCGAAGTCGTCGCGGCGCTTGAGGAGGCCGCTTTCTTAGAAGAGCTTCTTGCCGATACGTAACCTTGCCCGCTGCAGAAATCACATTGAATGGGAATCAAAAATTTCATGCGTTTGCCGGTTCCATTGCAGAGATAGCATCTGAGCATCCGAATCTCTCCTCTTCTCTTCGCGCAGGATGTAGGTCTCCTGCTACTCTATTAGACGCACAGCTAGATGGAAAGGTTTCTCCTATAGGCCGAGCTTAGTTTGAATTATTTGTAACCTCCAATGCGGTTGATATATTGTATTCGATCATATTTTTCCCAGATGGTATACAACAACGAAGTGATCTCATGTACTACGGCCTTATTTATAGCATGTTCGGCTTTATTACCTTTTAGTACCTCAATAAAACACCTGAAGAGCAGTTCAACACTTCCAGTTGAACGACCAGCCTTCTCAATGGCCTCTATGTTGAGATTTATATATTGAAGGAGACCAGCCAATGTACAATCCAAACCATCAATACCCGGCATCTTTCGTCCTATATACTGATAAGAGTATTCTGGTAACTCCACAGTTAAGAGCAGATATTTCAATCCTCGATAGATATTTTCTATCTCTTTAGGAGAAAAACTAACCGAAGGGCTCAAATGATAAAAGGACTGCATGTCATACAGAGATTGCACCAATTCCCCAACGGTTTGAATTTGCCGAAAGTCCTGTTTTCTTTGGTATCCGGACTCATAGATATAATTATTCAAATTAAAACTCTCCGAATATTTTTCAAAAGTCGGTACTCTCTCCAGCCATTTCTTTGGTTTAATATATTCATAGTAATAAACCACATAGAGAAGGAATTTTTGGGTTAGCCATGTATATGTTTGCTCAGCATTCCATCCCTCTTCATTACTCATAAACCTGTTATCATGTCTTCTCCAGACAATCCACACGGTATCATCCGATTCCAGTTGCCCAATGTGGAGCTCCAATTCTGTAAGGATCTTATGGTCCTGATAAACCATTACGCGGTCTGTACCTTTGTTAAAGATATGCCAGTTGGTGTCTCCGTTAGAGTAATCAAACTCCCATGAGAAGTCTATCATTTGGTTCCATAGCTCCTTATGCAGGCGAATCATTTTTACAGAGTAATTTTGAGGTAGGAAGTATCTGAACTGTAGGGTTGCCCAGTGCTCTTCAATAGAACGAAAGGTGTTCAAATATACTTCTGCAAAATCATCTATAATTCGGCAGAGCTCTTCTACCTCGTTCTCATTTAAAGTAAATCGATTATTTCCGAGTTGGACATAGTACAAATTCGGAATATTTGTGTGAGGACCTACAACAAAAGATCTTTTCCCCTGTTTAAAATCCGTATCTAAACCATTAAATAAGAGCTCTGTCAAGGTTTCGTGGTTAAATGTGATCATACAATCGCTAACAAATAAGCTCCTAAATTCCAGACAGCAGCTTCCTCGATGTTCATAGAGTTTGGGCAACATACCATAAAGACGAACGGATTGCTCGCTTCTTAAGAAAGCCTCTTTCGTTACCTCTCTTTTCTCCTCGAATGGTCCAAATTGGTTTGTAACCAACTCTGCAATCTTAGCAAATTCTTGCCTTGGTGAATCTGAATTTGCAATAAAACTGGTAATAAATGCAAGGTGTTTTTCATAATGTTTCATTTTTCGTAATTGTTCTATTCTTTTAAGTATATTGGGTGCCTTTTCCACGGCCTTTGCTCTTAGCAAAATAGCCCATTTCAATTTGTAGAGGCCGTCTCCCTTCAACAAATTAATCCTCCACGTCGCGGGTACAAGGTTATATAAATGATTCAGCTCAATAGGACCCAGTTTCTCCTTATATTCACGAAGCTCTTCCTCTTTTCCCTTGTATGATTGAGGAATGATATGATCGATTGTCATGGTAAATGAACTTAGTCTTTCCTCTGAGTAATAACAAAAGAATCCATGGGCTTCCAATATGGCGTAGCGGACAATAGGGTCATTTGGGTTAACAATCATATCCATTACCTGATCCCATCCTCTCAATGTAATTCTTAAGTTATAAAAAAAATAGATCACTACCTCTGTTGACGGTTCGTAATCTATTTTTAGATGGTTTCACTATGTTAGCAATAAGTTAGACCTTAGGAACCATTAACTTCCGTAATTCAGTAATTTGCCCTTTACCTCTTCTAAGTAGCCGCTTCTAAGTTCCAGTTCTGATTCGCTTACTCCGTCTTGCTTCCATGCTTCTATTAACTTTCCATTATCAATAATTCCCAATGCCTCTGCTTTAACTTCTTCACTTAGGCAATGATAACTTACTCCCAACTCAGCCAGCAAAACAGTAAATAACCAGCTAACATCCTCGTAATCGTCGGTTTGAATCTCATATTCATCGATCAACCTTGATGCTGCCTGAACAGGGGTTAATCCCTCAGACATAAACGTCATAAAATCCTTTGGTACATATGCTCGTAATTCTTCGTATGTCATTGGCTCTAACAATTGGCTTGTCCTCCGTTCCTCATCGCTTTAAATTTTTAGCAAAATAAACGTTCACCTGGATATCGGGAAATCTAGCTTTAAACTGTTCTAATATGGGGCCGCAGCTGGCACAAGGTTCACGGTCCGTATAAATATCAATGGAACCCTTTCGTTGTTCAGGCTTTAACGCCTTTAGCTGGTCCGTAATGTCTTCGATAATTTTAAACTCCGTATCCCATTTCCTTGAATATGCGCCCTCACCGTTAATAATATCCTTGGTATTCACCTCTTGCGGAGTAAAATTCCAGTCTTTAGGGTCGGGCTTAAGCACGGAGTAACCTTCTGCATTCCCTGCATCTTTTAATTCATTAACACGGCTGTGAGATTTGAATTCGGTTCTTAACCCTTCGATCTTCACCTCAGCCAGACCAAAGTTACCCGTTTTTTGAATTTCCTTCGGCAGTTCCTGCCTAAATTCAATACTTCTCCTAAGCAATTCCCCGCCTACACCCGGAGAGTTCATACTCACTTTTTCTTGAGTAATTCCCCCACCAGCCCTGGCCGCATCCCCCGCCTCATCAGCCTTATCCGCCTGCTTCACGCCCTGCACTACCGCCTCTGCCGTCTCATCGGCAAGCTTCAGCAGCTTCGCCCCCTGCTTGACGCCTTTGCCGAAGGGGCCGAGCACGCCGAGCGCCCGTTCGGCCGCCGTGAGCTTCTGCCCGGTGACCGGATCGCGGCCGGTTACGGCTTCGACGATGCCCTTGACGTTGCCCACTACGGGCAGGAAATCAAGGCCCATGCTGACGGCGGAGCGGATGAAGCCCGCTCCCTTCCCGCCGCCTTGGGCCCGCTGGCCGTGGTTGTCGGCCTCCAGGTAAGCGCGCTTCTTCGCTTCGACGAAGGCGCCGAGCTCGCGGTACTGCTCGCTGAGCTCCCGGAACTGCCGGTCGATGCGCTCCCACCGGTGGTCGAGGCCGGAGCGGCGGCCGCCCTCGTAATCGAGCCCGCGCATCTGGTGCTTGAGGTGGCTCTGTATCGATTGAAGCCGGTCGAGCGTGCCGCTGATGTCCCTGCGGACCTGGTCGAGCTCGGCCGGCTCTACGCGTATTCTCATGTTCCTCTTCTCCTATACCGTCTATGACCTCGACTGCCGCAGGCTCTCTTCCTCGGCCCGGCGCAGGTCGGCCGCCAGGTGCTGCAGCTCCCGGCTGAGGTCCGCCATCATCTCGGCGAGCTGGCGGGTCATGCCTTCGGTCTGGCCATAACGCTGCATGAACTCCTCCCGAGCCCGTCCCTGCCACGACATGCCCTGGATCCGGCCCCGCAGCTGCTGGGCCGTCTGCCCCACCTGATGGCCTCCTTCGGCCATCTGACGGGAGACCCGCTCGATCTCCGCCAGCTCCGCTCGTATTCGGCTCATGCTGCCTCTCCTCCTGTCGTTACTTCGACTGCCCGTCGGCCTGACGGAAGCGGCTGGCGATCGCCTGCAGCTCTTCACCGACTTCCTTCAGCATTACGGACACCTGCTCGAGCTCTTTGTGAGCCCCGGTGTACGACTGAAAAAACCGCTCCCGCGCCGCCCCTTCCCAATCCCCGGTCAACCCTTGGACCAGGGATTTCAGCTCGGCGGCCATGGTCTCGTTCTGCTCACTGCAGGACTTAAACCGGCGGGAGATCTCCTCCAGCTGCTCGGGCTGGATCGTAATTCGTGCCATGATCTGTGACTCCTTCCGCTATCTCATCCTGCTGCTGTACTTGCCCTGCTATCCCATTCAAAAACCTGCGGACCTGTTCCACTTCATAGGCACAAACCTGCCACACCCCGCTGTCCGGCTCCGTCAGCAGCCAAGCGGCCGCCGCCCCCCGCAGACAGACAAGCCGGCGCGAACGAACGACGCGCCCCTCCCGGGTCAGCACCGCCGCCTCGATCCGCTCTTCCGGATACAGCCAAGCGTCGGCCAACGATGCAGCCCAGTGTTCGGAGTATCCTTGACCGGCCAGCATTTCGCAGACAGGTCCCGGTAATGCCTTCTCCTGCCCCAGCTTCTCGATCTGCCGCCATACATCTGATGTCACGGCAAAAGAGACGGCTTCCTCTCCCTGCCCCCTGCCCGCAGTCGGAAAAATCCGCTCAACCTCACCCAGTGCAAGCTCAAGATTGGCAATGGGGCTGAGCTGCAGCCTCCCCGGCTGCTCGTCACTGTCACACCTCTCCACCACAAGCGCCGGAGACAGATGCAGCCAGCCTTCGTACACGGCCCGCCCGCCTTGATCCTTGCGAATATGAAGGGCATGGTCGCTCCCGCAGACCGCCACGCAAGCACCGGCCAGCGGATCCACCTCAATACTGCCGGATGGTCCATCCGACAACAAGCCGTGATCTATCAATTCCTTGCGGGTATGTATCCACCGTTCTTCGATCTCCGCGGCCAGGAATCCCCGGAACGGATCCTGCCATCCCAGTGGCTGTCCACAGCCGAGCAGCTCCGACAGGAAGAACAGCCCCTCCCGGGATAACGCATATCGATAAGTATCTTCCATCTCTTCCAGAATCACCTCATAGCTTTTACTATAAAGGATTGGAGGTTAGAAAATCCACTGCCGGCGCCGTCACAAACACATAGCCCCGTACTGTGTAAGCAGCTTCTCCCCTCCTAGTATAACTACTATTTTGTAATAAACTAGATTTCACACTAGATTTTTTGCTAATAACTGTAATATAATCATTCGTGCTGTATACAACTGGGAATTGGGAGAGGAGAAACAAACAAGATGAAACGAAAGTATGGAACATGGACACTGGTCACCCTGCTCGGCACGTCGCTGCTGGTGAGCGGCTGCGGCAAGGAAGTGCCGCCAAAACAAGCGCTCGAAACCGCATATGCCAATGCGAGTAATATGAAATCGACGGATTTTGATCTATCGATGAGCATGAGCCTCGACATGCCGCAGGACGTATTGGACAATGACCCGGGGATGGCCGCGGTCGCGAATATGCTCAAGAACTTTGAGGTAAAGGCCAAAGGTACATACCAGATGGAGCCGATGCAGGCGGAAATGACAGTGGAGGCGCAGCTGAAGGGTGATATGCAGATGAACATCAGCCTGCCGCTTGTCATGACCCAGGAGAAGATGTGGGTCAAGGTGCCGAACATCCCGATGCTGCCGATCCCGAAAGACGTGGTGGGGAAATTCATCGAGCTGGACATGAAGGAGCTCAGCGAGCAGTCCGGTGGTACCTTCAACACCGATGCGGCCAACATCCAGAAGCAGCAGCAGCTGGGGCAGGATCTCATGAAGGTGGTTGTCACCAGCTTCGACGAGAATACCTTCCTCTCGAAGCTCGACGCGAAGGCCTACAAGCTGGCGGATCAGAGCCAGCCGAAGCAGGTCGTCAAATTTGCCGTAACGAACGAGAATCTGGAAGCGGCCGTCAACACGGTCATCGAGAAGGTCGCACCCCAGGTGCTTGACCTGCTGGCGAGCGACAAGTATGCAGGCGTGGCCCAGCTGACGAAGGAGGAGGTCGAAGAGGCGAAGAAGGAGCTCGCAGCCCAGGATAAATCCGAACTCAAGCAGGGTCTCGACGAGATGAAAAAGGAACTGCAGATCAACGAGCTCAGCGTCATTACCGCGATCGACAAGAAGGACTTCCCTGCTCTGATGGAAGTGAATGCGGATGTCGGCTTCACGCAGGACAACCAGCCGTTCAAGGCCGGCATCAAGGCCACAACTACCTACTCCCGCATTAACGAGCCGGCAGAGTTCAAGCTAGGCATTCCGAAGGACACGATCACTCTGGAAGAGTTAGAAAGCATAATGAACGGTTACTAAGCCAAGAGAAAAGCCAGGTTCCCCGCTAGGGTGCGGTGAGCCTGGCTTTGGTTTTGATGTTCTCCAAAATCGCTGCATCTCTCTGCCATAACCGTATCCGCTTAAGAGGGCGGTCGACTAATCTCCCGGAAGGGAGGTGCGGCCATGGAGGTTAAAGATGCACTGACGCTGATGTTCATGTTCGGCATGTTCATTCTGTCGCTGCTGACTACATAGCGACTATACTTGTGACTATGTATAGCGGCTATACTCGCGACTACGCATAGCAACCCCATTGCCTGCTTTCTGACTCCCCAAACGAATAACTCACACCCCAACCGCCTGCCCGCTCCGCAGTTCCAGCACCCGGGCCGCGGACAGCTCCGCGTCTTCGAGCGTGCACAGCTCCATCACGTGCCGCTCGGCCGCCAGCTCCGGCAGGCCGGCGAGCAGCGCCTCCAGCGGTACGGTGCCCTTGCCTACGGCATCGTGGTCGTCGGCGGAGCCGCGGTTGTCGCTCACGTGCAGGCCGAGCAGATGCGGCGCAGCCTCGCGCAGGCCCTGCAGCGCGTAGCCGCCGCCGAGCATGTGCGCGTGCCCGACGTCGTAGACGAGACCAAGCCGCGGAGAGCCGGCCGCCGTCACGACGCGGACGAGCTCCTCCACGCGCGAGCCGAGCAGCCCCGGGTACGGCGGCACGTTCTCGAGCGCGATGGCGGCGCGGCAGCCGGCCGTGGCGCCCAGCAGCTCGCCGAGGAACGCGGCGGCGCGTTCCCAGGCGTCCTCGGCGTAGTCATCGCCCGAGTCCATCGCGCCGGGATGCACGACAACGTAGGCGGCGCCGAGGCGCTCGGCCCGCTCGATGCAGCGGCGCAGCACGTACAGGCCGCGGGCGCGCAGCAGCTCGTCCTCCTCGGCCGGGTTAACATCTTCGATCGGCGCGTGCACCGACCAGCGGATGCCATGGGCGCGGCCCCACTCCGCCAGCGCATCCACGCGCTCGAGCGGCCAGTCCACCCATTCACGGTGGGCGAACTCACACATGATCTCGATGGCGGTCCAGCCGCGGGACGCCATCGTCTGCACCGCCTGCTCGAGCGGCAGCTCTTTCATCGCGTAGGTCGATATGGCATAGCCGCCGTGTGCGGCTTCTGCTGCATTTTTCATGATTCATCCCTCCCTATGGATTGGCATTCGTTTAGTGATAGAGTTCAAGCCGGCAGCCGCAATCACCCAGCGTTCGCCCGAATTCTGCAGCAGCTGCCGCAAACTCGGCCATACTCTCGCCCTTGGAAGCAGACAGGGGCCTCAGCCCAGCCGGGTCCAACAGGCTTCGCCGATCCATCCACATCCACCACGGTTGGTTTGTTAGTGAGACTAACTATACCCCCGGGAGATCAAGCCTGTGTCAATGGAATTTAAAGGTTTTATGAAGCCGGGAGCGGGGAACCGGGGATGGAGGGGACAGCCTGCGCTGGCGGAGCTGCGGCCGAACCTCAAGCGGAACACGGGAGAAAGCGGTTTGCGGGAAGATGTGGTTCTTGGAGCTTGGACGGCGGGCAGGAGCATTTTTTACACAAGCTTCATATCCGGAGAAGATACGGCAAGATTTCCTAATATCATTGATATTGAGAAGGTTGACTCCCGACCGGGAAAGCCCCCGGCCTCCCTGTACACAGCAAAGCCCGGACAGCCTGCGCCTGAAGCGCCGGCCGTCCGGGCCTTTTGCCCTTTTCACAGTCCTCGGTTCATATTCCCGCCAAAGTACGGGTGTGGTAGGGCCCTGCTGATTCGCCACACGGCTCAGATCAGCTCCAGCTCCGCCAGGCGGCCCTGCTGGTGCCGGATGAGCAGCCGCCGTCCGTCCTGCAGCTCCAGCTCGACGAGCCTGGAGGCCTGCTCCCTGCCCGCCCCCGCGAATTGGACTGTGACGCATGTGGGCTCCCCGCAGTCGCAGGATGCCGCCACTTCCAGATGGTCAAGCTGGGACAGGTAGCGGCCCCGGAGGCCTTCCGGCTCCATATGCTGCAGCCCGAACTGCAGCCAGTACTGCTCTTCACGGGATAATCCCCGGGCCTCGGACGGCGGATAACAGGATTCATCGGCGTAGATTAACTTGGACATGACTTGGCCCCCCAATGGATAATTATGGTTCGCAACCTCTGTTACTACCCTTATCGACCGGGGGAGGTGTTTTTTGTATATCTCTTTTGAATGGCTTTCATCATGGCCTTCGTCATCACCGCGAGCAGCAGATAAATCGGGACCGAATAGTACGATTTCCATACGATCGGCTGGTAAATGCCCAGCCATATAAATAGAGGCTCTGCGGCGAATGAGGCCCCCAACGCCAATACCGCATGAGCAAGGAGGAACGGCTTCCAGCGGGGAAACCATTGATAGATGAGCATATAGCATATGGGGACGAGGGCGATGTCGGCCGTCAGCAGCCGGTTATACAAAGGAAACAGCTTGTAATGGTAGCTCCAGAGCTGAAGCTCGCTGCCTGCGGCATCAAGCAAAGTGGCTAGATACGCCATGAAGAGTCCGAGAAAGCCGATCTCATATAAGCGCCGCTTGTCCAGGAGACGCCACCAGAGGAGCCAGGAACCTAGGAACAGGACGAGTAAAAACCACCACTGGGGCGTAAATACCTCATGCTGTGTCCAATGGGAGAGCCGAAGCTCGGTCAGCTGCTCCTGTGCGGCATCTATCAGTTTGTGAAGCTCTTCATCCTTCATGTCGGCACCACCACCCCTTATCCTTTGTATCCATGAGGAAGACGGTTTAAACGGCCGGGATGCCGTAGAACCGGCACGAATTCGCGTACAGGATGCGGCCGGCTTCCTCCTCCCGAAGGCCCTTGATCTCCGCGATCTTCCGGACCGCCTGCCGGATCATGGAAGGATGGGTGGTCCGCCCGGCGAACGGACCCTCGAACGGCCAGGGACCGTCGGTCTCGGCCATAAGCCGGTCCAGCGGCACGGCGGCCGCGACAGCCTGTGTCTTCTCCTTGTAGACCACGTCAGGGGTCAGCGAGACATGGCAGCCCAGCCGCTCCATCCTCCTCAGCGTATCTCCGCTTCCCTTGAACCAGTGAAAATGGGCCCGGTGCACACCATGACGCTCCAAAAGGTCCAGCGCGATATCCGCGTCCTCGTAGACGGTGTGCAGCACGATCGGCTTGCCGAGCTCGGCGGCCAGCCGGACGAACCGCTCGAGCAGCCGGACATAGCCGTCCAGCGGGAAGGCTTCGCCCCGGGCCTCCGCCGCCTGGCGGAGATAATACGGCAGGCCCACTTCGCCCACGGCCGCCATCGCCCCTTGGTTCGCCCGGATCCAGGCGAACAGCGCCTCCTCTTCGGCCGCGTCCGGCAGGGGCTGCTCCGGATGATAGCCGAAGGCGCAGCGGATGCGGCCCGGCGGGGCCTGCCGGCTCAGGCGCAGCACTTCGGCGCAGGAGGCGAGGCCCATCGAGACGGCCACCAGCGCCTGCACTCCGCAGTCCGCAAGCGAGGACAGCAGGGCCTCCCGGTCCTCCGCCCCGTAGGCGTCGAGGTGAATGTGCGTATCCATGACCGGGTACATGGAAGCATGAGATGGCTTGAATGGCGGCATATCGCGTCCTCCCCAGTGAGCCTTCAGATAGGCTCCAGTCTGTTTTGCTTCCCATTATACCGGATCAGCCGCACAGGGTATGACTTTTCCATCGCGAAGAAAGGTCCTGACAGTGAAGCCCCGCCCATCCCTGTACGCGGCACAAATATCCCCCCGGCATAGGACAGGGGGATTACGTCTGCGCTGTCTTTGTCATGCTTGCTTGTGCCGTGGCGACCTGCATGTACGGTTGATGCGAAGGAGACTCTGTCAGCCAAGCTTCGCCAGACGGTCCGCCGCCGGCTTATAACCGTCCCGGGCAGCGGTCTCATAGTACATTCGTGCTTTGGCCGTATCTCCGGTCGTCTCATAGAAGACGCCCAGGTTATACGCAGGCAGGAAGCTGCCGGTTCCGCGCACGCTGTCATACCGGCTCGTCTCCCCCAGGGCCAGGCAGGTCAGGAACGACTGCTCGATCTGCGGGAAGTAGGCGATGTACTTCTCGATATTGCTGAATACAAGCTCCCGGTAATAATGCCCGCAGACGAAGTGGAAGTCCGGATAGTCCGGCAGGAACGTCTTTTCCCTCTCGATGAGCTCCAGCCCTTCTTCCAGATGCCTGCTCGCAATGATGTTGTACAGGTAATCGACGACCGCCAGCGGATAGAACGCTTCCTCTCTGCGCAGATGCTCATAGCATTGTGCGAAGTAAGGGGCTGCCGCCCGGTAATCTCCCGCCATCCGGTATTCCTTGGCAAGCTGGAAGAGGAAGTAAGCATCCAGGGGGTGCTCCTTCACTGCGCTCCGCAGCAGCTTCAGATTGCGGTCCGACTTGCTCCGGCGAAAATACCCGTCATGGTACACCTCAATGGAAGTCTTGAGCGCCGGCAGATCGGTCACCACCTGCTCGTGGATGATGCCCGTATAGAAGGTTCCCTTCGGAAACAGGCGGGAGATGAAGACCTGGGATTCCATGACCTCCCCGTTCTGCTCGAACTTGTCGATCCGCTTGATCCGGCCGATGCCCTGATGCCGGGCGATGAAGTCCCGGATCTCCCCGCCGCAGTCATTCAGGATGTATTCATCCGCATCGAGCACGAGATTCCAATCGCCGGTCGACTGCCGGAGCGCGAAGTTGCGGGCGTCCGAGAAGTTATGGGTCCACGCGTAATCGTAGACCTTCGCTCCGTACGAGAGAGCGATCTCCCTGGTATTGTCGGTCGAGCCCGTATCCGCAATGACGATTTCATCCACGAGCGGCCCCGCGCTCTCGAGGCAGCGGGCCAGGTCCTGCGCTTCGTTCTTGACGATCATGGCCAGTGATAACCGAACCACCGTCTCACCCCTTTTCGATCTTGGGACCAGTATTGCCTAAACCCAAGTCCCCTTATAACTCGATCGATCGGCTTCCCGGGCCGCTGCCCGCAGTTTCTGCCCCCAAGCCCCCTGCCCCTCCGGACCGATTTCGCCTCTTCGACTAAGGCTATCCTTTCCATAGAAAGCACAAAGAGCAGCCCTTCCAACGGAAGACTGCTCCACTTTGAACCTTTGCCTCTTATATGCCAAAAAAAGTCCGTGCCGTCCGCGTCGTCGCCTCCGCCACTTCCTCCGCAGACTTCCCCATGCAGGCGGCCACCGTCTGCAGGATATGCGGCAGGAAGGCCGGTTCGTTGCGTCCGTCCTTCGGCTTCGGCGACAGGTCACGCGGCGTCAGGAACGGCGCATCGGTCTCCAGCATGAGCCTCTCGAGCGGGATCCTCTTCACGAGCTCGCGCAGGTGCTTCCCCCGCCGCTCGTCGCAGATCCAGCCGGTGATGCCGATGTACAGGCCCATGTCGAGGTACTTGTGCAGCTCGTACGCGGTGCCCGTAAAGCAGTGCACCACGGCCCGGCCGATGTACGCCCGGTGCTGCCGGAGCAGCGCGGCGAAGTCCGCATGGGCTTCGCGCTCGTGCAGGAACAGAGGCAGGCCGGTCTCGGCGGCAAGCCCGAGCTGCTCCTCGAACCAGCGGCGCTGCACGTCGCGGGGCGAGAAGTCGCGGTTGTAGTCCAGGCCGCATTCGCCGATGGCAGTGACCTGCGGCAGGGCCGCCAGCTCGCGCAGCCTCGGGATCGTCGTATCGTCGCAGCCCCTGGCGTCGTGCGGATGAATCCCGGCCGTCGCGTAGAGCTGTCCGGGATAGCGGGCCGCCAGCCTCGCCGCTTCGGTGCTGCTGCGCAGTGACGTGCCTGTGAGCACCTGTACCGATACACCGGCAGCCAGGGCTCGGGCGATCACTTCCTCCCGGTCCGCATGGAAGGAGCGGTGCGTCAGGTTCACGCCAATGTCGATGAGTTCAGAAGTGTGGTTCCCTGTCATTGCGGGCGGGCTCCTTTCTGCTTCCCGGGTAAGGGATGGACAGCGAGACAGGAAGCGGGAACCCCGTCCGCCAGCCATACTTCATTGCCGGCAAAATAAAACGTGACGCCAAGCTCCCCCGCTTTCTTCGTATCGACCCTCAGGATCACAAGCTCTCCCCGCCGGCTGCCGGCCAGCGAGGCGAAGCCCGTTCCCTCGGACAAATGCACATACTGCCGGTTCATCGGGCTTAACCCCTCCGCCAGAATCTCCGCAGCAGCCCCGCTGTTCGTGCCGTGATACAGGAGATCCGGGGGCACGCCCGGCTCGTACGTTACCCGGTCATGGCTGTGCCCGTACCGGGCGCGGATGCGTCCGTCCCGCAGCTCGAAGCGCTGCTTCTCCGACCGCCTGACCACGGCGGCAAGGTCTTCCTCCGTCACCCAGGCCCACGAACGCTGGGTACGGATCGCCTGCAGCAGCGCCTCCACCGTGCAGGAACCGTCCGCCGGATCGAGGGAGAGTCCGAATTCTCCCGGCGTATGGCGCAGCAGTTTGGTCATGAATTTGCTTAATCGTTGTTCGGACACCGGTGTCGGCATGTTCCGCTCCTTCTTTCTCTCTGTCCGTTAAGCCGTCCAGGTTCTTTCCTTCTATTATAACCACCCGGACGGACCGCACGAGGGAAAGATTGGGTATAACGGTTGTTTGCTCAGCGGAGGAGCATATTAGGGGCCCGGATGATGTACAAAAAAAGCACCCGGGAACCCCGCTCCCTCTGTCCTGCCGGACACGAGGAGGCTGAGCTCCCGGGGCTTTCTACTCCCCCCATACTTCCCGCAGCGCCCCGCGGAACAAGGCGTCCAGCCCCACATCCTTGGAGCCGCCGCCGGATGGCTGCAGGACAGCCGCCTGCTCGAAGTACGCGATCTGCTCTTCGAGGTACGCGTTGATCGGCCCGACCTTCGGCTCGTAGTCGAGCTCGTCTCCGGCTTTCTTCCGGGCAAGAAGTGTCTGTACGGCCGTGTACAGCTCGCTGTCCGCCGGAATTAAGCGCTCTACGAGTACATCGAATTCCATTGGGGCCATCGTGCCGTACTTCTCGATCCAGCTGCAGGCAAGCAGCGGGCGGAGCACGTAGAAGTACTTCTTGATCTTCACCTGGTCCCCCTGCAGATATTCGCGGAAGTTGCCCTTCGCCATGTTGAGGTAGTGGTAGATGCAGGACTTCGGCGAGAAGGTCAGCGGGGAGATGCGGCGGATCTGCTCGGCGGTCGTGTACTTCTCGAGGTAGGGCATCGGCGACTGCAGCCACTCGAGCAGAGGCGGATTCGACTTGCGGAAGAGGCGCAGCGCCTTGCGCAGATCCCACCCGCTCAGGTCGAGCCGGTCCGAGATCGGCCGCTCAATGACGTCCCTCCCTTCGTCGATGGAGAGGTACCAGTCCAGCGGACGCAGGTACAGGAAGCGCACGTCATAGTCGCTGTCCTGCGACGGGAAGCCCCAGGCCCGGCTCCCCGACTCGCAGGCGTACAGAATGCGGACGTTCTCCTCCTCTTCAATGCGGTGAAGCTGGGTGATGATTTCTTCGCGTATGTTCGTCATGCTGCATTTCCTCCTTAACCTAACCGGTCTTGCTGCCGGAACTCATCCGGTATTCTCCTCTTCCCACTCCATTGTTGCCACCCGTTCCACCATGGAACCGTACCCCTGCGATGCCTGCGCAATATAAGACAGGACCGTGTCGCTCCAGCCGTAGATATAAAAGGTGCGCGGGTCCTCCGGCGGCACCATCGCGTGCCGGTACGGTGCGATATCCACGATGAACGCCTGCGCCTCCGGATTCACCTTCGCCCGGTAAGCCTGAAGGTCGCGGTAGAACGGGCTGCCGCTGTTCTGCTGCTCATCCGTAATGATAATGATGCGGTCCACGTGCTGCTTCTCACGGGTCAGCCTGCGCACCGGCGCACCGGTATCCGTCCCCCCGCGGGTGTGAATCTGCTCGGCCTGCCCCAGAATGCTGTCGTACCGGGACGGCCTTGGATCAACCACCTCGGTATCGAAGAGCCAGAAGATCGACGCCCCCTGTGTCTTCTTGTAGAGCGCCAGGGCAAACACGGAGCCGGTCTGCAGGTACTCGCCGTTCATCGAACCCGAGATGTCGAGGAAGACAGCGGTGCGGCCCGGCAGATCCGGCAAAGCGTCGAAGGTATGGTCCACAGCCGCCCGCAGGGCATCCCGCAGCTCGGGGTGCCCAACCTGGCGGAAGGCCGCCGCAAAACGGAACGGCAGGATGCGGGAGCGTTCCAGCGCTTCGCGGTCGGTCAGCCGGCTAACCGCGTACCGCAGGTGCTCGGGGGAGCCGAACACCCCCGCGCGGTCCAGCGCGTTCAGGTGGCGCAGCAGCGCGAACTGCGGCATCTGGTACAGCAGCGCCTCCCAGATTTCCCGCGTCGGCTGGATCGCACCGGTAACCGTCTCATACGGCAGCCGGCCTGCTCCGATCCAGTGCAGCTGCTCGGCTTCCGAGCCGGCGCGCTTCAGCTCCTCGAGCGCCGCGATCTGGGGCAGCAGCGACAGGTCCGTCTCTTTGCCCCGCAGGTAGCGGAACAGCGTGCGCTGCTTCTCATCCGCGGGCTTCGGATGCGCTGTCGCGATCGCGTCGCCGAGGCTGTAGCCCCGGCCGCGCCCGTTGTACTTCAGCGCCCAGTACTCGGTGACGCCGGAGAGGAACCGGTTCACCTGCCGTTTCACGGCGCGTCCGCCCTGCCCGCGGCCCAGCCCCCGCAGGATGGTCAGGAAGTCCGCCAGGTCGGACGGGATGCGGACGACGCCGGGGAACGCCCGGGCGAACAAGTCCGGGCGGATGCCCGAGAGCACGGCCAGCCCGTACAGGGGCTGCAGGCGCATGAAGCCCTCGCTGCGGGCGAAGACGAGCGCCCGGGCCATGAACTGCGGGTCTTGCTGCGCCATTTCCTGATGCATCCGGTGCGCATCTTCCAGCAGCTCTCCGCCGTCCGCATAGAACGTACCGCCCATCGTATTGGTCAGCAGCGTCTGCAGGTACTGCTCCTCGAGGGAGCGGGTATGAACGGTATAGCCTTCATGGTTATAGGTTTGAGGCCGCGTGCGGCCGAATAGCTTGCGTGCATGGCTCATGGTGGAAGCCTCCTTAAGGATCAACGGCATCGCCGCCCCTATGGACGGTTCGCGTTTGGCAGGGCAGATCCGAGCAGATGTGAAACTTATACTTACTTTTCTACGGAATAAGGCCGGCGAGGGAGAGTGGGGAAGGAGCTGCAGGATTCGAACCTGCGGCCGGACTGCGTAGTCCGGCCTGCCATCGTCAGATCGAAGGAACCCTCCCCGGCGCCTCGCCGGATTTGTTGGGATACGGGCAGTGCGGCATCGGCATCCATGAGGATCAGGAATGAAGAAGCGAGGAACATGGTGAAAAGGTTTCGGCGCGCTCCTAACCGATGTGCGAGCCCGGCGCGCCTTTCATTTTCAATTTGGAAGTCGAAGGAACCCTTTCAGGCGCCTCGCTTCTTGCCATGATCCGCATGGCCTCTGCCTATGTAGTCGGATCTTCGAGGGAGGGAGCGGAAAGGAAAGACTGCTCTACCCGCTGAGCTATCCCGCCTGATGCCTGGTGCGGGAGCCGGACTCGAACCGGCGGCACGAAGGACCCCTTCTGCGCCTCGGAGATCGTCGTGAGCCGAAGCGGCATGCCGTCCGTCTCACCCCCTTATCATCGCTGATTTTGACTCCCGTGAACATGGCGCAAGTATTACGACGAGGCGCCGGTGCCAAACATTTTGCGGTAGCCCCCCTCTCCCCCTCCTGCTACAATAGGTGAACGAGAATGAACCGAACGGAGGCATGACCCCGATGGCCCGGGAAAGCTTTGATAAAGAAATCCAATTCCTCCGCATGCTGGTGCTGACCAGCGGCGCCTATGACCGGCAGCAGTATGCCCGGCGGCTCGGCATCTCCGTCCACACCTTCGACAAGACGATCCGGCGCCTGAAGGAGGTGCTCGGTACGGTGTACCGCCAGCTTCCCGGGGAAGAGAGCCGGGAGTTCGCGGATATGCTGCGCTACCGCTACTATGAATCGGCCGATCCGCTGCTCCTGTTCCTGTACCGGGCGAAGTCCCTCAAGGAATCGGAGAGCCGCCGGCTCGCCCTGCTGCTCTCTTCTCTCCAGGAGACGCCGCAGACGGCACTTGAACTGCTCGACACGTGCTGCTCGGAGCTGCCGGATGACACTCCCCTGCCCGATGAGAAAACGATCCGTTCCGACCTCAAATACCTCGAGGAGGTGGGGGTCATCCGCCGGGAGCCCGGCCCGCGGCCTTACCGCTACCGGCTGCAGGACGGCCTGCTGACGGACCTCTCCTTCGATGAGCTGTGTGATCTGTACGACTATGTGGATATCATGGCGAACACGCAGGTTCCTTCCGTGCAGGGTTACCTGCTGCGCGACAGCCTCAAGCGGGCTCTGCGGATCAAAGCCGACGGCATGGAAACGGCGGACCGTAGGCCGCTTCAGGACCGGGACAGCCTGCTGACCGAGCCTTTTTGCTACAAGTACCATTATCCTTCCCGCATCCTGGACGAGGCCCATCTGCACACCCTGCTGCATGCGATCGAGCACCGGCGCAGGATCCAGTTCCTATACTTCTCACCGAAGTCCGGAGCCCACTACGGCTCGCGCAACACCAACCCGCTCTTCGAACGGGAGACAAGCGGCACCCTGGAGAGCGCACAGCCGCTCAGGGTGGTCTACGATCACCAGTACGGGCGCTGGTACCTGCTTGCGGCGCATCCGAAGATGGGCATCCGCACCTACCGGGTCGAAGGGATGACCCAGATCGTGGAGGGCGAGGAAGTCTCCGAGGACGTTCATCTGGAGCGTCAGCAGGCGCTGCAGATGAAGCTCGGACGCAGCTGGCTGCTCGACACTTCACGTCCCGTCAAGGTCCGGGCCCGGTTCTACCGCCCGGCCGGCGGGCAGCCCGATTGGATCCGGGAACGCGTGGAGCTCCAGGGACAGTGGGGGTGCATTACCGAGGAGGATGAGACCTCCTTCGTCTACGAGATCGAGGTCAGCGGCACCACCGAGATCAAGCCGTGGCTGCGCAGCTTCGGTTCCAGCTGTGAGGTGCTGGAGCCCCGGCGCCTGCGCCAGGAGTTGATCGACGAATGGAAGGAGATCGAAGGCTATTATGAAGCGCAGGATTCCGAATCCCTTTGAAAAAATATTCAGCTACAGCATCATGAGCCGGCTGGACGAATCGGCTTCTTTCACGTCGACCTCCCATGAACGGGCCTGGCTGAAACGCATGCTGGAGCACCCGGCCGCCTCCGGGGCCTTCACCGCTGAGACGCTGGGCAAGCTGCGGGGCCTGCTCACGGCCGAAGACGACCTGAGCTTCTCCGGCGGCTTCGTGGAGAAGGCCGGGGCCGCCGGGCGGCCGCTGTACCATCCCCTGCTCCGCCCGCTGCGCCGGATGATCCTGGCAGGCTCCGGCATGCGCCTGACGATCCGGACGCGGAGCGGGCTGGAGTTCACCCGGCAGCCCGGCTTCCCGTACAAGCTGGAGTATTCGATGGCCCGCAGGGAATGGTACCTGCTCTGGTACCATCGCGACGAGCAGACCCTGCTGACGACCAAGCTGGACACCGTGCTCGGTGTATATGCCGAGCCCGTCAGCGAGACGGAAACCGCGGCCGCGCTGGGCCGGATCAAGGACATCCTGGATGCCCGCCGGGAGCAGGCGCTGATCGAGGTCCTCCCCGCTTACCGCAGGGAGCTGTCGCGGATCCTGTATGCCTTCTCCTGCTTTGACAAGGAGGTCATCTACGAGGAGGCGCAGGAGGTTTACCGGATCCGGCTGACCTACCTCAGCGACGAGGCGGAGTATGTGCTCTCGAAGCTGCGCTTTCTCGGCAAGCGGGTCCGGGTCGTGGAAGGCCCCCGGCTGCAGCAGCGGATGCTGGAATCCGCCCGCCTGGCCCTGGGGCGGTATGGGCAGGGGTAAGGGGCTGCCATTGGCCAGCCTGCCTACGTACGGCAACAGCACCGCTTACCTCAAGAACATCGCTTTCGGCTGCAGCGCCGCTTACGACTATATCGCCGCTTACACCTACAGCACCGCCTGTTTCAAATACGCCACTTTCGGCTGCAGCGCCGCTTACGACTGACTACAACCGCTTACGCGAAGAACCGTCCGGATGGCCCGGACGGTTCTTTCACATGCGCAGTGTTGGATGGGGGACTCTGGGTAAAAACCGAAATTACGGAACTCAGATGCGTTATGCTTTTCATTGCAGAGATAATTTTGAACATAGCGGAACTGAGATTCGCTATTTCCATGAATGAGCGGTCAGTTGGATGAAATCGGCACCCATAGCGCATCTGAGTTCCGCTATTGGCTGGGAAATGACGGGAAATATCCCAATAAGGCATCCTGGTTCCTTTATTTGAGCTGCCGGGTAATCGTCGGGGGAGCGATGTTCGGCCACCTACGTTTAATCGTTTCGGCCCATTGATTGCCTCAGGTCGCTTCGGTTGCTTCGGTTGCTTCGGTTGCTTCGGTTGCTTCGGTTGTTTTGGCCGCCTCGGTCGCTTCGGTCGCTTCGGTCGCCTCGGTCGCTCGGTCGGATCAGCCGCCTCGGTCACCCCAGTCGCCCAGTCACTTCCGCCACCTCAGACGCCCGGGTCGCTTCGGCCTCTTCCGTCGCTTCGGTCGCTTCCTTCATCTCGGTCGCCTCCGTCACTCAGTCGCCCCTGTCACCTCAGTCTGCCAATTGCCCCTATCGATCGGTCGCTTCGGTCGCTTCGGTCGCTTCCGTCTTCTACCCTACACCTCTCCCCTCTCGGATTCATCCTTGCTGTGCCTCTATCCCCCTCCAGCTGCACCCGTCCCCCGGCTTCACCGGTACATCATCCGCGTCCGCTCCATGAGCTCCTCGAGCATCGCCAGCGCCCGCTTGACGCCCTCCTCCTTGCCGAGCAGGAACTGGGACTCGGCCGCCTCACTCGTCGGCAGCCCTGCGATCCGTTCCGCTTCCTCTTCGAGCTGCTGCCGCAGCACGTTGAGCTGCAGCTGACCGAGGCCGCGTTCCATCTCGGTCTCGCTGCGCATCCGCTCCTTCCGGTCCAGCTCCCGCTCCAGGAAAGCGTCGATATCCATCTCCATGAAGCGGGACGCCGTCCTTAGGATGCGGGAGAAGTGCTCCGTACGGTTCGTATGCAGCCGGAGCTCATGGCCCGTATGCCGGATCATGAAGCGGCACAGGAGCTCGTCGCTGTCCGTATGGCTGTTGTGCAGCAGTGAGTATTCCCCCTGAAAGTGTCCTTCCTTCTCGATATACTTGCCAAGTGCCGTATATTCGTGGCAGGCGCTGCAGTACAGCAAATAGTCCCGCAAGCTGCCCCCTCCTTCCCCGAGGATGGATGGATAGAAGAAACCCGTCCATACCGGACGGGTCGCTTCGCTTACATATCCATATCTGCTCCGGCTCCGCTGCCGAGCTTCTTCGGCTCCGGCTTGTCACTGACGACGCACTCGGTCGTCAGGAACAGGGACGCCACGGATGCGGCATGCTGCAGCGCCGAACGGGTGACCTTCGCCGGATCGACGATGCCCGATTCGATCATGTTCACCCACTCGCCGGTCGCGGCGTTGAAGCCCACGCCGGCAGGCTCACGCTTGATCCGCTCGATGACGACGGAGCCGTCGATGCCCGCATTCGCGGCGATCGTGCGCAGCGGCGCTTCCAGCGCATGGCGGACGATGCGGATCCCGGTCGCTTCGTCGCTGTCCTCGGAGGTCAGCGCTTCGACCGCCTGGATCGCATGGATCAAGGCTACGCCGCCGCCGGCAACGATGCCTTCCTGCACGGCCGCCCGCGTAGCGTTCAGCGCGTCTTCGATCCGCAGCTTTTTCTCCTTGAGCTCGGTCTCCGTCGCCGCCCCGACCTTGATGACCGCCACGCCGCCGGCCAGCTTCGCCAGACGCTCCTGCAGCTTCTCGCGGTCGAAGTCCGACGTCGTCTCCTCGATGAGATTGCGGATCTGCTGCACGCGTGCCTCAATCTCCGGACGGCTGCCGTAGCCATCGACGACGGTCGTGTTCTCCTTCGTGACGTGGATCTGGCGGGCGCGGCCCAGCTGGTCAAGCGAGGCGCCCTTCAGGTCGAGCCCCAGCTCGTCCGTGATCACCTGGCCGCCGGTCAGGACTGCGAGATCCTGCAGCATCGCCTTGCGGCGGTCGCCGAAGCCCGGCGCCTTGACCGCCACGCAGGTGAAGGCGCCGCGCAGCTTGTTGACCACAAGGGTCGCCAGCGCTTCCCCTTCGACATCCTCGGCGACGATCAGCAGCGGCTTGCCCTGCTTGATCACCTGCTCGAGCACCGGCAGCAGGTCCTGCAGGGACGAGATTTTCTTGTCCGTAATGAGCACGTAAGGCTCGTCCAGTACGGCTTCCATCTTGTCGGAGTCGGTGATCATATACGGCGAGATGTACCCGCGGTCGAACTGCATGCCGTCCACGGTTTCGAGCTCCGTCTGGAAGCCCTTGGACTCCTCAACCGTAATGACGCCGTCCTTGCCGACCTTCTCCATCGCTTCGGCGATGAGTTCGCCGACCGTGTCATCCGCCGCCGAGATCGCCGCAACCTGGGCGATTTCATGCTTCTGCTCGACGGTCTTGGCCGTGCTCAGAATCTGGTCGACCGCCACGCGGACCGCCTTGTCGATCCCCTTGCGGACCACCATCGGGTTGGCTCCGGAAGTGACATTCTTGAGCCCTTCGCGGATCATGGCCTGGGCTAGCACCGTCGCTGTCGTCGTGCCGTCACCGGCCACATCGTTCGTCTTCGTGGCGACTTCCTTGACGAGCTTGGCGCCCATGTTCTCGAAAGGATCTTCGAGCTCGATCTCCTTGGCGATCGTCACGCCGTCATTGGTGATGAGCGGCGAGCCGAATTTTTTCTCCAATACGACATTGCGGCCCTTCGGCCCCAGCGTGACCTTCACGGCATTGGCCAATGTATCTACACCGCGGAGCATCGCCCGGCGGGATTCTTCACTGAACAGGATGTGCTTAGCCATTCGTTACCAGCTCCTTTTCACCGGCAGGCTGCAGAACCGCCAGAATATCCGATTCTCTCATGATCAAAAGCTCCTTGCCTTCGGCCTTGATCTCGGTCCCCCCGTACTTGCTGTACAGAACGATGTCGCCCTCACGCACATCGAGCGGGATCACTTTGCCGTTCTCCATGCGTCCCCGGCCCACCGCCACCACGGTGCCCTGCATCGGTTTTTCCTTCGCCTTCTCGGGAAGCACGATGCCGCTGGCCGTCACTTCCTCCTGCTTCAGAGGTTCGATGACAACACGGTCACCCAAAGGTTTCAACATCGGAATTCATCCTCCCATTACGGAATTGGTCTGGCACTCCCTAGGGTAGAGTGCTAATCACAGTTATTAATATACGGATTTTCCGGGGAGTCTCAACAGCCGAAAATAACGGATTGCAGGCAATTTACCAAAAAAAGTCCGCTAAAGAACCGGATTTCGGGGGAATTTCTCATCCTTTTTCGTTTTTTCTTGGGCTTGCAACCCGGCCTCGATCCCCGTCGTCTGTTTCGGTAACATGCTATTCATTCCCACGACAGACAGGAGACAGGTTCATGACGATAGTGCTGTGGTTGTACCTTACTCTGGCCGGGGCGGGGGCCGCTGCCGGGAGCGGTGTGCCCGCTGCAGAACCGGCAGGCGAGGCCGTGCTTGCAGACGGACTCCCTTCAGCGGCCGAATTGCAAGCCCTTCCGCTGCTCGCCGAGGGTCCGGGCGGGCTTCGGCTGCTGGCCGTCGAACCCAGCCGCAGCGGCATGTATCCGCGGCTTGAGCTTCACGCGGGCGGTATCAGCCGGGCCTTCGAGTGGAGCACGGCGGATCACCCTGCCTACCGGCCGACTCTCTACCGCGGGAATTATGATGGAGACGAGCTTCCCGAGATTGCCGTCGTCCTGACCCAAGGATACGGCAGCGGCGTGAGTGTGCAGGAGCTTCATGTCGTGAACGAGGAGGATTTGACGGAGCTCGCGGTGGAACATCCCGTCGATGCCGCCGCCTCCAGAGTGGAATCGGAAGTGACGCCCCGGCAGGACGGAACGGTTCATGTCTCGGCCCGGACCGACGGCAGTCTGGTTCGACGTACGTACAGCGCAGGAGACGCGGGCTCATGGCTCGGAGAGGTTCACTTCGGCTCCATCGTAAAGTACCGGGTTGATGAGAACCGGATTACCGCCCTGCTTCCCGGGCAGGTGTCTCCCGCCGAATTCGCGCTGATAGCCGAAGCCGAGTATGGCAGGGATCTGCGGGTGCAGCGCATCTTGCTGCGAGAGGACACAACGGCGTCCAACTAGGTCCGTCTCAGTACTCCGTTTTTTTTCTGGAGCAACCATCTCCGCATTAGCCTTGTGAGCCATACTTCTTCAGCGGCGGGACACCTTTTCTTCGGTCTCGTAAAAGGATGGCTTTCGTGCCGGACTCTTTGCTGCTTTTGCTGCCCGGGTCGCGGTCCTGTGCAGCGGTGTCTGTTCAGAATCTGCAGATGCCGGTCTGTCGGGCCTTGCTTCCGCCTATGATGCCGATTCGTCCTCGGGTTGGGCGGCCGGCAGATCTGACTCCGGCAAAAGGTGAATGTTTTCATTATTTTATGTTAATAAACATAACATTTTGTTGACGAAGAGGTCCTTTTGGAGTAAAATCAAGACAGAAAGTTCGGTTTTATGTTATATAATCTAACAAGGAGATGAAGAAGCCTTCCTATGCTTGACTTGTTAATCCGCCGCCGCCGTCACCCGGATTACCCTAAGCTTAGGGATATGGGGCTCGCAGGAGGCAGGATTGTCCACTGTAGTTCATCCGGCAGGTTCAATACAGCCGCCGCTACCTGCAGCTGTGTCCCCCTTTCCGACTTGACCGCCTACCCCCTCTCCCCCGCTTCTCTCTCCGCCGGTTAACCCCAGGAAGCCAGGCACCGCACCCCGCGGGCCTGGCTTTCGATTTTGCCGCCAAGCCGCTGCGGTCCTAGGCTAATCCTCCATACTTACCGTGCAGGTCAAGCCGGCCCTGGAACTTACCTGCACATTCGCCCGTCTCCGACTCGTCCATCCAGTCCCGCACGTTCGCCGCCCGCCTGATCTTTTGCCCCCGAACCGCCCTGGACTCCCATCGATCTCACATCCCCTTGCAATTCAAAAAGCCCGCCCCAGCTTACGCTATGGGCAGGCCTCTTCTATTTCCGGTGCATCTTGAACTCAAGGAACAGCTCGTTGTAATGCGAGAGCATGCGCTTGCCGAGGTTCTCGTAAACCTCCAGCTTCTCGGTCAGCTCGGGATCCGGGTAGAAGCGCTTGTCGCCTGAGATCTCCTCCGGCAGGAACTCCATTGCACTCTCGTTCGGCGTGGAGTAGCCTACATATTCGGCGTTCTGCGCCGCCACTTCCGGATCCAGCATGAAGTTGATGAACGCATGGGCGCCTTCGATGTTATGGGCGGTCTTCGGGATGACCATGTTATCGAACCACAGGTTCGACCCTTCCTCCGGTACGACATAGTCGAGCTTGTCGTTCTCGTCCATGATCTCCGACGCATCGCCCGACCAGACGACACCGACGGCCGCCTCCTCATTCGCCAGCAGCATCTTGATCTCGTCGCCGACGATCGCCTTGACGTTCGGGGTCAGCGTATCCAGCTTGGCTTTGGCCTCCTGCAGGTGAGCCTCATCACGGTCATTGAGGGAGTAGCCGAGCGAGTTCAGGCCCATGCCCATCACTTCCCGCGCTCCGTCGACGAGCAGAATCTGATTCTCCAGCTTCTCGTCCCAGAGGTCGTTCCAGCTCGTGAACGTCTTCCCCTCTTCGAGAAGATCCGGGTTGAAGATAATGCCGACCGTACCCCAGAAGTACGGCACCGAGTACTTGTTGCCCGGGTCGAAGGACAGATCCAGGAAGCGGGGATTGATATGTTTCAGGTTCGGCAGGCGGACCGGGTCGATCGGCAGCAGCAGGCCTTCGTCCTTCATTTTGCTCAGCGCGTACTCGGACGGAACTGCCACATCGAACGTGGTGCCCCCCTGCGAAATCTTCGTCATCATCGCTTCGTTCGAATCGAACGTCTGGTAGATGACCTTGATCCCCGTCTCCTCCTCGAACTTCGTGAGCAGCTCGGGGTCGATATAATCGCCCCAGTTGTAGACGGTCAGCGTGTTCTCGCCGGTGTACCCTTCGGAGGTATTGAGGTACGAGGCGAGATACATCAGGGCAAAAGCCGCAGCAAACACGGCGGCGAACAGCCGGAAGAGCGGTTTCATGGCCTCACCCCCTCTGCGAGCGTCTTCGCCTTGGCGGCCCCTCGCCGGTTCACCGCATAATAACCGAGCACGAGCAGCAGCGTGAACAGGAAGATCAGCGTCGACAGCGCATTAATGGACAGCGAGACCCCTTGGCGCGCCCGCGAATAGATCTCGACCGCCAGCGTCGCGTAGCCGTTCCCGGTGACGAAGAACGTCACCGCGAAGTCGTCGAGCGAGTACGTCAGCGCCATGAAGAACCCGGCGAAGATCCCCGGCCGGATGAACGGCAGCACGACTTTCGTGAGCACATCCCACCGCGTCGCCCCCAGATCCTCGGCCGCATCCACCAGTGTCGGGCTCATCTCCTGCAGCTTCGGCAGCACCATCAGCACCACAATCGGCACGCTGAAGGCAATGTGCGAGAGAAGCACCGAAGTGAAGCCGAGCTTAATGCCCGCGATGGTGAACAGGATGAGAAAAGAGGCCCCGATGACCACATCCGGCGAGACGATCAGCACGTTGTTCAGCGTGAGCAGCGTCTGCTTCGTGGTGTGCCGGCGGACCCGGTGGATGAACAGCGCCCCGGCTACCCCGATGATCGTCGCCAGCGCCGAAGACAGCAGCGCAATGACGAGCGTATTCAGGACGATGATCAGCAGGCGGGTGTCCTGGAACACCTCGGCATAATGCTCGAGCGTGAAGCCCTCGAACTCATGCATGCTGCCCCCGCTGTTGAACGAGTAGTACGCGAGATAGAGAATCGGCGCATACAGGATGACAAAGACGGCGATCAGATACAGATTCGATACCTTCCAGCGTGTCTTCATACGATTCCACCCCGCTTCCGGAGGCCCGTCAGACGCATGATAACCGCCATCGCCAGGATGAGGAAGACGGCAATCGTCGCGCCGATGCCCCAGTCCTGCGTGACCAGGAAGTGCTGCTCGATCGCCGTGCCGAGCGTGATGACCCGGTTGCCGGCCACGAGCCGCGTAATCATGAAGAGCGACAGAGCCGGAATGAACACGGCTTGGCAGCCTGCTTTGACCCCGCCGAGCGTCAGCGGGAAGATCACCCGCGAGAACGTCGTCCACGCCGAGGCCCCCAGGTCACGGGAGGCGTCGACCAGCGACGGATTCAGCTCCTCGAGGGCATTGAAGATCGGCAGAATCATGAACGGGATGAAAATATATACCGATACAAAAACGAAGCTGAAGTCCGTAAACAGAATCTGCTGCGTGCCGATCCCGAGCAGCTCCAGCAGCTTGTTAACGGTGCCGTACGTGCCGAAGATGCCGAGGAAGGCATACACCTTCAGCAGCAGATTGATCCACGTGGGCAGAATGATGAGCAGCAGCCACAGCTGCTTATGCCTGGTCTTCGTGAGCAGATAAGCGGCCGGGTAAGCGACCAGCAGCGAGAACAGCGTGATCAGCAGCGCATACCAGAACGAGCTCAATGCCATCCGCCAATACACCGGCGTAAAGAACTTGGCATAGTTGCCCAGAGTAAAGTTTCCATCCACATCAAAAAACGAATAGTACGCAATCAGCACGATCGGTGCCGCCACGAACAGCACCATCCACAACAGATAAGGGATCAGGTACGCGCTTCGCGTCGCCGCATTAGTCCCCATCGCGGTCCGCCTGATAAGCAGCAAGCCGCTTATCGTACTCCTCTTCGGTTTCGCCGAACCGCATGACATGAATGGCTCCCGGGTCAAACTGCAGCCCGATCTCGCCGCCCACCGCAGCCTTCTTCGTGGAGTGCACGAGCCATTCGCTGCCCCCATCGTCGTAGCACGAGATCTCGTAGTGGACGCCCCGGAACAGCTGGGAATCCACACGCACCTTCACCTTGCCCTGATCGGCGGCGGTAATCTCCAGGTCCTCCGGGCGGATGACGATCTCAACCTCCTCGTTCGGGCGGAAGCCCCCGTCCACACATTCGAAGCGCCGTCCGTTGAACTCGACAAGGTAATCCCGGATCATCCGGCCCCCCACAATGTTCGACTCGCCGATGAAGTCGGCCACGAACCGGTTGATCGGCTCGTCGTAGATATCCGTCGGCGTGCCGCTCTGCTGGATCCGGCCTTTGTCGAGCACGAAGATCTCGTCGGACATCGCCAGTGCCTCCTCCTGGTCATGCGTGACGAAGATGAACGTGATGCCGAGGCGGCGCTGCAGCTCCCGCAGTTCATACTGCATCTCCGTACGGAGCTTGAGATCGAGCGCCGACAGCGGTTCGTCGAGCAGGAGGATCTCCGGCTCGTTGACGATGGCCCGGGCGATCGCCACCCGCTGGCGCTGGCCGCCGGACATCTCCGTAATCTCGCGGCTCTCATAGCCGTCGAGGTTCACGAACCGCAGCGCTTCCTTGACATTGCGGGTAATGTCCTCGTTCTTCATTTTTTTCACGCGCAGGCCGAAGGCCACGTTCTCGAACACATTGAGATGCGGGAACAGCGCATAATCCTGGAATACCGTATTCACTTGACGCTTGTTCGCCGGCACCTGGTTGATGAGCTTCCCGTTGAAGGAGATGCTCCCCTCGGTCGGCTGGAGGAACCCGGCGATCAGGCGGAGAATGGTCGTCTTGCCGCAGCCGGAAGGGCCCAGCAGCGTATAGAATTTGCCGCGCCGGATCTCAAAGCTTACGTTGTCCAGCACAGTGGTCTGGTCGTCGTAGCGCTGGGTGACCCGGTCAAAGCGGATGATGGTCGGATCGGACATGAGTGCCTCTTGAATAGAAAGTGAGCGAATGACCGTGAGAGGGCTTTCCCCGTCCCCGCATTATATTGTAAATATAAACCATTGGGCGGAAAGTGCAATCTCAAATTTCGATAAAATCCCCCACGCCTGTCAAAAAGCCCCGATGGCGGCAGCCTGTCCGGAACGGTTTGTACTAACGGACCTCCACCCAGTCCCATGTCCATAAAAAAACTCCTTCCCCGATTGGCGGGAAGGAGTGTAGGTTCTGAAGCTTAACGCGAAACGTTGATCGTTACCGTACTGCCGCTGACGGTTACCGTTGCGTAGTCCTGCGCTTCAATGGTTGGCGTTTGGCTTACACCGTCGACATTCACGTTCTTGAACTGGGCGTAGTTCTTGCCGGTTACCGTTTCGGAGCCTGCAATGGTAGCAAGCATTTTCCACTTGGTGACGCTCGAGACGTTCGTTCCTGCCACTTCCATGACCGAGGTCAGGTAAGTATCCGTTTGGGACGTGCAGGCCATATCAGGACACTCCGCCGTGCCGCTGATGGACAGGCGTGTGTTGCCGTTGTAGTTCCGGTAAGTCGTCAGATTCAGGTCGACGCCGCCCTTGAAGCCGTTCTTGTACTGTACTTGGTTATAGGAAGATAGGAAAGAACCATTCGATTTAACTCCATTATAGTAGCTGAGAATCGGTGTCCACTTCACGTACCCGTAAGCGTTGCTGTACTGCAGCCCCATGTCGGCCTCTACGGGATAGCTGGTCGAGCCGTTGGAACCTTTTCCCACCCCGCTGAAGCCGCCGTAGATGTAAGTCGCCCCAGACGGCGCACCGGTCAACTGCGCAGCAGTTGCCGTGCGTACCGTCGCATTCATATACGAACCGTTCTTCGCGACAATCGCCTTGCCTCCGATGCCATCCGGCAGATTAACGGCGGCCGCGGTTACCCGCCCCTTTGCTTTGACAGCTGCTGCCTGGGCTTCAGGCGCCTGCTCATAGACGTATACTTTCTCAGCGCCATCCAGACCATTCTTCTCGTACAAGTAATGCGTGCCGCCTTCAATAAGGAGGTAGTTCACGGCATCCTTCTCTGCAGCGTCAGCTTGAGCGGACACGCCCAGCTTCGCTGCACGCTTCAAGGCGTTATCCGCGCTGACCTGCCGCCCTTTCTGGACAAGCTCCTTCACCTTCTCAGTGCTGTGGTCCGTTGTGGATGGCAGGATCTGGACGCCTTCCAGGCCTGTCGGGGCCGCTGCGCTTACGTTCAGGGAGGTAGGTACGGAAGCCAAAACTGCGGCTGCCACGGTAAGTACTGCAAGACTCTTTTTCATTAATAACACGCTCCTCTGAGATTGGTTTGATCGGGTTGATCTGAAACCAAGTATACCGGAGCGCACCAAACACGATTAGAGGACAGCCATTGCCTTTTTTGGTAGTTTGATGACGTGTGTTGTCTTTTCGTGACGCACCTTGGCTTTACCTGACGATATTCCCGGCTTGAGGACGCAGCACCTGTGACTCCTTCTATCAGCAAGTCTTCATCGTTCCTGGAGTAGTCCCCCAGTAGCGCCGGAAAACCTTGGTGAAATAACTGACATCTCGGTATCCCGCCAAGAGCGCCGCATCATACACCTTCGCCCCTTCGGTAAGGGCAGCCTTCGCGCGTTCCATTTTTCGCTCCAGCACATAGACCGAGAACGGCTTGCCAATCTCCTGTTTGAAGAGACGGCTCAGATAGGATGCATTCACATACAGGCGATCGGCAAGCGCATGCAGCGTAAGATCCTGGTCCAGTTCCTTCTCCACGAGCTCCAGGATCAACTTGACCGTCCGATGGTTCACCTGGCTTCCCTGCTCCTCTGCATAATCGAGAATCCGTTCTACGGTACCGCACAGCCAGTTATGAATTTGCTTGGCGGTCGTAAGCAGATGAATGTTTTGGAAGTAAGGGTAATGGCTGCCGGCCGCATCCTTCAACAGCCAGCCTTGTCTGCGTACGGTCCGGACAAGCAGCGAGCTGAAGTAGAGCACCTGTTCATGAACCTGTTCGGGGTCGGCTGTTCCTTGTCCCATCGCGGCATTCCACAGTGCTTCCAGCGCTTCCCTGGCCTTGATCCGGTCTCCCGTCTGCAGCGCCACTTCCAGCGCCTTCTCGCAAGCCGGTTCGGGAACGGGCACCGCCGTCTGCGGCTGTACGGCTTCCCGGTACGGGATCGCCAGGCCCCCTCCGTAGATTTTGCGCTGGAGCAGTGCAATGCAGGCCTGCTGATACAGTTCGTAGACCCCATCGGCTTTCCCCGTTGTTCCGCTGATGCCCGCGCTGGACGATACGGAGAGAAAGCTTCCCAGCAGAGTCAGGATTCTCTCGACATCCGTATAAATGCGCAGCAGTCCCTCCTGTCCCTCGACTCCTTCCGGAAGAGCAAACAAGATTACAGCCGAGCCCGGCGTATCGGAGCAAATCCAATACTTCCCCTCCTGCAGATGTTCCTTGGCAATGCGTCCCAAAGTGTATTCAAGCACTGACGCATCGCGTGCGCGAAGCGCTTCACCCGATTCGGTCCGCTCATCCGGGTTAAACACGGCCACTGCAAATCTTCCCTCCGGCGGCAGGTTCAGCTGCAGTTCGGAGGCATGCCGACCGATCTCCTCGGCCCGGTATCGGCCCTTGAGCCAATTCAGTAGGAAGAGGTTCTGCAGATAGGGAAGGTGCTGATGCCACTTGTATTCCACCAGCGCCTGTTCATGGCTCTCCTCCCTCTGCCGGCGGAGGTGGCTGGCGGCTTCCGTCACAGCTTCCAGAATCTCCGTATCGCCTGCCGGCTTCAGCAGGTACTTGAACACACCAAGCTCCAGCGCCATTTGGGCGAAGTGAAAATTGTCATGCCCGCTCAGGATGACCATGGCCATGCCGGGTTCCTTTTCCCTCACGAGCCGGGCTAATGTCAGGCCGTCCATATCCGGCATCTGGATATCGAGCAGCATGAGATCCGGACGTCTTCTTACGATCAGCGAGAGCGCCTCTTCTCCGCCGGAAGCCGAAGCAATCACCTCGATCCCCCGCTCTTCCCATGGGATATGATAAACCAGACTCATCCGAAGGCGCGGTTCATCTTCGACAATCAACAGCTTCAAGTCTCTCTCCTCCTTGACTATCCTTTACACCGCCGCACACTCGTGAGCGCATAGCCCCAACGCTTCCCTTCCGCACTTGTCGACGGGCAGTGAGATCCTAACGGTCGTTCCCTCCCCTGCCGTACTGTCCACCTGCATCCCGGACTCCGACCCATAGAACATGCGGACCCGGGAGCAGACGTTGCGGAGCCCAAAAAATTCCTCGTCCCGCCCCTCCCCGTGGGATACTGGACGTGACGGCTCGGCCATGATCGAGGCCAGCTCCTCTTGTATCCGGTGAAGGCGCTCCTCCGCGATGCCGAGCCCGTTGTCCGTGACCGTGAGCACCAGCCGATCTCCCTCCAGCACACTGCGCAAGGTCAGTTCGCCGCCTTCCTCCCTTCCTTTAAGCCCATGCTGCAGCGCATTCTCGACCAGCGGCTGCAGCAGCAGCTTTAGGACCGTCAGCCCCTCCGTCCCCGGACCGATCCGGTAGTTGACCGTGAAGCTGTCGAGATACCGCAGCTGCTGTACGCGGACATAGTAATGCAGATGCTCGACCGTCTCTTTCAGCGTGAAGGCCTCCCTGCCCTTGTTCAGGCTTAGCCGGAAAAAGCGGGAGAGGTTGAGCACCATCTCGCCGATCTCCTCCGCTTCGTAGTTTTTGGCGGACCAGTAGATCGAGTCGAGGGTATTGTACAGAAAATGCGGGTTGATCTGCGATTGGAGAAACTTTAGCTCCGTATGGCTGAGCCTCAGCTGCTGCTCGTAATAGTCCTCGATCAGATGTTTCTGATCGCGGGCCATCTGGTTGTACAGGTTCATTACGAACCCGAACTCGTCGCTGCGGCTGTGGTGCAGCCGCAGGTCATAATTCCCCCCGCTGAGCTCCCTCATCCCGTGAGAGAGCCGCTTCAGCGGCCAGGCAATCCGGCTGTAGACCCCCCAGGAGATCAGTATCGAGAGCAGGATGCTTACTGCAATGATCAGGTTCGTAAAATGGCGGATCTGCCTAGTTTCCCGATAAATCTCCGCCTCCGGCTGCAGAATCCGAAGTGTCCAGCCGAAGTTCGGCGATATCGCTCCGGCCTCAATCAGAGCAGGTTCAGCATTCATGTCCGCCGTGTTCACACCGTCCTGCCCGGTCCCTGTCCCCGCCACCAATCTCCCATTCTTCGTATAGAGGAAGATTCGGGAGTCCTTCGACGGAAGAACCGATTCCATGATGGAATAGAGGCGGCTTCTGTTGAGCGTAATGATGAGCAGATTGGGCTGCCGATAGGCGTTGTAGGAATCCATCACCCGCACGAGGGATACACTGTCGGTACCGGTCAGATCGCCAAAAGAACGCTCTCCGCGGATGCCGTCATCCGGCAGCAGGTATTTTGTGCCTGACCCTATATCAGCCGCAAGCTCCAGAAGCCAAGCGCGCTGCGAGTCATCTTCCACCTTCTTCGCGCCGGATTTGGTAGATACAAGGGTCCCCGAATCTGCATGATATACCGAGACTTCCGATACTGTACGAGAGATGGCCGTCACGTTCCACAGCTTGCCGATCAACTCCGAGAACCGGTAGATTGCCTGCGGTGACAGCACAGTCCCTGCCTCACTCAGGATCGGGACCAGATTTTTATCCGTCGCTACAAGCCTCGAAAGCTCCTCCACGTTCTGCAGTACGGTATCGATGGAATTCGTCACTGCCCGCAGGCTGCCCTCGGTGCGGCGGATGCTCTGCTGAAGCACAATCTCCTCCGAACGGGAAATGGCATGGAGACTGACCAGAACGAGCGGGAGCAGCACCAGAAGAAAATAAATCGTGAGCCTAAGCTGCGTACTTCCGTTATATCGGCTGCGAATCCAATACAGCATTCTCATGGCACGGCCCTCTACTTCCGGGAGGACAGCAGCTGCCGGTTCACTTCCTCGGTGATCGCGTCTCCCCCACCCTGTTTCCACTCCCGTACATAGGCGTCGAACGCCTCCGGCGGGACCGTTCCCATGATGATTTGAATGAAAACCCTTTGAAGTGCCAGGAGAGACTCCGAATACAGTTCCATGGATTCCGTAGGAGCCCCTGTATACGCATCCCGGATGAGATTCCGCTCAATCCGCTGAAGATTATCGTACAGCCGGAACTCTTCACCATAAGAGTCAAGACGATCTCTCAGCAGTTCCGGGTCAGCCACTTCGGCCAGGCTTCCATAGATCCCCCGGTACTGATGTTTGTCGTGCTCGGCGAAGTTACTTACGATCCGCCCTTCCTTTCGTACCCAGACCTCATTCGGAAACCCGAGGGACAACGTCTCGTAACCGGGCCCTCCGATGAAATTCAACAAACGGACGACGGCCCCGGCGCCGGCACTCTTTGCCGGGATAACCTGATAGCTCTTGACCGACGGCGCCGCGTACACTCCATGATCCCCTTTGGGACCCGTAGGATATTCCAGCGGCATCCACTCCGCCTTAGGATCCAGCTCCCGGCTTCGCGCAATCATCCCCCGCGTATCGTGCCATGCCGCCGAGAAGAGCCCGACTCGTCCCTGCTCGACTCCCTCCTCCAGATTCTTGTGGTTCATCAGCGGAAACTCCGGGTCAATCCACCCTTCCCGGTAGAGTGAAGCCAGGAATAACAAGGCTTCCTTGGTCTCCGGGAGAATATTCGAATACACCAGTTGCCCCTGGCGTTCGGTCCATTGGTTCAGCTGCACGCCAAACGCACCGAAGAACGGGGCAGACCGATACAAATGGTTGGTCATTGCCAACCCGTAAGTATCATGCTTCCCGTTGCCATCCGGATCCTCTTGGGTGAACGCCCGCATCACTTCCCGGTACTCCTCCAGTGTGCGTGGAGCCTTCAGCCCTAGCCGGTTCAGCCAATCCTTGCGGACATACATGAGTTCCACCCCTGGAATACTGTTCATACTGGGAATCCCATAGATTTTCCCCTGAAACCTTACCCTGTCCCAAGCCTCCTGCGGGATCTGCCGCAGCAGGTCCGGCCCGTACTGCTGCAGCAGCTCATCCAGCGGCTGAAGGGCTCCGCGCTGTACCTGCCTCGCGATCCACACGTCGGAGGTCACACTCAGCATGTCCGGCACCTGCTCGTTGTTCAGCATAGCCTCCACCGTATGCTGATAGCCTTCCTGAGGAGGAAGGATCACCTGCACATCAAGCCCGGTGTTCCCCTCAATATACTTTAGATACGGGTTGTTGTTCTCATGAAGTCCCTGGGGGAACCGGGTCCCCTGACTGTTAATTACAATGGAAATCCGCTCGGGCACTCCCGCCTGTCCGGAGACCGTCCCCTCCTGCAGCGAGGCAGGCATCGAACACGAAGTCAGCCCCGCTGCCGAAAGCAATGAAGCCATCTTAAGATGGTAGTAGCAAGCTTTAATATTACGAGCCCCCTTCTCCTAGAATGTCATCAAATTTTCCAATACTGGAATATTCATTTTCCTGATCATATCACAAATAAAGGAAATTTAGGCTCTGATTATATAGTTTGTAACTATTCTGTAACGCTCTTTGGACAGGAGCAATTGGTCATAGGTTCGGCGATCCGGCGGGCTGCAGCGTCTGATCGCATGCGGAAAAAGCCTGCAGTCCATGGTCATGACTGCAGGCTTTTCCGGGCGTAACCTTCGCCTCCTGAATCTTTTATCCTATCAACCCTTCACTCTCTTAACCTGCCTCCGGCTCCGCTTCCTCTTCCTGTGCCCGGGCTTCATACAAAGCGCAGTACGCTCCCTTGCGCTCCATCAGCTCCTCGTGGGAGCCCTGCTCGGCAGCCCGGCCCCGCTCGAGCACCACGATAAGATCCGCCTCCCGGATCGTGTTCAGCCGGTGGGCGATCACGAGATTCGTGCGCCCCTGCATCAGCCGGGACAAAGCCTCCTGGATGCGCATCTCCGTGACCGTATCGATGCTGCTCGTGGCTTCGTCGAGGATCAGGATCGCCGGGTCGGCCAGCATCGCTCTCGCGATCGCCAGCAGCTGCTTCTGGCCGTGGGAGATGCCGCCGCCCCCCTGGTGCAGCACCGTGTCGTAGCCCTGCGGCAGCTTCGAGATGAACCCGTGCGCGTTGGCCAGCTTCGCCGCCTGCTCGACCTCCCCATCCGCGGCGTCCAGCCGGCCGTACCGGATATTCTCGCGGATCGTGGCATCGAAGAGCACGGAGTCCTGCAGGACGAAGCCCATGATGCGCCTCAGGCTGCTCCGCTGAAGCGTACGGATATCCTGCCCGTCGAGCAGAATCTGCCCGCTGTCGATCTCGTAGAAGCGGGTGAGGAGCTGGACTACCGTCGTTTTGCCTGCTCCTGTTGTCCCCACCAGCGCCGCCGTCTGCCCCGGCTTCACTTGGAAACTCAGATCGGCTAAAGCGGGTGCGCCTTCCCCATAGCCGAACGTAACGTCCCGGAACTCGATCTCCCCCTGGACTTCTGTCACCGCTGCGGCTCCCGGCTCATCCCGTTCCTCTTCCTCGTCGAGAATCTCGAAGGCGCGCTCCGCACCGGCCACCGCCGCCAGCAGCGTATTGTACTGGGTTGCCAAGTCGTTCAGCGGCCGGACGAACTGCCTTGCGTACTCCGTGAATGTGATGATGACCCCGATGGTCACCAGTCCCTTGTAGGCGAGGACGCCGCCCGCCGCCGCAATGACCGCGAAGCTCATGTTGTTGAGCATGATCATCAGCTTGGAGATGAAGCCGGAATACGTCTGCGCCCAGTAAGCGGAAGTCTGCAGCCGCCGGTTCCGTTCCCCGAACGCCGCCTTCACCTGCTCCTCGCGGCCGAAGGTCTTGACGATGAGCTGGCCGGACAGCGTCTCTTCGATGAAGCCGTTGAACGCGCCCATGTCCTTCTGCTGGGCCCGGAACAGCCTGCCCGTGCGGCGGGTGATCCACTTCATCCCGAGGAACATGACCGGCACTACCGTCATCGTAATCAGGGTCAGCAGCGGGCTGAGCCACAGCATCACCGCCAGCATGCCGGTGAAGGTGATCACCGAAGAGCAGATTTGGATAAAAGAGGAGCTCAGCGTCTGGCTGACATTGTCGATGTCGTTCGTGAACCGGCTCATGAGCTCCCCATGCTGCCGCTTCGCGAAGTAAGGAATCGGCAGCCGCTGCAGCTGCGCGAACACGTCCGCCCGCATGGCGGCAACGGCTTTCTGCGCGGTGCCGATCATCAGGTAGTTCTGCAGAACCGTCGCGGCGGTCTGCACCAGATACACGGCGGCCAATCCGCCCAGCAGGAGCAGCAGGCCGCTTCCGTCACGCCGCACCAGATAGGTATCGATCGCCATCCCCAGCCAGAGCGGGCTGAGCAGGCTGAGCACGGAGCTCACCACAACCAGCACACAGACCAGGACCAGGATCCCCTTCGCATCCGCCAGGTAAGACCAGATGCGCTGCAGCGTGGACCTCAGGTTGCGGATCTTCGGCTTCGGCTTCCCCCTGCCTGCCGCAGGAGCCTCCTTTCCCTCCAGCAGCCCTTCCAGGGCTTCGGCGTATTTGTCCGGAATGCCAGGCAGCTTAAGCATGGCCCACCCGCTCCTCTCTGGCTTGGGATTGTACGATGCTCCGGTACAGGTCCGAGTTCTCCAGGAGCTCCTCGTGGCTTCCTTGGGCGAGGAGCTTCCCGTCCTCGAGCAGCAGAATCGTATCGGCCTGCTGCGCCGCCGTGATCTTCTGCGTGACGAGCAGGATGGTACAGGACATCGCCCGCAGCTCGCAGAGCAGCCGCGCCTCGGTCCTCGCATCCAGCGCGCTTGTGCAGTCGTCGAGCAGCAGCAGCTTTGGCCGGCGCAGCAGCGCTCGCGCGATGGACAGCCGCTGCTTCTGGCCGCCCGACAGCGTGGAGCCCTTCTGCCCGATGACCGTGTCATACCCCTCCGGCATGTCTGCGATCGTCTGATGGATTTGGGCCCGGCGCGCCGCTTCCTCCATCTCCTCCAGGGAGGCGTCCTCCCGGCCCCAGACGAGGTTCTCCCTCACGGAGCCGCCGAAGAGCAGCGCCTCCTGCGGCACATAGCCGATGGCCCGGCGGAGGCTCTCCGGATCGTACCGGTGAACATCCTCTCCGTCGATGCGGATCGCACCTCCCTCGGCCTCGTACAGCCGGGGAACCAGCTGCAGAAGGGAGGTTTTGCCCGAGCCCGTGGCGCCGAGGATCACCGCCAGCTGCCCCGCCCCGACGCGGAATGTCAGCGACTCGAGCACCGGCGCGGCTGTGCCGGGGTAGCGGAACGTCACGCCGTCAAATTCGACGGCGCCGGCGGTCACCGGCTCTCTAGCGTCTGCTGAGCCTGGCTCCCGTCCTTCCCTTGGGCCTTGGTCCGCTCCGTTATCTGGGACGGCTTCCGGCCTCTCCTCCGTCCGGAGCACCTCCTCCATCCGGGTGACGGCCGCGCGGGCGCGTGAGAGGCTGGTAATCATCATTGAGATGATCCCGAAAGCCCCTGTGATGCGGGTAGCATAGTTCACGACGGCAACGACCTCCCCGACGTTCACCGTCCCCCGTCCGATCTCCGCGCTGCCGACCCACAGCAGCACCAGCACGCTGAGGTTCATGACCAGTAGCACGCATGGAATCATCGTCTCCGACAGGCGCAGGGGCTGCCGTCGTCTTCGCGGCCAGGTCGCTGTTGGCTTCAGCGAACCGGCCCTTCTCATGCTCGCCCCGCACGAACGCGCGGATCAGGCGGATGCCCTTCAAGTTCTCGAGCAGCGTGCCGTTCATGCGGTCGAGCCGCTCCTGCACCGCGCGGAACAGGAGGAAGCCCCGTTTCATCGCAAGCCCGAGCAGGACGATGAGCAGCGGGGTCACCACGAGAAGCAGCAGAGCCAGCTTCGCATTCACCGACACGGCCAGAACCAGCGCGCCGATCATGACAAGCGGCGAGCGCAGGAAGACCCGCAGGCCGAGGAACACCGCAAGCTGCGTCTGTGTGACGTCGCTCGTCAGCCGCGTAATGAGCGTCGAAGCCGGAAACCGGCCGAACGCCGCATACGAGACCGTCTGCAGGCGGGTGAACATAGCCTGCCGGATATCATGGGCGAAGCCCTGGCTCGCATCGGCCGCATAGAACGTATTGATGATACCGCTGATGAAGCCGAGCAGGGCAAGTCCGATCATCAGCCCGCCCCATTTGAGCACCTGCCCGAAGTCGTGCGGCACGATCCCCTCGTCGATCATCCGGGCCAGCAGCAGCGGATGCCACAGCTCTACGACGAGTTCGACGAGCATCAGAATAATCGCCGCCGTCATCGACCGGCGGTAAGGCTGCAGAAACCGAAATACCGTGCGCACCTCCAAGCACCTCTCCCCTCATGCTGCCCAATCTATGCTGTCCATTATAAAACAGATTCAAGATTTGAACTATCCCATTCACCAATTTTATTTATAGGAATAGTAAGTTTGAACCTTGCACTGATTTTCTCTGCCCTTACAGACTTCGCCCCTTCGAAGCTCCGAACGCTCCGACACCCCGACAATCCGACAATCCGACACTCCGACACTCCGACACTCCGAAACATTCAGCCCCTCCAGCCCTGCCCCTCCCCCAGCCAGCGCCAAATAGCACTGCATCCAGCAGTGCTCCGATCTTTTTGATATTGACCCGGCATCCTATTCAAAAAATAGCGGAACTCCGATTCGCTATGGCCTTCCTTCAAGAACGATTCGGCGAAATAAAGGAACTGAGATTCGCTATCCCGCCTAATCTGGAAGTAGACTAAACGGTGGACACAACTTAAGGAACGACCTTTATAATAAAGACAAACGAACAAAGGTCGAGGTGTGCCATGAGTCAGCAGCGGGAGAGTTACGACAGTGAGTTTAAGAAAAAAACAGTGGAACATATAGAGAAGGAGGGGAAGAAGCCAATTGAGATTGCCCGGGAACTTGGGATTCCGAAAAGTACCTTAAGCCGCTGGATCAAACAGTACGGGAAAAGTGCAGCTTCGGAACAATCACAAGTCTTTGTGGATTACGAACGACTAAAAAAGTTGGAGCAGCAAAACCGCGAACTGCAAGAGGAGAACGAAATCTTAAAAAAGGCAATGCACTTCTTCACGAAAGACCGGGACTGATTTTTTCGTTTATTTATAAACACCGCTTCCAGTACCGTGTCGAGAAGATGTGCTCCGTTTTACAAGTATCCAGAAGCGGCTATTACAAGTGGGTAAAACACAAGCCTAGTAAACGGGAAAAGCACCGGATGTGGCTGAAAAAACGCATCCGGCATCACTTTTACCGTTTGAAGAAGCGCCCGGGCAGCCCCGTGATTACTGCGATTCTGCGAGAGGAAGACGGTTGTGCTGTCTCCTCAAAAACGGTCAGTCGCCTTATGAAAGAGATGGGTCTTAAGTCGATTACGGTTGGAAAATACAAAGCAACGACCAATTCCAACCACAACATGCCTGTTCATGACAATATCCTAAATCAGCAGTTTAAAGTGGAGGCACCCAACAAGGTCTGGGTAACAGATATTACTTATGTCGCCACTGGCGAAGGCTGGCTATACTTAGCCAGTGTGATGGACTTATATTCACGTAAAATCGTGGGCTGGGCTACAGGCGCGCGGATGACTAGGGAGCTCGTGATCGAAGCCCTGGAGCTTGCTTACAAGCGTCAGAAACCGGCCCCTGGCTTGATCCACCACTCCGACCGCGGATCTCAGTATGCAAGCAGTGATTACCAAGAACGGCTGGCAGACTACTTCATGACCGGCAGCATGAGTCGAAAAGGGAACTGCTATGACAATGCGTGTATCGAGTCTTTTCACAGTACATTGAAAAAAGAGCTTGTGTACCAAACCAAGTTTAAAACTCGTAAACAAGCAACCGATGAACTCTATAATTACATCGAGTTTTACTACAACCGAACACGGCGCCACTCCACTTTGGGTTATAAAACGCCTCATCGCTTTGAACAGATGTACCATGAACAAAGAGCAGCTTAGCGTTAAAGGGTTCCTTCATTTTTGTGTCTACTTTATTGACAGAAGTCCAATCGGCCCCCTCTGCGTTGAAAACAGCCCAATAAGATATCTGAGTTCCGCTATTCCTTGCGCCCCGCCTGAAAATGCCCACTTAACGAACCTGAGTTCCGCTATTCCTCGCGATTCCCCTGAAACTACCCACATTACGAACCTGAGTTCCGCTATTCTGACCGGCAGGACCAGCGCCTTTCCTTTTGCCCACAAGCTCCCATAGGGTCCTGCCAGAAAGCCCATCACCGTGTCACTTCCCACCCAAGCTCCAATAGGGTCTGCCGGCAAACCCCACGCAACTCTGCACCTATGTTCCACGATGGCCCGCCGCCGGAAGTCCCAGCGCCCCTCTCTCCCGCTTACAGCAGCGTGTGGTACCCGTCGAGGAAGACTTTGACCGCGAAGAACAGGAACAGGATCGCCGATACGATGGAGAATCCGCGGGTCAGCTTCTCGCCGAGCAGCTTGGCGCCCTGGCTGCTGATCACCGCCATGAAGGCCGACCAGACAAGCCCCGCCACGAAGAAGCCGAGGAAGAACAGCATCAGCGACTCGTAGGAAGAGGAATCGGTGGTCGACGCGATCACACTGCCCCCGATCGAAGCAAAAAAGAGAATCGCCGTCGGCGAAGCGAGCGCAAGCGTCATGCCCGTATACAAGTCCTTGAGCGATCCCCGGCGGCTGCCTTGGGTCCCCCCTCCGAGATCGACCTCTTTCGCCCGGATCACCGAGCGGATCATCTGCCAGGTCAGGTGAAGCAGGATGAGCGTCCCCCCGATCCAAAGAATCCACCGGATATAAATATTCTCGAGAATGAGCGTGACGCCCACCATCGACAGCACCGCGTAGATCAAATCCCCGATTCCCGAGCCGAAGCCCACCAGGGCGGCGGGAACAAGCCCCCGTTCGACTCCTGTTTTCATAATCGTGACATTGACCATCCCCAGATCGAGACATAAGGCCAGCGACAGCAGAAATCCCGACAAGAACAGCTCCACGACGTTCACCCCAACATTTTATTCGGTTTATATTTAAACTGGCGAAGCAGCGCCCTCTTCCCTCTATCCATGCCGTTAACTTTCTTGATCCTATGGAGAAAAGAAGGCTTCCCCAGCATGGCAGAGTTCAGAACATGAGGCATTCCAGCAAAAGCTTACCATATTCCGGTTGGCAGTTGAATCCCAAATTTTTGATGGCACCGGCGGCCGTCTCCCCTGTGCTGATCGGCTTATCCCTTTGAACTTTCCCCCTTGACAATGGAAAATCCCCCTGTATAATACAGAATCAAACCTCAAAAGCACGGCGATGACCAAAGACATGATCCCCGGAACCGGACTGCCAGAGAGAGAAGTGAGTGGTGTGAGCTTCTTCAGTAACGTCCGCGGATTACCCCTTTGCAGCCGCTCCGCCCAACCCGCAGGACCGCCTGCGGCAGTAAGCGGCGCCGCCTGATCCCCGATACCGGATTCCATGAGGACCTTGCGATGGCTGCACTTCCGGGCGAACCCCGGCAGATCCGGCGCGCAGGTCGAATTAGGGTGGAACCACGAGCTGAACGCACTCGTCCCTTACCGGACGAGATGCGTTTTTTTTGCGTTCACAACACACTATTCAGGAAATGGAGGAACAAGGCATGAAAGAGATCAGCGTGGCACTGCAGGACGGAACGGTCAGGAGGTACGCGGCGGGCACCACGATCCGGGACATCGCCGAGTCGATCAGCCCGGGCCTCAAGAAAAAGGCTGTCGCCGGACGAGTCAACGAAAAGCTGGTAGATCTGGACCGGCGGCTGGAGGAAGAAGGAGGGACAGCAGTCCTCACCGTAACCATCGTCACGCTGGACTCTCCGGACGGACTGGAGATCTGTCGGCATACTACAGCGCATGTCATGGCACAGGCATTCAGGCGGCTCTACGGACCACAGTCCGTTCAGCTTGGGATCGGACCCGTAATCCGTGACGGCTTCTACTACGACATCGGCCTAGACCGCCCGCTCTCCCCCGCCGATCTTGCCGCCATCGGGCAGGAGATGGAGCGGATCATCCGGGAGAACCTCCCCGTCGTCCGACGGGAAGTGTCCAGGGAAGAAGCCCTGCACACCTTCGCGGAGCTCGGGGAGCCGCTCAAGCTGGAGCTCATCCGGGATCTGCCGGCGGAGGCGGTAATCTCCCTGTACAGCCAGGGCGAGTTCACGGATCTGTGCCGCGGGCCTCACCTGCCCTCCACCGGCTGGATCAAAGCATTCAAGCTGCTCAGCACAGCAGGCGCTTACTGGCGGGGAGACTCGTCGAACAGGGTGCTGCAGCGGATCTACGGAACAGCTTTTGCTTCGAAAGCAGAGCTCGAAGACCACCTCCGCTTCCTCGAGGAAGCAAAGAAGCGGGATCACCGGAAGATTGGCCGCGAGCTCGGACTGTTCATGTTCTCCGAGGAAGCGCCGGGCATGCCCTTCTACCTGCCCAAAGGAATGACGGTCCGGACGGAGCTGGAGCACTTCGAGCGGACGCTCCTGCGCCAGCGCGCCTATGACGAGGTGCGTACCCCCCTCATGATGAACAACCGCATGTGGGAGCAGTCGGGCCACTGGGACCACTACCGGGAGAATATGTACTTCTCGGATGTCGACGATACGACGTATGCGCTGAAGCCGATGAACTGCCCCGGCCATATGCTCATCTTCAAGAACCGGCTGCACTCCTACCGCGATCTCCCCGTGCGCCTCGCCGAATTCGGGCAGGTGCACCGGCATGAGTTCTCCGGAGCGCTGAACGGCATGATGCGGGTGCGCACCTTCTGCCAGGACGACGCCCACCTCTTCGTCCGGCCGGATCAGATCGAAGGAGAGATCGGCGGCATCATCGAGCTGATCGACGAGATCTACAGCGTCTTCGGGTTCCAATACGAGATCGAGCTGTCCACAAGACCGGAGGATTCCATGGGCTCGGAGGAGCTGTGGAACGAGGCGGAGCGCTCCCTGAAGAACGTGCTGGAGGCGCGGGGGATCGCCTACCGCCTCAATCCCGGAGACGGCGCCTTCTACGGACCGAAGATCGACTTCCACATCCGCGACGCGCTGCAGCGGAGCTGGCAGTGCGGAACGATCCAGGTCGACTTCCAGATGCCCGAGAAGTTCGACCTGTCTTATGTCGGCGAGGACGGGCTCAAGCACCGTCCGGTGGTCATCCACCGTGCCGTGTACGGCTCCATCGACCGGTTCATCGGCATCCTTACGGAGCATTATGCGGGAGCCTTCCCGCTGTGGCTGGCCCCGGTCCAGGCGATGCTGCTTCCGGTCTCCGACGCTTACAGCGAATACGCCCACAAGCTGCAAGAGACCCTGACGGCCGCAGGCCTCCGGGCCGAGGTCGACGCCCGCAGCGAGAAGCTCGGCTACAAGATCCGCGAAGCGCAGCTGGAGAAGGTGCCGTATATGTTCATCCTCGGCGAACAGGAGAAGTCTTCGGGCACTGTCTCGGTCCGCAGGCGGGACGAAGGGGATCTGGGAGGCCGGACCCTCGGGGAAATCACGGAGCGGATGCTCGAAGAGATTCGCGCAAGGAAGTAAGCAGGATCCGGGAAGAGCCCGTTCTTTCATATAGTTAACTTCTCTCTTGATGGGCCGCTCCGTTTAGGTCACAATAAAGCCGATCAACAGACCGAAAGTTAAAAGAACAGGCTGCTTGCCTGACGCGTGGGAGGATTACTCCAGCATGGAGAGAATCGAAGAAGCAACGATAGCCCGGCTGGGCCAAAGCATGGAGCAGGGCGGTCTTACGTCGCTGGAGCTGACCGGGTTCTATATGGACCGTGTGGCACGTCTTGACCAGGACGGTCCGCGGATCCATGCCGTACTGGAGTGGAACCCGCAGGCTCTGGAACTGGCTGAAGCGGCGGATGAAGAGCGCCGCGCCGGCCGGGTCCGCGGACCGATACACGGCATCCCCGTGCTGCTCAAGGACAACATCGGGACAGCCGACGCCATGCATACGAGCGCCGGATCGCTGGCCCTGGCCGACCATTACGCCCGGAAGGACGCCTTCCTCGTGACCCGCCTGCGGGAAGCCGGCGCCGTGATCATCGGCAAAGCGAACATGACCGAGTGGGCGAATTTCATGACAGCCGGTATGCCGAGCGGATACAGCTCCCGCGGCGGCCAGGTGCTGAACCCCTACGGCCGGGGCGTCTTCTGCGCGGGAGGCTCCAGCAGCGGCAGCGGTGCGGCGGTCTCCTGCAATCTGACGGCCGTCGCCGTCGGCACCGAGACGTCGGGTTCGATCCTCGATCCCGCCGCACAGCATTCCATCGTCGGGATCAAGCCGACCGTGGGCCGCATCTCCCGCAGCGGGATCATTCCCCTGGCGCACAGCCAGGACACCGCAGGCCCGATGGCCCGCACCGTGGCCGACGCAGCCGTGCTGCTCGGCGTGCTGTGCGGGTACGATCCGGCCGATCCGGTAACCGCCGCATCGGCCGGACGGAATGTGTCCGACTTCACGGCCTGCCTGGACCGGGACGGCCTCCGCGGTGCGCGGATCGGCATCCCGCGGCAGGTCTATCACGATTCGCAGACGGCGGAAGAGCTGGCCCTCTTCGAGTCGCTGCTCGAAGACATCGCGGCGGCCGGCGCGGTTCTGGTCGATCCGTCCGATATCCCATCGGCCCGGGAGCTGGCTTCGCACCATTCGGAGGTACTGAGATACGAATTCAAATCGGACTTGAACGCGTATCTCAGCCGGCTTCCCGCGGAGCTCCCGGTGCATTCGCTGAAGGAGCTCATCGCCTTCAACGAGGCCCATGCGGAGATGACCCTGCGGTACGGACAATCCACCCTGCTCTGGGCGGAAGAAACCTCGGGCAGGCTGACCGAGCCCCGGTATCTGCTCGACCGGCTGGCGGATCTCCGGTTATCCCGTACGGAAGGCATCGACCGGGTCATGCAGGAGCACCGGCTCGATGCCCTGCTCTTCCCGCATACCGCGGGAGACGATATTGCCGCCAAGGCCGGCTATCCGTCCATTGCGGTACCGGCGGGCTACCGGAGGGATGGAAGCCCGTTCGGCGTGATGTTTACGGGCACAGCGTATGCCGAGCCCGTATTGATTCGTCTGGCTTATGCGTTCGAACAGCAGAAGCACCGCCGGGTCCCTCCACTACTCGAATAGCCACCGTGAGTGTACAAAGCCTGTCCGGAACTTCCGGGCAGGCTGTTTTGTTACCTGCGGGATAACTTCCTCATAATTCCTTCTTCTTGTGGAAACCTTAGTTACGAACCATTTCGGACCACAATACAATGGGAGCAGATCGCATGACGACGGACCAATCGGCACAACTCGAACGGATGACAAAGCTTCATGAGCTCTCTTCAGAAGCTACCTGGAATTACTGGTTCTCCTATTCCCACGCAGGGACCTGGCAGTTCTGGGTGGAGATCGCCCTGCTGGTCGTTCCGCTACTTGCGCTCTTCCTGTATATTGACCGCGGCAAGGCGTTCCTGCTCGGGTTCTACGGCTTCTGCGTCCATATGCTGTTCACCTACATTGATGCCTACGGGGTCACCCACGGGCTGTGGATCTATCCGTACAAAGCGATCCCCTTTCTCTCCGTCAATCTGCCGCTGGATACCGCGCTGATTCCGGTGCTTTACATGTTCATGTATCAATGGACGATCAACTTCGGCAAAAACTACTATATCTACGGTACGGCGCTGTGCCTGTTCCTCTCGTTCCTGTTCAAACCGGCGATGGTCGCCTTCGACCTCTTCCGCTTCAATCATGGAACCGGGTACCTTCATCTGCTCGCCGGCTATCTCACGATCCTCTGCCTGTCACGCTGGGTTACGAATCTGTTCCTGTACGCCGAGCGGACCTCCAAGCAGGATCCCCCCGACGGCGGTCCGGTCCTCCGGCAGCCCCGGGCCTATAAGCTGCTCAGACAATTCTCCCGGCCGAAGGCGCGGTGAGCGTGACAGTCATGCTGTTGGTACACGGGGGAAGATAAGTTCCACCTGAAAGCTGCATCCACCGATTTCCCGCCACCCAGACGGAACAAGCCCATCCTAACCGGATGGGCTTGTTTGAGTCGATCACTTGCGGAGAGCCCCTTACCTTAAGGAGATCCCCTCTTTGTCGAACCGCTATCGCCTACAGCGGGAAGTAAGCCGCCTGCACGCACACCGGTTTCGACACGGTGACGGCCTGGCCGGAGAACGCCAGCCGGCCGGTCTCCTTGTCGACACGGAACAGCACCAGGTTGTTCTCCGAGTCGCGGTTGGCGGCCAGCAGGTGGCGTCCGCCAGGCAGCAGAGCGAAGTGGCGCGGATGCCCCCCTCTTGTCGATACGTGTTCGACAAGCGTCAGACGGCCGCTCTCCCGGTCGATGCGGAAGACGACAATGCTGTCGTGCCCCCGGTTCGAGCCGTACAGGAACTGTCCGTCATCCGACACGGCAATCTCCGCGCACGTGTTTTCTTCCGTAAAGCCCTCAGGCAGCGTCGACACGTGCTCGATCTCCTGCAGGGTGCCCGCTTCGCTGTCATACCGGAAGGAGGTGATCGTCGAATCCACCTCATTGATGGAGAAGGCCAGCTTCCCCTGCGGATGGAACGCCATATGGCGCGGACCGGCCCCCGGATGCGTCTGCGTCTCGCCTTGATAGACGAGGGCATTGTTCTGGGTATCGACCGTGTACACCCGGATGCGGTCCATCCCGAGATCCGGCACGAACAGGAACCGCCCGTCCGGGCTGAGGTTGGCCGAGTGCGGATGCGGACGGTCCTGCCGCTCGGGATGCGGCCCGTGACCTTCATACTGCTGGGTATCCAGCAGGGCGCCGATCCGGCCGTCCTCCCCCAGCGCCGTGAGCCCGATCCGCCCTCCGTGATAGCTTGTCAGCACGAGGTACCGTCCCGATCCGACACGCTGGATATGGCAGGCCGGCGCATCCACGCCGATTCCGCGGCTGATCTCCGACAACCGCCCGGACTTCGTGTCGATGTCGAACGACACGGCTTCCCCCACTTTCGCACCGTCTTCCGACAATCCCTCGGCGAGCGAATACAGCCGGCGCCCCTCCGCATCCAGATTCAAGAAGGTTGGATTCTTGAGGCCGGATACCGAATCGAGGAGGGTCAACTCCTCCTTCTCCTCGTCCAATGCATAGACATACACCCCGCTGCCGGAGGCTTCCGCATAGGAGCCGACGAACACGAGCATCTTTTGCTGTTCCACTGTCATCTCACAATTCCCCTCTTCCCTTATATTCACTGGTTTTCCTCACTGTATAGAGTACCACACCCTTCGCCCGATGCGATAATTCCCTGCTCGTCGAGCCCATTATTTCCCGGAAAATATGACAGCAGTAAGCGTACCGTTTCGACCCGGAGCTCCCCATCCTTCGCGCTTCACGGGGCTCATTTTCGACCCCCTACGCAGGACTGTGTCTTTGCGGGTTACCGAAACCCAGCCCCAAGAGCCCGCCCCCATCTCGACAAGGCAGGCCCCGGATGAGGTATACTAATAAGCGACCGTCACACGTCAATTACGCAGCATAAGGAGCGTTAACCCATGGAACAGCAGCTTAAGGCAGAAGAAGCAGCCCGCTGGATGCTCAGCGAGCTTAAGGAGGCCGGCATCCTCTACCAGCAGGACGCGGTGAACTATATCCGAAGCCATTTTGGCGAGAGCTTCATCTACGTGAATGAGAACGGCAACGAATCCATCGACAAGGAAGTCAAAAAGATCTTCAAAAAGCTGCACGGCGGCAAAGCTGCATGGGACCGCGACGGCTTCTTCTGGGGCTGGACCTGAGACTGGTCCGGCTTTCGTTTGCCTTCCGCAGCGGCTGTCATTGCCCTTAGGATGCCGGCGGGGCAGCCTCCTCGAGCTCTACGGACCGGGTACTGTCAGGTACCCCGCCCTTGGGAAAGAGCCGATCCTCGTAATCCGACAAGGTGATCGTCACATTCCCCTGATCCGCCGTCAAGTCATACGACTTGAACTTGCCGACAATCCCGGGGGAGCTCCACCGGAGCTCCGGCACCGGAATCCGGCCGGCGTCCCCGGGAGCCGCCTGGAAGACGACATGCTCCGGCGAGGCTTCCCCCTCCGGCACGATCCGGTATGAGCCGCTGACCCGGACAGGCTGCGGCGCCTGGAAGCGGATCTGGTAGCCGAAGATCTCATCGTTATCCGCCCAGTAGTCCACCCCGGTAACGACCATGCCTCCGACGGTCTGGCCCGTGCGAATGCTGCACCGGTCATAGGGCTCGGCGGAGAGCATCCGGCCGCAGCTGCGGGCATGGAAATTCTCCTGACGGGCATACGCCCCATACACGGAAGCCACGAGGTCGCTCCGTTTGGCGGCCACCGTGTAATCGTCTGCCGTGCCGATCAGGCCCGAGGCATAAGCGGCGTCGAGCTCCACCGCGGCCCAGCCCGATACCTTCGAATACTGGGCGATCGCATCCTCGCCGTCCGCCGGCTTCAGGGCGAAGGCGCGCGCGAAGACCGCCGCCAGCTGCTCCAGCGTAACGGGGTCGCCCGGAGCGAACCGTCCCTCAGCCGTGCCGCCCATCAGGCCCGCCTCCGCGGCCGCCCCGATATAGCCCCTGGCCCACTCGTGGTCCGCCAGGTCACCGAAGCCTGATGCGGCACCCGGCGCTTCCGGGAGATCCATCAGCTTCACCAGCACCTTGGCGAGCTGAGCGCGATTGGTGTCCCCCTCGAGATTCGAGCCGGCCTCGTCCCCTTCCATGATCCCCTGCTTCTTCAGCTCCTGGAACCGTTCCTCGAGCGTCAGCCGAGAACCCTGCAGCACATGATATCTTGCCTCACCAGTACCCGTCTTCTCCTCCGCAGCCGGCACTCCTGCGGCCGGCAGCATCAGAGCGCAGCCCAGTGCCGCAGCGATCCCCCTCCTGCACCACTTCGTCCAGTTCATTCGTCGACTCCCCCTGCCGCAGCATTCCTTTTTCCTTTCGCTCCGTGAGCTTCCATCGGCGCCCCCCCTACGGATCGCGGACCGCTTCTCTCCTGATGCCTACCTTAACGACCCTTCGACAGCAAAAGTTGCATGCCGGCGTTTCCCGCCCCCCCTGAACCCGGCTTACCTTCCGGCTCAAAAACCCGCGAACAGCCCCCTGCGGAAAGCCGCCGCGATGCTCAGCAAGAGCAGATGGCCCGGGTAGAACCCCCGCCACAGCCAGGCGGGCGCCGACCTCTCCGAGAGGGCCGGAAGCCGCTTCTGCGCATAAATAATGATCAGCGTGCCGGCAATGCTCAGCATCTGCAGCGGCATCAGCACATAGTAGAGGAAGTTCAGCAGCAGATGGCCGAGGAACATCTGGGAAGGGGACTCCGCATACCGGTAGATCAGCACGAGCAGCAGGCCGTAGCCCCCGTACTCGAAAGGAAGCACCTGCATGATCACCAGTGCGGCCGCAATGATCAGCGCCCGGGCGGCCGGGTGACCCGTCCGGTCCAGCACGTAGAGCACCCCGATGCAGAACAGAAACGAGCCCACGACGTTCACCTGCATGAAGCCGAAGGCGTACAAGTACGGCAGCTGAGCCAGTGCAGCCGTGACCGCGAGACGCTTGGCGTATCTCGGCAGACTTCTCGTATGCCGGTATCCCGCCACAATGCCGTAGGCATACAGCGGGAAGGCCAGCCGGCCGATCCAGCGCCATACCTGCTCCCCCTTAAAGAACACAATCCCGATATGATCGATGAGCATGGCGATCATCGCGATCCACTGCATGAACTCCCTCCTCACGCTTTTGTTTCCCTTAGTATATTACACCCGCTGTCCTTTCTGCCAAAACATGAGGATTTTCAACAAAAAAACAGCCTCCCAAAGGAGGCTGCCAGTGTTCGGGCTGAGCCGCGCTCCGTTAGAAGCGCCGGCCTTGCCTTCATCTTATCCGGGAAATGAATCCCGCTATCTTTTTTTAATGGGCTACCTGATTGTACGTCATGATCCAGATCGATCCGGCGACGATCGTCAGCAGGATGATCATCCCGAGGATCAGCGCCATGATGTTCCAGCGCGCATTCTCGCCTTCCTTGAGGTGCATGAAGAACACCAGCTGCACTGCGAACTGAAGGATCGCCATCGCGAGGATGAGGATCAGCAGCGGCTTGCCCTCCAGCATGTGGTTCATGACCGCGGCAACCGGAATGATCGTCAGTACGATCGAGAGCAGGAAGCCAATCACATACGACTTTAGGGAACCGTGGGACGCATCATGAGAAGCGGAATCGCCGTGATGCTGCTGTGCCATTTTACATCACCCCCATAAGATAGACGACGGTGAGAACGAAGATCCACACGACGTCGAGGAAGTGCCAGTACAGGGAGAGCACTTCGACCTTGCGCTTCGTGACCGGTGTAATGCCTCTGCGGCGGAGCTGGATCATCAGACCGATCATCCAGACGAGACCCAGGGATACGTGCAGCCCGTGGGTACCGACCAGAGCGAAGAAGCCGGAGAGGAACGCGCTGGTGGAGATCGTCGCCCCCTCGTGAACCATATGCACGAACTCGTAGATCTCGAGCCCGATGAAGGACGCGCCGAGCAGTGCCGTTACAATGAGCCAGCCGATAAGCTGCTTCACCTTGCCCTGGTGCATCGCAAGAACCGCGAGACCGCTGGTGAAGGAGCTCGTAAGGAGAATGAACGTCTCCGCGAGAATCATCGGCATCTGGAACAGCTCTTCAGGGGTCGGGCCCCCGTTGGTGTTGCCGCGAAGCACGATATAAGTGGCGAACAGCGTACCGAAGAGGATGCAGTCGGTGATCAGGAACAGCCAGAAGCCGAACGTCTTCATCGATTCCAGGTCATGATGGCCGTGGTCGTGATGTCCGTGTCCGCCCTTGGCGGCTGCGTGTGCTTGTGCCATTATGCCTTCACCCCTCTCAGCGCGGCCTCGGTCCGCTCGATTTCGTCAACCTGGATATAATAATCATCGTCATATGTGAACGAACGGGCCAGCATGCAGATCCCTACGCCGATCAGGGCCGGGATCGCCATCCACATCCAGTCCCAGACGAAGCCGAAGCCGACGAAGAACCAGAGTGCGGACTTCACGAACGGAATCGCGGAATTCTTAGGCATGTGAATCGGTTCATACACCGGACGCGGCTCCTTCGCCGCCCCTGCTGCGGCACGCTTCTGCTTCGTTTCCCACCAATCGTCGACATGCTCGACGTGCGGGGTTACGGCGAAGTTATACACCGGTGCAGGCGACGGAATCGACCATTCGAGCGTGCGGCCGTCCCAAGGATCGCCGGTGACGTCTTTCTCGTGATGCTTAATGCTGTAAGCAATCTGCCATACCTGGAAGATGAAGCCGATCCCCATCAGGAAGCCGCCCACGGTGGAGACCATGTTGAGCGAGCCCCAGCCCATGTCGAAGTCGTACGTGCTGACACGGCGGGTCATCCCGTCGAGACCCAGGAAGTACTGCGGCATGAAGCAGACATAGAAGCCGATGTTCCACAGCCAGAAAGCCCATTTGCCGAGGTGCTCGTTGAGCTTGAAGCCGAACATCTTCGGCCACCAGTAATACAGCCCGGCGAAGTAACCGAACGCCACGCCGCCGATCAGAACCTGGTGGAAGTGCGCGATCAGGAAGTAGCTGTTGTGGAACTGGAAGTCGGCCGGCGCTACAGAGAGCAGTACGCCGGTCATCCCGCCGATGACAAAGCACGGAATGAAAGCGATGGTCCACAGCATCGGGGTCGTGAACTTGATCCGCCCGCGGTACATCGTGAACAGCCAGTTGAAGACCTTGGCCCCGGTCGGTATCGCGATGGCCATCGTGGTGATCGCGAAGAATACGTTGACGTCTGCGCCGGAGCCCATCGTGAAGAAGTGGTGGACCCAGGTGAAGAACGAAAGGACGCTAATAATTAACATGGCGAAGACCATGGACTTGTAGCCGAACAGGGTCTTCTTGGAGAACGTTGCGACGATCTCGGAGAAAATCCCGAACGCCGGCAGAATAACGATGTATACTTCCGGGTGGCCCCACATCCAGATGAGGTTGATATACATCATCGGGTTGCCTCCGCCGTCGAGCGTGAAGAAGTGCGCGCCGAGGAAGCGGTCCAGGAAGAGCAGTGCCAGCGTCACCGTCAGAATCGGGAACGCGAAGATAATGATGATACAGCTGGAGAATACGGACCAGGTGAACATCGGCATTTTCATCAGCGTCATGCCCGGTGCGCGCATCTTCAGGATCGTGACGATAAAGTTAATGCCTGTGGCAAGGGAGCCGATACCCGAGATCTGAATCCCCCAGATATAGAAGTTCTGGCCTACGCCCGGGCTGTGCTCGAGACCCGACAGCGGCGGATAAGCGAGCCAACCCGCATCCGGCGAACCGCCGATGATGAACGAGACGTTGAAGAGCATCGCGCCGAAGAAGAAGAGCCAGAAGCTCAGCGCGTTCAGGAACGGATAAGCTACGTCGCGCGCGCCGATCTGCAGCGGCATAATGACGTTGAACAAGCCGAACATAAGCGGCATCGCCATGAAGAGAATCATGATGACGCCGTGCGTCGTGAAGATCTGGTTATAGTGCTCGGGATGCAGGAATTCCGCATTCGGCACGGCCAGCTGCAGACGCATCAGCAGGGCGTCGACCCCGCCGCGGAAGAGCATGAGAATGGAGCAAATGATATACATGATACCGATCCGCTTGTGGTCGACGGTCGTCAGCCATTCGCGCCAGAGCCAGACCCACTTGCGGAAGTAGGTCAGGACGAACACGATGGCCACCATCGCGATCGCGATGCTGACTTGCGCCCCCAGGATCAGCGGGTCCCCGGTAACGAAAAACTCGGATGCAAACTCTTGTATCTTATCGAGCATGTAGAGGACTTCCTTTCGCTGGTTTTCTCCTTGTAATTCACAGGGTTGCCTGTGTTAGCGGGTGTTCAAGCCGGATTAATGGCCCGTGTGTCCCGAATGGTCCGTGCCGGTCGAGCCGCCCTGGGTATGGTCTTCCTTGGCGTCAGGCAGCGGCTGCTGCACCGGATCGGTCTTCGACTGAGGCGTCGGTTCGTTATGCTGCCCGTGAGCGTGGCCGCCCGGAGCATACTTGGTGACAATGCGCTGGAACAGGCCTTCCGGGAACGAAGAGTACAGGACCACCGGGGAAGTCCCTTTCTCCGCCAGCTTCTCGTACGAATCGTTCGTGAGCTTCTCCGGCGAAGCCTTGACTTCTTGAACCCAGGCGTCGAACTGGCTTTGCGGCTTGACGTCCACGAAGAATTTCATGTCGCCGAAGTACTCGCCGCTGAAGTTCGCGCCCGACCCGTAATACCGGCCTTCATGGTCGGCCTGCAGGAAGAGCGTCATGCCCATGCCGGACATCGTGTACATCTGCCCGCCCAGCTGCGGGATCCAGAAGGAGTTCATCGGCGCGTCGCTGGTAAGCTCGAACTTCACCGGCACATCCTCCGGAATCTGCAGGTAGTTGACCGTTGCGATCCCCTGCTCCGGATAAGTGAACAGCCACTTCCAGTCAAGCGAGGTTGCCTGAATCGTGATTGCCTTCTTCTCGGACTCGATTGGCTTCGTCGGCTCGAGCGCATACGTATATCGGGCCGTTACGGCAGCCAAAATAATGATGATAAGGATCGGAATCCCCCACCAGATCAATTCGAGCTTGGTGCTGTGGGAGAAATGCGGCTCGTAGGCCGCCGTACTGCCTTCCCGCTCACGGTATTTCCATACGATGTAGGCGGTCAGGCCGAGAACCGGAAAGAGAATCACGGCGCACAAGAGGGATGAGATCAGAATCAAATCCTTCTGGTCCGAGGCGATCGGCCCCTTCGGGTCCAGAACCATTGGCTGCTCACCGCAGGCCGAGAGCAGCAGCACGCCTGCAAGCAGGAGCAGCATCGGAAGTGCCCTGCGAAGCGTCCGTTTTGTTTGTTGCATGGTGGGTGGTCCTCCATTCTCCTCATTCTACGGTTGACATCTTAACATAACGAAAAGGTAAAACTTGTGACAAAAATCACAAACGCAAGTTCTCAAAGTTCTGCCTTTGGAAGTTCAGGGGAATGTATAGGCTATCCGTCCTCCATCCGGCGTCATTTTGATGACTTACGACTACAAGCAGAAGTGATATGTATAACATAGCAGATTCTCTCCGGCTTTACGCGGGGGTTAACAAATACGTCAAAACTTCGCCTTTTCTCTGCAACAAGTTTGTCACCAAGCCGACAAAAACGCAAAAAACACCCTCGTCCGGACTGGTTCCGGTTGGGGGTGTTCCAAAAATTAACCTAATCTGTATGGTTTTGGGCCGGTATTTCCGCCTTATTTCTCCGAATTGGATGCGCGGGAATGGACCAGGTGGATCGCAGTCCGCATGACGTAAATGTGAACGCTGCCGACCATGCAGCCGATTCCTACCATGAGGCTCGGGTTGCGATCGCTGAAGTGATGTAAGTTAAACAGGCTAAGAAGAAGTCCGAAGCCCAGGAAGATCCATGCTGCTGCAGTCATCCAACCCACGAGGCGGTTTACATCCCGCTCTCCCTGCATTTCGCTTTGTACTGCCGCTGTTTTTGTCGTCATAGGATTCACTCCAAAACAGATAATGTAAGTGCTTTAGTAAGGCAAGATCAGTATACCATACTTTACCCGGTTTGTTCAAAGATTATTCACTTTTTGATCAAAAAATAGACAAAAGTCTGAACGCTTTCAAAGAAGGGGCCGGACAGATGCCAAAAAATCCTCCGGCGGCCGGCCGGGGGATTGCTCTTCCTGCGTATTTAATGATGTCCGAGGGACGGATTGGCAAAGGATGGACTGAGCCCCTCCAGCACTTTCTTCGGATCCCAGTCACCGAAGTAAGCCTCCGGCGTGTGAAGATCCGCCTGCTCTTTGGTGAGCACCGGACGCGTTAGGCTCTCCAGCGCCCCCGGTCCTCTGCTGTCATATTCGAAGAAGCGCGCGTTCTCCGCCTTGGAGGCCCCCATATCCACCCAGCCCGTCGACGTGATGTGGCTGCCCATGTGGGTGTGCTTGAACACGACGCTCGCTATGGCATTCGTATTGCCGCCTGGCTGCCATGGACGTCCCAGAGAAACCGTGCCCTCCATACCCGGATCGCTTGTCAGCCGGCAGTTGATGAACAGGTAGCCGTACGGATTGGAGTTCAGTGTGCTGGCTGCCGTAATATAGCCGTTATTGGTATCGGAACCGCGGTCCAGAGAGTGGATGCGGGAATTCTCGAAGACCGCCGTGGCGGCGCCGAAAATGAAGTCGACGTCCCCTTCAATATAAGAGTCCACGAAATACTGGCGGCCGAGGTTCGGGTAGAGCGTGTCCTGGTTGCCAATAAAGCGGCAGTCCTTGAAGATCGCGCGGTCCGCCTGCGTCTTGATCGCTACGGCCTGCTTGTTCTGGTACGGCGAATTCGCCTCGTCGAATGAGTTCTCGAACGTTACGCTGACCGCCGTAAAATTCTCTCCCTTGACCGTCACCGTGGCGCTGCCCGTGGTTCCGTACGTGCCGCTGCCGTCCGGCTTCGGTGTGCCGCTGGCATTATCATAGGTAATCACCGTACGCTTCGCGTTCTCGCCTACGAGAGTAACATACGGCTTGTCCACGTTGAGTACTTCCTTATAGACCCCTGCCTTCAGATAGATGACATAAGGCGACGCCTGGTCCGCCGGCACATCCGAGATGGCTTTCTGAACGGAACGGTACTGCTTGACGCCGTCGATAACAGCCCCTTCGGTTCCTTGGTAAGAAGAATCGACGATCGCTTGCTTGGTCATTTGCTCCTGCTCCTTCATCGTTGAGGCTGAGAATACGGCTCCTTCCGTTCCAGCGGAGGCTGCGGAGGCTGCATCCGGCAGGGCTCCCCAAGGCGCCGCGGCGGTTACCAGCAGGAATGCCCCCAGGGCCAACGGTACGGATTTTTTCGATTTCATCAGGTCATCTCTCCTCATTGTTCCAAAGTGGATGTGTGCAATCGCTTCCACACCAACATAGCTCAAGGGCGGATGGCAATCCATAGTCCTGAGTTAACCGAAGCGCCGCAGCAGCCGGTTCCGCCTGCCAAATCCAATCCATTGATTATCCGGTACATGCCGGCCCTCCCTAGCTCCGCTTCCGGACAAACCGATAAGGGAGAAGACTTCCGTTCCTGCTGCCTCACAAGCACTTCCTCCCCCTTTTCTGACATCAGCCTGCTTCCCTGCTTCCCTGCTTCCTGCTTCCCTGCAGTCTGCTCCCTGCCCCCGCCTGACAGCCCCGAGTATCCCCCATGCTCCGCTTTAAGATTCATCTTTTTTATTTGTGATTCATTTCACATACTTTCGTGTACCCATCCCCTATACTGAAATCATCAAAGCCAGTCCATTGGCATAAGCGGAGGGATTCCAAATGAAAACCATCGACACGCAGGCCGTCTTCACCACTTTAACCCATCCCCTATACCAGCTGACGGAAGCGATTGACCGCCTCAAGGAAGAACACGCCATGCTCGAAGAAAAGCTCGTGGAGCTGTACGCCATGGCCCGGACCATCGGGCTGCAGGATGAAACCGGCAACTGGACCCCTGCCCTGCTTCAGCTGGGCCAGACGGTCAAGGCGTTCTGGATGGAGCTCGAGGCTCATTCGAAGTGGGAGGAAGCCACCATGTTCCCGATGATCACCTGGTATTTCGGGGAGACGCTGGAGCAGTTCACCCTGATGGAGCAGGAGCATGAGCTGGCCGAGCAGTACATCCTGGCCTTCATCGAACCGGTGGAACGCCTCACCGCACCGGTCGAGCAGGAAGAAGCCAAAGAGCTGGCTTCGATGCTGGTTCAGGCTTATGCGATCTTGAGGAATCACTTCCGTCAAGAAGAAGAGATCATCGATGCCCTCGCCGACCGTTCGAACCACTTCGGAGGCTTCTAAGTGAGTGAGCCCACAGCCGATTTCAAAACCAATAACCCCAGGCGCGCGCATGCTGGAAGAATGGCGCACTGGGGGTTTATTTTGTGATATACAGGAGCTTGCTATGTTTGCCGTTCACGGCTCCCGATTCCATATGCCATGGAGCTTCCGGGAAATCCAGCCGGCCCTGAAGATCAGGAACAGGCTTACGCCAATATTCGTCACATGAACAATGAAGTCCAATAGGATCCCGTTCTGCCCTGCGTAAGGCTCTATGCCCAGATAATCTCCGGCATACTCACGGAAGGACCAGAGGATGCTGGACAGATCCAAGACCAGCATATAGATGCCGAGCAGCCCGCATCCAAACAAGCCGAACCTAAAGAAGCCCCTCCTTTACATAGAAGAGAGGGTCTCCTTTAGATATAGAGGCTATCTGTGCACGGACTCACACCGCCGCGGGATCAAGCAGCTCCGCGATCCGGCTCTCGATCATCTCCGGGGTATCGGTTGGGGCAAAACGTTTCAGGACACGGCCATTCCGGTCAACAAGGAACTTGGTGAAGTTCCACTTGATCGCCTTGGAGCCGAGCAGACCGCGGGCCTCGCTGCTCAGATATTGGAACAAGGGATGGGCACCGCTGCCGTTCACATCGATCTTCGCATAGAGCGGGAACGACACGCCGTGGTTCAGCTCACAGGACTGCGCAATGTCCGCGTTATCGTGCAGCTCCTGGTCAAGGAACTGGCTGCTCGGAAAGCCCAGTACGGCAAACCCCTTGTCGCGGTACGTATCGTGCAGCTTCTGCAGCCCCTTGAACTGCGGGGCAAATCCGCACTTGGTTGCCGTATTGACGATGAGCAGCACCTGCCCCTGGTAGGGGGCCAGGGTCGTCTTTTCTCCGCGGATCGTGGTGACCTCGAAATCATAGATAGACATGGTAGGGACCTCCTGAGGAATGATGGATCGGATGAACGTGTCAACACTTGGTTATTTGATTGTATACAATTAAATTTGAAGTGTCCAGTATCATTTTTGTTCCCGCTACCTCTAATTAAACCTTCAGCCCTTGCGGACAACCTCTAATGAAGAACGCCTCAGAAAAAAACAGACTCCCGGCGGCATGATGCTTCCATCCATGCCCGGGAGCCTGCGGCTGCCGAAACTTCATAGGCCTGTTGATCTGCGGTCTAGTATACCGATTTCCACTCGCCGATATTCTTCGCGTCGAATTTGAACGGATCGCCGAGCATGACCTGCGTGCCCTTGTCGTCGGCGATGATCTCCTTGTCTCCGAGCCGGCCGGCCTTGAACTTGTCGCCGGTCTTGCCGGTGATCGTGCCCTGCACGAGCGCATCCGCCGTATAGCCGGCCAGATAGCCCACATCGACCGGATTCCACAGGTACATCCACTGCGAGACGCCGGATTCGATGTACTGCGCCATCTCGCTCGGCAGGCCGAGGCCGGTGAGATGCACCTTGCCCTTCAGGCCTTTGTCGGTCAGCACCTTGCCTGCCGCCGCAATCCCTACCGTAGTCGGGGCAATGATGCCCTTCAGGTTCGGATACGATTTCAGCAGCGCTTCCGTCTCGGACACGCTCTTGTCGCGGAGATCGTCGCCGTAGGCTACTTTGACCAGCTTCATGTCCTTATACTTGGGATCCTCCAGCTCCTTCTTCATCCAGTCGATCCAGAGGTTCTGGTTCGTCGCCTGGGAGGTCGCACTGAGCACGGCAATCTCGCCCTTGCCGCCGATCATCTCGGAGATCGCCTGCACCTGCACCCGGCCGATCCGCTCCGGGTCCGCCTGATTGACGTGCACCATGCGGCTCTGCGCATTGACCGCGGAATCAAGGGAGAGCACCTTAATGCCCGCATTCATCGCCTTCTTCAGCGCAGGCTGCAGCGCATCCGGGTCATTCCCGGAGATCGCGATCGCCTGGACCTTCTGCGAGATGAGCTCCTCGATCATCTTGATCTGCGCCTCGGCCGTCGGCTGATCCGGCGCCTTCAGTATCGCTTCGCCGCCCAGCTCCGTCACGGAGGCCTTGAAGCCCTCCATCATCTTCTCGCCGTACGGGTTGCCTGTGTTTTTGAAGATAATGGCGTATTTCTTCTTGCCCCCTGCCCCGCTGTCCGCAGGCTTCGCCCCTTCGCTCTTGGCCGGCTCCGCTCCACTGCCCCCGGCAGCCGGTGTACTCCCTCCGCCGCACGCCGCCAGCATCGACAAACTCAGGACCGTCGTCAAACAAGTCATCACCATTTTGTTCATGCGTCTGATCTCCCCTATCTTTCTTCTTGGATTGAAAAAGTGTATACTAACAGCTTCCTTCCGGAGGAAGTCTGCCGTATTTGCAGTTGGGCGGTTCGTGCGAAACAGATCATTAAGCTGCCGGCCCGGATTTCCACTCCCCTGTCCGAAGAGACCAGGGAATAGCCTTACCGATAGCTCCACGCGTTACGTGCGGGATCAGGTGCGGCGCAGTTTGCCCAGCTTCAGCTTCGGCACCATCACCGCGAAAATCAGCAGCAGCCCGATGATCACGAGCAGCATCTGTGCCGGCACATTGACCAGCCCGAGCCCGTAGCTCAGCAGCCCAATGAGGAACACGGCGAGGATCGCGCCGATCATCCGTCCTTTGCCCCCGGCGGTGCTGATCCCGCCGAGCACGACCATCGCGATCACATCGAGCTCATAGCCCGTCGCCACATTCGGCCGCGTGCTGCCCATCCGGGACATGAGGAAGATCGCTGTAACCGCTGCCATGAGTCCTGTCAGTGTGAAGACAATGACCTTGATCTTATCCACCTGCACGCCGGAGAAACGGCTTGCCGTGCTGTTGTTGCCGATAGCGTACACTCTCCGGCCGAAGGTCGTCTTATGCAGCAGCAGGCTGAACGCCGCCGCGAAGATCAGGAACACTACAAGAATGAACGGAACGCCGCCAACATACTCCCAGCCGAAAAAGCTGAACCACTCCGGGAAGTTCCCTTTGGCCTGGTCTTCCAGGATGATATAGGCGATACCGCGGTAAATGATCATGGTCGACAAGGTGACGATGACCGCCGACAGCTCCTTGAACTTGACGATAAGCAGGCCGTTAATGAAGCCGCACAGCGCCCCGACAGCCAGACCGACCAGAATCGACAGCTCCATCGGCAGCCCCAGATGATACAGGTCGGCCATGATGACGGAGGTCAGTGCGACCGTGGAGGCTACGGAGATGTCGATGTCGCCGAGGATCATGACGAGCACCATAGGCAGCACGATGAACGCTTTATCCAGGAAGCTCATCGTGGCATCCCGCAGACTTTCATAGTTCAGGTAGTACGGCGACAAATTCGCATTGATAATATTGATGGCAATCAGAATCACGACGAGCAGCCATTCCCACTGCAAAAAGAAATTCTTCAGGCTGAACTCCCGTCTTCCCTGCAGCCCTCTCGCTTGCGCTTCCATCGTCAAATCCTCCTCCTCAGCAGGTGGTTGCGGTCCACGCCCCGTTTGACGAGCGCGTTGATGATCACGGCCACCAGGATAATCGAGCCCTGAATCGCCATCTGCCAGAACGGCGAGACATCGATCAGCGGCAGCGCGTTGTTCAGGATGCCGAGCAGAACCGAGCCGAGGATGATCCCGGAGATTTTGCCCGAGCCGCCCGCGATCGAAACCCCGCCCAGCACGCAGGCTGCGATCACGCTCAGCTCGTAGCCCATCGCCGTGTCCCCTTGGGCCGACGCGAACTTCGAGACCCACAGCACCCCGGCGAGCCCGGAAAGCGCCCCCATGATCGTATAGACCAGCCACAGAATGCGGTCGTTATGAATGCCGCTTATCTTCGCCGACTCGGGATTGCTGCCGACGGCATAGATCTGCCTGCCGGTTCTCGTGTGATTGATGAAATAGTAGAAGACGATATAGATGAGGACCGCGATCATAATCAGTGTGTTCAGTCCCAGGACCGAACCGGTGGCAATCCCTTTGAAGCTCTCCGGCATCTGGTGCGCGCTGACCCACTTGCCCCCGGACACCGTGAAGGTCAGCCCGCGGAACACGTTCATCAATCCGAGGGTGGCGATGATCGGCAGCACCCCCATCTTGGCGATCAGGAAGCCGATGACGATGCCGCAGACGACGCCGACCAGCGTCCCGAGGAGCAGCGTCAGCAGCGGATGCAGATCCGGCACGGCCTTCACGGCCAGGGCGGAGATCATGCCCGAGAGGGCCAGGGTCGCCCCGATCGAGAGGTCGATGCCCCGCGTGACGATCACCAGCATCATGCCCACGGCAAGAATACTGAGGATCGCAGTATTGGTAATGAGATCATTGATGTTCTCGAGCGTAAGGAAGCTCGGATTACGGAGCTGGACGGCCGCCGACAGCAGCACAATGAAGAGCAGCAGCCCGAGTTCCCTGAATTTGGCCAGCTTGGCGCCGATCGACGATGCTCCGCCGATGCGGGATGCGCCGCTCGGGCCGCCGCCTCCGATGGCCTTCCCCAAGGCTTTCTCAGCCATGGATTCTTCCCCCTTTCTGTCTATCCTGCGTGAATCGGATGCGGCTTGGCTTCATTACCGCTCATCGCCGCTTCCAGTATGGCTTCTTGCGTGACCTGTCCCCGCTGGAGCTCGGCCGTGATGCGCCCCTCCTTCATGACGATCACCCGGTCGCTCATCCCGATGACCTCGGGCATCTCGGAGGAGACCAGCAGGATGCCGTAGCCCTGGGAAGCCAGGTCGCTGATAATCTCGTAGATGGACGACTTCGCTCCGACATCAACGCCCTTCGTCGGCTCATCCAGGATGATGACATCGAGATCGGCGGTCAGCAGCTTCGCGAACACCACCTTCTGCTGGTTGCCGCCCGACAGCGACGACACGAGGTCGTGAATGCTTCGCGCCTTTACGCTGACCTTCTCCGCCAGCGTCTGGGAGACGGCGTCTTCCCTGCCCACATCCAGCCAGCCTCTGCGCGAGAGTCCTCCGAGGGACGGGAGCGTAATGTTCCTCCCGATCTCCCAGTCGAGCACGAGCCCCTGCTTCTGCCGGTCCTCCGGCAGATAGCCGATCCCAAGCTGCATCGCCTGCAGCGGATCTCGGATCGCAACGGGGCTTCCCTTCACGAAGATCTGGCCGCGGTCGCACGGTTCGATGCCGAACAGCGCCTGGCACACCTCCGTCCGGCCTGCGCCGACAAGCCCGGTGAGGCCGAGAATCTCACCCCGGTGCAGGGCGAAAGAGATATCGGCGAAGTAGCCGGTCCGGCCGAGCCCCTCGGTCCGCAGCAGCTCCTCGCCGCGCCGCACCTCCTTCTTCGGGAAGAGCTGGGTCACTTCCCGGCCGACCATCGCGACGATCAAGGCGTCGTTCGTGATCTCATCCACGCCCCAGGAGCCGATATACTTCGCATCCCGGAACACGGTCACCCGACTGGCCAGGCGGTACATGTCTTCGAACCGGTGCGAGATGAAGATGATCGCCACCCCGCTGTCCCTCAGCGCCTCCGCAATCGTATACAGCTGCTCGCTCTCCCGCTGGGTCAGCGCGGCGGTCGGTTCGTCCATGATGATCACCTTGGCATCGGTTGACAGCGCTTTCGCAATTTCGACGATCTGCTGCTGCGCCACGCTCAGTGAGCCCATCATGGCTTTGGCGTCGAAATCCGCCCCCAGCCGCTCCAATAACCGCTGCGCTTCATGGTGCATCTCCCGCCAATTGATTCTTCTTGTTCGTTTATGTACTTTCTCATGGCCCATGAAAATATTCTCGGTGACGCTGAGGTCCGGATAGCATGTGACATGCTGGTAGATCGCGGCAATGCCGAGCTTCTTGGCGTCGTTCGGGCCCTTGAATTCGACCCTCTCCCCGTTGTACCGGATCTCCCCTTCATCGGGCCGGTGCACGCCGGTAATCACTTTGATGAAGGTCGATTTACCCGCCCCGTTCTCTCCCATCAGCGCATGGATCTCGCCGGACCTCAGTTGAAAGTTCACCCGGTCCAGCGCCTTGACCCCGGGAAACGTCTTTGTAATCGCTCTCAATTCCAGAATGAATTCAGACATCGTACGGGCTCCTATCCATCTCTTAGAATTCCCCTCGGGACTGAGCCCAGTATAGCACACGATCAACCGAAAATAAACAACAAAATTAACTTTTATTTTCGATTATGTTTATTTATGATTGTAACAGAAGAAAAAACCTAAATCCTTATAGTTGCATACACCCTTACTTCGGCGCGTTTGAGGGATGGGTGTGGGGTTCCAGCCGCTGTTAAAGTTATGTGGTTAGGAATATATATTCAGCTGTAATCACATGACTTTAAAGGCGGACGCTATGCTCTTCCACCCCACACCCATTCCCTTTCTGGCATATTGCGGCGCGTTAGAGGCCGGCAAAGGCGGTCCTTCGCTTTTCCCACTTAAGCCCATCCTTCCCCAGCATCTATCTCTATCTACCGCATAGGGCGCTTAAGACAATACGGCAAGCTAATAAAAAACATCCGAAACCACTTAGGCCGTTAACTGTGTAAGCCGACCCAGCGGTCAGCCCTGACGACATACGAAAAGACATGCCCGTACGCTTCGGTCCATGAGCATGTCTTCTTCTCCCTGCTTCTGATTAATCTATCCCGCCGCCAGAGGCGTAGTACAGGATCTTCTCCTTCGTCGCCTCGGCTCTCGGCAGGACGCGGCGGAGTTCGCCGCCGCACATGACGAGAATCCGGTCGGCCATCCCAAGCACCTCCGAGAGGTCCGACGAGATCATGATGACGGATGCGCCCGAGAGCACCATCTCGTTCATGATGTTATAGATGTCGGACTTCGAGCTGACGTCGATCCCGGCGGTCGGCTCGTCGAAGATGAGCACCTGCGCGTCCGCGAACAGCCACTTGGCGAGCACGACCTTCTTCTGCTTGCCGCCGCTGAGGCTGCCGGCCAGTTCCTTCTCGTCGCAGGTGATCTCGAGCCGTTCGATGAGATCCCTGGCATAGCCGGACTCCCGGCCCGCCCGCAGCAGTCCGGCGCTGGAGACCCGCTCGAGGTTGGAGAGCGTGATGTTCTCCGAGATCGTCGAGGTGGCGATCAGCCCTTCATCGGAATACAACCCGCTTGCATAGCACAGCCCGCACTGCTTCGCCAAGTGGGGGGTCATCCGGGCATAGGGGCGGCCGTTCAGGTGAATCGTCCCCTCGTAAGGTCCCTCGATACCGCACAGCACCTTGGCGAGCAGCCGCCGCCCCGAGCCGCTGAGGCCGGTCAGCGCCAGGATCTCCCCCCGGCGTACCTCGAAGCCGATGTTCCTAAGCAGCCCCTGGTAATTGAGATTCTCCACGCGCAGCAGCTCCCGGCCGCTCTTCACCTTGAGCTTCGGATAGCGGTCGTCCAGCGGCTTGCCGACCATGCACCGCACGATGTCATCCAGCCCCACATCCGCTGTGGAGCAGGTCAGCACGGCTTCCCCCTCCCGCAGCACCGTGACCCGGTCGGCGATCCGCTTGATCTCCTCCAGCCGGTGGGAGATGTACAGAACGCAGACGCCCAGCTCCTTCAAACGGCCGATCACCCCGAAGAGCACCTCACGCTCCCTTTCCGTCAGCGAAGCCGTCGGCTCATCCATGATCAGAATACGGGCATTCTGAGACAACGCCTTGATGATCTCCACGAACTTCTGCTGGCCCGGGCCGAGTGACTTCAGCACGGTCCGCGCGTCCAGATCCAGCCCCAAGGCCTGCAGATAGCGCCCCGTCTCGCGGTAGACGGCCTCCCAGTCGATGAGCCGGTTCCACTTTTTGAGCGGCTCCCTGCCCATGTAAACGTTCTCAGCAATGCTCAGATCCTGGAACAGCTTCAGCTCCTGATAGATCATGGCGATGCCGAGCTCCTGCGCCTGCCTCGGAGAGGAGATGATTGCGGGCTCCCCGCCGATGCGGATCTCTCCCTCATCAGCCTCGAACCAGCCCGCCAGAATTTTCATCAGGGTCGATTTGCCCGCCCCGTTCTCCCCGAGCAGGGCATGCACCTCTCCCCTGTCCGCTGCCAGGTCTACGGCCCGGAGCACCGCAGCCTCGCCGAATCTCTTGGTGATTCCCTTCATTTGAAGCAGATGCTCCACACCCATGCCTCTTTTCCTGGGGATTTTCATTTCATCCGCTGATTCCGCGCCGGCTTATTCCAGTTCGAACGTGGTGAACAGCTTCACGCCCTGCTCGAAGAAATGCTTTTTGTATTCGGAAGGAATTTGCTTGTTCGTAATGAGCGTCTTGGCGAGGGAAAGATCTCCGAGCTTCGCAAAGCCTCTCTGGTCGAACTTGCTGTAATCGGCCGCAATGATCACTTCGCTGGCAATCCGGCGCACCGCCTGGATGATCATCGCCTCGTCGTAGCTGCCCGTCGTATAGCCCGCATCAAAGTGCACGCCCTTCACACCGAGAAAGGCCTTGTTGACATAGATTCCCTGCAGCAGCTGCAGCGCGGCTCCCCCGACGAGGGCGGAGCTCGAGTGCGCCAGGTCCCCTCCGGTCACGATCGTCTTCACGCCGGTGAAATCCTTGAGCGCGAGGCCGATCCGCAGATCGTTGGTCACCACCGTGACCCGCTTCTCCTGCAGGTTGCGCGCGATCTCCAGGCAGGTCGTGCCGGGACTGAGATAGACCGCTTCCCCGTCTTCGATAAGCCGGGCGGCGATTCGGCCGATCATCCGCTTCTCCTCGATGAACTCGTCATCTTCCTCGACCGCCTGCGCGGCCGGCACCAGCTCCTCGTTCAGCACCGCCCCGCCGTAGGTTTTGGTGAGCACGCCCATCTGCTCGAGCTTGTCGAGGTCCCGCCGGATCGTCACCTCCGTCACGGAGAAAAGCTCGCTGAGCTCCATGACGTCGACGCGTTTCTTCGAGAAGAGCAGCTCTTTTATTTTGTTCAATCGCTCAATGGCAAACATAACGATGCTCCCGTGTCCATAGTCCGTATGTACGTTGTTGTACGTTCATGAGTCCATTATAACACATCTCTTGTTTCTTTGTGATCGCATCTGCGCGAGGCCCCATAGCAATGCTGAAGTCCCAAGGGGAAGGCCTAAAAAGTCCATGCCTCGCTCCAGCTTCCCAAAGCACGGCATGCTATTCCAGCAGCTCCAGCTGTCTGCACAGGGAGTAAAGGGAGTGCAGCCCCTTCAGCTGGAGCCGGGCGAGAGCGTTCCAATAGTGCAGCGCCTGCAGAGCCAGCCGGTGTGCTTCTTCGGTGTCGTCCGGATCCAGCCGCTTGACCGCCTCTTTCCACTGCACCGCCTCCTCCGAATACACGGCTGAGCGGAGAAGGCGCATCAGCAGTACTTTGCGGAGTTCGGATCGGCCGTACTTTCTGTACCCGTTCTCCTCATCGCGAAGGGACGAGACGAGGCCTTCCTTCTCCCAATACCGGAGTGCGGAGCGGGGGACTCCCGTCTCCCCGGACAGCTCCCCGATCCCCACCGGTTCCCCGGCATGCTCCCCTCCCTGGGTGTCACCGGCTTCTGCTTCAGAGGCGAACCGTTCGGCGGTCTCAGCCGCCAGAAGCTGTTCGCGGTGCAGGGCGGCCTGCGCCCTGCCGGCTGCCCACAGTGCAGCATCCACATCACCGGCCTGCAGGGCACGGAGCACCTCCGACGTCACCTCCATTCCGAACCCCGGTGCCATGGCACGCAGGCAGTGAAAGTAGGCCCGGTGCACCTCCGTGTACATCCGGTAGCCTTTGGGCGAACGCACTGCGGGCGGCACAAGCCCACGGGCCTCGTAGCCCCGAAGCGTATTGGTGCTGAGCTTCAGCTCACGGGCCAGATCGACCGGTCGCATCTTGTGGATTCCTCCTTTACCGGCATGTTCCCATTTATCGTCGTCTGCAAACTTTTTCTAGCTTCTATCCCATAATATCAGGCATTGCCGCGCTCCAACCTTCCCATTCGCTTCACTGTTGTAAGATGGATTTGTAAGGTGATCCCTGCGGGTCACCCATACCACGCGGGAGCCGCCCGGAGAGGAAAAGTCCACTCCGTCCGGCCCGCCAGAGGAGGAATAACAATGATGGCTGATTCGAAGTTTGTTCCCGGCATGAGTGCAGAGGATCTGGCTGCGGTAATTCAAAACGAGCTTGCCTCCCAATGGAAGCAGGTCCTGGAGGAGAATCGTGCGGAGCTGGAGAGCGTCTTCCCCGAGCTGGAGGACTCGACTTACGGATTGTATCTGGACCGGCTTCTGCCGCCAATCTTCGGCGCACTGGAGCAGGCGGGATATAGCGGGCTCGGAGAAGTCAAGGACACGGACTTCATCATCGGAGGCTGCCTCAACTTCAGCAGCTCCCTGGAGCAGTGGGGACCCGAACATCACCGCTCCCGCGTGTTCTGGATACCCGTCCGGGAGGAGGGCCGGTCCGAGCCGGTGGGAACCCTGCTGCTCGATTTCTTCCACTCCCACGCCGGATTCGAAGTGCCGGAAGGACCGCGGATCACGGCGATCCCCGCGGCAAACCGGCGGGAGATCGTCGCAGCCGTCCGCGAGTGGAAGGAAGGCGCGTAGACAGGGATGCCGAATAGGTGAGCATGCGCAGACCGGAGGGTCGATGACACTCCAAATCCCTTTGACCCTCCTGACTTTTATGCTGACTGTCAAGTTGGACCAACTTTTTTTCAAACACTGGCTTCCCGGCCCTGCCTGGCACTGGGTCATCCCAGGCCTGTTCATCTTTATACTAAGTTACATGTTGGAACTTACGGGACTTCCCAAGAAAAAGCTCCCCGCCCCACTCTGTATCCTGCTAACGCTGGGTACGATGGTCCTCGGCTCCACCGCCTTATAAAAGAGACCAACCTGCCGCCGGAAATGGTGGAAGGTTGGTCTTTTTATTTAATTGCCGCGGAGTGATATCCTTTTTGTTTTGCCCTTCCACCTGCTGCGGAGTGATATCTTTTTTGTTTTTGCTCTCCCCCTCTGCCGCGGAGTGATATCCTTTTTTGTTGTTGCCCTTCCCCTACCGAGGAGTGATATCCTTTTTGAAAGTGACCTTTGTGCGAAGCACAACGGAACGAAAAAAGGATACCACGACGCCCCAACGGAACGAAAAAAGGATACCACGACGCTCACGACGCCCTTACACCACCAAATCCCTCAGCTCCGACCAGCACCCGATCCGAGGAAACGGCAGCCCCCGGTTGTACGGCTGATCCTTGGCATACACCTTGACGCCGGAATCGGCCAGCGTCTCCAGCACAGCCGGCTTGTCGTCGAAGTAATAGTCGAGACCGAGGTCCCGGATGATATGGACCTTCTCCGTATCGTCCATACCGTAGAAGAACCGGCCCGGCCTCACCGGGAAGCCGTTCGTGGTCATCCACTCCAGCGTCCGCTCCCCGAACTCTCTCGCCCGGGCCGTGATGTAATAGATCTCATGCCCCTGCCGGTCCAGCTCCTGAAGCACTTCCACGGCATGCGGGAACGGAGGACACGCGGAGAAATAAATCGCTTCCCGCAGCTCCCCCCACAGCGCTTTGCCCTCATCCCGGGTAAGCCCGAACGCATCGTGAATGCCCATCGACTGGATCGCCTGGAATACCTCCAGCGGCACGTCCTGGCCGAGATGATCTTTATACAGATGGAACGCATGCTCCCTCAGATTGATGAGCGTATCGTCAATATCAAAGCCGATTTTCATTAGGCCGTATCCTCCTTGGCATCTTCCTTCCTAGGATACCCCGGGAAGCCCTGTGGTGTACAGCCGAAGGAAGGTTCCTGCAAGCAAAAAAAGCCCCGGCCCATGGCCGGAGCTGGACCAAGCACCCTTTGGCCCCGATATTGTTTCTGTTGGCTGCCATAGCTTGGGGGATCCGGCTTCCACCCGCCGGCCCGTCCGTCCTCACCCTCATCCCAAGGCTTCACCAGTGCTGGTAAACACCGTCGTCCGGTTCCGCCCCTCCTTCTTGGAGCGGTACAAGGCCTGGTCCGCAAGCTCAATGAGCCCTTGCGGACCTGCAGACGCATCGGAGACCGCCACCCCCAAGGAGAGAGTAATCCGCTCCCCTTCAGCCAACGGAAGCTCCGCAGTAGTAAGCCTCAGGCGCTCCGCCAGCTCGGCCGCCTCCTTCCCGCTGCCATGTCGGACCAGTACCGCAAATTCCTCCCCGCCAACACGAAAACACAGGTCATCTGACCGGGTCGAAGCCTCCATGTGTTCTGCCAGGCTTCTCAGCACCGCATCGCCCACCGGGTGGCCGTAGGTATCATTAATGCGTTTGAAGTGATCGATATCGAGCAGAATCAGCGAGAAAGGAACCCGCTCTTCCGCCCAGCTGCCGATCGTCCGGTCGAATGACTTGCGGTTGAGCAGACCGGTCAGCCCGTCATTTTCGATCTCCGCAGCTAGGTGGCTCAGATGGTTATCCATGCTGTGATGCAGCTGCTTAACCTCGTAGATGAATCGGCCCGACTTCGGCATCCGCAGCGGCAGCGGCCGGCGCGAGTGCATGGACTCCTCCGAGAATTTGGCGAGGGCAAACAGCGGCGCCGAGATCATATGAGCCACACGCCAGGCGGCCAGCAGAATAACGAAGCACAAGGGAACGCCCTGCAGCAGCAGCTTCTTCATGAGGGTCTCGCGCGGCGCCTCCAGTATGGAGGTCGGGGTTTGGGAGATAATCGACCAGCCGGCACTCGGCACATAAGTATAGCCGGCCAGGAAGGGAAGCCCGCGGGTATTCGTGATAAGCTCGGAGCCGCTTTGACCCGAGACGGCTTTGCGGACCACCTCGTTGGTTGTCACAAGTTCGCCGATCCGTTTCGGATCCGGGTGGAACAGAATATGGCCGTCGGCGTCCGTAACATACACGTAGGATCCGTTACCGTAGAAGTGCTCGCTGAGCGTCCGGCTCAGTACATTATTCTCCTCCAGGTAGATCGTCCCCCCGACATACCCCTGGTAAGCCCCTTCCCCGTCAAAGATAGGACTGGAAATCAGAATAAGCCGCCTTCCTGTGGCTCCTACATAGTGCTCGGATATCAGCGGTGCTTTGGTCTCGACCGCTTCCCTGGATGCTTCTGAGGTCAGCCGGGTGCCCGGACCGACATTGGCTTGTGCCGGAAAGACAGCCGTGATCCGCCGCTCAGGGTCAACGATGAAAATCGAATTGAAATACTGCCGATTCGCCTGAAACCAGATCTCGAGTTCCCGGGGGGATATCGGCTGCTGCCCCGCATGGGCAGCCATGAACTTCAGATTATCTTCCATAATCCCAAGCAGGTTCGTTGTATTGGAAGCGAGCTTCCTCGCATACTGTTCGTTGTTCTCCAGGTAGCTTGCCGTCAAGGAGGCCATATTGGCCTGTACGGCGGCATACCCGCCGACCAGTGCCGTCAGCAGCACCGAACCGATCACCAGCATACCGAGAAGCGTTCGCAGTTTCATGCCTTTGGACGGATTCATCCCTACATGCTCCTTGCCGAAGTGAGTAAGAGTGACTTTCATCTGCTATAAACCGGACTTTGGTGCCCGAGCCAACCCTCTATAGTTCTATCGGCAAAAATCCCCGTCAATGTAACCTTGAGTCCCCTTAGCGCCGGACTTCCACTGTCAAAGCTCTTTGCTGCGGCAAGAAGGCTGCCTCCTGCTTCAGCATGGAGCTGATGCAGGGGACAGCCTTCGCAAGGCTTCTATTCGATTACCATGCCCAGCCGGGCTCGGACTCATCCGAGCTCAGCGCTCAGGCTTCTGTCAGGTGAATGTCGATGCCGGAAGGATCTCGGGTGATCCAGACCTCGCCCTCCTGCCGGAGGAAGGCTCCGGCTTCCCGCAGTCTGCGAAGGACGGCTTCCCGTCCTTGCGGGATCACGAGCGTGAAGTAATTCAATCCAACGGACCCCGGCTGCGGAGCCGGCGCCCCTTCCCCGGCCCAGGTGTTCAGACCGATATGGTGATGGTAGCCGCCGGCCGAGATGAAGAGCACGCGCTTCCCGTCGTCCCGCTGTCTTTTCAAACCCGAGCAGTCCCACATAGAACTTCTCCGCCTCTTGCAGATGGCTGACATGCAGATGAATGTGTCCGGTAACCGTCCCGGCCGGCAGCCCGGTCCACGGGTACCCCTCCGCTTCCCGCAGCAGCCCCTCCGCATCGACCGGATCGGTCGACATCACGTAGTGGCCCTGCTCATCGCGGATCCAGCCCTCCCTCGGTCGGTCCGCATAGATCTCAATGCCGTTGAGATCCGGGTCCGTGATATAGAAGGCTTCGCTGACCAGGTGATCCCCTTGGCCGACATGCAGGCCGTGCTCCAGGAGATTCCGAAGCGTGACTCCGAGCGATCTGCGGTCCGGAACCAGGATGGCAAAATGGTACAGCCCTGCAGCCGACCTGCGCGGCACCGGCAGGGCGTCCGGCACCTCTTCGAGCCGAAGCGACGGCCGCACGCCGTCTACCGTAAGCTCGGCAGTGCGTCCTTCCTGCTTCAGCAGCCGGTAGCCGACCACCTCGGTATAGAAGCGGATTGAGCGCTGGAGCTCGCTGACCTTCAGTCCAAGAAGGCCGATGGCCGTTTCCTTATCGATAACTGTCTCCATGGCGGCCCCTTACCCTTGGACCGCAGCGGAATCGGTCCGCTTCCAGAGACGTTCCACCGCGTACAGAGAGCTGCCGCTCAGGCCAAGGTAGGCCGAGATCGCGAGCAGGGCCAGGTCCAGCTCATAGCCTGCCCCTTTGCCGTCACCCATGAATCCGCCGGCGAGCTTCACCTTGACGATGGCTCCCAGCATGATCAGGCCCAGCAGAATGGACACAATGCGGGTACCAATCCCCAGGATCAGCAATGCCCCGCCGACCAGTTCAATCACCGCTACCAGATACGCCATGAATCCGGGTAGCCCCAGGCTTTCGAAGAAACCCGATACGTTCCCAAGTCCCATCTGGAACTTCGCCGCTCCGTGGACCAGGAAGGTGATCCCCAGCACCACTCTCAGAATCAACGCGCCAAGCTCATAGTTCTTTGTCATGTTCTTCAACCTCTTTCTATATGTTTTTTGTGAGTTGATCTCCTGCTGGCTGGCTGCTTGCTAATATCTAGTTACTTAAAGTGTGTAACTCACCTTATGGAAACATCATAGCGCAGAACCACAGGGTGCGTCAATAAAAATATTTGTAATAGCAAATTTATTTTTTAAATACAAATATACCTTAAAGTCCAGCGGCACGTAACCACAACAAAAAAACGCAGCTCCCAAAGGAACTGCGTCCACACTTACACTGCGGCTAAATCTGCATTCTAAATCTGCATTCTAAATCTCTTTATGACTGATGATCAGAATAACGGCGGTTTCTTCTCCGATGTTGTGCACCGAATGAGGGACGCTGGAATGCCAGGAGAAGGTGTCGCCTTCCTCCAGCACATATTCGTCCTCGCCCTGACAGGCCTTAACGGTCCCCTTCATGACATAATGGGCCTCGATGCCTTCATGCTCGTTCATGGGCCCTTCTTCCGGCAGACCGGGAGGAATCTCGCTCAGGTACAGGCGCATGCCGCCGATCTGGCCGAGATGCTCAATCTTATGCCGGCCCTTGAACAGGCTCGTCGTACGGTCCTGCTTGCGGACTACATTCATCCGCTCCTCCTGCTTCAGAAGCAGGTAAGAGATCGGTACGTTCAGGAAGGTGGCAATGGTCTCCAGCGTGGCCAGAGACGGAGAAGTCTTGTTGTTCTCAAGCTGGCTCATGAAGCCTTGGGACAAGCCGGTCGCTTCGCACAGCTGGCCCATCGTGATGCCGCGCTTTCTACGTATGCTTCGAATACTGCTCCCAATTTGCATAGATCCTGGTCTCCATACTGCTTTTAGTCCTATTTTATCAAATGGACCGGGATTCTAAAAGAAGAACTTGTACAAAAGCAGGCCTAACGCATCAAAATGGCATCTTCCTGCCTATGCGGCGCTTTCGTTTTGTTCTCCGAAGCCCCATACACGCTTGGAAAACGCAGCAGAATCCGAGTCCCTTCGCCTACAATGCTGTGCACCTCTATGCTTCCCTGCAGAGCATGCACAATCGACCGGGCAATACTCATCCCAAGCCCGGCCCCATCGGAGCGCTCCTCTGTATTCGTACCGCGGTAGTACCGCTCGAACAGCTTCCGCCGGGTCTCCGCATCCATGCCGCTTCCGTTATCCTCGATTTCGATCAGCGCCTCCGTTCCGCTCCGCCCTGTCCTGACCGTCACCACCGTGCCGGGCGGATTGTGCTTCACTGCATTGGAGATGAGATTATCCAGCATCCTCCTGCACCACTTCGGATCTGCAGCGATCCACACCGGATCCCGCTCCGTGCCCTCGTAGACAAAAGACATCTGCTGCAGGGTTCCGTCATTCACATAACCGCCTCCGCGGCAGCGCGCTCCTCCTCCGTGAGGAGGCCCATATTTCTCGCGCACTTTCCTCCGGCTGACAAGCCTTACGTCCACACAGTACAGGGGCTGAGCACACACTGTGCCCAGCCCCCTCTTCCTGCTTACTGCTCCTTCGCGTCGGTAATCAGAATCTCCCCGTTGTCGAAGAACACCTTCATCTTCATACTCTCGCTGACAAACCGCACCGGCACGAGCGTAATGCCGTCCCGGATAACCGCCGGCGTGTCGAGTACGGCCGTCTCCCCGTTCACATGCGCGTTCTTCTCGTCAATGACGAGCTCGATCTTCACGTCCTCCTTCGCCAGCGTGACGCGTCTCTCCGCGGCATTCCAGTCCACCTTGGCGCCCAGCGCCTCCCCGATGAACCGGATCGGGACCATGGTCCGGCCGTCCAGCGTGAACGGCGCGACCTCCAGCGTCTGCTCCACCTCATCAACCGCCGCCACCGTGGAATCCAGCTTCAGGGCAATCGTGCGGAAGTCGAGTGCCGAATCGTCTTTGTAATTGGAAGCCGCATTCCCGAATTCGATGGGCTTCGAGATCACCGTGCCGTACGTCGTCTCAATCTCGACCGTATAGTGCTGCCCGTTCTTGATCGATTTGTTATTGTTGGCGTAAAGATCGAAGGTCACATTGCCGCTGAAGGTGCCGAGCGGCTCCTTCACATCCTTCTTGAACTCAGGCGTAATGACGGTATCTCCCTTGGTAATGCCGAGCAGCCAGCCTACACCGGCCCGGTTGGTCCGCCTGATGCCCTGGTAAGCCTCCTTGCCGTCCTTGTCGGTCGGCCGCAGAATCATCGCGAGCACCTCAGTCTTCGGCGCCAGGTTCAGCTTCAGCCGGAAGTGTCCGTCCGGCGTCCCGTCCTCACCGAAGAAAGCGATGCCCGTCTTGTCCTGGTCGAGGTCCACCCAGGAGAATTCCCGGATCGCTACGGGAGCGTAGGAGCTCTCACTGTCATGGAAAGGCGTCACAGCCGACTTCACCGTGCCCTTGCTCGTCTCGATCTCCACGTAGTAGTATTCGCCCGGCTTCATGCTGTTATTGTCCGAGGCGTACAGCTCCAGCTGCGTGATCCCCTGGAACGTGCCGAGCGTCTGCTGGAACGTAGGGTTGAGGATTTTGCCGTCGCGGACCACGGCCAGCAGGTGGCCGATATCGCCCGGCTGTGCCTTGAAGGTCTTCCACAGCCCGTGGTTCACATCCGCCCCCGAGCTGTCGGCCGTCTTCAGCGTGATGAAGCGGATCTCCGTTCCGTCCCCCGCATCGATCAGCAGGGAAAGGTGGCCGTCCCGGGTGCCGTCCGGCTCCGAGGTCTTGTCGAGCGAGATGCGGTCGGATTCCTTGTCGAGGAAACGGAACTCCTGCACCTTCACAGGCGAAGCGGCAATCTCTGCTGCGGATACGGGAGCGTGAACGGCCAGGCTGCCGGCCAATAACGCGACGGCTGCGGCGGACAGAACGCCGGTGCGGATCATTTTCATAGGTTTGTACATGAATGTCAGTCCTCCTTGGGGCTTGCGAAATATTCTTGTATGATGTTCCCCCATCATAAGGAGTCCCCTCGTCATATGACCAGTGACCGGCATCATGTCCTTCGTCACAATCGACCAAAATGTGAAAAATTTCACCTTTTTTTCTAAAGCATTTTTAAGCTGTTTCGACAAACATTTCGGAACCCATCTGTTATAGTAGTTTTCATCATGCACCACACCTTGGAACCTATGGAGGCACCCTATGCAAATCACCCTGCAAGTCGAAGAAGTCATCCGCCAGCTCGGCCTGAGCCTGGAAGCCTGGAACCGCTGCGTCGAACTCACCCCCGAACCGCTCGAGATGAACCGTCAAGCCATGGAACCCGCTTCCGAGTAACCCCGTATCTCCGCCCCTTTGGGCACGAATCCCACATCCAACCTTTTGATCCCTTTTATGCCCCTTTGGGCAAGTGCAAGCTCCCCGGCTCCACTCTCGAAGATCCACCATCTACGCGATCCCGCCGTTCCGTTCACTGCCTTTCCTGCCCGTATTCCGCGATCATGCAGTATGCTGAACTCCGTCATGCGCCCCCCTTGTACTCAGGTAAGAGTAGAGTTTGGTCCGGAATCCATTATTGCTGCGCTGCCCCCGCCGCCCGTTCGTTATCACGTATCCTGCAACCCTCCTCCTTTGGACGGCGTCTGTAGATGGTAAAAGGAGGAGATGCCATGAACGCAGACGGCCTCATCCATCTCATGCTGCTCCTGCTGAACCTTCCCCTGTTCCGCCGGCTGTTCCGCCTCTTCTTCCCGGACGAGGATGATTTTAGGGCAGCCCTCCAATTCTCACTGACCCCTGACCTCATCTCCCTGCTGAGAGGGCGCTTCTTGAAGGATAAGTGGGAGGAAACCCGGCTTCTCTTCTTTGTGATAAGCTGCCTGGCCGTAACGTATGGCGAATGGCTGCTTGTGAACCGGCTTGTCCATTGGCTTCTGAACGGGCTTGGATGATGGAAACGGGTATGAAAAAAAGAGCCCTGGCGAATGCCCAAGCTCTCGGTTCATGAGAACGAAATGAATTCCTCTATTATTTGGATTGCGTCACCAGCATCATAACGCTCTTGTCCTGACTGTAGTTCCAGTCTGCGAACGAGTCGAGCACCTGCCGGTTCAGAATTTCATCGAAGTTGTTGTTGTTGTGCATATAGGTTTTTTCCAGATTGCGCTTCACGCCCTTGAGCAGTTCTCCGTGCCCGAGTCGGATCAGCTCCTTCTCGATCCGTACCAGAATCCCCTTGCGGATGATGAGGATGGTGCGGGCGTTCAACTCGCAGGAGTAGATTTCGTCCGGCTCCCGCTGCACCAGCCGGCTGATCTTGTTGATCTCCTGCTCCAGGCGCTGCTTGCCCTCATAGTTCTCATTGACCTCCGGCGCTTCCTCGAAGCCTTCGGGAACGAAGCCGACCAGCATACCGGATTTGTTATGCAGGGCCCAGTCGTAATAAAATTCGGATGGCTTCACACCGGTGACAAGCTGAATATAGCTCGTGATCTCAGGGATCATCATCTGGGTCAGCTTCTCCCGCATCTGATGGATGATCATCTCATGGTCCTGCTCCAGCAGAACCCGCTCTGAAGGCGTAAGGAAATTTCTGAGATACATTGTGACAAAATGTCCGCCCATCGACACGGAGATGGACTCGGGTCCCTTCCCGAAATGGTCTCGCAGCAGCTTTCCCGTATAGCTTCCGATGAGCTGCTGGTATTGATTTACTTTTTGATTCATGGGATTTAACTCGTCGATGGCGGCGCACCTCTGCTTCGGTTTTTAGTACCAGTATGCAGTAAAACGAGCCTGTCTATCCCCCTTATTCCCCGTATAAAGGCAGCTTCACGGTCACGTTCGTCCCGCCCTCCTGCCGGTTATGAAATTCCAGTACTCCCTCGTGGTCCTGAACGATGCGTCTGCAGATCATCAGGCCGAGCCCCGTCCCCTTCTCCTTCGTGCTGAAGAAGGGCTGTCCCAGACGGTGCTGCCCCTCTGGAGGAATGCCGGGCCCCTGGTCCGCGATCTCCACGGTTACCATCGTCCCCGATGCAGTCAGCTTCACCACCACTTCTCCCCTGTCCGGCGTGGCTTCGAGCGCATTCTGGATCAGATTGATGAACACCTGTTTGAGCTTATTGTAAGAACAGTTGACCCTCAGCTGTTCCGACTCCGCCTTGTATACCTCCTGCAGTCCAACACTGTACATGTTAGCCTGAGGCCGCATCAGGGTCACGACACCCTGCAGCAGCAGGGGCAAGCTTCGCGGTTCATAGACAGGCTCCTTCGGCTTCGCCAGCTCCAGCAGCTCCCCCACGATCTCGTTGATCCGGTCGATCTCCAAGAGCATGATCTCTTTGTACTGCGGCTGCTTGTGCCCGTAGAGCTGGGTGAAGCCCCGCAGGCATGTCAGCGGGTTGCGGATCTCGAGGGCAATGCCGGCAGCCAGCGTCCCTGCGATCGCCAGCTGGTCCGCCTGCTCTTGACGCCGAGCGGCGGCTTCGGCAGCCTGACCTGCGGACTCCTCTCTTGCTGTGGGCTCTGGCGTGCCGCACCGCATCCAGACGAACAGATAGCCGCCCATCAGCAGGGCCCAGGTTACCATGGACCAGAGCAGCATGGCCCAGCTGCCGCCCAGCAAATACAGCACGCCCAGATGTACCACTTGCAGCAGGATCCCTGCGATGAAGACGCCGGTGTTGAAGAGGTGTGAACGCCCCCCGTGTCGCACGAGACCACAACCTTCCGATTTATGTATATTTATATATAAATATGGGAAATAAAAAAGACCTAACTCTCCTACACAGGAAAAGTTAGGTCATGACAATGACTTTTATCCGGAGATAAATTCATTCATTTACCCAGGGCGCTATGATGTTAAGCTCTTACTCTAACATTCATCCGCATTATATCACAGGACCCCCCGCAAAAAAAGAGGCAGTCCTAACTGCATAAGCAATCACGACTGCTGAGGAACGGCCTGTTCGTCTGCAGAGGCCTTCGCGGCTTCCGCCGGCGGAGCCGCTTCCTTGGGATCTTTGGCATCCTTCGGCTTCGAAGCAGAAGCATCAAAGTAGGCTTTGAACGAGATATGCACGGAAAGCTCCTTCGTATTGTCCACCGGCGCGGCCGAGCTCCGGTTCATCGGAATATTGCCGAAATCCACGGAATCGATGTGAGTCAGCCGGGGAAGCAGCTGCAGGCGCTCGATCACTTCCTTGATCTGCACGTAGGTGCCGCTCACTTCCAGCTTGGCCTCCACCATATGCACGTTAGGGTACACCGGCTCCTTGCTCACCAGCAGCGTCTGCAGGTCGTTCTTGGCACTCTTGCTGAACGTCACGGAGCTGATCTTCGCCTGGGCGTCCTTCTCAATCTGGCGGAGATCTACCGTCAGCTTCTCTACGTTATCTCCCGGAGGCAGCGCCGCCTGTACGGCTTCGGTCGACATGGTCGATTGAGCCTGCTGCTTCTCCTTCACTTTCTTCTCCAGAATCCCGAGCTGCTTCTGAAGGGTGCCGATCTCGGTCCGGTTCGCCTCCAGCGTATCGCTCGATGGCTTCAGCACGAAGGAATAGCAGGCGAACAGAATCAAAAAGAGTACGGCGAAACCAAGCAGCAGCAGATTGTTATTTGGTTTGTTTGGCATTCGCTCCCTCTCCCTTCTGTCCTTCTTCCGCTTCCTCCGCAACCGTATAGACCGCCCGGTACGTCGTATTCACGACTTTCTTCACCTGGGCCGGCGGTGCCGCCGGAGGCGGAGTTACTACCATTCCGTCGCCTTGTGCCGGGTCGGTTACCGTAATCGGAGCCCCGGGAGCCGGGCGCGGCGGTACGGTCTGACTCTCTTCACTGTAGGAGACGACCGTGATCGACTGCATGAAGGATGCGGCGCCGAAAGGCAGCTCGCGGAGCTTGCCCAGGTACACCGAAGCATCGTCCATCGACTTGAAATCGATCGTGATGTTCAGCTTCTCCTCCCCTTTGTAAGCCAGGGAGTAGATCAGCCCCCCCTGCGGGATGACATCCGCAACCGCTGTGATCGTCTTCGAGACATCCACCTTCGCTGCCGAGATGGCTTCCACCGCCCCGGCCGGATTCTCCCCGGTGCCCGACAGCTGCTTCAGCTGCGCTTGTACCGCAGCCTGCTGGGCGTTGAGCTCGTGGATCGTTTCGAGATCCGCGTCGATCTGCTTCTGGTTATCGAGATAGACGTAAGTGATGCCGGCCGCCCCGGCCGTCCAGGCCAGAAGCAGCGTAGTCATTACGGCGATCCGCAGCGCTCTGCGGGGATCCTTCCGGCTGCCGGGCAGCAGATTGATCCGCTTCGTCGTTTTGTCCTGCAGCGCCAAGCCGATACCGATCCCGTAAGGGTTCAGCCCATCCCCGCCTGCGGCGGAAGTCTTGTCCGAGTAGGCGTCGAAGTCGAAGGTACGGACCGAGATCTCGGTCATCGCCGCCTTCAGCCCTTCGAACAGCTGCATCCGGCCTTCGCCCGTTCCGGTGACGATGATGTCCACAATCCGGCTGGCCCCTTCCCGGATGCTGTATTGATAGAAGCTCAGGATCCGGGAAAGCTCGGCGGTGATCTCGGGAATCTGATCCGGTGTCAGCCCTTGGCTATGGTCGGCCGCGAACGGATCCATAGCGTAAGGGTCCTGCAGCGAAATCGTCCGCATGAACACCGGATTGCCGTTATGGAACAGATAGATTTCCAGCTGCGCTTCGTCCAGCGAGATCAGCATCGTCTCTTCCAGCTTCTCGAACTGCTGGGCCTGGATCGCACGGGCCAGGGCGAAGGCCGAGATCTCGGCATCCTTCACCTTCACCCCCGCTTCCTCCAGCACGTTCACGTAGCTGTCGATCAGCTTGCGGGACGCGGCATAGACGAGCACCGTTGTGCTTTCCTCGTCCGAGGCGACGGGGATATAGTCATAGACCGGATCCTCGAACGGCAGCCGCAGCGCCGTCTCGACCTCGAGCTCGACCAATCCTCGCAGCTCGCTGGCCTTCGTGCTCCCGATCTTCATACGGCGGATAATGATCTGCGACGTAGGGATGGACAGAATCGCCGAAGCGCCCTTGAGCTTCTCCTGATGGACCCAGCGCTGCACTTCCTGTCTCAGCAGCTCCTCGTCCACGATCTGGTCTTCCACGATCGTGCCCTGCGGCAGCTTAAGCATACTGTGGTTCGCGGCGGACGCCTTGTTCTTCTTGACCTGAATATAACGGAATCCTCCCGAATCGACCGTAATTCCGATTTGTTTGCCTCCGAATGGTAACATCATGTTCACCCCCTATGGTTATCCGATTAGTGTTACGTATGCTTCGATGAGGTCCGCCCCGTAAGCGTAGGCGATCAGTGCGCCTGCGGCCAGGTACGGGCCGAAGGGAATGTGCTGCTTCGGCTTCACCAGTCCCAGCAGCATCAGCGTGCCGCCGACCAGGGATCCGAGCAGACAGGCGAGGATAAAAGCAAGCAGAATCTTCGGCAGGCCGAGCGCGAAGCCGAAGACGAACATCAGCTTCGCGTCGCCCATGCCCATGCCGCCTCGGGAAGCCAGCGCCACCAGGAGGATGACGCCTCCCCCGGCGGCCGCCCCGAGAAGTGCGGTCCCTACGGCGCTCCAGCCCTGGGCGGCGGCGGAGAGCAGCGTCGCTCCCGCCACCAGCGGGAAGAAGAACAGAAGCACCTTGTTCGGGATCAGCATGTATTTCAGATCCGAAACGGTGATGATTACGGAGAGGCTGACCAGCAGCGCGCCGGCCAGTGCTTCCCAGCTCCACCCATGCAGCGTATACACCCCTACCAGCAGCCCTCCCGTCGCCAGCTCCCCGAGCGGGTACAGCACGGATACCGGGGTGCCGCAGTGGCGGCAGCGGCCCCTCGAGAGCAGCCAGCTCAGCACCGGCACCAGGTCCCGCGGACGCAGCTGCGTGCTGCAGTTCGGGCAGGCCGACGGCGGATGGACGATGGATTCCTTCGCCGGCACGCGCAGCGCGACGACGTTATAGAACGAGCCGAGCGTGATCCCCAGCAGGAAGATGTAGGCGATGATGAGCGTTGTCATGGGAACCTCCGCTTGTGTATGTCATGAAAGAGGAACCGGGAGACCCGATTCCTTGGTTGGGTGGATTATTTCGTAGACTCAGATTTCTGAATTTCTTCAGGAGTGTACTTCTTACTAGGCTCTGCTCCAGCAGCTGAGGAAGTGCTGAGCCATACCTCACTTAATACACCATTCGAAAAGATAACCTTAGTGTTATTACCGTCCAGTACTACTTTTGTACTAGGAAGAGTAATTCCTGAATTCAAATAACTTTTTCCAGTTAAATCACTCAGAGTAATAGTGTTATCAGTCTCTCTAGTTACATCTCCCTGCAATTCACCGGTAATGTACAGTCTGGTTGCATCATAAATCTGCCGAGCAGTAGCCACGTCAGCGTCTTTTCTGGATTTATTAATAATTCCACTGATCATCGGTACAGCAATTGCCGCGATAATCCCGAGGATAACAATAACAGCCAGGAGCTCGATCAGCGTAAAGCCTTTTTCTTCTTTCTTGAACCGCTTCAGCACGGACTTCATCATAATAAATTCCTCCAATGTGTAATAAGTAGATTGATATATGATAACAATTGCGGTTATCCAATATTGGAATACAGGCTGAACATCGGCAGCATGATCGCTGCAACGATGGTGCCGACCACGCCGGCCAGGAAGACGAGCAGCAGCGGCTCAATCAGCGACTTCAGCCGGTCGACGGTATTCTCCACTTCCATCTCATAGAAGTCGGCAATCTTCTCCAGCATCTGGTCCAGCGCCCCGGTTTCTTCCCCGATCGCGATCATCTGCGTGACCATCGGCGGGAAGGCCCATGCCTTCTTGAGCGGCTCAGACAAAGGCCGGCCCTGCTGAAGGGAATCCGCCGAATCCCGGATGAATCCGCCGATGACCTTGTTGCCGACCACCGACTCCACGATGTGGAGGGACTGCAGGATCGGCACCGAGCTGGAGTACAGCGAGGACAGCGTCCGCGTCATCAGGGCGATGGAGCCCTTCTGCTTCAGCTTGCCGAATACCGGCACCTTCAGCTGGACATAATCCAGAGCATAAGCGCCCTTTTCCGTACGCCGCGCAGTAATGAAGGCCACCACAAGACCCAGGACACCCAGCACCCAGTACCACCACTGGTTCTCGATGCTGCTGCTTACGGCTAGTACCATTCGCGTGACCAGCGGCAGCTCGGCGTTCATCGACTCGAACATCGAGACGAACTGCGGCACGACCGCCTTGAGCAGGTAGACGACCGCGGCAATAGCGAGGAAGCCTACGACCAGCGGATACGTCATCGCGGATTTGATCTTCTCCCGGGTGACGTGCTCCTTCTCGAAGAAGCGGGCCAGCCGGTCAAGCGTCCCCTCGAGGTCACCGGTCTCTTCACCGGCGCGCACCATGTTCACGAACATCGGCGGGAAGATCCGCTTATGCTCCTGCACCGCGTGCGAGAAGGTTAGGCCTCTTACGAGGGAGCCGCTGACCTCATGCAGCGTCTTGCGCAGCGGCTTGCTCTCCGACTGTTCGGCCAGGATATTCACCGCTTCGACGATAGAGACCCCTGCGCGAATCAATGTAGCCAGCTGGCGGAGGAACATAATGAAGTGGGCCGGCTTGACCGGGTTCCCGATATAGATCTCTGTCGACAGCAGCTGGTTCTGCTGCGGCTTCAGCGAGAGGACCATCAGCCCCTGCTTGCGGAGCTCCTCCACGGCAGCGGACTTGTCCATCGCCGTCAGCGTGCCCTTCAGATTCTTGCTGCCCCGCCGGGCTTGATAGACGAACTGCGGCATCAGGCACCGCCTTCCTGCAAATACGCCTTGGCGGCCAGCGGATCAACCAGCCCCTGCTGAAGAAGCTCCTTGATCGCCATGTCCATCGTATGCATGCCCTGCAGGCGTCCGGTCTGCATCACACTCTTGATCTGATGCACCTTCTCCGTGCGGATCAGGTTCGCCACCGCCGGCGTGTTCATCATGATCTCGGTGACGCAGGTCCGCCCTTCGCCGCGCGGTTTCGGCAGCAGCCGCTGAGAGACCACGCCCACCAGGACGGCGGCCAGCTGGATGCGAATCTGTCCCTGCTGGTGGGCCGGGAACGCGTCAACGATCCGGTCGATCGTCTGCGGCGCATCCGTTGTGTGCAGCGTAGCGAACACAAGGTGCCCGGTTTCGGCCGCGGTCACCGCCGCCGTGATCGTCTCCAGGTCGCGCATCTCGCCGACCAGGATCACATCCGGGTCCTGGCGGAGGACCGCCCTCAGCCCGTCCGCGAAGCTGCGGGTATCGCTGCCGACTTCCCGCTGGTTAATCACCGACGAGCCGTGCGCATGCAGGAACTCGATAGGATCCTCGAGCGTGACGATATGCTTGCGCTGCGTCTTGTTAATATGGTTGATCAGCGCGGCCAACGTAGAGGACTTGCCGCTCCCCGTCGGCCCGGTTACGAGCACAAGCCCGTGCGGCCTCTGCGCCAGGGACTGCACCGCCGGCGGCAGGCGCAGCTCCTCAAGCGTCGGAATCTTGGCCGGGATGGTTCGCGCGGCGAGTGATACCTTGCCCCGCTGCCTGTAAGCGTTGACCCGGTAGCGGGACAGCCCTTCGACTTCATAGGAGAAGTCGACCTCTCCTGTCCGACCGAAGCGCTCCGCCTGATCCGGCGTCATCACGGCCAGAACCATGCCGGAGGTATCCTCCGCGCTTAATAGCGAACCTTCCAGCGAAAGCAGACTCCCATGCACCCGTAGTACAGGGGGCGCCCCTGCGGTGATGTGCAAGTCGGACGCTCCGCGTTCGTGAGCCGTACGCAGCAGTTCATTGAATGTATGCAAGTTAGACATCTGATGGCTCCCTCCCGCTTAGTGCGCTACCGTCTCGCGAATCACCTCCTGCAAGGTGGTCGTTCCGTTGATGACTTTGGCGATGCCGTCATCCATGAGCTGGACCAAGCCCATCTTCACTGCTTCGGCCCGCATCTCCTGTACCGTTGCGTTCTCACTGATGAGCTGGCGCAGCTCTTCGCTGACGACCAGCACCTCATGGATCGCCGCCCGGCCCTGATACCCCGTCTGGTTGCAGGCACCGCAGCCGGTTCCTTTATACAGCGTGCCTACCTCTTCCATGCCGCGGCTCTTCATGAAGAACAATTCCTGCTCCGTCGGAGCGTGCGCCTTCCGGCACTCCGGACAAATCCGGCGCACAAGGCGCTGGGCTACGACGCCGACCAGAGAGGAAGCGATAAGGTACGGCTCGATGCCCATATCCCGGAAGCGGGTGACGGTGCTGATCGAATCGTTCGTATGCAGGGTCGACAGCACCAAGTGGCCTGTCAGCGACGCCCGCACCGCAATCTCCGCCGTCTCGGTATCCCGGATCTCCCCCACCATGACGATATTGGGATCCTGCCGGAGAATCGAGCGAAGGCCTGCCGCGAAGGTCAGCCCGATCTGGGCGTTCACATGCACCTGGTTGATGCCCTCGAGCTGATACTCGACCGGATCCTCGACGGTAATGATGTTCGTATCTTCTTTATTGAGATGACTCAGCGCCGAGTACAGGGTGGTCGTTTTCCCGCTTCCCGTCGGTCCCGTAATCAGCAGGATACCAAAAGGCTGGGCGATCATCTCTTTGAAAGCCTTGATATTCCGCGCACTGAAGCCCAGGTTGTCGATCGGTTTGACCCCTGAGGTGAGGTCGAGCAGACGAAGCACGATTTTCTCGCCATGAATCGTCGGCAGCGTAGAGACCCGGATATCGACGGTCTTGAAGTCGACATTCACCTTGATCCGGCCGTCCTGCGGCAGCCGCCTTTCGGCGATGTTCAGCTTCGCCATGATCTTCAGCCGCGCCGTAAGGAAGCCCTGCATCTGCTTCGGGATCACACGCTCCGTACGGAGGAACCCATCCACCCGGTAGCGGATGACGACGTTGCTCTCGCCCGGGTCCACGTGAATATCCGAGACCCTCAGCTGCACAGCCTGCTGGATCATCTTGTTGACCAGCCGCACAATCGGTGAATCCTCGCTGGTGATCTCCGTCTCTTTGATCTCGTCGGCGGTCGTAATCTCGCCCATCATCTGGCTCATGGAGTCCTGAAGGCCGTAATGCCGCGCGATGGCCCGCTGCAGCTCGTCCTTGCTGGAGATGGCCGGCTCGATCCGGAAGCCCGTCGTCATCCGCATCTCTTCGATCGCGAAGTAATCGAGCGGGTCGGCCATGGCCACCATGAGCTTGCCTCCGTCCTTCTGGAGCGGAATCGCCTGGTACCTTCTTGCCATGCTCTCCGGGATGATCTGCGTGATGGCCGGGTCGATCTGGAATTTATAGAGCGAGACGTGCGGAATGCCAAGCTGGAATTCCAGCACCTCGATCAATTGCTGTTCCGTAATATAGCCCTGCGTAATCAGCAGGTCGCCGAGCTTCTGTTTCGTATTGCGCTGCTCGACAAGCGCTTCCTTCAACTGATCCTCCGAGATAATGCCGCTCTCGACCAGCAAATCCCCGAGCCTCTTTTTGACAAGAGCCATGTGGCACCACTCCAAATCGGTTTCTTACTCTTTATATCGGACATTCCACGTCAGAGTTGAACCCGAATTTCTGGAATCGATTCTTTATTCATCCCGCTCATACTTTTGTCGAATAATGACGTTTATTTTCTTTTATATTTATCGTAGCTTATACCCCTTCCCCCCTCTATACCAAAAATCACACTCCGCTAAAAAGTGCGCAGTGGCGCTGATTTTAACCAATTTATAGCAGGAAAAGGCTCATATATTATCTCTCATGAAAGTAGTACAATGGAACTATTCACTATACCTAGTGATTTGACGTTATTTAGGTAGGACTATATTCATCAATGGAGGGACATCATGCGGATAACAGGGCACTTATGGCATCGATTCTTGTGCCGGCTGCTCGTCTTTACACTCCTGTTCTCATCCCTATCGGCAGTGGGCATTCGGCCGTCCGAAGCCTATGCGGCGGATGAAGCGGTGAAAACCAGAATTCTGGAGATTACGGACAGCGGCACATCGGATTTGAGCGGCATCCTGGGGGGGCAGACCTCTTCGGTGGAGCTGACCACGCTGCGGATGAAGAGATTTGTTGCGCTTCGTGAGGATTTGGATGGACGTTACGACGCCATTTATATCGGTAAGGGAACTTACAATCCTGCAGGCTTACCGGCTTACAACAACACGACACAGAACCACAATACAACCCATCTGCAGAACGACATTACGAACCTGAAAGCCAAAGAAATCATTGACGGGTTCGTTAACAAAGGCCTTCCTGTAATTCTGCACACAGATGTTCTTAATCAAGTACAAACGGGCAAGCTTTATACAATGTTCAGTCCATACAACAAGCCGGCCACGGCCAAAGAGAACGTGATCTTTGTTTCGAACACGGATATCGCAAGCTATACGGCGTTCAGCGCCAAAACCAAATTCGTTGAGCGCTCCGCGGTCCGGCCGCGCTTTGTGCTGACGGCCTCGCCCACCGATTACTCCACGAACAACAGCTTCATCTATCAGGATGGGGATTCGCTGACCTTCCGGTTCGATATCAAGAATGTGACTGACGTTGCCAAACGGGGACTGATCGCCAACCTCTACCTCAGTGCCGACCAGGTGCTCAGCACAGGGGCCGAGCAATTGGTGGCTTGGGCTCCGGTTACGCAGCAGACCGGCAATGTACTCAGCTTCCGGCTGCCCAAAGGGTTCTCGGGGCTCCAGTATTGGAAGCTGGAGATTGTCGAAGGCACGACCCTGACCAAGCTGAAAGACGTCAAATCCGGCGTGTTCCGCTTCCGGGATGAGGTGACCAAGATCAACGTGCTGCAAATCCTCCCGAAGAGCAGTACCTTACTCACGAATCTCGGCATCGATTCAAACAGCTCTTTGAAGACCGAGTCCAATATCAAACAGAGCTATCTGAAAACCACCGATTATGAGATCACCATCGACACGATGAGCATTCTTGACTTTAATGCAACCGGGTTTACCACGCTGAACGGGAAATACGATATGCTTATTTTCGGATTCCGGGATGAGTACAACGCTTATGCTCCCATTAATGAACAAGCCTCCAAAGCAGTACAGACCTTCATTACTACCGGACAAGCGGTCATGTTCACGCATGATACCATCTATACGAACAGCAATTCGGCAAACTGGATGAATTATTTCCAGGCCGCTACCGGACAGATTGAACCGCAAACGAATATGGGCTTGAGGGCGCCCAATACGACAACGACGGTTGTCAAAGTCAATGAGGGGCTCCTGACCCAATTTCCATACGCATTAAGCAGCGGTACCTTGATCAATCTCACACACAACCAGTATTTCACGTTGAATCTGGAGGATCGTGCTGTTGTGCCTTGGTACAACGTCATCGGCAGCTCCCGGGATTTGACGGACAGCTGGAATCATTACTATACGTACTCCAAAGGGAATGTGACCTACTCGGGAACGGGCCACAGAAACACCGGCTTCCCGGATTGGGAGCAGCAGCTCTTCGTCAACACCATGTTCCGTGCTTATATCGGTTCCAACCATGCGCCGGTCATTAGCGCCTATGCGCCGGCGGTCTACTCGTCGACGGACAATAACATCATTCCGGCAAGCCAGGACATCTATGTAAGCTACAAGGCGGAGGATTACGATCTGAACGACCGGCACCTGACTACTTCCGTTACGTTCACCTATAACGGCAAGACGCAAACCGTGCTGCCTGCCGTACAGAAGTCGTCCGGCGAGATGGTCTCCCAAGGCTTCGCCAATCCCCTGCCGGACGGCGGGAATCTGACGATAACGATCACGGCCACCGATGCCAAAGGCGCCTCCTCCGTCAAGGAAATTCCGGTGAAGGTAGAGAAGGTAACGGCCAACCTTCAGCTGGCCCGTACGATCTCGGCTGCGAGGGTGGAGAAGAATACCACCGCCGAGCTGTCCTACACGATTACACCAAGCCCGGTTGCCTACAGCTCGAGCATCAAAGAGAGCGATCTTATCATCAAGGGCCTTCAGGTTAACGAAGTGTTCCCGGCTAACCTGGCTGTGAGCCAGCTTCCGGCCGGGCCAGGCACCTTCGTCAAGGAAGGAACTCTTTCCGGCGGATATACGGTGAAAGGCACCCTGCCGGATATCCAGTACCGCCGCTCGGGCGAACAGTTCATAGCGGATCCCGTATCCTTCAAGATCAGCGTAACGCCGCAGAAGAACGGTTCTTATCTGCTGGACAATTCAAAGCTGACGTTTACTGATTTTGTCCTGAATCAGATCTTAAACCATAGTGTGACGCGGACGCTTCCGTTCAATACATTCAATCTGGATGCCGTTACCACGATGACGTCTCTGGAGCTGACAGGGAAGAACCTGAGACTGAATGACGAGGATCGTCTGATTCCGACCATTCTGCCGCTGGATACGAGCAACAAGAATCTCACCTGGACCTCGCTCCAGCCGGATATCGTCAGCGTCAGCCAGACGGGGATCATCAAAGGTCTGAAGGCCGGCCAGGCCACAATCAGAGCCGTCTCCCAAGACGGGTCCAACTTGTCGGCAACCGCCGTTGTGAACGTCATAATCCCGGGCCTGAACATCATCGGTCCGGCGAACCTGTTCGTTGGCCAAAGCGAGGCCATGACAGCCAGCCTGCTCACGGCCAACGAGACGCCTACCTCTTATACGTGGTCTGTGGTGAGCGGCGGAGAGCATGTCTCGTTGTCCAACACGGATCAGGCATCGACTACGATCACAGGCGTGAAGCCGGGCACCTCCACTGTTCTTCTTACAGTCACTACGGATAAAGGCGCTGTATACACCAGAGAGGCGACGGTTACCGTTATGGCTCCGAAGCTGTCCATCATCGGACCAACCACCCTCTATGTGGGTGAACAGCAGGCTCTGGACTTCCGGTTGTCCGAAGGCTATGAGAATGCGACCGTCTACAGCTGGACCGTGAAGGATGGCGCAGGCAGCGCTCAGCTGACGAACGAGACGAAGCCCTCTGCCGTTCTGGAAGGACTGCTGAAAGGAACGGCAACGGTAAGCCTGACCATTGCCACCGATAAAGGCAGCACCTACAGTCAGGACTTCGTCGTCAATGTTGAAGACCCAAGCGTGGTGATCACTCCGGGTGAACGTGTTATGAATAAAGAAGAAACACTGACTCTTAGTGCGGCGTTTCTGCCTGACGGCCTCAAGATCCCCTATACCGTCCAATGGACGATCGAAGAGCCGAAGAGCGGCGTCGTGACGATCATAGACGGAGCCCAGTCGCTTCAGGGTCTGGTCATTAAAGGCCAGAAGCCGGGTACAGCTCATGTGGCCGTCACGGTGACCACAGACAAAGGCCGTGTCTATACCGACCGTACCGAAATTTCGGTGAGGGGGATCGGCATCTCCGGCGACAGTGAGATGTATGAATTCGAGACTAAGGATTTTCTTGCGATCGCCCAGTCCGTCCCGGGTACCGGTTCGTTCGTGAATGGTATTCTGAATGCAGCTAACTCGACGTGGAGTATCTTAGGCGGAGACGATGTTGTCAAACTACTTCAAGTTGAGGGTCAGAAGATTACTATCGAAGCGTTAAAGCCGGGACAAGCGCAGATCCGCATGGGACTCGGAGTGCTCTCCGCCACCCAGAACATCACGGTCAAGCCGCTCCTCGAGAGCCTCGAGCTTCCGGACAGTCTGCTTCTCAGCACCGGCACGAACAACACCAAGAACTTGTGGAGTCTGTTGGGCGCAAAGCTCGTCGAATCGCCCGAGATCCAGCTTCCGGCCGGCTTCGACTATAAAGAGGCCCGCTTGAAAGGGAATCTGATCTGGTCGAGCTCCGATCCGTCGATCGTTTCAGTGGATTCGAACGGTGTAATCACACCGATGAAAAATGGTACTGCCGACATTACGGTGAGTTACACCGACGCTTTAGGCAAAGCATATAAAGATACGGTCCAAGTTGTCGTCGGCAGCCTCTTGCTGCAGGGGGCTCACGAAATGATGGAGTTCTCGACGATCAACCTGACGGCAGGCTTCGATGCCGGTAATCTTTCGGCCGACCAGCTCGCCGAAATCAAGAATGGCCTCAACTTCCAATGGAGTACGGCTGACGATAAGATTGCTTCCCTGAATGCCCTGACCGGCAGTGGAGTCCTGCTCACCGGCAATCAACCCGGGGATACGGAGATCATTCTCGGCTCGGGCAAACTATCCGTTACTCATGCCATTACCGTGAAGTCGGCTCTTAAGGGCCTCGGACTGCCGGGCTCCTACAAGGTTAAGCGCGGCGCTCAAATCGACCTCTGGAAGCAGCTCGAAGCCGTGCTGGATCCGAGCATCACTCTGCCGGCAGGCATGAATTACAAGGAGTCTCGTTTGAAGGATCGTCTGACCTGGACGAGCTCCAGTCCGAACTATGTATCGGTCAACAAGAACGGAGTTGTCCAAGCTCTTAAGAATGGAACGGCCAAGATTACCGTCAAATATACCGACCAGCTCGGAAGAAACATCATTACCGCTACCCTATCGATTATCGTGGATACGCGTGATCGATTCTAAAGAGTATGGGCTTCGCCATCCATCCATCTAAGGACGGCGAAGCCCTTTTTCTACACCTGATAGACGGACGCATGACCAGAGTTCCCAAGACAAAAAAGAAGACTCCTGCTCATTCGCAGGAGTCTTCTCCTTTTGCACATAATTTTCTTGAGCCTACCTTAACCGTTATGCTGTCCACCCGCGGCAGAGCGGCTCCCTGGTTATCGAGCAGCCCCCCCTTACTCTGCAGGATCATTCTTGACTTCAAAGGGGACTCATCCGGCATGAACAGAAGCGACGACTCGTTGCTGCTCGGCTCCGTATTGCCGCGTACGGCATGAAGAATAAGTTCTTCTTTGGCAAAAAATCCGCCGCGGATCCAGAAGATCGACCCGACCCCGTACAGCTCGGCACTCTTCTCCGTGTAGAAAAAGGCATCCAGTTGATAAAGGTTGTTCTCGGCTGTAGGCTTGTACTCTTCATGAATCTCATCAAAGGAGTTTACCCTTGTAATCAGAATCGATTCCCTGGAGAACAGGAGCAGCTCCTTCCCGTCCATCCCCTTAATCTTGGCATCGGAGATCTCGGTAGATTGACCGCTGTTGCCCAATGTAAAGATTGTTGCATCCATCTCTACATTGCCTTTGATGGTTAAGCTTCCTGTCACCAGGATATTGCCTTTTACCTGAATCGGGGTGGTATCATCGGAGTTGATCGTCAGGTCCCCGTTAACGATAAACCAGTTGCTCTTGTACAAGTCCGAATCAGCGATGATTTCTTCCCTGAAATCTTTAGCGCCCTGCTTATATACCAGCTGCTTGATGGTAATCTGCGTATCGGCAGCTTCCCCTGTGTTCTCCTCAGTTCCTTCCGTATCTTCAGCTTCTGAGGTACCGGACGAACTGCTGTCCTCCGCGTTATTCAGTGTCAGATCACCTTGAAACAGGATAGAGTTTTCTAATGGCTCACTCAGTTTTTCTTGGACGGCCCTTTTTTCCTCATCATATTTAGCCCAACTCTCTTTGCTGGCATCTTCAGGAACAGGTGGGTTGATGACCTCAATGGAACCGGAATTCCTCAGGTATTCCATTAAAGTTCTGCCTTGACTGTTCGATCCGTCATCATTGAACTTTTGTTTTAACGTTTTTCGTTCGACCTTATTGGCACTCACCGCTTCGGATACCTTATCAACGAAGGATTCATTGAACTGGATATCGGCAAACTGCTGATTGTACTCTACTACGCTGGCCTTATCCCCGAACAGTTCTGCAATACGATTCTCAACCAACTGCGGGTCTCCGCCCAAGGCTTTATATTCCGCAGTCCCCGTGCATTCTCCCTCATCCGTATTGCAGTACAGGATATCATTCCGGGTTTCCACAACTGCTTTGCCATCCATAGTTGGATACAAGGTTGCCGCCCGATCCGGCTCGGTCGTGAACTCGTCACTGTTGTAGTAATACTCCGCTTCATCTTTGACAAGTAACTGCTCGCCGGCATACATATCACCGATCATGTAAGGAGAGCCGTCACCTTCACTTTCCCCTTGGAGCCCATGACATAATCCAGGAAGGGCGGATACGTTTGGAGCGTGATCTCCTGCACCAGCTTTCGCTCCACGCCGCCTACAACGGCCTTGGCGATAACTCTAAGGAGGCGTCCCTTATTAATTTCTCCTGCATCTTCAATGGCCTCAATGGTTCCAATCCGGTCCACATTTGCTTCAGAAGCTTCCGTCTGTGGGTCGACTGAATTCTCGCTGTCCGTTACCTGAACGGATTCTAATTCTGATTTAATATCCAATACGTCTTGCTGAAGGCGCTCGGACGTGATTTCTTCCTGTGACTTTCCATTGTACTTCTCCGCAATATAGGCCGCCGCTACGTTCAGGGCCTTCTCCGCCAAGTGCAGGCTCTGCACATCATTCTCCCGCTTCACCGCCAGCTTCGCGCCTCCTACCGCCGCCCCGGTTACGGCAATGCCAAGCATCGTAAATACGACGATCATAAATAAAACCAGAAGCAGGGCCGAGCCCCGTTCCTCCCGAATCATGCCCATCTCTCCTAGAATCCGAATTTGCTCTGAAGGGCGAGCTTGTGCTCCTTCCCCTCATAGGTCTGTCCCAGTTCCATCCTCACATCGATCAACCCGCTTCCGCATGCTTCGGGCTCCGGACTTCCCGGGCATTTCAATTCAATTGTGGAGCCGGGGAGGAGTTGCGATCTCAGCACCATATGACTCTCATCACCGGCCAATCCTTCCTCGTCACCTCCGATGTAGAGTCTCAGCCCCTCTCCATCGGTTTTCAATAAAATGTACTTTTCCTCGTCGTTACCATCGGATAAAGTATCGATCAATGTAATCCCATCCAGCTGGCCGTCAGTGCGGTTCTTATGCTTTTTGACACGATCCGCCCCAAATTCGTACATTTCATTGATGATGGCAGACATGATCAGGTCGCTCTCATTGCGCAGATCATTCTCGATCGTCACTTTGTGATAGGCATTGAAGCCAAAGGTAATCACACCGTAGATCGTTCCCATGACCATAGACATGATCGACAGAGAGGCGATAAGCTCCACCAGCGTCAGGCCGCGCTCGTCGTCTCTAATCCGCCTTACGAATGCTCTCATCGGTGATATACCCCCTCACTTCCGTTGACCGGTACTTTGTCGGTGTATCGTCCGATTTCGCCCGTACTTCGACCATGACAGGCAGCAGGTGCTTAGTAAACGAAGTAGTGTCCAGGCCGCCGCCTTCCACCTTATTCTCCTTATGATGGCTGACCGTGATGGTGTACTCGATCCCGTTGACGCTTGGATTAAGCACGTCCCACAACCCCGGAAACCTGTCGGTGTCGATCAGCAGAGCATTCATACTCTTCCCGGAACAGCGTGGATCGTCCCCGCATTCTTCCGTGCTGATGTTCATCTCGTAGGTAACAAGGTACTTTTCCATCTCCTTAAAACTGCGCTTCTCCATATAAAACAAGGCGTTGCGCGCCAGATTCACCATGACGGTCTTGTTCTGGTTCGCCTTATTGTAAGACATCGCGTTGATGAAGAAAGCCGTCATCGTGAGGCCCGCAATGGCGAGGATTACGCTTGCCGCGAGCACCTCAATCAGGGTGAAGCCTTCTTCTCCGCTTCTGAATCTCTTGAGCACGTACACCCCTCCAAACCTCGATCAAGCCAGGTACAAACTAGGTATTTAGTCTCACTCTTCATTGTAGCACAGGGGTTCGAAGAGCAAGGGAGTTACATTTTACCGGGGCTGGATGTCCATCCCTGCCGCTGCCTTGAAAGGCAGACCCCTATTATATAAATCGACATGTAAGAGCCCTGGAATTAGCCTTGGAGCAAAATAAAAAGCCGGCTGCCCTCTCCCGCAGGAAGAGGTACAACCGGCTTTGGTATGTCTTTCGAATGTTCCAAGCATAAGCTTTACGTTGTTGATGCAGCAGAGGTCGCGGCCCACCGCTGACTGGGTCTCAGCCCTTTCAGCCCTTCCTTCCGGCGTCCTATAAGCCCGTGAGTCCCCCGCGGCCGCTCCATGATGCTTCACTGCCGCAGGCTGGCCGCTGCGGGCCTCAGATGCCGCCCGGCTCTGGGCAGCCGCAGCGTGTATTGCTGGCGCCCCAGGCGGGCTGCCTCGGTCTGCAGGCCCCCGCGGCCGCGGCCCGGCAGCACCAGCGTCCTTCCAAAATATTGGCGGAAGCGGCGTGCGAGCTCGCCCTCCACTTTCTCCAGTTCGTATGCTGCAGCGGCTCCGCGCCCTTCATCGCTTCCACTCCGGATCCCTTGCATCAGGCGCTTCCTCTGGTCAAGCAGGGTTACAAACAAGTGCAGAATCATAAGTAACGCTCCCTTCGTGGAATGGCCGGCGAGGCTCTGAGAATGCAGAACAGCCTCTGCCGGATTGCCGGCAGAGGCTGTAAATGGGTGCATACCTTTGCCGGACAGGCAAAGGTCTCGCTAACAACGTGGTAACGTCGCATACAAAGCCGGAGGCGGTGAGGCCACGGAATGACGACTTTGCGTGTACTAGCTACTCCCCTTTGAGAGTATTCAGTTGGTGTTACCAGCAATATAACAGAGCCGCAGGGCCGGTGTCAAATCCTACGGGATACCCGGCCATGAAGCTCCGGCAGCACCTCGGCCGCCCGGCCCTGGATAAAGGCATGGAACCGGTCCTCCTGTCCCGTTCGCTCCGTCCCGATGAGAATCAGCCGCCCCTTCGTCATGTACGGCAGCTGATTGGCCGGATACACCTGCAGGCTCGTTCCGATGACGAGGACCGCGTCCGCCGCCTTGATCGCGGCCAGCGACTCATCCCACGCCTCTTCCGGCAGCTTCTCGCCGAACAGGACCACGTCCGGCCGCAGCCGACCTCCGCAGTGCCCGCAGGCTTCGCGGCCCAGGAAGGCCTCCTCGGCCGCCTCCCGGCGGCAGTCATGGCAGCGGAACTCGCGGATCGTGCCGTGCAGCTCCCGCACCTCCCGGTTCCCGGCCGCCTGGTGCAGCCGGTCTACGTTCTGCGTCGCGATAAGCGTGAGCCGTCCCTGCTCCTCCCACTCCCGCAGCACCTCATGCCCGGCATGCGGGCGGATGCCCTTGAGGTGGTTCACCCTGGCGGCGTAGAATTCATGGAAGAGTTCATAATTCCCCTCGAGCGCCTCCACGGTCGCAACCGTCCGGGGATCGATCTTCCGCCACCAGCCGGAGGGGGAACGGAAGTCCGGCACACCCGCATCGACCGAGCATCCGGCCCCGGTCAGCACGACGAGCGAACCCGCAGATGCGATCATCTCTGCCGCTTGGTCCAGCATCGCCCTTCCACCTCCCTAGAAATGAAACATGTATATCGTCATTATACAATGCCTGAGGCCTGCCGGAAAAATCCGCAGCGCCCTCGCCCCCAGCACTCTACAACGTAAATCAGCTCCGTTCAGGCGGCCTAGAAGCACTCGGAACCCGCCCAAACGCACAGAAGCCCCAGGTCTCCGTTAAGAGAGACCCGGGGCTTCCTTAATCCATCTGACGCTCCTAAGTGAGCTCAGGACCGCTTGCTAACCCCAAGCACTACCATGCCGATGCCTTCGACCTGCAGCCGTCCGTCCATCCGGCGCACATGCTCGCTCCCGAACAGAACCTCCCACTCGCCGAGCTGAGGCAGAGGGAGATCATCCGTTCCGCGGTTCGCGTGATAGAGCACGTACAGGTGCTCGAAGGGGTCCCCGCCCGCATGATCGCGAAGCGTGTAAGCCACGCAGCCGCCCGGCGCATCCTCGAAGCGGAGGTGGCTGCGGATCTCCTCGGTCGTCGTCATCCGGAAGGCCGGATGAGCCTTGCGCAGGGCGATGAGCTCCTTCATATACCACACGTCATGCTTGCGGTCCGCACAGCGCTGCCAGTCGAGCCGGTTGATCTCGTCCGGCGACTTGTAGCTGTTCTCCACACCCTGCTTCGTACGCATGAACTCCTGGCCTGCATGGAGCAGCGGAATGCCTTGGCTCGTCAGCACGATGGCGGAGGCCAGCCGATGCGAAGCGCGCAGAATGTCTTCACTCTCCCCGCCGCCCACAAGGGACAGCTTATCCCACAAGGTGAAGTTGTCATGGCACTCCGCGTAGTTGACGGTCTGGTCCGGCTGAAGCGGGAACCCGAACGTGTACTCGTTGTAAGGAATCGAACCGCAGGCACCGGTTTTGATCTCGTGCTCGAGGTACCAGCCGCCGTTCACGAAGCCGCGTGAAGCCTTGTCGAACGTGTCGCCCTTCAGCGCGTTGCGCAGTCGGTCATTGAACTGCGCGACCCGCGGCATCCGGCCGGCATGAAGCTGGTTGGCCCGCTCCTCGGGTGCGAGGGCGGAGTCCATCACCCAGCCTTCGCCGGTAATCAGGATCGAAGGGTCGATCTCATCCAGACGGCGGCGGATCTCCTGTATCAGGCTCACATCGTGGAGCCCCATGAGGTCGAAGCGGAAGCCGTCCATGTGGAACTCCCGGGCCCAGTACACGACGGAGTCGATGATGAACTTGCGCATCATGAGATGCTCGGAGGCCGTCTCATTGCCGCAGTGCGACCCGTTGGAGAGCGTACCGTCACTCCGGTAGCGGAAGTAATAGCCCGGTACCAGCTGGGCCAGATTGGCGCGGTAGCCGTCATACAGGTGATTGTAGACGACATCCTGGATCACCCGGATGCCGCGGCTGTGCAGCGCCTGCACCAGCCCCTTCAGCTCCCGGATCCGGGAGTCCGGCTGATACGGATCGGCCGCATAGGAGCCTTCCGGCACGTTGTAGTTCTGCGGGTCGTAGCCCCAGTTGTACTGCTCATCCGGTTTCGTCTCATCCACGCTGCCATAGAAGTAATCGTTGACCGGCAGCAGCTGTACGTGAGTGACACCGAGGTCGACCAGATGGTCGATTCCCGTGTAGATCCCTTCCGGCCCCCGTGTTCCCTTCTCGCAGAAAGCGAGATACTTGCCTTTATGCTGCATCCCCGACTCCGGGTGGATGCTGAAATCGCGCACATGCACCTCGTAGATGATGGCATCCACAGCCGCGCGCATCGGCGGCTTCGTATCGGCGGCCCAGCCCGCCGGGTCCGTCGTGCGAAGATCCAGGATGGCTCCCCGCTTGCCATTGACCCCGACAGCCTTGGCATAAGGATCAGCCGCCTCGTTCCAGCCGTCTCCGATCTTCACCCGGTACGTGTAGAACCAGCCGCCGAAGTCGCCTTCCACATCAAGGGTCCACGTGCCTTTTTCCGCCCGCGTCATCGGCAGCTCGAGTCCGGCCACCTCATCATCCCAGGAGCGGTACAGGACCACAACCGCCTCACCGGCGGTAGGGGCCCACAGACGGAAGAACAACCGGTCCGCCGTATACGTAACGCCGAGGTCATCCCCATCATAGAAGAACGCCTCGTCGAATTCCTTCGTGCCTACCACGAGACTCCCTGTCACTTCAGGGTCCCCGTAATGAATATGAAAATCAAGCTCATGCTGTATCGACATGTTCGTCCCTCCCGGCTTGAATTATGGGTTCTGCATCGAAAAAGGATAGTACTCTATTTGTCGTCACTATGGAGGAATATGTTAAGAGGCAAATTCGGCGTAATAAAAATGCTGATTGTAAGCGTTAGCAGCAATATCGGTCCGGATAGGAAATGGTCGTATTAGGATCAGGATGCCCCAAAACATACCAAAGCATAACTCCCTCCAGGCTTGCTTTTGTAACGCGTCTCCCTGCTTCTTACAGCAGTACGGATTACTACAGTATATGAAAACGCCGCCGATTGGGAGCTCGTCCCCGGCAGGTTGGGCTGTCCCTGCATTAAAAATAAGCCATGCGCCTATTGATGGCCCGATGATTTTATTTTGCGTTCCGCCCGAGCTTCGCTCAAAGGCCCCTGTCAAAATAAAACGTCTTACAGGGCAGGTAAAAGATAAAGGAAAGCTTCGCGAATTCCAGAATGTAATGTCCCCATTTCCACCAGCCAGAATATACATCTAAACGGTCTCCACCGCAGTTCGTCGGTCCTAAGCCTCTTCTCTTCCGGCATAACTTCAGGCCGGAAGGCATATATCTTCGAATGGGAATGGCTTCTACCTCCAAAAGCCGGACTACCCGGGTCCAACAAGCTGCCGCTCCAGGTCTGACACAGCCCGCTATCCTATTCTACCATATTCTGTATATGAACAAGCAAAAAAGTTAGCAGGCTGTGAGCAATGTGACAGACAAACCGATGGATATCGCTTACAATGGATATGGTAAAGTGTTCCAATGCGGCGCCTCTTCTTCTGTTCGCTCTCCATACACAAGCTTTTCCAGGCCGGCATCCGGAGCCCGTATCCACATGTTCTCTCACCTATTATCCCCCATGTTAGGGGAAGACGGAGGGGGTTGTTCACCGAATCTATATTTATACTTAATACTAAATTAGAATTATTATAAAAAAGTATTGATTTTTATTTGAGAATGTTTATCATATAGTTATAGCCAAGAGCAAACCACATCAAATTACGAGGTGAACCGAATTGACTACGAATGACAAGAAGCTTACAACCTCCTGGGGCGCCCCTGTAGGAGACAACCAGAATTCCATGACCGCCGGCTACCGCGGCCCTACCCTGATCCAGGATGCACACCTGATCGAGAAGCTCGCACACTTCAACCGGGAGCGTGTGCCTGAGCGTGTCGTACACGCCAAGGGTGCAGGCGCACACGGCTACTTCGAAGTAACGAACGATGTCAGCCAGTACACCAAGGCTGCTTTCCTCTCCGAAGTGGGCAAGCGCACGCCGATGTTCATCCGCTTCTCCACCGTTGCCGGTGAGCTCGGCTCGGCGGATACCGTCCGTGACCCGCGCGGCTTCGCAGTGAAGTTCTACACCGAAGAAGGCAACTACGACCTCGTCGGCAATAATACGCCGGTGTTCTTCATCCGCGATGCGATCAAGTTCCCTGACTTCATCCATACGCAGAAGCGCCACCCGCAGACACACCTGAAGAACCCGAATGCGGTGTGGGATTTCTGGTCCCTGTCCCCTGAGTCCCTGCACCAGGTCACGATCCTGATGTCGGACCGCGGAATTCCTGCGACCCTGAGGCATATGCACGGCTTCGGCTCCCACACCTTCAAGTGGGTTAATGCAGAAGGACAAGCCGTATGGGTGAAGTACCACTTCAAGACAGAGCAGGGCGTGAAGAACATGGATGTGAACGTCGCTGCGAAGCTGGCGGGCGAGCATCCGGACTACCACACCGAAGACCTGTTCAACGCGATCGAGAACGGCGACTTCCCGGCCTGGAGACTGTACGTGCAGATCATGCCGCTGGAAGACGCGAACACCTACCGTTTCGATCCGTTCGATGTGACGAAGGTATGGTCCCAGAAGGACTACCCGCTGATCGAGGTGGGCCGCATGGTACTGAACCGCAATCCGGAGAACTACTTCGCGGAAGTGGAGCAGGCTACATTCACGCCGGGCGCGTTCGTACCAGGGATCGAAGCTTCCCCGGACAAGATGCTCCAGGGCCGGATCTTCGCCTATGCCGACGCTCACCGCTACCGGGTTGGCGCGAACCATAACGCGCTGCCGATCAACCGTCCTCACGTCGAAGTCAACAACAACCAGCGTGACGGTCAAATGCGCTTCGACGGCAACGGCGGCGCATCCACCTACTACGAGCCGAACAGCTACGGCGGCCCGAAAGAATCGCCGGAGCACAGAACGACTCCGTTCGAGGTATCCGGATTGGCGGACAGCGTAGCCTACGACCACGACGATCACTACACGCAGGCCGGAGACCTGTACCGCCTGATGAGCGAAGAAGAGCGCACGCGTCTTATTGAGACCATCGTAGGCGCCATGAAGCCCGTAGAGCGCGATGACATCAAGCTCCGCCAGATCGGCCACTTCTACAAGGCGGATCCGGAATACGGAACACGCGTTGCCGAAGGTCTCGGCCTGCCGGTACCGCAGACGGTTTAATCCGTCTACCGTCCCGCATCACTACCAAATTTGTAACTGCACTACTCCCGAATTCACACACTTTCCCGTATATGCAGCAAAGCCTTGGACATCCAGCGTCCAAGGCTTCTTTTTATTCCTAATAAGCCGTACTACGTCCGGCCGTATGTTACTGCTTCATCGTGAATCCTACGAACACCCCGAAGGCAAAGATCGTGGAGATTACGATCGTATGGAAGACGATCCATGCCCAGCGGCCGTAGCGGAACTGTCTCCCGGAGAGCGGAGTCCTCAGCCGGGGAGGAATAATTTTGCCTCCGATCCACTCGAAGATGAGGTAGAACAGCCACCAGGCGGTGTAGGAGTCCCACAGATCCCAGCCGAAGGTGAACCGGAAGATGCCCGTGTAAGCCAGCAGCACCACCTCCGACACCACAGCGATATGGACGATGGCCCAGTAGTAGGGGATTTTCCAGATCCAGCGCTGCGGACTGAACTGGACGCCGGCCAGCACCGTGAAGGGAACGAAGGTAACCATGACGAGGAAGGGCAGACTCCATATCGTCTGGATCGGCCGGTTCGGGAAGATATAGAGGCCCGCCAGAACGAATGCGTAGCAAAGCCCGGTCCCTACCGCTCCCGAGAGGAGAAAGAGCAGGCCGTATCGTTTCCAATCCCGCTTGATCAGAAAAAGGCTGCCTGCCGCCCCGATCACAATGGTGGCTATATTCGCGGCATATTCGTACCAGGGAAATTTCATGAAGGGACCCTCCCTCACAGATTGATGTTAGAATTCCCCTCTTCTCCCACGCTTACTCAGGTATGGGCGGATACGTCAAAAAAGCCCAAGCCTTCGCTTGAGCTTCCCTGTCTTCTATTTGAACCAGCCGTTCTCCTTGAACCGCGTGATCGCTTCGATCCGGTTGCTGACGCCCAGCTTGTCGAGGATCACCGAGATGTAATTGCGCACCGTGCCGGTCGTCAGGTAGAGCTCCGAAGCGATCTCCTTCGTGTTCTTCCCGTCGGCGACCAGCGCCAGCACTTCCTTCTCCCGGTCGGTCAGCGGATTCTCCTGGCTGAAGCCGCCGTCCACCAGCTCCGCCGCGTAGATCCGGCGGCCGGACATGATGCTGCGGATCGACTCCGCCAGCTCCTCGCTCGGGCTGTCCTTGAGCAGGTAGCCGTGGGCCCCCGCCTTCAGCGCCCGCTCGAAATAGCCGGACCGCGCGAACGTCGTCAGGATGAGCACCTTGCAGCCGCTGCCCTTGAGCTCCTCGGCGGCATCGAGCCCGCTCTTCAGCGGCATCTCGATATCCATCACACAGATATCCGGCTTGTGCTCGTGGACCAGCTTCACGGCATCTTCGCCGTTGCCGGCCCTGCCTACAACCTCCATATCCTCTTCGAGATCAAGAAGAGAAGCCAAGGCTCCGAGCAGCATCCGCTGGTCCTCGGCAATGACAATTCGTATCATAGGCCCGCCTCCGTTTGCGGTGGACTGAACGTATTCGGCACCCGGATGGTCACGAGGACTCCTCCCTCGGTCCGGATATCAAGGCTTCCGTTCACGAATTCCAGCCGCTCCTTCATCCCCCGCAGCCCGTTGCCGCGGAAGCATACCCCATCCCCCGCCATGCCGATCCCGTTATCCCTCACCCGGATCACAAGATCCGTAGGCCCCGGTTCAACGGACAGCGTACATGCCGTGGCCCGGCTGTGCTTGACGATGTTGGTCACGGCTTCCTTCACACACATGCTCAGCACATTCTCGGTGAGCAGCGAGGTGTTCTCCAGCTTCGGATCGCCCTCGAGCGTGAATTCTATCTCCGCGGCCTTCAGAATCTGGCGCACCCGGAACAGCTCCTCCTCCAGCGAGGTGCCGCGCATCTGGGTGACCATCTCCCGCACTTCCTTCAGCGCACTGCGTGCCGTCTGGCGGACATCATTGATCTCGCTGAGCGCCCGGCCCGGGTCCTTGCGCACCAGCTTGCCGGCCAGATCGCTCTTCAGGCCGATCAGCGACAGCTTCTGCCCGAGCGTGTCGTGCAGGTCGCGGGCGATCCGCTGGCGTTCCTCGAGCTTCACGAGCTCGGAGATCCGCTTGTTCGCATCCTCCAGCTGGCCCTGCAGCTTGTCACTCCGGTTCCTATTATACGTCGTAACGGGAAGAAGAATGACCGCGAGCAGCGTGATGAGCACGAACGGCAGCTGCGAGATGAACACCGGATTGCGCGAGACGAACTCGAGATTCACCGAGACAATCGTACTCATGAGGTGGATCGTGTACAGCACCATGAACCCTGCGCGATGCTGCAGATTGCCGATAAAGAACGCAATAAAGAGCGAAAAATAAACATAGCCGAACAGCAGGGTCATGGCGATGGAGATCACAATCTGCAAGGTGGTCCAGAAGTAGATCAGCCACCCTCTCGAGACGAACGAGAGCACATAACAGACGAAGAACACCACAATCATGACGATCCCGCTGACGACTTCATAAGTGGAAGAGGAACGGAAGATAAAGTAAAAAGGGAGGATATAAAAGACGACCCATACATAAGGGCTCAGGCCCGTATTCCTTTGAAAAATCTGATACCACTTCTGCATGGCCGCCCACCCTCTTGGATTCACTGCTGCTGTCCATTCCATTGTAGGCCAGGCTTACTCCCCTTGCAAGCCCGGACGCTGTCCCTTCAAGCGGTCCGTGACCGATTCGGAGGTGCTGCGCGGCAGCTTCATCTCGCGGAACGAAATAAAGTTCTTAGCCTGCTCATCCCACAGCTTGAACTTCAGCGATTGGAACGATGTGCGAAGCGTAATCGTTGTGGCCTTCTGCAGCGGAGGCGTCGCGTTGTGCGCCTTCTCCAGGTTGTAGTTCGGCACTTTGGGGCTCAGGTGGTGTACATGGTGGAAGCCGATGTTCCCCGTGATCCACTGCAGCACCTTCGGCAGCTTGTAGTACGAGCTTCCTTCAACGGCAGCTTTGACATAGCTCCACTCTTCCTCATGCTCGAAGTAGGAATCCTCGAACTGGTGCTGGACATAGAACAGCCAAATGCCGAGCAGACCCGATACGAACATCACAGGAAGCTGGACCATCACGAACGCCTGCCAGCCGATCAGCCAGATCATCAGAGCGTACAAGCCCACGAGAACCACATTCGTCATATAGGTGTCAATGCGTTCCTTGCTCTTCGCGCCCTTGCGGTTGAACCGGTACTGGAACAGAAAGACGAAGATCGGACCAAGGCCGAACATCACCAGCGGATGGCGGTAGAAGCGGTAGGAGAGACGAAGCCACAGCGGCGCAGCGGCATATTCCTCCACTGTCATGATCCAGATGTCGCCAATCCCCCGTTTGTCGAGGTTACTGCTCGTGGCATGGTGGATGGAGTGGCTGTTTTTCCACTGCTGGTAAGGACACAGTGTTATGACACCCAGGATGAAGCCGAGCGTGTCATTGGCCAGACGGCTCTTGAAGAACGATTGATGGCAGCAGTCGTGGAAAATAATGAACGTGCGCACCACAAAACCGGCCGTGACGACCGCGATCGGCAGGGTCAGCCAGAAGGACACGGACAAGCTCAGGTAAGCCCCGTACCACAGCAGCAGCATTGGAACTACGGTATTCAGAAGCTGGCGGATACTCGCTTTGGTGTCTGTCTGCTCATAAGGAGCAACCTTCTTCTTCAGCTCCGCTATGTTGTTCGATTGTTTCATCGCAAGCTTTCCTCCTCGATTCATCACACATATGAACGAAAGTAACTTCAGACGCGTCGTATTGTAGTTTAATTATAGAAGCCGCGCGTCATTCGTCACAGTCATACACGTCATGACGAGGACATGACACTTGTCATATAGCCTGGTCCTAAATCCTAGTGCTGGATTGATTATCCAGCGTGGGGACAGCGCAGCATCCTGCTATTTGCCGCAGCACTTCTTGAACTTCGCTCCGCTGCCGCAGGGGCACAGGTCATTGCGTCCGACTTTCCTGCCCGTTGCAAAATCGATGACCGTCCCGCCTGGCGACGGCCCGGCTGCCAGCTCCGGCTCACTCCATTGGCGCAGCTCGATGGGGCTGTACCCCTTGAGGGCCCACCGCTTGGTGCGGTTGGAGGAGCTACTCCGCCAGTCCGTCTCCTTCGAAGGAGCGGATGATCTCCCGTGCATGTCCGGAGATCGGCGTGCTCCGGCCCACGGTCTTGTCGACCAGTACAATGGCTCCGCGGCCCGCGGCCTTGATTCTCTCCCCCACCACCAGCGCGTACTCGATGTCCATCGAAGAGCGGCCGAGCTTCGCCACCCGCACATGCAGCTTCAGCGGGTCCTTCAGGAACACTTCGGCGAGATACTTGCACTCGAGGTCCGCGACCACGGATACTTTTTCGTCGGTAAACAGTTCTTCAGTCAGCCCAAGATGCTCGAAATATTCGATGCGTCCCTGCTCAAAATACATAAAATAGCTCACATTATTAACGTGTCCCAGGAGATCCGTCTCACAGTACCGGACTTTGATAGGGGTATGAAAATGAAATTTCTCCAGCCACTGCTGCGGATCGGGTCCGATAAAAGAAGCTCTGCTCATCTCGGTGAATCTCCTTTCAGGTAGGTCAACATACGCTTCCCCCATTATATCCGCTTTGCCGGCCCAAACAAAAATAAAACCGGACCCTGCCGCGGAGGCAGAGCCCGGTTGTCACCTGTGGATATGGCCGTGCTGGTCGCTGACATTCGAAAACTCGCGGCTTAATTCACGCGTTCAAAAATCCACTGCTGTACCGTATTGTTGAGATCGGACCACTGCCCGATGTTGCCGCCGTCCACCAGCGAGCCGTTCGTCACGTCGAGCAGCTTGCCGCTGTTGCGGTTCTTGATCTCGAAGTACTGGTTGTTCGTCGAGATGAAGCTCCACTGCTGGTTCGTGGCACCCGTGTTCGGCCACTGGATGACATCGGCCCCATCCGCCGTCGAGAGGTTGAGCACATCGGCCACCTTGCCGTTGTGGCTGGCGCGAAGGCGGAAGAAGCCGCCGGATACCGGATCCAGCGCCCAGCGCTGGTCGCCGGTGCCGTTGTAGGTCCACTGCAGGATGTTCGCGCCGTCTGCGGTCGAAGCGACGTCGACAGCCATCACCTTGCCGCTGTTGCGGTTCTTGATGCGGTAGTAGATATCACCTGTACCTTCACCGGAAGGTCTGGTCACTGCAGCTGCCGGATTAACTGGTGTGCCGAAGACAGGCGTGTCGCCATTCCACGTAATCTTCTGGATCCGCGTCGTGCGCTGCTCCGCGCAGCCCTGGCCGGAGCCGTCATTGGCGTGGTAGACGATCCAGTCTTCCGTGCCGTCCGGGGACTTCACGAAGCTGTTGTGGCCCGGGCCGAATACGGAGGCCGTCTTCTGGAACACCGGGCTCGCGCTCTTCGTCCAGCTGCTCGCTACCGTCAGATCGGCGGTCAGGTTCGCACTGAGCAGGCCGAGCTTGTAGTCATCCGTCCAGCAGCCGCTGGCCGAGAAGCTCAGGTGCACCTTGGAGCCATGCGTGATGAAGGCCGGGCCTTCATTGACCGGGGAGCCGGAGGTTTCCCAGGAGTTCGTCGGCGTAGAGATGACCGTCCCGCGGCCGGAGATCGCTGTCGGGGAGCTCATCTTCGCGATCATGATACGCTGCGGCTGGTTCGGCGCAATCTCGGACCAGGAGATGTACAGCTGGCCGTTAATATTCGCTACCGTGTGGTCGATGGACCAGTAATCCGCCGTATCCTTCAGCTTGATCGGCGCGGACCACGTGCCCTCAAGCGGGTTGGCGCTCGTGTTCCTGATCACCCACATCCGCTGATTCGGCGTGTTGGCTTCACTGCTGCCGGCGCTGAAGTACAGATACCACGCGCCGTTGATGTAGTTCAGCTCCGGAGCCCAGATGTTGCCGGAGTAGCAGTTCGAGCCCGTGCAGTACGTCGGAGACTTCGTGAACACCGTCTTCCGTGTTCCATTACCGATGCCCGTCAGCGAGGTGGATCGCGAGATGTCGATTTTGTCCCAGCCCTGGGAGGTGTGAACGAAGTAATAGTAGCCGTCCGTGTGCTTCATCACGTGGGGATCGGCCGAGGAATAAGGTGCGACCGGATTGATGAACGTCGTCGACGCCGCGCTGGCCTGGAACGGGAACGCCGCCACCATCATAACGAAAGCGATGGCCATAGTGAGCATGCGGTGGGTCTTTCTTTTCTTCATATTATTGCTGCCTCCTTCATCTGTCTCGTAGTCTTCCTGCGTCTGATGCCATACTTGAATGCGTGAGATGAACGGCTCCCCGAACACCATGCGGGATGTATGATCACCATTATCTCTGCCATGACGCCGATTCCAATCGATCGTCGGTCAGTCATTCCCCCTTCCTCTGCCGGAACTTATTAAGCGCTTTCAAATTTGCTGTTACTTAATCATAGCCGCTCACTACCCAAAACAAAATATAATTCCTTTTTATTTTTGTTGATTTTTTTACGAAAATGTTAAATGAAGGGGAGCTCTCCGATAGCATAGGGCTCATCGCCAGTCGAGAAAAACAAAGAACCAGACCGGCCTGATCGGCCCTTGTCCGGTTCCTCTTTCGTTCGATGAATCGTGCTTGCGCATGCCCGGCTGATGGAATCTGACATCTTGCCCCCGCCGCACTCAGCTCATCGCTGGCTCCCTCCGCTCCGGCGCCTTCCGGGCCTCCAGGATCTCACGGTAGACGCTGATATAGTCGCGTACCATCCGCTCCCGGGTGAATCGCTCTTCTACCCTACGGCGGCAGCCTTCCCGGGAGATCCCGGCGATATCCGCGAGGCGCTCCACCATTTCGTTCACGCCGGAGACGATATAGTCGTTCCTGCCATCCTGGATCAGCTCGGGCATCGAGCCGCGGCGGAAGGCCAGCACCGGCGTGCCGCAGGCCATCGCTTCCACGACACTGAGGCCGAACGGCTCGTCGAAGTAGATCGGGTGCAGCAGCGCATACGCCCTGCCGAGAACCTCATTGCGTTCCGCCGGGCCGACCGAGCCGATATACCGGATATCTCCACTGAGCTCGGGTGCGACATAGCGCTCATAATAATCCCGGTCCTGGATAATCCCTGCGATGAGCAGCTTCATGCCGGCCTGCTTGGCCGCCTCGATCGCCTCACGTGTGCCTTTGTCCGGATGAATGCGCCCGAAGTACGCCAGATACTCGCCGGGACCAGGCTGGAACGCGAAGTTCTCCAGATCGATCCCATGATAAACCGTCCGGATATACTTCAGGTCCGGATGCCGGTCCGCGTCGCTGATCGAGACGTAGTGGGTCTTCTGATTGTATTTGCGGTAGACGGGCAGGATCTTGGGGGAAGAAAAGCCATGGATCGTGGTCACCATCGGCGTGTCGATCAGGCCGCTGTAGGATAGAGGCAGAAAGTCATAGTGGTTGTGAATGATGTCGTATTCCTCCGCCTGCTCCATGAGCGCCGAGATGTGCAGGCATTCCCATACCTTCGGATCGATCTCCCGGTCCTCTTCGTAGGGTCTTGCGCACACGCCTCTCAGCTTGGCCGAGGTAACGGAATCGCCGGTCGCGTAGAGGGTCACATCCATATTCTCCTTGACCAGCCCCTCCATCAGAAGGGACACGACCCGCTCCCAGGGTCCATAGTGGCGGGGCGGCGTTCGCCAGGCAATGGGGGATAGAATGGCAATTCTCATAGGGATGACCTTCCTTTCTGAAAGTTCATGGCATACAAGAATTAGGCATTACACCTCTGTTTAACTGTAGTAACCGAATGGGAAAATGAAGCTCAAGCCGCGTCGGGCTTGGGTTTGTGGGGGATGGTTGAGCAAAAAAAAGACCCTGCCGCGGCGGCTGAGCCCGTTGTTGATATGACCTATCCTAGTAAAAAGCTAGCTTATCGACTTCGTATGCCGGCAGCCGGGGAATGTTGAACAGCCATAGAAGCTTCGACCTTCCCTGCTTTTGCGGACGACCATGGGAGCGCCGCAGCTGCAGGTTACGCTCACTTCTTTGTGCTCCTGGACACCGGCTGGGGCCGTATTTTGTTCCGGCTGCCTCATCTCCGAGGTCGCAGCTGTATTCAAGGGCTGATCTTGCGGCGCTTCCTTCCTCCGAGCCGGCTTCTTGAACAGCAGCCACACTACGCCGATCACAGCCACCACGACAACAGCTCCCAGCATCCAATTCACTTCGCTTCGGCGCGCAACGAGCTCTCTGATTTGGTCGAAGCGATCCATACAAGCCATGAATACAAAGTAACCGCCAACCAAACCGATCAGGGTGATCACCTTCTCCGGAATCACGCGTCCCACCTTCGAGTACACAACCAACCATAGCAGCGCATATAACACGATGATCATACCTACAAACAGCAGCGGTTGTAAGATCATTCCTTTTACTATGCTTCCCAGATCAGTAGACATGTTCATATTCTGTCCTCGCTCTCATCCATCTTAATAGGCTTGAATCCCGAACTTCAGCAGCTTCCTCGGCAGCACGTCATCCAGATTCTGAATATCCGCGTCTTCCAGCTCGATCAGTTTGAACCCGTACTTCTCATAGATGTCCAGCTTGACCTTCTTACGCTCCCTGTATCTCTCGTCATTCTCCAGTCCCCAGTATTCGATGTACACTTTGCCGACGGGCAGATAAAAGTCGCAGTACACGTCCTCTTCAATAGGCAGCTTTCGTTCGTAAGCGTGGACGATCTCGGACATGTAGAGCCAGTTGTCAATCAGCATCTCGGCCCGGGAACGCACATAGTGCCCATCCGCAGTCCGATGCTTGGCTTCGAATTTATCCCGGAAGCCTACCGGCGCCGCGGCGGCTTTCGGTGCTTCCTGTTCCTGAACGGCCGGCTCGTCCACCTGTTCCTCCGCATCTCCGCTTTCCGTCACTGTATTTCCCTGTACCGATTGGATCGTCTCAAGCAGCCGCTTATTCGTCAGAATGCTAGGGTTCCAAGACACGGATGGAATCCCCGTCTGCGCATGCTCGAACTGTCTGCCGCCCAGGCTCTCCCCCAGCTTGGTCACCGTCCATCCCTTCACGGACTTCTGGATCATGCCAAGCTCCGACAAGATTGGATTCATCCGGAACTTCGAGACATTAAAATGCTTACTGAGCGCCGTAGCGTTAAGCAGCTTCTCCTCTTCGGCAGCAGAAACAAGCTTGTCCGTCATACTTTCATCCCAAGCTATATAAGTTCCGTATTGGGGGTGGGTCTTCATGATCCCGCCGGCTTCCTTCCCCTGATCGGTGAGGGTCCAATTCTCATTTTCCCGTTGAATCAGCCCTTTGGTCAGAAGGATCTGGAATAGTTCTTTGGCCGGCATACTCATTTCTTTCGCCAGCGCCGAGGTGGATACGTATTTCTGTGACATATCGGTAAGCAGCCCCGCTTTCAGTAAAAGTAAGCTATGTATTACACGTTACCTTGTTTATCGGTATGAACCTGGTCGTTTTACAGTACTTGCCACAGGAAACTGCCAAAAATGAAACCGAACCCAGCGACAGCCGCAGAATTCGGTTCCTAATTTTGCGGCATCCAAGCGAGGCTCGGCTCCGTCAAAAGCATCCTGGTCACCTTCTCCCTCGCTCTGCTAAGCCTACTGCTGTTCATGCTGGCAGCGGAGTATTCACTCCTCGGGCTGCTTGTCTCCCTCGCCATTGTCGGCTTCACGGCAGGTCTTACCATGTCTGTCCCTCCCACGCTGCTCGCCGGGGAATTCGTGCAGGAGCGGGCGACCGCCATCGGGGTGTACAACTTCGTACGCTACCTGGGGATGGCCGCAGCGCCGATGATCGGCAGCCTTCTCTATCCATGGGGCGGGAGCCTGCTGTTGTTCGGCGCAGCCGCCTTGATGATGGGACTTGGCATCCTGTATGCCAAGCTCCAGCTCTATGCTCCGGTTGCCGGCAACCCGGCGGCAGTGTCTGAGCGCAGCTAGACAGTAGATGGCGGCACATAACGGTCCGACAAAGTGGAAACATATGGTAAATATATGATAAAATGATCGCATAGCAACCAGCAGGAGGGGGTAGCATGTTCAATCCCAAGGTCTTCTTCTATTAGCCGCGCCGCTGTCCATGGCCGCAGGCCATAATCTGACCCGGCGCAGCGGGGATGAAGATGTTCGATGGAGAAGTACCTTCCAAGAAGCACAAGGACCAGACGGGAGAAGCTCAGGGAGGTACGCAAGGGAATCAAAAGTGTCCACTACTCCAAAGAGTGCAAGGGTGTAAGAGAGCTGCTGCAGCGCAGATACAAGGCCCGAATGAAACAGCTCATGTGCAAAGAGCACTACGAACTGCTGCATAATTACCAGCGGACCAGTGGGTGGCATACATGGTGAGGTGATCGAGCTGAGCCGGAGAAACAAGTATATCGCCAATTCCATCAGCTTATGGGTTCTGCCTATTTTTTTGTCCTTCGTGTATACTGTTCTGCACTACAAGACGCTCGACTTCTCAAGCATCCGCTTCTTTGAACCATTTGAAGGAATCTATCTGGTTTACTTCGTTGGTTCCTGATTGGCCTTATCATTGATATTTACTTGAAAAGAAGAGGGAAGACGTTCTAACCGAGTGGCGGCGGCCATCCGCCAATACAACGAAGAGGAGATGCTTCGCGCATCTCCTCTTCGTCTTTCCTTCATTCGTACCGATTCCCCGCTCTACGGATCGTCGGCACCCGCATGTCCATCTCCCTAAGTCCTACTGATCCTTCAGCGGGATATCATACAGCCGGATCGCTGTCTCCAGCGAATGATGAAGCCGTCGAACCTCTTTCAAAGCCGGCTCCAGGCTCTCTTCGACGCCATCGACGAAGAGGTCCATATGCCATTTCAGCGTCGTGCCCAGCTGCCTCCCGAGGGGAGTCTCCGGCGGAAGAGCGAAGGGCCTGAACTGGACCTTCGTCCCGCTCCGCGCACAGTCCCTCACCCACCAGGCCAGAAACTCCACGGATTGCAGACTTTCCGGCGAATAGTCGAAGGCGATCTCAAACTGGATCAGCACCTCCTGCTCCAGCCCGCCTCCCGTGCGCAGCAGAGCGGCATGGGGAAGATGGGCGCACGCGCTGTACCCCAGCATCTCCGTATCGATCGGCTCGAGATTCTCGACTCCGCTTTCGATTCCCGTTATGCCTTTCAGCCCCAGGAGGGCATTATGAAATTCTTCAATATCAGTAGGATAATGACTCATGTTCTGCTCCTTATTATACGGCATCCGCGGTTAGCCGATCGTCGATACGATATTGCCGTCCTGGTCTTTAATATGGGTGGGAACGATGTGCAGAATCATCCCTTTGAAGGAAGACAGCACGATCACGCCTTCCTTCGGCTGCAGCTTCCCGGACAGTTCGGCGGCGCTCGCTTCGTCGAGCTTGATCCGAATCTCGTCCTCCTCTTCCTCGAAGCCCGGCTTCTCCCCCGGCTCCCATACGACCTGAATATCCGGTCCGGACATATACAGCGATTTTCCTTTCAAAATGCGGCCGGCCAGCATCTTGCCGACGATCCCTGCCTGCTTGGCGCCCAGCCTGACCACAGCGGGAGTCCTGCCGAGCAGACGCTTCTTGGCCGGCTCCCAGCCCAACTGATCGACATATAAGAAGCCGGTGCTGGAACCGTCTCTTTCCATCCCTCTTTGCACCGCTTCGGCGATAGCCGGCCTTTGCAGGAAGGAATCCCGCTCCAAATCCGTTATGTAAAGCGGCATGTGTTCCTCACAAGTCTCCAGCACGCCGAGTGTATTCCACGTCTGCATCGCTTCGAGTTCGTCGCAGGTGATGCCGACCATCTGCAGGAACTGTACCTGTCCGTTCGGCGTGTCCATGGCCGGAAGCTCGGGATCCTCGACGAAAGCCAGCGCCGTCAGCTTCGTATCCGACCCAAGGCAGATCGGACCGTTCGCGTCCAGGTAATCACCCGACCGGAAGATATTCCCGCTGCGGAACACATATCTGCCCATATTCTGCAGCAGATTGAGCGCCCAGCCCGGAGGCTCCTCCTCCGCTTCCCCACGCTTGAGCCGCATGGTCAATTCAAATCCATAGCCGCTGTGCTCGGCATCGTCCGATTCCTTTTCGTATAACTCCGAAAATCCGTATGTCACGATATGCCAATGAGGCAGAGGCTGTTCGGCCTTGTAGGCGCTGATGCCGTCGAGCGGATCGGGGCCTCCCAGATTATATGGAATCATCGTTCCGTAATGCTTCTCTTCCTGATCTCCGTAGAGCTTGGACATCGCCTGGTCAATGGCGTCCCAGCCGTGAGATTGTGCTTCTTCACTCATTGTTGTTCCTCCCCATAGGTGCAATATGCCTATTATATCAAAAGCGAATCTATTCTTCCTTTTATTGGTCTATCAATTCATAAGGAAAGAGCCATCACCCGAGCGGATGATGGCTCCATAACACACACTTTATCGCCTATTGATCAAAGTAAGCACTTGTTCCACTTCTTTATCCTGTGCCTTCCACCCGTTACGGCTCCAGATCCGATGAAACGAATAGTGAAAAGCACTCCACCTGTGTCGAGTGTTCAGCGAGATTTATCTACTTTCATACCGTACTACGCCGTAGTTCATAAAAATACTGCACAGCTGGATGCTTTAACTTCATCTTCTCGGTCATGTTTACTATTCGCTTTTTTCCAACTCGTCTGTCCACTAAAGCTAGAATATTCAATAAGATATCCTTACTCTCCAAGCTTTCCTCTATAGAAATGGACAAAAACTGATTAGCTGCAACGACAAAATTTGATCTGCTTAATGAGGCCTGTGCTGACAAAAGCTCCTTTGCATATTCTGATATTTTTCTACTTCTTGCAATTACGATTAAACGATCCTCCGGAACGATTCCCTTGGTATCTTTTCTGACCGCTTCCATTTCTTCATGGTTGATAGGAATTTGGAGATCTGGATCATTCTTAATTTCCTGCTCCGTCTGATACCATCTGATTGAGCTAGTTATATCACTCATATTAAGTACGTTCTTTTTATCTACGGCAATATAGCAAATCCCAGATTTATCAGGCAAATAACGGTAACCGGTTGCCCGGTATTCGACCCTTCCATATAACGCAGGACAGAGGAAACCCTCCAGATTTTGCTTCACTTTGCTCCAGGACATGTATTCTCCTATGTTCTCAAAGCCTACCACCAGTACTTTGCGGCTGTCAGGCTTTCTTTTTGAATAATGAGACAGTTTATTGAATCACTTTGTATCTTACATTCATTTATTCTGTTTACTGTAGAGCATGGCAAAATAAGGGGCGCAGCCTATTTAGGCTGGCCCCTCCATTCCATCAATCATACGCACTCCACATGTGCCGTAAACGGAAACATCATCCCCGTTTGGGCATCATGCTCTCCCTGCTACTTCCCCTCATACGCCTTCGTCGCTGCATCCAGCATCGCCTGCCAGCTGTCGAACCCCGTCTCCCGGTTCACATGCCGGTCGAACAGCTCCCCATGCAGGTTGTTAATCTCCTCATGCGTTTGCGCCTGGAAGTTGCCTTTCTCCAGGAAGTCCGCGAAGTTGTTGAAGCTGGAGTGCTTGCTCATGAACGATTCGTTGAACAGCTTATCCAGGGAAACGTGATTCGGATCTTCCTCTACGGTCTTCTGTCCTTGCAGTTCCTTCAGCAGATCGTCGAACGACATTGGCTTTTGCTTTCTCAAATGACCACCTCATTGATTAATTTGGTTATTGCACGAGCAGGCTGATTACTTGTCGGATTTATCGCTTGTAGGATGGCTGGAAGCGGCGGTGCTGTCCGGGTTCTTGGTGCCCTTGCTCTTATACGGCTTCGGTCTGCTCTTGAGCCGGTTGGCGCTGGCCTGCCAGCGGTTCCAGCCCTTCTTGTCGGTGCCCCGGCCTGTGCCGCCCTTGCCTTTTGCTTTACTCAGGTTCATCACTCCATAGTATATGCTGGGTAGGTTACTTCTAAGAGTCCTGGGCCGGCCAACCTGCCGATTGACGCAGCCCTCTCTCTCCTTGCCCTGGACCCCTGCCAAGATGTTGTGTCGTTGCGCTTGCCCCTGGCTTACTGCTGCTTCGTCGTCACCAGGCCGGCCCACTCGCCTTGGAGCCAGGCGTCGAACTCCTCGCCCTTCTCGCCCTCGTAGGTGTCGTAGACATCGGTGCGGGTCTTCTGCAGCTTCTCCTTGAACTCCTCGTACGTATGGCCTTCCGGCAGACTCTTCTTCAGGCGCAGGAACACTTTGTTCGCGCCCTTCACGAGCTCGCCCTTCTTGCGCGGCGGCAGCTTGACGTCTTCGCCGAACGCTCTCAGCTTGCGGAACGCCGCTTCCTGTACCGGGAACACCGCATCGCCCCGCAGGACATGCTTCAGCACGTTAATCGTCTGGTCGGTGTTGTACTTGCCCAGCTCCTCCACCGCGGCGAGGCGCTCTCTCCAGTTCGAGGTGCGGTTGGCGGCTTTTTTCAGTTCATCATAGTTTTCGGGCAGTTCATACTGCACATCTTGGTTACTCAATCGATTCAGTCTCCTTTGGGTTGGTTGGTATGGTTAACGATTCATTCGGTTAAGCAGCTGCTCGATCGCCGGGACAGTAAAACAGGCCAGGTTGGCCGGAAGCGCATCGAGCGGGAACCAGCGAATGTCGCCGATGGCCCCGCCTTCCTCCATGTTGCGCAGCTCGCCGCCTAGGATCTCAGCTTCGTAGAGGGCCGACACCCAGTGCTCGTCCCGCTCGGGCCGGATCGTCTCGGCCATGCAGAGCAGGCATCTCACCTGGATATCGAGATTCACTTCTTCCTTGATCTCCCGGACGACACAGTCCTCGAGCCGTTCATAGGTGTCGAGCTTGCCGCCGGGAATGCTCCAGGTATCCTTCTCCGGCTCTCGATTGCGCAGCACGAGGAGAATCTCCTGGTTCTCATTGACGATGGCGGCGCCTACACCCATTCGGGGAGTAACCGACGCGGCAGCCTCAGCTGCAGGAGCAGGAGTCTTCGCCATTAGGCCTCCCCCGCTTCCCCGCGGACCAATACCGCGACGCTCTCCACATGCACCGTGTGCGGGAACATGTCCACCGGCTGCACCTGCACGGTGCGGAAGCCGCCGTCCTCGAGCACGCGCAGGTCGCGGGCCAGGGTCGACGGGTTACAGGAGACGTACACCACGCGCTCCGGCCGCATGGCGAGGATCGTCTCGAGCAGCGCGGGGTCGCAGCCCTTGCGCGGCGGGTCGACGACGATGACGTCGGGGGCGATGCCCTTCCCGCGCCACGCCGGGATGACGACCTCGGCCGGGCCGGCCTCGAAGCTCGCGTTGCGGATGCCGTTCAGCCGCGCGTTCGCCCGCGCGTCCTCGATGGCCTCCGGCACGATCTCGACGCCGTAGACCTGGTCGGCCTTCTGCGCGAGGAAGAGCGAGATCGTCCCGATGCCGCAGTAGGCATCGATGACGGTCTCCCGGCCCGTGAGCGCCGCGTATTCGAGCGCCTTGCCGTAGAGCACCTCGGTCTGCACCGGGTTCACCTGGTAGAAGGACCGGGCCGAGATGGCGAAGCGGATGTCGCCGATCGTGTCGTAGATGACGTCGCTGCCCCAGAGGGTGCGCGTCTCGTCACCGAAGATCACGTTGGTCTCGCGGGTGTTGATGTTCTGCACGATGCTGGTCACGCCCGGCACGTCGCGGCGGATCAGGCCGGTGAGCTCGTCCGCATGCGGCAGGTCGCGGCCGTTGGTCACGAGCACGACCATGATCTCGCCCGTGTTGAAGCCGTAGCGGGCGATGACGTGGCGCAGCAGGCCGCGGCCGGTCTCTTCGCTGTACGGGCGGATGCCGAGCTCGCGGGCGATCTTCTTCACAGCGCCGACAACGGCGTCGTTGTTCTCATGCTGGATGAGACAGGCCTCCATGTCGATGATCCGGTGGCTGCCCTGGGCGTAGAAGCCGCCGACCAGGCCGCCCTCTTCGGTCTCGGCGAGGCCGATGGGTACCTGCGCCTTGTTGCGGTAGCGCCAAGGGTCGCTCATGCCGAGCGTAGGGTGCACGATGATGCCCTCCTCGCGCTCGCCCACGACCTGCAGCTTGCCGATGCGCGTCAGGTTGTCGATGACGAGCTGGCGCTTCCAGCGCATCTGGGCCTCGTAGCTCAGGTGCTGGAGTTGGCAGCCGCCGCACTGTTTGTAGATCGGGCACGGGGCATCGATGCGGTCCGGGCTCGCTTCCAGAACCTCGAGCAGCTTGGCGTAGCCGTACTGCTTCTTGACCTTGACGACCTTGACCCGCACCTTCTCCCCCGGCAGCGCCCCAGGCACAAAAAGGGTATAGCCATTCACACGGCCTACCCCTTCCCCCTCGTGGCCGATACCGACGATATCGGCAGTATAGTCTTCATTCTTGGCGACCGGCAGTCCGCTGAGGTCTTCGGCCCCGGCGGGGCGGCCCGGCCGTTTATGGTTTGATTTTGTATCGGTAGTTTTCGTTCTCGTTGTCGGTTTCTTCGATCTCGTCATCTTCGTCCACTCCGGGTTTCGTTTTCCAAGGCAGCTTCATCAGGTTGATCGCTGGGGTCTTATACGTAGACTGCCCGGTTTCATCCACAAAAATATGCAGGTGCTGCGGCAGGTTGGTGAATACGCACGGCAGCGTGCCGCCGAACTCGCCGTCCAGGTTGACCTGCACGTAGTCCGGGGACGTGACCTGGATCTGCTTCGTCTGCAGGTAGATGACGTTCGGGTCGGCGAGATGCTCGCCGCGCAGCGCCAGGGTCACGACACGGATGAACTCCGCGAGGTTGCACTTGCGCAGCACGAGCACGTCGAACATGCCGTCGCTCAGCGATGCGTCCGGCGCCAGGCGCTCGAACCCGCCGACGGAGTTGGAGTTCGAGATGAGGAACAGCATGACCTCCTCGTGAAGCTCCACCTCCGCGGTCTTGATGTACAGCTCGATGGGCCGCAGGCGCGGCAGCTTCTCGAGCCCCTTCATATAATAAGCCAGCTGGCCGATCATCGTCTTGAGCTTGCTCGGCACCTCGTACGTGAGCTCGGTCATCGACCCGCCGCCCGCAATATTGATGAAGTACCGCTGGTTCACCTTGCCCACGTCGATCACCCGAGAGTGCTGGCGCAGGATCACATCCACGGCGGCGTCCCAGTTCCGGGGAATGTTCAGCGCCCGGGCAAAATCGTTCGTCGTCCCCAGCGGAATAATCCCGAGGGGCGGACGGTAATCCTTCTCGGCCATCCCGTTGATGACCTCATACAGCGTGCCGTCCCCGCCGGCCGCGATGATGATATCGAAGCCCCGCTCGACCGCTTCGGCCGCCGCCAGGGTGGCGTCCCCTTCGCCGATAGTCGCATGTGTGCTCGTCTCGAGGCCCCCGCGCTCGAGGCGCTGCAGCACGTCCGGCAGCCGCTTGCGCATCTCCTCCCGCCCCGAGGAGGGATTGTAGATCAGCCTTGCCCGTTTTGCCATTCTCTCTCTCACCCGTTCATTTCGAAGTTGATATAGGATAAGGCCCGGCGCTCGATCCAGCGGGAGATGCCCGGATGAGGCAGCATCGCCGCCCCGTTGTACCGGTACTCCCAGCCGGCCAGCCGCTCAGGAATCACTTCTCGTGTAAAATAGCCCTCGCTCAGAAACACCGGCGCCACGATCACCCGGCAGTCCGGTCTCTGCTTCTTCCACAGCCGCATCTTGAACGCCGTCTGGTCCGGCAGCAGCATCGCATAGTCCGCTTCGGCATAGCCGCCGAGCGCCTGGATCCGCACTGCAAGCCCCTCAAGCACCCGGCGCCACTGGAGGTGGAAGCCCTTCTCGATGCTCCCGTGGCCCACGAGCAGCAGGATCTCCCGCGGCGGGTCTTCGGACAGCGGGCTGACCTTGCCCTGCAGAATCTCCGCCACTTCCGCGTCGTCGTCCATCGGATCGGCCATATGTACCCGCGCCCGGATCTCAAACGGCTCCATGTCGGTCGGCAGCAGCGGCGCATCCTTCACGCCGAGGGCATACGAAATCTCGTCAATGTGCGTACTGCCCGAAGAGACGAACAGGGGCACAACGACGAGGTCCGTGCAGCCCAGGCTCTCCAGATGGGTGATCCCGTCCTGGATGAGCCGCCCTTCCACGATCTCGAGGAAGGAAGAATAGATCGGCACCCCGTCCGGCAGCTGCACCGCATCGACCGCTTCGTCGACGAGGCGCACCCAATCCGCGCTCCGGGAGCCGTGACTTATCACTAATATACCGTATTTTACCACGCCGTATCCCTCCTGACACCCTCCGGGTCCGCCTAATGTTGCAGCCCGTCCCTATTCCTGCCCAAGACAACGCCAAAAATCCCGCTCGGCCTGGGAGACGGGACGGTGGTGCGGTACAGCCGCACGCCTTGGAACGCTGGGCAGGGCGCCCTTCCCCCGCACCACTGCAGAGAAAAAAGAGCGCCCCGCCTTCCGTTCATGTACCTTGCCTGGCTGACCCGGATCTATCGGCCGAGCCGCTCCAGCGTCATTTTGTACCCGTCATTGCCGTAGTTGAGGCACCGCTTCACGCGCGAGATCGTCGCCGTCGAGGCGCCCGTCTCCGCTTCGATCTGGTTGTATGTATTGCCCTTGCGGAGCATACGTGCCACCTCAAGCCGCTGGGAGAGCGATTGGATCTCGTTCACCGTGCACAGGTCGTCAAAAAATACATAGCATTCTTCTATATCCTTCAGCGTAAGGATCGCCTCGAACAGCTGATCAATCGCCTTGTCGTTCAACTTCTTCAGTTGCATGGTTCCTTCAACCCCTTGATGGTCTGCTGATAATCCGCGTTCTGCCATCCGGAAGGACGTCAGAGGCTGCTGGATCTGAACATAATTCCGAACACAATTTTGAACATAATTTCTTGCAATCTTGAACATATTCGACAACCGGGACGAGATTCCTTCCTTTAGGTTGGCGAAACGTTACAATTTTCCTGCGGTGACGGACTAAACCGCCTGATGGGCAAAAATCCCTGTCACCCGTGACAGGAGTCCATACCGTTCATTCGCCTATCACATACAGTATACAAGGAAACCGACTGCAGAGGAAAGCACGATGCCCCTCAATATGCGACAAGACTATGAAAAAAAAGGTTGTGAAACCATGAATTATCGGAGACAAACGATCGGCAACGGCGGAGCGCGGGACACAAGGCACTATGCGGCACGCTCCTCGAATTATTATGACGGCCGGTACCCCGGCCTGCAGCGGGCCCACACCCGCAGCTTCCTGCAGGGCGCGGCGCCCGGCGGCGACTTCACCGGCGGTGGCGGAGCGGACTATCCAGGCCTGGGCGGCCAGCTGCCGGCCACGCAGGCCCTCGTGCCGCAGAGCGGCGGAGGCGGCCTCGGCGGGCTGTTCGGCGGCGGTGGCGGAGGCCAGGCCGGCGGTGGCGGGCTGGCAGGCCTGCTCGGCGGCGGCGGTGGAGGCACCGGCTCCTTCAACATCGGCCAGATCAAGGACATCGTCGACCGGCTGGGCGGCGTGGAAGGCATCGTCAGCACATTCGGTAAGGTGCAGACCGTGGTGCAGAGCATGTCGCAGATGGCCCCGATGATCAAGCTGCTGCTCGGCTCCTTCGGCAAGGGCAAGAAGAGCGATGCGGAGGCTTCGGACGACGGCGACGGGCTGGCCGGTACACGCCGCAAACGCCGCAAGCGCAAAGGCCCCGTACGCGGACGCCGCCGCAGAAGCACGAAGCGCTAGAGTAAGTTAGCAGGATAGCCGCACCGGTGTGACGCCGGTGCGGCTCTTCGTGCTGAGCGGCTGCAGCTGGTATATGCTTCCTATTGTTCCACGCGCCGGGTGAACCTAAACCCGGTGTGCGTTTTGCCATACCGGGCCCCTTTCTGCTAAACTAAAGTAAGCATGGCACCTCATGTTACATACTAACCAAATTACCGAAGAGAAGGATGTGGAGGATTCAATGCTGTTTACCCCGTTTACCATCAAAGGACTGACCCTGAAGAACCGGATCGTGATGTCTCCGATGTGCATGTATTCGTGCATGGATGAATCCGGCCTTGTCCAGGATTGGCATAAAATTCACTATCCGGCGCGTGCGGTGGGCCAGGTCGGCCTGCTCATCGTCGAGGCTTCGGCGGTCACTCCGCAGGGCCGCATCTCCGTGCACGACCTCGGCATCTGGAGCGATGCTCACGTGGAGGGCCACCGCGAGCTCGTCCGCCTCGTGCACGGCCAGGGCTCGAAGATCGGCATCCAGATCGCCCACGCCGGACGTAAGAGCGAAGTGCCGGGAGCGATCGTCGCCCCGTCGGCGATCCCGTTCGACGAGAAGTCCCGCACGCCGGAAGCGCTGAGCTCCGAGGGCGTCGCCGAGACGATCGAAGCGTTCGTGCAGGCCGCACGCCGGGCGAAGGAAGCCGGCTATGACGTCATCGAGATTCACGGCGCGCACGGCTACCTCATCAACGAGTTCCTCTCGCCGCTGAGCAACCGCCGCGAAGACGGATACGGCGGAGACCGCGACAAGCGCTACCGCTTCCTCCGCGAAGTCATCGACGGCGTGAAGACCGTGTGGGACGGCCCGCTGTTCGTCCGCGTCTCCACGAACGAGTACCATCCGGAAGGCAACACGCCGGATGACTATGCCTACTACGCCCGCCTCATGAAGGACCAAGGCGTCGACCTCATCGACTGCTCGTCGGGAGGAACCGTACCGGCGGCCATCAAGCCGTTCCCGGGCTACCAGGTGCCGCTCGCGGAGAAGATCCGCCGCGAAGCCGGGATCGCCACCGGGGCGGTGGGCCTGATCACCGAAGCGCAGCAGGCTGAGGAGATTCTGCAGAACGAGCGCGCCGATCTCGTGTTCCTCGGACGCGAGCTGCTCCGCGATCCGTACTGGCCGCGCACGGCCGCCAAGGCGCTCCGCGTGGAGATCGAAGGACCAACGCAGTACGGCCGGGGCTGGTAATCGTTTGAATTGAACAAAGCCGGAGCGCCTCTCCGCATCCGCCCTCTCACCGGAGGAACGGAGCGGGAGCACTCCGGCTTTTTATTGCCTATGTATTGATGCCTTCCCGCCCCTTCGCCATCTGCAGCGCTTGCCGGTCCGGTGCCTCTTTTTGATATGCAGAAGGGTTTCTTGCGTCAGACAGCGCTTCCAAACTTTTCCGCCGGATTTACTTTGGGCAGCACAATCGTGAATTCCGTGCCCGCACCCTTCTTGCTGTGAATGTCGATCCTGCCGTTCATCGCCTTGATGATGCTGAAGGCGACCATGGTGCCGAGCCCGGTCCCTCTCTCCTTCGTGGTATAGAAGGCCTTGCCGAGCCGGCTGACTTCCTCCGGCGTCATCCCCGTACCGTTGTCGCGGATCCGCACTTCCACCTTGTTCTGCAGCGCATGAATCCCGATTCGCAGCTTGCCTCCTTCGGGCATGGCCTCGATGGAATTTTTGACGAGATTGATCAGGCATTGACGGAACTTCTGCCGTTCGCCGAGCACCCAGTTATGCTCCGGACAGTCCGTCTCGATCTCGACTTCCCCGAACAGCGCATAGGGCTGCAGCACCCCGCTAACGTAGCGGATCTCGTCTTCGACCTCAAGCTCCTCGAGCCGGTCCGCATCCGGCTTGGCGTAAGCCAGGTAATCGCCAATGATCTCCTGCGCCCGGTCGAGTTCTTCCAGCGCGAGCGTCATGAACCGGCTCTCCTTCTCGGACTTCGCCGAGGTCAGCAGCAGCTGCAGGAACCCCCGGGCCACCGTCAGCGGATTGCGCACCTCGTGGGACACGCTGGCCGCCAGGTCGCTGATCACCCGCATCTTCTCGGCCTGCCGGATCTCCCGGCGGATCGCATGGGCTTCAATGTCCTTTTCGATGAAATAGATCACGATCCATGTCCCCACAGCCTGGATTCCCATCACCGTCAGGAACTGTTCGACCAGCTCCCAGGTCAGGAGGACGTCCTGAAAGATCAGCGGTTTGCCGAACAGCAGCATCGGCACCGGGGCGATCGACAGGGCGATCACCAATATCATCCGGACCGCGGGCGGACGCGAGGTGAACTTCCTGCGCGCAAGCATCAGCAGCGGGAAGAGCAGCGCCAGAATGAACAGCTGGCCGAAGAACCCGTCGCCCCCCATCCACCAGCGGTAGGCCACCATAACCCCCACAAGCACGGCCGAATGGCGCAGGCTTCCATACAGTGCCGCAATCGCCAGCACCGTAAACCGGAAATCAAAGTAGTACCCGTCCGACATCACCACGGGAAAATTCATGCAGAGCAGCATCGCACCTGCCCCAAGCATCAGCATGACAGGACCGTCCTGGTTGAAGCGCCGCCTCCCCTCCCAGAATACCTGAAACAAAAAGATAGGGAAGATCAAAAACAGAATGTTGCTAAACAAGCTGGTCAGCATCTCTATCCCTCTTCTTTTGGATGAGCCTCTCCCGAAAGCCATCAGACCCCCAACCGGTCTGTTTCATTGTTGTACTTCCGGTGCCCCTGGATGTGTTTCCCATCTATGTAAATACCCGGTGAACCCACGTCCACAAGGGTATGCTACCGAACCTTAGTATAGCAAAAACGGCCCGGAACGGGCACCCCTCCGGGGGCCGTCCGAGCCTGACAAAAGTGCACAAAAATTTTTGTTACGCGTTGGTCTTGGCCTTAATCGCTTCCAGCGGCTTGTGGTTGCCGTACTTCGGATACTCACGCGTCGACGGGGCTGCCCACTTCACGGCGTTGGAGAGAACGCGGCGCACCTGCTCGTTGTAGAACGTCGGATACGTCTCGTGGCCCGGACGGAAGTAGAAGATCTTCCCTTGGCCGCGGGTGAACGTGCAGCCGCTGCGGAACACTTCGCCGCCCTCGAACCACGATACCATGATGAGCTCATCCGGTGCCGGGATGTCGAAGTGCTCGCCGTACATTTCTTCTTCCTCGAACTCGATGTACTCGCCGATGCCTTCGACGATCGGGTACCCGGGTTCACGACCCAGATGCGCTCTTTCTCGTCGGCTTCGCGCCACTTGAGGTCGCAGGAAGTGCCCATGAGCGTTTTGAAAATCTTGGAGAAGTGGCCGGAGTGCAGCACGATCAGGCCCATCCCGTGCAGGACGCGGTCCTGGACGCGCTTCACGACTTCGTCGCTCACTTCGTGGTGCGCGATATGGCCCCACCAGAAGAGGACGTCGGTGTTGTCGAGCACTTCCTGGGTCAGGCCGTGTTCCGGCTCATCGAGGGTGGCATACGTAACTTCCACCTCGTCGCCCAGCCCTTCGCCGATCGCGGTATGAATGCCGTTCGGGTAGACGGCGCGGACTTTCTCATTTTTCTTCTCATGACGGAATTCGTTCCAGATCGTCACACGCAGTTTGGATTGTGCCATGTCGGATCCCTCCAAGGTTTGGTTGTTGTGGTTAGGATTGTGCTTGCTGTGATTCGATACCTCTGAGTATATTGATTCTTTACCCAAAAAGATATGCTCGATCCTGCCGGGGTCTTATGCAAAAATGCCATGGCCCTTCATTCGTGCTATACTGGGGGATATCGCGCCGTGCCGCTCGGCAGGGCCGGTTTGAATACGGATACATATTAGGGGAACCTGCAAAAGCCGTTGGAGCGAGGTGTACGAATTCTGTTGACGAACGCTGCGCTGGAATCGCCGCTGGAGGCGATCAATGAGAATGTGATCTATCAAAATCCGCTGCTGCGGCTGAAGATCTGGGAGCTGTACTGGGACGTGCCCACGTACGGGATCCCGGAGCGGTGGCGCTGGCATTACCATAAGGAAGTGGAATTTCTCGTCGTGCTCGAAGGGCAGCTCGGGGTGCAGACGAAGGACGACTCGTGCATCCTCGGACCGGGCGACGTCATGCTGCTCGGCGCCTCACAGCCCCACCGGACCTACAAGAGCGATCCGACGGCGATCCGTCAGGTCGTGTTCCAGGTGGACCTGGCCCAGCACTTCGACCAGAGCACAATGCCGTATCTCTCCACGTTCTCGGAGCTGACCCGGCCGCTCGGGGAGCTGAACTACATTTTCCGCGAAAATGCCGAGGCCCGGCAGGAAGCCTTCCGCCTCGTGATGGACATCTACGAGGAATCCCAGCAGAAGCAGCGCGGGTACGAGATGTCGATCTCTTCGTCGATCAAGCGGCTGCTGCTCCTGCTGCTGCGCAGCGACTACCGCGGGGTGCTGGGCCGCACGGACGACACGGAGCTGCTGCGGCTGCGCCCCGCTCTCGACTACGTCGACCGCCACCTCGGCGAGAAGATCGCGGTCGAGGACGTGTGCGGGCTGCTGAACCTCAGCTACCACTATTTCATCAAGTACTTCAAGAAGGCGATGGGCCTCTCCTTCGTCGACTACGTGAACTACAAGCGGGTCAAAACGGCCGAGCGTCTGCTGCTCACCCGTGACCTCAGCATCATGGAGGTTGGCTTCGAGGTCGGCATTCCGAACATGGCCCAGTTCTACAAGCTCTTCAAGCGCCACAACCAGTGCTCGCCGAAGGAGTTCCGCCAGCGTATGCGCAGCCAGGCGGGCCCCGGCGGGGACGGGGTGTAGGGGGGCGCGGAGTGCGAGTGGGACGCCCGGCGTAGCCGCGTCAGGCACGGCTAGCCTGTGAGAGCTGGCGCGAGCCGTGCGGGAGCAGGGCTGCCCGGCGCAGAAGCGCGGGCTGAGCGCAAGCGGGACGCAGGCGAAGCTGAGTCAGGCACGGCTAGCCTGCGAGAGCTGGCGAGCGAGCGAGCGGGAGCCGGGCTGTCCGGCGCGAAGCGCGGGCTGGCGAGGCTTATTTTTGAAATAGCGGAACTACGATGCTCTATCCCCCTTTTTTAGAGGCTATTTTCCGAAATAGCGGAACTCAGGTATCTTATTTGGTCAAATTCAAGGTTTTGGAGGCGATTTGACCACAAATAAGGCATCTGAGTTCCGCTATCTTCATTTTACTCCATGTTTCTGGGCAAATAGCGGATCTGAGTTCCGCTATTTAGAATAAGGACCTACAGTGACCCGCCATCTCCACCCATACCGCCTCTCCGGACGCACTCACTCCTCTTCTTCCACCAGCCAACTTGATCCTGTTTACTCTCACTTCAAGCCGTCCGTCCTTCTAATCCACACTCACCCCTCTTCTTCCACCAGCTAACCCGAACCTGATTACTTCTCATCTTTCAGCCCTCCGTCCTCCTGATGCACTCAACCCACTCCTTCCACCAGCTAATCAGGCCCTTTTTACTCTCTCCATCCAGTCATCCATCTCACCGAATGCCCTCACTCCTTTTCCTCCACCAGCTAACCCGAACCTTATTACTATCTCACCCACCAGCCATCCATCCTTCTCTGGACTCACTCCTCTCCTTTCACCAGCTAACTCCTGTTTACTCTCACTTCATGCCCCATCCGTCCTTCTAATCCACACTCACTCCTTTTCCTCCACCAGCTAACCCGAACCTGATTAATCTCACCCACAAGCCATCCGTCCATCTCACGCACTCACTCCTCTTCTTCCACCAGCTAACCCGAACCTGATTGCTCTCACCTCTCAGCCCTCCGTCCTCCTGACGCACTCAACCCACTCCTTCCACCAGCTAATCAGACCCTGATTACTCTCACCTTTCAGCCCTCCGTCCTCCTGACGCACTCAACCCACTCCTTCCACCAGCTAAGCTGCTCCTGTTTACTTTACTCTCTCCCTCCAGCCATCCGTCCATCTCACGCACTCCCCCTCTTCCTCCACCAGCTAACCTGAACCTGTTTACTCTCATCCTGCCTTCCGACCCTCCGACGTACGCAGCCCCCTCCTCCCGGCAGCCAACTGTATCCCTGTCCGTCTACTTTACTCCCCCCTGCTTCTAACGCAGGTATTTCTTCTTCAGCACAACCTCCTCCCACCCGTCCGCATCCCCCCTTACCAACCAACAAAGCCCCGCTTACCCTCTTCATACAGGAGAGCAGCATCCTGCAATTCACACGCAGACCGGCTTTGAAGGATAGGCTCCCCCACGCAGCTCACTCCCATTGTGCCAGCCATGTTAGTCCGTGGTGTATACCGTCCTAACCCCTCCCCAACCTACCGGCACCTAACCCCAAGGCCCCTACCACACCGCCGGCTTACCCTGCGGATTCAGCTTGTAGGCCCGCACCCGCTGGCTGCCCGATGCGGGAAGCAGCAGTCGCTGCTCCACCAGCTGCTGAAGCAGTTCACGGGCATAGCGGGTGCTGATGCCCAGATGCCCGGCAGCCTCTGCAGGCGTGATCGCTCGCTGCTCCCGGAGGACGAAGCGGAGGATGTCTTTTTCGCGCAGGGACAGCGCTGCCGGGAATACCTCTTCGCCGTACCACCGGCCGAGGAACTGCTGGATAAGCTGCTGGCAGCGGCGCGGCTTCTCCATAATGTCGTCGTAGGCAAAACGCAGCACCTTCCAGTCATCGAGCACGAGCTGATTCTGCCGGTACAGCCCGTCCGCAAACTGCCAGCGGGTCGTGTCACGCTGATGGGGACCGTATCCATCGATTTCGATGCAGATCTTGTACGGCGGCCTCAAATACGCATAGTCCAGAAACCTCGTACCATCCCGAAAATCCTGAACCTGATACTCCGCCTGAAGATAGTCCCAACTCCCGACAGCGGGCCACCATACGTTCTCCACAAACCTGCGCTCCGCGTGACCCTGCCCTTCCCGAAGCCTTCGGCGCCGCTCACCGGAGGCGGACTTCCGCTGCTCCTCCATATACGCCTCATAGGTCTGCTCCCATGCCCCTGACCCTGACCCTGACCCTGACCCTAACCGATCCATCCATTCTTCCTCCCAAGCTCGTATGCAAAAAACAAAAAGCCGCCCTTCCCCATCGGGGACGAGCGGCGTGTGCTTCACAACCATCATCTGTCTCTATCGATATTAATCATACCGGATAGCAGCCGAATCTTCAATACTTTGGTGCGGCTTCCAGATGTTGATTTTGTAAATTCATCCCTGCTGCTAAGTCTGACACGAACTAAAATATACGCCGCTCCCATCCCATCAGCTTCGCGATCGCCTCAACGTAATAATAGTCGCCGTAGATGAGCGACACGTCGACGTTCTGTCCGGCTGGCTTGTGACCCGTGCCGGAGAGCAGGATCGCCTCGTGCGCCGGCCGGTCCCAGGTGCCGTAATGCTGCGTGAGCCCGAGCAGGATGCGCTCGGCTCCCTGCCGGTACACGGCGCCCTCAGGGCCCGGGAGCGCCTCCGCGAGCTCCAGCAGGCCGGAGGCGGCGCAGGCGCCGGCCGACGTATCGCGCGGTTCGCCGGAGAGGTCGGCGGCGGCGCGGAAATCCCAGTGCGGCACGCCGTCCTCCGGCAGGCAGGCCAGGAAGTAATGCGCCACCCGCCGGGCAGCCTGGAGGTACCGCCGGTCGCCGGTATAGCGGTACGTGTTGGCCATGCCGTGCAGGGCCCACGCCGCTCCCCGGCTCCACGACGAGTCCGGCGCCGCACCCTGGCCGCCCAGGGACTCGATGACCGCGCCGGTGTGCGGATCGAAGGACACGATGTGATTCACGGAGCCGTCCTCGCGGATGAAATGAGCCACCACCGTGTCGGCATGGGCCCGGGCAATCTGCGCGAAGCGGGGGTCGCCGCTCTCTTCGGACGCCCAGAAGAGCAGGGACAGGTTCATCGAGGAGTCGACGATGGACCAGCCGATCTTGTCCTCGTTCCAGGCCCTTAGGAACCGCCCCGCAGGATTGAACCGGCCCGCCAGGAAATTCGCCGCCTGCAGCCCCCGCCGCAGTCCGTCCGGGTCCCCGGTCAGCTTATATTTGATCACGGCGGTCGGCAGGAACTGAAATCCTACATCGTGATGATACCGGTTGGCCTCGATCATGCGGCGCTCCACTTTTCATCCCACGGCCACGCCGCCTCCCGGTACGCTGCCTCTCCCGTCATATCATGCAGAATCCAGAGCAGCCCCGGCCAAAAGCCCGACGTCCACCAGTCCACCTGCAGGTCGTCATACACACCGGTCTCCGGCCTCGCCACGTGCGGCGATTTGTCCCCGATCTGACCGATCATGCGGCTGACTTTGACCTGCAGTGCCGTCCATACCTCGGGAAGAATGTCACCCAGCTGCCGGGCATCAGCCCAAGCCTTCCCAACCCTTTCCTCCTTCAAAGAAAAAGCACCTTGTCCTGCAGCCCCATCCATCGCACCTGCGCCGCCTGCCATATGCCCACGCTCCGTTTCGTTTTTTGGATTGTTCCATGCCGATGCCCCCCAAGGACCGATCGATCCCAGCATACCAAAAAGAACGCCCGCAAAGTGCAGCGCTCTTATGCTAAAATGTCGTTATCTTACGATTCGGACCGGAGGTGCCCATCCTGAAGCTCACGAACTATTTGAACCTGAATACGCATCCGGTCAGGCTCTCCTTCCGCAAAGAACGGACCGGCGGGCTAGTCGACTACTATCATGCCCATCAGGGGCTGGAACTGCTGTATGTTCATGAGGGCGGCGGAAGGGCCGTTGTCGAGCAACAAATCATCGAGATGATTCCCGGCCTCATCCTCGTCTTCAAGCCGTACCAGCTCCACCGGATCCATGTCCTGCCGCAGCCCGTCCGGCCCTATATCCGTTCGTTGTTCGTGCTGGAGCCGGATGTACTGGAGCGGTCTTTGGAGCCTTTCGGCAGACTTCAGGCGTTCCTGCGGAGGCTGTGGAAGGACCCTCTCGCCCCCTATGCATTCCAAAGCGAAAATCCAACGTCAGGAGATCTGCTGCTCAGCCTGTATGAGCATCGGCTCGAATCTTACGAAGCCTCCCCTGCCCGGCTGGAGGAACAGCTGCTCTTCCTTACGGCCTTCACCGATTATATACGGTCGGCCTGCATCCCGGTGGCTGCCGCCCCCGCCGACCAACAAGGACCAAAGGGCTCTGCTGCAGCCGAAAAGATGATGGCCTGGGTGGAGTCCCACTATGCCCGGCCCTTCGAGCTTGCGGAGCTGGCCCGCGCCGTGCACCTCTCGCCGAACCATGCCTCCGCCGTGTTCCGCAAGTATGTGGGGAGCTCCATCACGGAGTATCTTGCGGCAAGAAGGGTCCGCCAAGCCTGCTGGCTGCTGCGTACGACCGACCTCCCCGTACAGGAGATCGGCCGGGAGGTGGGGCTGGGGAGCTTTCCGTACTTCTGCCAGCTCTTCAAAAAACACGTCGGCCAGTCCCCCCACCGCTTCCGAAAAGAAGGTTAGTCCGGCACAGAGACAGAGGAAGCTTCCGTCCGGGGGCCTCTTGCGTTCCTGCGATATTGGGTCGGGGAGAGGGCCGTTTGCTTCTTGAACAGCCTGGAGAAGTAAGCGAGCTCCAGCCCTACGGCCTCCGCCACCTCCGTCACCGGGACCTCCGTATCCCGCAGCAGCACCTTCGCCTTGTCCATGCGTTTGCGCGTAATATAGGCGATCGGGGAGAGCCCCATCATCGTCTTGAAGTACGGCATGAAGTAATTCGGGTGAAAATGCATCTGCCGCGCCAGCTCCTCCACCGTGATCCCTTCGCTCAAATGCGTGTCGATATAATGCAGCACGGCCGTGATCTTGCCCTCCGCGGCGGACGGGGCCAGTGCGATGCTCTGACTGTCCTGCTGGCGCAGCGCTTCTTCCATATAATAGGAAACCAATTCAAGAAGCACCGACTTGATCCGCAGGGGAGCCGTCAGGGACGGGCTGCGGTACAGAGCCTCCAGTGCCCGGAACTGCCGCTCCAGCCAGTCTTCATCCCCCACCCGGATGCTGAAGGGAAGATCCAGCATCTGGAACAGATGCACATCCCCGACCTTTGCGCCAAAATGGCACCAATACTTTCCGAAACGCTCCTCTTCGCTGCACAGGCCGAGCTCCAGCTTCGCCCCCGCGGGCAGGAGCAGCAGCTCTCCCGGCTTCGGATGGTGCAGGCGGCCCCGCAGCCGGATCCACCCGCTCCCTTCGCGGATGAAGTAGAAGCGGTTCTCCTCGGGATTCTCGAACCGGTAGCGCCAGTTCGTGCCGACCTTCGTGTAGTGCACCGTATCAAGCGTCATCTGCACATTGTCCAGATAACTCCTCATGATCTGCAGCTGCCCCTGCTCCATCTCTCCGTCCCCCTGCGTCGTTGGCGTGCCTTACCGCCAATCCTCACGTTCATGTTGAATCCGCAGGTATATCATACCGCGGTTCCCTAGCGATGCGGTAGCAAAAAAAGCCAACCCTGCAGCAGGCACAATGAGGTGCCGTACAAGGTTGGCATAAACGCGCGGGATGAGACTGCCGAGTAAAGCAGCGAGCTGCCGTAGAACGGCTTCCGCCGACTGCTCCCCGGCCAGCGACGTAACCCGCCGCCCGACCGCATGCTCCTGCTGCGTCCTGGCCGCTCTCCGCCGTGCCGCCGTGCTGCCTCGCGCCGCCAGTCCCGCCGCTCTCCGCCGTGCCGCCAGCCACGCCGCCCTCCGCCGCGCTACTTCGCGCCGTCCAGCACGGCCTGCAGCTCCGCCTCCAGCTGCCGCAGCGCGGCGTCCGCCGTCTGCCGGCCGGCCGCTGCCGCGGCGAACCGCTCGGCGGCGAGCAGCGGCAGCGCCTCGGCCAGCCGCGACGGCAGGCCTGCGGACGCCTGGGCCTGCGGCGGCTGCAGCCGGTAGAACGCCTCGGCATGCTTGCCCTGCAGCAGCCGCAGCGTCAATCCCGGCAGCCGCGACGGCAGATGCTGCTCGCCTGCGGCCGCAGCGCGCCGCTTCGCCGCCTCTTCGCCGGCGATATACTTCACCAGCGCCAGGGCCGCTTCCGGCTGCGGGGATTCCGCCGCGGCCGCGTAGACCCTGCGCAGGCGGAAAGATGCCGACTCGTTCGTCTGCCCCGGCGAAATCTGAGGCTCCGTGACGATATTCCAACCGGCGGCAGCCTTGTTGTCCGGTGCACGGCGCGCCGCCTCATCCAGGCGCCGGGCCAAATCATAAGGCCCGAGCACCATGGCCGCCCGCCCCTGCAGGAACAGCTCCAGAGCCGACAGCCCCGCGGTCCGGCTTTCCCCGCCGTCTGCCGGCGCTGCCGCGCGGTCCACCGCGGACGACCCTGCAGCGTCCCTGGTTTCCGCCGCCTTTTTCACATCCGCTTCACCGCTCTTCGGCTCCGCCTTCTTCCCGCTGTCGGCAGCCCTTACGGCTGCCCCCGGCACATAGACCGCTCCGCCGCGCACCGCCTCCACGGCCTGTTCCCACAGTCTTCTCCACTCCACATCCTGCAGATCGACATGTCCCTGCGGATCCAACAGACCCGGGTCCTCTGCGGCTGCCGACTGCACCAGGCCCTCCAGGAAGGAGAGTCCCCCGTCAAAGGCCAGGCCGTAGATCCGCTCCTCTCCTGCACCGCCCGCTTGGGCCAGGCGGGATGCCGCCTCGATCAGCTGTCCCCGGTTCATTCCGTCGCGGGGAAGGGGGATGCCATACTGCTCGAACAACGAAGGATTATAGTAGAGCGCCAGCTGCTCGTACTCCGGCGCGATCCCGTACAGAGCGCCGCCCCCCAAGGATCGGAGGGCCGCGGTCACGCCGGGATGCATTCGGCCCCGCTCCCAGCCCTCTTCCTGCGACAGCGTCTCCAGCGTCTGCAGCCGCCCCTCGGCCGCCAGCGCACTGTAGGTGCGGTCCGCTTCCAGCTCCAGCACGTCGGGCCGCTGGTCCGCGAACCAGTCCCCCCGCGGCTGCTCCGCGCCGGTCCGGGTGAGGCCCCGCCCCTTCAGCGGGATCACCTCCAGCTGTGCGTTGGGGTACTTCTGCTCGAAGGCCTCCCCGTAGGCGGCCATGAAGTCCGCCGCCGAATCCGCGGCTACCCGCAGCGTGAAGGGCTTCCCCCCGTTCAGAGAACTCCCGTCCGCTTGCTCCTTACCGCCCAGCCGTCCGGCCCAGCCCGCCAGCTGCTCCGCCTGGCCGATCCCGATGGCGATCATCAGGCCGCAGGCAAGGAGCGGGCTCCAGCGGATCAGCCGGCGCCGGCCAGGCCGCGGGCCGGCTGCGACGCGCTGCATCACCCGGCCCTCGAGCTCCCGGGAGTAGCCCCCTTCCTTAAGCGGCGGCCGGCTTCCCAGCCGCTGCTCCCAGGCGGGCGTATCCAATTTGCGCTTCATGTCCGCTCTCCCCCTTCCCTGTTCAGCTCCTTGGATACTTTGACTCGCGCCCGCGACAGCCTCGATTTGACGGTGCCCTGCGAGAGATCGAGCAGCGCTGCGATCTCCGCATGGGACAAGCCGTGATGGGCGTGCAGCAGGAGCACCTCCCGCAGCTTGCGGGGCAGCGCCAGCACGGCGGCCCAGACCTCCTCGGTCACCAAAGACGAGACCGCCAGGGATTCCGCTGACGGCCCATGCTCTTCACGCTTCGGCGAGCCGAAAGGAATCACCCGGCGGAACCACGCCGAACGCCAGTGGTCCCGGACCAGGTTGCGGGTGATCGCCAGCAGCCAGGTCCGCACGCTGGATTCGCCGCGGAAGCTGTACATTTTTTCATAAACCTTCACGAACACATCCTGGGTAATATCATCGGAGAGCGCATGATCGCGGGTCAGGAAGAATGCGTAATTCCAGACATCTTCCCCGTAAGCCCCCATCAGCTCCGACAGCACGCAGCTCCGGTCCATTCCGCCGGAGAGCGATTTCAGGTATTCGAATGCCACCCGGCTCACCTCTTCAGCTATTGGACGGCGCCCGGGGGCGCAAAGTTCCCTTTTTCTCTCCACTCAGGATCGAATTCACCTGACCGCCTGCCCCCCGCCGCAGTCTCTCGGGCGCCGCCGGGCTTGTTTCACCCCCCGACCCCCCGGGTAAAAAGAGACAAGCAAGCGCTGAACATACGAAAAAAGGGATCTGAGAGACAAAGGAGCGTGAGTGAAAATGAGTTGGATTATCATGATCATCATGGCTATCATCATCGGTGTGATCGGCTCTGCGATCGCGCCGGGCCGGATGCCTGGCGGTATCCTCGGTTCCATGATCGCCGGATTCGTAGGCGCCTGGATCGGCGGCATGCTGCTCGGCAGCTGGGGCCCGCAGCTCGGCGGCTTCTCCATCGTACCGGCTATCATCGGCGCCGCCTTGTTCGTCCTGATTCTCAGCCTGCTGGCCCGCGGGATGAACCGCGCAGCGTAATCCACGGTCCCAAGGACAACCTGACATCCTTACATCCATATTCCATTAGAAGGAGTGATCGTCATGAGTACAGTGAACACGACGGAAAGCAGAAGCAGCTCCCTGCTGCTGGGTACGGTGGTTGGTGCGGCTACAGGAGCCCTGGTAGCCCTGCTGATGGCGCCTAAGACGGGCCGCGAGCTCCGCAGCGACCTTATGGAAGTGGTGAACACGATCCAGACCAAGGGTGCTGAGTATATGGCTATGGCCAAGGAGAAGGCAGCCGACACCGCATCCATGGTGAAGGAAAAAGCCGCCGACACGGCTACTATGGTGAAAGAACGCGGCTCCGAGCTGATCGAGAAGGCTCAGCAGACGACGACTACAGCGGCCGACGCTTCTCACGAAGCGATCGACCAGGCTGCGAGCGTGTCCGAGCAGAAGCTCAATCAGGCCGCCGATTCGGCACACAAGGCGCTCGAGTCCGCTTCCTCCGCTGCCCAGAGCTCGCTCGACAAGGCTGAGGACAGCACGGACAAATCCACATCCCCTTATTCGACAACCCGTTACTAATACAGAGCAGATCCAGCCCGACCGCTCACCAGAAAGAAGCCCGGATTCTCTCCGATAGAGAACCCGGGCTTCTTCGTTGTTGTCAGGCCTTCCAAATATTCATGAAGCTGAATGTTAGGGGAGCCCATGGTTAAAGGGACTAATTAAATGGTACCGCAGCGTCCCCGCCGCTCCCTGCTTTTGTGGTTTGCGCACAGTCCTGGATCAGATTCCAGCCAACTCTGCCGCCCCTAAGGCCGCTCCAGCTTGTTCTTCCCGAGATAGCGCAGAAGCCGCTCCCGGTCCTTCTCAATCATGCTGTTCGCCTGGCTCTCGATGAACCGCAGACCGCTTCCCGAATGGGTGCCGTTCTCGAGGATATCGGTAACCGATTCGGTCCACAGCTCCTCCAGCTTCCGGTCGAACGGCGATGGGGTCTGGCGCTCGACGAACGTCTGGCCGTAGGTATACAGCACGTCGAACGGACTCATATCAAGGAAGCCGCTGTCCGGTCTCGGCACCCCAAGCTGCGTCGTCATGCGGGCGAACGCCCAGGCGAGCTCCTTGCTCTGCGAACGGGAGGAGATCGCCAGCGACGAACCGCCGTTCCAGCCATAGAGGTTCATCGGCAGACGTGTCACAGACCAAAGTCCCTTGGTCTCCGGCGCCCAGCGCTCGAGCGAATCGGCACCCCAGCGGCCGAGATACACCATCGCGAGCCGGCCGCTGCGCAGCGCCTCCTGTCCGGGATCCGTCTGAACCGAGCTGCGCAGGGCCAAGCCTTCGCGATGCACGGTCTTGGCCACCTCCAGCGCCTGCTGATACACGGGCTTGTTCCGGGCGAAGTTCAGATCCTCCTGCAGATAGTTCCCCTGCATGGCAGCGACCTCGACAGGCTCAGCTTCCCACTGGAAAATATACCGGTCCTGTGCTTTCAGCTTCCGCGCAAGCTCGAGCCAGTGCTCCGGATTCTCGAGATAGACCCCGAGCTCCGCCGGATCGCCGGGCAGCCCGAGGCTTTCGATTAGGTCCCGGCGGTAATAGGTCGCCGCCGTAGGAAGCTCGATCGGAAGGGAGATCATCCGCTCCCGGTCGAACGACGAGTAGAGCTTCCACACGTTGCCTGGAATCGCCGCTTTGTACGACTGCCCCCCGTACGGCGGCTGCAATAGATCCTCCAGCCCGTCGATCGTGTTGAAGGCACCGATGTCCCGGTTGTCGAGCAGCAGAATATCCGGCGGACTGCCTCCGGCGAGGCCGTCCAGATAAGCCTCCACATAGCTGCCGTTCGCGAAGGTCGCCACGTTTACCTGCACATCCGGATGCTCGCTGCGGAAGCGTTCCACATCCTTCGTGATATTATAGTAGGTCCAGATCGTCAGCTGCTTTGCGGTCGATACGCTCCGGTAGGCCCTCTCCAGCGGAGCCGCTTTGGGCAGCATTGCGGCGGAATCCTGAACCGCTCCGCCGCAGGATGCGGTCAGGAGCGTTACCAGCGTGAGGACTGCCAGAGCGGCCGTCCGGTTCCTGCGTGTCATGAGTCTCCCCTCCTTTCTTCCCTGTCTTCGTCCGATGATGCTGCCGAAGGCGCTCCCTTCAGCAGCGCCTCCAGTTCTGCCAGGGGCAGCGGCTTGCTGTAGTAATACCCTTGAATCTCATCGCAGCCGAAGCGGCGCAGGCTGAGGAGCTCCTCCTCCGTCTCGACCCCTTCTCCGACCACCTTCAGCTTCAGGCTGTGGGCCATCGTGATCAGCGCCTGCACAATCGAGGCGTTGCTCTCATCCTGGTCCAGTCCCCGGATGAACGACCGGTCGATCTTCAGCGTGTCCGGCATGATCCGCTTCATCTGCGCGAAGGATGAGTAGCCGGTGCCGAAGTCGTCGATCGCCAGGCGGATGCCCATCTCCTTGAACTGCCGCAGCGCGGCCTCCGCCTTGTCCTGGTTGCGGATGAAGAACTCCTCCGTGATCTCCAGCTCCAGAAGGCCCGCAGGCATCCCGGTCTCCTGGAGAATGGCGCGGACCCGTTCCACCAGATCCGGCTGGTCCAGCTGCCGCGGCGACAGGTTCACGGCGGTCAGCAGGCCCGGCGCATGCTCCTGCAGGCGTTTGCCCTGCAGGCAGGCTTCCCGCAGCACCCATTCCCCGATGCTGCGGATCTCGCCGGTCTGTTCGGCGAGCGGGATGAAACGGACGGGCGGAATGTAGCCTTCCGCCGGGTGCTTCCAGCGGATCAGCGCCTCCATGCCGTTGATCCGGCCGTCGGTCCCGCCGTATTGAGGCTGGTAGAAGAGTTCGAACTCGCCGGCGGCCAAGGCCCGGTGCAGCGCCTGCTCGAGCTGAAGCCGCTCCGCGGCGCTCTCGCTCGTCGCCTCGGAGTAGAAGGCATACTGCCCGCCCCCGCGCTCCTTCGCTTCGTACATGGCGTCGTCCGCATTCTTGAGCAGCGCTTCCGCGTCCTGTGCATCGCCAGGGAAGATCGAGATGCCGATGGAGCTGCGCACGAAGATCTCCTGCCCCTGCAGGATAACCGGTTCGGAGAGGGCGGCCAGGATCGCTTCGGCGGTCTCCACCACCTCCTCCCTCCTGCGGTGGGAAGCCAGCACGACGAATTCGTCGCCGCCGAGCCGGAAGACCGGAGCATACCGGACGCCCCCGGAGAGCTTCTTGGCCACGTCAATGATGAGCTCATCCCCGGCCGAATGGCCAAAGGTATCGTTGATCTGCTTGAACCGGTCCAGATCGAGGAACAGGACGGCGGCGGACAGTCCGGGCTCTGCCGGCTGCTCCATCCATTCGCTCAAATATTTGCTGAAGTGCAGGCGGTTCGGCAGGCCCGTCAGCATGTCGTGTAAGCCAGCTGCTCCAGTCGCCGCTCCGACTCCCGCAGCTGCATGGTCTGTGACTGCAGCCGGCTGTTCATACGGACCGTCTCGAGGAACATTTTGAGCAGCTCGCCGGACATCGCCCGAAAATTCGTCGTGAGCCGGTGAACCTCCGTCACCCGGGTCTCCGGCCAGTGGATCTCTCCCTCCTCGCGCAGCTTCTGCGGCAGATCGGCGGTTGCCTGTCCCAGCAGATGAAGCACCCGCGTCAGCCGCCGGGAAATCAGCAGCGTAGCCATGACGGCCAGGAAGATGAAGAGAAGCACCAGACTGTAATTCAGCGTGTGGACGGGCTGGAGCTCCTCCAGGAAGACGTGCATCGGCACTTCGAGCAGCAGGAGATACGGCAGACCGTTAAGCGTCTTGCTGTAATAGAAGCTGGATTCCTCCCAGGCCGCCATCTCGTACAGCCGCGATCCCGGCGCCGGCTTGCCCAGATAGAGCCCCTCAGCCTCCATAGGATACATTTGCCAGCCCGCAGGCCATTCCCAGGGCTTCTGGATCCGTCCCGCCACGTTCGAAGCCACGACAGCATCCCGCGTGTCCAGAACATAGCTGCGGACACCCGCCTTATCCCCCATCTGGACGAGCACTTCGTTCAGACGGCTGAGCTCCACCAGGGAGTGAAGCCTGAGGCCGCGGAGTTCTTCTTCGCCCCAGGTGCGCAGCTCCTGATTGAGCTGGGCGGCCAGACCCTCGGTCAGTACACCGGCCCGCTCCACCATGGAATTGTTCTGATACCAGCTGACAATAATCATGAAGAGGACGAAGGGGACCATCAGGGCCACCATCACGATATGGAACAGAATCTGCTGCAGCGAGATGCCGCTTTCCGCCTCGGGCAGCCGCTGCCCCGCCATCCGCCGCAGAGGCAGATAGGCCATGGCTATATCGGCTATCAGGGCGTTGAACGTGCCGTTTACCACGGATTTGAACAACAGCAGCAGCAGATCGACGCCCATCCGGCCCGTATCGGCATAATAGGCGCCCCCGGTAATCAGCCAGCCGACCGTAATCCAGTAGATCAGGTCCGCAATGAGCAGATGCTCCGTCCGCCGCCTCATCATCCACCCGACAAACATCACTTCGATGACCGTGAACAGAAAGGCCGGGGCAAACCCGACGAAGAACATTCCGGTGACCAGCGTCACGACGGAGAGAAAGACGGCGGGCAGAATCCCGTAGAGCCGCAGTGCGATCATGATGAAGACGCCGGCAAAAGTAAAATGAAGTCCGAAAATCATGGGGATGCTTTGAAGTACGGACGCTGCGGACAACCCATACAGCGCGGCTCCCATGAGGAAAGGCAGGGACCGCTGGTGCCGGATCCGGCGCAAGAATTCCATAAAGTATCTGTCCTATCCTGTGTCTTAAGTGTAGGGCGGCCCGTGCCGCCGTGCTGCATCTCCTGGCAAAAGATCATTCACGTTCGGTATTCCTACTCTTTTTATCGGATGAAGAGGCTTATCTTTGTAGTTGGGAAGGCGGAGTACAAAGCCGGCATGGATGCTGTGGCAAGTACATAAAATATTCGAATATTCTGTAAATTAGGGCTGGCAGTCCTTGGTATTCCTTATCGGACATAGTACAATAGGTAACAAGAACTCCGGCGGACCCTTGGTTGTCCGTCTTTCATCGGTACGAGCCGTCTGCCCTGCCATCGTTGATTCATGGGATTCCTGGCATTCCCTAGTATGTACTAAATGGGCTTTACAAAAAACACGGCTTCCCGGCAGGGTTCCTTCGTGAGACCGGGCCGGTTATATGTACCCCTTGACGGGGTGAAGGGAGGCAGGAAGATGAGCAAGCTGGAGGAAGGACACAAACAGATTGTGGAGATTCTCGGGGAAGGACGGCTCCGGCTGGAGCTTGACCCGGAGGAAGGGCGTCTGCGGCTCCGCGACGGGGAATCGGGGGAATGGCGCGAGCTGCCCGCCGACTCGGCGGCTGCAGCCGCCCCCCCGCACGAGGAGACGGAACCCGCCGGCCGCTGGCAGTGGATTCCGGTCTTCCTCGTCATCTTCCTGGCCGCGGCGGCGGCGATGTACTGGATCACTCCGCAGCCCTAAGGCTTCACCGCCAAGCCGGCTTCTTCTCTGGGAGGATGCCGGAGACAGCAAAAAGCCGGGGAGCTTATCCCCGGCTGAGCTGTTCGATCCATCCCTCTTCCGTCTGCCCGGCGTGAAAACTGGTGGTGACCGGAATTTTCTCCCGCTGCGGCTTCACGAAGTAGCCGTTCTCGAGGTAGTAACCGCGTTCCTTGGCCGCCGCAAGCGACCTGCAGAAGAGCTCAGCCGAACGGATCGCTTCATCTTTGTCTGTAAACGTTTCCAACACATTGCCGAAACCCAGCGGATTCGTTGTCGATTGGATCGCCAGGATGTATGTTTTCTCCGGCGTCTCCCGTACCAAAATTTCGCTTCCGCTGCATTTGATACTATGCTTGACTGTCATGTCTTTCACCGCCTTTTAAGGAATGGGCTTGTCCTTCTTGTTTATCATTACCCGGTGGCTCAGGCGCTGAATCGAGAAAAGGCACTATAAATCAGAATTTTCAGATAATTATATGGATAGCATCCTGCTTTCTCCCTGCCGCTGACCCTCCTATCCCCTCTTCCCCGCATGCAAAAACGCGCCTCTCGCAGGCGCGTTTATGTTCCTAGTCCCATGCTGTTGTCTCCATTCGGCTCCTGGAAATAAGCCTTAAGCTTATCGAGCGCCCGCTTCTGAATCCGGGAGACGCTCATCTGGGAGACGCCCAGCTGGTTGGCAATCGTCCGTTGGGACTGCCCTTCCACATAAGCCAGCTGCAGCACCTTCTGCTCTTCAGGCTTGAGGTGAACAAGGGCCTCCTGAAGGGCAAGACGGTTCTCCACCTGGCTGTAGGCGTCGCTTGGGGAACCGATGACATCGCCGATCGTCGAACCGTTATCTTCGGCCGACAGCGGCGTATCGAGCGACACGTAATGGTAATAATCCCGGCCTGCGAGAATCTCGATCGTTTCCTCCACGGACAGCTCCATCTCGGCAGCAATCTCGTCGACATTCGGCGAACGCTCCAGCTTCACCGTGAGCATGTCGACCACCTGCTGGATCTGGTTGCCCTTCTCCTTGATGCGCCGCGGCACCTGTACATACCAGGACTTATCACGCAAATAGTTCTTCATATGACCGATGACGCTCTTCATCATATAGGCCTCGAACTGTACGCCAAGCGACAAATCAAACTGCTTCAGCAGCTTGAGTACGGACATCTGCCCCACCTGGTACAGGTCTTCGAAGAGATCGGGGCGATTGCGTGACATTTTACCGGCTGCCATCTTCACCATCGGCTCGTACTGCTGAAGCAGCACCGTCGCGGTGTCGTTGCAGCCGGTTTGCTGGTATTTTACGATGAGCTCTTCAGCGCTCGCATTTGCCAATCGCTCCGAATTGATCTTCATACCATTTCCTCACTCCTGGTTACCCGCTTGGTGAGGACCACTTCGGTTCCGATGCCCGTCATCACTTCCACATCGTCCATCAAGGCCTGCATCAGATAAATGCCGAGTCCTCCCACGTTGATCTCGTTCAGGGTCTTGTCATGCAGGGATTCGGCCCGCTGTGCCTTGTCTTCGAAGTTGAAGCTCGGTCCAAAGTCCTTGACGACAATGCGCAGACCGCCGGCGATCTGCTCGAACCGTACTTCCATCTGGCCCGGATTACCGGGCTCATACGCATGCACGACGGCATTGTTACATGCCTCCGCCACCGCGACTTTCATATCTTCTATCTCTTCATATGTGAAGCCGAGCTTGGAGCTGATGCCGTACAGCGTCAGCCGCACCAAGTCGATGAACTCCGCTTCTGCAGGAACAGTGAGACTTACTACTTGAGATTCGGGTTTCATACGGTCGCTTCGATCCTTTCCTATCCGTTAATGGTTCGTGCCTGCGTCGCGCTTTCGGAATCGTTCGTTTGGAGGAATGCCGTGATTCCCGTCAGATCGAACAACCGTTTGATTTTGGGCGGAATATCTTCTACCGCGAATGGCGCCTTGAGCACATCCCGGGCCTTTAATACCGATACAATCACACCGATCCCGGTGCTGTCAATATACTGAAGCTCCCGAAGGTTCAGGACAAGCTTGCGCGTCGTGTCCGCAATGAAGGTATCGAGTGCGCACCGAAGCTCCGCCACCTTGGACAGATCCAGCTCCCCCTGCAGATATACGGTATTGGCAAGTTCTGTTCTTTGTGTTTCGACTCCAAACGATTGCGACCTATCCATATTCTTCCTCCCCCGGCTGCAGCTTGTCTTCCAACATAGAGAAGTCGGCAGCCCTGTTAATCTTCCTCTAATTACCCCAGGACTGCCGTTCTGAAACAGAAAGCCGTTATTTAATTGTATAATGGGCTTGTCCGCTCTTCTCTCAGGCCTTGCTCAGCGTGCTGCTCTTCATCGATTTGCGGTTTCTGAACGAGTTCCAGAGGTCGATCACGACCGGCACGGCCTGCATGACCTTGACAACCTTGTCCTCGGTCGGACCTTCCGCCTGCTTCGCGGTCTCCACAACCTTGCTGCGCACCGTGCCGGCTACGGTAGCCGAGGCCTGCTTCAGCGAAGAAGTGATCTCCTCCACCGCATCCCCTACATTCTTCACCGAGTAAACGACGGAGTCGATCGAGTGCAGCTTGTTGCGCACATCCACGGTCACCTCATTGGTGTGACGGAGCACTTCGGTCGCTTCGGCGCTGAGCCCGCTCACCTGCTGCTGAATCTCTCTCATAATCCCGTTGGTCTGCCCAAGCAGTGCCGATACGGAACGAAGCGTCATGATGAGGAAAACGACGAGTGCGACGAAGGCGATGGCGGCGACAGCCACACTGGCCTCAATAATCCAAGAGTTCTCCATGTGTTCCCTTCCTTTCGTGTCCCTTTTGTGGTTGGTGTTGGAATCTTTTTACCCCTCGCCTGCCGGCTTGAAACCGCGCCGTTCCCGACTTTCGGAGCACGCCCTCTATTGATTCAGAGCTTGTCCCCGGAGGGTAATGAGAGACATGCTGCACCTGAGGTACAGACATCATCATTACCATATACAGGAGGGAACGAACCATGGCTAAAGTACTTGAGAAAGACAAAGAACTGAAGGAAAAAGCATCCGAGAAAGCGTCGTCCGAGAAAGCTTCCTCTGAGAAAGCTTCCAAGGAATCTTCCTCTTCCAGGTCTTCTTCCAAATCCGGTCAGGACAGCGAACTGCTGTCCCTGCTCAACCAGCAGATCGCCAACTGGGCCGTCCTTCATATGAAGATCCACCAGCATCACTGGTACGTGAAAGGGCCGAACTTCTTCCCGCTGCACGTGAAGTTCCAGGAGCTGTATGAGGAAGCGTCCCTGACGCTCGACGAGCTCGCCGAGCGCCTGCTGGCCGTCGGCGGTCAGCCGGTTTCCACTTCGAAGGAGATTGCGCGTGCCGCGACGATCGAAGAGCACGAACCGCTCGAGACCGCCGAAGAGATGGTCCGTTCGCTGCGGGACGATTACAAGCAGCTTATCGAGGAGACCGGCGAAGCGATGGAGCTCGCCGAAGAAGAGAAGGACGAAGGCACGCACGATATGCTGCTGGAGCTGAAGACGAAGCTCGAGAAGCATGTATGGATGCTGAACGCCCATCTCGGACGCGAGGTGGAATAAGCTCCGCTAAGGCATGCAACGCCCGGAAGCGGAGAAGGCCTGACCGGCACCGGTCAGGCCTTTTTGCTGTGCCTGCCTCCTGGGATTCCTCGGGCTGCCCGCCTGGCCTGCCGCTGGATTAGATGTGCAGCTGCCCTGAATCGGTTCGCGGGGAACAGGGATCGGGCGGATGGGCATGCCTTCCGCTTTTGTTGTTATAACCTGACATTCCTTGGAGAATACTACGCCTGACTACTGAGAAGAATACCCAACCCAGGAGGATGATGAGCGATGAGAACATGGATATCCCGCTCCGCGATCACCCTGCTCGTACTGCTGCTGACGATCACCGGCTGCGGTAGGAATGCGGGCAACAACGGCACGGCAGGCACCGGCGATGCGACCGGCGGTACGGGTACGACGGCCGGTACGGAAGGCCCTGCCGGCGGCAATCAGGCCGGCGCCCAATTCAATATCGGCATGGTAACCGATGTCGGCGGCGTCAATGACAACTCCTTCAACCAAAGTGCGTGGGAAGGCCTGCAGAAGCTGGAGAAGGACACCGGCGCCAAGGTGAAATACCTGCAGAGCAAGAGCGACGCCGAATATTTGCCGAACCTGAACCAGATGGTCAAGGGCAACTTCAACCTGACGTGGGGGATCGGCTTTATTATCGGGGATGCGATGAAGACCGTGGCGGCCCAGAATCCGAACGCCAAGCTCGCGATCATCGACAACGTGGTGGACGCGCCGAATGTAGCCTCCATCACCTTCGCGGAGAACGAGGGCTCGTACCTCGTCGGGGTCGTCGCCGGCCTCATGACCAAGACGAACAAGATCGGCTTCGTCGGCGGCATCGATATTCCGGTCATCAAGCGCTTTGAAGCCGGCTTCCGTGCAGGCGTCACCGCCGTGAATCCGCAGGCGAAGCTGACGGTGAACTATACCGGCGCCTTCGACAAGCCGGATCTCGGCAAGGCCGCGGCCGCCACGCTCTACAACGACGGGGCGGATATCATCTTCCATGCCTCCGGCGCTACGGGCAACGGCGTATTCAACGAAGCGAAGGACCGTGCGAAGAGCGGCCAGAAGGTATGGGTCATCGGGGTGGACCAGGACCAGTCGAAGACGTTCGGGGACGATGTTACCCTGACGTCGATGATGAAGCGGGTCGACCAGGCCGTCTACCGGGTCTCCAACGACCTGATCGGGGGCAAGTATGAAGGGGGCAAAACCACGGTGCTCGGCCTCAAGGACGACGGCGTCGGCCTGCCGGAGACCTCCACGAAGAACGTGCCGGCGGATGTGCTGAAGAAGGTCGATGAGTACAAGCAGCGCATCATCAGCGGCGAGATCAAGGTTCCGGAGCAATGATCCCGGCCTCCGCAGGAGAGTACGAAAGCCCGTCGCCTCCCGTCCCCATTGTCGAGATGCGCGGGATCACCAAGCGCTTCCCCGGCATCGTAGCCAACGACAGCATCTCGCTCACCCTCGGACGGGGCGAAATTCTCGCCCTGCTTGGGGAGAACGGGGCCGGCAAGTCGACGCTGATGAACATCCTCTTCGGCCTCTATCAGCCCGATGAAGGAGAGATTCTGGTGAACGGGGAGCCCGTGACGATCACCGGGCCGAAGGCGGCGATCCGCCTCGGACTCGGCATGGTGCACCAGCACTTCAAGCTGGTGCAGCCGTTCACGGTGGCCGAGAACATCGTGCTCGGCATGGAGCCGAAGCAGGGGCTGCGGATCGACTACCGGCATGCGGAGCGGGAGGTGGCCGCCATCTCCGACCGGTACGGCCTGCGAGTGGAGCCCCGGGCGAGGATCGCGGACATCTCCGTCGGCATGCAGCAGCGGGTGGAGATTCTGAAGACGCTGTACCGCGGGGCGGAGATTCTCATCTTCGACGAGCCGACAGCCGTTCTGACGCCGCAGGAGATCCAGGAGCTGATCGCCATCATGCGCAAGCTCGTAAGCGAGGGCAAGTCGATCATTCTGATCACCCATAAGCTGAAAGAGATCATGGCCATCGCCGACCGGGTAACGGTTATCCGGCGCGGGAAGGTCGTCGGCACGGTGCGCACCGCCGAGACGAACCCCGATGCGCTGGCCGCCCTGATGGTCGGGCGGGAAGTCAGCTTCCGGCTCGATAAGCCGCCTGTCCCGGCGGGTGCGGCATCGAAGGAGCCCGTGCTGCGTGTCGAAGATGTTACGGTCCGCGGCCGCGGCGGGACGCCGGTGCTGAACGGCCTCTCCTTCGAGGTCTACGGCGGGGAGATCCTCGGCATCGCCGGTGTCGACGGCAACGGCCAGAGCGAGCTCATCGAAGCCCTGGCCGGGCTGCAGACCGTGGACAGCGGCCGGATTACGCTGGCCGGACGCGAGATTACGAACCTGTCGCCGCGTGCGGCAGCCGAAGCCGGCATCGGGCATATTCCTGAGGACCGGCACAAGCGCGGGCTCGTGCTCGACTTCTCGATGAGCGAGAACCTCGTGCTCAAATCCTATTACACGCCGGCTTACAACCGGGGCGGGTTCCTGGATTACGGCGCGATGGACAAGCAGGCCGGCCGGCTGATCGGCGAGTTCGACGTCCGCACGCCGGGCACGCATACGCCGGCCCGCGCCCTCTCCGGCGGCAACCAGCAGAAGGCGATCATCGCTCGGGAGGTCGACCTTGACCCCGACCTGCTCATCGCCGCCCAGCCGACGCGGGGCCTCGATGTCGGGGCGATCGAGTTCATCCACAAGCGGCTGCTGGAGCAGCGGAGCCGCGGCAAAGCCGTGCTGCTGATCTCACTGGAGCTCGACGAGATTCTGCAGCTCTCCGACCGGATCGCCGTTATCTACGAAGGGCGCATCGTCGGCATTGTGGACCCGGCCTCCACCTCGGACCGGGAGCTCGGCCTGATGATGGCCGGCTCCCTGCGGTCCGGGGAGGCGGATGCCGCCGTATCCGGGGCCGGAGGAGGTGCCGCCCATGGCTAAAGGCTCGCGCATGTCCGCGGACTCGGCACTGCTGCCGCTGGCGGCCGTCGTACTGGGCCTGCTCGTCGGCGCCCTGATCATGCTCGCGGGAGGCTACGACCCGCTCACGGCTTATGCCGCGCTGATCGATAAAGTCGTCGGAGACCCGTACAGCATCGGCGAGACGATCCGCGAGATCACCCCGCTGATCCTCACCGGCCTGTCGGTCGCCTTCGCCTTCCGCACCGGGCTGTTCAACATCGGAGGCGAAGGCCAGTTCATCATGGGCATGACCGGCGCCTCCATCGTCGGCATCAAGCTCAGCCTCCCCTTCTGGCTGCACGCTCCGCTGGCTGTGATCGCCGGGGCCCTGCTCGGCGGTCTCTGGGGCGGAATTGCCGGTTATCTGAAGGCCCGCCGCGGGGTCAATGAGGTCATCACGACGATCATGCTGAACTGGATCGCGCTGTATCTGGCGAACTACATTGTAGGCAGCTTCCTGCTGCAGCCGGGCCAGCAGCGCTCCTACCTCGTCCGGGAGAGCGCCTCGCTGTCCCTGGCGGCCCTCAGCGAAATGTTCGGCCATGCCCGCCTGCATGCCGGAATCTTCCTGGCTCCGCTGGCGGCGGTGGTCTTCTACATATTGCTGTGGAAGACCCGGCAGGGCTATGAGCTGCGGGCCGTCGGCCACTCGCCGAGCGCCGCCGAATATGCCGGCATGAACGTGAACGCCGGCATCATCCGGGCGATGTTCATCGGCGGGGTGTTCGCCGGGCTGGCCGGCGTCGTTGAGATACTGGGCGTCTTCCAGTATCAGGTCATCGCCGCCGGATCGCCCGGCTACGGCTTCGACGGCGTGGCCGTGGCGCTGCTCGGCGGCAACCATCCGCTCGGGGTGGTGCTTGCCGCGATGCTGTTCGGCACGCTGACCTACGGCTCGGCCGGGATGAGCTTCGGCGCGGACGTGCCGCCCGAGATCATCCGCATCATTATCGGCTCCGTCATCTTCTTCGTGGCGTCACCCGCCATCATCCGCGGGGTGCTGCGCCTCGGGAAGAGACGCGGCTCCGGGGAGGTGGCCTGACGGCTATGGATATTCTTCGCATCGCCGGCGAGCTCATTAACACGACGCTCGTCTTCTCGACGGCGCTGATCTTCACCGCGCTCGGCGGCATACTCTCCGAGCGCTCCGGGGTCGTCAATATCGGCCTGGAGGGGCTCATGGTTTGCGGCGCCTTCGCTTCGGCCGTGGCCGCGTACTACGCCGAGGCGGCCGGCCTGACGGGCGCCGCCCCCTGGCTCGGCCTTGCCGCAGGGCTGCTGTTCGCGATGCTCGTCTCCGTGATTCATGCCGCCGCTTCGATCACCTTCAAGGCCAACCAGGTGGTCAGCGGCGTCGTGATCAACTTCCTCTCGGCCGGCGCCACGGTGTACCTCGTGAAGATTCTGTTCGCCGGCTCCGGCCAGACGGAGACGCTGAACACGGCCTTCCACAAGATGGCCGTTCCCATCCTGTCGCAGATTCCGCTGTTCGGCACCGCGCTCTTCTATGCGTATCCGACCACCTATCTTGCGCTCGCGCTGGCGGTTGTGGTCTGGTATGTGCTCTTCAAGACGCCGTTCGGCCTCCGGCTGCGGGCGGTGGGCGAGCACCCGGGCGCCGCGGATACGCTTGGCGTCGGGGTGAGCCCGCTCCGCTATGCGGCCGTGCTGCTCAGCGGCGCATTCGCCGGGCTGGGCGGAGCGACGATCACATTGACGACGACGAGCAACTTCTCGCACAATACGATCTCCGGGCAGGGCTTCATTGCCCTGGCCGCCATGATCTTCGGCAAGTGGCATCCCTTCGGCGCCCTGGGGGCCGCCCTCTTCTTCGGCTTCGCCCAGGCGCTGCGCAATTTCGTCCAGCTCTTCGAGTTCGCGCGGGGCATACCGATGGAGTTTCTCTACATGCTTCCATACGTGCTGACCATCCTGGTGCTGGCCGGTGCCGTCGGCCGGGCTTATCCCCCGGCTGCCCTCGGCGACCCGTATGATCCGGGCAAGCGGTAAGCCTTCCCATTCGCTGCCGCCCCTGCCGATCTGCGCCCGGCTTCGAGCCGGCCGGATCAACAACCCAAACAAGCCGTGATCGCACCTCTGTCCGAGAGATGCGATCACGGCTTGTTTCGAATTCGAACCGGCGGCTGCCCGTTCTGCGGTGCGTCCGACGCCCCTCAGCCTGTGGGCTCTGCCTGACGCGCAGATCAGGCTCTGGTGCTTTTTAACTGAGACGTTTGCACAGCCGGATCTCTTCGCTGCCTTCCGTCTCGCCCGGCACCACTACGACTTCATCCACCAGCGCTTGCAGCAGATACAAGCCGATCCGTCCGCTTTCGATCGATTCCAGCGATTCTGCGGTTTCCGGCTGCACGGATACCGGCTCCAGGGCATCGCGGAAGGTTACCGCGGCTCCCGTTATCCCGATCCGGACAACCAGTTCCTCCTCCCGCATGGTGAACACCAGCATCAGCGCGGCATCCTGCCTGCTTCCGGCCAGGCGGAGCAGCGCATGATTGCATGCCTCACTGACCGCCACCTTCAGGTCCTCGATCGCTTCGAAGGAGAAGCCCATGCGGACCGCAACGCCGTACAGCGCCATCCGGACCGTCATCAGCCCTTCGGGCTGAAGCGGCAGCCGGAGGATGATTTCTTTGCCAGCCGCATTCTCTACGGCCTTCATTCCCCCGCTCATCCCATCACTCCTTCAATTTCCAGGAACCGGGACAGCCCCGTCATATCGAACAGCCGTTTGATTTTGGCTGGAACTTCCGCAACGACCAGATTCGACTGCACAGTCTGCCTGCTCTTGAGGATGGAGACCAGAATGCCGATCCCCGTGCTGTCGATGTACGTGAGATCCCTCAGGTTCAGCTTCAGCGGCAAAGGCTCAAGCGCCAAGGACTCCGCTGCCGTACGCAGCCGGTCGGCCGTGCCGAGATCCAGTTCGCCGGCCAAATACAAGATGGCCCCGTTCGGGCCCGACTCGGTTTTCACTTCGAATTTTTCTCCTGTCATTCTCGTTACCTCTACCTCCGCTACCCGTTAGTTACTATCTAGCATAGCAGATTTCAGGGCAAAATACACGGGGAGCGCCCCCTCCCCGCGAATATTTTGTATCCGCTTTCTTAGCCTTGATTCAGCCCCATCTCGTCCGGGTAATCTTCCTCAGGAAGGCGCGCCCGAATGACGATCCCAAGGTGAAGGAAGTGGTGAAGATGGAACCGACCAAGAATGTGGAGATCGAACAAAAACATGTCGAACGCCGCATGGACTCCGGTATGGTGGCGTCGACATTCATCAAGTATGCCGCATATATCGTGATTTTCTTCGGCTTTCTCTATTTCCTCGTGCGTTACGTATTCCCGATGTTCTAAGCATAGTCGGCAGATCCACGAACGCGGCGGCCTTTTACGCCCCGCGTTTTTTTGCGTGCCCGGATTCACCCGGGTACTGCCTTCCGACGGCGTGCGGACACGCCAAAAACCCGAGCATGTGCATTCCCCGGGTTGTCGTACCGTCATCCTGCTTTCGGTCAAGATTGGAAATCATGAAAGTACTGGACGGAAGTCAGGCTTCCGTTCTCCGGTGAGAGGAACAGCTTCAGCGCGGCTTGTCCCCTCTGATAGACAACCCCGTCCTCGGCCTTCCAATCCGGCTCGCCAAGCGCCTGCCTCAGGGCATCGGCCGTTAATTCCAGCCGCACGCCGTCGATATCGATCGTGCCGGCGGCTGCCGGAACCAGGATATATTGAATGAAATTCTGGTACAGACCGACCCGGCAGTCTTCGTACACGAAGATCTGCTCGTCCTTGAACAAGGGATCTTTTTCAACGGCCAACGGCTCCCCCTTGATCTCATAGAGCGTCTTCAGGTCATCGCTCATCGACAGCCCGTTCACCCTCTGCAGCTCCCACTCCGGCACGGCCTCTGTCCATGCGGCCTCCTCCTCCGCCCCGCTCACCGCGGAGGCCGGAGAGGCGGTACCCGGCCCGGCGGATAACGGCTCTGCCGCCGCGGTCTGCACCGCAGGTGCAGAATAAGATTCCGCCGCGGGTTCCTGCGGCCCGGCCACCCAAGCGGTACCGGTCCATCCCAAGGCAACCGTACTGATCACTAACGCCATGCTCCACCTTTTCATTCTGTCCACTTCCTTTGCGTAATCGGCTTCGGGAGACGCTTGATACCGGGACCTTAAGGCAAGGGGCCAATGCATAGAACATCCGCTTCGTTCGGAGGGTTAATGATTCAGAATCTGCTGCTCGTCGACGGCAATCACGATCCGTCCCTTGGCCATTTCCGACTCATAGTATTCCACGGCTGTCTCGGACAATCCGAGGGAAAGGAGCTTCTCCCGCAGGGCATGTCCACCGCATCTGTAGAGCGGCGCTACCGTGTGGGCCATGCTCTCGCCGACGAAACCGATCCGGCTGGCATACTTCGGCTTGAAAATTTGGTCCATCTTCACATTCTCGTGGGCCAGAATCTGAATCTGGTCCACTCCGCGTCCCGCGCTTTGCAGGTCCCGGACCGCTTCCTTCACTTCTTGTTCGCCCCTGGCTACGACGATGGAATGAAACATGGGGGTTACGCCTCCTAGTAGAATATTCTGGATGTTCTTATTAACGAACACGTTCCAAGTGAAGCTGCCCCATCGGGATATAGACCTTCGGTTTTTTGTCGTTCTTCTTCATCACCGTCTCAGCGTCCCCGACGACCGCAATCGATGATTTGGACAGGCTGCCTACCGTTGCTCCGTCCGCAATCACAGCGCCTTCCCCGATAATCGCATTGCGCAGGTACACGTTACGTCCGATATGAGCCCCCGGCATGATGATGCAGCCGCGTACTACGCTGCCATGCCCGATGTATACGCCCGGGGAGATGACCGACCGTTCGACCTGCCCGTAGATGCTGCAGCTGCCGGCGATGAGGGATTGTCCGAGCCGTGCCGCCGGATCGACATAGGTTTGTCCGCTTCGTGCCGCAGGGGTATACATAGGCCACGCTTCTTCCCCGCAGCGGAACTTCGGCTGGTCGCCGAGCAGGTCCATGTGTGCTTCCCACAAGCTCTCGATCGTACCGACATCACGCCAGTAACCCTCGTGTGAATACGTTTGCAGATGGGCGCCGTTCAACAGCATGTAAGGAATGACGTCCTTGCCGAAGTCATGCGACGACTCCATATCGCGAGCGTCCATCTCCAGGACGCGTTTCAGATAAGACCATTTGAAGACGTAAATGCCCATCGAAGCCAGGTTGCTTCTCGGCTGCTTCGGCTTCTCGGCGAATTCGACGACCCGCCCCAACTCATCGGCGCGCATGATGCCGAAGCGGTGGGCGTCTTCCCAGGCGACAGGGGTTACCGCGATGGTCGCGTCGGCTCCGGTCCGTACATGACGCTCCAGCAGATGCCGGTAATCCATCCGGTAGATATGGTCGCCCGAGAGGATCAGCACATGTTCCGGCTGCTTCTCTTCAAGGTATGCCAGGTTCTTGTAAACCGCATCGGCGGTTCCCACATACTCCCCGTTCTTCGGAGGAAGCACCGACACTCCCTTGGTCTCTGGAGACCAAGAAGCTCCGCTGCCAATATGCTCGTGCAGGGAGGAGGCTTTATATTGTGTTACGACACCCACGGTGTCGATCCCGGAATTTCTGCAGTTGCTGAGACCAAAGTCGATGATCCGGTAAGCCCCGCCGAAATGTACGGCAGGCTTTGCTTTCGTTTGGGTGAGCACACCCAGCCGGCGTCCTTCACCGCCGGCAAGCAGCATGGCAACACATGCCTCTGAAGTCATAATTTCACCTGCACCTTTCTGCTATTGGACTGTAGTCGTCGCTACCATTTGATAATTATGATTAACCTGGGCCCTCCCTCCTGAAACACAATATTTCCATTTTTTCGGACAAGATTTTTCTTTTGAGACCGTCATTCTATAAATTTTTTTTGATTTGAGTGATGCTGGAATAAAATGTAGAATGAAACCAGCTTGTGATACAGAATGTATAATTTTGGGGTAACTTCTCAATAGTGGATACATTATGTATCGCCAACAATACGTCGAAATTTCACATGATGAAAGGAGCCGGAATATGTTGAAAAACGCTTGGCGCGTGTGGAGCCTGGTTTTGATGCTCCTGCTGCTTGTCCCTCTGGCCGCTCTGGCTGAGGAAGAAGACGTAAGTGTTGGCATTCAAAGCGCCGATCTGACCGGACCTAACCTGGACCAGCTGAAGATCGTTGCCGGCGCTTATTCCCCGTACGAGATCAAGGAGCTTACCGCGGAGGTTGGGGACAGGAAGACCGCTCTGATGTTGTCCGGCTATCAGTGGACCGGTACGATCTCCCTCGAAGGGCTTCCCAAAGGCGATCATATCCTGAGGGTTACAGCCTATACCTATGAAGGCTCCAGCGCCTTCACCGAGCAGACGGTTACTCTGGAAGGGCCTACGGTCATTGAGATCACGGAACCTATGGACGGTACGGTCATCCGGAACGGGCGCATCCCTTTCAAGGGAAAGGCAATAACCGGCAACGGCACTGAAATCTCTGTGGCCGTGGCTTATACGATTGACGGTCAATATCACAGCCGTTCGATTTATATCGAGCCCGGTAAAACCGCCTATTTTGACGCATCCCCCTATCAGGGAAAGAAAATTACATTCCACTTCATCAGCGGCGATGAAAAGGCACCCATTCTCGACAGGGAGGTATATGTCGAGAAAAGCCAGCGCCTGACCGAGTCCCTGAAGGTGGACGGGAAGCTGCTGGACTGGAATGCGGAGCGGGTGCTCTACAAGGCGGACGGCATCCTCCACATTGAGGATCGGGCCAGCGGCCAAGTGACCTCCCTTCCCAAGCTGACTGTCGCCACCAAGAACGAGAAGCTTGTCGGCAGCGGAGCGATTTTCGAGGTTATCGCCGGCTACAGGGTCCGGGATCCCTATTACAAACCCATCTGGTGGAACGGTTCCGAGCTGGTTGAGCTTGCTAAGGCCGGCGCCGTTCAGGACGTCAACGGCATCTATACGGCCTACTTCGCAGATGGAGGACTTTTCATACTCAATACGGCAACCGGCGAGAAGAAAGCGATTCCCCCTGCCTTCCCGGGATCCTACTACTACTCTGTCCTGCTGAATGAGGACGGAAGCGCCACGATCTCCGGCAGCGGGTTGTTCCGGTATCTTCCCGATGGGAGCATACAGACCCTGATGGAGGATCGGAATGCAGGATACCAAGGCCTGCTCCACTCGGGTAATGATTATGTCTATACGGACGGATGGAAAGTATACCGCTATGACGGACAAACCGTGTCGGTCCTCAAAGAGAATGATACTATCATGATGGAGGCCGGCAAGCAGTATCTGTATCAGAACGGCTGGCTTGCTTATATCAAGAAGAGCGCCACTGGCTCCGCACAGCTCTTCCTCCGCTCTCCGGAAGGGACCGAGAAGCAGCTGACCTTCCTGAGCTCCGCTCCCGTACTGCAGGCGCTGGCAGAGGACGGTTCTGTGGCCTATACCTTTAATTACAAAACCTACATCCATTCCGCACAAGCTTCGAAGGCGCTGGAGGTCAGCACCAGTCTGGGCAGCACGTTCCATCTCCCTGCACTCGGCGGCTGGAATCAGAGACTCGGCAGCGGCCTCTATCAAGTCCTTACGGGGCCCGTGGACCTCGACAACACCCCGCCGGCCTGGCCGGCGAACGGCCAGTTAACGGTAACGGACCTGACCTATAAATCGGTGAAGCTGCACTGGCCGGCCGCCGCAGATGCCAAGGGAGTGACCGGGTATGTAATCTACCGTGACGACTTCATCTTGGACGTCGTCGCCCCTGACACCCGCGAATATACAACCGAGGTTTATCAGGGCCAACAAGTGAAGCTTACTGTCAAAGCCGAAGATGGGGCAGGCAATGCGGGTGAAGCACTAGAGACCAGCGTTACGGTTCCGGAACATGATTATTATCCGCCCGAGTGGAATAACGGCAATGAACTGACCGTCACGGATGTCACCTATACCAGCGCCAAGCTGGCATGGCCTGCAGCTTACGACCATCCGGCCGTGCTCCGCTACGCTGTCTACCGCGATGATGCCCGGATTGACGAGGTCCCCGGTGATACCACCGAATATACCGCCACCGGACTGACTCCCGGCACTTCGTACCGGTTCACCATCGCAGCCGAGGATGAATTCAACCAGAGTCAGAACAATCCGACCGCTGTGGTCACCACACCCGAACTGACGAACAGCGGAGACACGGAAGCCCCGGTATGGCCCGAAGGCAGCTCCCTCAGCGTATCGGAGATCACCTACAGCAGCGCCTACCTGAACTGGACGTTTGCGGAGGACAATGCCGCCGTCACCTCGTATGAGCTGTACCGGGACGGCGAGCTGGTGGACAGCGTCAGCGGGGATGTCTACGGCTACCTTGCCGAAGGTCTGGCATCCGGCAGAACGTACCTGTTCTCCGTGATCGCCAAGGATGCCGCCGGTCATGCCAGCACCGGCAATCCGAGCGTCAGCGTGACAACCGCCGTCTATGGTTCCGGCGGGAATCCGGTTCCGAGCGCCACCTCCCTGTCCCTGCAGGCCAAACCCGGCTTCATTGACAAGGATTCGGTGCTCGAGGTTTACCTGAAGGCCGATCAGGCCAAGGACCTGTACAGCTTCCTGTCCAAGGTTCAATATGATCCGTCCCGGCTCAAGCTGGCCCAAGTTCTCCTTCACTCCGAATTCGGCAGGGAGAATACGACCGCCGTTCTCTCCCAGAACACGTCTGTGCCAGGTCAGGTCAAGCTGACAGGCACCCTGCTGGGCAGCGTTCCGGGACGGGGAGATGGAACACATCTCGTTATTCTGAAGTTCAAGACGCTGCAGAACGGCCCGAGCGTTATCTCCCTGCTTCCGGGTGCGGTTGTCGCCGACAGCCAGGGCCGTCAGACGACTCTGAAGAACGGCAGCCAGCTCACGGTCTATGTGGGCGGCGGTGATTATGACGGAGACGGACAAATCGGCCTCAGCGACCTCGTGCTGATCTCCAGAGCCAGCGGACTCAGCCAGGGCCAGACCGGATTTGACTCCCGCTTCGACATCAATAACGACGGCAAGATCAGCGCGTCGGACGTGCAGTATATCGCGGGCCGGGTTGGTTCCGTATAAGCCGGCGCTGCACTTCATGGTTAGGCCAATCCTTATTCCAACAACAAAAAAAGCACCTCCGCTTGGAGGTGCTCCCCTGCCGAGGATGCTTCCTCGGTCTTTTTTTTGTAGCGGTCGCTTGGCCCAGCCCCCGGTGTGCAGCCTGCACCGCATTTCCCGCTGTCACGCTACGAAATGCCTATGTACTCATGCTCCTCACAGGTACGGACCGAAATCGTGAAGATGAACTCCGCCCCCTGACGGTCCGACGAGCCAAGGGCAATGGTCCCGCCCATGAGGTGCACCAGATTCCGGCAGATCGCAAGACCGAGCCCGGTACCGCCATACCGGCGGGTCATCGAAGAGTCGACCTGGGAGAACGGCTGGAAGAGCAGGCTGCGCTTCTCTTCCGGAATGCCGATCCCCGTATCGGCCACCCTCAGCTCCAGCTGGAGCCGCTGGCCCTCGCGCTCCCGCTCGCAGACCGAGACGTGCACGCCGCCCTGATCCGTGAACTTGACCGCATTGCCGATGAGATTGATGAGAATCTGCCGCAGCCTGGATTCGTCACCGAGAATGCATTCGGGAACGTTCGGATCGATATCGTACGTCATCTCAAGCGACTTCGCCCGGGATTCGGCATGGAACATCTCGATCGTCTCCATGAGACAGATGCGGAGGTTCATCGCCTCCTCCTTCAGCTCCATCTTCCCCGATTCGATCTTCGAGAGGTCAAGAATGTCGTTAATGATATAGAGCAGCGCCGCCCCGCTTCGCCGGATCGTCTCCGTATACTCGCGCTGCTCCTCGTTCAGGTCCGTCTCCTCGAGGAGATCGGCCATCGCGATGACGCCGTTGAGCGGGGTTCGGATCTCATGGCTCATTACGGCGAGAAACTGCGACTTCGCCATCGCCGCCTGCTCCGCCTGCACCTTGGCCCGCTCGAGCTCCCGCGTCCGCTCATTGAGCAGATCCGTCTGCTGCTGCAGCTTTTTATGTGCAAGATAGATCGAGACGAAGCCTTCGATTTTGGACTTGAGGATGTGGGGGACGAACGGCTTGACGATATAATCAATCGCTCCGACCGAGTAAGCGGTGAACGAATAATCATCCTGTTCATCGGGAGCGGCGGTGATGAAGATAATGGGGACCGCTTTGGTCCTCTCCCTGGACTTGATCCATTGGGCCGTTTCGAATCCGTCCATTCCCGGCATCTGAACGTCGAGAACGATGACCGCGAACTCATGCTTGAGCAGGCAGCGCAGCGCCTCCTCTCCCGAAGAGGCCTTCACGAGATGGTAATTCTGATCCTCAAGCACGGCTTCGAGCGCCAGCAGGTTCTCCGGCTGATCATCCACCAGCAGAATGCGGATCGGTTCCTCCATGATTTCACACCTCATTTATCGTTCATACGGAATATTTTCTCCTGCCGGTTCACCGTTTCGTACCTGGCCGCGTGCTTGGTAAATGAGATCGACTCCTTGTGCCCCAGCACGAGATACCCCTGCTTGCTGAGACTTTTGTAGAACAGGTCATGCACCTGATTCTGCAGGTAGTTGTCGAAGTAGATCAGCACATTGCGGCACAGAATCAGATGAAACTCATTGAACGACCGGTCCGTCACCAGATTGTGCTGGGCGAAGACCACGTTCTCCCTCAGGAACGGATGAAAGACGGCCGTCCCGCCCGCGCTGCTGTAATATTTGGAGAAGTCGTCCCGGCCTCCGGAACGGATGTAGTTGTTCGTATAATCCTGCATCTTCTTCAGGGGGTACGAGGCCCGCTCTGCCGTCTGCAGCACATCCTCGTTAATATCCGTCGCATAGATCCGGGTCTTCTCGTACAACCCTTCCTCGTGCAGCAGGATCGCCATGGAGTAGACCTCCTCGCCGGTAGAGCAGCCCGCATGCCAGATCCGGATGGCCGGCAGCTCCCGCAGCTTCGGAACGACCTGCTCCCGGATCGCAGCGAAGAGGCTCGGGTCCCGGAACATCTCGGTCACATGAATGACGAGGTCGGACAGAAGACGCTCCATGCAGTCCCGGTCATGCAGCACCCGCTCCTGCAGTCCCGACACCGTATGGAGCTTCTCGGCATGGATCCGGTGCCATACCCTGCGGCGCAGAGAGGCGTAAGCATAGTTGCGAAAATCGTACCCGTACAGACGGTACAGCCCTTCAAGCAGCAGGGTGATCTCGATGCGCTCGCGCTCGTCTTCATCCCTGCCGGCGCCCCCTGCCTCCGAAGAAGGGGCGCCCCGCTTCAGCAGGCCTTTTACGTCCGGGCTTCTGCTGTCGTCCATCTTACCTGCTCAGCCACACGCGCATCAGCGAGAGAAGCTGCTCGGTGTGCACCGGCTTCGTGATATAATCGGAGGCTCCCGCCTGGATGCACTTCTCCCGGTCATCCTTCATCGCCTTGGCGGTCAGGGCGATAATCGGCAGCCGGTCGAACCGTTCGTCGTCGCGGATGGAACGCATCGCTTCATATCCGTCCATCTCCGGCATCATGATGTCCATGAGCACAAGATCGAAGTCCGGCTCCTTCTCGAGCTGCTCGAGCGCCCCCTTGCCCGTCTCGGCAAAAGCGACCTGCATGTCGAGCCCTTCGAGCAGGTTCGAGAGGGCAAAGACATTGCGGATATCGTCGTCGACGATGAGCACCTTCCTGCCCGCGAAGACCGCTTCAATGCTGTGAAGCTTCTGCAGCACCGTCTTCTTCTCTTCCGGCAGCTGCTCCTGTACGCGGTGCAGGAACAGCGAGGTCTCGTCGAGCAGGCGTTCCGGCGACCGCACATCTTTGATGATGATGGATTCGGCATATTTCTTCAGCCGCAGCTGTTCCTTCTTATCCAGCTCCGTCCCGGTGTAGACCATGATCGGCAGACGGCGGAGCTCCGCATCCCCCTTGATCTCGTCAAGCAGTTCGTACACGGCCATGTCCCTCAGCTGGAAGTCGATGACCATGCAGTCATACGAAGCGGCCCGGAGAGCCTCCAGCGCCTCACGGCCGCTCTCCACGGCAGTGATCGACACATCGTCGTGCGCAATGAGCTCGATCAGCGCGATGCGCTGGGCTTCATCCGGCTCAACGATCAGCAGGCTGCGGATGTCGCGTTCGAGGAATGTCTGAATCTGCTCGAACGCCTGGTCCAGATGGTCGCGGGTCGACGGCTTGCGCAGCCAGGCGATGGCCCCCATCGAGAGCCCCTGCAGCACCTCATCGTTGACCGAGATGACGTGAACCGGGATATGCCGCGTCGCTGCGTCGCTCTTGAGCTGGACCATGACGGCCCAGCCGTCGAGCACCGGCAGCTGGATATCCAGCAGGATGGCGTCCGGCCGCAGCTCCTTGGCCAGCTGCAGGCCCGAATCGCCCTGGAGCGCCACCACAGCCTTGAAACCGCGGCTGCGTGCCATATCGAGCAGGATCGTCGCGAACTGGGCGTCGTCCTCGATAATGAGCAGCACCTTGTCGCCAGGCTCGATGTGCTCCCGGTCGTCCGCGAACGAGTCGCTCACCGGCGCGGCCCCCGGCGGCCGGAGCACCGGTGCCGACAGCGGCGACCGGGCCCCCGGCATGCCCGGCAGGGCTCCCGCCAGAGCGGAGCCGCCGGCGGAAGCCATCGCCGCAGCGATCGCATCGCGCGCTTCGTGCATTCCGCCGGCCGCCACGCCTTCCCTGCCTGCCTTGACCGGCTGGAGCACCATCGGCAGCGACAGCGTGAAGCGGCTGCCCTTGCCCTCTTCGCTCTCGAGCTCGATCGTCCCGCCGAGCAGGGCCGCCAGCTGCCGGGAGATCGACAGACCGAGACCGGTCCCCCCGTACTTGCGGCTGGTGGTGCCGTCCGCCTGCTGGAACGCCTCGAAGACAAGCTGCTGCTTCTCCGGCGGAATACCGATCCCGGTATCCTCGACCGTGAAAGCGAGCATCGGTTCACTGCCTCCGGCCGGCTCCACGGTCAGCTTGACGCAGCCGCTGTCCGTGAATTTGAATGCATTGGCGAGCAGGTTCTTCAGAATCTGCTGCACCCTTAGGCTGTCGCTCTGCAGGCTGACGGGGGTGCCCTCCTTCACTTCGATCTCGAAGGCAAGCATCCGGTTGCGGGCAACAGGCAGGAACGAGCGCTGAAGCGAATCGATCACATCCTGCACCCGCACCGTCTCCGCCTGAATATCGAGCCGGCCGGATTCGACCTTCGCGAGATCCAGCACATCGTCGATGAGCCGGAGCAGGTCGCTGCCCGACGAGTGGATCGTCTCGGCGTACTCGACCTGTTTGGCGGACAGGTTCTGATCCTTGTTCTCCTTGAGCAGCTGCGAGAGAATCAGCAGCGAATTCAGCGGCGTGCGCAGCTCGTGGGACATGTTCGCCAGGAACTCCGTCTTGTAGCGCGAAGCGACCGCCAGCTCCAGCGCCTGCTTCTCCAGCGAATCGCGGGCGAGCTCGACCTGGCGGTTCACCTCTTCGGTCTCGCGCACCTGCTCCTCCAGCTCGGCCGTCTTCCGCAGAAGCGCTTCGTTGCTCTGCTCGAGCTCCTCCTGCTGCCGCTGCAGCAGCTCTTCCGAGGCCCGCAGCGCCTTCGCCTGGTCCTCGAGACGCTCGTTGCTCGCCCGCAGTTCGTCCTGCTGCGAGAGCAGCTCCTCCGACTGCGTCTGAAGCTCCTCGGTCAGCGCCTGATGGATCCGCAGCAGCTCCTCGATCTTGAGGCGGCCCTGCAGCGAGTTCAGCACGACGCCGCCGACCTCGGAGGCCTGGTCGATGAACCTCATCTCGAGCTCGGAATAGGTCTTGAGCGAGACGAGTTCGAAGACCCCGATGACTTCCTCGTCATAGATGACAGGCTGAACCATGACCGAGAGCGGCTTCATCTCCCCGAAGGCCAGGCGGACCTGCCCCTGCTCCTCTCCGCCCTCCAGGAAGATCGGCTGTCCGTCCTTGGCGCACTGGCCGACCAGTCCTTCTCCGATCTCGAAGCTCGGGACCGCCGTGCCGCCCGAGCGGGCATAGGTGCCGGCCAGCTCCAGCCGGCGGTGAAGCCCCTCATCCTTGAGCACATAGAAGGCCCCGCTCTGCGCTTCGACCGTACGGGCCAGCTGCCCGATGAACAGCTCTCCCATCTCGCCCAGCTTCGTCATCTCCTGCATGGCGGAATACATCTCGCCCACCCGGCTCTGCAGCCACAGGTTCTCTTCGTTGATCCGGTGCAGCTCCTGCTCCTTGGCGGCCGTCGCGTCCAGATCGTCCGCCAGCCGGTTGAATACCGCAGCAAGCTGGCCGAACTCGTCGTTCGACGTGATGGGCACCCGGTAGGAGGCGTCTCCCCAGCGGCCGTCCGCGAAGCCCTGAAGCATCAGCGTCAAGGTCCCGAGCCCCTTGGTCATCGACGTAACGATCCAATACATGATAACGACCGACAGCAGCAGCGCAGCCAGCGTCAGGATGCCGGTGGCCGCCATCGTCTGCTGGTTCTGGTCCACCGCATCGGCGATCGCCGCGTCCATCTGCTCTTCCTGGTATCCGCTGAAGGCCGCCATGCTGGCCGTGAACTGATCCTGTATATTGACGCCGCTGCTCGTTCGAAGGTTGTTCGCTTCGGCGACTTTTCCGTTCTGATAAAGCCCGAGCACTTGATCCTTATACTCCAGATAACGCCGGCCGCCGGTGAGCAGACTGCTGACGAGCTCCTTCCCCCTCGGCGTATACTCGAGGCCCTCGAGGTCTTCCATGGCTTTGGCCACGTTGGCCGAGGTCGTGCGGATCAGCTCCAGATTTTTCTTGTCGCTCTCCGGTGTGGAGATCAGCAGCAGATTCGCGATTCCTTTGGCCAGCTCACTGGCATTGCTGCGCATATTGGTGGCCAGCTTCACTTTATTGTAACGGTTCTCGTAGATCTCGCTGAGGCTGCTGTCGGTGTTCGTCAATCTGCTGATGCCGATGCCTGCAAGCGCGAACAGCAGCAGCAGCAGGATGCCGAATCCCGCGAACAGCTTTGTTCTCATCTTCATTCGCGCGGTTCCTCTCTCTCCTCCGGTAGTGACGCCTGTGTGTTTGTTTTTCCGCTTTTGAGTACGGCCTCCGATCCCCGAAGCTTAGGTCGCTTGGATCAGCACCATGCAGATGTCATCGCTCTGCGTCTCCCAGATGTCCTCCGGCAGCAGCGCTTCGACGAGCCGGTTCGGGTCCTCTTCCCCGTGAATCAGCCCCTGCAGCCGCAGCGCCAGCAGATCCGACTCCGCCGCATCTTCCGGGTAATCGTGCGGCATCGGAATCGATTCGAGCAGCCCGTCGGTATACAGCGCGATCCGGATCGGGTTCTCGTAGGTGAAGATGCTCTTCGTGATGTCCATCTGATCGAAGAATCCGACAGCGCAGCATCCTTGGCTCAGCGCCACCGGCGGTTTGCCCTCCTCGAACAGGAAGCCGGGCGGATGCCCCGCGTTCACATATTCAATCGTCTTGTTGTGCGTATCGATCAGCAGATAGACCGCGGTAAAATAATAGCTCATCGAGGGGTTCTTATGGTTGAGCTGGTGCATGTAGCGGTTCAGCTCGGCGACGACGAATTCGGGGGAAACAAAGCGCGTGATCGTATCCTGCATGACCGATGAAATGAACATGCAGACAAGGGACGAGGAAATGCCGTGCCCCATGATATCGAGAATGATGATGCCGTGCCGGTGCTCGTCGATCCGGTGCCAGGCATAGAGGTCTCCGGCGAGCTCCGAAGAGGGATGATAAGCGGCCCGGATCTCGAGATGCTCCTTCTTCAGCGGCGGGCTGAGCACGCTGCTCTGCACCTGCTTCGCGAGATCGAGCTCCCGGCGGATTCTCGCTTCGTTCTCCTTGTGCCAGTCCTTCTCATACTTCAGCCGCAGCGCCACACGGATGCGGGCGATGAGCTCGACCTTGTTGACCGGCTTCATCACATAGTCGATGGCACCGGCTTCCAGCGCCTCCGCCAGCTTATTCGAATCTCCAAGCGCGGTCACGATGATGACCGGAATATCCCGCAGGCGTTCGTCCTGCTGGATCAGCCGGCAGGCTTCGATCCCGTCCATCTCGGGCATCATCATGTCCATGAGAATCAGGTCTACGGGCACCTTCCCCCCGTCGGCGCTCTCGGTCAGCCGCTGCAGCATCTCCCTGGCCGAAGAAGCCTTCCAGAAGGAATCGTATCCTGCGCTTTTGAGAATTTTCTCAATGACGATAATATTGACAGGGTTGTCATCCACAATGGCGATATTCATACAATGTCTCCTCTTGTTCACTGCATGGGCAGGTCAAGAACCGTGCGCTCCCAAAAAAGAATCCCGTTCCTCCTCCAGCCCGAACGGTTCCTGACGCCTGCCGGTATTACGGCCCTAGCTGCAGGCCCTCTCTTCCCTGGTGTCCGCTCCGTGATGTATCGTTCCTACCATTATAGCGAAAAAGATAAACATATGTAACCACAAACGAGTGGGCTTGAAACACCAAGGGAGTGATTCGGCGCAGGAAAATCCGGGTAATTACGGATCGAGCGGGTCTGCCGCAATCCGGGCGGCAGCATACCTGCAGCCGCCCGCCGAAGTTTCGAGGGGCCTGCAGTCCGGCTTCGAGGAGGTTAGATCATGAGGACCAAAGTGAAATTGGTAAATGGAGAAGAAGCAGCCATCCGGGCCGTACAAGCGTTCCGGACGGAAGGTCATTCTTTGGATGAGATATATGTGCTGGCCCATGACGGGGATAAAGTAAACGAGCTCAGCAGACTTACGGACGCCAACACGATCGGCGTGATGGAGGAGGGCGTGGCCACGGCCTTCGCCAACCTGTTCCGCTCGCGCGGAGACCAGCTGCGGGCGAAAATGGAGTCCCTCGGCATTTCTGCGCTCGATGCGCAGCGGTATGAGGAGGAACTGGACAAGGGCCGCATTATGGTGCTGGTCTGGTACGACGAGGAGACCGGGACGCTGGACCGGGCGGATGCTGCCGCCCCCCGCCGTCCCCGGCCCGAGGAGATCGTCCTGCCGCCTGTCGGCGGTGCGGTAATGAGCGAGAGAAGATAAGAGACGCACGAGTTGGGATGCTGATTTGGATTTGAATTCACTTTCGCATCTTCCGCAAGGAGGCCGGCCTTCAGGCCACGGCACACACCCGCTGCAGGCGCCGGAACTTCACGCTGCGGGCCGGACGCTTCCTTGGCGGAGGCGTAAGCAGGCACACGACCCTGAGGGGGCGTGTGCTTGTTTTGAGGTACAGCGGGGGAATCCGCCGCATCCGGCTTCACCGAACAACGGGGAACCTGGGGGAGCTCAGCCTTTTTTTCGGCAGACGGCCCCGTTCCTTGAACCGCTTCCCCGCAGGCGTCGTCTATGTAGCAGCAAGAAACGACCCTGCCCAAAGGAAGCGAAAACACACGATGACAAAGCCCCCTGCCTCACCCCGCAGCGCCCTGGCGCTCCCCCTCTTCGGAGCCGCAGCGCTCCTGCTGTCCGGCCTGTATACGGCCTATTCCCTGTACCCCCGGCCGGCGGCCCTGACGAAGGCGGAAACCGCCGCCCCCGGTGTCTCCCTTCTGCAGGAGCTTCCAACCGAAACCTGGGAAGGGAGGGCCGGAGGGGACGAAGCGCTGCCTGATCCGGACCTTCCGCGGCCCGAACCACCAGGCCCTGAGCTGCAAGGCCCCGGGCTCCCCGGCCTGCAGCCGTCCCCTCCCGTCCTGCCGTCCGTGCCGGAAGATCAGCCCGCTTCACCAGCCGGGATGAAGCGGGCCGCCCTGACCTTCGATGACGGACCGGACAGCCGCTATACGCCGCTCATTCTCGATATCCTGAAAGCACACAACGTCAAAGCCACGTTCTTCGTGGTCGGCCGGCAGGCCGAGAAGCATCCGGAGGTGCTGCGCCGCATCGCGGAGGAAGGCCACCTCATCGGGAACCATTCCTGGGATCATGCCAACCTCTCCAAGCTGAGCGAAGCGCAGATCCTGGCGGACATTGCCGCAGGCGACGAGGCCATTCGGAAGATTACCGGCACCGCGCCCGGCCCCTTCCGGGCTCCCTACGGTGCCGTGTCGCCTGCAGTCCGTCGAGCGCTGGAGACCCTGGGGCGCCCGCTGGTCGGCTGGACGGTGGATACGCGGGATTGGGCCGGCACACCGGCGGAGGAGATCCGGGACTGCGTCACCCGGGGGCTGCAGCCCGGCGGGATCGTGCTCATGCACAGCTTCGGAGGGCGCAGCGGCTCCCTGGGCAATACGGTAGAGGCGCTTCCTTCCATGATTGAAGCGCTGCAGGGGGACGGCTATACGCTGGTTACCGCCGATGAGCTGTAAGCCCCCTCCTGCAGCGCACCCCGGAGCGAAGACTGTGTTCCCGTGCCGCCACCTGCCGGGAACACAATTTCCTCTGGCTTCCAACAAGGGATCGCGGTACACTGAAGATATGCCCGGGCCGTATCTTCCGCAGGAAGGCGGTCCTTCCATTTGAACCGGAACGACGGAGAGATCGTCATATAGATTTGAGGTGGCCTTGTTGGAAGGGAACATGAAATTCGAGTACTTGAAATACTTGTCCGAAAGTTCGGATAAAAAAGCCATTCTCCACGACCTGATGACCGCCTACGGCCAAGACGTCTGGAATTACGCTTACAGCATGACCCGCAAGTGGGATCAGGCTGATGATATTACCCAGGAGGTATTCCTGAAGGTATACCGCAATCTGTATTCCTTCCGGTGCGAATCCTCTGTCAAAACCTGGCTGCTCGCCATCACCCGCAACATGACGCTGGACTACCGCAAATCGGCCTTTCTGCGCAGAGTGACCCTTGTCGACTATTTCCTTCCCGGGAACACGGCACAGGCTTCGGCCGAAGATGAGGTGATGGCGGAGCTGGCCTTGGACGACATGTGGTCCCTGGTGCTCGAGCTGCCGGTCAAATACCGGGAGGTGCTGATTCTCTTCGCGCATCACCAGCTGTCCATGAAGGAGATGGCGGAGGTGCTTGGCGTCAGCGAAGGAACGGTCAAATCCAGACTGTACCATGCCCGCAGCAAAATATCCAAGCTAAAGGAGAGTCGGAGGATTGGATCCGAAGGATAGCGAGTTAAAAAAAGCACTGAAGGACGGTCCTCCGGGGCAGCGCGGGTTCGACGAGAACCTGAAGCGCCGCATCGAGGAGCGCCTGGACGAACCGCGGGTGCGGCGGCGGCCCTGGAGAATCTGGGCCGGTGCCGCCGGGGCCGCCTGTGCCCTGGCCGCAGGCCTGCTGTTCGCAGGAGCGTACGGCCTGGTCGAGCGGCTGAGCCCGAAGGCGGAATCCTCCGCCATGCCGGCGGCAGCGGATCCCGCTCAGCCGGCGGAGGCAGAGACCGGCCCGCGCACCGCCCTTCTGGTCGGCACGCGTACGGACCGTCCGGCCCCCTCAGGACAGAAGGGACAAACCTCAAGTGTGTACCGCTCGTTCCTCCTCGCTCCGGAAGGCGGAAGGCTGGAGATGATCGCGTCGGGCAAAGGCATCCTCATGCCTTACAAGATGGAATTCTGGCGCATTGACGGCGAGACGGCGGCGAACGGCAGTACGATGCTCGGCGCCGTCCGGGTCGCGTCGAACGGCAAGACCCCGCTGGTCCGCAGCTCCGCCGTCCGCTCCCAGGGGAACCCCGCATTCAGCGAGAAACTCCTGTTCGCGGGCAACCGCTATGTCGCCATCGCCCAGACTCCCCCGGGCGGACGCGAGATGCTCTGGGTCAAGGAGCTGCCGCAGCTGGCGGCCCCGCGACGCTCGGCATCGGCCGAGCCGCTGCAGGAGCCGCATGTGACGCTGCGCAGCCTGCTCGGGGAGTCGGCCCAGCCGCTGGTCCGTTCCCTGGATGCCGCGCCTCCTGGAGGCGGGCACGACACGGTCGGCGAGAGCTGGACGCTCGAACGCAGGCAGGGAAACTGGACGGCGATGCTCGCTTCGTACGACGGCTCCGGGCCCAACGGTTACCGCCTCAAGGATGTGCCGGCGGATCTGCCGGATGCCCTTGTGTCTTACGATACGCTGTCCACGCCTTGGGCCGAGGTATCGGGGCTGCAGCCCGCAGCCACCGACGCGTTCACCTCGCCCAATCTCGACATGGCCGTGGTCGTCACCCCGCGGAGCCTTGTCGTCCATCCGATGCACCGCGGGGAGCTTATCGCCTCCCCGCTGCTCACCGTGCCGCTCGCCGAGAACGAGACGGTGGTCATGGCCCACTGGGCGCTGGACCCGTATATCGATCAGTGGAAGCGGCAGGCGAAGGCTCAGCTCTCTCCCTGACCGTGCGGGAGCCCTTGAGTTGGCTCCCGTACCCAAAAGAAGCTTACCCGCCGGATAGGGCAGGTAAGCTTCTTTTTGCCGCGCTGGAGCCCTCTTTTTACTCGGAGCAGGATGCCGATCCGGTTCCAAGACCGAGCGGCCTGGCCGCCTGAGGGAACGTGCTTCAACCTCAGGGCTGCGTGGTGGGACCGTACGTCACGTGGGAAGCGAAGTCCGGCGCATTCGGCACGATGAGAATATGCGTCCGGCCCGGGATCAGCTCGACCGCCTTTCCCCCGCTCGCGAACTTGAGGGCTTCGGACGACGCGCCCCGGCGCCACTCCCCCTTCTGCGTCCGGCCCTTCTGGAAGATCAGTGCTTCTCCGCCGCCGGTCAGCTTGACGTCGAGCCGTCCTTCCTTGTCGAGCACCTTATGATCGGCCCCCATAACGATCACATTCTCGGCAGCAAGCTGGCTGCCGTTGTTGAGATCGTGGTGCGGTTCGCCGTCAATGGAGCGCAGATACCGCCCGCTCCCGGCCTCATAGCGGTAGCCGACCTTGTAACCCTTGACGAGGAACGTGACGTCCAGCGTTAAGGCCTCCACTGAACCGTCCGGCCCGCCGGCGGAGACCGGCTGCACTGCCGCGTCAGCGGAGGCGAAGGTGTAAGCCGGAAGCAGAGCCGCGTCCCCCGTCACCGTGAAGCCTCTCCCCTCGGCGCCCGTCCGGATCTTCTCGAGACTCGTGTACAGGTTATGCGGTGCCTTCCGGCTCTTCTCCCGCCAGAAGGACGGTCCCGCATTGGTGATCTCATCCATGTCGTCGATCCGCTCTTTCTTCAGCTTCGCGTAGCCGTCCGGGCTGCCTCCCGCGTGCACCTGGATGGCGCCGAAGCTTTTGCCGAGCTCGATAAAATAAGGCCGGATGCTGCGTACCGGTCCGATCGGGTTCTGTACGGCGGGACTGCTCTGATAGACCGCCACCAGCCGCGTGATCTCCCCTTCGGCCAGCACCTCCAGCAGCATATCCGCATCGCTCAGCCCGCTCTGGGGCCGGGCCTGGGGGGCGTTGTTGATCATCACCATCACCGGGCGCGCGAGTGCCGTCTCTCCGAGGGGCAGCCCCGTCAGCGGAGCCTTCGGTCCCGGCGGAGGAGAAGGTACGGCAGGCTCGGCCGGTCCGTCGGATTCCGGCTGGACCTTCACCGGGGCCGGCTTTGGCGGCTGTGCCTCTTCCCCGCCGCCAAGGCTGCAGCCCGCCGTCAGGGCAAGCAGGCCGCCGGCAAGCAGCAGGAGGGCCGCCCTGCGGCACCGCTTTTTCCCCGGGAGCCCCGTGTTGCGTGCTGTCATACTCTCACTCACCTCTCTGATCTGCAGGGAATTTTCTCTAGTAATCTATATTCTAGCAGGTACGGAAATAGAAGTACGGATGCCCAAAAAGCGCTATCCCTCTTTTAAACGGATAACGCCGTGGTTTTGTTACCGAATATGCAAATTCGGCTGCGCCCGGTTCAGAGACCGGCCAGCAGTTCCTTCATGTCCTGTGCGTATACCTGCAGCAGCTCCCTTGATCCGAACGTTCCGCTGAAGTCTTCCAGACCCAGGTAGCCGTCATAGCCTACCGCCGCCAGATCGGCAAGCACCTGCTTCCAGTCGACGATCCCCCCGCTCACCGGCTCCCAGTAAGAGCTCCATTCCCGCTTCCCGTTCTCCCGCCGGCTCTCCGGCTTCCACCCGGTGTTCTTGACATGGACGTGAGCGAGGTACGGCCCAAGCAGCTCCAGACCGAGGCGGAAGTTCTCATAGCCTTCATGAATCATATTGCCGGGATCGTACAGGACCCCGACGGCGGCCGGGTCGAACCGGGATACGAGACGATGGGTCAGTCCTGCGCTGGGCGCGATGGTGCGGTGGTGCGTTTCCACCAGGCCCTTCACCTTGTAGCGGCGTGCCAGCTCCTCCACCCCGTGCAGATAGGCGATCTCCTCTTCATAAAGCTCATTGTAATTTTTCGTGCGGTCATATCCCGGTACGCCGACGCGGATCGCGGAAGCCCCCAGCCGCTTAGCGGCCTTCATGGCCTTCTCCGTCCCTTCGAGATCTCCGGGGGTCAAATAAGGCATGACGGAGAGGCTCCGCAGCCCGTGCCCGGATGCGGCCTTCGCGAACCGGTCGAGCTCCTCTTCCGTGCTCCGGGGATCAATGGAGCAGAGATTGCGGCGCCAAAACGAAGGCGGCTCCTCCTGCGCCTCCGCAGGAATCTCCTTATACCGCCACTCGATGCCTTCGATCCCCGCTTCCTTCGCGGCCTGCGCCAGCTCTTCCGGCGTCAGGTCCGGGGTAACGACGGTGAATACGGACAATTTCATACGGGTTCCTCCGATCCCAGATCCGATGGATGGGTGATGCTGCAGCTGCAGCTTGTTACCCGGATTATAACAGGCCGCCGGATGCCTGACTACCACGAATGTTCACGTGAACATCATTTAACTGCAATCGAAGCTGCCCCTAACTGTCTGCTGTTCCATCACACAGCCTGTACCTCTCCCGCACAGCGGGATTGAACGGCCTTGTCTTCCATGAAGGACGGCCCGACTGTTGAGCCAGCTAAATAGAAACGAGCTAAAGGCGAGTAATCTTTTGGGATAGATACAAAAAGCCTGCCGAAGCTTCCACCTTCGGCAGGCCCATTCACGCACGTCACACCATTTTCGTTCATCCACACGAGCTCTCCGCGGCTACCCGAACATCCAACCCGTCAGGCTCAGCGAGCCGTACTGGTACTCCTGGTGCAGCAGCCTGGCCTTGCGCTTCCGGTCAGCCAGCCCCATTGCCAGGAAGAGCGGATAGAGATGCTCCCGCGTCGGGGCGGCAAGCTTGGCATGAGGCGCCCGGTTCTCGTAGTCGAACAGGGCTTCCAGATCCCAGACGCCGATCCGCTCTCCGAGCCATTCGTCGAACTCCAGGGCCCAGCGGTCCACCATGGAGGAATCCCACTGCAGCAGCGGGGGATTATGTACGGTCCCTCCGCTGCCGATGACAAGGATACCCTTGTCCCGGAGAGCGTGCAGCGCCTGGCCAATCCGGTACGGTTCCTCCGGCGCCAGCCTCGGATGAACCGACAGGGCCACGACGGGAATGTCCGCGGCCGGGTACATCCAGTGAAGGAGCGACCAGACGCCGTGGTCGAGCCCGCGGGCATCGTCGATCTCCGAGGCGATCCCTTCGGCTGCGAGCTCCTTCCGGATCTGCAGACTGAGCAGGATATCGCCCTGCCCCGGGTAGGTGACGGCATACGCCTCTTCCGGGTAGCCGAAGAAGTCATGCAGCGTCTCGTGGCGCGATGCGCCCGAAATCAGCTGAAGCGGACTTTCCCAATGGGCGCTGACGACTACGATGCCCTCCGGTCTCGGCAGATGCCTGCCGAGGTTGCGGAGGAACCGCGTGTAAGGCAGGTCCTCGGCTGCGAGCAGCGGGGTGCCGTGAGCCAAAAACAGGGTCGGATACATGCCTCCCACTCCTTTCGGTTGTCGGTGCTTCCTCCGGAGCGGGACCGCAGCCGGAGCTTAGGCGCTCTCGAGGCCGAGGAAGGAGTCCAGTTCCCGCTGCTGCCGGAGGTGGTGACGGAAGTGCATTTCGATCAGGGCGAACCATTCTACGGCATTCATCGCCCCCAGCCGCGGATGGGGAACGCGGCGGTCTGCCGGGATGGCCGCGAGCTGCGCCTCAACCTCGCGGCACTCTCCCCTCAGCTTCTCCAGACGGGCACGCAGCGAATCCGCCTCTTCGGTATTGGGCGGCGTGTACGCGTCCGTCGGAGGCACGGCGATTTTGATCGGCGGGAAGGCGCCCAGACGGAAGACCGCTTCTCCCGCTTCGCTCTTGCTTCCCTCCGGCTGGCCTTCTCCGTTCCGGCAGGCCGTTATGGCTCTCATCTGCATATGAAAGGCCGTATTGAGCAGGTGCGTATAGACCTGACCGACCGACCAGGCCTCAGGGGATGGCTGCCGGTGCAGCTGCTCGGGGGTATAGCGGCCGAGGGCTTCCTCATACTGTCCGATCAAGAGTTCAAGGTCCTTCAGAATGCGGTTCGTTTCGCTCATGGTTCATTCTCCTTCTTATGGGCTTCGGATGAGTCTACGAAACCCAGCATACCAGAGCGCTCCTGACAGCCTTATGTCAGGAAGTTCGCAGGGCTCTCGTACAAGCTGAACATCCTATGTGCCTCTTCGGCCACCCGCCTGCCGAGGCTCGGCGGCTCCAGCACGACCGCTCCCGCTCCCCAGCCAAGCAGCCACGGGAGAATTTCAAGCTCATAGCGTACCTGCAGCGTAAGCAGCAGGGTTCCGGTATCCGGCTCCTCCAGCACATGCGTGACATAGAAGAAGCTCGGAGATTCCTTATAGCGTGCAGCCGCTTCGCCCGACAGCCGGACCACGACTTGGACCGGCCGGTCACCGGACGGGGTATACCGCTGAAGATCGAAGTCCGCCGGACGGGCGAACGTCCGGCCGGTCATCTGCAGCTCCTCCATCCGCTCCAGACGGAACTGCCTCAGCCCGCCGCGCAGCAGACAGTGACCGATGAGATACCAGCTGCCCTGCGAATGGACGAGCCCATAAGGCTCCACCTCCCGCAGCTCGCCCGGCCCGTTTCTTCCTTCCTGCAGCCGCGCCCTTCCGGTATACCGGAAGCGGACGGCCCGTTCCTCCCGGACAGCCAGATTGAGCTGGTCCAGCTTCTCTTCCGTCTGAGGAAGCCACCGGAAGCGCAGCCTGCCCCGTACGGCTTCGAACTCCTCGCGGACCTCCGCGGGCAGCACGGCTTCCAGCTTGGCCCGGGCGGCCTGCCCGGCTTCCCGGTAGACCTCTCCCAGCAGCCGCAGAACCGCATCGCTTCCGAGGAGCAGGGTTGCCGCTTCCTCGGCCCGGAAGGATAGCGGCGGCAGGAAATAGCCTTCCATCAGGGAGTAGCCGAGGCCCGGCACAGCCACCACCGGCACTCCCGCTTCGCTCAGGGCCTGCATATCCCGGTATACGGTCCGGACACTGGTTTCGAACAGCTCGGCCAGGTCCTCGGCCCGTACCCGGCGCCGCTTCTGCAGCTCCAGCAGCATCGCCATTAACCGGTCGGTCCGGTTCATGGGCGTTCCCCCCTCCCGATCTTGGTTATAGTTAGACTATTCCATAGATGCTCCGACTCTTCCTTCCCCGCACAGCAAAAAAAGATCCGGTACCGAAGTCCCCAGGTTCGGGCCTCCTTCCGGATCTTTCTCTTTGAACACATGCTGCCATAGGTTACAGCTGCTCGCGAACCCAGGCTTCCAGCTGGGCCAGCGGCACGAATCCCACCTGCGTCCCCACTTCCCGGCCGTCTTTGAACAGCTTCAGGGTCGGGATGCTCATGATGCCGTATTTGCCGGCCGTGTCGGGATTGTCATCCACGTTGACCTTCACGATGGAGAGCGTATCGCCAAGCTTTCCGCCGAGCTCTTCCAGCACGGGAGCGATCATTTTGCACGGTCCGCACCACGGCGCCCAGAAGTCCACGAGAACTACCCCCTGTGCGATGGCCGACTCGAACTGCTCTTCTTTGGTAATGGATACGATAGACATGATTACACTCACTCCTCCTATATATAAGAGACTCAAGGATTCGCTGGCGGCTGCCGGAGGGGCATTCTACCGCAGGAATCCGGGGTTGAAGCGTCTGCGGAAGGGAGAGAGGCCGGATGCGGACCCCGGAGTTCCCGTACCGTTCGCATGGCTCGGCCATGCGGCTTCGGCCGCCGACTTGCGCTCGCTGAGCTCCTTGAACCACTCGCGGTCGCGTGTGATCAGCGCCACTTCGATCAGTCCGCGCAGCGCCTCCACATCCGACAGCAGGTCGTCCGGCAGCTTCATCAGCTTGAACGGTCTGGCTTCCGCCAGCGTCCCTACCCGCTCCGTGCGGTCGCACTGTGTCAAGCGCACCCGGATTCTCCCGTCATCGTTCATCGATTCGATATACCCAATGAAACGCTCGTCCTGTAAGGTCGTTCCGCTCACCCAATCCCCTTCTTGCAGCAGCATCGGATTATAAGCCGTCATCTTCGGTCACCCTCTCCTCTTTTTATATACTTAACCGCTTTTTACATAATTAACCTACAGGAGAGTACTGAAACATTATTAGTAACAGTTTGGGGAGAGAAAAAGAAGCACCTTAGCGCTTCTCCCGCTGGGCGGTCTTCAACCGGTCGAGCACCTCGCGCAGCGTTAGACGCTCCAGGTACTGCAGCATGCCTTCCTCCGCTTCCGTGAAGATGCCGTCCATGACGCCCGAGATGTTGCAGGCGATCAAGCACTCTTCCTCCACACTGCCGGAGCACCATGACGGCTTGATCGAGCCGATGGAGGTAACCCGGTAAATCTCGGCCAGGGTTACTTCGTCCGGATTACAGCTGAGAATGAATCCCCCTCCGCTGCCTTCCTTCGTCGCCACATAGCCTCTCTTCTTCAGGCAGGCCATGACCTTGCGTACCCGGGCGGGGTGCGTGCAGACATTGTGGGCGATGACATCGCTGGTAGCCATGTGATCCGGCCGGTAGGCGAGAAGTACGAGACTGTGTACCGCAATCGTGAATTCGCTGTTCAACGTTTGCCCTCCCTTATCCCTGTACTGTAATTATATTTATTACAGTAAGATTTGTCAAGACATCCTCCGCCCTTTTCTTCCAGGGGGATTTAGCCCTGGTGAGAGTTCCATTCTGATATTTTCAAAAGACCGGCCCCCTATGCAGGGAGACCGGCCTTAGATAGATCCGGGCGGCGAAGGCCGGCCATCATTATTGATACAGGGAGCTGCTGCGGTAGAACTGGTTTTGAGGCTGCTGCGCGAAGATACCCGCATTCACCGTGTTCAGCTGTGCCAGGTTCTGCTCAATGCGGGCACAAGCTTGAGCTACCTGCTGCATCTGCTGCATAGCCACTTGATGACCCTGCAGCGCCGTTTGGATGACACGCACCGCTTGACGCTCACGCTGAGCGAGAAGCTCCAGCTGCTGGGCATTCTGCTGCTCCTGCTGCAGCATTCTTTGATACTCTGCGCTGGCCAGCTGCGTTTGCTGCATAAGCTGCTGGATCGTTTGCTGGCACTGGTTGAGCTGCGAAGTCAGGTTGTACATGGAATGGTAAACCTCCTAAGGAAAGTTTGAGTTCAGCCCGGTTTGGACCCATCCTATTTTGCATTAAGCTTCCTTTCCTTATGCATGGAGCCCCGGCACAATTCAGGCCGGTCACACGGCCATTCCTGCTCTGGAGACGTACACAGTACGGTACCATCCGGCTGCCTATAGGGAACACAAAAACCCTCTCTCCGGCGTTCCGGAGAAGAGGGTTCTTGTATTTTATGCCCGTAAAGATTTATTTAATTTCATAAATCTTGGCGAGGTCATCGAGCAACAGGTTGGCTGCTTTGACACCGCCCGCCGTATTCCAGATGGCGTCATTGACTTTGTGCACTTTGCCTGCCTTCACCACGTTCAGGTTCTTCCAGAGCGCATCGTTCAGCCAATCCTGCTCCTGCTGGCTGGCTTTGTTGTCCCCGGTTTCGTACGTGAAGTAGAAGAGCATGTCGGCATCCACTTCAGGCAGACGCTCCTTTGTGATTTCCTCTACGAACGTATCCTTGTACTTGTTCTCCGGGCGCTTGATGCCGAGTTGGTTGAAAATAATACCCGTGAACGTATCCTGCAGGTAGATTCTCGTCTTGCCGGCCATGAAGCGGACTACGGATACCTTCTGGTTCAGCTTGTCGCCCGCCTTCGCCTTGATGTCGGCGATCCGCTTGTCGAAATCGGCGATCACCTTCTCGCCTTCATCCTTCTTGCCTACCGTTTCCGCATAGAGGCGGTAGTTGTTCTTCCACTCGCCGCGGAGCGTTTCGGAGAAGACGGTTGGAGCAATAGCCTTCAGCTGGTCGTACACTTTCTCTTGGCGCATCTTGTTCCCGATGATGAGGTCCGGCTTCAGGGATGCGATCAGCTCGAGGTTCGGCTGGCTCTCTTCCCCTACTACCGTTACGCCTTCCATCTCGGACTTGATATGATCATACCATGGGCTACCTGTCCAGGACTTGACGGCACCTACCGGCTTGATCCCGAGGGAGAGCAGGGCTTCCGTGCCTTCATTGGTCAGGATCACGACGCGCTTCGGAGCGGCCGGAACTTCGGTTTCCCCCATGACGTGCTTGATTTTACGCGGGCCTTCCGCAGCCGTCTTGTTTTCCGTACCTCCGGCTGTGCTTGGTGCGGCCTGCTCGGCCGGTTTCGATCCGCATGCCGTCAGAAAGACGGACAGCATCATGACGAGGGCGAGGAGCAGTGAAGATTTTTTGCCGATCATTCCTGTAAAACGTTGCATAAGTGACCTCCTGATGTCGTAAATAAACAGTGTCCGGCTGATTTCTCTGTCTGTAGGCTCTGCCGGCGGTTGATAACGGTTATCATTTACTTCGTTCATAGTAAAGGCTCCCATTCGGCTTGTCAACCTTTTTTTGATAATGATTCTCAAATTCATTGACACATGATAACGGTTCTCATACAATGAGAAAAGAGTTTGTTTCATTAATTATCGAAATGGTTAACGGGGCGTACCTATGGGCTCCGTTCCCTACTTTGCATTTATTTCTTCATCTAATGTGATCCGCAGGAAAGCAGGCTGTCCATCCCTATGCACAACGAACGTTCTCTTGCCTTCAAAGTCACCTGGCTTCTCGTCTCAGCCATTGTCCTGGCGCTCGTTATGCTCTCCAGCGTCATGTTCGGCATCCAGACGTACAGCTGGGAACAGATCGTCTCGGCCTACAGCCGCTTCGACGGTTCCAACGAGCATCTTATCATCACGACGGCTCGGATGCCCCGTGCCCTGATTGCGGCGGCCGTCGGAGCTTCGCTGGCCGTCGCCGGCGCGCTGATGCAGGCGATTACCCGCAACCCGCTGGCGTCGCCAAGCGTCTTCGGCGTCAACGCGGGAGCCGCGTTTGCGATCGTCCTGTCCGTTACCGTATGGAACGCCTCATCGCTGTCCGAGTTTGTCTGGATCGCCTTCGCAGGGGCGGCCATCAGCTCGCTGGCCGTGTATGTGCTCGGCTCCATCGGACGCGACGGGCTGACGCCGATGAAGATCACGCTGGCCGGCTCGGCCATCTCGGCCTTCTTCGCGTCGCTGACTCAGGGTCTGCTGCTCGGCAGCGGCAAAGCGTTCGACCAGGTGCTCTTCTGGCTCGTCGGCTCCGTGGCCGGCCGCACCATGGAGATGCTTCACTCCGTCCTGCCTTATATGGCGGCCGCGATGGTCGGCGCCCTGCTGCTGGCCTCACACATCAACGTCCTGTCGATGGGCGAGGATGTCGCCAAGGGCCTCGGCCAACGGACAATCCTGATCAAGGCGCTGACGGCGCTGGTGATCGTTCTGCTCGCCGGCGGCTCGGTCGCCGTGGCCGGGCCGATCGTCTTCGTGGGCATTATCGTGCCGCACATCGTGCGCTTCGTCGTCGGCATCGACCACCGCTGGGTGCTGCCCTACTGCGCCGTGTTTGGCGCGCTTCTGCTGACCGGCGCGGATGTCGGCGCCCGCTTCATCGCCATGCCGAAGGAAGTGCATGTCGGCGTAACCACGGCGATCATCGGCGTGCCTTTCTTCGTGTACATCGCACGGAAGGGAGGCCAGCTCCGATGAACCGCAAAAGCCGCTACATGACCCTCCGGGGCAGTGCTTACTCGTTCCTGATCAGCCGCAGGGCCGTGCTCATCACCGTACTGCTGCTGATCGCCCTGCTCGCCGCCGTCGTACTCTGCACGGGTATCGGCAGTGTCTTCATCCCGCCGGCCGAGGTCATCCGCGCGATCCTCGGCACGGGAACGGATGCGAGCGAGACGATCGTCCGCTCCCTGCGCCTGCCGCGCATCGTGATCGGCGTGCTGATCGGCGCCGCGCTCGCCGTATCGGGAGCGATTCTGCAGGGCGTGGTCCGCAACCCGCTGGCGTCGCCCGATACGATCGGTGTCACGGGCGGGGCTACGCTCGGTGCCGTCTCATTCTTCTTCTTTCTGACCGAGCGGGTCAGCATCGCCTGGCTGCCGGTGGCCGCGATTGCCGGCGCCTTCCTGGCTATGGTCCTTGTCTACGGCCTGTCATGGAAGAACGGCGTTACACCGCTGCGTCTCGTGCTCATCGGCATCGGTTTCTCGGCCGCCATGAGCTCGCTATCCCACATGATGATGCTGACCGGTCCGGTCGTCGTGGCGAACAAAGCGCTGACGTTCATGACCGGAAGCATCTACGGCGTATCCTGGGAGAAGGACGTGTTGATCCTCCTCCCCTATGTTGTCGTCCTGCTGCCGCTGGTGCTGCTCTACTCGCGGCACATCAATATCCAGGAGCTCGGCGAAGAGATCGCCCTCAGCGTAGGCAGCGCCGTCCAGCGCCAGCGCCTGCTGCTCCTGCTGTTCAGCGTGGCCCTGGCCGGTGCGGCCGGCGCCTTCGGCGGCGCGATCACCTTCATCGGGCTGATGGCGCCGCACATGGCCCGTAAGCTTGTAGGTCCAAGCTTCGGCGCGCTGCTGCCGGTCTCCGCCCTGCTCGGGGCCCTGATCCTGCTCGGCGCCGATCTCGTCGGGCGCACAGCGTTCTCGCCGCTTGATATTCCGGCCGGCGTCTTCACCGCCGCGATCGGCGCGCCGTTCTTTGTCTACCTGCTCTACCGCAGCCGGAACCGGTAACCGATCACATCACCCTGCAGCCTTGCAGATACCAAGGAGAGATACCCATGACCGCCATTCAATCCAAAGACCTTTGCTTGTGTTACGGCGAGACCTGCATCTTCCAGGAGCTCAGCATCCGGATCCCAAAGGGTAAAGTGACCGTGTTCATCGGCAGCAACGGCTGCGGCAAATCGACCCTGCTTCGCTCGCTCGCAAGGCTGCTTAAGCCCCAGAAGGGCTCCATCGTCCTCGACGGCAATGAGATTTCGCGCATGTCGACCAAGGAGATCGCCCGCCGGATGGCCATGCTCCCTCAGGGGCCTGCCGCTCCGGATGGACTGACGGTGCTGCAGCTTGTGAAGCAGGGCCGTTATCCGTACCAGAACTGGCTCCAGCAGTGGAGCAAGGAAGACGAAACGATGGTCCAGCGGGCTCTCGAGCTGACGAACATGGCTCCGCTCGCGGAGAGAACCGTCGATTCCCTGTCCGGCGGTCAGCGCCAGCGTGCATGGATCGCCATGACCCTGGCCCAGGGCACACCGACGATCCTGCTTGACGAGCCGACGACCTATCTCGACCTTGCGCATCAGATCGAAGTGCTCGACCTGCTGTATGAACTCAATGAGCGGGAGCAGCGCACGATCGTGATGGTCCTTCACGACATCAACCTGGCCTGCCGGTACGCCGACAATATCGTCGCGATCAAAGACCGCAAGGTGTGGGCCGAAGGACGTCCCGAGGATATCGTGAACGAGAAGCTCATCAAGGATGTGTTCGATCTCGAGAGCAAGGTCATCGAGGACCCGCTGTTCGGCACGCCGATGATCGTCCCTGTCGGCAAAGGCAAACGGCCTGCAGCAGGCAAGCTGCCGGTAAGACCCGTGGCCCTCTAAGGGAAGCTCATTCCATAGACTCCCGTCATCCCAAAAAGGTGCTCCTCTTTTCCAGAGGAGCACCTTTCTATTTAGGGCTTTGATTCGCTTGGCCTGCCGCTGCAATCCCCATGATGGCAGAATCCGGCGGACAGCATCCATTTCGTTTAGCCCGGCCGCGAGGCGGACGCTGACTTTCATGCCCCTGATTGACCGCTTGCAAGTAGTTCCGACTCTCCGGTGCGTGTCCGGGGACGGTGCCACTCGTCTGCCTTAGATGCTCCACCGCCGCCTTTTCACTTCCTCGGGGTACAGCGACCGCTCGTTATCCCTGAGGCACCTGCGGCTGCAGCGTCCGGCTCCACGACAGGATGTCCTCCGCCGCTCTCGAAGCGCCGCCCGCCTCCCGGAAGGAAGCTGCAATCTGCTCCGCTTTCTCCTTGTACGAAGCCTCTCCCAACAGCTTCTCCGCCGTCTCCCGCAGCAGTTCCGGAGTTACCTTGCTGTGATCGAGGGCGATCCCCGCACCGAACTCAGCCACACGTCCGGCGACCATCGGCTGATCGGCGGATACGGGAAGGACAGCCAGCGGCACCCCATAATACAGCCCTTCGCTTGTACTGTTCATCCCGCCGTGGGTGAAGAACACATCGGCATGCTGCAGCACCTCCAGTTGAGGCACATAAGGACGGACGATGAAGTTGGCCGGCGGCTCCGGCAGCTCTTCCAGGTTGATTTTACGCCCAACCGACAGCACCACCTTCGCCTCCGCATCCCGGAAGGCGTCGAAGCAGGCCTGGTAGAAGCCTTTCATTTCATTGAATACGGTGCCGAGCGAAATATAGATGACGGTATGGCCCTCGAGCTCGTCGAACGGAAAATCACCGCTGTCCGCCCGCTTGGCAATCGATGGACCGACAAACCGGTGCGTATCGTCAAAACGCTCGCCCGCAATTTGAAACATACGGGAGGTGAACACCACCGACAGGTCACCCGGATGCGAGACGATGCCCGGCACGCTTTGCAGAGAGCTGAGATCCAGTCCGTATTCCTGTTCCATCCGCTTTACCGGCTCCTGACTCTTCAGATACAGCTCCGAATCTCGGTCCGGCTGGAACCGTTCCTTCATCAGCGCAGGCATCCGCTCCTGCATTTCCTCTCCAATCATGAAGGTCGTGCTGGAGCACACCTTCGGCAGTCCCAGTATATCGGCTATGATCCAGCCGGCCACGCACATGCTGTCATAGATAACGTAATCGTAAGATTCTTGGCGTACTTCGGGAAGAATCCCCTTCACCATCAGTTCCGCACCATGCAGCATGAAATTCATCATCTGTCTTGCATCGAAACCTTCGGCTCCAGGCCGGCCCGCTCCCATCAGCTCCTGATGATAATTCTTGTAAGTCCGGACAACGGCGCCCGCTCCTTCGAGCCTTTCCTTGAAATCCTCGGTGCAGTAATAGGTTACCCGTTCGCCTCGTGCCGTCAGTTCCTTAACGAGGCCTACCGTTGGATTGACGTGACCTTCCGCCGGCAGATTGATCATCAATACATGAGCCATGGTTTCTTCACTCTCCCTCCTTTTCCATATTATACCTGCTCATTCCAGCCGTCAAATTCTCCTCCAGCCTGCCCTTATGACGTAAAGCCGAGTATGGTTCCCTCCCCCGCTGGAAAACATAAGGTAAATCCCCTGATACTCCCGTATCATCGATTACACGAGAAAGCTGAGGAAATTCGTGATGCGCACGTTCGCTTACTATGTACAGCACTATTGGTTATCCGGCATTCTTGTGCTGGGTATGATCCTGGCAGGATACTCGGTATACCGGAAATGGGACAAGATTGTCGTCAAAGGCAGCGGCCGTAAATAAAAGACCTCGGGGGCTGTAAAGCGGACCCACTAGAGATGGAACATTCGAATCCCTGTGCACTAAACGCCATGCAGACATGTATTGGCTGCCCTGTATTTTCGCTTGCGTGAGCTAGGGACACTACTGATCTGATGAGCCTGCCCTCAAGATCCCTGACTCTTGGCCTCTCCAATGCCTCTGGACTATCCTCTGCTTTTTCCCTTACCCTCCGCCCATTCGTTCACTTCCTTGCAGCCGACTTGCCTTATAAGCGCCAAAAACCCGGCCGACAGAGTACGAGGTTCCCGTCAGTCTCCGCCTAACCGGCTCTTCTGTTTACACCGTCCGATAACCTGCTCACACGGTCGAGTTTGACTCAGGCCTCTACAGCGACTCTGGCTCTCCTTAGCCTAGCCTTCCTTACCTCACTCACCCTCACGTTCTTCCCTTGCAGCCGACTAGCCCCCCCCTTATACGCAAAAAAGCCGGCCGACAGAGTACGGGGGTTCCCCGTCTCCGCCTAACCGGCTCTTCTGTTACACCAATGCTTTCTTGGCAATATCCGTACGGTTATGCTTGCCTGCGAAGTGAATGCCGTCTGCAGCCGCATAAGCCTTGCTGCGGGCTTCGGCAATGTCGCGGCCCAGTGCCGTGACGCCAAGCACCCGTCCGCCGTTCGTGACGACGGCACCGTCCTTGATGGCCGTTCCGGCGTGGAACACGATGGCATCCTGCACGCTCTCAAGCCCTTCGATCGGCAGTCCTTTCGGGTAGCTGCCCGGATAGCCTTCCGAAGCGAGAATGACGCAGACCGCCGCCTCGTCGCTCCACTGGATGTCGATCTCCTCCAGGCGCCCCTCTACGGTCGCCAGGAAGATCTCGAGCAGATCGGTCTGCAGCCTCGGCAGGACAACCTGCGTCTCCGGATCGCCGAAGCGGGCGTTGAACTCGATCGTCTTCGGACCATCCGGTGTGATCATGAGGCCTGCGAACAGAACACCGCGGAACGGACGCCCCTCGGAGACCATGGCCTTCGCCGTAGGCTTGACGATCGTCTCGATCGCTTCGTCGATGATCGACTGCGGGATATGCGGAAGCGGCGTGTAGGTTCCCATGCCGCCCGTATTCGGACCTTTGTCGCCGTCGAACACCGGTTTGTGATCCTGCGCCGGGGTCATCGGCTTCACGGTCTCCCCATCGACGAATGCCAGGATCGACATCTCCTGTCCCGTCAGGAACTCCTCGATGACCACCTGGTTGCCGGACTCGCCGAAGATCTTGTCGACCATGATCTCCCTCAGCGCCGTCTCGGCTTCTTCCTTCGACTGGGCGATAATGACGCCCTTCCCTGCCGCAAGGCCGTCCGCTTTGATGACGTAAGGCGCCTTGAGCTGATCCAGATACGCTGCAGCCGCATCATACTGCTCGAACGACTCGTAAGCCGCCGTAGGGATGCTGTATTTTTTGAGCAGCTGCTTCGTGAAGACCTTGCTGCCTTCGATAATCGCCGCATTCTCGCGGGGACCGAACACCTTGAGATTCTTGCGCTCCAGATGATCGACGATCCCTGCAGCCAGCGGATCATCCGGGCCGATCACCACGAGATCGATGTTCTTGTCGAGGGCAAACTGCCCGATTTCTTCGAACTGGTGCACCCCGATCGGCACGCACTCCGCTACCGAAGCAATGCCCCCGTTCCCCGGAGCGCAGTACAGCTCCTGTACTTTCGGGCTCTTCTTCAGCGCCCAGCAAATTGCATGCTCGCGGCCACCGCCGCCTACAACCAATACCCGCACGTTGCGTGCCCCCTATTCCTTATTGATAACGAGCAGCTCGGCTTCCGCCGTCTCGAGGGAGATGGTCTTCACGAGCAGCGAGATCCGGTTCTCCTCATTGAGCGCGTTCCAGTACGTCTCAGCGATGGTCTGCGCGTCGTTTGCCAGAGGCACCAGCTGAGGCTCGCCCTGGAACGAAGGCAGCGGATTGCCGTCGCCCGCATACGTATGGATGCAGTGGCCGTAGCCCGGCAGCGCCTTCTCATAAGTGAACGTGTAGCGCAGCGTCTGATCTTCCGTGTTGCCGCTCGACTTCAAGATGGACAGCTTGTATGCGAACTGCTCGTCCGCCAGGTCCACCAGACCGCTGATGCGCGGCGTGAAGTTCGGCGCGTCCGGCTCGTACGTACGGGAAGCCAGCGCGGACTCGAACGTGCCGCCCTGCTGCAGTGCCTCGTGAATCGTATCGGTCTGGTCACCGTTCGTTACGATATGGGCTCCGCCCAGGTGCTTCACCGGGTAGTAGATGATCAGGGAAGGATCGGTCAGCTTCGCCGGATCTTTGGCCTCGGTGCGCAGGAAGCCGTTGTCCTCCTGGATGAACACCCGGTTGCGGCTATTCTCGCTGCGGCCCATGATCCAGTACACCTGGACCAGCTTGCTGCCGTCCGGCGTCTGCCCGATCACGATGCCCCGTCCCGGATAGACGTTCTCCTTCAGGCTGTTCAAATAGCGTTCCGCTTGTGCGGCTCTTGTCGTCACGGCTTTCTCCTCCTAATGGTCAGTCAAAACGATTCCCCGCATGCGGCTCGGCACCGCATCAAGGTTCTAGTGGTGGAACAAACGGACGCCGGAGTAGCACATCACCATGCCGTAATCATTGGCGGCCTTTACGACTTCCTCATCACGCATGGAGCTACCCGCCTGAACGACGTATTTCACGCCGCTGCGGCTGGCACGGTCAAGGTTATCACGGAACGGCAGGAAGGCGTCGGAGCCGTAAGATACGCCTTGCAGTCCTTTGAGCCATTCGCGCTTCTCTTCGCGGGTCAGACGGGCAGGCACTTCCTCGAAAGCCGCTTCCCAAGCCGCCTGCTCCACCGGTGTCAGCTCCTCTTCGAGCCACAGGTCGATGGCATTGTTCTGCTCGGCGCGGGAGAGGCCTTGGCGGAACTTCATATTCAGCGCCGTCGGGTGCTGGCGGAGGTACCAGCGGTCCGCTTTGTCACCCGCCAGGCGTGTGCAGTGAATCCGGGACTGCTGGCCGGCACCGATCCCGATCGTCTGGCCGTCCAGGGTGTAGCAGATGGAGTTCGACTGCGTGTATTTGAGCGTCACGAGGGCAATGAGCAGATCCCGCTTCGCATTGTCAGGCAGATCCTTATTCTCGGTTACAATACGCTCCAGCGCGGAAGCATCAATCACCGCATCGTTGCGCTCCTGCTGCAGCGTCAGGCCGAACAGCGTGCGCGTCTCCACCGGATTCGGCACATACTCCGGATCGATCTGCAGCATGAGGTAGCCACCGTTCTTCTTCGCCTTGAGGATCTCGAGGGCTTCCGGCGTGTAGCCTGGAGCCACCACGAGGTCAGATACTTCACGCTTCAGCAGCAGGGCAGTGGAAGCGTCCACGACGTCGCTGAGGGCCACGGCATCGCCGAAAGAAGACATGCGGTCCGCTCCGCGGGCGCGGGCATACGCCGTTGCCAGAGGGGACAGCTCAAGGCCTTCCACGAAGTAAGCCTTCGCGAGCTCAGGGGTCAGGGGCGCAGCAACCGCAGCACCGGCTGGGGACACGTGCTTGAACGATGCAGCAGCCGGAAGGCCTGTTGCACGGCGCAGCTCACGTGCCAGCTGGAAGCCGTTCAGGGCATCCAGGAGGTTGATGAAGCCCGGGTCGCCGTTCACGACGGTGATCGGCAGATTGCCTTCGCTGATCAGCTTCGCCTGCTTCTGATGCGGGTTCATCCCGTAGCGAAGCTCGATTTCATGTTTCTGATTCGTGGTCTGGCTCATGATTTCATCCCATCCTTCTCTTTGCTCGTTGCGATATCGTCTAGCTTGATGCTGCCGTCCGCGATCGCCTGGACGACCTGAGGATACAGCTCGTGTTCGATCTCATGAATGCGTTCGGCCAAGGTCTCTTCCGTATCCTCCGGACCGATCACAAGCGCCCGCTGGGCCAGAATCGGACCGCTGTCGAGTCCTCCGTCCACGATATGGACCGTCACTCCGGTAATTTTCACCCCGTGGTTCAAGGCCTGCCGGACCGCATGCAGTCCCGGAAAAGAAGGCAGCAGCGACGGATGCACGTTGATCATGCGGCCCCAGTAGGCGTCGACGAGCACATGCGTCAGAATGCGCATATACCCTGCGAGCACGACGAGCCCGATCTTTTTGTCCCGCAGCCGCTCCAGAATCTCAGCCTCATAAGCTTCGCGGGAAGGATAGTCCTTCGGGCGGAAGAGGAACGTTTCGACTCCGGCGGCTTCCGCACGCTGTACGACAGGCGCTTCCGGCTTATCACAGACGAGAAGCTCGATGTCGGCATCGAGCTTCCCGGATTGGACTGCGTCCGTCAGCGCCTGGAAGTTAGAGCCGCTTCCCGAGGCGAACACGGCAATGCGCAGCCGTTCAATCATACTTCCGCTCCTTCGAAGGTAACGATCCCTTCGCCGGTTGTAATCTCGCCCAGGCGGTAGATGCTCTCGCCAAGCTCACGTGCCGCAGCAAGCGTCGCTTCCGCTTCTTCGGCGGAGACGACGATGACCATGCCGATGCCCATGTTGAAGGTACGGAACATGTCATTGTTGGAGATCGAGCCATCCTGCTGCATCAGGTGGAAAATCGGCAGAATCGGCCAGGAGCCGTACTGGATGTGGGCATTGACGTTCTTCGGCAGTACACGCGGAATGTTCTCCAGGAAGCCGCCCCCCGTGATGTGGGCCATCCCTTTGATCTGCACTTTCTCGAGCAGGGAAAGAATCGTCTTCACGTAGATCCGAGTTGGCTCGATGAGCACATCGCCGAGCTTCTTGCCTTCGAGTGCTTCCAGAGCCTGATCCAGCTTGTAGCCCTTCTGCTCCAGCAGCAGGCGGCGGACCAGCGAGAAGCCGTTGCTGTGAATGCCGCTCGACGGCAGGCCCAGGACGACGTCGCCCGGACGGATCGTGGAACCGTCGATGATTTTCTTCTTGTCGACGATACCGACCGTGAAGCCAGCGATGTCATACTCGCCTTCGCTGTACATGCCCGGCATCTCCGCCGTTTCGCCGCCGATCAGCGCGCAGCCGGCTTGTACGCAGCCGTCGCTGATGCCTTTGACGATCGCTTCGATTTTCTCCGGAATGACTTTGTCGCAGGCCAGGTAGTCGAGGAAAAAGAGCGGTTCCGCGCCCTGCACGATAATATCGTTGACGCACATTGCTACCGCGTCGATCCCGATCGTGTCATGCTTGTCCATGGCAAAAGCCAGCTTCAGCTTCGTCCCTACCCCGTCCGTACCGGACACGAGGACCGGCTCTTCGTACTTGTCTTTGTTCAGACCGAACAGGCCGCCGAACCCGCCGAGCTCGGTGAGCACCTCAGGACGGAACGTGGTTTTGACGTGTTTCTTCATGCGTTCTACCGCTTCGTTGCCTGCCGCGATATCCACGCCGGCTTGTTTATATGCATCGGACACTTGGTTTTCCTCCCCGGAAATGGTTGACCCCTGGGCTAGTGCGGGGCTCCGGCATCGTATGATTTGCCTTCGGCCGCTGTTGAACCGGAGTTCCTAATGAACTTACCTGTCGGTAAGAACTCCGGTTCAAAGGCGGCACGTAAACTCTCCGGTAAACATACGAGCCTCCCGCCCAAGCCAGTTGGGTCAAAAGATTTACGCCTCGAAATACGGCGTTTGGTTAATGATAAGGCGGCCGCGCTGTGCGGCGGCCGCTCGGTTTGTTAGGTTGGTTGAACTCGGTGCATCCCTTACCGCTGCTGTGGGTCTCATGAAGCCGCGGCTGGGAAACCACTTATATCGCATCACCAGGTAGCCTTCCGCGAATGGATCACACAGTTGTGCTGCTCGACAGGCCTATTTCAGTTGAGACACCACTGACATCCAGCTCGAATGCCTTCCGCGGCTGAGACGCCACTGTCGTGCACCACGAACGAGCCTTCCACAGATGGACCATTATTGATGTTCTGCTGGGACGGGCCCTCCGTAGGGGGGACGCTACTTGCACGCTGTTCGGACGAGCCTTCCGCGGCTGGGATGCTACTGTTGTGCAGTTCGGATGCCCTCATAAGTACTTTCCGCGTGTACCGGCTTATCCCATCAAGAAGGACATACAGCAAAATAGCGGAACTGAGATTCCTTATTCGCCCGTTTCCAGGGTACATTTCCGGAATAACGGAACTCAGGTTCCTTATTTGGCTCCCAACGGCCTCTTCGGCTCGCCACCGGCCCAAATAGCGCATCGGAGTTCCGCTATTTCGACCAACACACTCGCCAATTGAGCGAATAGCGAATCGGAGTTCCGCTATATTGCCAATGTCGCCGGTTGCCTGCCATGCATTCCATGCAATGCACGCCTTTCGCAGCTAGCTGACTGCACAACCGCATCACATGCAGTCGGTCCACTGAGGCAGCTGGAAGCCTCCGTGCATTCAAAGCAGCTAACAGCCTGCCTGCGGCCTGCGGCCAAAACAAGGCTTCCTGGCAGCTCTGCAGCTGCGGAAGGACAGCCTGCCTTTAACCCTCGGCTAACCGGTCCGTCTCACCGCCAGCGCTGTGAGAGCCCACTCGCTCTCCACCGCAGCCTCGCGGCCTACGGCCTTCAAGCCCCCAGCGCTATGCGGTGCGACTTCCCGCCGCTCTCCCGCGCCGCTCCCTGCAGGCTACTTAATCGCAGCCGCAGCCGATCTTCGCGTCGTCCGGGATGGCCGTCGGGTAGCGGTTGTCGAAGCACGCCGTGCAGTGGCCGCGGTTGATCTCGCCCGCCGGGCCGCCGATCGAGTTCACGAGCCCTTCCTGGCTCAGGAAGTGCAGCGAGTCCGCGTTGATCGCCTTGCGGATCTCCTCCACCGACTTCACGGCGGCAATCAGCTCGCCGCGGTTCGGGGTATCGATCCCATAGAAGCACGGGTTCTGGAACGGCGGCGAAGAGATCCGCACGTGCACCTCGGTTGCTCCCGCTTCGCGGAGCATGTTCACGATCCGCAGAGAAGTCGTGCCGCGCACGATCGAGTCGTCGATCATGACGACTCGCTTGCCATGCACGATGCTGCGCACCGCGGACAGCTTCATCTTCACGCCCTGCTCGCGCAGCTCCTGGCTCGGCTGGATGAACGTCCGGCCCGTGTAGCGGTTCTTGATCAGCCCGAGCTCGTAAGGGATGCCCGTCTGCTCCGCATACCCGATCGCCGCCGAGATGCTCGAGTCCGGCACGCCGGTGACGATATCCGCGTCGACGAACGACTCGATCGCCAGCTGGCGCCCCATCCGCTTGCGGGCGGAGTGGATGTTCACCTCGTCGATGTCGCTGTCCGGACGCGCGAAGTAGATATACTCCATCGCGCAGACGGCCCGCTGCTTGCCTTCGGCGAAACGGTCGTGCGTCAGCTCGCCCGTCCGCTGGTTGAGAATCAGCAGTTCACCCGGCTGGATGTCGCGCTCGTACAAACCGCCGACCGTATCGAACGCACAGGACTCCGAAGCAAACAGATACGCATCGCCCAGACGCCCCATCACGAATGGCCGCAGGCCGTGCGGATCGCGCGCCGCGATGAGCTTGTCCCGCGTCAGGAACAGGAACGCATATGCGCCTTCGATCTGCAGCAGCGCGTCCCGGACCGCTTCGACGATGTCATCGTGCTTCGAGCGGGCAATCAGATGCGCCACAACTTCCGTGTCGCTTGTCGTCTGGAAGATCGAGCCTTCCCGCTCCAGGCGCTTCTTGATGTCCGGCGCATTCGTCAGGTTCCCGTTCGTAGCGATTGCGAGATCGCCCTCGCGGTACTTGAACACGAGCGGCTGGGCATTCGCCAGCTTGCTCTCTCCAGCCGTCGAGTAGCGTACATGTCCAATCGCATAGGAGCCGACCATCGGTCCCAGGTTATCGTTGTTGAACACTTCCTTGACCAGACCCATGCCGCGGTGATAGTTGAACGCATCCTCGCCCGCCACACAAATGCCGGAACTCTCCTGCCCCCGGTGCTGCAGGGCATGAAGACCGTAATACGAAAGATTGGCGGCCTCGGGGTGACCGAACACCCCGAATACGCCGCACTCTTCTCCCAGCTTGTCGGACAGGCCGTTCGGACCTGCCCCCATGCCTTCGTTATAATACGCTCCGGTCCAGAGAGGGAACGCACCATCATGTTGCCCTTGACCATTGCCGCCTTGCCGCATTCCCGTCACCAGACCTTTCGCATCCTCATTCATATCTAATCGTTCCTGTCCGGAAACTACGCGTTCATCAGACATGGAATCGCATCCTTCCAAACTTGCTGCAGCTCAGCCACAGCAGCGTCGATTGCCGCGCTGCCGTTTACCTGCACCTGCAGAGACGTGCCTTCCACCTTGCCGATGACCTGTACAGGAACGCCGGCTGCCTTCAGCACCGCTTCCAGCTCGGACGCCTTCTCCGGTGCCGCGCTGAGCAGCAGGCGGGATTGGCTCTCACTGAACAGGGCGATATCCGCACGCAGGTCCGTCGTCAGGTTCACGTTCGCGCCCAGACGGCCGCTGATGCAGCTTTCAGCCAGCGCTACAGCCAGACCGCCGTCGGACAGGTCATGCGCCGAAGCGACGAGACCTTTCTGAATCGCACCCAGCACCGTATCCAGCAGCGTCTTCTCCACGTCGAGGTCGATCTGTGGAGGACGGCCTTCCGTTACGCCATGAACAACGTATTGGAATTCGCTGCCGCCAAGCTCCGCTTTCGTCTCGCCGAGCAGCAGGACGATGTCGCCTTCGTTCTTGAAGCCCTGCGTGGTGATGTGGTCCGTGTCATGCACGAGACCCACCATGCCGACAACCGGTGTCGGATAGATCGCGCCGCGCGCGTTCTCGTTGTACAGCGACACGTTGCCGCCGATGACCGGCGTGTTCAGCTTGCGGCAGGCTTCCGCCATACCGTCCACGGACTTCTCGAGCTGCCAGAAGATCTCCGGCTTCTCCGGCGAACCGAAGTTGAGGTTGTCCGTAATCGCCAGCGGTTCCGCACCGGAGCACACATTGTTGCGCGCCGCTTCCGCCACGGCGATCTTGCCGCCGACTTCCGGATCGAGGTACACATAACGGCCGTTGCAGTCCGTCGACATCGACAGCGCCTTGCGGGAGCCGCGGATCGTTACAACGGCAGCGTCAGAGCCCGGCTGAACTGCTGTGGAGGTACGAACCATGTAATCGTACTGGTTGTAAACCCACTCTTTGCTCGCTACCGTAGGCGAAGCCAGAACCTGCTTCAGGGCACCGTTCAGATCGGTAACTTCCGGATAAGCGGTGGTATCGACCGAAGCATTCGCTTCGTAGTAAGCCGGTACCGAGGAAGGCTTGTTGTACATCGGGCACTCGTCGACCAGCGCCGTCACCGGCATGTCGCCGACAAGCTCGCCCTTGTGGTACAGCTTCAGGTTGCCGTCGTCCGTTACCTTGCCGACCTTCGCGCAGTGCAGTCCCCAGCGCTCGAAGATCGCTTTGGCCTGCTCCTCATGCTCCGGCTTCACGACGAACAGCATCCGCTCCTGGGACTCGGAGAGCATCATCTCGTAAGGCGTCATGCCTTCCTCACGCTGCGGCACCTCGTCGAGGTACAGCTCCATGCCGTTGCCCGCTTTGCTCGCCATCTCGGACGAGGAACACGTCAGACCCGCTGCGCCCATGTCCTGGATCCCTACGACGATGCCGGAGTCGATCAGCTCCAGGCACGCCTCGAGTACGAGCTTCTCCATGAACGGATCGCCCACCTGTACCGCCGAACGCTTCGCTTCGGACTCGGCCGTGAGGTCCTCGGATGCGAAGGTCGCCCCGTGAATCCCGTCGCGTCCCGTTGCCGGGCCCACATAGAAGACCGGGTTGCCTACGCCTTTGGCTACGCCCTTCTGGATCTTGTCGTGGTCGATGATGCCGACGCACATGGCGTTAACGAGCGGGTTGCCCTCGTAGCTCTCATCGAACATCACTTCGCCGCCGACCGTCGGAATGCCGATGCAGTTGCCGTAGCCCGCAATCCCGGATACGACGTGCTCGAAGAGGTATTTCACGCGGTCATTCGTCAGACGACCGAAACGCAGGGAGTTCAGCACAGCTACCGGACGGGCACCCATGGAGAAAATGTCCCGTATAATCCCGCCTACGCCCGTTGCCGCCCCTTGGTATGGTTCCACCGCGGAAGGGTGGTTATGGCTTTCAATTTTGAACACAACCGCTTGGTTGTCGCCGATATCCACGATTCCCGCGCCTTCGCCCGGTCCCATCAGGACACGTTCGCCGGTTGTCGGGAACTTGCGCAGTACCGCTTTGGAGTTCTTGTAAGAGCAGTGCTCCGACCACATGACGGAGAATACGCCGATCTCCACATAGTTCGGCTTCCGTCCGAGGAAGCCGCAGATGAGGTCGTACTCGGCATCGGAGACACCGAACTGCTTGTAGATTTTCTGTTCCTGAATCTGTTCTGCCGTTGGTTCCTTAGCCGATAGCTGCTGCGCCATGTTTTTCCCTCCAAGTGCTTAAAATCGATGTAAACATCCGCTTGCCGTCTTCGGAACCGAGCAGCGCCGACACGGCACGTTCCGGATGCGGCATCATGCCGAGGACATTGCCGCCCTTGCTGCAGATGCCTGCGATATCGTCAACCGAGCCGTTCGGGTTGTTGCCCGCTTCGTAACGGAACACGATCTGGTTGTTCGCTTTGAGCTCGGCCAGGGCCGCCTCGTCACAGTAGTAGTTGCCTTCGCCGTGCGCGATCGGGATGTTGATGAGCTCGTCCTGCTTGTACTCCTTGGTGAACGGGGTATCCGTGTTAACTACAGACAGCATCGCCGCATGACAGCGGAACTTCAGCGACTCGTTGCGCAGCATCGCGCCCGGCAGCAGGCCGGACTCGAGCAGAATCTGGAAGCCGTTGCAGATGCCGAGGATGTACTTGCCCTGCTCCGCCGCTTCACGGAGAGCCTTCATGACCGGTGCAAATTGGGCGATTGCGCCGCAGCGCAGGTAGTCTCCGTAGGAGAAGCCGCCCGGTATGATAATACAGTCGTATTTGGAGAGATCCGTCTCGGTATGCCATACATAGTCCACGGGCTGGCCTACTGTGTCTTCCACCGCTTTGTAGCAGTCGATATCACAGTTGGAGCCGGGAAACACCAGAACCGCAAAATTCATGATTGTTGTCCTCCCTAATCCTTGTTAAAAGGTAGCCGGCCGGCTCCTATTCGCTCAGCTCGTAGCGGTAGTCTTCGATGACCGTGTTCGCGAGCAGCTTCTCGCACATGGCTTTGAGGCGCTCTTCCGCAGCAGCGCGGTTGTCCGTGTTCAGTTCCACTTCCAGGTACTTGCCGATCCGCACCTTGTCCACTTCGTCGAAGCCCATGGAGTGCAGCGCGCCCTGCACCGCCGTTCCTTGTACGTCCAGTACGCTTTGCTTAATCGTCACATATACGGTCGCTTTTAACATCGAATAGTACCTCCCAAGGGTATGAAAAATGTCCGTTTGCTCTCTCACCTTACATACTGCGTGTCCATCCTGCATCTGCTCCCCCGGACCGAAGCCCGGGCTGCAGTCATGCGTTTTATCCCAAAACCAAGCGGTTATAAATTTCGCGGTAGCGCCGGCTTGTCTCTTCCACGACTTCTGCAGGAAGCGGAGCAGGCTCGCTGTTCTTGTCCCAGTCCGTGCTGGCCAGATAGCTCCGCACCGGCTCTTTGTCCATGGAGTCGATCTCGGTATCCAGCTCGTACTTGTCCTTCGCCCAGAATCTCGATGAATCCGGAGTGAAGATTTCGTCAATGAGTATGATTTCACCGTCGATCAGGCCGAATTCGAATTTGGTGTCGGCGAGAATAATGCCGCGGTCCTGGCAGAAGGCGTGAGCGTAGTTGTACAGCTGAAGGCTCTTCGCCTGCAGCTGCTCGGTCAGCTCGGCGCCGACAAGCTCTTTCATCCGCTCGATGGAGATATCCTCATCGTGGCCGACATCGTTCTTCGCCGCCGGCGTGAAGATCGGCTGCTCAAAGCGCTGGTTCTTGCGCAGGCCTGCAGGCAGCTTGTGGCCGTTGATCTCGCCCGTCTGCTGGTACTGTCTCCAGCCGCCGCCCGTGATGTAGCCGCGCACCACGCATTCGATGTCGATCCGCTCGGCTTTTTTGGTCACCATGAACCGGTCTTTCATGATCTCCCGGTCCGTGATGATGTCGCCGAGCAGATCCACGTCCGTATGCACCACATGGTTGTCGATGATCTCGGTCGTTTGGTCGAACCAGAACTTGCTCAGCGTGTTAAGCACGTTCCCCTTGTCCGGCACAGCCGGGCTCAGCACCCAGTCGAATGCCGAGATCCGGTCCGATACCGCGATGAGGTAATGGTCTCCAAGCCCGTAAATCTCGCGGACCTTGCCTTTATAGAGCAGCGGCGCCTTGATATACTCCTGCGCGCTGGAAATTGCGATCGTTGACGCTTCCTTCATGGTTTCCCCCGCCTCCCCGTAACCCGGTGCTTCTTAGCTCAAGCCCAGACGTTTGAAAATCGTATCGACATGCTTCAGATGCCAGCTCGGATTGAATGCATCCTCAATCTCTTCCAGGCTGAGGTACTCCCGGATCGCCGGCGTATTCTCCACGATGTCACGGAACGAGCGCTGCTCTTCCCATGCCTGCATGGCCCGCGGCTGCACCGTATCGTAAGCCTGCTCGCGGGAGAGCCCTTTGTCGATCAGCTTCGTCATAACGCGGCCCGAGAACGGAACCCCGTAGGTGCTCTGCATGTTGCGCTTCATGTTCTCCGGGAACACCGTCAGGTTCTTGATGATGTTGCCGAGGCGGTTCAGCATGTAGTTCAGCAGGATCGTCGAATCCGGAAGAATGATCCGCTCGACGGACGAGTGCGAGATATCGCGCTCATGCCACAGGGTGACATTCTCGTAAGCGGAGACCATGTGGCCGCGGATGACGCGGGCCAGACCCGAGATGCTCTCGCAGCCGATCGGGTTGCGCTTGTGCGGCATGGCCGAGGAGCCCTTCTGACCCTTCGCGAACGGCTCTTCCACTTCGCGGAACTCGCTCTTCTGCAGGGCGCGGATTTCCGTCGCGAACTTGTCCAGCGACGTCGCGATGAGCGCCAAAGTCGCCATATACTCGGCGTGGCGGTCACGCTGCAGCGTCTGGGTCGAGATCGGCGCCGGCTTCGTACCGAGCTTGCCGCACACATACTCCTCGATGAACGGATCGATGTTCGCGTAGGTGCCTACGGCGCCCGAGATTTTGCCGAACTGGACACCGTCCGCGGCAAAGCGGAAACGCTCCAGATTCCGCTTCATCTCTTCGTACCAGAGCGCCATCTTGAGACCGAAGGTGGTAGGCTCAGCGTGCACCCCGTGCGTACGGCCCATCATCGGCGTATCCTTGTAAGCCACTGCTTTGTCCTTCAGGATTTCGATGAAGTTCACGATGTCCCGCTCGATGATCTCGTTCGCCTGTCTCAGCAGGTAGCCAAGAGCCGTATCGACTACGTCCGTGGAAGTCAGACCGTAGTGCACCCACTTGCGTTCCGGGCCCACTTTCTCGGATACCGCACGCGTGAAGGCAATCACGTCATGGCGTGTCTCCTGCTCGATCTCGTAGATCCGGTCGATATCGAAGCTTGCGTTCTTCCGCAGCTCCGCTACGTCTTCCTTCGGGATGACACCAAGCTCCGCCCATGCTTCGCAGGAAAGAATTTCGACTTCAAGCCAAGCCTTGAATTTGTTTTCTTCCGTCCAAATGCTGCCCATCTCGGGTCTTGTATAACGATCGATCATGATTCCCCATACCTCCGGTATCTGCTCTTTGACTTGATCTGCTGCTTCTCTATTTAGACTCCCATACGCCTGACAGCTCTATCCAGCGGAATGCATCTTCCGCGCGGTCCGCCAGCAGATTCACGTGGCCCATCTTGCGTCCCGCCTTGGCTTCCTCCTTGCCGTACAAGTGAAGCTTGGCGGTCACACCGGGCACAGCGCTCTGCGATTCGGGATTCTGAATCCACTCCAGCAGCGGCACCACATGTTCACCCAGCACGTTCACCATAACGACCGGCACCAGCAGCGACGGATCGCCGAGCGGCAGGTTGCACACCGCCCTCAGATGCTGCTCGAACTGCGAGGTCCGGCACGCTTCCATCGTATAGTGGCCGGAATTGTGCGGCCGCGGTGCCAACTCGTTGACGAACAGCTCGCCGTCCGAAGTCAGGAACATCTCCACGGCGATCAGCCCGATCACATCCAGCTTCTCGGCGATCTGCAGCGCCATCTCTTCCGCCCGCTTCAGCACGCCTTCCGGCGCACGGGCCGGAACGATCGAGAGATGCAGGATATTGTTCACATGGATATTCTCCGCCGGGGGAAAAGCCTTCACTTCGCCCCGCGGGCTTCTCGCCGCGATCACGGAGATCTCCCGCTCGAAGCGGATGAACTGCTCGAGTACAAGCTCCGTCTTCGCCCGGCTCAGCGTCTCGAATGCCTCTTCGACTTCATCCAACGAGCGGATGACCCACTGGCCCTTGCCGTCGTAACCGCCGGTCGCCGGTCTTGAGCACGCAGGGCGTGCCGAAGCGCTCCACGGCCTCCCGAAGCTCCGCGGCGCTGGCCACTTCCGCATACGGCGCTACTTTGACGCCCGCGGCCTCTATGGCGCGCTTCTCGCGCAGCCGGTGCTGCGTCGTGTAGAGCAGCTCGCTGCCCTGCGGCACGTAAGACTCCCGCATGAGCAGCTCCGTTACACCGGCATCGACGTTCTCGAACTCGTACGTGATGACGTCGGCTTCTTCCGCAAGGGTTCTTGCGGCCGCCGCGTCGTCATATGCCGCTACGATCTGGCGGTCCGCCACCTGGCCGCAGGGCGCATCCGGCGTAGGGTCCAGCGTGACGAACCGGTAGCCCATCGCCTTGCCGGCCAGTGCCAGCATGCGTCCGAGCTGGCCGCCTCCGAGGACGCCGATCACGGACCCGGGCGGGGTCACTTTGAGCGGGTCATACGGCCGGTTCTTGTTCGCTTCGTTCATGGTCATTCCAGCACGCTGCTTTCCATGACAGACTTAGCGATGCGTTCGCGGCGCTCCGCCACCCGCTGCTGGATTCCGCCGTCGAAGGCGCCGAGAATCTGCGCCGCGAGCAGGCCCGCATTGGTCGCGCCAGCTTGTCCGATCGCCACCGTCGCTACAGGAATGCCGCCCGGCATCTGTACGATCGACAGCAGCGAGTCCAGCCCGTTCAGGGTCGACGTCTTCACAGGCACGCCGATGACCGGCAGAACCGTCTTCGAGGCGACCATACCCGGCAGATGTGCCGCGCCGCCTGCTCCTGCGATGATGACCTTCAGTCCGCGTTCAGCCGCCGTTTCGGCGTATTCGAACATCAGATCCGGCGTCCGGTGGGCCGATACCACCTTCTTCTCGTATGCAACTCCCAGCTCATCGAGCACGTCGCACGCTTTCTTCATCGTTTCCCAGTCCGACTGGCTTCCCATGATGACTCCAACAAGAACCGACATTCAGGTACCCTCCATATGCTTGCTTTTCAATCCGTAACGAACCCAAGTCCAATAAAAAACAAAACGTCCTTCCAGATAGATGCTGCACATGCTCAAATACAAGCTGTTCAGTCTATGAGTAAGGACGACAAGAAGACTCCTAAGCGCAAGTTAAGGCCAGACACCGCCCCGGTGCCGACCTTCTTCATCAAACGCTTACTCGTAGTCCAAAAATTTAAGGTTTTCGGGTAGAAACTATTCGGGCCATATTCCCGACATTATACGAGATTATTCGAATGTTAAACGTGTTTTTTTCCAAGCTATTGATCTCTTTCAGTTTATCGGCTTTCACAAAGGATGTCAACTCCAAAAGGCGAACTATTTTTGTTTTGGATGTGATAATAGTTCGTATTTGCTGTGATCGGTTTTGCACTTTTTCCTGTTATTGGCTCTGTGTGATTTTCAATTGCCGGAGCGTCCGCAGGCCTTCCTCGGCCTCTTCCGCAGACAAGCCGCCTGCCCGCAGCGGCGTGTCCTCCAGGAGGACCCACCGTTCGTACATTCGGATCCCTTCTTCTACGGCGGCTCTCCACTCCAGTTCGCGCTCTCCGCCTTGCAGCACCTCCAGCCGGTAAAACAAGGCGTCTTCCGCCCAGGCATAGCTCCCCTGCTCCTCGTAATAACCGACAATCCTCGACAAGATCCCCTCATTCAGCCCCGCACGTCCGGTGATATCCAGCGCCTCTTGAATCCGTCTGTTGAATTCTTCTCTCAGTTCGCCGCGGGCATCGTATTCCCGCCCGATCAGCAGCAGCTCAAGAGATTTCCTTGCTGTCCTTTGGGCAGCCGCTTCCTCCCCGCCCTCCCGCTGCAGCTCCGATTGAGCCTTCATCAAATCCCCGAGTGCAAGCACCTTGGCCGAATCCAGCTCCCCGTCCTTGGACAGCAGTGCAATCAGATCCTTCACCGAGAGTGCCCCGATCAGCTTGGAGCCGAGCCCCAGCATTTCCTTCATCGCCTGCTGCAGCAGCTCTATCGCCTCCTGCATCCGTTTGTTCCGGGCCAGATGCATCACGCGGCCAACTATCACCCCTGCCTGCTCAATCATCCGCAGAATATAATCTCTTTGATACATGCTTTCCCCTCTTTCACCCGCTGCCTTTCCAGACCTTACTCTGCTCTCGTTCCGCGGGTTCCTCCGGATCATTTCATCCATTGTAACCCACATGCCTGCTGAGGTTAACCCCCCGTGTCAATTAAAGGAAGGGACTGGATGATTTTATCCATTGCCCCCCGGTTTTATCGTATGGTACGCTCTTAAGAGCCGAATCGCGCATGTATTTTAGATGTACGTACGGGGGACGCATCACATGGGGTGAATGCAACGGCTGTCTGCCGCTGGCACTACTGCAGCGAAGCAGGCACCATGCTAGGGAACCAACCTTCTTCCCGAACCCGACAACTAACCTCGGAGGCTATGATCGACAACTGACGGCGGATGCCAGTATTCGCCGGACAGGTGCAACGATATGGAGGGATCCTGTTGAATAGTCGCATCACGTCCATGCTGAAGGCATGTCTATTGACGCTGCCTGCAGCCGCAATTCTTGTATTTGCAAGTCCTGCACAGGCCGAGACGGTCCGACTCGCCGAGGATATCAAAGTGCAGGTTAACAGCAGCCTCGTGCATTTTCCGGACGCCCAGCCGTTCCTTGACGAGAACCACAAGCTTCAGGTTCCGGCCAGAGTCATGGCGGACAAGCTGGGTTATCAGCTTCAATGGGAGCATGCCGGCGCTCAGATGAAGGTTACCCTGAGCAGCTCCACAACCACCGTTGTTTTCACTACCGGCGACCCGAACATCACCGTTAACGGCCAGCCTTCCGTGCAAGAAGCAGCCGCCAAGCTGGTGGATGGGCGGGCCTACGTTCCCTTCCGGATGCTTGCAGACTCCTTCAGCATCCAGACCCAGTGGGACAACCTGAACCGAATCGCTATTCTTGGGGTGGATGGACAATACCATGCTCCGGCCTGGTACCGCCCTACGAAGATCGCTCCTCTGTACACGAAGACGATCGAAGCCAGAGCTTCTGCCTATACAGCAGCAGCGGCGGAAAACGGTACGTTCGCGGCCAGAGATTACATGGGTAATCCTCTGAAGCTGGGGACGATCGCCGTTGACCCTGCAGTCATTCCTCTGGGGTCCAAGGTATTTATTGAAGGCTACACGCACGACGGCCTTCCGGTCGGAGGCATGTATGCCGTAGCAACGGATATCGGTGGATCCGTGAAGGGGAACAAGATTGATATTTTTATGCCGCAAGGACGCCATGCTGCACTGCAGTTCGGTATTCAGAACGTGAAGGTTCATGTGCTTGGTTCTTAATCGGGCGCTCCCAAAAAAGCAGGTCTCTCTATCTAAGCTGCCCAGGCAATAGGCCGGGTGCAGAGATGGGAGGCCTGCTTTTTATTGGCCTCTCTTCAGGCGCATAGGAGCCCTGTGCCGGTCGAACCCTAAGCATGATCATGTTACACGGAGGTGACCGACATGAATCAAGGTGTCCGCAGGCTTCTGCTGTGTGTCCTGACAACGTTTTGTTTGACCGGTGCAGCCGCTCCAGCTCCGCGGCCCAGCGAGGTGGTCTGGAACGTGGAGACCGACCAAAAGCTCATTGCCTTGACGTTCGATGACGGCCCCAACCCTGTCTATACGCCCCAGATTCTCGATCTGCTGCATGAGTATGGGGCCAAGGGGACATTCTTCGTCATCGGCAAGCGGGTACAGCTGTATCCCGCCATTGCCATTCGTGAAGTGAATGAAGGGCATGAGATCGCCAACCATACGTTTGACCATCACTTCCTCAAACACTATCCTGCCGAACGGCTCATTACCGAAATCCGCCAGACGCAGGAAGTGATCTTTGATATTACGGAGCAAATGCCCCATGTGTTTCGCCCACCCGGCGGTTATTATAATGACGCCCTTCTCCAATCCATGAAGGAAGACAAGCTCACGGTAGTGATGTGGTCCTGGTATCAGGATACGAAGGATTGGATGAAGCCCGGTGTGGATAAAATTGTCGCCCAAGTGCTGAACAATGTACACAATGGAGACATTATTTTGTTTCACGACCTTCAAGGGGACTGCAGCCAAACGGTCGAAGCGCTTCGCCGGATCCTGCCGGAGCTCAAGCAGCGCGGCTATGAATTTGTTACCGTATCGGATTTGATCTCACGGACCCGCAAATAAAAGCAGTTCTTATCGTTTTTTCTCTCCCATACACAGCGAGGATCCTTGTTCATAAGACAGGGGTCCTTTTGCTGTTTACTTCTTACCCCGTTATCCGAAGTATACGCATCAGATTCAGCCCCTCTCACACGGCTTCCATACTAAATAAGGCTTGGAAAGCCGGGGCTTCCAAAGCCTTATTGAACAGTACTTTTCGTTAAATGGATTTCCCGTTCTTCTTAAAATCCTTCTCATGATCCCGATTATCTACAATCCCGGGACCTTGTCCGGGAGCTTCAATCACCATCACTTCATCGCTGGTTCTCGTTTTGTGCAGCCCCGTTGCTCCCGCCATATGCGTGCCCAGCTCGGCCAATTCTTCATTGTTTTCGTTATGCTGTACACCACTCATGCTGTTACGCCTCCTCATGTGTAGAATCATACGAACCGGTCCCTCGGTTGAGAGCTTATTGATCCACGCCTTTTATGAATTTGTCCTGGATCTTCGGCTTCGCTTGGCAGAAGACAAGCCGGAGAGCCCCACCAAGCCGATCAGGCCAAGCCATCCCCAATCGGCTCCATCCTCCCGGTCCGCCGATACGGCCAACGGGCGATAGCCGGCCATCCCGTCAGGGGTGGACATGATCTGCTGCTTGTTGATCAAAAAGCCAGGTGTACTTCCTGACAGGCCAAGTCCTGCATCACTGCCGAATTGCGCACCGTTGGTGCTTTGTCTTACTGTTCCTATAGGGTTGGCCTGATCCATTCCATTCTGTGCCGCGCCGTTCTCCGCTCGCACCCACCCCGGCAGCATGCCATACAGGGCCAGTAGGGCAACAATCGATATGGTTGTCCAGGTTTTGCTCATTTCTTTGTCCTCCCTGTTGTAGTTCACCATCTCCCCCTAGTTTTTTCTAACTCGCCGTATAAAATACAAGGAGGACAAAAGAAGCTCCGGCATTAAGAAGATCAAAGCAAAAAGAGCCCTCTTGGACTCGTGGTCCAAAAGGGCTCTTCATTGGCTTGGCGACGTTCTACTCTCCCAGGACCCTGCGGTCCAAGTACCATCGACGCTGGAAGGCTTAACGTTCGTGTTCGGGATGGGTACGCGTGGTTCCCTTCCGCCATCATCACCAAACGGTTGTTCAAGGCTTGTACCTTGAAAACTGGAAACGAAACAACCATTCGGGTATATTGTTTTGCGTTCCGTTGTGCTTCGCACAAAGGTCACTACCAAAACAATATATCCTCATTCGCTAGCGAAGATCTAAAGCTTAACTATTGCCGCCGCTTCCTTTCAGAAGCTTGTGGATAAGCCCTCGACCGATTAGTATTCGTCAGCTCCACACGTTGCCGCGCTTCCACCCCGAACCTATCAACCTCGTCGTCTACAAGGGGTCTTACATACTGGGAAATCTCATCTTGAGGGGGGCTTCACGCTTAGATGCTTTCAGCGCTTATCCCGTCCGTACTTGGCTATCCAGCCGTGCTCCTGGCGGAACAACTGGTACACCAGCGGTACGTCCATCCCGGTCCTCTCGTACTAAGGACAGCTCCTCTCAAATTTCCTGCGCCCGCGACAGATAGGGACCGAACTGTCTCACGACGTTCTGAACCCAGCTCGCGTACCGCTTTAATGGGCGAACAGCCCAACCCTTGGGACCTACTTCAGCCCCAGGATGCGATGAGCCGACATCGAGGTGCCAAACCTCCCCGTCGATGTGGACTCTTGGGGGAGATAAGCCTGTTATCCCCAGGGTAGCTTTTATCCGTTGAGCGATGGCCCTTCCATTCGGTACCACCGGATCACTAAGCCCGACTTTCGTCCCTGCTCGACCTGTTTGTCTCGCAGTCAAGCTCCCTTATGCCTTTGCACTCTTCGAATGATTTCCAACCATTCTGAGGGAACCTTGGGGCGCCTCCGTTACGCTTTAGGAGGCGACCGCCCCAGTCAAACTGCCCACCTGACACTGTCCCCGTACCGGATCACGGTACCAGGTTAGAACTCCGATACGATCAGGGTGGTATCCCAACGGCGCCTCCACCCAAGCTGGCGCTCAGGCTTCTCAGGCTCCCACCTATCCTGTACAGATCGTACCAAAGTCCAATATCAAGCTGCAGTAAAGCTCCATGGGGTCTTTCCGTCTTGTCGCGGGTAACCTGCATCTTCACAGGTATTAAAATTTCACCGGATCTCTCGTCGAGACAGCGCCCAAGTCGTTACGCCATTCGTGCGGGTCAGAATTTACCTGACAAGGAATTTCGCTACCTTAGGACCGTTATAGTTACGGCCGCCGTTTACTGGGGCTTCGGTTCACAGCTTCGGATTGCTCCTAACCGCTCCCCTTAACCTTCCAGCACCGGGCAGGCGTCAGCCCGTATACTTCGCCTTGCGGCTTCGCACAGACCTGTGTTTTTGCTAAACAGTCGCTTGGGCCTTTTCACTGCGGCCCCCTCGGGCTATTCACCCTACCGAGGCACCCCTTCTCCCGAAGTTACGGGGTCATTTTGCCGAGTTCCTTAACGAGAGTTCTTCCGCGCGCCTTAGCATGCTCTGCTCGCCTACCTGTGTCGGTTTGCGGTACGGGCACCTTCTCCCTGGCTAGAGGCTTTTCTTGGCAGCCTGAACTCATGACCTTCGGTACTTAAATTTCCCTCCCCATCACAGCTTAGCCTTATCGATGTGCGGATTTGCCTGCACATCAGCCTTACTGCTTGGACGAGCATCCATCAGCTCGCGTCACTATCCTTCTGCGTCACCCCATTGCTCATAACGGTTCACGGTGGTACAGGAATTTCAACCTGTTGTCCTTCGACTACGCCTTTCGGCCTCGCCTTAGGTCCCGACTTACCCTGAGCGGACGAGCCTTCCTCAGGAACCCTTAGGCTTTCGGCGGATCAGATTCTCACTGATCTTTTCGTTACTCATACCGGCATTCTCACTTGTATGCAGTCCAGCTGTCCTCACGATCAACCTTCAACCCGCATACAACGCTCCCCTACTGCCCATAAATGGACTCATAGCTTCGGTGGTGTGTTTAGCCCCGTTACATTTTCGGCGCAGAGTCACTCGACCAGTGAGCTATTACGCACTCTTTCAATGGTGGCTGCTTCTAAGCCAACATCCTGGTTGTCTGTGCAACTCCACATCCTTTCCCACTTAACACACACTTGGGGACCTTAGCTGATGATCTGGGCTGTTTCCCTCTTGACAATGGATCTTAGCACTCACTGTCTGACTCCCGGGCATCACGTTTGCGGCATTCAGAGTTTGACTGGACTTGGTAACCCTTGGCGGGCCCCGCACCCAATCAGTGCTTTACCTCCGCAACGCTAACCCGAGGCTAGCCCTAAAGCTATTTCGGGGAGAACCAGCTATCTCCGAGTTCGATTGGAATTTCTCCGCTACCCCCACCTCATCCCCGAATTTTTCAACATTCGTGGGTTCGGGCCTCCAGTGCGTGTTACCGCACCTTCACCCTGGACAGGGGTAGATCACACGGTTTCGGGTCTACGTCCACGTACTATGTCGCCCTATTCAGACTCGCTTTCGCTGCGGCTGCGGCTTCTCACCTTAACCTCGCACGGGAACGTAACTCGCCGGTTCATTCTACAAAAGGCACGCCATCACCCATTAACGGGCTCTGACTTCTTGTAAGCACACGGTTTCAGGTTCTTTTTCACTCCGCTCCCGCGGTTCTTTTCACCTTTCCCTCACGGTACTGCTTCACTATCGGTCACCAGGGAGTATTTAGCCTTGGCAGATGGTCCTGCCGGTTTCCCACGAGGTTTCACGTGTCTCGCGGTACTCAGGATCCGTCTAGGATGTTCGCAGAATTTCAGTTACGGGGCTTTTACCCACTCTGGCCGGCCTTTCCAGACCTGTTCGCCTACTCTGCTTAACCCACATTGACGTCCTACAACCCCAAGGAGCAAGCTCCTTGGTTTGGGCTGTTCCGCTTTCGCTCGCCGCTACTGACGGAATCACTATTGTTTTCTTTTCCTGAGGGTACTTAGATGTTTCAGTTCCCCTCGTCTGCCTCCGATGCAGCTATGTATTCACTGCATGGTACATGCGAATTACCACATGTGGGTTTCCCCATTCGGACATCCCCGGATCAAAGCCTGCTTACGGCTCCCCGAGGCATTATCGTTGTTCGCCACGTCCTTCTTCGGCTCCTGGTGCCTAGGCATCCTCCGTGTGCTCTTAATAGCTTAACCAAATGCTCGTAGTTTCGTTTTTGCGCTCCGTTATGCTTCGCATAAAGGTCGCTTTCAAAAACGAAATACATCGCTAGCAGCTATAAAGATAAAACATTAGATTACTTCAGCTAGTTTGTTTCGTATATCCAGTTTTCAAGGAACAAACTTCTTCTTGAAAGGCATTGCACCTTTCAAAACTGAACACGAGTGAGTGTCCGCAGCTCAAGGGCTGCTATAAGATTTGTCCGCCACCCTGCAGGTGACATGGACTCCATAGAAAGGAGGTGATCCAGCCGCACCTTCCGATACGGCTACCTTGTTACGACTTCACCCCAATCATCTACCCCACCTTCGACGGCTGGCCCCCTTGCGGGTTACCCCACCGGCTTCGGGTGTTGTAAACTCTCGTGGTGTGACGGGCGGTGTGTACAAGACCCGGGAACGTATTCACCGCGGCATGCTGATCCGCGATTACTAGCAATTCCGACTTCATGCAGGCGAGTTGCAGCCTGCAATCCGAACTGAGACCGGCTTCTAAGGATTCGCTCCATCTCGCGACTTCGCTTCCCGTTGTACCGGCCATTGTAGTACGTGTGTAGCCCAGGTCATAAGGGGCATGATGATTTGACGTCATCCCCACCTTCCTCCGGTTTGTCACCGGCAGTCACTCTAGAGTGCCCAACTCAATGCTGGCAACTAAAGTCAAGGGTTGCGCTCGTTGCGGGACTTAACCCAACATCTCACGACACGAGCTGACGACAACCATGCACCACCTGTCACCTCTGTCCCGAAGGAGGACCCTATCTCTAGGGCTTTCAGAGGGATGTCAAGACCTGGTAAGGTTCTTCGCGTTGCTTCGAATTAAACCACATACTCCACTGCTTGTGCGGGTCCCCGTCAATTCCTTTGAGTTTCACTCTTGCGAGCGTACTCCCCAGGCGGAGTGCTTATTGTGTTTACTTCGGCACCAAGGGTATCGAAACCCCTAACACCTAGCACTCATCGTTTACGGCGTGGACTACCAGGGTATCTAATCCTGTTTGCTCCCCACGCTTTCGCGCCTCAGCGTCAGTTACAGTCCAGAAAGCCGCCTTCGCCACTGGTGTTCCTCCACATCTCTACGCATTTCACCGCTACACGTGGAATTCCGCTTTCCTCTCCTGCACTCAAGTCTTCCAGTTTCCGGTGCGAACCGGGGTTGAGCCCCGGGCTTAAACACCAGACTTAAAAGACCGCCTGCGCGCGCTTTACGCCCAATAATTCCGGACAACGCTTGCCCCCTACGTATTACCGCGGCTGCTGGCACGTAGTTAGCCGGGGCTTTCTTCTCAGGTACCGTCATTCGCAGAGCAGTTACTCTCCACGACATTCTTCCCTGGCAACAGAGCTTTACGATCCGAAAACCTTCATCACTCACGCGGCGTTGCTCCGTCAGGCTTGCGCCCATTGCGGAAGATTCCCTACTGCTGCCTCCCGTAGGAGTCTGGGCCGTGTCTCAGTCCCAGTGTGGCCGATCACCCTCTCAGGTCGGCTACGCATCGTCGCCTTGGTGGGCCGTTACCCCGCCAACTAGCTAATGCGCCGCAGGCCCATCCGTAAGCCACAGGTTGCCCCGTGTTTCATGATTCCGGCATGCACCGAAACCAGCTATCCGGTCTTAGCTACCGTTTCCGGTAGTTATCCCGATCTTACAGGCAGGTTGCCTACGTGTTACTCACCCGTCCGCCGCTAAGCACCGAAGTGCTCCGCTCGACTTGCATGTATTAGGCACGCCGCCAGCGTTCGTCCTGAGCCAGGATCAAACTCTCCATTAAAGAAAAGCTGATGACTCATTTTGAAGCTTGGCAGAAACTCATCGCTGAGTCTCTATATTTAACACTCACTCGTTGTTCAGTTTTCAAAGGGCAATTCGTTTCACTGTCGTTTCCGACAACGTTTCACACTCTAGCATAAGATGCTTCGTTTGACAAGCTGTTTCTTTTCTCCATTCCAAGGGACAAGTCCGCAAGGTGTAGATCCCAGAAGTCTTTCAAGTCAACGTTTTGGATTTTATCATAAGGAATTGATCAATGCAACCCCTAAAATAGAAAATGACTGTCCGGGGAAAAATCCCCCGGACAGCCCCACTCCACCGCTTAAGCAGCGGAAGTAACCAAGTTAGCCTTAAACGTTCGATGAAAATAATACTCCAGTACACCGATGCCCGCTACAAGAGTCAGCAGTTCGACAAGCGAAAGCTCCCCCATGGTAACGCCCGACACCAGAACGAAAAATACGAAAGCAAGACCGAGATCCGCTACCGTCGCCACCACATTGTTGGTCACCTTCAGAATAAACCGGTCTCCGACCACATAAGCGATGACACTAAGAAGCACCGACGTAACGACCGCACCGCTGAAGGATGTCCCGGCGAATATCACCAGAAAAGGAACCGTGATAAGTCCGTTAATCATTAGCTTCATCAATAATAAACGCATCTCACAAACTCCTTTTTTCCGTGCGGATGCCTCAAGCGATTACCCCTTTAGCGAGAGCAGCCACTCTTGGTAGCACGAACCGCACAGAACCTGAAATTCTTTCTCCCGCCCGTCTTCTTCATACACTGTTATACTGTGAGCCGACTCCGCATCTCTTTCACAATACTGACAAGTGTACATCATCTGGTTCGTATCTCCTCCGTGTCTGAATTAAATAAACATATTGCTGTCTGAAGCTGAGATGCTCCGATCTTTCTGCTTTCATTTTTCCTTGCGGACCGGGAGCGTATGCACCGTTCCAGCTTCCAATATGCTCCCCCGCACCGGCCGTAGAAAAAGCAAAAAGCCTCCGCGGATTGTACCGCAGAGGCTCTTGAACCATAAACCAAAGTTACACCGACCACTCTTCCAGCTTCAGCTGAGGGTCGGCCTTCAAATCCAGGGAGGCGAACTGCCCACGCCGAAACTTGAGGAATGCGGCGGCGCCGATCATCGCCGCGTTGTCCGTGCACAACGGAAGCGGCGGCGCCAGCAGCGGAACGCCGGCTTCCGCGCAGCGCGCTTCGAGCCGCGAGCGCAGTCCCTTGTTGGCGGCGACACCGCCCGCGAGCAAGAGCTGTTTGGCGCCGTACGCCTTGACGGCGCGCAGGGCCTTCTCGACCAGGACCTCGACCACCGAGTCCTGGAAGCCCCGCGCGACGGCTCCGGCGGAAAGCGTCTGCCCTTTCATGGCGGCCGAGTTCATGGCCGACAGCACCGCCGACTTCAGCCCGCTGAAGCTGAAGTCGTAAGAATCCGGCTCCAGCCAAGCCCGGGGAAGCGTCAGCGCTTCCTCGGACTCCAAGGCCAGCCGGTCGATATGCGGGCCGCCCGGGTAAGGCAGCTTCAGTGCCCGGGCGACCTTGTCGTAAGCTTCTCCCGCGGCGTCGTCCCGCGTCTGGCCGATGATGCGGAAGTGCCCTTCCGATTCCACGTAGACCAGTTCCGTATGCCCGCCGGAGACGACCAGCGACAGGAACGGATACTCTAGGCGGTGCACCAGCGCATTCGCATAAATATGCCCGGCGATATGATGGACGCCGATCAGGGGAAGCCCCCAGGCACAGGCGAACGCCTTGGCCGCGACCATGCCGACGAGCAGGGCCCCTACAAGGCCCGGGCCCTGCGTCACCGCCACAGCCGACAGCTGCGAGGGATGCAATTTGGCTTTATCCAGAGCTTCCTGAAGAATCCAGGTGATGGATTCCACATGCTTGCGGGAAGCGACTTCCGGCACGACGCCCCCAAAGCGCTGATGGGTTTCGATCTGGGAAGAGACGACATTCGCCAGAATCTCCGTGCCGTCGCATATGATGGACACCGCGGTCTCGTCACAGCTGGTCTCTATCGCCAATATATAAACCGGGGTACCGGAGGTGTCAGCTCCGGCCGCCGGCTCTTTTGCAGGGTTAGTTTCGTTCATCTCTCGTTCCTCTCCGTCCCTCTAGGCTTGATCCTTCATGCGTCCCGCCTTCGGCAGGTCAGCCCACATGATGACGGCGTCTTCCTGATTATCGGTGTAATAGCCGCGGCGGACCCCGACGGAACGGAATCCGAGCTTCTCGTAAAGACCGAGTGCCACATGGTTGGAAGGCCGCACTTCGAGCGTCATCCGGATAGCCCCGTACAGGCCCGCAGTCCGCTGCATCTCCCTCATGAGGAGCTCGCCGAGTTTGAGGCCGCGGAACTTCGCCCGAATCGCCACGTTGGTGACATGCGCCTCCTCCATAATGAGCCACATGCCCCCGTATCCTGCAATCTCCCCATCCACTTCGAGCACCAGATAGCGGGCAAATTGGTTGTTCGTCAGCTCGTTATGAAAAGCCCCGGCTGTCCAGGGCGTTGCAAAGGATTCCTGCTCGATCTCGCAGATGACCGGAATATCCTCCGCCCCCATCGGTCTGAAGCGGTAATTCAGACCTGCCGGGACGGAAGCCGGCCGCGCAGGTTCTTGTTCCATGGCAGGACGTCCTCTCTTAGGTTCGTTTGGCGGCAAGAAGATTTGCTTCCGCCTCCGCCAGCTGCGTATAATTCGGCACCAACCCGTAAACATCTTCGGTTTCCCCCCGCTGCCAGCGAATCCGGCCGAGCTCCGCGACATGCCTGGCCTTAAAGGCAAAGTTCGTTTGGTTCCATTCTCCTTCGAAGCCTGATTGAAGCACACCCAGGGCCTGCCCGTGAAGATGAGCATCTCCGGTGCACACTACGCCCTGAGGCTTATGAAGACGGACAAGCTCAAGAAGCTCCTCCGCCCAGACGGAGGTCAGCCGAATGCCGTCCGGAACCAGGCACCGCCAGCCTGCGGCCGATGCCTCATAGAGTCCGGTGAAGGCCTGGCCGCGGCGGGCATCGATCAAAGGAATCACCCAGCGTGTCCCTCCCGCCGGCGCCGTCGGAAGAAGCCGCTCCAGGGCTCCCAGGTCACCGTCTTTGACGATGCGCAGGTCCACCGTCTCTTCGTCTGAGTTCTCAGCCGATGCGTGCTGCGGATGAAGTGCTTCCTCCAGGCCGCCGAGCGCCATCGCTTCCAGCGTCGAAACCCCCAGCAGCGCTAGGCCGTGGGTCCATGCAAAGGTCTTGGCGACCGTCACGCCGATCCGCGTGCCCGTATACGAACCGGGACCCACGCCGGCGGTGAAGGCCGACAGCTCGGCCGGCTTCACACCGCTGTCCTCCATAAGACGCTGCAGCGCAGGCACCACATACAGCGAATGGTTGCGCTCCGCACTTACCGTAATCTCCCCGAGAAGCGAGCCGCCCCGGGACAGCGCCGCCGTCATCGATACCGTAGAGGTATCGACGGACAGCATCAGTCCCTCCTCCTCGTACTGCCGGGCCCCGCTTGATGTTGTCGTCATAGTCCGTTCTCCTTTAACTTCCCGCACCACTTCCGGTAGGGTTCCCCGTGCGGCTGCAGCCTGAAGATGCGTTCCTGCTCCCCGGCATGCTCAATGCGGATCTCCAGCCGGGATTCGGGAAGAAGCTCTTCGATGAGGGATCCCCACTCCACCAGCGTCACGCCGGAGCCATAAAAATACTCATCGAGTCCCAGCTCGTCCGCTTCCTCCGCCGACAGCCGGTATACGTCCATATGATAAAAGGGAAGCGTCTCCCCCCTATATTCCTTGATGATCGTGAAGGTCGGCGAATTGACCGTTTCCTTCACGCCCAGTGCCCTGCCTACCGCCTGGGAGAACGTCGTTTTGCCGGCACCGAGATCCCCGTCCAGCGTGATGACGGTCCCCGGGCCGAACAGCCCTGCAAGCTGCTGCGCAAGGAATGCGGTCTCTTCCACATTCCGGGATCTGTATTGATATGAGGACATGCTCCCGGGCCCCTCCCTTCAACCTGCAAAATGGTTATAGCCTTTCTTCTCCAGGGGGACGGTGTCCCCGCCGCTGCGGATCAGGCGGACCGAACCCGCTTCAGCCGTCACAACTCCGATCAAGTACAGCGGCATGCCTGCATCCTTGAATTTCATCTGCAGGGCCGGCGCGTGCTCCGCAGGCGCCGTACCGAGCAGCTCGTAATCTTCGCCGCCGAACAGCGCGTAATCCAGCGGCTCTTTGCCTGCTGCAGCCGCGTGCCGGCAGAGGGCATCCGAGAGCGGAATCCGCTCTTCCAGCAGGTCCATGCCGACGCCCGATGCCTCCGCAATCTCCCACGCTTCGCTCGCCAGTCCGTCACTCACATCATTGAGCGCATGACACCAGGCGGACTGGCGGAGTAGCTCGCCGGCTTCGATCCGGGGAAGGGGCCGGCAGTGCGCCTCGATGAGCGGGCGCAATTCCACGTCAGCCCCCGCCCAGACGTCTTCCCAAGAAGAAGCCGGCGCCCGGCGGGACAGCAGCCAGTCGAGCCCCGCTGCGGAATTCCCGAGCTCCCCGGTCACGAAGACGACATCCCCGGGTACGGCCGTGGAACGCAGCAGCGCACCGCCGGCTTCCGTCTCCCCAATCACGCTGACGGAGACGGTCAGTCCGCCGGAGCTCGATGTCGTATCGCCTCCCGCCACGACCACACCGAACCGGTTGGCGCAGTCATACAGCCCTTCATAGAGAGAGTGCACCCGCTCCACAGGATACGATCTCGGCATGCTGAGCGAGACCAAGGCGAACCGGGGCGTGCCCCCCATGGCCGCCACATCGCTTACGGCCGAAGCCATCGCCTTGAAGCCGATATCCCGGTCGCGCATCGTGACGGGAGTGAAATGCGTGGTATCGGTCATGGTATCGCAGGTCAGAATGAGCTGCCGGCCGGCCGTCACTTCCACGACGGCGGCATCATCACCGATGCCCGTCACCACGCCCCCGGCCCGTTGAAACGCAGGGGATTGCCTGCCTCCGGTCAGAAGCCGGATCAGGGAGAATTCGTCGAGGGCTTCCGTTCCCACAGCATCCGCCTCCGCTTCCTTTATTAGCAACTATTATAGCCCTATGTCCTGCCTCTAGCAACCGAGCCCGGCGTCCCCGACCCCGGCAGAACAAAAGATGGGAAACGGCGCTGCCGCCCCTCTTTTGGACAAGCATGGCACTCCAAAACAAAAGACCCTTCATCCGCTGGGGACGAAGGGCATCTATCGCTATCTTTAGGTACACTGCACTTGATTTAGGTCACTTCCTGCAGTTCATCCACCGGAACAACCCGGGAGTCTGCCGGCTGATCTTCCACATGGACCTTGGCGGTCTCTTTCTCCGGGTCGACGCTGTCGATCCAAACGGAAACCCCGTTCAATTCCACTTCAATCCGGTCCTCGGCTCTCAAAATTTCCTGTGCGCGGAACACTTTCATTCTTCGGTCCCTCCACCCGTTACCGACTCAGAAAAATGCATGGTGTCGGTCGTCGTCTCCTCGATCAATCCGTTCTGGTAGGATACCGTTCCTCCGCCCAGGCCTTCGTTGATCATCCGGTCGATATCCATAAAGTTGGAATCGCGCCCCTCATGGGTGGCATCGTTATCGTACAAGCTTCCCGACGTATTCGCTTCACTCATTGCTTTCTTAGTCGCCTCCTTGAACCGGAATTCCGGGCCGGCCGCCAATCAAATCTTCGGCGGAGCCTCTCCCCGTAGCATGTCCAAAAAAAGTAGGCCGTCATGCGTCCCTCTGTAATGAGATGCTCCGGATGTGCGTATACTAGTTCGTATAAGAGGGCCGTTTCCAGGCCAAGGAGGGATCCGTATGCATACGGTGTGGAAAGGCGCCATCAGCTTCGGTCTGGTGCATGTTCCCGTCAAGATGTTCTCGGCGACGGAAGATAAGGACATCTCCATGCGCATGATACACAAGGAATGCAATACGCCGCTGAATTTCGTCCGCAAGTGCCAGCACTGCGAACGTGAGGTCGAATGGGGAGAGATTGCCAAGGGGTATGAATACGAACCCGGCTCTTTCGTCCTCTTCGAGAAGGATGAGCTGGAGCGCCTGACCGGCGAAGTCACCAAAGAAATCAAGATCCTCGACTTCGTCAATCTGTCGGATATCGATCCCGTGTACTTTCAGAAAACGTATTATCTAGCGCCTAACGAAACGGGGGCGGGCGCTTACAACCTGCTGCTCGAAGCGATGAGGCAGTCCGGTAAGATCGGCATCGCAAAGGTATCGATCCGCTCCAAAAGCTCTCTGGCCGCCATCCGGATCATCGACCGCTGCATCGCCATGGAGACGATCTTCTATCCCGACGAAATCCGGCCCGTCTCCCATGTCCCGAACCTGCCCGAGACCGTCAACGTGAACGAGAAGGAATTAACGATGGCCAAAATGCTGATCGAACAGCTCTCCACCGCATTTGAGCCGGAAAAATACAAAGACGACTACCGTGCGGCCGTACTCGAAGCGATCGAGCAGAAGATCTCCGGACGCCAGGTCAGCGTTGCGCCGGAACCGAACCGTTCGAACGTCATCGATCTGATGGCGGCGCTGCAGGCCAGTCTCGAAGCCGTGTCTCCGGTCGCCCCCGCGCCTTCTCCCGAACCGGCTGCGGAAGTCAAGCCGGAGAAGAAGCCCGCCAAGGGCAAAGGCAAGAAATCCAAGGAAGCGGCCTTATCGTAACGGTAACGGAACCTTCCGCTGAAGCCGCTCTTCCCCTTCGGGGGCAGGGCGGTTCTTTTCCATGCATACCGTTCCCCAATCGGATTCGGGCCAAGCTACAGCTTCTTGAGCTCCTTACGCTTGCGCCATCCCCTATACAGCCTGTAAATCGTATGCATGCCGAGGCCGAAGGAGACGACGATCCCGGTCAGCGTCACCCCGAGCGCGATATATTCAAAAGAGGAGTACTCCTGCACTTTGCTCCAGTCGATATCCCCCTTCAAATCCTCGATCACCTGGTTCATCCCGTAGATGCCGCTGATGACGGTATAGATCGTCAGAATCTGCAGCAGGTAGCTCGAACGCTTCGACGTAAAGTCTTCCTGGTAGGTATAGAGGTCGGAGAGCGTCTCCTTCACTTCCTTGAAGAGATGGTCGCTCCCGAGATGATCTTTCACCTGGAGAAAAATATCCTTGCCCTGAGACTGGGAGACCACTTCCAAAAAATAATATTTGGCTGAGAACAGGGTAATCGCACGGATCAGTTCTTCGATTTCATCCTGGTTTTTCTCCAGCTGCACATGCGAGTACCGGGTGGAGAGCTTGAGCAGAACGATTTTGTAGAACAGGTTCAGGAGTATGGCGTAGTAATACTCTCCACACATATGGCTGCCGATAGCCGCTGCGGCCTGGTGCTCCTGATTCGTGAGACAGACGAACGATGTTTCTTCCGTCAGATAATAGGTGTGGGGCGCCCAGCGGTCATAGGCGTGCTTGCGGCAGTAGCGGCTGATATAGTCGGAATTCGAGGCGCTGATATAGGGGCGCCCCTCCTCGTCAGTGCCGTCGATGCGCGATCCCCGGTAAAGATCGATGTCTGTGATCTCCTGCTCTTGATCGAAGGCATACAGGGAGTGCACGAACATCCGCTCATCGACGAAGAACGGCAGCTTCTCGAAATACGATTCCTTGAGCTCCGTCTTATCCATATAAGGCATCATTCCCGGCACGAGCTTGTGGAAGATCAGATCCTCCACCTCCTGGTAGGCATCCCCCTCATCCACGGTGAGAAGGGTCCGCTTCTGCTGATCCTTCAGGTTCTGGAGAACGCGGAACCGGCCTGCGAACTCCAGCGCCTGCGTATAATGGAGGTCCTGGCGGTCAAGCTCCGTACGCAGGGTGATGAAGCCGATGTCGAACGGGCACAGAATGACGTCCACGGAATGGATCGTGAACCGGATGCTCCCGGATTCCGTGTCCATGCGGCACGGCAGGCTCATGCTCTTCGAGAACCGGCGAAGGCCTTCGTCCTCGTCCCGGCGCGGAAACAGAATCCGGTTCGTAAACGGAAGATAATAACGTTCGAGATTATGGTGCGATACCCGGAAGTCCTCCCCGTAGAAGGCATCCTCGAGACTCAGGTTCTGAAGATAAAAGGGATGGAAGCCGTCTTTCATCATCTGGTGCTTCACCTGGTCCCTGCTGTGCCGGTCCAGGGAGAACGGGAAGATAAACTGGTGGAGAACGAACTGGAGAGGCTGGTCCGCAGGAATGGTCGGGGTCATGCGACTTGCTCCTTTTTGGTCACCGTTCATATCAACGTTTACCCCCTGCCGTCAGGCTTGTAACTGGAATGGCGGTGCTTCAAGCATACTGCCGAATGGTAATGATGCATATCAAACACTCCGAAGGGAGGGACGAACCTGTGGGGGTAGGATTCATCGCACTTTATCTGATCCTGGTTCTCCTCGTTCTGGAAATGGCGGCGTCCCTGCTCATCATCACGGGACTCGATCACCGGATCGCCCGGTTCCAGGCGCTGTCCATGCTGACGTCCACGGGCTTCACCACCAAGGAATCGGAGCTGATTCTCCGCCATCCGGTCCGCAGGAAGATCGCCATGTTCCTCATTCTGTTCGGCGTCTTCTCACTGGCCGTCATCATCTCCTCGCTGAGCAGCCTCATGACCCGGAGCTTTCAGGTTCCCCAGCTTCTGCTTGTGACCACCCTCCTCGGACTGGTGCTTCTTCTCATCAAAAGCAAACGGGTCTCGCGGCAGCTGAAGCGCAGGCTCCATCAGCATCTGGAAGAGGATTTTGAACTGCATGAACTTCCTGTACAAGAAATATTATACATCGATGAGGAGGATTTCATCACGGAAGTCTGCCTTCATGCCCAGTCTGCCTTTATCGGCCGGAAGCCCAAAGACATTGCGGGCCGCGAAGACGACCTGCTCATCCTGTACATCCGGCGCGGCATGGCCAAAATCCGCAAGGGGTGCCCGGACCTTCCCCTGAACGAAGGGGATACCCTCCTGGTCTATGGCAGCCGGAAGAGCATAGAAGGTAAGTTTTCGCAGGAACTGGAGAGAATGAAGGAAGAGATCGAACAGGAGGAGCAGATCATCGCCATGAAGTAAGCCCCTGATCTCTGCTCTTCAGACTTATCCCATCGCATGGAGGAATGCTCCCTTGGAATGGCAGCCCATCGTTCCGTTCGAGCCCATCCGCACCGAAACCGCGCCCTCCGGGGACGGGTGGGTCGGGCAGATCAAGTGGGACGGCACCCGTATTCTCACCTATGCTTCCGGCGGCACCGTCAGGCTCTTCAACCGCAAGGGCCATGAACGGACGCTGCAGTACCCCGAGCTGCTCGACCTGTCCTCCTACTGCACCGCCGAATCGGTCATTCTGGATGGAGAGGTCATTGCCATCGCGGACGGGCGCCCGAACTTCCAGGAGGTCATGCGGCGCGACAGCGTCCGCAAGGCCCAGCACCTGGCACTGGCGCAGAAGCAGGTGCCCATCTCCTACATGATCTTCGACATGCCGTATCTGGACGGGGAATGGATCACCGACAAGCCGCTGAGAGAGCGGCAGCGGCTGCTGCAGGAGCGGGTCCGCGGCAATGCCACCGTGCAGCTGGTGCCGAGTGTCGCCGGCATGAACGACCTCTTCGGCGTAATGAAGCAGCACAAGATGGAGGGCATTGTCTGCAAGGATCTCGAGAGCAAATATCTGATCGGCGGTAAAGACAAGCGCTGGCAGAAAATGAAGATCTACAACGATCTGGTGGCGGTCGTCGGCGGGGTCACCCACCGGGCGGGCCAGGTCAACGCGCTGATGCTCGGCCTGTACGACGCCGAAGGCCGGCTGTGGTATATCGGCCACGCCGGTACCGGGCGGTTCACCCAGCAGACTTGGCGGGAGCTCACGGAGAAGGTGCGGGAGATGACCCTGCCCGAGCGACCGTTCGTCAACGTGCCCGAACGGAGCAAGGATGCGGTGTGGATCAAGCCCCTGCTCACGGTCAAAGTGAGCTATATGGAATGGACCGCCGGCCGGACGCTGCGCCAGCCGAGCATCCAGGCTCTGGTCGGCGCCCAGCCGGCGGACTGCACGTTCGGGCAGCTGGACGGCTGACGCCCGGAGGCCGTTGCGAGCCTCGGAGGGAGCTGCCCCCGAGTACGCCGGGGCGGGGCTCCGCCGCCGGCCGCATAAGGAAGATACCCTAAGAGGAGGTGCCCGATTGGCCGCACCTGTTAAGCCCAAATCCTCATCCTCCAAATCGGCCAAGGGCACGATCATGGTTCAGGGCCGGGAGCTGACGATCACGAATCCGCAGAAGCTGCTCTGGCCCGAAAAAGGCATCACCAAGGCCATCTACCTGGAGAAGCTTGCCCAGCTGGCCCCCTACCTGCTTACTTACTGCAGGGGAAGGTATCTGACGACGATCCGCTTCCCCGACGGCTGGAACGAGAAATCGTTCTATCAGAAGAATGTCCCCGAGCCGACGCCGGACTTCGTCGCTTCGGCGGAGCTGGAGGGCATCCGGTACGTGCATCTCGATTCCCTGCCCACGCTGCTCTGGCTCGGGAACCTGGCTGCGCTCGAATTCCACCCGTCGTTCCACCGCATCGGCAGCCCGCTGCCCGCCGAATGGCTGATCGACATCGACCCGAGCCTTGACCCTGAGCCGCGCATCATGGAGGCCGCGGAGATCATCGGCGGCATTCTTGACGGCATGAACATCCGGTCCGTCCCGAAGACCAGCGGCGCCACCGGCGTCCAGATCTATGTGCCGATCCCGCCCGAGAAGGGCTACACGTTCGAGCAGCTGCGCAAGATCGGCCAATTCGTCGCGAATTTCGCCGTGCAGAAGCACCCCCAGCTGTTCACGGTGGAGCGGCTGAAGAAGGACCGCGGGACCCGCATCTACATCGACTACCTGCAGCACTGGTACGGCAAGACCCTCTCCGCCCCTTATACGCCGCGGGCCCGGGAGGCCGCCTCGGTCTCCACGCCGCTGACCTGGCAGGAGGTGGCCGCCCGTCCGGATCCCCGGGACTTTCACCTGCTGAACATCATGGAGCGGCTGCAGCAGAAGGGCGATCTGATCGCACAGAACCCCGCGCAGAACCTCGATCCGATCCTGTCGTTCCTCAAATAAAAACGAGAGCAGCCTCCCCGCCGCACCAGGCGGTAAGGAGGCTGCTTGGGCTGCCCCGGCGGCCTACTCAGAAGAGCGGAGAGACCAGCCGGGCCAGCACTTCCTTGCCCTTCTGCCAGCGGGAGCGCTTCTCGAACTCTTCGAGCTTGATCTCCCGGCAGGCCTTCAGGTCCTGAATAAAATCGCCCTCGAGCCGCTGGATCGAAGCTTTGTCGAACAGCACCGCATTCAGCTCGAAGTTGTTGTAGAAGCTGCGCATATCCATATTCGCCGTACCTACCGTGGCGAGCAGGTCGTCAATGATCATCACCTTGGCATGGATGAACCCTTCTTGATAAGCATAGAAGCGCACCCCTGCCTGAAGCAGTTCCTCAAGATAGGACAGCGAAGCATAATTGACGATGCGGGAGTCGGAGTTCTCCGGATAGATGATCCGCACGTCAATGCCGCTGACCGCCGCCGCCTTGAGTCCCATGAGCAGACTGGCGTCCGGCACAAAATACGGAGTGGTGATAAAAATACGGCGCTTGGCCGTTGTGACCGACCCGAAGAACATCTCCAGCACGGCATCCCAATGGGCGTCCGGTCCGCTCGAGATTACCTGAACGGGCTTGCGGCCGCGGATTTCGTGCTCCGGGAAATATGCCGTCTCGGTGAGCCGCTCGCCGCTGACGAACAGCCAATCCCGAATGAAGGTCATCTGGAGCGAATAGACCGAATCTCCCTCCAGGCGCAGATGGGTATCCCTCCAGAAGCCAAGCGACGAATTGCGCCCAAGGTATTCATCCCCGATATTCAGCCCCCCGAGGAAACCGACGATGCCGTCGATTACGATAATTTTGCGGTGGTTGCGGTAGTTGATCCGCTTGTCGAAGAAGGCGATCAGGGCCGGAAGAAAGATATAGACCTCGCAGCCGGCCTGCTGCAGCTCGGCGATGAACCGGTTAGGAAGGTGATAGCTCCCGATCCCATCGAAGATGCAGCGCACCTGCACGCCTGCCCTCGCTTTACGGATCAACAGCTCCTGGAACCTGCGGCCGGTCGGGTCGTCGCGGATCGTATAGAACTCGAAGTGGATATGCTTCTGAGCTCCCTCTATCGCCTCGAGCATCTCGGGGTAGGCTTCATCCGCATTCGCCAGTACAAGGACCTCATTCTGGACGGTAATCATGGCACCGGGGATATTGTTGAGAAGGGCAAACAGCCTCGGCTCGTGCCTCCACCCCTGCAGGTGCTCCTCCTCGATCTGGGGATCGGCTGCCTTCATGTGCTTGCCGATCTGCCGGAGATCATGCACAAGACCCAGCCCCCTGCGCCTGACCTTCCTGCGCTGCCGGTACTCCTTCGCCAGAAAATAATACATCACAAATCCAATAACCGGGATTACGAACAGGATAAAGAGCCAGGCCAGCGCTTTGGGCGGGTGGCGGAATTCCCCGATAATGATCGTGAGGATCTGGAGGATGAACAAGATGAGGGCGAGGATGATCCAAAGCTGCATGGGACTTCTCCTTCCTTACCTGGGGTGGCTCTTGTAGCTTTTACCGCCCCCGTGTGCACTATTCCATTATTTTGCTGAAATTCTGAAAGCTTTGTCATAAAATTCTGGTTTTGGTTCAAAATATACCGGACACGCCCCCGGCAAAGCTTGGAATGAAGGACCGAAACAAACAGGAGGCCCGGCATGGTCATAACCAAGAAAGGCAGCAGGCCGAACCGGCAGCCCGGAGGGGATTCGCTGCACAAGCTGGATTACCGCTTCATCGACGAACTTCGCAGCGTTCCGGTCTCGATGGAGCTGGAGGACAATCGAACCTACCTGAAAGAGCTCTTCAAAGACGGATCGGACTTTGTGATCCGGGAGTTCCAGCTCGAACAAAGCGTGAAGGCCCTGCTGGTCTTCATCGACGGGATGGCCAAGACCGACCTCGTCAACGAGGCGATGAAATCCCTGATGACCCTCGAAGGCGGGGAGAAATTCATCGACAACATCTCCGCCTCCGTCCTGCCCGTCTCCCAGCTCCAGCCCGCGGACAATTATGGCGATCTGCTCCTCGGTGTGCTTGGCGGAGATACGGCTCTCTTCGTGGAGAAAAACAACAAAGCGCTGCTGATGGGCATCCGCGGGGCCGAAAAACGCTCCATCGCCGAACCGGAAACCGAAGCGGTCATCCGGGGGCCGCGTGAAGGCTTCACGGAGGCCCTGCGCACCAATACATCCATGCTTCGGCGGAAGCTCAAAACCCCGCATCTCAAGATGAAATCGCTGACGATCGGGCGGGAGAGCAATACAAGCGTCGTGGTCACTTATCTGGAGGATATCGCCGCCCCTTCCGTTGTGGATGAGGTGATCGGCCGGCTCCAGAAAATCAATATCGACGCCGTGCTGGAAACGGGGTATATCGAAGAGCTCATCCAGGATTCGGCATACTCCCCCTTCCCGCAGATTCAATATACGGAGCGCCCCGATACCGTAGCGGCCGCCCTGCTGCAGGGCCGGGTGGGCATCATCGTGGACGGCACGCCCTTCGTGATGCTCGTTCCCTTCGTCTTCGTCGAAATCCTTCAGGCCAGCGAGGACTATTACGAACGGTTCCAGATCGCCACCCTGATCCGGTGGCTGCGGTATCTGTTCCTGTTCCTCTCGCTGCTGACGCCGGCCCTGTATGTGGCGATCACGACGTTCCACCAGGACCTGCTGCCGACCACCCTGCTCTTGTCGGTCGCCGCCGCCCGGGAAGCGATCCCCTTCCCCGCCGTCATCGAGGCGCTGATCATGGAGGTTACCTTCGAGGCGCTTCGCGAGGCCGGAATCCGGCTGCCGAAGACCATCGGCTCAGCCGTCAGTATTCTCGGGGCGCTGGTTGTCGGCCAGGCCGCCGTGCAGGCGGGGATCGTCTCGGCTCCGATGGTTATCGTCGTATCGATCACCGGTATCGCCTCCTTCACCATCCCCCGGTTCAACGGGGCGATTGCGGTGCGGATGCTGCGCTTCCCGATCCTCATCGTCGCTTCCATCTTCGGGATGTACGGCATACTCATCATGCTGATGCTGATTCTGGGGCACCTGGCCTCCCTGCGTTCATTCGGTGTACCTTACCTGTCGCCGATCGGTCCGCTGTCCTCGGGTGACCTGAAGGATGTCGCCATCCGCGCCCCTTGGTGGGCGATGGCGAAGCGGCCGGCCTTCTTCCCGGTTCAGGATGGATTGCGGATGAGCAAGGATCTGCCCCAAGAGATCATGGAGCAGTCCGGACAGCGGGGCAAATCGGTCGATCATCCTTCGGCGGAGGAGGAGAAGTTATGAACAAAGCCGCCTGGCTGCGAATCCCCGCCATCCTGGGACTGATCTGCTGTCTTACCGGCTGCTGGGACCGGACGGAGATCAATGACATGGCGTTCATTCTGACCACGGCGGTTGACCTGGAGAAGGACGGAAGAATCCGCTTCAGTGTACTTGTGCCGCTGCCCGGACAGATGGGCGGCGCATCGGGGGGCGGAGGCGGTACATCGGGGGAGAAAAGTTACTATATTGACTCCGAGACCGGAGCCACCATCCGGGAAGCCCAATCGAAGCTGCAGCAGCGCATGTCGCGCCGGATGTTCCTGGCCCACCGCCGTACCCTGCTGGTCGGCGAAGAGCTGGCCAAGACGGGCATCCGCTATATTTATGATTCGACGCCCCGGACACCCGAGAACCGGATGACTACCTACCTGATCGTCACCAAGGGGAAGGCTTACGAGCTGCTTCAGGCCACTCCGAAGTTCGAACGGTTCCCGGCCGAGGCTTATCGTGAACTGGTAAAGTCCCGGACGGCGATCACGATGAACATGAAGGATATCGGCGTGTCGCTCAGTGCCCCGGGCAGTGACCCGGTTGCCCCTTATATGGAATTGACGGAATCGCAAAAAAGCGAAAAACCCTCCAAAGAGATCGAGATGGCCGGTTACGCCATGTTCAAAGAAGATAAGATGGCGGGTACGCTGGAAGGAGCCGCAGCGGACGGTCTCGCCTGGCTGAAGAACAAAACGATCAACACCGCGATCAGCGTCAAGCTTGCCGAGGATATCAATGTGACGACCCGAGTCTTCGATTCACAGACAAACATCAAAGCCAAGGTCGCCGGAGGCAAGCCTCACTTCACGATCCAGGTGGTCTGCAAATCCAAGATTCTGGAGGTTACGAAGCCCTTTGATCTCAGCCAGACCGAGAATGTGGTCATGGTGGAGCAGCAGATCTCGGAGCACATCAAAAAAGCGATGCAGGCCACCATCAAGGAAATGCAGAACAACGAGTCGGATGCCGCCATGCTCGGCGGGTACCTCTGGCGGGCTTATCCGGCCCAGTGGGAGCAGAACTTCGCCAAGGACTGGCCTGCAGGCCTCAAGGACGCCCAGTTCCAGCTCCATGTCAGCAATGCGCTGACCGAGCCCGGCGACATTTATAATAACGTCACCCAGGAGGAGGGCTCCTCTTGAATCTTCAATTCCTGGTCTGGTTCGGCGTTCTGGTGCTGCTGCACCTCACGCTGAACATGAAATATTGGGTCAGACAGACCAAGGCCATGCTGTGGATGTTCGCGCTGCTGTACGCTGCCGCCATAGGTCTCTATCTGGGCCTGCTGCTCGGCATCAAACCGCCGATGCCGACGCAGTTCTTCATCAAGACAGTGTCTCCCACCGTATTCTCGATCATTCATCCGCAGCAGGAAGCTAAGCGGTAAGAGGAAAGGTGACCCATGTCCAAGCATCTGCTTGTTATCAACCAGCGACAAATGGCATGGCTTGTCGGCTCCCTGCTGACCGGCGGCGGCCTGATGTCCGTTCAGCATGAACTTGTCCGTATCACCAAGATGGATGCGTGGTTCTCGTATATTCTGCCGACGCTCTATGTGCTGTTCATCGCCTTCGTGTTCGCTCAGCTGTCCCGCCGCTTTCCCCAGCTGAATCTATTCGAGATCACCATGAAGATGTTCGGCAGGATGGCCGGGACCCTCGTCAACCTGGTGTTGATCCTGCATATTTGGCTGATCCTGATGCGGGATTTACGGGCTCTTGGCAAGTTCATCAATACGATGCTGCTGCCCAACACGCCGGAAGAGATCCTGGTGATGCTGCTGATGCTCATCCTCATGTTCTACGGCAGGACCAGCGTTGAAGTGCTGGCCCGGGTGAACGATCTGTTCTTCCCGCTCTTCTTTATCGTGATCGCGCTTCTCCCGCTTCTGCTCTCCAACGAGCTGAACAAGGAGCTGATCCAGCCGGTGCTGGTCAGCGGGCCGATCAAGATGCTGTATTCGAACCTGCTGAGCTTCGGGTGGTACGGGGACACGCTGGTCGCAGGCGCCTTCCTGCATACGGTCTGGAACGCAAGGCAGGTGCAGGCCGCCATCCGCCACGGGGCCATCATGGCCACCACCCTGCTCAGCCTCTTCATCTTCATGGTGCTGGTCGTGCTCGGGCCCGTCATGCCGGCGAACATGATCTACCCGAATTACAGCCTGGTGCAGCACGTTCATATTACGGACTTCCTGGACCGCGTGGACCTGCCGATCCTCAGCATCTGGTTTCCGGTTCTCGTCTGCAAATTGCTGATGATCTATCTGGCCTTCCTTACGGGGCTGGCCAGCCTGCTGCGGGAGAGGGATTACACGTTCATCAACTCTCCGGTCTCGCTGGTTCTGCTGCTGACCTCGATGCTGGCCTTCAAGAGCACAACCGAGGTGCATGCCTTCGGCAATTACAGCTCGCCGGTGATCATCCTGGCTTACCAGCCGCTGCTGCTGGCGGCCCTGCTGATCGGGATGCGCCGGTTCCCGAAGAAGTCTGCCGGGGAGCAGGCCTCCGGCGGCTCGGACGACAGCTCGAACGGCGGTTCAGGCTCCGCCAGCCCCCGCAGGAGCGGAGCTGCATCGGGAGGCGGGGGCGGAGGCAGCCCGGGGGCCCGTATCCAGCGGCGCTTCCAAGCCTTGAGCTACGGCCATCTCGTCCTGATGAGCAACGTCCTGCTCCTGCTCTGCGTGCTGTTCGTCGGGGCCGGCGTGTTCTTCGCCAAATCGTTCGCCATGCTGGGCGCGGTCGGGGCCCTGGGCTACACGGTCTGCCTGCTGCTGGCGCTGCTGACCTCGCACTTCGAAATGAACCGCGCCGATCAGCATGGCGGCTAGTCCTGCTCTGAATCAGCGGCCCGAAGGACCGGGCCCGCTCTCAGACCGGCTCCAGACCGATGATCTGTCCCATCGGAATGAGAAGGGTGAGCTCTTCCTCCTCCTCTTCCCGGGATACCCGGACTTCGATGAAATCTTTGCCGGTGAGCTTCAGCTCCGCTTCGAAGAGTCCCGCATACAGCGTGCGGACCTTCGCGGCTGTCCCGGGGCGCCCGGCGGCATGGCCCAGCAGCACGATCTCCTGCAGGCTCTGCGGGACGAAATAGCTGCCGCTGACGCGGATGAACCGCCGGCCGACCTTCTCGAGCACACCCGGCTCGCTCGCGAAGGCTTCCGCCTGCAGGGCCACTTCGTGGTTCAGGTGAAGCGCCAGCCGTTCCAACAGGTTCATGCGATTACTTCGCAAGAAAGACAATCCGATCCCTCCCAGGCGCTCTGCTATCCTAACTGTATGCCCGGAGGCGGGGATTCTTGACTGTCACAGCATGAAAGGAGTTCCCATGAATTTCAAGTGGTTTCGCAACAAGCTGACCTTCGTGATCATACCCGAAGCGAACGGCAGCGTCGTCCGTGTCAACCTCTCCCGCGGCCTGATCGGCGGTGCCCTGCTGCTGGCGGTCCTGCTCATCGGCGCGTCGGGGATCATCTACTTCCGGCACCTGCATTCCACGGCTTCGGCCTACCTCCGCACATCGGAGCTGAACGGCCGGACCGCGCGGCTCGAGCAGGACCTGAAGGGCAAGAACGCCGCGATCGAGCAGCTTCAAAATGAGCTGCATTCCTTATCGAAGCAGGCCGAGCAGGTGCACAGCCGGATGGAGGAAATGAAGCGGCTCGAGCAGGAACTGAAGAAGCTCGCCCCCGGCAGTGCACCGGCCTCGGGGGGCTCCGGCGGCACGCCGGCCGTCTCGGCGGCAGCCGGCAGCGGCGCGGCGGGAGGCATGGGCGGTCCGGCCGTTCCCGTGACGGCCAGGGATATGCAGGAGCTCGCGAATCTGACCGAGGCCCGATATCTCGAGCTCGAACGGGAGATGACCCGGCTTCAGGGGCATTTTACCCGCTCCAAGCAGCTCCTGCTCGAGAAGCTGGAGCGCCAGCGCCGCACGCCGAGCCTCTGGCCGACTCTCTCCAAGATCGTCACTTCGCCCTACGGGTACCGCAAGGACCCGTTCACGAAGAAGCTCAGCTTCCACCGCGGGATTGATATTGCAGGGAAGATGAACGATCCGGTCTATGCGGCTGCCGGAGGCACGGTGCGTGAGGTCGGCTACGACAAGCTGCACGGCCATAATGTGATTCTGGAGCATGCGGACGGCCTCAGAACCTGGTACATGCACCTGAGCAGCGCTTCGGTACGCAAAGGACAGACGGTCGACAAAGGCCAGCAGATCGGCAAGCTCGGCACGACGGGCCGCAGCACCGGACCGCATCTGCACTACGAAATCCAGCTGGGCGGCAAGAGCACCGATCCCGCTCCTTACCTGCCCGCCTCATATCGAAAGGAGAAAGGTTGACATGCTGAAATCCATGCTTGGACAAAAAGGCCGCGGTTCCAAAGCCGCCAGCGGGGTGACCCTCATCGGCGAGGGCTGTGAATTCGAGGGCGCGCTCCGGTCGGAAGCCGACCTGCGGATTGAAGGCGAGTTCAACGGGGTGCTGCAGGCCTCGGGCGAGGTCGCCATCGGCGAACGGGGACGGGTCCGCACGACGGACCTGCGGGCCCGCGATGTCGTCATCGCCGGCAGGCTGGAGGGCCGGGTGGAGGCCGAAGGCCGCGTGCGGATCACCTCCACGGGGAAGCTGATCGGCACCGTCCGCGCCGCCGTTCTGATGATCGAGCAGGGCGCGGTGTTCCAGGGCCAAAGCGAGATGATGGAAGAGGCGAGGCAGGAAGATGCGCCTCTGGCGATCGCCATGATATAATAGGGTGAAAAGCTTGCTTGTTTTGGGTAAAAGAGGATAAGCCCTCCGGCGCAGCCCGAGGCGTCTTTTGCGGTAACACCACAAGCCAAGACAGAGTAGGAGTAGAGGCCCATGACGAAGCAGACCATCTTATTTGATATGGACGACACACTGATCCACTGCAACAAGTACTTTGATCTGGTTGCCGAACAGTTCGCCGATCAGATGGAAACGTGGTTCCACGGCTACCATCTGTCGATCGATGAAGTGAAGAAGAAACAATCCGAGATCGACCTGGAGCGGGTGCTCGTCAGCGGTTTCGCACCGGACCACTTCCCCCAGTCGTTCGTGGATACGTATGAATATTATCTGAACCTCACCGGACGGCCGCGCAGCGAGCAGGAGATCGAGCGCCTCCGGGAGCTCGGCGCTTCCGTATACGGCCACGGCATCGAGCCCTATCCCCACATGGAAGAAACGCTCCGTACGCTTCAGGCCGAAGGCCATGAGCTGCACCTGTATACGGGCGGTGAACCGACGATCCAGATGCGCAAGGTCACGGAGGCGGGACTGCAGCGCTTTTTTGCCACACGGATTCATATCACGCGCCACAAGAACGCCGAATTCCTCGAGAGCCTGATCCGTACGAACGGATGGGACCGCAAGGTGACCTGGATGATCGGCAACTCGATGCGGACGGACATCAACCCTGCGCTCAAATGCGGCATTAACGCCATCTTCATGCCGGCCGAGCAGGAATGGGCGTACAATCAGGTCGAGCTTGAGACGGAACCGGCCGGCGCCTACTTCACGCTGCCGAGCCTGAACGCCATCCCGGATGCCATCCGCAGCTATACCGAGCCCAAGGCGGCCGCCAGCGGCTGACCCCATAGGTAAGATAAACGGATATGCCGTCCTTTTGCAGGACGATGCAAAAGGGCTTCGCCGTCCGGTAAGGACGGGATGCCTTGGCCGAAAAGCAGGGACCCTCGCGGATGACGGAAGGGTCCTTTGGTTTGGGGAAGGAGCTTTACTCCCGCGTCCAAGGCTTCAGTTCATATTCGCGGGGAAGACGGTCTGAGAGCTCATCCAGGAACCGGAGCGTCTCCCGCCGGCGCTGCACCGCATCCGGGAAGACCGGCTCCCCCCTGCCGCTCCGGATCCGGAGCGCTTCATCGATGACAGGCTGTCCGCAGGCCGCCGTCCGCTGCCGCACATAGGCAGCAGCCGCTTCCTTGGAGATGATGGCCCCCGTATCGAGGGTGTAATAGATGCGGCAGAACGTCAGCACGGCGAATTCGATCCAGAGGTCCTGCAGGAACAAATCAGGCTCCTTCCGCCTCCACGCCCAGTAGACGTCCAGATTATAGCTCATCTCGCGCCGGAGGCTTTCCCCGTCTAAGCGGACATCAAGCGCGGCCGCCGGTGCCCCGGCAATCCGGATTCCATGGTGCTTCAGAATCCACAGCGCCGCCAGTTTCGGCCCCGTCTCCCTGATTCCCTTGAAGCGCTCTCCCTCCCATTCGTAACAAGCTCCCGCAGCAAGGTTCAGCGGAGAGCCGCTCCGCATTCCGTTCAGCTTGTGCTCCGACGCATACTGCACCTCCATCCGCCGGCCGAATTCGTGCTCCCCAGCAAGCTTCGCATGGATGAAGGTCAGCTCCATTAACCATTCAGGATCCAAAGGTCCGTCGCTCACGCCCAGCACATCGACATCGCTGCACGGCGGACGGAACGCGTCAAGCGCGGCGGAACCGAGCAGATAAACCCCCTTCATCCGGCCGGGCAGCCTCTCCTCCAGCAGGTTCGCATAAGCTTGCAGCAAAGGCAGCAGGGCTGCCGGTATCCTGATCTCCATCCCTTATTCCTCCCGCTCTTCCTACTCTATGAGTTCCAGCGCCCGTTCCGCTCTCCACCGCGCCAGATTCCACTCCATCCACCGGGGCTTCTCTTCCTGCAGCCGGGTACGGTACGTCTCGGCCGCCACCGAGAGTTCCGCCAGATCCGGACGGCGGTGCTGCATCGCCGCCACATAAGGAACCGCTTCATAACCGAGCGAGCCCAGATAGCCTGTGTCCAAATGGCCCGTGCGCTCATAGCGGGCTATATTGCCCCGGGCGATCAAGCCGTCAACGCTCGCATAATTCAGGATCACATAACCTGCGAGCGCGGCGATCAGATAGCTGCGGACCAGCGGAAACTGCGGCTTCCAAAGCTTCACGAGAGCCAGCAGGAACAGCACGGTGAGCAGCAGCATAAAAGCATGGACCAGAATCCGCGTCACCGTAAAGCCGTAGGCCTCCTCGTACAGGGCCAGACGCAGATAAGCCGAGACGAGCATCACCGTGCTGAAGCCGACCAGCAGCGCAAGCAGGCTCCGGAGGGCCAGCCAGGCACGATTCCCCGGCCGGCGGACACCATAGACCATGGCGATGAGCACGGAGAGGTTGATCAGTGTGACCAGCACCAGCTCCGCGAACCCCTTGCGTGCATAAGCCGCATAAGTAATCCCTTCGGGGAGCTCGGCGCCGGCGAAGAAATACGAGAACTGCACAAGGGCGAACAGCGCATACACCGCGTTAAGCATCACAAGCATCGTGCCGGCCACTGTCGGGTCGATCTTGGGCAGGCCGGAGGGCGGCTCGAAGGCCGGTTCGGATGCTGTGAATAAGGAGCTTGCGGATGCGGGCCCGGTGATAGGGACGGGACCGTACTCCGGCGGTGAAGCCGGGCCGCCCTCCTCGCTCCTGCGCGGTTTGGGCCTATGCAGTCCGTTGATATAGGCGAAGAGGCCGACCGTCACGGCCGCCACCCACAGCAGACGGAACGCTTCCTCCCCCAGCTCCAGACCGGCCAGCAGGTCCGGCAGCCTGGCCAGCGACCGGTCGAAGACCGTGTCGGCGGAAGCGAGCAGCATCAGGACCATGAACACGAGCGGCGCCGACAGCAGCAGCCCGAGGAGCACCTTCCTCCCCTGGCCCGCCCCTCCGGATGAGGTCCTCCGGCGCTGCAGGACGGCCAGCAGCAGCTGGATCGGACGCGGCACGCTGCGCAGCGTCTGTACGGCGAGCTGCTCCAGAGGCTGAAACCACAAGGACTCGGCCGATGGTGCCGCGTGCCGGCTGCTCCAGGTCATATGTATGAGGATCAGCAGCGGGACCATCAGCGCATTGAGCATCAGGAGCAGCACGCCCGAATGCAGCATATAAGTCAGCGAGAGCAGGAGTACCGGCAGCAGCAGCAGGTTCACGGGCTGTTTCAGCGGGACCTCCTGCCGCGCTGCAGTTGTATAATACAGCGCGTAAAGGGCGGCGGCGAACAGCGGGTAAGACACGCCCCACGAGTGTCCATAGAACAGGTAGTGATGAAGCACGGCGCAGCCGAAAGCGGCGGCCAGCAGCCTGAGCTCGGCACGATTGGTGTCGGTTGGTTGCATCGCGTTCTCAGCCCCTCTTTCCCTGAAGAATCATCCGGAGGAATCGCACCGCCAGACGGCGGAGGCCGCGGACCGCCTCCACCGGGACCATCCCGGCTTCAGCCTTCCCAGAGGCGCCTTCTTCCGCTGCCTCTTCCACCGACTGCAGCTGCAGAGAGGCCTGCGGCTCCTGCCTCAGCTCCTCCCGGAGGGTAGACCATACCTCTTCTGCGCGGAGCTGGAGCAGCGAGGCCGCATGCTCCCCCCGGCGCTTCGCACAGGCCATCCGGGCCAGCAGCCAGACGCAGCGTGCGAGTTCCTCGGGCGCAGCCGCCCGAGACAAGCTCCTGCGGAGCTCCAGCAGGATCTGGCTCTCCCACGGCACGGTGAGGGCATCGGGACGGACGGTTCCGTCCCCGTTCCTTCTGCTTAGGGTCATCTCATCGTCTCCTTCCCGCCGGAACAACGGCGGATTCGTCTTACACCCTATTCTAGCTTGTAAAAGAGGAACAAAAAGCGTAACTTTAAAACAACAAATTTCCTATTTTACGCACATTCGGGAGGACCTTCATGAAGCTCAGAGACCACTACCTGCGGCTGCGCCGGCACTTTCCGCAGGCGGAGGACGGGCAGGCGCTGGCCGTCGCCCTCGATGAACTGGCCGGCGTGCTCGACTGCACGCACCGCAATGTCACGCTGCTGCTAAAGCGGATGCGGGCCGAAGGCTGGATCGGCTGGGAGCCGAAGCGCGGACGGGGCAGCCGGTCGCCCCTGACCTTCTTCTGCCCGCTGGAAGAGATGCTCTTCTCTGCCACCCGGGAGCTGGTCCTGCGGGGCGATCTGCAGGGCGCTCTGGCCCGGCTGCAGACAGCGGATTCCGGCCCCGGGCTGCAGGAGCGGTTCCACCGCTGGCTCGGCGGATACTTCGGGCACCGCAGCGAAGTGCGGGGAGCCCGGAGGCTCGACACCCTGCGGTTCCCGCTCTCGCAGCAGGTGGCTTCGCTCGATCCGGCGGGCACCCTCTTCACGGCCGACGCCCATCTCGTCCACCAGCTGTTCGACCCGCTCCTGCGGTATAACCGGGTGACGAAGACGCTGTCCCCGCACGTGGCCCATGCCTGGGAGGCCGACCTCTCCCGGCTCCGGTGGACCTTCCACCTGCGCAAGGGCGTGCTCTTTCATCACGGCCGGGAGCTCACGGCCGATGACGTATGCGCCACATTCGCCCGGCTGCGCGGGCGGGCCGACGGTTCCCTGTACGGCTGGGTGCACAGACGGATCGCGAGCGTCGAAGCGCAGGATCCCGTTACGGTGACCTTCACGCTGGAGGAGCCCTGTGAGCTGCTTCCGCAGTACCTGGCCACCACCCGGGCATCCATCGTCCCTGCGGAGCTGAGCGAGCAGGCGGACTTCAGCCGAAATCCGGTCGGCACCGGTCCGTTCCGCCTCTCCCATCTCGATGAGACGCTGTGCGTGCTCGATGCGTTTCCGGGCTATTTCCAGGGACGGGCCCATCTGGACCGGGTCGAGCTCTGGCATGCCCCCGGGCTGCAGGAGCAGGAGCGCACCCGCACCCTGGGCAGCTTTCAGCTCCTGCACAACTACCTGCTCCCGGTGGAGGACGATGCCGGCTCTTGGCATCAGGTACAGCAGCAGGGCGCCACCTGCCGCTTCCTCACCTTCAACCTGCGCAAGCAGGGGCCGCTGGCCTCTCCCGTTCTCCGCGAAGCGCTCTGTACGGCGCTCCATCCGGCCAAGGTGCTGGAGCGCGTCGGCGGCGACGCCACCTATGCGGCTGCCAGCCTGGTCCGCGGCGATGCGGAGCTCCCCCCGCAGCAGACACAGGATGAAGTGCAGCCGCCCGAAGCGTGCCTTGAAGCGCTGAGGCGGGCAGGCTATGCCGGCGAGCGGCTTGTCCTCTGCACGATTCCCCAGTACGAGCGGGATGCGAAGCTTGTCCAGGCCCTGCTGCAGGAGACCGGATGGGCCGTGGAAGTCAAGCTGCTCGGTGCCGAAGCGTTCAAAAGCGAGCAGCGCCTGCAGGCTGATCTGCTGCTGTTCTCCATGGTGCTGGATAACGATGCCGAGCTTCGCCTGGTCGATCTTTACAAGAGCATGCAGCGCCATCTCGAGCCCTCGGCCAAAGAGGCTGTCGCCGCCAAGATCAGTACGCTGCTCGGGGAGACGGAAGCCCTGCGGCGGGAACAGCTCCTGCTGGGCACGGAAGAGGAGCTCCGGAGCCGGCGGCTGCTTCACATCCTGTATTTCAAACGGCTCAAAACCGTCTACCATGCTTCCGTCCGGGGCATCTCGCTGGATTCGCTCGAATGGGTGAGTTTTAAGGACATTTGGTTTCAAACCCGGTAATCCCGCAGCCCGGAACGTCCCGGCCGCCTCAGCTCCCCTTGGGAATTTAAGCCATAAATGATTTCCCACGTGAATATAGTAGGAGCAAGAGGCCCGAGGGAGGAGACCGGAGCGAATGAGAAAACCTAGGGAGCTGGTTTACCGCAGCAGCCGATACGGGTTTACGCTGAGACTACCCGCATGGTGGCGCAGCTTTTGTGTCGTCAGCCGTTCGAAGCGCGACCGGGAGACCGAGTACGAAGCCCATTTCCAGTTCAAATACAAAGGCAAAATCTACGACGACATCTTCACCCTGCTCGTGTACCGGATGACCCGCAGACAGTGGAAAGCGCGGGGGTATGACGAATCCCCGCTGATCTTCGTAGCGGAGCATGACGGCCGGATCTTCGCCGCCCTGACGCCGGGGGAGCTGCCCCACGCGTTCTACGACCCGAAGACGGACGATTACAACTACAAGAAATACGGCAGCGCCATCTCGCTGCTGAAGCGCATGGTCAACAGCGATGTGCCGCGGATTCTGAAGTCGGTCCGCTTTGCCCGCGGAAGCGTCACGATGAAGTCGGTGCCCTACCGCTCGCGCAAGGTATGGCCTGTCCGGTGCCGGCGCCGACGGAAGTGAACCCCAGCCGTTTGGGCAGGGCGCTGCATCCCGCCGATCCCGCACGGAGAGACTTGCTCAGCCGACCTTCTGATTGGGACGGCCGAAAGACAGCCGTTACTGATCCTCTCTTGCCGCGATTATTTCGGCACAACAAAGAGGCCCTGCGGAAGCTGTCCGCAGGGCCTTGATCCGCATGGAGACCTCTCGGTCCTGCATGCGATGGAACGATGCAGCGCGCTTTCGGGGGCCTCAGGAGAACCATCGTCCTGACCGCTCGGCGGCACGCTTCTTTTTCTTGGCGTACTTCTGCACGCGGGAGAGCATCACCGGCTCGCCGCCGAGGTCCGGGGACAGCGTCCGCTTCGGCTCGGAAGCGGGCGGCCCGGGCTCCGCCGATGCCGCGCTCTCCAGCCGGCCGGCGGTTTTCGCAGACAGCGCCTCCTGTCCTTGGGATGGCCAAGCTTCCGGCTGCGGGACAAGGGGCTGTTCCTCCGCAGAGCCCGCTTCGGACGCCTCCAGTGTGCTGATGGCAGACTCCCCTTCCGAGCCCGCTTTCATCACCGCTTTCACCGCCGCTTCCTCTGCGGCTTCGACCGCCTTATGTTCCGCTTTCTCCGCCTCTTCGAACGCCTCCACTGCTGCTCTGACGCCATCATCAGATGCTTCAGCCGGTGCTCCGGTCCGAACCGAAGCCGTCGGGAATGCCGTACCGGTCTTCACCTGGGTCTGCCGCACCGCAGCCTGAGGGGCCTCCTCTTCGCCACCCGCGTTCGCCAGACCGCCCCCCACCGGTTCCGTCCGCTTTGGGCCCCCGACCGAAGCCGGGTCCGTCACCGGGGCCTCCTGCGGAGATCCGTCCTTCCTGCCCTCCAGCCGGTACAGCCGGTCATTCAGGGCCAGTACGGCCGTCCGCAGCTCGTCCACCTCTCTTCGCAGCGCTGCGAGCTCCTGCTCCGCTCCGCGGTCCATCCACTCCTCGGGCCATTCCTCCGACTGCTCCAGCAGCGCCTTCCACTCTTCCGCCGTCAACAGCTCTTTGGGATCCCTGCGCATCCTGCCGCCTCCTCCGTCCTGCATACCGTACCGCGATTATACAACAGGACGACGCCCCGCTCCACAAAGTTTCACCAAAATGAGGAAAAGGGGCACTCCCCAGCCCTCAAGTCGGGGGTGCCCCTGTACAGTTGGGGCAGCGCTGTACCTCCACCGCTCCCACCAACATCCAATTCCACTTTCGCTTAGGGCAGGTTCGTAGCCCCCATCAGGTACCGGTCGACCTCCCGGGCCGCCTCGCGCCCCTCCTGAATCGCCCACACGACCAGGCTCTGGCCCCGCCGCATGTCACCTGCGGCAAAGACGCCTTCGGCGCTGGTTGCATAGCGCCCGTAGGCCGCCCTGGCGTTCGAGCGCTCGTCGCGCTCCACGCCGAGCTGCTCGAGCACCGGGCTCTCCGGGCCGGTGAAGCCCATCGCCAGCAGCACGAGCTGCGCCGGAACCACCTGCTCGCTGCCCGGCACCTCGACCGGGACGAAGCGGCCGGCCTCATCTTGCTGCCAATCGACGAGCACCGTGTGCAGGGCCTCCACCTGTCCGGCATCATCCCCCGTGAACCGCTTCGTGTTGATGAGGTAGCGTCTCGGGTCGCCTCCCTGCAGGGCCGCCGCCTCTTCCTGGCCGTAGTCGGTCTTGAGCACCTTCGGCCACTCGGGCCACGGATTGTTCGCCTGCCGGGTCTCCGGCGGACGCGGCAGAATCTCGAACTGCGTCACGCTGCGGCACTTGTGGCGGATCGCTGTGCCGACACAGTCCGTGCCCGTGTCCCCGCCGCCGATCACGACCACGTCCTTGCCCTCGGCGGACAAGTAAGCTCCATCCTTATGCTCGGAATCGAGCAGGCTCTTCGTGTTGCGCGAGAGGAACTCCATCGCGAGGTGGATTCCCCCGAGCTCCCGCCCTTCTATGCGCAAATCCCTCCCCTGTGTGGCCCCGCCGCAGAGCACCACGGCATCGTAGTCCTTGCGAAGCTGCGAAGCCGGAATATCGCGTCCGATCTCCGTCCCGGTGATGAAGACGACACCTTCGGCAGCCAGCAGGTCGATCCGGCGCTGAACCACCTTTTTGTCCAGCTTCATGTTCGGGATGCCGTACATGAGCAGGCCGCCGGCCCGATCCGCCCGCTCATAGACCGTCACCAGGTGGCCCGCCTTGTTGAGCTGGGCCGCACAGGCGAGGCCTGATGGTCCGGAACCGACCACGGCCACCGTCTTCCCCGTCCGCCGGGCGGGCGGCTGCGGCACGACCCAGCCCTCGGCGAAGCCTTTGTCGATGATCGTCTTCTCGATGTTCTTGATCGTCACGGGCTTGCCGTGCAGGCCCACGGTACAGGAGCCCTCACAGGGCGCCGGACAGACGCGCCCGGTGAATTCCGGGAAGTTGTTCGTCTTGTGCAGCCGCTCCAGCGCCTCCCGCCACTGCCCCCGGTAGATGAGGTCATTCCACTCGGGGATAAGATTCTGCACGGGGCAGCCGGCCGCCATGCCGCTGAGGATGGTGCCGGTGTGGCAGAACGGGATGCCGCAGTCCATGCAACGGGCTCCCTGCTGCTGCAGCTTGATCTCCGGCATCGCGATGCCGAACTCCTGCCAGTGGGCGATCCGCAGCAGAGGAGCATGCTCGATCGGCACCTCGCGCTCATAGTCCATAAACCCGGTCGGTTTACCCATCGCTACGCCTCCTTAGTTGCCGCCCACGCGGGAGACATCCTTCATATTCTCTTCAAAAGCCACGAGCAGCGCCCGCTGCTGCGAAAGCCCCGAACGCTTCACGCGCTCGATCGCCTCGAACATCCGCTTGTAGTCCTTCGGAATGACCTTAACGAAATTCCACAAGAGCTCCTCCCAGTGCTGCAGCACCCGGTGGGCCACCGCACTGTCCGTGTACGTCGCATGGTGCTGGATCAGGTTCTTGAGCTCCTCGGCTTCGTAGATCTCCTCCACGCTCTCGAGCAGCACCATATCCTTGTTGCACCGGCCGGCGAAGGATCCCTGCTCGTCGAGCACGTAAGCGATGCCTCCGGACATCCCCGCCGCAAAGTTGCGGCCGGTAGGCCCCAGCACCACCACACGGCCGCCGGTCATATACTCGCAGCCGTGGTCGCCGACGCCCTCCACGACGGCCCGGGCGCCCGAATTGCGCACGGCGAACCGCTCCCCGGCGATGCCCCGGATATAGGCCTCCCCGTCGGTCGCCCCGTAGAGGGCGACGTTGCCGATGATAATGTTCTCTTCCGCCGTGTAGGCCGCCTGCTCCGGAGGGAAGACGGACAGCCTCCCGCCGGAGAGCCCCTTGCCGAAGTAATCGTTGGCGTCGCCCGCAAGCGACAGCGTCATGCCCCGCGGAACGAAGGCCCCGAAGCTCTGACCGGCCGATCCGTTAAAATGCAGCCGGATCGTATCGTGCGGCAGCCCTTCGCCGCCATGCAGCCGGGTCACTTCGCTGCCGACGATCGTGCCGACCACACGGTTCACGTTGGAGATCGGCACGATCGCGTGCACCCGCTCCCTGCGTTCGAGGGCCGGCGCACAGAGCTCCAGCAGCTCCGTACGGTCCAGCGACCGGTCGAGCCCGTGGTCCTGCGCCTCGCTGCAGAAGCGCCCCACCCCAGGCCCCGCCTCCGGCTGATGCAGCAGCGGCGAGAGGTCGACTCCCCTTGGCCTTCCAGTGCGCCACCGCGCGCTTCGTTTCGAGCACCTCGGTGTGCCCGATCATCTCCTCCACCGTGCGGAAGCCGAGCTCGGCCATGAGCTCGCGGGTATCCTCCGCGACGAAGCGCATAAAGTTCACGGCATGCTCCGGCTCGCCGGTGAACTTCGCCCGCAGCTCCGGGTTCTGCGTCGCTACGCCGACCGGGCACGTATCGAGATGACACACGCGCATCATGATGCAGCCGAGTGCAATGAGCGGGGTCGTAGCGAAGCCGAACTCCTCGGCCCCGAGCAAGGCGGCGATCACCACGTCGCGCCCGGTCATCAGCTTGCCGTCCGTCTCCACCCGGATGCGGCTGCGCAGGTTGTTCAGCACGAGCGTCTGGTGCGTCTCGGCGAGCCCCAGCTCCCACGGGAGCCCCGCATGGCGGATGGATGTCTGCGGCGAAGCCCCCGTGCCTCCGTCGTAGCCGCTGATGAGCACGACATCCGCCTTGCCCTTGGCAACGCCGGCCGCAATCGTGCCGACGCCGACTTCCGAAACCAGCTTCACGGAGATGCGGGCGCGCGGATTCGCATTCTTGAGATCGTGGATGAGCTCAGCGAGATCCTCGATCGAATAGATGTCGTGGTGCGGCGGCGGAGAGATGAGGCCGACGCCGGGCGTCACGCCGCGCACCTCCGCCACCCACGGGTAGACCTTGGAGCCCGGGAGCTGGCCGCCTTCACCCGGTTTGGCCCCCTGCGCCATCTTGATCTGGATCTCGTCGGCGTTCACGAGATAGGCGCTTGTCACCCCGAAGCGGCCGGAGGCCACCTGCTTGATCGCACTGCGTCGCAGATCCCCGTTCGGATCAGGCGTGAAGCGCTCCGGATGCTCGCCCCCCTCGCCCGTATTGCTCTTGCCGCCGATCCGGTTCATCGCCACAGCCAGCGTCTCATGGGCCTCTTTGGAGATCGAGCCGTACGACATCGCGCCGGTCTTGAAGCGGCGGAACAGAGATTCGGCCGGCTCCACTTCCTCCAGCGGGACCGGCGTGCGATCCGAGCGGAACGCGAGAAGGGAGCGCAGCGTCAGGTAGCGCTCGTTCTCCTGGTGGATCAGCCCGGTGAACGATTTATAGGCACGGTAATCCCCGGTCCGCACCGCCTTCTGCAGCGCATGGATCGTCTCCGGGTTGTAGATATGCTCCTCCCCGCTGCGGCGCCACTGCAGCTCGCCTCCCGGATCCAGCACCCCGTCGCGGCCTTCCTGCTCAGAGTAAGCCCGGCGGTGCCGCATCAGCGCTTCCTCGGCAATCTCCTGCAGCCCGATGCCGCCGATTGGGGTATACGTCCAGGTAAAATACTTCTCGACCAGCTCGCTGCTCAGCCCAACCGCCTCGAAGATCTGGGCGCCCCGGTAAGACTGGATCGTGGAGATGCCCATTTTCGCCAGCACCTTCACGACGCCCTTCGTCGCCGCCTTGATATAGCTCGCCTCCGCCTTCTCCGGCGTTAGATCTTTCAGCGCCCCCCGGCGGATCTGACCTTCTATCGTTTCGAGCGCCAGGTACGGGTTGATCCCTCCCGCCCCGTAGCCGAGCAGCAGGGCGAAGTGGTGCACCTCGCGCGGTTCCCCCGACTCCACGAGCAGCGCCACCCGCGTACGGGTCCCCTGCCGGATCAGGTGATGGTGCAGCCCCGATACGGCGAGCAGCGCAGGGATAGCCGCCTGCTCTTCGTCAGCGCCGCGGTCGGAGAGAATGAGCAGGCTTGCCCCCTCCCCGACCGCCGTATCCGCCGCTGTGAAAAGCGCCCCGAGCGACCGCTCCAGGCCGGCCGCCCCCTCCCCCGCCGGGAAGAGCATCGGCAGCGTCACGGTACGGAAGCCTTCGCGCCGGACATGCCGGAGCTTCGCGAGCTCCGCGTTCGTCAGGATCGGCGTCTCGATCCGGATCTGCCGGCAGCTCTCGGGCTTCGGGTCGATCAGGCTGCCCTCGGGTCCGATCGTCGTCACCTGGGCCGTGATGATCTCCTCGAAGTTGGCGTCGATCGGCGGGTTCGTCACCTGGGCGAACAGCTGCTTGAAGTAGCTGTAGAGCAGCTGGGGACGGTCCGATAGCACCGCCAGCGGGGCATCGAAGCCCATCGAGCCTACGGGATCGACGCCCGTCCGCGCCATCGGCTCCAGCACACGGCGCAGGTTCTCGAACGTGTAGCCGAACGCCTGCTGGCGCTGCAGCAGGGTACCGGGATCCGGCTCGGGCGGCAGCGGAGCCTCCGGCAGCTCGGACAGCGATACGAGATGCTCCTGCAGCCATTCGCGGTACGGATGCTGGGCCGCCACGGCGGACTTCAGCTCCTCATCCGCGATAATCCGGCCCTCTGCCGTATCGACGAGCAGCATCCGGCCCGGCTGAAGCCGCTGCTTCGCCGCAATGCGCTCCGGCGGAATCGGCAGCACGCCCGCTTCCGAAGCGAGCACGATCCAATCGTCCGTGGTGACATAGTAGCGTGCGGGGCGCAGGCCGTTGCGGTCGAGAACCGCACCGATCGAGACACCGTCCGTGAACGCGATCGCCGCCGGACCGTCCCAGGGCTCCATAAGACAGGAATGATACTCGTAGAACGCCCGGCGCGCATCGTCCATCGACTCGTGCTTGGCCCACGGCTCGGGGATCATCATCATGGCCGCATGCGGCAGCGACCGGCCGGAGAGCATCAGGAACTCCAGGCAGTTGTCGAACATCTGGGAGTCCGACCCGTCCGTGTCGATCAGCGGAAGGATCGCCTCATAATCGCTGCCGAAAAGCTCGGTCCGGCAGGCCGCCTCGCGGGCATGCATCCAGTTCACATTGCCCCGCAGCGTATTGATCTCGCCGTTGTGGATCAAATAGCGGTAGGGATGGGCCCGCTCCCAGCTGGGGAACGTATTGGTGCTGAACCTGGAGTGAACCAGCGCCAGCGCCGTCTCAAAATCCGGATCCTGCAGATCCGTATAATACCGGTCGACCTGAGCCGGCGTCAGCATACCCTTGTAGACGATCGTGCGGGAGGAGAGACTTGCGAAGTAGACGCCCCCTTTCCCGAGAGAGGGCGGCCCCTTCTCCGAACGCTTGCGGATCACGTACAGCTTCCGCTCGAAGATCAGGTAATCCTCCGCATCCGCCGAGGCGCCGACGAAGAACTGCCGGATACAGGGCTCCGCCGATCTCGCCGCCTCTCCGAGCAGCGCATGGTCCGTCGGCACGGTGCGCCAGCCGAGGAAGCTCTGGCCTGTTCGCCTTACTTGATCTTCAATCCATAACTCGGCGGCGATGCGCGCTTCCGCCTGCTGCGGCAGGAAGAGCATCCCGACGCCGTAACGGCCGGGTGCCGGCAGCCGGATCCCCTCTTCCGAGCAGACGCGCTGCAGGAACTTGTGCGGGAGCTGGAGCAGAATCCCCGCGCCGTCTCCCGTATTGCTCTCGCTGCCTTGACCCCCGCGGTGGTCGAGGTTGCAGAGGATCCGAAGAGCCGCCTCCACCATCGCGTGGGAAGGGGCACCTTTCATATGGGCGACGAATCCGATGCCGCAGGCATCGTGTTCGAAGCTCGGGTCGTACAGGCCTTGTTTGGCTGGAAGTCCATTTCTGTTCATCACTCGCGCAACCTCTCATTTTCGGAATGGATTACAACTCCTGGTCTGTCGCCACTGGTGGAATGCCATCTCTGAAAAAAGGAACAAAGGGAATGCGTCATCGGTGTAATGCTTTACAGAAATAAAGTGGTCTTTGCAAAGAAAAAGGAACGCTCCTGCCCGCCTGCCCTAGCTGTGAACATTCTATGAACAACCCTAGATCGTATGAATAATCTTAACATCCCATGCCAAGCTCGGCAATTTATAAAAAACTAGAGATTTCGACTCATTTTTGAGGAGATACTGCAGAACAAAAAGGGAAATGTAGACATTTGACGAATGCTTAGCAGATGCATCATTCATGAAGCGGAGGAAGCTTCCCATGCAAGATCAACACCCCTATAGGCCTGCTTTGGAGCACGACCTCCGGGACGGCCGCACAGACCTTCAGCGGCTGCTGCCTGAACTGGCACTGAAGCCCTTCTCCCTCTCGGATGTCGGCACGCTGCTCGCGGCGGCGGACGGGCGTCTGGTGAAGAGCAGCGAATCCCTCTCCCGCCTGCTCGGCTATGAACCCGGCTCCCTGCGGAATTCGAGCCTGCAGGAGCTCGTTCATCCCGGAGATCTGCTGCTGCACATGCATCATCTCAGCCGGCTGGCCGCAGGGCAGAGCACCCGGTATAGCGCCGAGATGAGGCTCATGCACCGCAGCGGCGAACCTCTGCCGATGTTCGTAAGCGCCTTCGCGGTCGGGGAGGACACGGACGCCCCCCGGTATATCTATATGCAGGTTCAGGATTTGAGCGGCCGCCTCCGGGCGGAATCCGCGCTGCAGGACTCCCTGCTCCACCTGCACTCCCTGCTCGAGACAATGACCGATGCTTATCTCATGCTGGGGCGGGAAGGCGAGTTTCTTTACATGAACCGAAGTGCAGAGGAACTGCTGGGCCGCAGCCGCACCGATCTTCTCGGGCGCAGCTGCCGGGTGCTCATGCCCGAATGGTACGGACCAGTCTTCTACCGCAGCTTTCAGCGCGGGCTCGAAGAAGGCGTCCCCCTCTCCCTGCAGGAGCATTTTCCCTCGGAGCAGCGGTGGCTCGAGCTCCACTGCCGCCCCTGCAAGCCCGGGCTGTCTGTCTTCGTCCGCGACGTAACGCGGCACAAGGCACAGGAGGAGAAGCTTCGGGCGACGAAGCAGCAGCTGGATTCGATGATCGAGCATGCGGCGGATAACATCGTCATCCTCGACAGCAGCTTCCGGCTGCTGCGCGTCAACCAGGCGTTCCTCGACACCTTCGGCTACTCGGAGGAGGAGCTCATCGGCCGCCGGCCGCCGAACATTCCCGATGAGCTCTGGATCGAATCCGAGCTGCTGTTCCGGCAGGCCTTCCAGGGCAAGCAGATCTCGGGTTTTGAGACGGTGCGCCGGCGCAAGGACGGCCTCCTCCTCGATATGAGCCTGACGATCTCGCCGATCGTCGGGGCCGACCATCACATCCCCGGCATCTGCATCATCGGCCGGGACATCTCGGAGCACAAGCGAACCGAAGAGCTGCTGCGCAGCTCCGAGAAGCTGGCCGTCGCCGGGCAGCTCGCCGCCGGCGTGGCCCATGAGATCCGCAATCCCCTGACCTCGCTCAAAGGCTTCACCCAGTTCATGAAGGCCGGAGCGCAGTACAAGGAACAATACCTCGACATCATGATGTCCGAGCTCGACCGCATCGAACAGATCATCAGCGAGCTTCTGCTGCTGGCCCGTCCGCAGGCTGTCACGTACCGGACCAAACCCCTGGAACCCATCCTGACCCATGTCATCTCCCTGCTCGAACCTCAAGCCAATCTGCAGAATGTGGAGCTGCTCGCCAGCATCCCTTCCGGACTTCCGCCCGTCTACTGTGAAGAAAACCACCTCAAGCAAGTCTTCATCAACCTCATGAAAAATGCGCTGGAAGCGATGCCACGGGGCGGCCGGCTGGAATTGGCCGCCTCGGCTTCAGAAGAAGACGGGGTCTGCGTGACATTAGAGGATAATGGTCCCGGTATCCCTGCGGAGCTTCTGAAGCGGCTTGGGGAACCGTTTTTCACCACCAAGGAAAAAGGCTCGGGGCTCGGCCTCATGGTCTCCCAGAAGATCGTCGCGGAGCACGGGGGGCGCCTGTCCGTAGACAGCAGGGAAGGCGGCGGGACCACCGTAACCGTGGTGCTGCCCCAGGCCTCCGAACGTACCGATCCCGCTTCCGACGCAGCGGATTCCTGATGCCTTGGCCCGTACCGCTTCCTCTCCGCGCCGGGCGTCTTATTGGCTGAAATAGGCAGGCCCGCTCGTCCCCCGGGGGTATACCATCCCGGCCGCAGTATGCTATGATGGTCTTCTGATTTCCTGTAGAGAGGACGAGCATCCCAGTGGCCCAACTCTATTTCCGATATGGTACGATGAACAGCGGTAAATCCATCGAAGTGCTCCGCGTGGCCCATAACTATGAGGAGCAGGGCAAAAAAGTGCTGCTCTTCACTCCGGCCGTCGACGACCGGGAAGGCGTGGGCGTCGTCGCTTCGCGAATCGGCATGCGCAAGGACGGCATCATCATCGACGAGCATCTCGATATGGTGGCGATGGCGGCGCAGGAGCGCCCGAACTGCATCCTAATCGACGAAGCGCAGTTCCTGACGAAGGCGCAGGTCGAGCAGCTGACCGAGATCACCGATACGCTCGGCATCCCGGTCATCACCTACGGCCTCCGGGGCGACTTCCTCGGCCAGCTGTTCGAAGGCAGCATGCATCTGTTCGCCCTGGCCGACAAGATCGAAGAGATCAAGACGGTATGCTGGTACTGCGACCGCAAGGCGACGATGAACATGCGCTGCAAGGACGGCGTTCCCGTCTTCACGGGCGAACAGATCCAGATCGGGGGCAACGAGAGCTATATCCCCGTCTGCCGCAAGTGCTATTCCCGCCAAAAGAAAACGGCCGCCGCACAGTAATCTGCGCTCACGGCCATTCTCTTTCCCCGCCGGCCTCTTTCAGGACACGGCGGGACTATTGCAATCTTGAAGCATCCGCCGAAACAGGCGGGTGCTTTTTGGTAATGAGGCTGATCTTGACCTGATGGGCCCGTCTATGCTGGACCTCCGTTCTTCTTCCAGAGCTCCCGTAGAGCCGCGATCAGGCGGTCCATTTCCTCCGCCGTCCCGATCGAGATCCGGACATGCTCGGTCAGCCCCCACGAGCCGCCGTAACGCAGAATAATCCCCTGCGCCAGCAGCCGTCCGCAGGCCTGCTCCGCCCCCGGTCCGAGCCGGACGAGCACGAAGTTGGCCATGCTCTCGGTGCACTCCAGCCCGAGCTCCCGGCAGGCGGCGTAGAGCTTCTGCCGGCCCTGCCCGTTCAGCTCCCGGGATGCCTCCACATGCCCCTGATCGGCCAGTGCGGCGGCGGCGGCCGCCTGAGCCAGCGCGTTGACGTTGAACGGCTCCTTCACCTGGAGCAGCGTCCGGACCACCTCGCGCGGCGCGGCGCCGAAGCCGACCCGCAGCCCCGCCAGCCCGTAGATCTTCGAGAACGTCTGCAGCACGACGAGCGGGTATCCCTCCCGCACCAGCTCCAGTCCGTCCGTATAGTCGTCTGCGGTGACGTAGTGACTATACGCGGCATCGTAGACGACGAGCACGCCCTGCGGCAGCGAATCGAGCAGCCGTCGCAGCTCGCCGGCCGGCAGATACGTCCCCGTCGGATTATTGGGCGAGCAGAGCCAGATGAGCTTGGTCCGTCCGGTGACGGCAGCCAGGAGGGCATCCGCGCTGCAGCGGAAGCCTTCCCCAAGCGGTACGCGTACCACCTCGGCGTTCATCAGCAGCGTGCCGAAGGCATACTCGCTGAAGGTCGGCGCCGGAGTAATCACCTCATCGCCCGGATCCAGGTACGCTTCGGCAATCAGCGTAATGAGCTCGTCTCCCCCGTTGGTTATGATAAGCTCCTCCTCGGACAGCCCCTTATGCAGGGCAATCGCCTGCCGCAGCCGCACCGCTCCCGCGTCCGGATAGCGGTGCAGCTCCGGAAGCATGGCCGCTGCCGCCTCCACCGCCCGGGGCGATGGCCCCAGCGGATTCTCGTTGGAAGCCAGCTTCACCACGTCCTCCAGCCCCAGCTCCTCCTGCACCTCCCAGATCGGCTTGCCGGGGGAATAAGGGGTCATCCGCCCCAGCACGTCCCGCGGCTGAACTCTCCGTTCGTTCCTTTGCAGAGCTTTCTCTTGTCTCATGGCTCTCTCCTCTTTCCTTTGAGTTGGCATAACCGCTGCACTGCCGGATGGACCGCCGCAGCTTTACTTTCCCATCCGTTCTTACGATAATTAGCATTATACGGCCTTACTGTCATAATCCAATGTACAAAATGCTATCACTTTTCATGACAGATGAGACACCGCACGTGTCTGGCTATCCAAGCGGCCAAGGCCTGGGCGCTATCCTACAGATACAAAGGAGGGTTTCCCCTGCTGATCCCCCCGATCTCGGCGGCTTATCCCAGTGAGCCGCTTCACGCACAGGTATACCGTACTCTCAAGGAGGAGCTGCTCGGCGGCCGGATTGCTCCCGGGGGACGCCTGCCTTCCATCCGCCAGCTGGCACAGCACCTGGGCATCTCGCGCAATCCGGTTGAAGCGGCTTACGATCAGCTGGCTGCGGAAGGCTATATCGCCTCCCGGCCCAAAAGCGGCTACTATGCCGCCGACATGGAGCTCCTTGAAGATATCGTGAGAGAGGCCCCCCCTGCACCCACGGACTCTTCTGTGACGGAGCTCACCGTTCAGCCGCCGCACGCTTCGAGTGAGGCCCCCGGACTGGAGCGTCCCGGACAGGCGGCCTCCCTATCGAATGCGGCCGGCCTGATGCATAGAGGCACCCCCGCACCGGACCGTATCCGCTTCGATATGGACGGCACCGATACCGCCAGTTTTCCGTTTCCCCTCTGGCGCAAGCTCACTATGGAGGTGCTGCAGCCGGCGAATCTGGGGCTGCTCGGTTACGGCGACCGCCGCGGAGAGCCGAAGCTCCGGGAGCTCACCGCCGCCTACCTGCGGCAGACCCGCGGCGTCCGCTGCACGTCCGAGCAGCTCATACTCACCTCCGGTACGCAGCAGTCCATGCTGCTGATCGCATCACTGCTCCGTGGGACGCACCGGGAGTGGGCTGTGGAAGGAGCCATGGATCCGCGCATTGCGGCACTTCTGCGGCAGCAGGGCATCGGCCTGCATGGCCTTCCTCTTGAAGAGGACGGCTTTCCGGCCGACAGGCTGGACCCGGCGAAGCACCGGGCCGCCTATGTCACGCCGTCCCACCAATTCCCTTACGGGATGGTCCTGCCCGCGGCCAAACGGCTGAAGCTGCTGCAGTGGGCGGAGGCAAGCGGCGGTTACCTCATTGAAGACGACTATGACTCCGATTTCCGTTTCGAGGGCCGCCCGGTGCCCGCGCTGCAGGGGATGGACAGCACGGGCCGGGTCGTATATCTCGGCACCTTCTCGAGATCCCTCTCCCCCGCCTTCCGCCTCAGCTACTGCATCCTGCCGCCGGAGCTGCTCGAACGCTTCCACCGGGAGCTCCCCTGGTACGAGTCCAGCGCCTCCCGGCTGACCCAGAAGACGATGGAGCTGTTTATGGAGCGGGGCGGATTTGAGCGGCACGTCCGCCGGATGAAGCAGCTCTACCGGCACAAGCGCGCCGTGCTGCTGGAAGCCATCGCCCGGCACATGGGAGGATGCAGCCGCGTGTCCGGCACCGCCTCCGGGCTGCACGTGCTTCTGCGCCTCGACACTCCGCTGCTGGAGGAATATCTGCGGCAGCGTGCCGCTGCGCTCGGTGTCGATGTGCGGGCCGTGTCGTCCTTTCAGCTCGAGGGCGTCCAAGCGGAGCACCCCTGCGGGAACTTCTCCACTGAAGCCGAATCTGAATCGGCGGGCTTCCTTCTTGGCTTCGGGAGCCTTACCCCCGGGCAGATCGAAGAGGGGGTCCGCCGGCTCGCGCTGGCCTGGTTCGGCTAAGCCGCCCCTCTGCGCCCCTTCCGCAGATGGCGTTCACATCCCCTCCGGCCGTGCATATCCTGTCTATATAGGCATAAGCGGAGGAGGCGAGCGCAGCATGAAGCCAACCATCTTTTGGTATCGGATCGCTCTTCTGGGCTATTTGCTGGCCTGGTTCGCAGGCAGCTTCATTACTGCCGTATCCGTCTATAGCGGAGCCGTTGCCCGCCTTATGGGCGGTGAGTTCCCGGTAATCGAAGAGTACGTCTACTATGCGCTGGCCGGCGCGATTGGCGGCACACTGTACGCCCTGCGGCTGCTGCATGAGTACTACGACAACCTGAACGAGCGCTGGATCGTATGGTATCTGCTGCGGCCGATCAATTGTGCGGTGGCGGCGGTCATGACGATCATCCTGTTCAACAGCGGGATTCTGCTGCTCACCACGGGAGAGACGATGGAAGCGCGGATCGGCATCGCATTCCTGGTCGGCTTCGGTTACGGCAAGCTCATGGATAAGCTGCGGATGCTGACCGAGACGCTCTTCAACGGGGGCGCCGCAAAGACGAGCAGCCCGCCGGACCGCCCTCACCAGGGCAGCCAGGCAAAGAGGCTTGACGCAAAAAAGAACCCGCTCCGCCGGCTTCGGCCGGTAAGCGGGTCTTATTTTATTTTTCTATCTCCGGATTCCTGAACTCCCGTTTGCGCTCCGTCCACCCCTCTTGAGGCTTTGTCGAAAAGACCTCCCTGTCGACCGGTTCGTCGAACCGGATCTCCGTCATCTCCATGACTGTAACAGGCTCGCCGGCCCGGTCCGTCAGCAGCAGCTTCAGAATCACCCCCGTCTCCGAGTCAACCCAGTACTTATAGCGCTCAGCCCCCTGCTTCTCCCCCATATAGGCGTCCAGCTTCCCTTCCATGATCGTCGCCTCGCGGTCCAGAAACGGCTCCGTTCCCGTGATCTCAAAGATGGGCTGCATCGTAGCCTCGTCGACTGTCCAGAAGGCGAAGTAAGAAGGATAGACTAAATCCAAGCCGTCCGCCCAGGCTTTTCCACCCCTTGCCGACCAATTGTTCATTCCTTGGCTGTCCTTGTAAAAACGCGGCCCTGCAGGAGGCTCTCCAGTTCTTTTATTCAGCCTGTCATCAATCCAATAGAACGGTTTTCCTTTACGCTTCTCTTCCAAATACATGTGAAGCATTACCTTACCGTCAAAATTGGTTATTGAGTAAACCTGTCCGGTTTTCCCATCCAGCCTCTTGTGCGAAGAGCCCGGCACTTCCCCTTCATCCACTGTGAACTCCACGACATACTCGTTCTTCCCCCTATCTTCCGATACGTGATAAGCCCCCTGCACGGTCGTAAAATAATCCATTGTATTCAGCATCCGCTCGAATACCGGTACATCCGGCCCCTGCTTCTTCACGATCCCACCGAGAGTACCTGTGGGAGCAGGCAGCTGTCCTCCGTCCTGTATCCACCCTTTGGCGATGACGAAGTCCGATCCGCCCCCTTCGCCGGCCATTCGCTCCCGTTCGAGCTGTACGGTGCCATACCCGCCCAGGAGCAGTACGGCCCCGATCAAACCTGCAGCCCACATTCTACGGGTCCCCCTGCCAAATCGGCTTCCTCTTCCCAGCTCCCGGGAAGCAATCTCCCGTTCAATCTTGTTCCGCAGGTCCTTCGTGAAGGTCCGCTCGGTCAGCGGTTCCCTCCTTAGCCGGCTGTACCAAGAAGGCCGTTCATTCATAAGGGATACCCTCCTTCTGCAGCTGCTCCGATAGTTTAGCCCTTGCCCGGTGAATCCGGGATTTCACTGTACCGACCGAGATATTCAGCATCTCGGCGATCTCCTTCTGGGAGAGCTCGTGTACCGCGTCCAAGAGCAGCACCTCGCGCATCTTCAGCGGCAGCCCGGCTACCACCGTCCAGATTTCGTCTGTCAGCTGCAGCGAAAAATACTCCTCCTCCGCCGATCGCCCCTTCCTGTCCCCCAGCACCCGCTCCATAAGGAGGACGCGACGAAACCAACTCTTTTTACGGTAATCGTACACCAGATTCCTCGCAATCTTCAGCAGCCATGTCCGCAGGGAGGACTCCCCTCTGAAAGTGCTTATATATCGATAGGCCCGGATGAAGGTTTCCTGGGACAGATCGTCAGCCGCATCCGCCTTCCCCGTCAAAAAATAAATGTAGTTCCAGACCTCCTGCCCATGCAAATCCATGATCCCACGAAAATCGAGCACATCCAGACCGGCGGCGTGCCTCAGGTACTCCTCCAAGGGTTCCCCTCCTCTCTCCATACTTCTTATAGACAGCCCTTTCCATAGAAAGGTTCCCTCCTCCGGTTCACAAAAAAGGCCCTAAAGCAAAAAAAACCAAAGACCGCAGGAGCGGCACTTTGGTTTTGGTTTATTGAGCTAAACAGATTACGGCAGAACGATCTGCTGGCCCGGATAAATCAGATTCGGATTGCGCAGCGCATTCAGCTCCTGGAGCTTCTGCCAGGTCGTGCGGTGCAGCTTGGCGATCTTCCAGAGGGAGTCGCCCGGCTTCACGACATGCACTCCGGCAGCAGCCGTCGGTGCCGGGGCAGCTGCGGGAGCTCCTGCAGCCGGAGCCGGTACAGCCACGGGTGCAGCGCCTGTCACGTTAATGCGTCCCGCCGCGACGGTGCTGACCGCTCCCTGCTTCTGCAGGTACGATATTAGCGCTTCCTCCAGCGAGGCATAGTCGCCGAGCACCGGCTGGTCCTTGAACATGTCGTACTTGTCCCCGCCCGCCGCGATAAAATCATTGGTAGCAAGCACGTACTCCTGCTCCGGCACCAGCGGCACGCCCTTCACGTTCACGGAAGCAACCCGGCTGCCGGCCGGCTTCGAGGCGTCGAAGGTGAACGTCATGCCTCCGATATGCGGGAACGGGGCGAACGATTCGGGATAGCCCGATACGCCGTGCTCCAGAGCGGCCAGGAGCTCCGATCCCTTCACCTTCTTCGTCTGGATGTAGTTGCCGAACGGCAGGACCGTCACCACTTCGCCCTTCGTGATCGGCCCCGGTTCGATGGAAGCGCGGATGCCGCCTCCGTTGGTGAGCGACACATCGGCACCGCTCTCCGCGATCATCGCATCGGCGATGAGATTGCCAAGGTTCGATTCGCCCTTGCGCACGACCTCGCGGTCACCGACCAGCTTGATCTGCGTGCTGCCCACTTCCTGGGAGAGCACGGCCTCCTGCTCTTGTTTGATTCCCTTCACCAGCTCGACAATGGCAGGATCTTCGGCAGTCCCGCCTTCCTTCACGCTCGCTTTGGTCAGCAGGCCCGCCTTCTTGCCCGTCAGCTTCCCGTTCTCGAAGGTCAGGTCCACCCTGCCGATATTCTTGAGATACTCACCGGTCTGGGCGATAAGCACTGGGCCTACCTGCGTGCCTTCCTTCATCTCCGTGTGGCTGTGCCCATCGATGATGACATCGATCTCCGGCACCGCCTGAGCCACCTTGATGCTCGTATCCGTGCTGGACTCGTCCACTCCCAGGTGGGCCAGCGCAATGATCGCATCCACCTTGCCTTTGAGCTCGCCGACTACGGCTTTGGCCTCCAGGGCAGGGTCATGGAAGGTCAGCCCCTTCACATTGTTCGGATGGGTCTTGAATGCCGTCTCCGGCGTGCTGAGGCCGAAGATCCCCAGCTTGATCCCGTCCACTTCCTTGATGATATACGACTCCAGAATCCGGGAGCCGTCCTCCTTCTTCGTATTCGAAGAAAGGACTGGGAACTTCGCCTGGCCGGCCAGTTCGACAAGACGCGGATAACCATAGTTAAAATCATGGTTGCCCGCCGTCATCGCATCGTAGCCGATCGTGTTCATCAGCTTGACGATACTCTCTCCGCGTACCAGGTTGGCTATGGTTTGACCGTGAAACGTGTCCCCGGCGTCCAGCAGCAGCGTATTCGGGTTCTCCGCCTTATACTGCCTGGCCAGGGTGGCCAGCGCCGCATAACCGATGCCCGTATCGCTTGCTTCGAAGCGGGAATGGATATCGTTCGTATGCAGCAGGGTAATGCTTTTCTTTGCTACTGCCGTCACGGCAGAGGGGGATGCGGGGGCTGTGCCGGACTCGGCGGCAGCCGCCGGCAGGACCGGCAGGGACGCCATCAGCAGCGCCAGGGTTCCGATCATGGTGCTTCGGGAAGGGATCAATCGCATTCGCAGGTTCTCCTCCTGTAACATGGGCTTGGACATCTCCCTTCCAGTATACCAGCGGAGTATTACAGAACATTTCACTCTGCATGAAGATTTTGTTAAGAAGACAGCCGGTAAGCCGCCATTCCCCGGAGAAACCAAAAAAGAGCGCCGGAACGCATCCGGCGCCAAAGAAGATGAGGGGGTACTTCCTAAGATGACAAACGAGTATCCACCCGTGAAGCTCACTCTCCTCAGCCTGAAGCCAAGGTGGTAGCGGGAGCGAACCACACGGCCCACTGCTGCCGCCGGGTGTACTATACCTTTCGCATTCCGCCGCCAAGCTTCGGGGGTCGGACCCCTGCTCTTGATCAGATGGGATGCACGGCACCGGCTGCCGCGGCCCGATTAGACATCCTCAAAGCCCGGACCCCCCTACGCTTACGCTCGCGGTTTTCCTATTTTATAAGCTTGCCCATCGTTTTCATGAGCTCATCAATGACTTCGGTATCTCCCTGCTCGATCCGCTCGACCACACAGCTGCGCATATGCCCTTCAAGCAAAATTTTGCCTACCGAATTCAAAGCCGACTGGATCGCAGCAATCTGGTTCAGCACGTCATCACAGTACGTGTCCTTTTCAATCATGCCTTTGACGCCGCGGATCTGACCCTCGATCCGGTTCAAACGGGACACGAGGTTATCCTTTACTTTCGCCGAATGATGGCTCCGGCGTTCTGCGCCCGCACCACAGCAGTCATCCGCATGTGCCGCAGAGGTACTTTGCTCCTCTTTCGTTTCGATATCCATCTGGCTTCACCCTTACCTGCTTTTATTCTTATTTTAACATACCCCTATAGGGTATACAACACCTTTCTGCCGCCCAACTTCTGTCAAGCTTCAGTATATTCCTCGACACCACTACTTTAGACCTATGAACATCTTGTCAAAAATATGATTCCTTCGCCCCCTATTCTATGATATAACTGATACTAGATGAAAGAAGTGCCATGTAAGGGAGAGTCGGCCAATGAAAACCAAAGTAATCATTCTTGGGGGCGGGGTTGCCGGAATGAGTGCGGCCCATGAACTCGGAGAGCGGGGCTATGATGTTTCCGTTTACGAGATGAAGCGCCTGCCCGGAGGCAAAGCAAGGTCGATGCCGGTTCCAGGAAGCGGCAAGGATGGCCGCAGTGACCTGCCGGGAGAACACGGATTCCGATTCTTCCCCCGTTTCTATAAACATATTATCGATACGATGAAGCGAATTCCCTATGGAGACGGCAGGCATGTAGCCGATAATCTGACGGAAGGCACCCGCCTTGGGCTTGCCCGCACGGATGGGCCTCCGGTAGAGTTTCTCACCGAATTTCCGAGCTCCTTCTCCGACCTGAAGGATCTGTTCAAGTCCCTCTTCGATAACGACCTGGGCCTGACGGAAGCCGAGGTGGAACATTATCTGAGCCGGATTTGGCAGGTGATGACAAGCTGCGACGAGCGGCGTGAGGAAGAGTACCAGAATACGCCTTGGTGGAGCTTTATCAACGCCGATGAGCAGTCGGAGAATTTCCGGCGCGTCTTTGCCGGCATGACCCGTATTCTCGTTGCCGCCAAAGCTAGAGAAGCGAATACGTGCACCGTGGGAACCGTAGGGGCCCAGATTATGCTCGATATGGTGCTCCCCGGCGGAAGTGCGGACAGGCTCCTTGACGGGCCTACGAATGAGGTCTGGCTGCATCCCTGGCTGACCTACCTGCGACATCTGGGAGTTGACTATCATCTCAACGCCAAGGTGGAAGCGATCTCTTGTACGGATGGCATCATCACAGGTGCTACGATTACAGAGGATGGCGTCACCAAAGAGGTTCACGGAGATTTCTACATTTGTGCCCTGCCGGTAGAAGTCATGGCGCCTCTGGTTACGGGCGAAATGCTGCAAGCCGACCCTACCCTGGCGGGCATCAAACTGCTGTCCGATGATGTGGAATGGATGAACGGCATTCAATTCTACTTCAAAGAAGACGTCCCGATGATTCACGGGCACATGATTTATATGGATTCTCCTTGGGCGCTGACTTCCGTTTCACAGGCCCAGTTCTGGCCGGACTTTCCGATGAGCCAATATGGTGACGGAACGGTTAGAGGCGTGCTGTCCGTAGATGTTTCCGATTGGGAAGCACCCGGCCTGCTGTACGGCAAACCGGCTAAGAACTGCACCAAGGAAGAAATCATGGAGGAAGTATGGCACCAGTTGAAGCTGAGCCTGAATGCGGCCGGACAGGAGGTTCTAAGGGATGACAACCTCCACTCCTGGTTCCTCGATGAAGATATCCATATGCCTAATCCGGCAGGATCCTTAGTCAATCTGGAGCCCCTGCTGGTCAATAAGGTGTATACCCGGGAGCTTCGCCCCAATGCGTATACCCGTATTCCCAATCTTCTGCTTGCCTCGGACTATGTCAGAACCAATACGGATCTGGCCACGATGGAAGGAGCTAATGAAGCGGCCCGCCGCGCGGTGAATGTCATCTTGGAGAGAACGGAGTCGTCTGCCCCCTTCTGCAAGATTTGGGATATGTATGATTTTGATCTGCTGGCACTGCAGCGTCACCATGACAAGAAGCGGTTTGAAAAAGGCCTTCCGTGGGACGGTACTATATTTTCCCCTGTTGGCAGCTAAGCATTCGCTGCGGTCTCATTCCCTTATACAACAAACGAAACGCCTCATTCCGGCTCGGCTGGAAGAGGCGTTTTGTGCTTATATTGTATAAGATTTATATCATCATATCGATTTCGGCACGATGTTCAGGAACGGACGCTCGGCACTTTCTCCAGCGCCTTGAGGGTCTCCCGGATAAATGCCGGCTCGTCCTTCGGCGTACGGGAGGTAATGAGATTGCGATCGACCACCACTTCTTTATCCTGAAAAGCGGCTCCTGCATTCGTGATATCATCCTGCAGCGGCGGATAAGCGGTCAGAATCCGTCCCTGCAGCAGCCCGGCGGAGATCAGGATCTGCGGACCGTGACAGATGGCGGCAATCGGCTTGCCTACCTCGTCCATCACGTGAACGAACGATTGGATGAGCGGGTCCAGCCGCAGGGCCTCAGGAGAAGCGCCTCCCGGGATGACCACCGCGTCAAACTCATTTGGATTCACATCCTTAATAGCCATCTCCACCGTATAGCTCGCCTTCTTTTGTTTCCCTTCCAGCTTCTCTCCTGCCTTAAGACCGATAATTACCGCTTCGTGACCTGCCTCCAGAATAGCCTCATAGGGCTTTTGCATTTCGCTATCTTCAAACGCCGGACCCAGCAAGAAAGCAACTTTCGCCATTGTTATCGACTCCTTCTTGAGGAATTACGGCCTGCGCGGCCTATTCTTATTACCCGTTTCTCTCCTCCTACAATCAAGCCGTGTTCTCTCCTCTGCCTTTACAAATCCATTACGCATTCTTTTCGAAACCTTAACCCAAGCCTCCTCTCCGTTTTGGTACAATAAGATCGAACAAAGGACAGGACTTCGCCATTCCCCCTCTCCCCAATAAGTCGTCTCGATCCTGCTGCATCTCCCGTCCTCCCCCCACGGTCTTCGGGTGCAGCGTATCTTCTGCCAGTCCTCTTATCTCCCCCTTTCCCTTTTTAAAAAGAGTAGCTCCTTCAAGCCCTAAGCTGCCTCAGGGCTTTTTGCTTTTCCACTGTATCTGCACCTCAGCCTGTAGGCATGCCCTTGTATGCCTCACGAACAAACAAAAAAGAGCCCTCTTGGACTCATAGTCCAAAAGAGCTCTTCATTGGCTTGGCGACGTTCTACTCTCCCAGGACCCTGCGGTCCAAGTACCATCGACGCTGGAAGGCTTAACGTCGTGTTCGGAGTGGGTACCTGGTCTGCGTGGTTCCCTTCCGCCATCATCACCAAACGGTTGTTCAAGGCTTGCACCTTGAAAACTGGATACGAAACTGCTAGCTGAATACCTAACATCTATATTACTGCCGCCGCTTCCTTGCGGAAGCTTGTGGATAAGCCCTCGACCGATTAGTATTCGTCAGCTCCACGCGTTGCCGCGCTTCCACCCCGAACCTATCAACCTCGTCGTCTACAAGGGGTCTTACATACTGGGAAATCTCATCTTGAGGGGGGCTTCACGCTTAGATGCTTTCAGCGCTTATCCCGTCCGTACTTGGCTATCCAGCCGTGCTCCTGGCGGAACAACTGGTACACCAGCGGTACGTCCATCCCGGTCCTCTCGTACTAAGGACAGCTCCTCTCAAATTTCCTGCGCCCGCGACAGATAGGGACCGAACTGTCTCACGACGTTCTGAACCCAGCTCGCGTACCGCTTTAATGGGCGAACAGCCCAACCCTTGGGACCTACTTCAGCCCCAGGATGCGATGAGCCGACATCGAGGTGCCAAACCTCCCCGTCGATGTGGACTCTTGGGGGAGATAAGCCTGTTATCCCCAGGGTAGCTTTTATCCGTTGAGCGATGGCCCTTCCATTCGGTACCACCGGATCACTAAGCCCGACTTTCGTCCCTGCTCGACCTGTTTGTCTCGCAGTCAAGCTCCCTTATGCCTTTGCACTCTTCGAATGATTTCCAACCATTCTGAGGGAACCTTGGGGCGCCTCCGTTACGCTTTAGGAGGCGACCGCCCCAGTCAAACTGCCCACCTGACACTGTCCCCGTACCGGATCACGGTACCAGGTTAGAACTCCGATACGATCAGGGTGGTATCCCAACGGCGCCTCCACCCAAGCTGGCGCTCAGGCTTCTCAGGCTCCCACCTATCCTGTACAGATCGTACCAAAGTCCAATATCAAGCTGCAGTAAAGCTCCATGGGGTCTTTCCGTCTTGTCGCGGGTAACCTGCATCTTCACAGGTATTAAAATTTCACCGGATCTCTCGTCGAGACAGCGCCCAAGTCGTTACGCCATTCGTGCGGGTCAGAATTTACCTGACAAGGAATTTCGCTACCTTAGGACCGTTATAGTTACGGCCGCCGTTTACTGGGGCTTCGGTTCACAGCTTCGGATTGCTCCTAACCGCTCCCCTTAACCTTCCAGCACCGGGCAGGCGTCAGCCCGTATACTTCGCCTTGCGGCTTCGCACAGACCTGTGTTTTTGCTAAACAGTCGCTTGGGCCTTTTCACTGCGGCCCCCTCGGGCTATTCACCCTACCGAGGCACCCCTTCTCCCGAAGTTACGGGGTCATTTTGCCGAGTTCCTTAACGAGAGTTCTTCCGCGCGCCTTAGCATGCTCTGCTCGCCTACCTGTGTCGGTTTGCGGTACGGGCACCTTCTCCCTGGCTAGAGGCTTTTCTTGGCAGCCTGAACTCATGACCTTCGGTACTTAAATTTCCCTCCCCATCACAGCTTAGCCTTACGATGTGCGGATTTGCCTACACATCAGCCTTACTGCTTGGACGAGCATCCATCAGCTCGCGTCACTATCCTTCTGCGTCACCCCATTGCTCATAACGGTTCACGGTGGTACAGGAATTTCAACCTGTTGTCCTTCGACTACGCCTTTCGGCCTCGCCTTAGGTCCCGACTTACCCTGAGCGGACGAGCCTTCCTCAGGAACCCTTAGGCTTTCGGCGGATCAGATTCTCACTGATCTTTTCGTTACTCATACCGGCATTCTCACTTGTATGCAGTCCAGCTGTCCTCACGATCAACCTTCAACCCGCATACAACGCTCCCCTACTGCCCGGGTGCAAACAAGTTTGCACCTTGGACTCATAGCTTCGGTGGTGTGTTTAGCCCCGTTACATTTTCGGCGCAGAGTCACTCGACCAGTGAGCTATTACGCACTCTTTCAATGGTGGCTGCTTCTAAGCCAACATCCTGGTTGTCTGTGCAACTCCACATCCTTTCCCACTTAACACACACTTGGGGACCTTAGCTGATGATCTGGGCTGTTTCCCTCTTGACAATGGATCTTAGCACTCACTGTCTGACTCCCGGGCATCACGTTTGCGGCATTCAGAGTTTGACTGGACTTGGTAACCCTTGGCGGGCCCCGCACCCAATCAGTGCTTTACCTCCGCAACGCTAACCCGAGGCTAGCCCTAAAGCTATTTCGGGGAGAACCAGCTATCTCCGAGTTCGATTGGAATTTCTCCGCTACCCCCACCTCATCCCCGAATTTTTCAACATTCGTGGGTTCGGGCCTCCAGTGCGTGTTACCGCACCTTCACCCTGGACAGGGGTAGATCACACGGTTTCGGGTCTACGTCCACGTACTATGTCGCCCTATTCAGACTCGCTTTCGCTGCGGCTGCGGCTTCTCACCTTAACCTCGCACGGGAACGTAACTCGCCGGTTCATTCTACAAAAGGCACGCCATCACCCATTAACGGGCTCTGACTTCTTGTAAGCACACGGTTTCAGGTTCTTTTTCACTCCGCTCCCGCGGTTCTTTTCACCTTTCCCTCACGGTACTGCTTCACTATCGGTCACCAGGGAGTATTTAGCCTTGGCAGATGGTCCTGCCGGTTTCCCACGAGGTTTCACGTGTCTCGCGGTACTCAGGATCCGTCTAGGGTGTTCGCAGAATTTCAGTTACGGGGCTTTTACCCACTCTGGCCGGCCTTTCCAGACCTGTTCGCCTACTCTGCTTAACCCACATTGACGTCCTACAACCCCAAGGAGCAAGCTCCTTGGTTTGGGCTGTTCCGCTTTCGCTCGCCGCTACTGACGGAATCACTATTGTTTTCTTTTCCTGAGGGTACTTAGATGTTTCAGTTCCCCTCGTATGCCTCCAATGCAGCTATGTATTCACTGCATGGTACATGCGAATTACCACATGTGGGTTTCCCCATTCGGACATCCCCGGATCAAAGCCTGCTTACGGCTCCCCGAGGCATTATCGTTGTTCGCCACGTCCTTCTTCGGCTCCTGGTGCCTAGGCATCCTCCGTGTGCTCTTAATAGCTTAACCTAATCGCTATTCGAAACATTGGATGTTTCAGCTTTATTTGCTTTGTTTCGCTATCCAGTTTTCAAGGAACAAACCATGTTCACCGCCGTTTCACTGGCAGGAACGTTATCTTAGCATGGCGCCGCGGCCGATACAAGTATCAGCTTTTGACAGCCTAGCCAAGTTTGAAAGGCATTGCACCTTTCAAAACTGAACACGAGTGAGTGTCCGCAGCTCAAGGGCTGCTATAAGATTTGTCCGCCACCCTGCAGGTGACATGGACTCCATAGAAAGGAGGTGATCCAGCCGCACCTTCCGATACGGCTACCTTGTTACGACTTCACCCCAATCATCTACCCCACCTTCGACGGCTGGCCCCCTTGCGGGTTACCCCACCGGCTTCGGGTGTTGTAAACTCTCGTGGTGTGACGGGCGGTGTGTACAAGACCCGGGAACGTATTCACCGCGGCATGCTGATCCGCGATTACTAGCAATTCCGACTTCATGCAGGCGAGTTGCAGCCTGCAATCCGAACTGAGACCGGCTTCTAAGGATTCGCTCCATCTCGCGACTTCGCTTCCCGTTGTACCGGCCATTGTAGTACGTGTGTAGCCCAGGTCATAAGGGGCATGATGATTTGACGTCATCCCCACCTTCCTCCGGTTTGTCACCGGCAGTCACTCTAGAGTGCCCAACTCAATGCTGGCAACTAAAGTCAAGGGTTGCGCTCGTTGCGGGACTTAACCCAACATCTCACGACACGAGCTGACGACAACCATGCACCACCTGTCACCTCTGTCCCGAAGGAGGACCCTATCTCTAGGGCTTTCAGAGGGATGTCAAGACCTGGTAAGGTTCTTCGCGTTGCTTCGAATTAAACCACATACTCCACTGCTTGTGCGGGTCCCCGTCAATTCCTTTGAGTTTCACTCTTGCGAGCGTACTCCCCAGGCGGAGTGCTTATTGTGTTTACTTCGGCACCAAGGGTATCGAAACCCCTAACACCTAGCACTCATCGTTTACGGCGTGGACTACCAGGGTATCTAATCCTGTTTGCTCCCCACGCTTTCGCGCCTCAGCGTCAGTTACAGTCCAGAAAGCCGCCTTCGCCACTGGTGTTCCTCCACATCTCTACGCATTTCACCGCTACACGTGGAATTCCGCTTTCCTCTCCTGCACTCAAGTCTTCCAGTTTCCGGTGCGAACCGGGGTTGAGCCCCGGGCTTAAACACCAGACTTAAAAGACCGCCTGCGCGCGCTTTACGCCCAATAATTCCGGACAACGCTTGCCCCCTACGTATTACCGCGGCTGCTGGCACGTAGTTAGCCGGGGCTTTCTTCTCAGGTACCGTCATTCGCAGAGCAGTTACTCTCCACGACATTCTTCCCTGGCAACAGAGCTTTACGATCCGAAAACCTTCATCACTCACGCGGCGTTGCTCCGTCAGGCTTGCGCCCATTGCGGAAGATTCCCTACTGCTGCCTCCCGTAGGAGTCTGGGCCGTGTCTCAGTCCCAGTGTGGCCGATCACCCTCTCAGGTCGGCTACGCATCGTCGCCTTGGTGGGCCGTTACCCCGCCAACTAGCTAATGCGCCGCAGGCCCATCCGTAAGCCACAGGTTGCCCCGTGTTTCATGATTCCGGCATGCACCGAAACCAGCTATCCGGTCTTAGCTACCGTTTCCGGTAGTTATCCCGATCTTACAGGCAGGTTGCCTACGTGTTACTCACCCGTCCGCCGCTAAGCACCGAAGTGCTCCGCTCGACTTGCATGTATTAGGCACGCCGCCAGCGTTCGTCCTGAGCCAGGATCAAACTCTCCATTAAGTCCCCATAAGGGATGAAAAGCTGATGTTGCTCATTTTGAAGCTTGGCAGAAACTCATCGCTGAGTCTCTATATTTAACACTCACTCGTTGTTCAGTTTTCAAAGGGCAATCTTGGTTGTGCTCGGCCTGTTTGGCGGCCGGTTCACAATATAGCATCTTTGCTTCCGGATTGCAACTCTGTTCTTTTTTCCATTCTTGGGATACCCCACAAGCTCAGATCCAAGCAACTCGTCTCATACCAAAGCATATTTCCGAATCGTTAATGTCGTTATTAACTATCGGATTTGTAATATACCATAAACCATTCCGGTAATGCAACCCCGAAAGGGCAGTGAGTTTTCCTAGCAACAGATATGAACACCGTCCGCACAGCCTCAACCGAATAAATTGATCCGTTTGGCACAAAGTAAGCATGTCTCGATTTTCCTAATCCAATGACGCGGAGGTAAATATGCAAAACCAAATGCAAAACCAATCCTACCAGCAGTTCCTCGAGCAGCAGCAGACCCAGCAGATGCAGCAGGCCCAACAGGCACAGCAGGCCATCCAAGCGACCGGGCTGACCAACTTCTCCCAGCAGATGCGCCAGCTTCAAATCCAATTCGGACAAATCGGCCAGGAGCTCCAGCAGGCCCAGTCCCAAATTGAAACTCAGATGAACGCACAGCAGCGCCGCATCATGGAAATCCAGCAGCGCCTCCAGCAGAACATCCAGGCGATGGACATGATGATTCAATCTTCGCAGGGCCAGCCATCCGGACAAACGAGATTCATGTAAGCGAACATGAAACGGACCGGCATCGCGCCGGCCCTTTTCTTTTTCCCTGTCACAATCCGTATCCATAGACTCTGGCTTCATACGGCCGCAGCTTCATTTCCTTGGCGGCCCCGCCGCTGCCGTACCCCTCAAGAGGAGGATAGTTGCTGATGAGCAGCCTCCCCTCGGCCATCGACCAATCTTCCGACCAGTGGTAAACGGCGGGCCGATCCGAGACATTCAAGATGACCACCAGGCGCTGACGCTTCAGCTTCCTGCGGTAAACAAAAAGCTGCTCTCCGTCTGTCGGCACAAGCTCGTAGCTTCCGTACACCACAATAGGGTGCTTTTTGCGGAGAGAGATCAGTCTGCGGTAGTAATGAAAAACAGAGTTCGGATCGGATCGCTCCGCCTCCACGTTGACCATTGTATAATTCGGGTGAACCTGTATCCAGGGGGGGGCCGGGTTGTAAAACCAGCATGCTCGGCGGCATTCCACTGCATAGGGGTCCGCGCGTTATCCCGCCCCCTCTTGTAAATCACTTCCAATACATCTTGGGGATCCCTCCTTTTTCCTCTACCTGTTCCTTATAGAACTGCAGGGTACTGATATCCCGGTAATCCTCAATCGACGGGAAGCGGACGTTCATGATTCCTATCTCTTCCCCCTGATAGATATACGGAGTGCCCTGCAACATATGAAGCATGGTAGCCAGCAGCTTGGCCGACGGAACTCGGAATTCCTTATCATGCCCGAATCTCGATACGGAACGGGGCTGATCATGATTATTGAAGTAAAGCGTGTTCCAGGCCTTACCTTCGAGCTCCTTCTGCCACCTGCTGAGCACGTCGATCAGATCCTTCAGCTTCCAGGGCACGACGCTCCACTTGTCTTCCCCGTAATCCAGCTGGACGTGTTCGAAGTGAAAGATCATCTGAAGCTCCTTCTCCTCGCTGCAGGCATACCGGAGAGCGTCCTCGGTCGTGGCCCCGCCCGTTTCGCCTACGGTCATCAGGTCGAACCGCGAAAGCACCTCCCGGTTCATCTCCTGCAGGTACTCATGCACGTGAGGGCCATTTTCATAGTATTGCTTCCCGTTTGCCAGTTCCCCCTCTCCCGCACTCGGGAAGGATTGATCCTTCGATATGGAGTTGATGACATCCATGCGGAACCCGTCCACACCCTTGTTAATCCACCACCAGACCATATCGTATAACGTACGCCTGACCCTGGGATTGTCCCAGTTCAAATCCGGCTGATGCTTGCTGAACAAATGGAGGTAATACTCGCCGGTCTCCTCGCCCAGTACTCCCATGCCGAACCGCCAAACATGGAAGCCCAGTTGTTCGGAGGGCCTCCGTCCCTGCCGGGCGGTCTCCATATGTAAAAGTCACGGTAAGGATTGTCCTTGGACCGGCGTGATTCCACAAACCACGGATGCTCGTCCGAGGTGTGGTTCATCACCAAATCCATCATAAGCTTCATGCCGCGGTCATGGATCTCTTCGACCAGGAGCTCCCAATCCTCCATCGTTCCGAAGTCCTGCATAATGCTGAAATAATCGCTGATGTCGTACCCGTTGTCTTTGTTCGGCGATTGATAGATGGGAGACAGCCAGATCACATCGGCTCCCAGCTCCCGGATATAATCAAGACGGTCCACAAGGCCCCGAAGGTCTCCGATGCCATCGCCGTTGCTGTCCATGAAGCTGCGGGGATACACCTGATAAACCACGCTTTCCTTCCACCATCTTCGTTCCATCCGGACTCTCCTCCCGAATCTCTTTTTTAGGGCGTCAATCATTGATGCGGTTAGTTCTTCAGCCTATTAACCACCTGGAGAGGGCCGGATAACAAATCATCCTTTATTTTCCACATCATCTGCATCTGCAGCTTTTATCGGCATGGCAAAGAACCCTACGGATTGGGATTCATTCCGTAAGGTTGCTCTATTGTTCAAGACATGCGGAAGGAATTACGGCGTCTTCCGGAACATCGGGCTTTCGCCTTCCCACTCCTGATAGAACTGCTCGAGGAAGCCCTCCATATACCGATGGCGTTCCAAAGCCAGAGCCCGCCCGGTGTCCGTGTTCATCAGATCCTTGAGCTTCAGGAGCTTCTCGTAAAAATGATTGATGGCGGTTCCCCCGCTGCTCCGGTATTCCTCCTGGGTCATCGCCTCCCGCGGCGCCTGCGCAGGGTCGTGCATCAGGCGCCCCTTGGCTCCGCCATAGGCGAAGGTTCGGCCGATCCCGATGGCTCCGATCGCATCCAGCCGGTCCGCATCTTGTACGATCCGACCTTCCAGTGTGCGCATCGGCACTCCATGTCCGCCGCTGTACGAGACGGTCCGGATGATCTCCATAATGTGGTCCGTGTCACCCGGGCTCACGCCCGCTTCGTTCAGCCATGCCTCAATCCGCCGCTGGCCCGCCTCTTTGTCCTCTACCAGCTTCTCGTCCGCGAGATCATGAAGCAGCGCCGCCAGCTCACAAACAAACACGTCCGCTCCTTCGGCCTCTGCGATCCGCCGTGCGGTACGGGCTACCCGGAACATGTGCCACCAGTCGTGCCCGCTGCTGTCGCCCCCCAGCTGCTCCTGTACCAGACGCTCGGCCTGGCCGATGATGCCTTGTCTGATCTGCTCCCCTGTCATTCCGTTCATCTCAGTCTCCGCCTCCACCTCCGCAGCCTCCTCCATCGCCTCCCGAACCGAAGCCACTGCTGTCTCCGTTCGAACAGTTGTTGTCCGGCCCGCTGCTGCTTGTATCCATCCCATTATAATGGTGTGTTCCTCCATAATAAATATCACTGCCGTTTCTTCTGCCGCCTCCCCGAGATCTGCGGTCTCCACGCAGGCCGCTGGCCACCGCTCCAACGATAACACCCAGCACGATGACGAATAAAAAGTTCAACAGCCTCAGCCTCCCCAAGATAAACGGCTTCGTCGTCCTTTAAGGACAATGCGCGTTCATTTAAGAAAAATAAGATGACGGAATCGAGACCTGGCGGGATACAAATTCATTGTAATTTTAGAAAAGACATCCATAAGATACCCTTATAGACGACTGGAAAAGGCTGAGGGTTGCACTTGGGTCACCGGCGCTTATACCCGGTGAAGCTTCCTGTAAGCGGAAGGAGAAACCTGCAGCTTCCGGGAGAACACCCGGCTGAGATAGAATCCGTTCTCATATCCGCACTGCTCTGCGATTTCGTCCAGGGTCAGGGCAGTCTCCAGGAGCAGCGTCCGGGCATGCTGCAGCCGCAGAGCCGTCACATACTCCATGGGGGATACCCCCAGCGCGGCCTGGAACCTTCTCGTGAACTGGACGGGCGTGCACCCCCGCTGAGCCGCCAGCTCCTTCAGCAGGACAGGCCCGAAGGCATGCTGCCGGAGCCACAAGGCCGCGGCCTGCATATCCGGATCGTCGGCCCCCGCCGGCCGCCCGCTGGCCGCAGCGAGCTCCCGCTCGATGCAGATGAGCTGCCACAGATCCTGGAAGCCGTGTGCCGCAAGGGCCAATCGCCGCTCGGGGGAAGCGTGCTGCAGCTGCTCCATATAGAAGTAATTGGAGGAGAGGCGCTGACGATCCGCTACTGAAACCCCTCCGGCCGGTTTGGGCATAGGGCCCGCCTCTCCACCGCCTGCTTCCGCGGCTGCACTCGTTCTCCAGCGGAAGGTAACGAAGTAAAACGAGAGCTCCTCCAGCACCTCGCGCTGAAAACGGTCCCCCGGAGGGCAGAAGACGATGTCTCCGAAGGACGCTTCCCCCTGCACTCCCCCGACGGCATAACGGAAACGGCCTTCTTTGACGGCAAAGGCCACCCAGTCCCCATACGTATCCTCCTGCAGCTGAAACGCCCCGATCCGTTCCCAGTAAACCTGGTTCGTCACGTCCGGGACCCAGCGCCAATCCGGCATCCTAGGCACCTCCCTCAAATTGAAATTTTGTATATGCCCAGCTCAATTACGTGCATGTTCAAAGGCTCCAGCCTCTTATACAATGAAACCATAATCCTCTGAGTACAGTATAGCAGAACACTTCCTGTAAGCGTAAACAGTCGATGGAAGGGCACTGAAATTTCGTATAAAACCTATGAGGTGATCCCATGAGAAACGAAACCGTACAAACCGATATCGCCGTTATCGGCGGCGGACTCGCCGGCGTGAATGCCGCCATCGCCGCCGCGCGGCTCGGCCGAACCGTCGCCCTGGTCCAGAACCGCCCGGTGCTTGGAGGCAACTCCAGCAGCGAAGTCAGGGTATGGGTATGCGGAGCGACCGGCCACGGCACCCACCGCTATGCCCGGGAAACCGGCATCATGGGCGAACTCTTCGTGGAAAATCAGTATCGCAATCCCGAAGGGAACCCGTACTTCTGGGATCTCGTGCTGCTCGAAGCCGTCCGGGCGGAGAAAAATATCCAGCTCTTCCTCAACACGGATGTGCACGAAGTGGAGGCGGAGGGCTCCGAAGAGGACCGCAGCATCGTGTCCGTGACGGGCTGGATGATGGGCTCGGAGCGGCGCATCCGCTTCGAGAGCGGCATGTATCTCGACTGCACGGGCGACGGGCTCGTCGGCTTCCTCGCCGGGGCGAAGTTCCGCCTGGGCCGGGAGGCGCGGCACGAGTACAACGAGGAATGGGCGCCGGAGACCCCGGACGACATTACGCTCGGCAGCACGATCCTGTTCTACAGCAAGGATGCCGGGCAGCCGGTGAAGTACGTCCCTCCGAGCTTCGCCAAAGACATCACCCAGACGTCGATCCCGATCCGCCGCGTCATCCGCAGCGGGGACTCCGGCTGTCACTACTGGTGGATCGAATGGGGCGGCGAGCTGGACACCGTTCACGAGAACGAGCGGATCCGCGATGAGCTGTGGTCCGTCATCTACGGAATTTGGGATTATATCAAAAATTCCGGGCAGTTCGACGCGGAGAACACGACGCTGGAGTGGGTCGGCTCCCTGCCGGGCAAGCGGGAATACCGGCGCTTCGTCGGGGATTATGTCCTGAACCAGAACGATATCCTGGCCCAGCGGGAATTCGAGGACCGCGTCGCGTTCGGCGGCTGGTCGATCGACCTGCATCCGCCGCAGGGCATGTACGCGCAGGAGAGCGGCTCGAAGCATCTCTATACGGACGGGGTCTACCACGTGCCGTTCCGCTCGCTCTACTCGGCGAACGTGAGCAACCTGCTCTTCGCCGGGCGCAACATCAGCGCTACGCACGTGGCCTTCGGCACGACGCGCGTCATGGCCACATGCGCGGTCATCGGCGAAGCGGCCGGCACCGGCGCGGCGCTGGCGGTGCAGCACGGGACGACGCCCCGCGGCGTCTACCGCGAGCGCCTCGCCGAGCTGCAGCAGACGCTCTTGCGGCAGGACGCCTCGGTCATCGGGCTGCGCAGCTCCGATGAGGCGGACCTCGCCCGCCGGGCGGCGGTCAGCTCGTCCGGCCACCTGCGGCGCCTCGCCCTGGAGGCACCCGCGGAGCCTTACCCGCTGAAGGCGGACGCCGGGCTGCTGCTGCCCGTCGCCCCCGAGCTCGCCGAGCTTGAGCTGCTCGCCGATGCGGTGGAGGACACGGTGCTGGAGGTCGAGGTGTGGAGCACCGGACGGCCGGAGAACTACGTGCCGCATACGCTTGAGCTGCGGAGCACGGGGACGGCCAAGGCCGGTGAACGCCAGTGGGTGAAGATTCCGCTCGGCTGGGCACCGGAGGAAGCGCAGAATGCGTTCATCGTCGTGAAGGCGAATCCGCAGTTGTCGCTGTACCTGTCCGATCAGCCGCAGACCGGCGTGATCGCATTCCACCACAGCGCGGCGCCGGCCTCGGCGCAGAACCCGGAGAACTACCGGAGCGACCAGCCCGTCGTAGAGTGGACGATGCGGGAGCTGGGTGCCCGCCGGCCGTTCTGCTTCCGGGCCTATCCGGAGACGAACGCCTTCACGCCCGAGCAGGCGGTGAACGGCTACCTCCGTCCATACGGGCAGCCGCATCTGTGGGTATCCGAGCCGCTGGCTTCCCGGGGCGAAGCACATCTCGAGCTCTCGTGGCCGGAACCGGTCACGGTAAGTGAAGTACAGCTCGTGTTCAACGACGACGTGAACGAGGATCTGATCAACCTGCACCACCACCGCACGCCGTTCGAGATCATCCCCGAGCTTGTGCGGGACTACCGCATCGAAGGCTTCGTGAACGGCTCCTGGCAGGCGCTGCACCGGGAGGAAGGCAACCGCAAGCGCAAGCGGGTGCACCGGCTGGACGCACCGGTGACCGTAGAACGGCTGCAGCTCGCCGTGGAGCAGACCAACGGCAGCCGGGGCGCCGAAGTGGTGGAGATCCGGGTATACGGGTAGGCGGCTTAGGGGCGGTCTGCAGGTTCGGCAGGAAAGACAGAGGGATCATGAGTCCCCTGTCTTTTTTTGCGCCTGGATATTCTCCAAGGCATACCAGAAGTAGAAGAAGTGGGTAAATAGGAAGATACGAAGAAAAAATGGGGGCGCATAAAGGAGGCTGAATTCTTATGACGGCAGCTGCGGTCACAGTCGGCAACGTATCCTTTGAAGTCATGCGGGGCGATATTACACGGGTCAAAGCGGACGCCATCGTCAATGCGGCGAATTCAAGCCTGCTCGGGGGCGGAGGCGTCGACGGAGCGATCCACCGGGCCGGCGGCCGGGCGATTCTGGACGACTGCATCCGCATCCGTTCCCGGCAGGGCGGCTGTCCGCCTGGAGAAGCGGTGATCACAACAGGGGGGAAGCTCCCGGCCTCCCACGTCATCCATACAGTAGGCCCGGTATGGAACGGCGGCACACAGGGAGAGGCCGAGGTGCTGCGGCGCTGCTACCGGAGCGTACTGGCCCTGGCGGCGGAGCACGGGGTCCGCTCCATTGCCTTCCCCAACATCGGGACCGGCATCTACGGCTTCCCGAAGGAGCTCGCGGCGATCTGCGCCTGGGAGGAAGTGACCGCCTTCGTCCGCCGGCATGCGGAAGAGGCCGGGACGCTCCGCCAGGTTCTCTTCGTCTGCTACGACGAAGAGAACTTCCGGCTCTATGCGCAGGAGGCGCAAAAGCGGCGCTCCTCCTAAGCCGGCATGCCGGGCTGGGCAGAGCTCTGAACGGCTTCTTGGACATGAAAAAAACTGCCGGAGAAGGGTCTCCAGGCAGTTTTTTTATGTTCAGGCAGGTATGCCGTAAGCACTCACGGCAGCCGGGCTGATCCGTATTCTTTTACAGGCCGAGCACTTTATTGACGGACTCCACGACCCGTTCCTTCTGGAACGGCTTCACGACAAAATCCTTCGCTCCCGCGGAGATCGCATCCACAACCATCGCCTTCTGCCCCATCGCCGAGCACATGATAATCCGCGCCGCGGGATCGTGGCCCCGGATTTCCTTCACGGCCCCTACGCCGTCGAGCTCCGGCATCGTAATGTCCATCGTCACCAGGTCCGGCTTGGTCGTCAGATAGGCGTTCACCGCTTCCAGTCCGTTGGCCGCTTCCCCGACAATCTCATGTCCCGCTTCCGTCAGCATTGTGCGGAGCATCATGCGCATAAACGCCGCGTCGTCCACCACCAATATTTTTGCCATGGGCGTTCGTTCCTCCCGGTCTTTAGGTTTGCTTTCATTATGCCAAAAACCTTTGAGGATACGATTAGGAACGCCGCCGGCAAACGTTAGTTTTCTTAACATTGTCCTAATGAATCGAGCGGCCGGGGTCCCCGCCCATTTTGTCCGCACACGGGCGTACACCCATCCGGCGCGGTCCCCTCGGGCATAGGATATATGGTGTGAAGGAGTTCAGAGCTCCCAAGCAACAAGGATTGAAGGAGGAATGAACAATGGGTGCATATGCCGGCGGTTTTACTTCGACAGGTGCCATTCTGGTTCTCTTCATCTTGCTGGTGATCGTGAGCCGCGCGCTCGTTCTGTAAGATAAGGAATAAGAATACAAACAGCGGCGGGAGCCTGGGCTCCTGCCGCTTGTTTGTGTTGGGCCGGGTCCCGGGGTTCGGTGCCGCCGGCCCCGGGCCTTAGTGATTGAAATGCGTCTGGTACGGCTGCTGCTGCTGTGCCGGCTGGACGGCGCCGATCATCGTGCGCATCGTATGATCAGCCAGCTGCGGAGCCTGGTAGTAGCCTTTGTAGTTCATATATTGGAACATCTCAAATGCCATCTCTTGGCAGATATTAGCGGAGGTCGCATGGTACTGGCGGATCTGCGGATCGACACATTCGTTCGCCCACAGCATGGAGACCGCCGAGCCGGTTTTGTGCAGATTCAAGGCAATCGTGGAGATCGACACGTCGGACAGCGTCGTCGCATTCGGATTCGGAGCCGGCAGGGACGGCTGCTGCAGACCGGTCTGCGGATGCTCGTACACGCGAAGCTCAGGCGTGTGCGGAGGAGCCGGAACCGTGATGCCTCTGCCTTGAAGCAGCTGCACGCCGAAGTTATAGCCTTCGATCATCCGGCGCTGCTGGTTGAACAGGATATCCTTCAGATGCGTATCCTGCGCCATCGAGAACAATACGCCGTACAGCTCGATGTGCGCGGCTTTGGTGCGTACCGCTTCCTGGGTTTCGAGAAACTCGTGAGCGGCAAAACGTTGCTGGGTGTGCATGTGAACCTCCTGAAGAAAATGAATTTGTAGGTTGCGCTCTTACAGAAATAGGATGCCCAAGGAATGCATCATTATGTATGATTTTCCAAATAAAAAAACAGAAAAGAAGATGGGCGGGGCTGCGGCAACAATCGGAGGTCCGGCTTCGTCTGATGGGTACCTGAACGATATGAAGGAGGCGCCAACCTAATGAACAAGAACAACCTGCTTCTGTGTGCCGCGGGCCTGCTGCTGATGCTGGGCCTGCAGGTGCCCTCTGCGTTATCCCCGGTTCCTGCCGAAGCCTCGGCCATGCAGGTCGATGTCCGGGTGCCCGCCTGGCCGGTGGAGCTCGACGGCATCACCTTGGACCGCTCCCCAAGCACCTATCCGCCGATTGTCTTCCATGACATCACCTATATCCCCATGACCTGGGACGTCAGCCGGGCCGCAGGTCTGACCCTCGATTGGTCGGCGGAAAACGGCCTTACCATCCGCTCGGGCGCGGAGGAGCGCGTCCCCCTGTCTCCACCTGCGCACGGGAACGCTGCCGCTGACGGCAAGACCCTCACCGCTTATGTCGCTTCCTTCCCCATCACCATCGACGGCAGAACCGTCGATCTCGCCAAGGATCCGTACCCTCCGCTTCTCTTCCGGAATGTGACATACTTCCCCCTTACCTGGGACTACGCGGTGGAGACGTTCGGCTGGACGGCATCCTGGGATCCGCGCAGCGGCCTGTCCGTCAGGACAAAATGAAGGCTGTCTCTAAATCTGAACCCCTGCCGTGTCGATAAAAGCAATAGGCAGAAAGCGGCAGCGGGCTGAGAGGCCGGCTGTCATCTTGACGAAGGTTCCGGCGTATGTGCTGGAGTGCTGTGTGTATGGGAATATGCTTACTTCCGGGGAGGTATCGGGAAGCCGTAGCTCAGCTGAACCCCCTCTGACGAGTAGGGAAGCGGGTTAGGTAAAGCGGGCCAGGTAAGGACTGACGGCTTGCACAGGAGCTGTTCATCGGGGGGCTGTTTCTGTGGGGTTCTGCTTCAAGAGAGAGTTCATTACGCGGGAACTTCTTTTCGCGGGTTAGTGGGGAAGAGCGCTTCACCGCCAGCTTCTTAGAGCAGCATCCGAAGTGATCTGCCGGAGCTTTTCCTCATGGAAGAAGCCGGCTCCTCGCGGAACCGGCCTCGGCAGGCGGATGCGTCAGTATTCCGAAGTGCTGGACGACCCATCCGGGTATACGATGTGCACGCTGACCGGACGGTTGCCGCCCTCCGCGGCGCCGGCCGCCCAGAGCTCGTAGCGGTCCACTTCGCCGGCCGCGTTCCAGGAGACGAACACCTGCGCCTGCAGGTCGCCCCGCTTCAGCGCTTCCATGTCGGCGCTCACCCCTCCGCTGCTCTGGTAGCCGGGTGAGGCTCCGATATCGTAACGCCACTGCTGGCGCGAGCTGTCGAGCAGTGCGGAGAAGGACGGCTCACCGAGCGCGTCGCGCACTTCCTTGGAGGACATGCCCCTCTCCAGGCGGTATTGGGCAGCCCAGATCCGCTTCTCCGTATCGCCGGCGCCGCTCGGCTCGGAGACGACCGCCACGATCTTGTCTTCTTCCCGGTAAGCCGCGCCGGCCCCCAGATTCTCGGCCATATAGCGCAGGGGGACGTAGGTGTGGCCGTTATAATTCAGAATGGCGAAGCGGGAAGGCGTCTCTACCTTCTCGCCGTTGAATTCGAATTGGACGGGGAAGAGCACCGCCCGTATTTCATCCGATGCGTAAGCGGCTGCGGAAGAGACCAGCGCCGCCCCGCAGAGGAATCCAAGCACAAATTTCTTCATGAGTACCTCCCGTATTCTTGGCTGCAGAACTGCCGGTTCGTGAGGAATAAGACCTTTTGCGGATGACCGTGATTTCTCTATATTATACAGGCATCCGGCCCCAAAAGGGTAGCCGGCCGGAAACCGCGCTCCGCAAGGACCGCCGGCAGGTAAGGAAAACGGCGGGAGCCGCCTCCTTACATAGTGTCTCTCCCCTTGGTGTACAATGAATAGAAAGACCCGCAGAACGTTCCATTCGAGGAGGCAACAGCCGTGGAATCCCAAACATTAGAAGCCATCATCTGCCGCATCGGCAGCGAGAAATATGCCATCTCCGCCCAGCAAATCAAATCCATTGTACCTGTAACCAAAATTACACCGGTTCTCAAAATGCCGACGTATGTCCTCGGAGTCATGAAGTATGAGAACAAGCTGCATACCATCATCGACCTGCGCCACTATCTGGTCGGCAGCCATACGACCGTCAAGCCGACCACCCGCATCATCATCATCGGGCTCGGAGACAAGACGTACGGGCTGATGGTGGAGGAAGCTTACGATTTCACTTCCATTCCGATCAAGAACATGGATGAAGGAGATCTGCCGGAGGAGCGCCCGTATATCCAGGGCTTCGTCACTTATAAGGAAGAGCTCGTCTGCGTACTCAAAATCCGTGAGCTCATGGAGTATATCGCACAGCATCCGGAGAACGAGTAAAAGAAAGCTCCGGGAGACCGCGCGCGTATTCAATGCAGGCTGCCGGGGATTGCGGAGCCTTAAAGGACGTCAACATCCGCTGCGTTCCATGGACTCCAGCCCGGCCGCCGGGAGCGGCGGAGGACCTAACCAAAAAAGCCGAACCAGCCGCAGCTCAGCAGCGGGGGTTCGGCTTTTTGGTGAAACCGGCCGGACACGGCCCGGCCTCTATTCATTCAGCGAATCGATATGCGCGAGATAGCCTTCGGCGGTGAGCAGATGCGCGCCTGCCTGCTTCAGTGTCCCCTCGATCGCCAGCTCCACCACCCAGCCGGCCCCGTACGGATCCTCGTTCACCTGTTCGGGGCGTTCGAGCAGCGCCTCGTTGACCTTCACTACGCGTCCGCTCACAGGAGCGTACAGATCCGAGACCGTCTTCACGGACTCGATGGTGCCGAGGCTTCCCCCCGCTTCCACCACCGCACCGACCCCGGGAAGCTCCACGAATACGATATCCCCGAGCTCCCGCTGGGCAAAATCGGTGATGCCGACACGAACCGTTCCGCTCTCCGCCTCCACGGCCCACTCATGATCTTCACTGTACAGCAGTTCCGCCTTTACCTCGCTCATCCCGGCCCCCCGCTTTCCCTGAAAATATTGGCAAATATCGGTTTCATCTTTGAGAGTAAAGCACCGTCTTTCCCCATGTCAAGAATATTAACAAAATAATTAGAAAAATCAGATTATTGGTTGACAATTGCCACAGTGTCACGTATTAATGAAATTAGCATGGCTGGGCTCCTCTTCCAGCCCCTTCCTTCTAACCGCTTCTCTTCCCCTTCTACGAAATCATCCAAACAAAGCAAGTGGCTTCCCTCTTTCCCCATTCGAACCGGAGGTGATGGGATGAAACCGCTCAAGCGAACCCCTCTGTACCCGTTCTATGAAGCGCACGACGCCCGATGCATCGACTTCGGCGGCTGGGACCTGCCGGTGCAGTATGCCGCCGGTCTAACCCTGGAGCATGAAGCCGTAAGGCAGCGGGCCGGGTTATTCGACGTCTCCCATATGGGCGAATTCCTCGTTACCGGTCCCAGGGCGGCCTCCTGGCTCCAGCGGCTCACAACCAACGATATCGGCCGCCTGCAGGACGGTGAAGCCCAATATACCCTGCTCTGCTATCCGGACGGCGGTACCGTCGATGACCTGCTGGTCTACCGCCTGGCCCCCGACCGCTTCATGCTGGTCGTGAACGCCTCGAATATTGCCAAAGACTTCGAGTGGCTGCAGAGGCACCAGGTCCCCGGCGCCCATCTCGAAGACCGCTCGGAAGCGACAGCCCTGCTGGCGCTGCAGGGGCCGAGAGCGGCTGCGATTCTCGCCCAAGCGGCGGAAGGTCCGCTGCCGGAGCTCCGGCCCTTCGCCTTCGCCGAGAACGTCCCCCTCTGCGGAGGCATCCCTGCCTTGGTCTCGCGCACCGGTTATACGGGCGAGGACGGGTTCGAGCTCTATCTCGGCGTGGACGATGCGGGCGCCGTATGGCAGGGCCTCCTGCAGGCGGGAGAGCCGCATGGCCTGCTGCCCGCCGGGCTCGGGGCCCGGGACACGCTGCGCTTCGAGGCCCGGCTGCCCCTGTACGGGCAGGAGCTCAGCCCGCAGATCTCACCGCTGGAAGCGGGGCTCGGCCCGTTCGTCCGCCTGGCCAAGGAGGACTTCATCGGCCGGGAGGCGCTGCTGCTGCAGAAGGAGCTGGGCTTGCGGCGCAAGCTGGCCGGCATTGAGATGATCGACCGGGGCATTCCCCGGGCCCATTATCCGGTCCATTCGGCGGACGGCCGGCCGATCGGGGAGGTCACCACGGGGACGCAGTCTCCTACGCTGAAGCGCAATCTGGGCCTCGCACTGATTGAAGCGGAGCAGGCAGCCCTCGGAACCGAGCTTCTGGTGGAGATCCGCGGCAAGCTGCTGCGCGCGCGGATCGTGCCTACGCCTTTTTACCGAAAAAAGAGCCCTACGCCATAGGAGGAAGCCCTCATGTCCAATACACAGCCGATCCGCCATCGTTATCTGCCGATGACTCCTGCGGACCAGGAGGAGATGCTGGGCACGATCGGTGCCGATTCCATCGAAGACCTGTTCGCCGATATTCCGAAGGACGTGCGGTTCCAGGGCACGCTGCCCGTCTCGTCCGCCCTGGATGAAGCGGCCCTGCTGCGGCATCTGAAAATACTGGCCGGGCGCAATGCCGACAGCGAACGGTACGTCTCCTTTCTCGGGGCCGGCATCTATGACCATCATATTCCGGTCGTGATCGGACATATGCTCTCGCGGTCGGAGTTTTATACGGCCTATACCCCTTATCAGGCCGAGATCTCCCAGGGCGAGCTGCAAGCCATCTTCGAATTCCAGTCGTACATCTGCGAGCTGACGGGCATGGCCGTCGCCAATGCGAGCATGTACGACGGGGCCACCGCGCTCGCGGAAGCCGGGGCGCTGGCCTGCGGAGCCGTTCAGCGCAGGCGGCTCGCCGTGTCACAGGGCGTGCACCCTGAAGCCCGGGAGATCCTGCGCACCACGGCGCGGGGACTCGGCCTCGAGGTCGTGGAAGTGCCCTGCCGGGACGGCGTGACCGATCTTGAGGCCCTGCGCGCAGCGGTTACGCCGGAGACGGCCGCCGTGCTCGTGCAGTCGCCGAATTTCTTCGGCTGCGTCGAGAATCTGCGGGCGATCGAGCCGGCCGCCCACACCCACGGCGGACTGCTCGCCGTGAGCGTCAATCCGCTGTCGCTCGGACTTCTGGAGGCCCCCGGCAGACTCGGCGCCGACATCGTCACCGGCGATGCGCAGCCCCTCGGCCTCTCCGCCTCGCTCGGCGGACCGACATGCGGCTTCTTCGCCGTCACGTCCGCGCTCATGCGGCGGATGCCCGGCCGCATCGTCGGCCAGACCACGGACCGTGAAGGCCGGCGGGGCTTCGTGCTTACGCTGCAGACGCGTGAGCAGCACATCCGCCGGGAGCGGGCGACGTCGAACATCTGCTCGAACCAGGCGCTGCTGGCGCTCGGCGCCTCCGTGTACTTATCGCTGATGGGCCGGGAAGGCATCGCGGAGACGGCCCGGCTGAACCTGCATAAGGCCCACTATGCGGCCGGTGTGCTGAGCCGGATCCCCGGCGTCTCCCTGGCCTACGGCTCCCCGTTCTTCAACGAGTTCACGCTCCGGCTGCCGGAGGAAACCGATGTGCCGGCCCTGCGGCGCAGCCTGCTTCAGGACGGCTACCTGGCGGGCCATGACCTCGGCTCCGCCGACCCGGCCCTGCAGGGGCTGCTCCTCATCGCGGTGACAGAGCGGCGCACCCGGGAAGAGATTGACGCATTCGCCCGGCGATTGGAGGCGTATTTATGACCGAAGCGTTCAGAGTGAAAGACGACCAGCCGCTGATCTTCGAGCTCAGCCGGCCGGGCCGGACCGCTTATTCGCTGCCCCCCTGCGACGTGCCCGAGACGGACCCGCGGGAGCTGATTCCCGCCGAGCTGCTGCGCGAGAAGCCCCCTGCGCTGCCCGAGGTGTACGAGGTGGACGTCGTCCGCCATTATACAGCCCTCTCCCGGCGCAACTTCGGCGTGGATAACGGCTTCTATCCGCTCGGCTCCTGCACGATGAAATATAACCCGAAGCTCCACGAGGACGCCGCGAGGCTGGACGGCTTCGCCAAGATCCATCCCTACCAGCCCGAGGAGTCGATCCAGGGCGCGCTGGAGCTTCTCTACCGGCTGCAGGAGGACCTCGCCGGCCTCACCGGCATGGACGAAGTGACGCTGCAGCCTGCGGCCGGAGCCCACGGCGAATGGACGGGGCTCATGATGATCCGCGCCTACCACGAGGCACGGGGGGAGAAGCGCTCGAAGGTGCTCGTGCCCGATTCGTCCCACGGCACGAATCCGGCCAGCGCGACGGCCGCCGGGTTCGAGACGGTGACGCTGCCCTCCGGGCCGGACGGCCTGGTTGATCTCGAGCGTCTGCGGGAGGCCGCCGGACCGGATACGGCCGCCCTCATGCTGACGAACCCGAACACCCTCGGCCTGTTCGAGAGCCGGATCACCGAGATTGCGGCCATCGTGCACGAAGCCGGCGGCCTGCTCTATTATGACGGCGCCAACTCCAACGCCATTATGGGCATTACCCGGCCCGGCGACATGGGCTTCGACGTCGTGCATCTCAACCTGCACAAGACAATGAGCACCCCGCATGGAGGCGGCGGCCCGGGAGCCGGTCCGGTCGGCGTGAAGAAGCTGCTCGCCCCCTTCCTGCCGAAGCCTGTGGTCGCCCGCCGGGCGGACGGCTCCTATACGCTGGACGGCGAGCGGCCTGATTCCATCGGCCGGGTGAAGGCGTTCTACGGCAACTTCGGCATCCTGCTGCGTGCCTACGCGTACATCCGCTCCTATGGACCGGAAGGGCTCCGCCGGGTCTCCGAATGCGCGGTGCTGAACGCGAACTACATGCTTCGCCGCCTGGCCGGACACTATGACGTGCCGTACGACCGGATCTGCAAGCACGAGTTCGTGCTCTCGGGCCGCGGGCTCAAGAAGCACGGCATCCGCACGCTGGATGTCGCGAAACGGCTGCTCGACTTCGGCTACCATCCGCCGACGATCTACTTTCCGCTGAACGTCGAGGAGTGCATCATGATCGAGCCCACCGAAACCGAGAGCAAGGAGACGCTGGACGGGTTCATCGATACCATGATCCGGATTGCGGAGGAGGCGGAGCGGGATCCGGACCTGCTCAAGAACGCTCCGTATACGACGCCCGTCCGCCGGCTGGATGAAACGCAGGCTGCACGAAAGCCCGTTCTGAACTGCAGCTGCGAGTAAGCTTGCCTGGCACAGAACCATTTCACTTCTGAGGAGGGATTGCGCATGCCTTCGGCCGACTTCGGATGGTGGAACTATGCCGTCCCCGGGCTCACCATCGTCATCACGGCAGGAATCGGATTCCTTCTGTTCCGGCTGCTCCCCGGTCTCACCCGGAGCTTCCTGGTCTGGCGCCGCAACAACGCCGCGGAACGCTTGACCCTGCAGGCTCTGGTGGTGGCCAAGCGAAGCCGCACGGCCGCAGCCGCCGGGGAGGGCGGCGCACGCACCGCCTACTACATCACGTTCGAGCTCACGGCCAATGGCGAGAAGCTCGAGCTGCCGGTAGCCGGCTCCGAATACGGGCTGCTCGTAGCGGGCGATCACGGGCAGCTGATCTGCCAGGGAACCCGGTTCCACGACTTTGTCCGTCGTACCCGTTCGGCCGTCCGGACGCTCTGAATCCTGCTCCGCATGTTCTGTTCCAGAGGGGCTTCTCTTCACTCGGATAGCCGCGTTCCCTCTCCCTCTGGAGAGGAGCGGGATACGGAGCAGTCCCTAGCCGCCGCCCCGCCGTCAAAGACAACGGCAAAAAGACCCTGACGCATTCACCGGGAATGCATCAGGGTCTTCTTATGGATCGGGAAAGGTCCGCGTCTTAATGGCTGCTCTTGTTGTTCAGCCATTCGCAGGTATCCGCGCAGTCGCACAGCGCCTTCTTCACCGAGCACCAGGACCGCTTCGCGTAATAGATCGGCACTTCCTGCTCTTTGGCCTGCTGCTTGATCACCTTGGTGAGGTTGTGATTGACATAATCCGTCAATACCAGCACGGCGGCGACCTTCTCGGGGATTCCCTTACGCACCATTTGACATTTGCGTCCAGACATATGTACTACTTCATCAAATCCGATATCGGCCAGATGATCCGGCATGTTGCCCAGATGATCGGCGCCTACGACCAGTATCGACGGCATGTTTCGCACTCCTTCGTCCTATAGTGAATGTGGAACCGGGGGCTTCTACCCGGAAGTATAATTGCTGTGATTTAAGAGGTTGCAGCGGCGGCCAGCATGGCCTGCTTCTTCTCATCCCGCTGCGCCGCGGTAAGCCGCGGACAGGTATAACAGTAGCCGTGGCCCGAGTCGGTACGGTAAGCCAGACAACAGGAGGCCTTGATGCGCCACTTCTCTTCGGGCGCTACCGGGTTCTCCACATAGCGGAATTTGACGTCCAGCGGATTGCGCTTGCGGCCAAAATCCTCTCCCTGCAGCCCCTGCAGAAGAGCGCGGAAATCCTCTTCCACCCTACGCCGCTGCTCCTCATCGCCTGCGGTTTCGAGCAGATGGTCATAAGCATAATGGATGCGCGTGACCGGCGCGTTCCAGACGTGACCGGGATCCACTCCCGCCGCCGCAGCTACCGCCTCTACCGTAGGGCGCAGCCGGTTCCCATAAAAGTCCCGCAGCAGCGCATCGCGCCATTCCTCACGGCAGCCGGACGGCACCTCCGTCGTCTCGCGGTCGGCAAGCAAGAACGCAAAAGCAATATGATGGCCTCTCGGATAGGCCTGTATGGTCAAATTATCGGGTGTAAGGCGGAATACCGCCTGATGGAACGAGATCATATACTGCAGGGCTCCGCACAAGCCGCCCAGCCAGGAACCGAAATAAGCAGCGGTCACATCCGGGCCCTTCGCCTTGATGGCGGATCCGTATACGGCAATCAGCTCAGCCGCTTTCTCCGGCACCGACAGTTCTTCCCAAGTAAAGCGGAACAGCTCACCTGGCTGCGGCTCCGTCCTAAAAAAGCAGTGTTTCTCCAAATGTTCGAACATTTCCGCTGACATGGCGTTGTCTACCCACTTCCCTCATCTATTAAAACCTCACGATGCGGTTCTGGCTGCCGATAGTCGTGATAATGATTCTCAATATCACCTTGACCTAATGATAATGGTTATCAATCGCATTGTCAACCCCATTCTGCTCTCCCCCTTTCGTAGGAACAAAGTAGCGCGGTTTGTCGGCAAGTGGGGCCCTCGGGACCGGCACCGTTCGACACCCTTTCCAAGCGGGCTCCGATACAATGGAAAAAGGCAAATGATGTGGAATCTTGTCTGACCATGTACCGAACAAAGGAGCAGAGAACCTGATGCCGATCCAGTACGGAGTATTGAAATGCAAGGCTGTGGACTGCCGCAAAGGCGTCCCCGAGAATGCCCATTACCAAGTGCACGCGGTTGCCGAAGGGGAAGACTTCCGGCTGGCCGTCAATGTCCGGTCGCAGCTCAGTCCTTCCGAGCTCCTCTATTATGCGGACGAGCACTTCCAGCATGCCGTTACGGAGAAGCTCGCCGAGCTTCCTTACGGCTTCACGAAGCTGGAGGGTCGGCCCGGCGGAGCGGCCCTGGACTTTATCCGCAGCAACCTCTTCGACCCGAAGGATATGGTCCCGCTTCCCTTCGAGATTCCCGGTCAGGATAATGACCTCAACGAAAAATGCGACTTTTATATCCGCCGCGCCCTTGCCGTGGAAGATGCGGTGCTCTACGTATTCGGCGAGGAGTGGGGACCCGAACCGGACAAGCCCGACAAGATCTTCGGCTTCAGGCCCGGCCACGGGGTGCACAATATTCATATGAATCAGGGCAACCATGCCAAATTCCAGCAGGATGACGGCGTGTATCAGGATGGGGCCCTGCTCATCCACTTCCCGTCGGAGGGACGCTGGATCGGGCTGTTCCTCGCCTTCCAGTCGCAGACGTGGCATACGGACGACCGGACCGGCCACCGGATCGGCGAGCCTGTCCCGGCGCCGGATAAGCCGGACCGGCCCGGAGGCAAGCCGTCGGAGCCTGACGGCCCCCTGTTCATCGTCGGCGCGGTGGTACGTCCCGAAGGGGCCGTCGGCGAAGGCCGGGAGAGCGTGACGCTCCTCAATGCCTCGCCGGAGCCTGTAGACCTCGCCGGCTGGTCGCTGGCGAACCGGAACAAGCAGAAGCATCCGCTGGGCGGCGTTCTGGCCCAGGGCCAGTTCCTGACGGTGCCGCTGGACCGTGCACCCGGCGGGCAGGAGTTCCTGCGCAACAAGGGCGATATCATCACGCTGCTTGACCCGGACGGTCTCAAGGTGCATGGCGTGTCCTACACCCAGGGACAAGTGCGGGAGGGCTGGACGCTGCTGTTCTGACCGGGGGAAGACAGCGCTGCTCTTCGCACAGGACGCCCCGGGCTGCGACGGACCGCGTGAAACGAGATTGAGACGGTCACCTGTCAAGCGGGGCCGTCTCTTTCGGCTGCAGCTTTTTATCATAACGCCTATCCGTTACACTCTTACCTCGCTCTCAGACAAGCCGCAGCAACAGGATACATCGTGTCCCTGCTCTCCATCTTCTGTCCTCCGCCGTCCGTGGGCTCAGCCCTGCTGACCGGCAGCGGCCCGTTGTCGGGCACGTTTACTTCGGCCATGCGTCCCTTCCCTTCCAGCTTGTCCTGCCTATTTATCCATGCAGCCCGGAATCGATTCCATTATGCAGTCCGCCGCATACCAAAGAACCGGCCACTCCCCAAAAAGGGAATGACCGGTTCTTGCCTACAGCCGCACCCCGCAGCTTAGATAAAGAATCCTGCCGTTGCTACAATCACCAGCAGAATGTAAAGCACCAGAATCACGCCTGTCGAAGTAAAACCGGTACCTACGCCGCCACCGCATCCGCCTGCAAAACCCATGTCGGATCACTCCTTCGGTAAGATTGAGCTGCCGGGCCGCGCTCCGTCCCCACTGCTCTTGCTTACAATATATGTACCTTCAAGGGATCCGATTGGACGAAGGCCCGTGCTGAACAAATTCTCAGAAGCAGAGCCGGGCGGCTGCCCTGGAGAGGGTTGCGGGGGAAGGGATTCCGTCCATGGGGCCGGAGGCGGAGGAAAAGCGGACCTTATCATACCTGGGAGGCCGATCGATGTATCTCCGGTCTCTGCCGGGCTTACCGCTGCTCCCTCTCCGCCTCTTCTTCCGCCGCCACGAGCATCAGCGCCAAGCCCTGTCCGTAGAGGGTCGGATGGCACGGGATGCGGCCATAGGCCTCCACCGATTCCATGACCGGCGTGCCTCCCGATACGCCCCGCACCTCCCCGTTCTCCGCCACGCGGTCCAGAACGGCAGGCAGGGCGCGGTCCGCTGCCGTCCGCAGCTCCGGCTCCAGCAGCCCGGCGCGGATACCGAGCAGCATGCCGCAGGCAATGCCGGCGCTGCCCGAGGTCTCTTCGTAGAAATCCGGCCGGTCCAGGACGGTGGTCCACAGTCCGCCGGGCCGCTGGTATCCGGCCAGGGCCCGCATCAGCCGGCGGTAGCGGCCGAGGCTCTCGTCCGTGAGGGAGGCCAGGCCGGCGAGCTCCTTATGGATCATCGGCACGGCGGCCGCAATCCAGGCATTGGCCCTCGTCCACCGGGCCGCCGACATATGGCTGCCTTCCCCCGAGTTCCAGCCGTGGAAGAGCGCCCCTGTGGCCTCATCCTGCAGGAGCCTCAGGTGCAGATCCACCTGATGGACGGCTTCCCTGGCATACGCTTCGGAACCGGTCAGACGGGCTGCTCTGGCGAGGAACAGCACCGCCATGAAGACGGTATCCGCCCACACCTGCTCGGGAAAGCTCACGTTCTCGGTGACCGTATGCTCGAAGGCGCCCTCCCGGGTCCGGGGGGCCTCCCCGATCATCCAGTCGGCCGTCCGCACGACGGCATCCCGGAGAGCTTCCTCCCCCGTCTCTCTGTACAGGTCCGGATAGACCGCGAACGGCGCCATGGCATTGATCACCCGGGCGGAGGCGGCCTTGGATCCGTTGCGCTCCACCCACTGCAGCAGCTTCGAGCGGACCGCCTCCCGCCCTTCCGGACGCCCATACTCCAGCAAGGCGATCACCCCCACACCGGGCACCCAGTCCCACTGGTTCAGGTCGAGTCCCCAATTGCCCGTATGATCCTCCAGCATATAGCTGCAGATCCTCTCTCCGGCTGACGCCCATTGCATTCCTGCCGACCTCCCCGATACGCGGCCACAGCCGCAGAATTGGCTACTGTCTTTACTATACCGGAGGACGGGACGAAGCACGTGGGGAGGGGTCGTCAGTCGTGTGGGGAAAAATCCGGATTCCCCCTTCCTTCGGCCGCGCGGGACCGTTAGAATGAAGCTGTGAAGAGAACGCTTTCCTTAAATATGCAGGAAAAAGACCGAACAGACGGAAGGAGGCACGGCCACGAATGGATGCCCATCTGCACGAGGAACCGATAGCGCCGCTGAACCGGGAGCGTCATCCGACCGACGAGGTCACGAATGCATTCCTCTCCCGTTACCCGGTGCACTGCCGGCTGAGGGAACAGCCGCTCGGCCAGATGCACCTTCACAGCCATCACGGATACGAGCTGTATTTGTGCCTCAAGGGGAGCGGGGTGTTCCTGGCCGGAGACGGCATCTATCCGATGGCTCCCGGCTCGCTGACACTCGTCGCCCCTCATGTCCTGCACCTGCCGCGCCCGGCGCCCACTGAGCCCTTCCACCGGTATGTGCTCTCCCTCGGCGAACCGCTCATCGACCGGCTGCAGGCCCATACGGCAGGCTTCGCGGAGGCCGCGGAAGCCCTCTGGGGCACGCCGCCGGCTCCATGCACCCACCGGCATCTGCCCCCGGCCCTGCTGCTGGAGGTCCGGGCGCTCCTGGCCTCGCTCGAGAAGGAGACGGAGGAGCGGCGGCCGCTCTTCCGTCTGGCGGTGGAGCATCTGATCACCGGGCTGTTCCTCACCCTTGCCCGGGCCGGGCTCCAGCCCGCTTCCGAAGGACCGTCCGGCGCCCTCTCCGATGAAGAGCTGGCGGGCCAGGTGCTGCAGGTGCTTGCCCGCCGGTACAACGACGACACGCTGGAGGTTGGGGAGCTGCACCGCAGCTTCCACTTGTCGCGCTCCCGTCTCTTCGAGCTGTTCCGGCGCACCACCGGCTACACCATGAACGGCTTCCTCACCGCCTACCGGCTACACAAGGCCAAGGAGCTGCTGCGCCGCACGGCGCTGCCGGTCACGGATATTGCAGGGGAGGCCGGGTTCGGGGATGTATCGCATTTTTACCATACCTTCAAAAAACACACCGGCCTCACCCCTAAAGCCTACCGTTCCCTGCTGCAGCCCTAAGCCGACACACGGCGCTACACAGCCGTCGATGCGGTTAAACGGTGGACCGTTCGACAAGGGAGAACGGCAGCTCCCGCTGAACGATCTCCCCCCTGCCGGTGAGCCGTTCATGGAGAAGACGGAAAGCCGCCCCGCCCATATCGGTCAACCCATTGTCGATCGCCGTCAGGTCGAACATGCGTGAGATGGGCTGATTATCGAATCCGATGAGCGCCAGATCCCCGGGGATCCGTACGCCCTGCCGGGCAGCTTCCGACATCAGGCCCACAGCCACTTCGTCTCCCGTAACAATCAAGGCGGTAGGCCGCTCGTTCATGGCCAGCACCCGCTTCAGCAGCTGCGCTCCGTCCTCGATCGTGAAACACCCCGGCAGCACCCACGCTTCGCGTGCGGGCTCGCTCCACTTGGCCAGCATATCCGCATAAGCCCTCCGTCTCTCCCGGGAGCTGGAGCTGCCGCCCCGCCCCAGGGAGAACCCGATCCGGCGGTGTCCCCGCCTGTGGAGATAGTCCATCGCCTCCCGGAAGCACCGGTAGTGATCGATATATACGGCGGATACCTGCTTGGAGCCCGGCCGCTCGCAGACGACCAGCGGACCGAATGCCGCATAGGGCTCCAGCCTCTCCCACTCCAGCGCCCTGGAGCACACAATCACACCGTCGAGCCCCTTCATCCGCAGCCTCTCCAGCATGCCCACTTCCCTCTCCGTCCGGTAATCCGTCTGGCAGAGCACGAGCTGGACTCCGGCTTCCAGCGCTTCCCGCGTGATGCCTTCCAGAAGCATCGTGAAGTAGGGATGATGGATATAAGGAAGCAGCACGCCGATCATCCCCGATCTTCCTTTGATGAGCTGGACCGCATTCAGGTTGCGGGAGTAATTCAGCCTGCGGACCGTATCCAGGACCGCCTGCCGCTTCTCCTGCGCCACGTGGGGATGGCCATTCAGCACCCGGGACACCGTCGAAACCGAGACTCCCGCCTGCCTGGCAATCTCTTTGATATTCGCCATTGTCAGCTCTCCCTTCCCAGGTCCGTCCTTCCTTCAATGCTATCCATTGTACCGCGGCCCTGCCGGACATTACCAATGCTTCATCTGCCGGTTGACATGAAATGCATTTCATATTCTACACTGAAGGAGCAGTACCCCGCAGGCCGGCGTTACCTTCGGAGGGCGTGACGGCAGCGGATTTTCCCTCGAACACCCGCAGGCTGCAGAAGACTTCCCTTCAGGGTAAAATGGAAACCACCGTTGTTCCTATTCGTTTCGTGTTGGTCATAGTCGGATTATATCGATATAAGCTTCACTAAATAAAAGAAGGCCCCGGAGCACCAGCCCCGGGGCCTTCTTGAATGACAGACCGTCAACCTGCCCTGCAGCCTCCTTTAGGATGAGGCCGGCTTCGAACCCGCTTCCCCAGCCGCCGCCAAAGCTTCCGCATGCTGCAGGTCCTTCGCATCAATCCGCCCGTCGTGGTTCAGATCAAGCCGCGAATCGTAGCCGGCCTGCCCGGCCGACGTGCCGAGGTGCGAGGAGATCAGCGCCGTGTCCTCCTTATCCGTCCGCCCGTCCCCGTTCAGATCGGCGCTGTCCGCATACACGGTCAGCGTCACGGGGGTCGGCACCGGGTGCATGGCGCCCCGGCTGTCCGTGAATACCGAGCCCCCGGCCAGGGTGAAGGTTCCCTCGCCCGGCTGCAGCACCGTGAATCGCAGCGTAATCAGGCCCGGTGAGCCGCTGATCGGAGGCTTCGGTTCCAGGAGCGTGCCCTTCAGGCCGATTCGGCCCGGAGTGGACAGGTACTTCGACAGCTGCACCGTCTTGTTCTCCGTCCCGAACTCCGGGTGGAGGAAGATGTGGTTCAGCTTGAACCGGCTCCGGTCGTAATCCAGCTTGAGCAGGAAGCCCCGCAGATCGGCAGCATCCCGGGCACGCAGCCGAAGCTCCAGCTCCGAGCCCGCATGGAGGAAGCCCGGCTTCGCCTGCAGCGTGACCGTCCCGCCCGCCGGAACCGGAGCCCCCGGCGTGCTGACCTTCACGCTGGGATTGTCCGCGCTCACGAGGCCGGACCGGTCCGTCGCGGCTATCGAGAAGGTATACGTCCTGCCGGCAGCAAGTCCGGTGGCCTTGTATGTGTACACCGCGGCCCCCACGGTTCCGAGCGGCTCTCCGTCACGGTAGATCGTGTAGGCCTGGACGCCGCCCGGAGCTGCTGCGGCCTGCCACTGCAGAAGGGCACTGTCGTACGTGACCCCGCTGACCGTCAGCGCCTCTCCCGCCGGCCAGACCGGCGGGCGGGTCCCCCCGCTGCCGGTCTCCAGACGGAAGAGCGTGCGGCCGACCGCTTTGTAGAAAGTACCGTCCCTTAGCCCATCGACGCCGTCCGCCGAAGCGAGGCGCTGCGCGGCCCCTTCCGGGCTAAGCACATACAGCTCATTGCGGTCGGAATAGAACGTCAGCGTTCCGTCCGCCGCAAGACCGGAGATCCGCGGATGGCCGTGATCCTCGTAGGAGGTCGCCTGCGTCACGGTGCCGTCCGGGGACCGCAGGAAGATCTGCCTCGAACCTGCGGCATCCCCCATGCTGCGGGTGAAGGCGGTCCAGCCCCCGGCCGCCTCGTAATCCACCGCTCCGTCAAGCCGCTCCCCTTCTGCCCCCGCGGGGCTCAGCACCGTGCTCGAGGTTCCGTCATACTGAACGATCGCGCCGCCGCTGGTATAGAGGAGCCTGCCGCCTTCCCATTCCGGCTGCTCATACCTCTTCCCGTCCGGCGGCAGGAGCAGGGGCTCCAGCGCCCTGCTGTCCGCCCGGAATGTGTAGAGTCCCGTTCCATCGGAGAGGATGAGCCCGCCGGAAGCATCGGCATCGGCCCCGCTCAGCCCGTTCACCGCGATCGGCGTTACCGCTCCGGTCCGGGTATTCAAGTGGTAGTAAGCGTTCCGGTTCTCTTCCACCGCCGCGAAGACCGCGTGCTCCCGCTGCCGCAGCAGCCACCAGCCCTCGGCGGCCCGGACACCGGCCGTCAGCTCGGTCAGCTTGCCCTGCCGCCACAGATAGAGCCCCTTGGGTTCTCCGCTTCCGCTGGCGTAGGCGGAGAACAGCACACCGTCCGGCGTCAGGGTATGCTCATCGGTGACCGCTTCCGGATCGGCGAACACCGGAATGTCTTCGCCTCCCGCCCGGCTGCGCAGCACCAGCGTCCCATCGCTGCGGATGAAGAGCAGCCGCTCCTGGTCGAAGCCCACGATGCGTCCTTCCGCTTCCGCCTCCATCACCAGCGCACGGCCCGACTCGACATGAACCGGTCTGCGTACCGAGACCGTCTGTCCTTCGTCGTCCACAGCGGTGACTTCCACTTCCACCCGCTGCCCCTCATAGGCCGAGAGATCAAGGGTCTGGTCGACCTGCGCTCCTCCGGCCGCCGGAATCTCCACCGGCTTAAGGCCTTCGATATGCAGCCGGATCGATACGGCCGGCTGTCCGCGGTCGTCGGAAACCGCCCCCTTCACCTGAAGCCCGCCCGATCGGACCACTTCCTCGAAGAGCGGGGCAACCAGCTCCACCTTCGGCGGCTCCGTGACGAAGGGCCGCTGCGAGGTCGTGACGGTGACCTGCGGGTTGTCCAGGCTGCGGTTGCCCGCGCCGTCTCTGGCCTCTACCGAGAAGCTGTAGGTGCGCCCGGGTTCCAGGCCCTCCGCCACATAACCGGCGGCCGGGTCCGCGGCCGCTGTCAGCAGCTCGCCGTCCCGATAGATGCTGTAGGTCAGGGGCTCTCCGGAATCATCCTCGGCCCCCTGCCACTGCAGTCTCACGTGGTCGTAGGTCACGTCCGTCACGGTTAAGGCCGCTTCCTCCGGCCAGACCGGCGGAAGCTTGTCGAGCTTCGTGCTGATGCGGAATAAGGTGTCTCCCAGCGCCTTGTAGAACGCTCCCCCGCGGTAAGCGTCCTTCCCCCGGCTGGAGGCCACGGCTACCGGCTCCGTCTGCGGTCCGGCGAGGTACAAGCGGCCGTTATAATAGAAAGAGAAGGTCCCCTTCTCCGTCAGTCGGCCGAGGGCCGGATGCCCGCCCACATTCGCCGCTTCCCGCACCTCTCCGTCCGGCGACTCGAGATAGATCGCCCGGCCTGTTTCGTCGCCTTTGGTATAGGCGATCCATCCCTGATTGGCCTGGTAATCCCGGTAAGGCACCACTTCCGCTCCTCGCTCGATCTCTTCATCCGTATAAGGCGGACTGAGCTCCGTTACCGCCCCGCCGTCGAACTTGGAAATATTGGAGTGATACGAGAAGAGCAGCCTGTCCCCGTCCGCCACCGGATTGCTGTATTCGTAGGATTCCCACCCATCAAGACCGAGCAGCAGGGTCCGCGTGCCGGTATCCGGAGCAAAACGGTAGATGCCGTCCGTATCGAAGAACACCAGGTGCCCTTCAGGCGTAATATCGGCATGATAGATGGACGAGCCGATCACCTGGCGCTCCCCGGTCTCCGTGTCGAGATAGTACGTCTGTGAGAGCGGGAATTCGTCATACACCGCATGCTTCCCGGAGACCGCCCGCCAGGCTGCACTGCGTACGGAAGCCCCGGAGGCCAGAGGGGTCAGCTTGCCGCCCTGCCACAAATAGAGCTCCTGGTCCGAGAACGAGCCGGCCCGGTACAGGGAGAACACCGCTCCGCCCGGCACCAGCTTCTGCTCAAGCGTGGTCCGCCCCGGCTCGGCGAAGACCATGGTGTCCTCCGTTCCGCCGCGCTGGCGGATCCGCAGGGAGCCGTCCCCGGCCGTATACAGGATCCGGCTGTCGTCAAAGTCGGCAATCTCGCCCGGCACCTGTTCGACCTCACTCAGATAAGGACTCATCTCCACGTGCACGATGCGGGTCTCTTTTACAACATTGCCTTTGCCGTCGTCTGCGCTCACATGGATCTCCAGCTTGCGCCCGTCAAAGGCCCGGGCATCGAATTCCTGGCTGACCTTCGTCCCTCCCTGGAAGGAGCCCAGCACCAGCCCCGATTGGTATTCGGTTACCTTGACCGTCAACGCGGGCTGCCCCGTATCGTCGGACGCTTCCGCCGTTACAAGGAACAGGCCATCCCGGGTCACATAGCCGGATGAAGGACCGGTGACCTTCAGCTGCGGCGGCTCATCATAGACGAAGCTCTGGCGGGCCTCGGCACTACGGCCTCCGGTATCCTCCGCGCGGACGCTCAGCTCCTTCGCTCCTTTGGGGAGCCCTTCGAGGGAGAGGGGGCCCGTCCAATGGCACTGCGCATAGATGCAGGTCTTGGTCAGGGGAGCCTCCCGCTCACCCACCCGCGCTGTAACCCCTTTCACATCAGTGGAGCCCGAAACCGCGGCCTTCACCTGCAGTACCGTGCCGCTGGGCATCCCCTGGCCGGGAGCAACGATGCTGACCGTCATAGCCCCGGCAGCGTGGATCTGCGCAGGAAACAGCAGCATCAAAATCAGGCCGTACACAGGGCCTTTTCGGGAACGAATCATAGACTTCAACTCCACCTGTCCTCTCTAAATTAGATACATATTGTATCACAGTGGGCAATCTTATTCTGGATGTTCATATATTCGACACAACTTTTCAAAATCCTTCCACCCACTTTAGAGCGACGACATCTCCATTTGTTATTCACCACATTGAACGGTGCAAAAACGCCTGAAGGGCCTTAGCCTGACTGATATTTATCAAATTCCTGAGTTTTTTGAATACGCTTTCTTAAATTCGGTCTAAAGGGAACGGCTGCCATACCGTCGTGCCGCCTCCATGCGATGGAAACAACTTGCCGTGGATCATCCCCCCGAGGCGTACTATGATGGGCATACAAGCAAAGACACAGCAAAGGAGCGGTAACCTCATGAAAATCATCAAGACGCTCGTGACCGCTGCCGTTCTGGCGGCAGCTTTGCCTTCTGCGGGACCGGTCACCGCCGAGTCCGCCGGACGAATAAGTCTCGGCTATCTGTATGGAGGCTCGACCTCCTCTTACATTACGCAGGTGGACCGCACGCAGGGAGCCCTCAACCGGGTATCCCCCAGCTTCATCGATATTGGGGCGGACGGTTCCCTCAAGTGGGCCGATGGCATACAAAGCTTCACCAAAACGATGCATGCCAAGCAGGTTAAGGTAGTGCCCTTCCTCAGCAACCATTGGAGCCGTGAAGCGGGACGCCTGGCCTTGGCGAACCGGGAGGCGCTGGCGCAGGAGATGGCGGACAAGATCGTCAGCCTGGGTCTGGACGGCGTGAACGTGGATATTGAGAATGTGACGGACGAGGACCGCGATGCCTTCACCGATCTGGTGCGGCTGCTCCGGGAGAAGCTCCCCAAGGAGAAGGAAGTCTCCGTCGCGGTGGCGGCCAATCCGAACGGATGGACGGAAGGCTGGCACGGCTCTTACGACATGAAGGCTCTGGCCCAGTATGCCGATTACATTCTGCTCATGGCTTATGACGAATCCTACGAGGGCCGGGAAACGGCCGGACCGGTAGCCAGTATCTCCTGGGTGGAGAAGTCGGTGCAGCAGGCGCTGAAAAGTGTTCCTTCGCAGAAGCTCCTGCTCGGTATCCCTTTCTACGGGCGCCTCTGGAGCGAAGACGGCTCGATCAAGGGACTCGGGATCTCGAACCGGAAGGCGGAGCAGCTGGCTGCTTCTTACGGCGGTTCCGTGATCTTCGACGCCGACACCCAGTCTCCCGTGCTTAACTTCTATCTGCCCGAGGGCGGATCGCCCGTAAGTGTAAGCTACAAGCCGCTCGCAGCCGGACAATCCTATACGGTATGGTATGAGAACGAAGAATCGATCAAGGAGAAGCTGGAGCTCGTCAGCAAGTATAACCTCAAAGGCTCCGGGGTCTGGAGCATGGGCCAGGAAACGGCTGACACCTGGGGCTACTTCGACAACTGGCTGAACCGCAACTATTTTGCGGATACCGAGGGCCACTGGGCGGTGGAGGAGATCCTCGCGGCTGCCGATAAAGGCTGGATGAACGGCATGACCTCCGGCAGCTTTGCGCCTGATGCCTCCTTGACGCGGGCACAGGCGGCGGCCATCCTGGTGCGCGCATTGGACCTGAAAGCCGAAGAGGGGATACCGGCGGCAGGGTTCACGGACGTAGCCGCCTCCCACTGGGCTTACCAGGACATCAGCACTGCGCGCAGTGCAGGCCTGATTGACGGCGTCGGCGGCGGCCGGTTCGATCCGGAAGCCCCGCTGACCCGGGAGCAGCTCTCCGCCATGCTGGTACGGGCCCTGGACCTCAAGGCGTCGTCCTCGGCAGCCCTGCCGAGCTTCCAGGATGTTGCAGCTTCCCGCTGGTCTTCCGAGGCCATTCGTACGCTCGCCGGCTACGGCATCGTCAGCGGCTATCCGGACGGTACCTTCCGGGCCGCCCAGCCGACGACACGGGCCCAGATGGCCGTTCTGCTGAGCCGCGCCTCCCTTCAGCTCGAGGAAGCGTCCGAAGAACGGGTTGCATCCTCAGCCGATGCCGATTCGGAAACGTCCAAGTAGACCTTGACGAGATAGACCGGGTTTATTATAGTATCCGTCTGCAGGCGCGAAAGCATACAGGATGCTGTCATCCGCCCCGTTTGGGGCAAGCTAAGGAAGCGGGAAGGAATCCCGCTTCCTTATTCGTACATACAGGCAGCCAACCTTCCGCCTGCCTCCATGCGGGCGGACCAATCATGTCCCCTCAGCCGTTGGATCCGGCCTCTTCGGGACCCGGCTTCTTCCATCCAGATACCGGCCCCGCACGGCTCTGAAGCCCTGCAGTGAGGCTCCTTTTCAATGAGGTTCCTTTTCCTCCTCCCTCACGGCCTGACGGATTGATGGGCACCTATCCCGGGTAATGAGCACTAATTCAATTGGGAGAGTCAAAGGGGTGTTAGTGGTGACGAGTAATCAGGATGTCATTGTTGTGGGGTCCGGCCTTGCCGGTCTTGCCTGCGCATTCGAGCTGGCGGATCAGGGCCGGCGGGTGCTCGTGCTCGAGGCGGGAGCCGTCGCCGGAGGAAGAACCTCCAACTGGAAACAGGGCAGCGAGCCGCAGAGCCATCACTTCCCGCCCCGGCCATCCCCGAGCGGCATGCTGGTGGAGTCCGGGTTCCACAAGTTCCTCGGCTTCTATGAGGATCTGCCGAAGCTTCTGAGGCGCGCCGGGATCGATCTGGACGAGATGCTGACGTGGGAGAAAACCATGGAAATCCGGATTCCTGATGGGAAAACCGCCGGAGAATTCGGCATCGCTCCGGTCAAAGCGCCGCTGAAGACGATCGGCGGGCTGCTCGGCAATAACGACATTCTCTCCTATGCCGAGAAGCTCTCGCTGCTGCCGTTTCTCGCTGCGGGCTTCAAGGATCACGCTGCTAATCCGGAGGAGCTCGATCGCTGCAGCGTCAAGGAATATGCCGAGCGCCACGGGGTCCATCCGGATGCGCTCAGCCATCTGCTCGAGCCTCTGACGGGAGGCATCCTGTTCCTGCCGCCCGAGCGCTTCTCGGCTCTGGTCTTCTTCAGTCTGTTCGCCCCCGCCGCCGCGAAGGTCCTCAAGATGCAGATCGGCGGCTTCAACGGCGGGATGCGGGATGTGATGGTCGAGCCGCTGATCGAGGCGATCCGTGACCGCGGCGGCGAGGTTCGCCTGAACTCTCCTGTACGCGGGCTGCTCCGGGACGGCGAGGCCGTGCGCGGGGTACGCCTGGACAGCGGGGACCTGCGGGCCGGCCATGTCGTGGTCGCGGCGGATCTCGGCTCGGCCCAGCGCCTGCTGCGGCCCGAGTTCGGCACAGCCCCCCAGTGGCAGCCGTTCTTCGCCCTGCAGACGATGCCGCATATTACCCTGCAGCTGGAGCTGACCGAACCGCTGCTGCCGGAGGACCGGACCGAGTTCGGGCCGGGGACGATCTGGGGCAGCTTCACGGAGCAGTCCCGCACGACCTTCCGGCATGTGCCGGGGCGGGTCTCGGCGATCCTCACCCCCTCCGACGAGCTCATGGCTCTGACCGACGAAGAGATCTTCGAGCGGGCATGTCTGGATGCCGTGCGGCTCGGCCTGGAGCTGCGCCCGAAAGTCACCGAGTACCGGGTCATCCGCAGCCGGGATCTCTTCTACTCGGTGCAGCCCGGCAACGACCGGCACCGGCCGGAACAGCGGACTGGGGTGCCAGGGCTGACCCTTGCCGGCGATTACATCCGGCAGTCCATGTACACGACCATGGAGGGAGCGGTGAGATCAGGCCTACTGGCGGCGGAAGCCGTCATCGAGGCGCTTCAGACTCAGGCCTAAGGGCCGAGGCACTCGAAAGCCGGCCAGCTTATCTTAACGGCACCTTTATTGGATTCAGCGCTTCCTCCCACAAATCAAAAACACCGCAGGCGCCAAGTGCCCTGCGGTGTTCGGTCATGCATGCGAATCCGGATTACAGATACAAAATAACAAAGAAAATAGCGGCAAGAGCAAAGCGGTAGTAAGCGAAATAGCTCAGTTTCAGCTTCTTGATGGCGTTAAGGAAGGTGACGATCGCCAGCATCCCGACGATGAAGGAAGCGGCCAGACCGATCAGGAACAGGGGGAGGTCAGCCATGGTGAGAAATTCGCGGCTCTTGTACAGGTCGTACCCCGATGCGGCGAACATCATCGGCACGGATACGATAAACGTAAACTCGGCTGCCGCCTTCTGGCTCGTACCGAGCAGCATGCCGCCGGACATCGTGGAGCCCGAACGCGAGAAGCCGGGCCACAAGGCCAGACACTGGAACAGGCCGATGCCGAGCGCCTGCTTGTATGTAATGTCATCCATTGTCTCGGAAGTGACGCGCACCCGTGCTTTTTCGGCCACAATCATAAGCACCCCGCCTGCCACGAGACTGTAAAGCACCGGGTTCGGACCGAACAGAAATTCCTTGATCTGGTCGCGGAACAAAAGTCCGATCACCACGGCCGGAATCATGGCCAGGGCCACATGCACCGCATTGATGCCCGGACGCTTCATGAAACCCGGACGGACATCCAGGAAGCCGAGGAACCGGCGCCAATACAGCACGAGCACCGCAAGCACGGCCCCCAGCTGCACAACGACCTCGAACGTCTTCGCCCTGTCGCCTTCGAAGCCGAGCAGATGCGCGGTCAGAATCATGTGACCGGTGGAGGAGACCGGCAGGAACTCGGTCAAGCCCTCCACGATACCCATAATGATCGCATTCAAAATGTCACTCAACAGCTGCACTCTCCCATCCGTATCTCTATTTTTCTATACAGTAAGTTCTCTCCCGCCACAGGCGCGCAGGGAAAGAGACGCCGGACCGTCAGGCCGGCCTGCGGCGTCTCCTAGATTATAGCTTATTTGGGCACGGGCTTGAAAGCTTACTTTGGACAGACCTCCCGGCCTCCTCCGCAAAGCCCCGGGCAGTAAACGTCTCTTCTTCCAAATCTTCTGCCAGTCTAAGACGGCCGGAGGGCTTGTATGCCCGGTCTTCGGCCCTCACTCGAACCAGCCTTTGCGGCGAAACCACAGGAACATGCCGAAGCCCAGCCCAAACATCACCCCAAGCACCGCATAGTAGGCCCCGTGCCAGGACAGCTCCGGCATATACTCAAAGTTCATGCCATAGATGCCCGCAATGAAGGTGAGCGGCATGAAGATCGTGGTGATCACCGTGAGCGTCTTCATGATCGTGTTCATCCGGTTGGCGTTCACCGAGATGTAATGGTCCCGCATATCGGCTGTCACCTCACGGTTCGAGTCGATCATCTCCGAGAGTTTCAGCAGGTGATCATAGACATCGGTAAAATAGTACATCTGCTCCCGGATCCCCTCGATCCGGTCCGAGTTGATCACCCGGTAGAGCAGGTCGCGCATCGGTACAATGGTCCTGCGCAGCTTCAGCAGGCGGGAGCGGATCTCGAACACTTCGTCCATCAGCATCTGCACCGACCGTTTGCGCGGTCTCGTCTCAATACCGAGCAGCTGGTCCTCCAGCTCATGAATGGCAGGGAAGTATTGATCCACTAATTTATCCATGACAGAGTATGCCGCGTAAAGATGGCCTTTCTTCCAATTGTCCTTCCGCTGGATTCTCGCCCACGCCTCATCAAGCTCCTTCAGCGCCTCCTTGTGGAAGGTCACGACGAAGTTCGGTCCGATGAACATGTCCACCTCCCGGACGGCCAGCTTCAGCGGGTCCAGCGAATGCATAATCATGAAGTGTACTTCCTCGTAATGGTCGAGCTTCGGCCGCTGCAGGAGATAGAAACAATCCTCCACGGCCAGCGGATGAAAGTGAAAATGCCGATCGAGCAGCATCGCTTCTTCTTCCGTCGGCGAGTTAAAGTCGACCCAGTACCAGAGCAGGCCGGGACTTCCCAGCTCCCCCAGGGAGATCGACGGCAGAAACTGCCGGTTGGTCGTTACAGCGCAGATGCGCAGCATGCGGAATCACCCGATTTCTGGATTTCATTTGGTTTGCTGACCGTTCCTATGCCCTGCCAGTATACCGCATCATCTCCCTCTTTTGGAAAAAGGGGCCCCGCGCGAAGCCTCCGCATACGATAAAGCAGGTCGAAACTAAAGAGGGAGGCGAGCCGTTCATGGCTTACCGGATTATCGTGGACCTGTCGGACCGCAAGCTGCATCTGCTCGAGGGCAACATTGTCCGCAATACGTATCCCATCGCGGTCGGCGCCATGCTGACGCAGTCCCCTCAGGGGGAATACAAGATCATCAACAAGGCCCCGAATCCCGGCGGTCCTTACGGGACCTACTGGATGGGCCTCTCCAAGCCCCATTACGGCATCCACGGTACGAATAACCCGTCCTCTATCGGCAAGGCGGTCTCCCATGGATGCATCCGGATGTTCAACTGGGACGTGAACGCCTTGGCCGCGAAGGTGTCCATCGGCACGCGCGTCACCATCCGGCAATAAGCGCCCTTGGAGCGAGGGCAGCGCCTCGGCGGAGGAAACAGCGGTGACCGGACTTCGAACGCGCTTCGATTACCCGGCGCTCTCTCCGGTCCGGCGCACCATGCCGTGCAGCAGAATATTCACGATCAGGGCGGCCCGTTCCGAGGCCGTCTTCTCCCGAAGCTCCTGCTCCCCTTCCCCCGCCTCTCTCTCCAGGTCCGTGTTCAGCATGGACCGGCTGATGCTCAGGAGCAGAAAAGCCGACGAGAAGGGATCGGCCCCGCCTTCCTCCCGGCTCTTCAGCCGGCCTTCCCGCTGCCCTTCCCCGAAGAGGGCGGCCAGCGGTCCGACAAAGCCCTGCCGGAACCACTCATGCACGGACGCACGCGAAGCCTCATCGAGTTCGTGCCGCATATCGTGGAACATCACGTTCATATTCGGCGGTGCATGGAGCAGCAGATAGGCGGCGGCCCGGCGAAGCCGCTCTTCCAGCGGTTCCCCGCTCTGCCGGATCCGCTCCAGTGCCTCGCCGTTCTTCGCAAGAATCTCCCGGATCACCTCCAGGTAGAGCTCCTGCTTATCGGCAAAATGGTGATACAGCGCCGGCTGCGTCAGCCCGCAGGCATCTGCGATCACCCGGGTCGATACCGCCCGGTATCCGAGCTCCATGAACAGCCGGTGGGCTGTCGCCACAATCCGTTTGCGCGTCTCCAGCAGATCCTCCGGAGCGGTTTCCTTTCGTCTGCGGGCCATGCGTATCCCTCCGGTCTTCGGCTAGTTCTTTTACGTTGAAATATAACTTCGCGTGGTACCCCTGTCAAGAATGCCTCCGTCCGCTTCACCCCCTCCTTTAACGAAGGAGCCGCCAAGATAAAGAAAAAAGCGCCCGCACCTGCGGACGCTTTTCCCCGTTCCCTGCTTCCTATCCGGCCCGGACCAGATCGAATAGATACAGTCCTGCCAGCACTTGAACCGCCAGAATCGCCGGAATGCCCACGACGAAGCTCCGGTGCTGGGTCTTGTGCCGGAAGGAACGCATCGCGATCCAGACTCCGAGCGCACCTCCCGCCGCCGCAATCAGGAACAGCCGCTTCTCCGGCACCCTCCGCCGTCCGCCCTTGCGGGCCCGCGACTTGTCGGAGCCCATCAGCCCGAAGCCGACCAGATTGATGACGGCGAGATAGGCGAACACCACGATCAACGCGCTCCACCTCCAAGCCACTACTGCTTACGAAATCTTGCCGATCTTCACCGCGGAATTGAAATACCGCAAAAAATCGATGAGGCCTTTCATCTTCATCATGTAATCCTCGAAGGAACCGCCGCGTGCCGCCATGGCCTTCTCCAGCTCCCAAGCATGCTTGTAGAGCTTCTCGAGCACAGCCTCCTCCGTTGACGGCTTATGCAGGTCCGTGCCGTGGGAGAGCTCGAACTCTTCAATCACCTGGCCGAGATAGTACGGAAAAATGTTGATCGTATTCCCCGGGTTCGGAGAAGGCTCAATGTAAGCAAGCCCGGTATATTCATAGGGTACGATCAGCAGATTCGTCACCATATCCGGCAGCTTCACCGTATAGGCGAGGCCCTGGTGCAGCGGAATCAGGTTAGGGTAGTTGTTGAACTCCCCGCGCTTCATCCGTTGAAAAAAACTTTCTAAGAACATCTGTTGTCACCCCGTTCTACGCTGCCGATTTCCTTCGTTCCTGCCTCTTATCCTATCATGTTTGGCCTATGGCGGAAAAGCACGGCGGGCAGCTGCCCCGCGTGCCGTTCTGCGCGCGCCTTATTCTATATATCGGCTGGCTCCTCCGGTTCCTGAAGCCGTCATCCGCAGCTGCAGAGATATCGGGCCGGCCGTCACGTCACCGCCTGCGCCTAAAACTCGGAGAGCATCCGGTCGAGCCGGGCGTTAAACTCCTCCTTGGTGATCATCTCCACCCGTTCGGCGCGGCTGTGGTGTCGTTCGGCGTAACGGCGAAGGTCCATGGCCTCCGCCAGGTCACCCTCCATCAGAACACTTCGTATATGAATGTCATCGTCCGTGTGGACAATCAGAACATATTCGGATTCGATCTGCATCTCTTCCTGCCTCCCTGCTCCTTCTGTGCTCCACCGGAGCCAAGAGGTGATTAACCGCGAAGGACGCCCCTGAACCGGATTCCCGGGTGGTAAATCATTCCCTGCGCCATCTGCCTTCCCCCTGCAGCCGTCCCATTTGATTCAGGGCTTGTTCCCTCCGGGTAAATACTTGGTAACTTGAATCAGGCCACCTGAGAGGAGGAATCTCCGATGAAAGCCGTACATAAAGGCCGCAAGCCCAGCAGGGGTCCATTCAGCGGCTATTCCCATAACGGCGAGCACCGGGAAGCCCCGGGAACGGGGGCGGGCAAGCCTGTACACAAGATGAAGCTGCGGCTCTTCGCCGAAAACCTGTACTGCCGGTTTCAGGACGATGAGGTCCCGGCCATGGGCGCACAGCTCACTTATTACCTCATCCTGTCCTTCTTCCCCTTCCTGATCTTCGTGATCGCCGTCCTCAGCTTCACGGATTTTACGGCCAAAGACGCCATAGACAGCATCTCCCAGGTACTGCCGGACCTCTCGACGCAAACCATCCGGGAGGCCTTCTCCGAAATTCAGAAATCCCAGAGCGGCTCCCTGCTCTCGATCGGTCTGCTGGCCACTCTCTGGTCGGCCTCCAACGGGGTCAGCGCCGTCATCAAATCGCTGAATAAAGCGTATGACGTGGAAGAAGACCGTCCGTTCTGGAAGGTGAAGCTGATCTCGATCGCCTTCACGCTCGTGCTCGCCGTCGTGATTGTGTTCGCCTTCGTCATGCTGGTGTTCGGCCGGCTGATCGGCGAGACGATCTACAAGTTTGTGCACCTGCCGGGGTCCTTCGATGTGATCTGGGGGGTCGCCCAGTACGCCATTCCGCTCGCGACGATGATCGTCGTCTTCATGCTCCTCTACAGCTATGTGCCGAATCTGCGGCTTACCTTCAAGGAAGTGCTGCCGGGCGCCATCTTCGCCACCGTCGGCTGGGTCGTCACCTCGCTGCTCTTCTCCTTCTACGTCAACAACTTCGGGAACTACACGAAGACGTACGGGAGTATCGGAGGCATCATCGTCCTGCTGACCTGGCTCTACCTGTCGAGCATCATCATTATTCTCGGCGGTGAGATCAACGCCACGCTGCACTTTGACCGCAACGGAAAACAAAAGGCGGCCTGCAAGAAATTCGCGTTGTCCCTGCCCATCGGGAAGAAGAAGGACAAGGTCTCATCCTGAGACAAGAACCGGGGCTTCGATCCGTAACCGGCTCCCCTCCTTTGGGGGAGGCCGGTTTTTTGGTGCGAGCTAAAAGGCTTTGGAAGCTGCGGGAGGCTCTCTCCATCCAGCCTTTTTCCAGTCACTACCGGATTCTGATACGGATAAGCCGGGCAGAATGGGCGCATACCGTAATGGTGCAATATAGATATAAATTCTTATATTTGAAAAAAACCACCGGACCCTTGGGCGTAAACATTAGCCGCTGACAGCCTTATCATGCTACAATGAAGATATGCATATAGGACTTTAGAACTAACCCAAAGGGTGATTACCTTGAAATACTTCGGCAGACTGACAACAACCGGTATCGTTCTCCTCGTCCATACTTCTTATATTATCTACTACTATTTCCGTGACGGTACGGTCGACCCCGCGGACCTGCTCGGGTATCCCCTGTTCGTGTTCCTGTCCTGGTGGGCCGGACTGCAGTATGACCGGGCCAAGTACTACAGCGAGAAGGATACGCTGACCCAGCTCTATAACCGGCGCTTCGTCACCGAATCGTACGGCCGGATGGCGGCCCTTGCGCAGCGGAACGGGGCCAGGCTGTACCTGATGGTGATCGACTGCGACAACTTCAAGGAGATCAACGACAAGTACAGCCACCATACCGGGGACCAGGTGCTGCAGGCGATCAGCCGCCTTCTCGTCCGCCATACGCGGCAGAGCGATATCACCGCCCGTTGGGGAGGCGACGAGTTTGTCGTGATCGGCCAGTACAAAGACGAAGAGGGGCTGCAGGCGATGCTCAGACGGCTGGAGGCCGAATGCGCCCGGCTGTCCGGTGAGCTGGGCGTGCCTGTCACCGTCTCGATCGGCTCGTCCTTGTACCCTGACGATTCGGCGGATCTGTTCGAGCTGATTCAGACAGCGGACCGCCGCATGTATCAGGCCAAGGCGGCCAAGAAAAGTTCCCTTCATCTGGTTCCTTGAACGAATAAAGCCGGCCCGTACGCTCATCCGCGCCGGGCCGGCTTCTTTGAATTGATGCATCAGCGCGGCGCGGCTGCTTATCAACCGCGCTTTCCGCTTACGGGACGTCACATTTCCCTTGCCGCGGGCAGCCTGACGTTGAAGGCGCTGCCTCTTCCCGGGGCGCTCTCCACGGCAATCGATCCGCCATGTGCATCCACAATCCACTTCGCGATGGCAAGCCCGAGGCCGTGGCCGCCCTGCTGCCGGTTCCTCGCCTTGTCGGCCCGGTAGAAGCGGTCGAAGATCCGGAGCCGGTCCTCCGGCGCTATGCCGATGCCGGTATCCTGCACCTCCAGAACCAGCCGGCGGGCCGCTTCGCTGCCTTCCGCCCGAAGGCTCAGGCGGACCTCTCCGCCCTCCGGCGTGTACTTCACCGCGTTGTCGAGCAGGATGTAGAGCAGCTGCTTGAGCCGCTCGGCATCCCCTACTATCTGCAGGGAGCCGGAGAAAGCGGCCTCCAACCGGATGCCCTTCGCCGCGGCGAGTCCCTGCATCGACTCCGCGGCGCTCCGGGCATACGGCTCCAGGTCGAAGAGCTCCCGCTGCAGCCGGTACTCCGGCATGTCGGAGCGGGCGAGCGTGAGCAGGTCGCCGACCAGACGGCTCATCCGCTTCACCTCTTCCTTCATGCCCGAGAGGAGCTTGCGCGAGAACGGGTCGGTCTCCTCCGTCTGCTCCATCTCCAGCGCGTCGATGGACGACAGCATGACGCTGAGCGGGGTCCGCAGCTCATGGGAAGCATCGGCGACGAACTCCCGCTGCTTCGTATAGGAGGCCTGGATCGGGACCATCGCCCGCCGCGACATCCGGTGACTGATATACAGCGCCACCCCGAAGAAGAGCAGGCCCAGTCCCGCCAGCAGGTACCTCAGCCAGGAGAACAGCACGTAGTGGTAGGACACGTTCTTGCCGATGTAGAGGGTGCCGAACTGCTGCCCGCCCGCCTGGATCGGCCGTTCCGCCACCAGGAGCCGGAGCTCCATCGGCTGGTCCTGATCCATGCCGCGCTTGTAGCCCCTCGGCGGACGGCGGCCCTCCCCGCCCATGCGGTCCCCGGAATAGCGAAGCGACTCCTGGTACATGCCCGCGAAGCCGATGCCGCCCCGGTTCACCAGCGAGAGCAGCTCAGGCCGCATGCGGCGGTCCGCCTCCTGCCCGTAGAGCAGCTCCCCGGACGGGCTGACGATGTAGTGGAAGAGCCCGTCCTCCGCACCGGACAGCACACCTTCGGCCTCGAGGGTCCGGGCGTCGAACCGCCCATACGTTCCGAGATACTTCACAATCGCCTGGAGCTCCTGATCCGCGAGGGCGTTCGTCTCCCGCTCCTGGTCCTTCCAGATCATGTAGTGGAGGATCGAGTAGAAGATCAGGATGAAGACCCCGAGGAACAGCATCAGCACGCCGCTGTACACGAGCGTAAGCCGGCGCTGGGTGCGCCCGAACATATCCTCTCCCCTGAACCGCTCCAGCAGACTTTTCCATCTAGTCTTCAAGCTTGTATCCCACCCCGCGTACGCTCTGCACCAGTTCCTGTCCGCCGAGCGGCTCCAGCTTCTTGCGCAGCAGCTTCACTGTGGCGTCGACGGTCTTCGCCGACACCTCCGCATCGTATCCCCAGATCCGGTCCAGCAGCACCTCCCTCGACAGCACCTGCCCTTTGTTGCACGCGAGCAGATCCAGCAGCTGGAATTCCCGCGGCGTCAGCTGGATCGTCTCCTCCCCCAGCTGGACCGTACAGCCTGTCCGGTTCAGCAGAATCCCGCCGATGGTCACCGTCTCTTCCTTGAGCGGCGCATAATTGCGCCGGGAGAGCGCACGCAGGCGGGCCAGCAGCTCATCGATCTCGAACGGCTTCACGAGGTAGTCGTCCGCCCCCGCATCGAGCCCCTCAATCCGGTCCTGCAGCGCATCCTTGGCTGTCAGCATAAGCACCGCGCCCGTGTAGCCGGAGCGGCGCAGCCTGCGGCATGCCTCCACCCCGTCGCCACCGGGCATCATCCAATCGAGTATCACAATATCGTAATGGGCCGCCTTCGCATAATCGTAGGCATCTTCACCCGTCATGACCCAATCCACGCGGTATCCCGCTTTCTTCTTCAGCATGTGTGCGACGAGTTCACCGAGCCGGTCATCGTCTTCCGCAAGCAGAATGTTCATAGCTCCGAGTCCTCCTTCTTTTCCTCTCCCGAGCTTACCGCTTCCGGGTGAAATTCAGGTGAAAACCGTCTGATGCCGTTACGCTGATTTCACCGTTTTTTCACTATCGTTCCCTATACTAAAGCATGGGACGCCCGGATGCCAGAGCGGAAGGGCTCGCCCCAGACTAAGCTTGGAGGGATTCTACTAATGAACAAGAAAATGCTGCCTCTGACCATTGCCATCGGCCTGATGGCCATCGCCGGAACGGCTTATGCCCAAACCACGACTTCGACGACGGGAACCGATACCTCATCTGCACAGACCCAGACCCAGAGCGCACCTGCCGCTTCGGCGGACCGCATCTCCGGCCTGAAGGGCAAGGGCGGGTTCGGCAAGGGAACGTCCTGGAACAACACCGAGCTGCTGAGCCTGCTCGGACTGGATGCGGACGGGCTCAAGACCGAGCTGCAGGCCGGCAAGTCCTTGTCGGAGATCGCCGCGGCCAAGGGTGTAACCGACCAGGCGGTGATCGACCTGCTCGTGAAGCAGGAAACCGCCCGCCTCGACCAGGCCGTGACCGACGGCAAACTGACGCAGGCCCAGGCCGACGAGCGCAAGGCGCAGCTGAGCACCCAGATCGCGGAGAAGATCAAGCAGCAGGGCGCAGGCTTCGACAAGGGCCGCGGCGGCAAGGGCGGACGCGGCGGCTTCCACGGCATGAGCGAAGCGGCCGGCGTGCTCGGCATGACCGAGCAGGAAGTGCTGGACGGCCTGAAGGCCGGCAAGTCGCTGAGCGAGATCGCGGCCGAGAAGGGCGTGGACAAGCAGAAGCTGATCGACGCTCTGCTCCAGAAGGAAGAAGAGCGGATCAAGACGTTCGTCGACCATAAGCGTACGGCGCCGGCAGCAAGCCCTTCGACAGGCACGTCAAGCAGCACGGCCGCACCCCAAGCGTAATCCGAATATGTACGATACCAATTGATCAATGCGAGGTCCGTCCGTCGCCCAAGGGTGCCGGGTCGGGCCTCTTTGTGCGTCTGAATCGGCCGTTCCAGGGAAGACAGACAGCCTGGCTGCAGAAGCCGTCAGGGGTGAGCGCAATGCCCGTCGCCGTCAGAATGATCTCGTGACGGCCGTGACATCGACCAGCCAGCGCAGATCGGTGCCGCCGACTCTTCCTTGTATAACGCGCTCATCGTCCGGTATCTCATCGTTTGACCGGAACAGAGCAGCGATTCCATAGCAAAAAGCCGGCGATAGTTCTCATCGCCGGCCCCGCATTCCTGCTGGGCTTATCCCTGCGAGCGGGCAGCCTTCAGCTTCTTCAATTCTTCCTGCACGTCCGCCGCAAGACCTGCGTTCACAGGAGCGCCTCCGCCGAACACGCCCTGCACGTGGCGGGCCGCAGATGCCTGTGCTTCACTGCGCCAGATCCCCGCTTCGATCCGGGCCAGTCCGCCTGCGATCTTGTTCGTATCGAAGGAGCGCAGCGCCGCATTCGCGTTCTGGATCGCCTGCGCGGCGTTCGCCCGCGAAGTCAGGAAGAGCAGCTTGTCCTGAAGCACCGCATGCAGATCCTTCAGCTTCGTCAGCTCTTCGTTCAGCACCGCCGTCTGGCCGGCGAGGAGCTCCTTTTGATCCAGGTACGTCTGAAGGCGCTGCTGCTGCACGAGCTTCTCCTGCAGGGCCAGTGCCGCAATGCCGTCCTCGCCCTGATCGACCGCCAATTCCGCCTGGCGCGTACGCTTCGCAACGGCCTTCTGCGCTTCGGCAATCAGTCCATCCACCTGGCGCTCGGCCACAAGCTGGTTGGCGTAAGCCTGCTGCGCCTGAACCGCCGCTTCTTCCACCTCGCGGATGTACTGCTTCACCATGCTGACCGGATTCTCGAGACCGTCGAGGAAATCGTTCACGTCAGCCACCGCAATGTTCTTGATTCTTCCGAAGATACCCATGTTATTTGTCCTCCTTGCGAGTTTGTTGTTGTTCCCATTGATCCAGTACGATGCCTGCATCCGGCTGTCTTACATCCACATAGGACGTATAAGCGGTCGTGGAGCCGGCTGCGGGTACGGCCGCCGTCTTGTTCTTGCGGTTCCGGTAGCGGATGAACGCCCAGCCGGCAAGGCCGACGAAAGCGATCAGCAGCAGCACCTCCGCCCAGATGGGCAGATGCCCCATGGAGTGAACCCCGCCGCGCGGGCGGCTTCCCCAAGCCTGCATCGCCATCTCCCGGTGGCGTCCGCCTCCGGCCATCCCCCGAACCACGGGGCCGTGGAAGATCAGCTTCTGCAGCAGCTCCCAGCCCAGGATTGCGACACCTGCGGTCAGAATCCAGCTTCCTACTTTTTTCTTCTTCATGCGGTTCACCTCTCCTCAGCATTCTTGATGATGCGTTGTGTGATCAAGTGACGGGTTATTTCCTACAAGAACAAGAGTACCGCAGCATGGTGAAATTCCGGTGAAAGAGAAGAGGCTTATCCTTCCATCCCCACAAAAAGAAAAACCGTCCCCTAAGCAAGAGGCAGTTCATCATAAAGTTCACACTCCTTGCGATTGTTCACAGGCCCGGCTGCCTGCCGGTTCATCAAAGTTTCTTCCGGATACTGTAAGAAATGGCGCCGCAGGATTATAATGGATGCACGCCTCTGCCCCGGACGGCTCCGGAGAACGCGGATCGATCCGGGCCGCACGGAGAGAAGTACAGAAAGATCAGAACCATGGGGGGATCCATTGTGACGGGACGGCACCTGTTCAAGACCTACGAGAACCGGAAGCTTTACAGCATGCTTCTGCTCAGCACCACGTTATGCATTGCGGCTACGCTGCTGCTCTCTTCCTATATCTTTTATGCCAATTCGGTGCGCATCGGCTTGAACCAGGTCTACCAGTCGGACCTCGGCAGCCTGACGCAGACGAGCAAGGTCGTGGTAGGCATGACGCAGAGCGCCCAATCGCTCTCCTTCCAGATGTACCGCAATACGACGATCTCGAAGCTGATGTTTTATGAAAACCCTTCCATCTATGACGTTACGGCAGCCACCGGCGAACTGGCCGGGTACCTGAGTTCGATGCCGTTCATCGAATCGATCTACGTCTATAACGCCAAGTCGGGGCTCCTGCACATCGCCTCGAATCAGGGGCAGAGCGGCACCTTCACCAAGGAGGAGCTCGCGGACACCGGGATCGTGGAGATCCTGGGCCGCTTCCAGGATTACAAACCCTTCACCCCGATTCCCCGCCGTTACAGCGTGCAGCAGGGAGACAGCAGGACGATCGGTGTGTATACGTATCTCTGCTATGAAGCGATCGGAACGGGAACGAACATGGACTCCGCCGTCATCGTCAATATCTCCGCTTCCTGGATCAACAAGGATCTGGGCCAGGGAGATACCGGGGCGGCGGGCATCTCCTACATCCTCGACGACCGGGGCCGGCTGTTGACCGGCGACGGCCTTCTGGCCGGCGTTCCTGCGGGGCAGGCTCCGGAGCTGCAGGCGGTGCTCGACCACGATATCCGGGGACAGGAGTCCGGTTATTTCGTGAAGGAGGTGGACGGGACGAAGAGCCTCGTGTCATACACCTCCCCGGACCCCCTGGGATGGCAGTATATCCGGATCACCCCGTACAAGCAGATCACCGGCAAAATCAGCGCCGTCCGCACCACCAGCATCAGCATCGCCGGAGGGATCCTTGCGGCCGGCCTGCTCATCTCGTGGCTCCTCTCGCGGTTCCTGTACAGGCCGTTCCATGCCATGGCGAGCAAAGTCAGCACGCTGGAGAGCGAGAAGCGCAACGCCTTGTATCCGCTGAAGCAGGCGCTCCTGCGTTCGCTGGTTCAAGGCACCCAGCCGCTCCGGACGGAGGCGCATTGGAACAAGCTGAAGGAAGCCGGCATCACCGTCGATTTCCGCCGGGACTACCGGCTCGTCCTTCTGCGGATCGACGGCTTCGAGGCGTTCCGGGAGATGCACGGGGACGACCTGACAGTGTATCAGTTCGCCGTCATGAACATCGCCTCCGAGATCGCCTCGCCGGCCTTCCGCACGGAGACGGTCGATCTCGCCGAGAACGGCGTGCTGCTGATTCTCGGAGCCCCTGAAGTTGGAGAGTCTCCGGAGGCCTCCCTGCCGGACCCGGGCATGCTGCTGCCGGAGATCCGCCGCTCCGTGCTTGACTACCTGAAGCTCAGCGTGTCGATCACCTGCAGCCCGGCGGCCTGCGGCCCTGAGGCGCTGCATCCTCTCTACCGGCAGGTGAAGGAAGCGGCGCTGCACCGCTTCTTCCTCGGGCCCGGCTGCCTTATTGCCTCGGAAGAGGTGCTGCAGCGCAAGACTGCCGATTACCTCTTCCCCGTCGACAAGGAGCGCCGGATGACCGAAGCGCTGATGGCCGGAAAGACGGAAGAAGCGAAGGGCCTGCTCGCCGAGATGCTGCAGGAGACCGCCGCCTATCCGTTCGGAGCGCTTCAGCTTGCCGCCTCCCGCCTGACGGCCACTATCGGCACCGTCGTGACGGCAGTCCAGAAGAACGGCCATCTGGAGCTCGGCCGGGGGCTGGAGGCGTATGTGCCGTCCCTCCACGGCTTCGAATCGCTGCAGGAGCTGCAGGGAGCCTTCTTCTCCTTCTTCGAGGAGCTGCGCAGCCGGCAGGCCGAGAAGCGGAGTCTGAAGCAGGAGGACCTCGTCCGCCGGGTCAACGACATGATCGACCGGGAGTATGGCGACCCGAACCTGTGCCTGAACAAGATCGCCGACAGCCTGGGGCTCTCCTCCATCCATCTCTCCCGGGTCTACAAGCAACTGACCCTCCTGGCCATCGTCGATGTGATCAACACGACCCGCCTAGAGCAGGCCAAGCGCCTGCTGCAGGAGACCGACCTGCCGGTAGCCGAGATCGCGGAGCGGATCGGCTATACCTCCTCTTCGTACCTGTACCGGATGTTCAAAAAGAACTTCGGCGTCACCCCGACCGACTTCCGCAAGGCGCAGCTGCAGGCAGGTGAACGCTAGACCAGAAGCCTCATCCCTGCGCGGTAACAAGAACGGCCGCCCGCACTTCCCGTGCGGGCGGCCGCTGTATTGTCACCTTCTGCTCCCGTTGGCCGGCTGACCTGCCGGGCCTTACAGGGAGCTTTTAGCCTGAAAGATCTACTTGATCCCCTTGTCCTTCACATACTGCGCCCACTGTTTCTTGTACTCCCCCTGCACCTTGTCGAGACCCGCCTGCTTCGCCTTCTCCAGGAAGGTTTTCAGCCCGGTCTCCACGTCCGGCAGAAGACCAGCCTGGAGCGGATACAGGTACTGCTTCGTCACCTGCTCAAGCGCCGCTTTCTCCGCCTGGTAGCTCGTGTAATCCTCGGCGAACCCGGTGAAGATGTCCGGCTTTTGGATTTTGTCCAGCTCGCTGAAGATCTTCTTGACGTTGTCGTAGCCCTTGTCGAACAGCATGTACTCGGGGTTGCGCCACGCCCACCCGTTCATCGCCTCCCGGCCGAAGCCGTTGGAGTTCTTGTCGCCGACCATCTTGTAGTACCCGTTCTCCACCGTGTAGTTCTTGCCTTCGATGCCGTACTGGGTCAGGAGGTTGTACTGCTTGTCGGTCACGAGCTTCTCATAGAACGCCAGCGCCCGCTCCGCATTCTTGCTGCTCTTCGGGATGGCGAAGCCGTTGTGGATCGGATGCACGGGCGTCGCGAACCCCCGGGAGAGCGGGAACGGGTAGTACTCCAGCTTCCAGTCCGGATGGGTCGAGGCGATCTTGATCACCGAATCGTTGAAGCGCGTCGGGTTGTCGCCGAAGATGCTGGCCGCCTTGCCGCTCGTCAGCTGATCCGTCAGCGTGTCCTTGTTGTTCAGCACGTTCTTCGGGAAAAAGCCCTTATCCATCCACCGCTTCATCGTCTGCAGCTCCTCCAGATGCTCCGGGGAGCCCCAGTAGGAGTAAGCCTCGCCCGGCTGGCTGTACTTGATGCCGATGCCGTAAGGCAGCGGACCTCCCACAGGGTCACGCGTCAGCTCCCGGAACGGGTCGGACAGCGAGCTGACCGGGTTCGAAGTCGACGCCAGCGGCAGCATATCCGGCTCATTCTTCTTGATGCCGTCGAGGTAGGCTTCATACGTCTCGATCGACGTCGGCTTCGGCAGGTTGTACTTGGCCCGCAGATCTTCGCGGTACACGAAGCCGTTGGTCACATACTCCTTGTAGGTGGCGGGAACGGTGTAGATTTTGCCGTCGATCTTCACCGCCTCCCACATGTCCTTCGGCACGAACCCGTTCAGCTTCGGAGCGGCCTTCGGCAGGAGCTCGTCGAGCGGCTGGAACGCCCCCTTCTTCGCATACGACTGGTACTGCGTCCAGTCCGCGGTGAAGATCAGATCTACCTGCTGGCCGGAGGAGAGGAGCAGCTTGTATTTCTGGTCCCAGTCCGTCCAGGACGTATAGTTGAACTTCACCGTGGCGTTGAGATCCTTCTCCGCCAGCTTGTTGATCTCCGCCTGGATGACCGGCAGGTCCTTCGGCGCATCGCCGAGCATGTAGAACTGCAGTTCGACCTTCTTGGAGGTATCGAGCCCGCTGCCCGTCCCTCCCGAACCGGAAGCGGGAGCGGACGCCTCCTTCGCGCCTCCCGTCCCTGCCGGCTTACCGGCGTTGTCCGTCCCTCCGCTGCAGCCGGCAAGAGCCGAGACGGCCAGCGCCGCCGAGAGTACCGTGAACCCCAGTTTTTTCTTTTGTGCCATATCGAAACAGCCTCCCCAGAACATTGTGTAATTTTTAATTAGGTAAGAAGATAGTAACCCGGAAGCATAATCCCCGATGCTCGGATGACCTTTACCCTTTGACCGCACCGACTGTCAGCCCTTTGACGAAATACCGCTGCACGAACGGGTACAGGAACAGGATCGGTCCCGTTACGATGATGGCCATCGCCATCTTGGTGGATTCCGTCGGCATATCCTGCCCGAGCGACACCCCGGTGCCCGCCCCCATCTGGGCGATGAACTGCATCGCATTCACGATATTGTAGAGATAGAACTGCAGCTGGTACTTGCTCTGGTCGTTGATGAACAGCGAGGAGCCGAACCAGTCGTTCCAATAATGCAGTGCCAGGAACAGGCCCACGGTAGCAATGCCCGGCATGGAGAGCTGCAGCACAATGCGCGAGTAGATCGTGAAGTCGCCCGCCCCGTCGATCTTCGCCGATTCGAACAACTCCTCGGGCACCGCCGAGCGGATGAAGGTTTTCATCAGAATGATCAGGAACGGCGTCATCAGCCCCGGAAAAATCAGCGCCGTATACGTATCGGTGAGCTGCAGGTACTTGGTCATCATAATGTACCAGGGCACAAGGCCGCCGCCGAACAGGGTCGTAAAGTAAATGTAGAACGAGAACACGTTGCGGTATTTGAAATCCTTGCGCTGCAGCACATAGCCCGCCATCGTCATCAGGAACAGGCCGAGCGCCGTACCGGTGACCGTGGTGAAGATCGTGACGCCGTAAGCCTTCAACACCTGCTCCGGAAAGCGGAATACCGTCTTGTAGCCCTCCAGCGAGAAGTCCAGCGGCAGCAGATGGTAGCCGCTGCGGATGATCGATTCATTCTGCGTGAAGGAGGCCGAGAGGATGAGCAGGAACGGGAAGAGGCAGGCCAGCGCTGCGGCGGTAATGAACAGATAAGCGGCCGCCTGAAAGAGCGGCGTGTACTTGTCGTCTCGAATGCGCATGGGGTCCATCGTTCTCCTTCCTCAGAATAAGGCGTACTCGTCGTTGATCCGCCGGATGACGGCATTCACGCTGAGTATCAGAATGAAGCCGAACAGCGATTGGTACAGCCCGGCTGCCGTGGCCATGCCGACATCGAAGGTGACCTTGAGCGAACGGTACACATACGTATCCAGAATATCCGTGGCGTTGTACAGCACCCCGTTGTTGCCGACGAGCTGGTAGAACAGATCGAACTGGCCCTTCATGATGCTGCCGATCGAGAACAGGAGCAGGACGATGAAGGTCGTCTTCAGCATCGGAATCGTGATGTGCCAGATCCGCTGGAAGATGTTCGCCCCGTCGATCTTCGCCGCCTCATAGTAGTCCTCGGGAATGCCGGTAATGGCCGCCAGATAGATGACCATGCTGTAGCCGAGGTTCTTCCACAGGTAGAACAGGATGATGAGCGGCACCCACATCCAGGGTGTGTTGTACACATCCACGGGGTCCAGGCCGAAGCCCTTCAGCATCGTATTGAGGAAACCGCTCTCATAGTTAAACACATTGTACACAATGACGCTCAGAATGACGAAGGAGATGAAATACGGCAGGAACAGAATCGACTGGGCCGCCTTCTTGAACCACCGGCCCTTCACCTCACTGAGCAGGACCGCGCTGAGAATCGCCAGCCCATTGCCCAGCACAATGAAGGCCAGGTTATAGCCCAGCGTGTTCAAGGTCAGCTTCGCGAGGACGCCGGAGGTCCAGAGAAACTTGAAATTCTCGAGCCCGACGAACGGGGCGTCGAACAGCCCCGTGCCGAAGTCGAAGCGTGTGAAGGCGTAGTAGACCCCCACCATCGGGATGTACGAGTTAATGAAGAAAAAAATCAGCGTCGGCAGCAGCATGAGGAACAGGATCCGGTTGGTCACCAGCTCATGGACTATGCCTCTCTTCTTCCTGGTTCGGCTTACCGCCTCTCCTCTGCCGCGCGGCTGCGGGCCTGTCCGGAGTCCCGGGCCCATGCTCCCGGCAGCATTCGTATGGGAATCCATGCAGCTCCCCTCCTTTCCTGAAAATGCAAATTTGGTATTCGCCTGATCGGCTCGTATGGCTTTAGTATAGGCAAAGGGGTGACGCTGACGAAAGTGAAGCATCGGGATCCAGGTGAACCATGCTGAGGAAGGCCGCATGAACAAACCGGACGACGGTGAACAATGTGAATTTGCGGCTCTGCGGTGCGGGCTGAGAGGCTTGATACCTATGAAAAAAGCTGATCTTCCGCGGATAAATATCCGTGAGATCAGCTTCTTTGCCGCGGGCCTTTTGGCGTTACCCGTCCTTGAGGTAAACGGATGCCGGTTTTCCAACAGCCGATTACAAAGACTATAGTCGAGAAAAGGGATGGCCGTTTGCGCCATCCCTCATCACCAGCCGATATTCGGTTAAGGCCCGAGCAGCTTCACTTCATATAAGGTGGGGGTGTACCAGTTGTTCGGGTTATTCCACAGCACCGCATTCACCAGAACGATCCGCACATAACGGGCGTTGAAGTTCACCGCATCCGTCGTGAAGCCGTACGTCTTGTTCGACGTCCGGTCAATCGTCGTATAATTCGCCCCGTCCGTGCTGTACTCGATCTTGTACTGGTGGTACGCCTCGGAGCCTTTGTACATGAACCAGGAGATATCGACCTCGCGGATCGTCTTCACCGCCCCCAGATCCACCTGCCATGTCGACGGCCAAGCGGCCGAAGCGGCCTTCCATTCGCTCTGATAATTGCCGTCATTCGCCCGGGATGCCGCATAGCCCGATGCGGCCGAGCCGGCGGTGGCCGGTTTGCCGAGGGCGTGATTGGTCATCGCCGGAGCGGCCACCACTCCCGTCGCCGCATCGATGGACCAGGAGCTCTGCCAGTCCATGGACGCGGTCCCCGCCGCCCCGTTCAGCGTCAGCGGCAGCCATACGTAGCGCGAATCGCCTAGCTGGCCCGGGTTCCAGCGGTCGCCCATGTAGATGTAGGAGGCTGCCGAGCTGCCCTGCACAGGCAGAATGAACGTCGACTGGGAGTAGAAGGTCGATGTGTTGCCGAGAGGCGCCAGGGCGGACCAAGGTCCCGCCATGGACGAGGCGGTCGCGTACATCGCCTGGTTCGGATACCAGCCCGAAGCCCCCGAGGTGATCAGGAAGTATTTGCCCCCCTGCTTCGCGACGGCCGGGGCTTCCCGATGCCCGTTCTGGAATACCCAGCCTTGGAACGAAGCCACATTCAGATAGTCGCTCGTCAGCTTGAACGAAGCCAGCGAATCGTTCGCCCCGCCGCCGGAGTTCGAAGCGGAGAGGAGGTAGGCGCTTCCGTCGTCATCCTTGAACACCGTCATATCCCTTGATTCATAACCAAGCGGGCGGAAGCTGCCGTGGTACGTATATTTGCCGCAGACCGAAGAGGAAGAAGCGACCGCCACCCGGCCGAGCGAATAATCCGCCGCATTCTCATAATGCATCCACATCACATATTTGCCCGTCGACTCGTTGTAGATCACCTTCGGCCGCTCCACCTTCGAGCTGGCGAGCTCGGCGTGGGAGCTTGGCTGCAGAGGGTAGCTCACCCACTTCCAGTTCTTGAGATCGGTCGACGAATAACACACGACATTCTTGAAGGTGGCGGAATTATGGATCTTGTCCTCTCCGATCCAATAATACGTGGAGCCGACCTTGATCACCCCGCCGCCGTGCGCCTGAACCGTCCCCCCTGTCGTATCGTACCAGACCGGGCCGCTGTTGATCGTCACCGACGCCGCAGCGGCGGGCTGCGGAACAAGTGTGACCAAGAGAGCCAAGCATAAAGACCACACCAAGAGAACCAACCGGAACCTTCGAATCACCATGCTACACCAAGCCTCCTTTAGGATGAGTAACGTAATTTGCCCCGGCCGAAGCCCTGGCGGAAGCTGCCGGAACACCTTGCGGAATCCTACTGCTGTCACCTCCCTGCCCGTAGTACCCTTATCGTAAGCGCATTCAATTCCTCCCGCCAGTGAACAATTCTGCTCCTCGTGAACAATGTGATCAAGATCGGATCAAGATCGTGAGCCTAATGGGCGGATGCTCCCCGGAGCGCCTTCCGTTCAGATCCTGAGCTGGGCATACAGAATACCAGGAGGACAACTCCTCCGATCAATCTCGAAGGAGGGGGTTCCTCCAGACTCGACAAGCCCACCCGCTCTGCTCTACACTGATAGCAACTGACTCTGCCCGAGGTGATGAACGATGGCAGGCGAGCCGCTGGACGAACCGATCCGGCCCCATGGATTTCTGCGCTTCCTGATTATTCTGCTTCCCTGTCTCCTGCTCCGCTTCGGACTCGGGGAGATCCGGGGGAGCTTCTACTTCTTCATCGTACTGTACTTCCCTATGATCAACTGGGGCGTCTACTGGACGATGGGCTCCGTCCGCGTGCTCCTTAACCGCCTGTTCGGCTCGGAGCGAATCCGGATCGCGAAGCTCCGCAAGTTCTACAAGTGGTACCTCAATGCTCCCGGGGCGCTGGTGCTCTCGGAGCTGGTCTACCAGGCCTATCTGTTCAACCGCTGAGAAGCCCGGCAGCGGATAAGACGATACCCAAAGACGCCCCTTCCGAATAAGAAGAGGCGTCTTTGGGTTTGACTTTGATACCATTAGTGCATGACGACCGGGGTTAGACCCTCCGGGCAAAAACGCATGCCGGCGGCATCCCGCTGCTACAGCTTAATCGAGATAAACTTGAGCTCGGTCAGCTCTTCGACCGCGTACTTGATGCCCTCGCGGCCGAAGCCGCTCTCCTTGACGCCGCCGTACGGCATGTTGTCAACGCGGAACGTCGGGATGTCGTTAATGATCACGCCGCCGACTTCCAGTTCCTCCGCAGCCCGCATCGCGGTATGGATGTTCGACGAGTAGATCCCCGCCTGCAGTCCGTAGCGCGAGCGGTTGACCGCGGCGATCGCCTCGGAGACGTCCGTGAAGGACGAGAGCGTGACGACCGGACCGAACACCTCCTGGCACGAGACGGATGACGTCTCGGCCGCGTTCGCCAGCACGGTCGGCGGGAAGACCGCCGTGGAGACCGCCCGGCCTCCCGTGAGCACAATCGCGCCTTCGGACACCGCCGCATCGACCCAGGAGGCCATGCGCTCGACTTCCTTCTCGGCGATCAGTGCCGAGATATCGGTCGTCTCCTCGAGCGGGTCGCCCACGACAAGCTTCTCGGTAGCCTCGACGAAGCGGCGGGAGAACTCCTCGTACCGGCTCTCGTGCACATAGATCCGCTGGATCGAGATGCACACCTGGCCGTTGTAGGAGAACGCGCCGAGCACGCACCGGTCGATGAGCGCCTGCGTGATCTCGACCGTATCGTCGATGATCACCGCCGCATTCGACCCGAGCTCCAGCGTCACCCGCTTCAGGCCGGCCTTGTTCTTCATGGCGATGCCGACCTCCGGGCTGCCCGTGAAGGTGATCGCCGCAATGCGGCTGTCGCGCACGAGCTTCTCGCCGACCACCGAGCCCTTGCCCGGGATCACGTTCAGCGCGCCCGCCGGCAGGCCGGCTTCGTGCAGAATGCCGGCAAGGGCCAGGGCGCTCAGCGGCGTCTGCCCGGCGGGCTTCAGCACGATCGTGTTGCCGGCGGCAATCGCCGGGCCGACCTTGTGCGCGACGAGGTTGAACGGGAAGTTGAACGGGGTGATCGCCCCGACCACCCCGATCGGCCGGCGCACCGTGAACGCGAGGCGCCCTTCCCCGCCCGGGGCCGCGTCCACCGGCACGGTCTCGCCGTGAATCCGCTTCGCCTCTTCCGCGGCGAACTTGTACGTCTGCACGGTGCGGCCGATCTCCGCCCGTCCGGCCTTCAGCGGCTTCGACGCCTCGTTCGCCAGCAGCCGCGCGAGCTCTTCCGCCCGCTGCTCCATGAGCGAAGCAGCCTTCTCCAGAATACGCGCCCGCTCATGTGCAGGCAGCGAGCGCATCACACTGCCGGCCGCCTGTGCGGCGGCGATGGCGTCTTCCACGTCGGCCTCGTCGGCCTGGCCGACTTCCGCAAGCAGTTCGCCGGTATGCGGCGAGCGCAGTTCGGTATAAGAGCGGGCTTCTTTCCACTGCCCGCCGATCCATAAATGTTGTTTCATTCGATATCAGACTCCTATCGTAGGCTGGGGAGCCGTCAGTCTTCGTAGCACGCCTCCCAGGATGGAGAGGCCTTCCTCAAGCTGCTCCCCGGTAATGACGAGCGGCGTCAGGAAACGCAGCACATTGCCGTGTACACCGGCAGATAGCACAATAACCCCTTCGACGCAGCACGCCTTCGTCACCGCGGCCACCAGCTCCTTCGCGGGAGCGCCGGTCGCCGGGTCGGCGAACTCCACCGCGCACATGGCGCCGAGCCCGCGGATATCCGCGATCTGCGGCACGTCCTTCTGCAGCTCGCTGAAGTACGATCGGATGTGTTCGCCGATCTCCACGGCCCGCTCCGGCAGCCGGTCGCGCTCCATGAGCTCGATGACGGCCAGGGCCGCCGCGCAGCCGAGCGGGCTGCCGCCGTACGTGCCGCCGATCTCCCCGGGCTGCGGTGCATCCATCAGCTCCGCCCGGCCGATGACGCCGGAGATCGGCACACCGGCGGCGATCGACTTGGACATCGTCAGGAGATCCGGCTCGATGCCGAAGTGCGTCGAGGCGAACATCGTGCCCGTGCGGCCGAAGCCGGTCTGGATCTCGTCGGCGATGAACAGAATCCCGTGCCGCCGGCAGATCTCGTAGACGCCCTGCACGAAGGACTTCGGCGGTACGATGAACCCGCCCTCGCCCTGCACCGGCTCCATGATGACCGCCGCCAGCTCTTCCGGGGCCACTTCAGTGTACAGGAAGTCCTCGAATTGTTTCAAACAAAACGCCGCATACTCCTCTTCGGACATGGAAGCCGGCTTGTGGAACGGATACGGGAACGGCGCCTTGTAGGTCGCCGGCGCGAACGGCCCCATCTGGAACTTGTAGGGCTTCACTTTGCTCGTCAGCGACATGCCCATCAGCGTCCGTCCGTGGAAGCCGCGGGTGAACGACACGATCCCTGTCCGTCCCGTCGCCTTGCGGGCGATCTTCACCGCATTCTCGACCGCTTCCGCCCCCGAGTTCAGGAAGATCGTCTTCTTCGCAAACGAGCCCGGCGTAATCTCCGCAAGCTTCTCCGCGAGCTGGAGATACGGCTCATACATGGCAACATGAAAGCACGTATGAATATACTTACCCGCCTGCTCCTGGATCGCCCGCACGACCTCCGGCGGGCAGTGGCCTGCGTTCAGTGTCCCGATCGCTCCGGCGAAATCCAGGAACACATTCCCGTCCACATCATAGATCAGCGCCCCCTCCGCCCGCTCGGCGAAGATCGGCGTATTGTTCCCTACGCCCTTCGGTACGTGGCGCTGCCGGCGCTCCAGAAGCGCACGCCCCTTCTCTCCGGGCAGCTCCCCGGTTACCCGCGCGAACCTGCGCCCTGTCCCGCTTTGATCCTGACTCTGCACCTGTGTCATTCTCTTTCTCCTCCCGATCCTGCGGAAAAAGAAGGCCCGCCCGGCAGCCGGCCTTCTTCCTTCGCCCGATGAATCATTCCTATGGTGAATCATTGACCGCATGAATCTTCCCGAACGCTTCAACGAAGCGGCCCGATTACAGCTGAATCTGGCCCAGCACCTTCTTGAACTCGGCGATCACGCGGTCGGCCTGCTCGTAGGTGATCGTCAGCGGCGGCTCAATCCGGATCGTCTTCGCATTGATGAGCGTCCCGGCCACCAGCACGCCGTTGTCGAACAGCCCTTTGGACACCTCATAGCCGATCTCATCGGTATGGAACTCAATGCCGATCAGCAGGCCGAGGCCCCGGATCTCCAGCACAAGGTCCCCATGATCCGCCGCCGCTTCGCGCAGGCCCTTCAGCATATAGTCGCCGAGCTCAGCCGCTCTCGCCGGCAGGTTTTCCTCGATAAGCACGTTGAACGTCGCAATGGCCGCGGCGCAGGCCAGCGGGTTGCCGCCGAACGTGGTCGTGTGCATGAACGGGTTCGGGAAGAAGCTCTTGAACACTTCTTCGGTCGCCACCACCGCACCGGCCGGCATGATCCCGCCCCCGAACGCCTTCGCGAGACACAGGATGTCCGGCACGACGTCGTAGTGCTCGCAGCAGAACAGCTTGCCCGTACGCCCCATGCCGGTCTGGACTTCGTCGAAGATGAGCAGCGCGCCGAATTCGTCGCAGAGCTGGCGCAGCCCCTTCAGGTAGCCGTCCGGCGGCAGGATGACCCCGCCCTCGCCTTGGATCGGCTCTACAATCACGCCGGCCACGTCCTCACCGGTCATCGCGCAGGCTTCCATCGTCTTGCGCATCATGTCCAGATCGCCGAAGTGCACGTGCTTGAAGCCCGGGATCATCGGCAGGAACGGCTTGCGGAAGACTCCCTTGGCCGTGCCGGACAGGGACCCGAGGCTCTTGCCGTGGAAGGCCCGCGTTGTCGCGATGAAGGTCGTGCGGGAGCTGTACATCTTCGCAAGCTTCAGCGCGGCCTCCACGGTCTCCGTGCCGCTGTTCGCGAAGAACGCATACTTGAGTGCGCCCGGCGTCACGTCCGCCAGAATCTTCGCCAGGATGGCCCGCAGCGGATCGAGCAGATCCTGGCTGTGCAGCGCCTGCCGGTTCATCTGGTCGATGACCGCCTGCTTGACCTTCGGGTGCCCGTGGCCGACGTTATAGATCCCGAAGCCGCCGAGACAGTCGATGTATTCTTTGCCATGGACGTCCATGAAGCAGTTCAGGCCGGAGTCCTTCCACTCGACCGCCGCGAACTGGCCGTCCTTCGTGACGGACTTGCGGTAAGCCAGGAAGCCCGGATTGACGTGCTCACGGAAGTTATCGACGGTCTCCTTGGTGATCCAGGCCGCTTCTTCCTTCGTAATGTCCTTTTTGCTGATCATATCCAGCACTTTATTCGTATAGGCGAATACGTCCGCCAGCTGTTCCTTGAGCTCCGCCGCCTTGCCTGTCTGTTCTGCCGTTCCGTTCGTCATAGTAACCCTCCTGTAAGTTGGAATTGTATTCATTATCAGTGCTAGTTCGCGTACCAGCCGATCGGCTGCACTTGGAGATTGATATTGATCTGCTTGACCTCGGTGAACTCCGAGAGTCCCCGGGTGCCGAGGCCGCGCCCGATGCCGCTCTGTTTGTAGCCGCCCCACGGCGCTTCATTGTACGCATTGTGGAACGTGTTGATCCACGTGATGCCCGCCCGCAGCCGCTTCACGACCCGCAGCGCCTTCGCCCCGTCGGTCGAGAAGACGCCGGCCGCGAGGCCGTAGTCCGAGTCGTTAGCGATACGCACCGCTTCGTCCTCATCCTTGAACTTCTGCACGACGAGCACCGGACCGAAAATTTCCTCCCGCACGATCCGCATCTCCGGCGTCACGTCCGTAAATATCGTCGGCTCGACGAAGTACCCGCGGTCAAGGCCTTCCGCCGTCATCCGGGAGCCGCCGCACACCAGCTTCGCACCTTCCTGCCGGCCGAGCTCGATATAATGCAGCACCTTCTCCATGTGCGCCTCGGAGACGAGCGGGCCCATCTCGACCCCTTCCTCATTCCCCGGTCCGGTACGGATGAGCTTCGCCCGTTCCACCAGGCGCTCGACGAAGCGGTCATGGATGCTCTCTTCGAGCAGCAGCCGGGAGCCGGCCGCACACACCTGGCCCGAGTTCGCGAAGATCGCGAACAGCGCATAATCCACCGCCGTCTCGAAGTCGGCATCCGCGAACACAATGTTCGGCGACTTGCCGCCGAGCTCCAGCGAGATGTTCTTGATATTGCCTGCGGCCGCCCGCATGATGCTGCGCCCGGTCGCCGTTCCGCCCGTGAAGCTCACCTTGTCGACGAGTCCGCTCTCAGCGATCTCCTGGCCGACCGTGGCGCCCGGCCCCATCACCAGGTTCGCCACCCCCTGCGGAATCCCCACGCTTTCGAAGATTTCGAAGAGCTTCACCGCCGTCACCGGCGTCAGCTCCGACGGCTTGAACACGACCGTGTTGCCTGCAGCCAGCGCAGGGGCCAGCTTCCAGACCGCAATGAGCAGCGGGTAATTCCACGGCACGATCAGCCCGCAGACGCCGACCGGCTCATGCACCACCATCGCCTGCACCGGGTCCGCCACGTCATACGTCTCTCCGTGCGGCTTGGTAATCAGCCCCGCGTAGTAGCGGAAGCAGTTCGCCGCATCGGCGATGTCGATAAGCGATTCGCGCAGCGGCTTGCCGTTGTCCTGGGTCTCCAGCGCGGCCAGCTCTTCCGCCGAAGCTTCCAGCCGGTCCGCCACCGCGAGGAGCACCGCTGCGCGCTGTGCCGGCGGCCGGGAGGACCAGACGCCGCTGTCGAACGCCCGGCGTGCGGCCTCAATCGCCCGGCGCGCATCGGCTGTACCGCCGTCCGCCGCCTCGGCGACGGCCTCCCCGCTGGCCGGATTCACGATCTTCCGGGTAGCGCCGCTCTCGGCCTTCACCCAGGCGCCGTCGATATACATGTGCAGATGGGTCACAAAGCTCACTCCTTAGCAATGGTTGAGTTCACATAGAATAGAAGAGCAAGAATCATGCCAAGTCCGCCGGGAACCGCGGCCGCCGCTGCCGGGCGGCTCTCTATGCAGCTTTGCATCCCGGCAGTTATGCGCCCGTGAAGAGCTTATTCACTTTTGCATAAGTCCCGCCGGCAGCACTCCGGGCACCCAGCCCCGGGCGATCGAGGCCTCGGCGAGCTTGCGCACCCCCGCCACATAAGCCGCCGTCCGCATGTCGATGCCGTACTGCTGCGAGGTCTGGTACACCTTGCGGAAGCTCTTCTCGATCTTCTCCTTGAGCTTCCCGTCCACTTCTTCTTCCGGCCAGTACAGCCCCTGGTTGTTCTGCACCCATTCGAAGTAGGACACGATGACGCCCCCCGAATTCGCCAGAATGTCCGGCACGACGAGAATGCCCCGCTCCGCCAGCCGCTTCGTGGCCTCCCTCGTCGTCGGTCCGTTGGCCGCTTCCACGATGACCCGGCAGCGGATCCGGTCGGCATTCGCTTCGGTGATCTGGCCGCCGAGCGCCGCCGGCACAAGCACGTCGCATTCTTTCTCGAGCAGCTCCTTGTTCGTGATCGTCTCACGGAACAGGTGCGTTACCGCACCGAACGAATCGCGCCGCTCCATGAGGTCGGGGATATCGAGCCCCCGCTCGTCGTACACCGCACCGAAGACGTCCGAGATGCCGATGACCTTGGCTCCTTCCTCGTGAAGCATCTGCGCCAGATGGCTGCCCACGTTGCCGAAGCCCTGGATGATGACCCGGGCGCCGCGCAGCTGCAGGCCGATCTGCTCGCTGGTCAGCTTCAGCGTGTAGAGCACGCCCTTCGAGGTCGCCGTCTCCCGCCCGAGCGAGCCGCCGAGAATGATCGGCTTGCCGGTAATGAAGCTCGGCGAATCGTTCTCGCGGATATGATCATACTCGTCGGCCATCCAGGCCATGATCTGCGCATTCGTGAACACGTCCGGCGCGGGGATATCCTTCGACGGGCCGACGAGCTGGGAGATGGCCCTGACATACCCCCGGCTCAGACGCTCAAGCTCGCCGAAGCTCATCGACCGCGGATCGCAGACCACGCCGCCCTTGCCGCCGCCGTACGGCAGGTCGGTAATCCCGCACTTCAGGCTCATCCAGCCGGAAAGCGCCTTCACTTCATCAGGCGTCACTTCCGGGTGGAAGCGGATGCCGCCTTTGGTCGGGCCCACCGCATCATTATGCTGGGAACGGTACCCCGTGAAGATCTGCGTCGTTCCGTTATCCATTCGCACCGGGATTTTGACTTCCAGGAACCGGATCGGATCCTTCAGAAGCTCGTATACCGGCCCCGGATACCGGAGGAGATCCGCCGCTTCCTTCAAAAGCTCCTGGAACGCGATCAGCGGATTATCCTCTGCCGCCCCCTGGCGTGCCGCCTGTGTCTCCTGCGTCGTTGTCACGTGTTTGCCCGAATGAACCGTCATGTTTAACACCCCATTAGTGGAATCGCCTTACACTTGGAAGATCAGCAAGTTCGGTGCCAATCTACCGCTGCGCGGAAGATTGGGCGGCTTCGGCACACTGTCGCAGCCCCCGGCTCCCCTCCGCTTCCTCTCCCCCTGTCTCCCTCATACCTGCTGCGTCTCCCGCGCCCCGGCCTCCGCCCAGCCCCGCAGCTGTCCGGCCCCGTACATCAGGCACCGCATCGACGGCAGCAGGTTCAGGAGCACGATCGGCGTCATGTCGCCGATGCCCGACCGTACGCCCTGCGTCGCCTTCAGGAGAATGCGGTGGTGGCCGATGACCTGGATGAGCAGGTGCATCGGTCCCTCGAGCAGGTGCAGGCTGCCTGTGCCGCCCGCCCGCTCGACGTGCCTCCATCCGGCCAGCCGACGGCACAGCTCCGACAGCCCCAGCGCGGTGGTATGCACCGCTGCCGAGAGCTTGCGGTAGACAGACGTATCCGAGGTGCCGGCCGTCCGGCCGGCGGGCAGGAGCACCCGGCCGGTATCTTCGCCGAGGCAGCGGAGCAGCCGGCCGGTGAATGCCGGCTCGCCGGAGAGCGGCACGCGCAGCAGCACCTTCTCGGCGCCGCGGATGAGCTCGGCGTCCTCCCTGACGCGGCCCGCATAATCCCTGGCTTCCGGCGGCAGGCCTTCGCGGGCGAGCGACTGACCCAGCTCCTGCAGTGAAGCCGTCAGCTCCTCCGTCAGGGTGAGACAAGCCAGCCGCGAGGCGAGGCGCACCACCTCGCCCGGGGGAAGGCCCAGACCGGCGTGCAGCTCCGGATGGCAGCTCCCGTAATCGCCCTTCTCCCGGGCCATCAGCTCCAAGGCCCGGTTGGCCAGCACGTCGTTCATATTAATATCGAGCGCGGCTGCGGATCTTCCCTGGGCGGGATCGACGATAAAATGCTTCCTGTAATGCCCTCTGGCCACTTCCCCCGCCGCAATCGTCAGCGTGCGGGCCGCAAGCCGCGGCAGCACCCCAAGCTCGCCGTTCACCTTGGCCGAGGCCCCCTTGACCCGGGCCAAGGCGGTGATCCACTCCTTCGGCACGGCCGCCTCGCTGCGCGGGGAAGCCGCTGCACGGAGGGTGCGGACACCGAAGTACGCATCCGCGGGCAGCCTCCGTTCGCCCCAGGTATCCTTTTCTATGCGTTCCTGCATGACTCTCATCTCCTTTGCATACGGATGCGCCCGTCAGCGCCAGGTGCATCCCTCTGTCCCGGTACAAGCAAGTTGCATACCAATCCCGCTGAGCCCTCTGCGCCCCCCTCTTTATGCAATCCTGCATAAAACGTGCAGCAATGAATGAAATCGCATACATAGAAAGCCCGCCGACCGCGAGCTAGAGGCTTGGCACACTTCTTGCTTGCCCTTAAGGACAGAAACAATCCCACACAACAATGAACAGAGGAGCGGTTATGATGGCACCAGAAACCGGATCGGTAAGAGTCAAACGGGGCATGGCGGAAATGCAGAAGGGCGGCGTCATCATGGACGTCATTAATGCGGAGCAGGCACGGATCGCCGAGGCGGCCGGCGCGGTGGCGGTCATGGCGCTCGAGCGCGTCCCGTCGGATATCCGGGCGGCCGGCGGCGTGGCGAGGATGGCGGACGTGTCGATCGTGGAAGAGGTGATGAAGGCGGTCACCATTCCCGTGATGGCGAAGGCCCGGATCGGCCACTACGTCGAGGCCCGGGTGCTGGAATCCCTCGGCGTCGACTATATCGACGAGAGCGAAGTGCTCACCCCCGCCGACGAAGTGTTCCATATCAGCAAGAATGAGTTCACCGTCCCCTTCGTCTGTGGAGCGCGGGACATCGGCGAAGCACTGCGGCGCATCGGGGAAGGCGCATCGATGATCCGCACAAAGGGCGAGCCGGGCACCGGCAATATCGTCGAAGCGGTGCGCCACATGCGGACCATGGTATCCCAGGTCCGTAAGGTGCAGAGCCTCTCGCCTGACGAGCTCATGAACGAGGCGAAGCTGCTCGGTGCGCCGTATGAGCTGCTGCTCGAGGTGCACCGCACCGGCCGGCTGCCGGTCGTGAATTTCGCCGCCGGCGGCGTCGCCACCCCGGCGGACGCGGCCTTGATGATGCATCTCGGCGCAGACGGTGTCTTCGTCGGCTCCGGCATCTTCAAGTCCGACTCGCCGGAGCGCTTCGCCCGGGCGATCGTCCAGGCAACGACGCACTACGAGGACTACGGGCTTATCGCCCGCGAATCCAAGAACCTCGGCACCGCGATGAAGGGCCTTGAGATCTCCACGCTGCGTCCGGAAGAGCGGATGTCCGTGCGCGGCTGGTAACCCGGCATTCGCTGCCCGGCAGCATGAGATCATGGTCTTCGCCGTCCTTTATGTATTCAAAATATAAGGTGACAGAATCGAGCCTTGGTGAGATATAACTTCTTATATTTCAAAAAAACAGACCTAACCCGGCATCCGCGGTTAGGTCTGTTTTCATTTGGCCACCAGGAGCGACAGAATCCCCGCCGCAATCAGCGGCCCCACCGGCACGCCCTTGAAGAACGCCACGCCCAGGATCGTTCCGATCACAAGGCTGGTGACAAGCGCCGGAGAGCTCGACATCAGGTGGGCGCCCCGCCCGCCCAGGTAGGCTACCAGGACGCCCACGCCTATGGCGGCGATCGATTTCCAGTGCAGGAAGGACTGGTAGAGCTCCTTGGTGCTGATCGTCCCGCTCGCCAGGGGAGCGAGAATGCCGATCGTCAGGATGATGATGCCCAGCGAGAGCCCGTTCTTCTCAATCCACGGGAACGCCTGATGCAGACCCAGAGTGCGGATCAGCAGAAGCACCACGGCGGCGATCGTAATGGACTGGTTCCGGCTGACAACGCCGAGCAGGGCCAGCAGAATCAGCAGCAGTGACGGCATATCGAGCTGCGGCAAACGGCCACGCCTCCTTCCCACCTTGCAAAATGGAGAACAATTGCATTATAGAGCTTGCGGCGCTCCATTTCCAGGTAGGCGGATGGCCGCCGTCTCCGAAGCAGCGGATGATGGCGCCTGCCGCTCCAAGCGGCCGCATGCGGCAAAAGCTCCCGGCTCAAAAGACAGGCAGCTTCAAGTGGGGCTGCGCTTCTTGCCGGCACAATGAAATGACTGACGCGCAATCCCTGATATGCTATTATTTACCTGCCGGAATGCGGAACAGCAATATCATCGCCTATCGCAATCCGTCATCATCGAATGGGGCAGGTGAACCCATCCTCCGTGATCGTACTCTTCTTTATTCAGCTCTTTACCGGCTCGATCATCCTCTTCGTCGATGCGAAGCGGGAGTCCAACCGATGGCTGGCCGCCAACCTGTTCCTGACCTGTCTATGGGACTTATCCTTCATCTTCCGCGATACCCTGATCCCTTACCTGCAGGCGAACGCTTTGGCTTCCCCTGCGCTCATAGCCTTCCTATTCGAAGCCGCCAAAGGATTCGAATTCACGGGTGAAATTCTCAATCCTTATACCGGACTGTTGTTCGCGGTTGTGTATGCCGGTGCCGCCACGCGGAGGGTCAAGCGGCTGCTCTATGTCATCCTGCTCATCCCTTGTGCCTATATGGCTTACATCACGCCATTTTACCCTGATCTCCGCATTGACTACACGGTGATGGTCTGGTGGGTCGGTGCCTACTACCTGTGCATCCTGATCTTACTGCTGCTGGCGATCATCCGGGCGCCGGATCCTGTCCTGCGCGGCCACCGGATCCTCGTCTTCTGCATGGCGATTCCGCCGATGCTGGGGGACTACTTTTTCAATCATCTGTCGCGTGCACTCGTCTACAACTCCGAGCAGTACCGCCTGCTGATCGTGGTCTACTCGATCCAGTTCGTGCTGTTCTTCGTCTTCGCCATCCGGTACGGCATCTTCGGCATCCGCATCCAGGTCCGGAAGCAGCGCCTCGATTACACGCTTCGCGCACTGACCAGCGGTACGGCCATGATGAACCATGCGATCAAGAACCGCCTGATCAACATTGAGTTCCTGGCCGAGCGCCTCAAGAAGACGATGCCGGACGAAGCCCAGCCGCAGGTACTGTGCTCCCTGGAGAAAATCCGCAGCGAGACCCAGTTCCTCTACCGGATGATGGAACGTATACACAAGCAGAGCCAGGAGGTCGAGATCGCCGCCGTTCCGGTCGGACTTGCCGAGCTCCTTCGGGACGTGATCCGGACCAAGGAAGAGATCATGGAGAGAAAAGGAATCCGGCTGACGGTCCGATTGGAACCGGTGCCTGAGGTCATGGCGGATCCCCTGCATCTCCAGGAGGTGCTGCATAACTTGCTGTCCAATGCGCTGGACGCGGTGATGCCGGGTCAGGGGCATCTGCAGGTGGGCTGCAGAGCCTCCGGCAAATGGGTGCTGGTGGAGGTCAAGGATAACGGGTGTGGTATCGATAAGGGGGATTTGCAGCGTATCTTCGATCCTTTTTATTCCACGAAGCGGAGGTCGGACAATTTCGGTCTGGGGCTATCGTACAGCTATATGGTCATCCGAAAGCATAAGGGCACGATTGAGGCGGCAAGCGAACCGGGACGCGGGACGGCGTTCACGGTGAAGCTTCCTTTGGGCCGGAGCCCCCTGAGAATGCGGCATACTTCCTCACCCGCGCATGGAACTGCAGCAGGCAGCCTTCACACGCATCAGGGGTTACCTGATTAATAGAGTGTGACGGAAGTGACGTTGTAATACCCTTGGGTTCCGCCGGTCGTGGTCAGCAGCACTTTGGCCGAAGCCGAACGGGCATAGGTCAGGGTCGTGAACCGGATCTGCGTGCCGTTGTTGATGATCTCGACCTTCCAATCACTTGCATTGCCTGTACTCGAGGTCACCGAAACCGAGGCTACCTTGCCCTTGAAGCTGTCCGGCAGCGTCTTTGTCACCGTGGAATACTGGCTGGCCGTGAAGAGATTGACTTCACCAAGGTACCATACGATCGGAGGCAGCGGCAGGATCGGCCCTTGCAGGATGATCGGGCTGTTGTCTCTGGCAAGCGGTGTAGTGCTTGCTGCACTGGCGGCTACCGGGATGCTCAGAAGGGTTGCGGCGACGGCGGATACGGCGGATACTTTCAGGGCTTTCTTGACGTTAAACATGATTTTTCATTCCTCCAGAAGGTTTGATTAGTTGAACGCTCTCGTTCACAGGACTTATCATATCCGAAGCGCAGCACCGCCGATATACTCGATGTTTTGAGTATATTTCGAGAAGGCGGCCGGCCCGCATCGACTTCCCCGGGGGAGCGCCCCGCTGGAAACCACTTATAGGGAATGGTGTTATGAAGCCGATCCACACGTTTATCTGCGAAGATGATCCGCTCTTCCTCGAACTGCTCTCCGAATACATCGGGAGTCAGCCGGACATGGAGGTGACGGGAACCGCATCGCGCAAATCTGACCTGATCCAAGCCGTCGGGGTAGTCCCCATGGATGTGCTGCTGCTCGACCTGAATCTGTCCGACGAGAATTATGACGGGATCGAAGCGGCGATTGAGATCAAGGCGATGCGTCCCGACCTCCAGATCATTGTGCTCTCCTCCCTCGACCAGGAAGAGGTGATGACGCATGCCATAGCCTACGGGCGGGTAACCAACTATATCACCAAGGAACACTATGCGGATGTCCCCTCTGCGATCCGCTCGGCGGCGGCCGGCCGTTCCGGCCTTCATCACTCTTCCGCCGGCGTCCTGATGAACCGGCTGGTCCGGAGTCACCAGTCCGAGCTCAAGAAGAAGATCACTCCCGTCCAGCTGCAGATCATGCAGATGCTCGATCAGGGGTACTCCCGGCGGGAGATTGCCGAGAAGCTCTACTACAACGAGCAGTCCGTCAACAACGAATTGTGCAAAGCGAGCAGAACGATCAAAGGCAAATTCCCCTACCTCGAATGGCTCCGGCTCAAAAAGCACAATACGAAGCATCTCGTCGAGCTGGCCAAACAGCTCGGTCTGCTCGAACCCTCACCGGAGCTGCCGGAGACCGCCGCCGGCAGAGAACGTCATCACAGCTGAAGCAGGACACACCCTGCACGAGCCGTCGCACAGCAAAAAACCGTTCGAAGGCCCGGGGCTTGCGAACGGTTACTTGTTTTGTCTATGAAGTAATTGCCCCGGGGGACGGCCATCCTTACACTACGGAGCCTCACCTTCCGGTTCGGCCTCCGGTTCTCCCGCGCGTTCTATAATGTGCGTCAGGATCATACCCGAGATCACGTACTCTCCCAGAGCTACTTCCATGTGACCGGAGATGCCCGTTACCGGTGCAAGAATCGCGTGGGTCAGGCCGCCTGCACTCAGCGCGAACAGAACGCCGCCTTCCTCCACAGGGTCTCCGGGCGAGACGAAGATGCGTTCAATCGTCCCGGCAAAAGGTGTGGTGACGTCATATTGTAATCCCAATGTCCTCCCCCCTTCCGATCCGCTCCTGAATTTCCTGGTATTTGCGCGAGATGGTCGACTGGGAGACGCCGAGCACCTTGGCGGCCATCGAAGTCGTCTTGTATTCTTCCATCGCCGCCTTGATCATCTGATCCTCCAATGCCTTCGTCGCTTCCTTGAGCGACATGCCCTTGGCGGGCCGGCGCAGCGAGGACGGGCTCGTCCTCCCCCGCTTGAGCAGCGGTGTGATCTGCGACGCTTCGATGAGCTCCTCGTCGGTCGTCACCGAAATCCGCTCAATGATATTCTGCAGCTCCCGCACGTTGCCGGGCCAGGAATACGATTCGAGCACATCGAGCGCGTCCTGCGACAGCTGGTTGCTGCGGCTGTACTTCTCATTGAATTTGTGCAGAAAATGCAGCGACAGCAGCGGAATATCCTCCGGCCGCTCCCTCAGCGGCGGGATGGCGATCGGGATGACGTTCAGCCGGTAATAGAGGTCCTCGCGGAACGTGCCTTCCTCGACCATTTTCTCCAGATCCTTGTTCGTCGCGGTGATGATCTGCACATCAATCTCCACCACCTCGGTGCCGCCCACGGGGATGATCTCCCGCTCCTGCAGCGCCCGCAGCAGCTTGACCTGCAGACTCAGCGGCATCTCGGCGATCTCGTCGAGGAACAGAATGCCCTTGTTGGCCATCTGGAAGTAGCCCTGCTTCCCGCTTGCATTCGCTCCCGTGAACGCCCCTTTGACATAGCCGAAGAGCTCGCTCTCGAGCAGCGCTTCGGGAATCGCGCCGCAGTTCACTTTGACGAACGGCTTCGAGCTCCTCGGCCCGAGTTCGTAGATGCAGCGGGCGAACACCTCTTTGCCTACCCCCGATTCCCCGGTAAGCAGGACGGTCGACGACACATTGGCCACCTTGTGGATGTACTTCATGACCTTCTCGATCTTCTCGCTCCCGTAGATCACCTGCCGCTGGCCCGAGTAGCTCTTCTGGTCCCGCAGGTGCTCGAGCTCCTTCTTGTACCGCTCGCTCATCTTCTTCGCATGGCGCAGCTCTTCCTTGAGGAGCACGGTCTCGGTGATATCCCGCAGGGCAATAACGATCCGCTCCAGCTTCCCCTTCGCGTCGAAGACCGGGTTGCCGACGGCGAGCACATTCCGGCCTGTCCGGCTTTCCTGCATGACGGATACTTTCCGGCGGCGTTCCAGGACCATTTTGACAAGAGAAGCAAAAAAGCCCCCCTCATGCTCCAGCTCCATCAGGTTCGTGCCGATGAGATCCTCCAGCCTCGACTCCCGGAAGTCCTCGACCCACTTGCCGCTGTAACGCAGCAGAACGCCCTTCTCGTCCACCACCAGGATCTCGTCGTAGATCGAGGAGAGGATTGCCTGCAGGTCCGTGTTCAGGTTCTTGACGTACTCCAGCTCCATCGCCATATTCTCGATGTACGGCAGGTCCTGCAGGACGATGATCGCCCCGGTGACATGCCCGTGCTTGTTGCGGATGGGGCCGAAGTCGGCGAGCACCCCGATCTTGTCGTTGACGATAATGTGGTTGAGCACCACCTCGCCGCGCTCGATGACGTTCTGGAAAATCTCCCCGTCAAGCAGCGAGCCCGCATGCTCCCGGCGCAGCTCGTCCGGCTCGGCCCGCAGCATCCGGAGCGCCTCTGCGCTGAAGTTCTCGATCCGGCCGTGCCCGTCGGCAATGACGATCCCGAGCGGGATCGAATGAAGCAGCGAGCGGATCCAGTCCGATCCCGTCGACTGGTTCGTCAGCAGGTAGTACAGGACATCCTCCCGGGTCAGGTAGCTCTCATGCCGGCCGTCCCGGCTCTCCAGCACCACGATCTCTTCCCCGAACACTTTGAAGAAATCCAGCATATCCGCTTCCTGCTGAATGTGCATGAGATGGGTCTGGTACGGCAGTGAAGCCACCTTGCGCTCCATCCACTCCCTCTGGTTGACCGACGGCATGATGTCCGTGGTCCGCAGGAAAGCGGCGATCCGCCCGGGCTGCTCCCCATCCTCTATAAAAACGTAGGGCTCGTTGTACTGCGACATGATTCTCCAGGCCTCGTCCGCCGTCGAATCGAACGTGACCTTATGTGCTTTTCGGACAAACCACTTCGTGGACATGCTCTTTCCTCCTATGCGCAGATCGTGCTGCCTGTCTCCCGATTATAGATCATTTGCGGCTGCGATAGAACTGCAGGCAGAACATGGTTCTTGGCGGCAAAGAAGACTGCAGCCCGGAAGGCGCACAGTCTACAGCACTCGTTTGCGCAGGGAGGAAGAGAGGATGTGCAGCTCTTCCCTGTACTTGGCCACCGTACGGCGGGCCACCTGGAGCCCCCGTTTCGAGAGCTCCTGCGCCAGCTTCTCGTCGGAGTACGGCCTGCCCTTGTTCTCGCCGGCCACCAGCTCGGCGATGACGGACTTGACCTCCAGGCTCGAAGCGCCCCCGCCTCCGCCGCTCTCTGCCAGCGGCACGGCCGCGAAGAAGGCCTTGAGCTCGAAGGTGCCGTGGCACGTGCGCACATACTTGCCGTTCACCGCCCGGCTGACCGTGGATTCGTGCAGGCCCAGCTTGTCGGCGATCGTCCGCAGGTTCATCGGCCTCAGGCCTCGCAGGCCCTGCCCCCAGAAGCCCGGCTGCTCCTCGAAGATCGCGGCGATGACCCGTTTCAGCGTCCGATAGCGCTGCTCCACCGCGCGCATCAGCCAGTCGGCCCCCCGCCGCTTGCTCTTCAGGTAGGCCGCCGCCTCGCCATCGGTCCGCCCGAGCCGCTCGTAGCCGTCCTGCACGGTGAGCCGGGGGGTGAGCTCCGCATTCCAGCGGATGAGCAGCTCCCCCCGCTCCAGCCGGACTTCGGCGTCCGGCACGACGTAATGCGTTCGTTCGCCGGGGTGCAGACTGCCCGGGCGGGGCTGCAGCCCCCGGATATAGCGGGCGATCTCCCGCACCGCCTCCGGCGGGAGACCGAGCCGGCGGGCCAACGCCTCCCAGCGTCCGCGGGCGACGAGCGGAAAGCACGCTTCGCTGAGCGCGTCCGCTGTGCCCGGAGGTGCCTGCGGGTCACGGCCGGCCTGGAGCAGGAGGCACTCGCGGAGGTCCCGCGCCCCGATGCCCGCCGGCTCCAGCCGCTGCACCTCGCGCAGCGCGTCCTCCAGCTGCCGCAGGTCCGCGCCCAGGCAGCCGGCCAGCTCGCCCAGCGGGTGGAGCAGGTACCCGGCGCCGTCCAGCGAGCCGACAAGGAAGGCGGCTGCCCGGTACAGGTCCGCCGGCAGGCCTGCGATCCGCAGCTGGCTCAGCAGCGCCTGCTCCAGCGTCTCGCCGCGGGCGGGCAGCCGGCCGAGGCGGTCATCCTCCCCGCCGCCTGGGCCGATGGCGTGGCGGCTTCCCGCGGAGCGGCGTGCAGAGGGAGAGCTCCACTCCAGCTCCAGCAGCGGGTTCTCCAGCGCCTGCTCCTGCAGGTAGGACAGCAGGTCCGTGCCGGTCAGCTGCAGAATATGAACCGACTGCTGAAGCTCCGGCGTCAAGGTGGTTTTCATCTGAATGGCTGTCGTTTGGCTCAGTCCTGTAATCATGGCGTTGTCCTCCTTCTCTGTCGGCTCAAGATCGGCATTGCGGGGCCGGGAGCTCCCCGCTTCAGGCGAGCCCGGCTGATTCCCTTCCATTGTACCGCGGTCCTGCGGCGCTTCGCATCAGGCGGCTGTCCGCTTCGCTTGGCTTAGGCCCCCGTGATGCTCTCCTGCGGGCTCGCCGTCTTAAGGTTCAGGGCGACCAGACTCGCGAACTCGTGGATCAGCGTCGCAGCCAGCAGCGAAGTCGTCTGGGCCGGATCATAGCCCGGCAGCACTTCGACCAGGTCGAACCCGATATAGTTCAAACCGGTCAGCGACCGGACGAGCTCGAGCGTCTCATGGCTTGTGAATCCGCCGACCTCCGGCGTCCCCGTCCCCGGCGCATAGGCCGGATCGACGAAGTCGATGTCGAAGGTCAGGAACACCGGCATATCGCCGACCGTTTCCTTGACGCGGCGCACGACCTCCGGAATGCCCGCCGCTCGGAGTTCTCCCGAGGTGATCACGTTGAACCCGAGATCGTAGCTCGCCTCCAGATCGCCGGGATGGTTCAGCGTTCCCCGGATCCCGATCTGGAACACCTTGGAAGGGACGACGAGTCCTTCCTCATGCGCACGGATGAAGGTGGAGCCGTGCCAGTACTTCTCATCGTAGTAGGTGTCCCACGTATCCGTGTGGGAGTCAAAATGCACCAGCGCCACCGGCCCGTGCACCTTGGCCGCCGCACGCAGCGCAGCCAGCGTCACGGAGTGGTCCCCCCCAAGGCCGACCGGTACGATCCCGGCCTGCATCAGCTCCAGCGCGCTGGCTTCCATCAGCTCATAGCTGCGGTGGATGTTGTGCGGGATGACCGAGACATCCCCGATGTCGATGGCCTTCGTCTCCTCGAACGGGTATACCTTATGCACCGGGTGGTAGGGGAACAGGAGCATCGATCCCTGGCGGATCGCCTGCGGCGCGAAGCGCGCCCCCACCCGGAACGAGGCGGCCGTATCGAACGGCATGCCGACGATCGCAAGCCTTGCGCCTTCCCGCTTCGCCGGAAGCCGCATGAACGAGCCGGTCGTACAGAACTCGGGCTGAACATCGGGAGATAACGGATACTGCATGAATAACATCCTCCTAGAATGAAGTAATCGGGTCAGAATCTGCAGCTGCATGCCCCTCTGTATTCTACATAGCAAGAATCATGCCAACATCTGCGAATCCAGGGCATGGCGGGCTGATCCGCTGCCATGGCCTCTCGGCCGGTCCCTGGGGCGGTTTCTTCGCAGGGAACTGCTCCTGCATTCCTCCCAGGGCCTTAGCCGGTCCGCGTGTGTGCGACGCATATCAGGCCTATTTCCTCAACAGCAGACGGAACAGCAGCGTTCACACCCGATCCACCGTCTGCCGCCCCTTATGCACTTCTGCATAACGCATCCATCTTTGCGCTTCAGGGCTTCCGCCGGCTCCGCTTCGCCGGCTTTCTATGCCAGGGCGCGGCACAGCTGCATTCCCTTCGGCCGCCTGCCCTCTCTGCCAACGAATCAAGCCCATCCTACCGGCTGACCTCCAGCCAGCCTGCCAGCCGCCGCCTTACCGCACTGCCGCCCAGAATGCTGCAGATTTCATACAGGTCCGGCGTCTGCTCCCTGCCTGTCAGGACGAGCCGCAGCACCATCGCCACGTCACCGGTATGACCGTTGAATCCGGCGGGGTTCTTCTTGTACGTCTTCGGGCTGTCCGCATACCCCAGCTCTGCAGCCAGCCCCCGGATCGTGCCGAACCACTCTTCCGCTGCTTCGCCCTCATCGTAAGCTGCGAGATAACCCCGCACGATGTCACGGGCCTGCTCCAGCCGCATCCGTGCCTGAATCCGCTTCGTCCGGGCCGGCTCTTCCGGCTCCTCATAGAAGAAGCCGATGTAGGCCGGCAGCTCGCTCCACTTCGCGATATCCTTCCTCGGCTTGGTTCCGCCCCGGCCGATGGCGAGAATCCGCTGCGCATAACCGGGGTCCGCTTCCAGCCATCCGGCAAAAGCCGGATGAAACCTGCGTCCCCAGGCCAGCGCCGCGTTGTAGACCTCTTCGGCTGTCATCCGCGCTACGACCTCCTTGGCCGTGTCCTCCAGCTTCGCCCCGTCGAACAGCGCGCCGCTGCGGTTCAGCCTGCCCGGCTCCAGCGCGAAATCCGTCAAAGGAGCATCCGGATGCTCCCTGCACCAGTCCTCGAAGGTCCAGTTCGCCAGCTGAAGCAGATACTCCAGGACGGCCTCCGGCGGAACTCCTCGCTCCGCATAGTAAGAGACGGCAGCTTCAGGGTCCTTGCGCTTGCTCAGCTTACGCTTCGAGGCTCCCTGCTGTTTCAGGATGGGAGCCAGATGCGCATACACCGGAGCCTCAAAGCCGAGCACCTCCCAAAGCTGAAGATGCACCGGAAGCGAGCTCAGCCACTCGTCCCCCCGGATCACGTGCGTCGTTCTCATCAAATGGTCGTCCACCGCATGGGCCAGATGGTAGGTCGGCAGTCCATCCGCCTTCAGCAGCACGATGTCCTGGTGATTCTCGGGCAGGGTGAGCGTCCCTTTGACGAGATCTTCCACGATCACGGAACGTGCGGGATCGCCCGGCGAACGAAGCCTGACTGTATAAGGCTGGCCCTGCTCAATCCGCTCCCGCACCTCGGCAAGCGGCAGATCGCGGTGAACCGCCCACTTCCCGTAATACCCCGTGGTCAGCCCCTGCGCCTCCTGCTCCGCCCGCATGGCCGCCAGCTTTTCCTCCGTGCAGAAGCACGGATACGCCAGACCGCGTTCCATTAAGTCCTTCGCATAAGCGGTATAGATCTCCCTGCGGCGGCTCTGCTTGTAGGGGCCATAACTCCCACGCTCCCCGGCTTCCCCGGTCCCTTCATCGAACGTTACGCCGAAAGCCCGAAGCGCCTCCAGTATCGCTTCGGTTCCGCCTTCCACCTCTCTTTTTTGATCCGTATCCTCGATCCGCAGATAGAAGCGCCCGCCGGTCTGGGCGGCGAGCCTGCCGGCAATGAAGGCGGTGAACAAGCCGCCCAGATGCAGGAAGCCGGTCGGACTCGGCGCAAACCGGGTCACGATGGCGCCGGACGCCGGCTTCCGGAGCGGATACTGCTCTTCCAGCTCCAGCGGCGTGGGAAGCGCCCCCGGCCAGATCAGCTCCGCCGCTGTCTTATATTCCATTGGTTTCATCTAGATCGCCTCTTCATAGTAGTCCATCACCGGCGGCTTCCTCGAGAACATTCGCGTGTTCACCAGAAGGTAGATCAGCCCGAGGCCGCTCCATACAAAACCGAGGATCAGTGAAGGCATTTCGAGATTACTCCACAGAAAAGCTATGAACGATGTGCCCACAAGAGGAACGACCACGTATTTGAGCGTGCCGGCCAGTCCCCGCTGCTTTTGCTGAATGTAGTAATAGCCGATCACCGACAGATTCACTGCCGTGAACGCGGTCAAAGCTCCGAAGTTAATGAACTGGATCGCCGTGGCGAGATCCAGCGCCAGCGCCGTCAGGCTGAAAGCGCCGATGAGCAGCACGTTGATCATCGGCGTCTGAAATCGCGGGGAGACATAGCCGAACCACTTCTTCGGCAGCACATTCTCACGCCCCATGGCGAAGAGCAGACGGGAAGCGCTCATATGGGAAGCTATACCGGATGCGATCGTGGAGGAGAGTGCACCGGCCAGGAATATCGACTGGAACAAACTTCCGCCTAGGATAAAGGCCATCTCTGGAGAGGCCGATTCCGGATCGGAGAACTGCGACACGTCAGGGAAGAGCAGTGAGGCCAGGTATCCCGCCGTGATGAAGATCAGGCCTCCCATGGCGGCGACGAGATAGATGGCCCTCGGGATCGTCTTTCGCGGGTCCGGTGTCTCCTCCGCATACGTTGTTACCGCATCGAATCCGAGGAAGGAGAAGCAGAGGATAGCGGCACCCCCGAGCAAAGCCCCCATGGACATATCCGGACTGAAAAAAGGCGTCAGCGTGAATGCCGCACTGTCTGCCGGGTCGGCCGTCAGCCGCTGAATCACCAGAACGCTGAAGATGCTGACTACGAGAATCTGAAAAAACACCAGAAACGTGTTCAGGTTCGCCACGACGTTGTTGCTCCACAGGTTGACAACGGTGAGCAGCCCGGCCATGACCACAATCCAGATCCAGCCCGGCACTCCCGGAAACGCGGCTTCCAGATAAATACGAGTCAGAAGCACGTTAATCATCGGCAGAAAAATATAATCGAGCAGCGCTATCCAGCCGACCATGAACCCGACATGCGGATTAATGGCCGTACGGCTGTACGTATAAGCTGAGCCTGCAACCGGGAAGGCACGCACCATGTGGCCGTAACAAGCTGCCGTAAACAGGATGGCAATCAGCGTTACGATGTAGGCCGCAGGCACATGCCCGCTTGTCGTATCCGTGACAATACCATACGTATCGAATACGGTCGTAGGGGTCATATACCCGAGTCCCAGAATGACGATATGCCTGAGCTTCAATGACTTCCTGAGTGTGGCGGGCGGATCCGTTAAAGTTTGCATGTACCAAGCTCCTTTGTATTAGGTTGGATTATGACAACATTCGTAACATGAGCAAGAAGTATGCCAACCTGATTGGAGCGCTTACAGCTTACATCGGCCTCAAAATGCAGTTCAAATTTATTCAAAAATTCATGATTATTTATTATTGCATAATCTTTTCATTTTGCAACCGGTATCAATCTTACATGGAAATGAATTGCTTTCATTATATTATGTGATGTTTATGTCATACTCACCAAGCTAGTCGTATCCCCCATCCCAGCCGGTACAGGCTGTTTTTCAACGCCCCTCATTGCGCAGCATGACGGTACGCTTTTGTCTACCGCCGAAGCAGTCCGTTGAGCGCCCTTTATGCGTAGCATAACGGAGCGCATAAACGAAGCCTTTCGCTTTTATCTGCCGGCGACGCAGTCCGTTTTTGAGCGGCCTTTATGCGCAGCATAACGGAGCCTTTCGCTTTTATCTGCCGGCGACGCAGTCCGTTTTTGAGCGGCCTTTATGCGCAGCATAACGGAGCGCATAAACGAAGCCTTTCGCTTTTATCTACCGGCGACGCAGTCCGTTTTTGAGCGACCTTTATGCGTAGGCATAACGGAACGCATAAACGAAGCCTCTCGCTTTTATCTACCGGCGACGCAGTCCGTTTTTGAGCGACCTTTATGCGCAGCATAACGGAGCACAAAAACGAATCGTCTCGCTTTTATCTACCGGCGACGTAGTCGTTTTTTGACAGCGACCTTTATGCGAAGCATAACGGAGCACAAAAACGAATCGTCTCGCTTTTATCTACCGGCGACGTAGTTCGTTTTTGACAGCGACCTTTATGCGAAGCATAACGGAGCGCAAAAACGAAGCTACAAGCACAGCAATGCATTTCACTAAGCAACCAATATGCGAAGCATAGCGCACATCCCACTACCAGCGACGTAGTTCATTTTTAACAGCGACCTTTATGCAAAGCATAACGGAGCGCAAAAATGAACTACGAGCCCCAAGCAGCTTTTGTCGAAATATGATATAATATAAGGAACTTTGCCTATAATCGGGGTGGCCGCATGTTACGAGCGGAATGGTTTAACAAATCCAAGTTTATCGTTGTTTTTGTGGTAGTCTTCTTCTCTACCATTCTCTTAAATAACTTTGTGTTCTACCAAGTCACGCAGGAACGGCTGGAAGAGACGTTCGAGAAGGAGTCGGAGATGCTTGCCGTCGATCTGACCGATTCCATCTCCCAATACCACCTGTCGGTCCGCTATGTGGAGGAACTCATTGGCGAGGAGCTTCGCGTCGCCGCGATGGCCATTCAGAGCTCGCTTGATCCCAAATTCGAGAATGTCACCAACGAGCAGCTCGCTGCCTTAAGTCAGGAGCTCGGCATCTCCCACATCACCCTGTTCCAGCGCAAGGAGAAGGACATTGTCGGGGTCCGCTCGTCTGATCCCAAGGAGATCGGCATCAGCGCCAGGAAGTGGGGCTTCTGGTATACGGCGATGAAGCAGCTGTTCGCGCTTCAGCCCGTATCGATTCCCGAGGGGCAGAAGCTCAAGAATTACTGGGCGGGCCCGCTCGAGTATTCGTCCTCCAATCCTGGATCGATCGACAAGTGGGGCTATTACTACGACGGCACGACGAATTACATGATCAATCCTTACGTGCATGACCGTCAGATCCGCGAGTTCCAGAACCTGGTCGGATATGAAGAGATCGTCCAGCGCACGCTCAAAAAGGACAGCACCATCCTCGAGATTACCGGCTTCAATCCGAAGCTGTTCGGGGAGAAGGCACCCGAGTTCAAACGCAACGACGGTACCAAATTCGTTTCTCTGAGCAACCGGGACATCTATTTCGGGACCTATACGTTCCCGGAATCCAGAGATGTGGCCAGTGTACGGCAGGCCATCTCGGATAACCGGACGATTACGTACAGCGGCGAAAGCAATGGCCGCAAGGTCATCAAGAGCTTTATCCCCGTTCCGTCCGGCAAAGATCTCGGGGGGCAGGAGTTTCCTTACGTCATCGGGGTGGTGTCCGATTACCAATCGATTCAGACGCACCTCGACAAGCAGGCACGCAATGCCTTCTATCTCATCATTCTCGCCACGCTCATGGCGATGATCATCATTTACCTCTATGTCATCTACATGCGCCGGGCGAAGGAATCGGCGGTCCAGCTCACGCAGGACCAGTATATCGAGGATATCTCAAGGATGTTCACCACCGTACGGGGACAGCGGCATGACTTCCTTAATCACGTGCAGACCATCCACACCATGGTACAGCTCGGGAAATACGAGGAAGTGAAGAAGTACACGAAGCAGTTCGTCCAGGAGATTGTCGAGATCAGCGATATCATCCAGATCAACCATCCGGTCATCGCCTCCCAGGTGCAGGCCAAGGTCGCTGCCTCCATCTCGCGGAAGATCCGCTTCCAGCATGACTTTCAGAATCTCTGCAAGCTGCCGCTCAATGCGCTCAAGTCCGTCGATATGGTGAAGGTCATCGGCAACCTCGTCGACAATGCGTTCGATGAAGTGGAGAAGCTGCCTGTGGAAGAACGGGAGGTCCTGCTGACCGGATGGGTGGATAACGGGGACTTTCACATCAAGGTAAAAAATCCGTGCCATAATCCTCCTTCCGAGGAGGAGATCGCGCAGCTGTTCAAGCCTGGATTCTCTACCAAGGAAGGGGAGCATCACGGTCTGGGGCTGTCCATTGTCAAAGGGATCGTCGAAGGCTACAAGGGAAGTATCCAGGTGGCGGTGGAAGGAAGCAGCATCGAATTCCATGTCCGCATTCCCGGTGAATAGGGTTGCAATAGCAAAGGAAGTGCTCACGAAGCACTTCCTTTTTTGGTGCCCATACAACAGAGCGATTTCTATGAATGCATACCATTCAGGGCATAAAATCAAGCCGGGAGGGAAATAGTGGGGGATAACGCTCGACAATCGAGCTGCTTGCTGAAGGGTGGTCGATTCTTCTTGCTGGAGAAAGAACGGTATCTGTCCGACCGGTTTGCCTTGGAGCCTGCCAGTGATAAGCAGCTGCTGCAGGACATTTGGGGGACACCATGGGGAGTCTTCTGTCCGGTCGGCCCCATCCGCAGCGTGCTCATGCACCGGCCCGGTGAAGAGGTGCTGCAGATCCCGAAGGATCAATACGAAGTCGAGGCCGGGTCGCTTCGTCTGAGGGAGGTGCACGGCCGCAGCCTGAGCAAAGGACGAGGGCAGGATCCGCCGGATCTCGGCCTGCTGCAGGCACAGCACGACGGCATTGCCGAGGCTCTTCGCAAGGCAGGCGCTGAAGTGCTCATGCTGGATCAACCCGAGTCCGGTGTATGGCCTGACCGCATGTTCACCAGGGACCTGGGGATGGTGCTCCCCGGCGGGGTCATTCTCTCCCGCTTCGCGCTGTATCTCAGGCAGGGGGAGACCCGTATAGCGCAGGAGACCCTCGGACGGATCGGGGTGCCGATCCTCGGGGCTATTCACGGACAGGGCTTTATGGAGGGAGGCAGCTTCGCGCTGCTGGACAGCCGGACTGCGGCCGTTGGGCGTTCCGAACGGGTGAACGATGCGGGGATCGAGCAGCTGAGGCAGCTGCTGCGGATTCAAGAGGTGGAGCTGCTGACCATTGACATGCCATCCGATAAAATCCATCTGGACGAAGCCTTCCTCATGCTGGATACCGACAAGGCATTGGTGAATCCCCGGCTGCTGCCGCACTGGTTCCTGAAGGCCCTCCACGAGCGGAACATCACTATGCTGGCGGTCGATCCCGAAGATCCGCCGCTGACGATCAACGCGCTTGCGGTCGCACCGGGAAAAGTGCTCTTCTCCTCGGAAGGCTGCCCGACCGCAGAGCTCCTGCAGAAGAATGGAATCGAAGTGATCCCGGTGGAGGTCTCCGAAATTTATAAGATGGGCGGAGGCATTCACTGCGTCACCCTTCCGCTGGTAAGGGAGGAGGATCCGTTCGGCAGAGCCTCGGCCGTCACGCCGCGGCAATGATGCTCCGCAGCGGCCGGAAGACGCCGGGTATTCAGACAATCTTCCGGCTGCGTTCATTCTAAGACGGAGCGGAGCCGGAGCACCCTGCTTCCCTGAAAGAACAATCGATGAAGGCCCGGCTCAAGGCTGCTGCCAAGCTTGGAATTTGTTGCCGTCCGGGTCCTTGAACGTCAGCTGCTTTCCGCAGGAGCCCTCATCGCGGATGCTCTCTTCCACCCATGCACCGGCACCTGTCAGAGAAGCATGCAGCCCCTCGATATCCTCGGTTTCGAAGCAAAGCGGGAACATCTCGTAGGCTTCCCCGTTGTCGGTCCATCCGGTCGTCTCGAAGACAGCCGCGGCTCCGTCGCTGCAGGGGAGCAGGAACAGCCACTGTCCATCCCCAAGCAGCAGGATGGCGCCCCGGCCCGGCTCCAGCGGCGAACGCCGCTTCAGGCCAAGCACTTCCTCGTACCAGGCCGCCGATACAGCGACGTCACGTACCGGAATGTAGGCACATTCCACCTTTTTCAGCAGGGCCTTCTTGGTTGTTATGCTCATGCTTCATCCACTCTCCTCTCAGGGCTTCGCCAGCGCGATGTACACATCAATCTCATTGTCCTCCCGGTCGGGCCGGTAGCGTTCATCCCACACCTCAAAATCAAAGCCGTCGGGGCACCGGCTGTTCTTCCGCATCCATTCCCCATAGAGGGCATCATACGTGCTCCCAAGCTCCGCTTCGGGGCCGCGGTGCGCTGCCTTCACATATTCCCTCGCGGGCAGGGTATGAACGCTCATCCCCTCCGGGGGCTCGGTACCTTCCGGTACGAGGAAGCCGATGATTTGGCGGAATGCGTCCACGTGCGGATTGAATCCGGGCTTCATAGGGTAGACCTGCACGAGATGGGGATAGGGAGAGTGCAGGTCGGCCAGCTCCTCCCTGCGGGAGAGCATCGTTTCGTACGCCTTGCGGCCGAGCCCCTCTTCACTGATTTGCTTCAGATTCGCCTCGAACGATATACCGGCAATCGTAAATGAGGGGAGCGTAACCAATTCGGGCGATACGGGATGGACAGGTGATGGCAAAAGAAATTCCTCCTTCAGTTTCATGGGCAGGGATCATATGTTCCCCTATACCTATTCTCGCTGCCGGTCAATTATCCTTTCACTTTAGGAATTTTTTAGATAACGCTTTTCACTGATCCTCTGCTGAATTCACATCAAAAAAACAAGTCTGCGCTTTTCCGCAGACCTGGTTGTCCATCTTTTGGAAGTATCCCGTTTACTACGGCCGTTTGTTAACCGGCCTGTTCCGGCGTCTCCTTTATCCTTGGCGTTCGAAGAGATACAGCTGTCCGTTCGCCGCACGCCGGAAACGAGGTCCCTTGAAGCCTCTGCGGCGCAGCTCGCGGGAGAGCTCCTGCATGAACGCGGCATGGCCGACCAGAAGGATGTTCACACCGTCTCCTTCAGCCGTAATCTCGTCCACGACCCGGGCCGCTCTAGCCCGAACTCCCGCCCTGCTTTCCTGGAATGCCCCATGACCGAGCAACCATGCGGCCCGCATCCACAGCAGCCAGCCGATGATCGGGAGCCTGCGTTGCGAGATCCGTTCGAACGCCGGATAAGGGATCTCCCGAAGACCTTCCATATAACGGATCGGCCCGGAGTGGATCGTCTGGGCGGTAATCCTCGCCCGCGGCATATCACTGGCATAGCAGCGCTGCCACTGAATCCCGTTCATCTCCGTTGTTCCGATCTCCACTTCCGATTGATCGTATTCCGTGAACCACCTGGTGAGCTCCTCGCCTGACATCCAGCCTTTGGCGGGAAGTCCCCTCTTGACCTTAAAGTGCCTGACCAACCCGATTTTCATGCCCGCTCACTCTTTCTCTCTCGTTGTCCATTGTATGGATTAACCCTGGGAATCCGCCAAAATATACCATAGTATTCTTGTTTATATTGTCAGTTGTCCCCTTCTTCTGTCAAGCTAAGAGGCTTCGCCGTCCTATAAGGGCAGTACGCGTTTATAAGACATATCAGATCACCGAATTGAGCCTCAGTGAGATATAAATTCTTATGTCAACGAAATAAAACGGCCTTCTTCCAAGGAAGAAGGCCGTCAGGTTCCGATTCGTCCCCCCAGCAGCGGCAGGAGCTCACAGATTTATGCGGCTTGCGAATCGGTTCGTGCTACAAAGAAACCGGCTTTTGCTGCCCTTCCCCCGCCACCGACGTTTTCTTCCGCGAGATGGACAGAATGCCCGCGAGCACGAAGAGAATTCCTACGAGGTGGTACCAATGGATCGGCTCATGCAGCGCCGCATAAGAGAGGACGACGGCACTCACCGGCATGAGCGCCGAGAATACGGCCGAGGAACCGGCCGGAATCTGCGCCATCGCCTGATTCAGCAGCAGGACAGCGAATACGGTAACCCCTACCCCGGTATAGACCAGCAGTCCCCATATGGCCGGCGTCACCGCCGCGATCTCGAACTGTGCCGCCTGCACCAGGGAGACCGGAAGGAACAAGCCGAACCCGATCGTGCTGGTCAGGGCAGCGGAAGCCAGCGGGCTCAGGTTCGCCGACAGGAGCTTGCCGAAGGTCATGAATACCGCTTCCCCGATGACCAGATGTTTCGCGGCGCGCTTAAGCAAAAAAAGAGCCCCGATGAGATCGGGACCCTTCTTCTTCATAACCTCTATATAGCTTACTCAACCGTAACACTCTTCGCCAGGTTGCGCGGTTTGTCGACATCGTTACCGCGGGCCAGCGAGGCATAGTAGGACAGCAGCTGCAGCGGAACAACCGACAGAGCCGGGGTCAGCAGCGGCAGCGTGCTCGGAATGGCATACACGTGATCGACCACTTTGCCGAGCTCCGTCTCGCCTTCGTTGTGGATGCCGAAGACATGCGCGCCACGGGCCGTTACTTCTTTGATGTTGCTGACCGTCTTCTCGAAGAGATCTTCCTGCGTAGCGATCGCAATCACCGGAACGCCTTCTTCGATCAGTGCCAGCGTACCGTGCTTCAGCTCGCCGGCTGCATAAGCTTCGGAGTGGATGTACGAAATCTCCTTCAGCTTCAGCGAGCCTTCGAGAGCAACGGCATAATCCAGGCCGCGGCCGATGAAGAACAGGTTGTCGTGGGTGGAAATCTGTTCTGCTACATCCTTGAGGATTGGAGCGCCTTCCAGGATCTGCTCCACCTTCTGCGGCAGTTCCTGAAGACCTGCGATCACTTCGGCAATATAAGCCTCGCTCTGCGAACCCAGTGTCTGGGCCAGGTACAGGCCAAGCAGGTAGAACGCGATAAGCTGGGACGTATAAGCCTTCGTGGAAGCTACGGCAATCTCCGGACCGGCCCACGTGACGATCACATCGTCCGCTTCGCGGGAAACGGAGCTGCCAACCACGTTCGTGATGGCCAGCACACGCGCACCGCATTTTTTCGCTTCGCGGAGAGCTGCCAGAGTATCGGCCGTCTCACCGGATTGGCTCACAACGATCACCAGTGTCTCCGGCGTAATGATCGGCGAACGGTAGCGGTATTCGGAAGCAACGTCGGTTTCAACCGGGATGCGGGCCAGCTGCTCGATCACCGTCTTGCCGACAAGGCCTGCGTGGAATGCTGTACCGCAAGCTACGATGTGAACCTGACGAATGCCGCGAATCTGCTCCGGCGTCATGCCAATTTCCGGCAGCAGGACTTTTTTCCCGGAAGCATCGAGTCTGGCGCCCATTGTGTCACGGTAGGCTTTAGGCTGTTCGTAAATCTCCTTCAGCATGAAGTGATCGAATCCGCCTTTTTCCGCCGTAACAATATCCCAATCGACATGGAATAATTCCCGGTAAATAAAATTCCCCTCGAGCGTCATTAATTCGACACCTTCCCGTGTCAAAACAGCCATTTCGCCGTCGTTCAGGATGTACACGTTGCGTGTATACTCGAGAATCGCCGGGATGTCGGAACCGATGAAGTTCTCGCCTTCGCCGACACCGATAATCAACGGGCTCGCCAGACGGACGGCAACCAGTTTATCCGGTTCGAACTCCGTCAGAACGCCAAGCGCGAATGCGCCCTTCATGCGGGAGACCGCCTTCTGAACCGCTTTGACGATGTCGCCTTCGTACAGGGATGCGATCAGGTGAGAGATAACTTCCGTGTCGGTCTCCGATACGAAGACATGCCCCTGAGCCGTCAATTCTTCCTTCAAGGAAATATAATTCTCAATAATCCCGTTATGCACTACGGAGAATTTATGGGAATTGTCCGTATGCGGATGAGAGTTCACATCCGACGGTTTGCCGTGCGTTGCCCAGCGGGTATGTCCGATCCCGATCGTTCCGCTCAGCGGTGCTGATTCGAGCTTCGATTCCAGTACAGCCAGACGTCCTTTGGACTTCTTCACCTGAAGACCTTCGGTTGTATAGACGGCAACACCCGCCGAATCGTAACCGCGGTATTCGAGTTTTTTCAAGCCTTCAATCAATATATTCTGGGATTCACGTTTCCCTACATAACCAACGATTCCGCACATATGATAGTACCTCCTGAATGTATGAAGCTAAATAAGTCCTGCAAAGCTCTTGATATAACTCCTTGCTGCAGATCCCGTCGAATTCTTGTCGGCCCGGTCGCCCGGACGTTTTGCTCTTCGACTTGTACGGAATGGATCGATCCCGGAAGGCCCCCGCCGAATATTTCGAACACCTTCACCTCGTCAACTGGATGGTCAGTTCCTGCAGTCGATTAATCCTGCGCCGTCTAGGGAATAAGTTGGAGGCCGCTCCCGCCGGCTTAGTGCCGTAGAAGCAGACTCGAAGACCGAAACGCAGCAAAAAAAACGTACCCAGGACAAAGACGGATCCAGTTCTGGCGCTTGTCGAACCGAAGAACCCCGATCCTCCTCTCTATATCTTGAGTAAAGACATATACCCATCTTATTCATTTCGCATCGGAAGTGCAACTGATATTTTCACCATGTTTTCATGATGCTATCCAAATAGATCAGGTCCCCCAATACAGGCAAAAAATCCCCGGAAGCCTTGCCGCTCCGGGGATTTCCCACTTGTCAGCATCTTGTATGTCTTACACCAGCTCGCGCTCGATGACCTCGGCGATCGATTTCACGTACGCTTCCACTTGGGCCGCATCAGGGCCTTCCGCCATCACGCGAATCAGCGATTCGGTGCCGGACGGGCGGACGAGCACGCGGCCGTTGTCGCCGAGCTCTTCTTCCACCTGATGGATCGCCGCTTCCACCGCCGCGTTGTCCTTCAGCTTGCTCTTGTCGGCAACACGAACATTCACAAGCGTCTGAGGATATTTGCGCATGATCCCCTTTAACTCACTGAGGCTCTTGCCCGACTGCACCAGCGTATCCATCACCTGCAGCGCAGTCAAAATGCCGTCTCCCGTCGTGTTGTAATCGAGGAAGATGACGTGGCCCGACTGCTCGCCGCCCAGGTTATAGCCGCCGCGGCGCATCTCTTCCATCACGTAGCGGTCGCCTACTGCGGTTTTGGCCGCTTTGAGCCCCACCGCCTCGATGCCCCTTGAAGAAGCCGATGTTGCTCATCACCGTGGTCACGATGGTGCTCTCCTTCAGCTTGCCGGCTTGATTCAACGCATGGCCGCAGATGCTGAGGAGGTAATCGCCGTCCACTTCCTCGCCCTTCTCGTCGATGGCGATCAGACGGTCCGCGTCCCCGTCGAAGGCGAGACCGATATGGGCTCCGCTCTCCACTACGAGCTTTTGCAGCTTCTCCGGATGGGTCGAACCGCAGTGGTCGTTGATGTTACGCCCGTTCGGCTCCGCACCGATGGTGATGACTTCGGCGCCCAGCGCTTCGAACACTTTGGGAGCAAGCTCATAAGCCGCACCGTTCGCACAGTCAAGCGCAATACGGTAGCCCTGGAAGGACGATTTCACCGTCGATTGAATATAGTCGAGATATTGGAATTTTGCCTGCTCATTCACCGTTACGGTGCCAATCTCCCCGCCGACCGGGCGAGGCAGTTCATCCTTCTCGGCATCCATCAGCCGTTCGATCTCCAGCTCCGTCTCGTCGGACAGCTTGTAGCCGTCGGCGCCGAAGAACTTGATGCCGTTATCTTCTACCGGGTTGTGCGATGCCGAGATCATTACGCCGGCATCCGCCTTCAGAAGGCGTGTCAGATAAGCAACACCCGGTGTCGAAATCACGCCGAGCCGAACGACATTCGCGCCGATCGACAGCAGCCCCGCCACCAGCGACGCTTCCAGCATCGGACCCGAGATCCGGGTATCCTGCCCGATCAGAACGACCGGCTTCTCCACTTGTCCTGCGAGCACATAGCCGCCGCAGCGGCCGATTTGATAAGCAAGCTCCGGAGTGAGTCCCTGATTCGCAACCCCGCGGACTCCATCCGTACCAAAATATTTCCCCATAATACGTTAGTCTCCCTCTGTTGACCATCACTTCAATGGATCATGTTCATCATTTCTCTATTCATCCGAGATAAACCGATAAATCCTGCGGTTGAGCCTGTAACAAACTATTCCCATTATTACGGATTCGCCACTCCGGGTCAAATCCAACAAATGGGCCCCCTTCCCTATTCAAGGGGATGGAGGCCCTGCCGGAGCCGCGGGCTGCTCCTCAGCTTCGGCCGCAGGGGTTCCCGAAGGAGAGGCCGGCACAGCTTCCGGCGAAGCAGCCGGAGCCGTCGGCTGTTCCGCATCCGCCGGCGCTTCTTGAGGAGCCTCCGTCTGCGGTGCCGCCGGTTCCGGTACCGTAGTCTGCGGAGCAGCCGGCGTTTCCTTGGCAGGCGTCTCGGTCTGCGGTGCCGGCTGCGCCGTCGTTTTGGCGGTGATCTCCACCGACATCTTGAACTCCTGCCCCGGCCCCTTCTTGACGAAGGTAGGCAGATTCCACGTTACCGGCACCTCATGCGTCCCGGGCGGCAGATTGCTTACATCAAGAATCGCCTGCACATCCTGCGGCTTCAGCTTGTCGATCAGCGTCGGCGCCCCTTCCACCTTCAGATCCACGGTGCCATTGGCCGGCCGGACTACCTTCGTGTTGAAGATATCGTTCTGGCCGATTATCGACAGCTTGATTCCCTCCAAGGTTTTGGTCACGGAAGGCACGATCGAGACATTCACCACGACCTTCTCCGGATCAAGCTGATTCACATTCTCCTTGGGCGGAATGCTCAGCGTAAATTCCGTATCTTCCTTCAGGTCGCTCAGCTCTACCTGCGGTCCTTCATAAAACTCCAGTTTATCGAGCACGTTCTGAGGCCCGTAGACCGTTACCTTGTCCGTGCTCTGCCGGATGGACGCCACCGCATATCCTGCCGGCGGCTCGCCGACCAGCTTCACCTGCAGAGGCACCATCGTAAACGGGCTGGTGATCGGCACTTCGACATCGACCACATTGGGCGTGATTGTGGCAGTCTCGATTTTCTTACCGTTCTTGTCATAAGCGGCAAGCACGGCCTTGCGGTTCGAAACCGGCGAGGTCGCCTTCTCTACGCTGACATCGGTCCGGACGGATTCCACTTCATCATAGATCCGGCTCGGTACCGATACGGTGACCTGGGACGGCTTGGCTACCGGCTGCCCGGCCTTCAGACCCACTCCCGGGATCCCTGTTACGTTTACCGTCACCGGCATCGATTTATTGCGTTTTTCGTCGACGACGACCTTCACGGTTGCAGGCGTCACCTTGACGGATACGTTTGCAGGAAAGCCAACCGGCGTCAGCGGCAACGTATATTCGCCTTTGCCCACCTGTGTCAGATCGACCTCCACCGAGTACCCTCCGGAGGTCATCACCTTTTTGACAACGGAATCCCGTCCGGAGAGCGTGACGGTCACCCGCTCCGGCTCCACGAGCTCCACATAGAATTGATCTTTATCATACTTCGGGGTAATCGCGACGTTGCCTATATTCTCTTCTCCTATGGCGCCGCTTGAGGTGCTGGACACCGTGCCGGCATCCGACGAGCGGACGACGGCCCACAGCAGCACCCCGATCACCAAGGCAACCACTTTCACAACGTTGGTATTCCGCAGCCACTGATCCATAACTTACCGCCGCCTCCATTTCCACAGAGGGCTGCTTTTCTTCTCTTTCGTCTTCGGTTTAAGCTCTTCGAACAGCTTCGCCAGCAGCGCATCTTCCTTGATGTCCCGCAGCACATGGCCGTTCATGGCCAGGGATACTTGTCCCGTCTCTTCGGAGACAATGACGGACATCGCGTCGGACACCTCCGTCATTCCGATCGCAGCCCGGTGCCTTGTCCCGAGCTCCTTGGAAATGAACGGATTCTCGGACAGAGGAAGGTAGCAGCCCGCCGCCATCAGCTGTCCCCCCCGGATAATGACGGCCCCGTCATGCAGCGGCGTATTCGGCACGAAAATATTAATGAGCAGCTCCGATGAGATTTTGGATTCCATGCCGATGCCCGACTCAATATAATCATTGAGTCCCGTCTCCCGCTCGAAGACAATCAGGGCCCCGATCTTCCGCCGTCCCATATAGTTCACCGCTTTGAGCACCTCATTGATGCGGCGGTTGACGTCCTGGTCCTCTTCGGAGTTGGTCCGCGAGAACAGCGTGCCCCGTCCGAGCTGCTCCAGCGCACGCCGGAGTTCAGGCTGGAAAATGATGAATACGCCCACCAGACCGAAGGTGAACATCTGATTCATCATCCACTGCAGCGTATTCAGCTTGAACCAGGAGGACAGCGCCCAAGTGACGACCACTACGAGGATGCCCTTCAGCAGCTGAATCGCCCGTGTTCCCCGTACGACGAGGATCAGCTTGTAGATCACATAGCTGACAATCAATATATCGATAATATCCTTAATGCGGATCTCTGTAATCCAATCCATCGCGTGTGCCCCCAAGTCCCTGCCGCGGTGATGTCTGTCTCTAGTTTAGTATGTACTCCTTAAATCATACCATATTTAAAGCAAAAAACCCTCCCCTTCCAAGACGGTTTGGGGAGGATTTTTAGAAATTCCAAAGCTTGGCTGTTCAGGGAGTCTCCGATACCTGGCTGACCCACTGGTTCATCTTGTACCACATCCAGCTGAATGCCTCGTCGATCTGCTTCACCTGGCCGGAAATATGCGCGGTGGATGCCTGGATCACCGATCCGTCAATGACGACCACGTTGCCTTCGACATCGCCGTCCACCTGCACGGTGCCCCCTTCGACGGTCAGATCGCCGCTGACTTTTTTGCCGGCCGGCACGACGACGGTATGTCCTTGAATCACAACGGACTCCAGATCCGTTCCCTTCACAATGAGATCCCGGTCATTGTCCCATGCGGTCATGAAAGAAGACAGCATCACAGCAAAAAACACCGCAGCTACGGAAGCTGCCGGATGTTTGCGAATCCAGCGGTATCCTCGGTTCTGGCGTTTGGCCGGAGGCAGGGCATCCATGATTCGCTGTGTGAGACCGTCCGGCACGGGAGGAGTGGGCCAGGCCGCCACAAGAGCTTCGACCTTCTCGAACTCCTGGAGGCGTCTGCGGCAGTCCATACAAGCGAGCAGATGCTCCTTGAGCTGTACCGCTTCCTTTCCCTCGAGTCCCCCGTCCATATATTCATGCAGCAGTGGGAGGGCTTCTTTACAGTTCATGATGAGCCGCTCCTTTCTTCTGTCCATATTCTGATTTTGCTATACACTACGCATCGGCTTGCGACATGTTTCAAAAAGTGTAAACATTTTTTTATAGAATCTTCTCCAGTTTCTTGCGGAGAAATTCCCTGCCGCGGTGCAGCCGGGTCTTGATCGTCGTCACCGGCATCGACAGCACGTCGCTGATCTCCTGAAGCGACAAGTCCTGCAGATAGCGCAGGATCACGACCGCCTTATACTTCTCGGGCAGCGTCTCAATCGATTCGCGGATTTGGGTCTGGGTCTCCGAGAGAAGGACCTGGTTGTCCGGGGACGGATCCTGACTTGCGAGCGTAGAATACCAGTCGCTGCCTTCCCGTCCCCCATCTCCGCATCCAGCGAATAGTTGATCTTGCGCTTGCGCAGACGGTCAATGCACAGGTTCGTGCCGATCCGGTAGATCCATGTCGAGAACTTCTGGTTCTCGTCATACCGGTCCAGGTTCATGTACACCCGAAGGAACGTTTCCTGAACGATTTCCTCCGCCTCATGCCGGCTGCGCAGCATCCGGTATGCAAGGTGATATATTTTGTCTTTATACAATTCCACAAGCTCGGCAAACGCCGCACGGTCGCCGCCGCGGGCCAGTTTGGCGAGCCGGGTGTCCATTTGATCCACCAGCCTACCTCCAACCTCCGGAGCCGCCCTCCCGTCCCACGACGCAGAACAACCGGCCCGGATTCTACAGGATGATGTCTTCCGGGCAGAAGACCATCCCTGCTATTATGCAAAGCATACCAAATCATAACACTTCATGTACAGTCTCCCCCTGAAGAAAGTACCGGAGCACTGTACGCCTCTCTGTCTTATGGCTCCCCCTCCCGATCCCGCGCGGAGGGGAATGCAGCATCCAAACGAGCCGTCGCGGGTTTCTTTTCCCTATATCCCATCTGTTTAGGATCAACGAGGCTGAGACTTGATTAATCCTATTTACGCCGGATGCCTTTCCTGGTTTCACCTGCTTTCCCGCTCAAACAAAGAAGCCTGGCGATAGCCGCCAGGCTCCGGAGCATTCCATAAGATTGTAGTTCAGTGGGCTTACATTTCGTCGATCAGCCCGTATTCCGCAGGCCCGCTGCAATGCCGTTAATGGTCAGCAGCACTTCGCGGAGCAGCAGCGCATCGTCTTCGCCTTGATCCCGCAGGGTGCGAAGCTCGGAGAGCAGCCCTACCTGCATGTAGCTCAGCGGATCGACATACGGGTTGCGCAGGCGGATCGATTCCTGGATGACCGGTACGTTATCCAGAATCTCCTGCTGTCCGGTGATGTTCAGGATGAGCTCCGAGGTACGGGTGTACTCATCCTGGATCAATCCGAAGATCCGCTCGGCGATGCTCTGATCCTGAATCATGCTGCCGTATTCCTTGGCGATGAGCAGATCCGCTTTGGCCAGGGCCATCTGCAGATTGTCGATCAGGGAACGGAAGAACGACCAGTTCTGGTACATCTCCTGCATCTTCTGAAGGTTCTCTTTCTTGCCTGCGTAGAAGCTGTTCAGCCCGTAGCCGGCAGCGTACCAGGCCGGCAGCAGGTAACGGCTCTGCGTCCATGCGAACACCCATGGAATCGCGCGCAGATCCTCAAACCGGTCGCTGTTCTTCCGCTTGGAAGGACGGGAGCCGATGTTGAGTTCGCCGATCTCCGGCAGCGGCGTGGACTCTTTGAAGAACGTCAGGAAGTCCTCGTCCCGGAAGATCAGGTCCTGGTACTTCGTCTGCGCCTGCTCGGAGATGCCGCGCATGATGTTCTCCCATTCCGCTTCGGAAGCGTTCGTCTGCGGATTTCTAGCCTGCAGCGCGCTCGTAATGAGCGCGGAAGTCGCCTGCTCCAGGGAGCGGTAGGCGATGCCCTTCATCGAATAGCGGGAGGAAAGCACCTCGCCCTGCTCCGTGATCTTGATGCCGCCGCCGACCGTATCGGCAGGCTGGGCCAGGATGCTGCGGTTGAGCGGCATGCCCCCGCGGCCCAGCGCCCCTCCGCGGCCGTGGAAGAACTTCAGCTTCACGTCGAACGGCTTAGCCGCTGCCGTAATGCCGCGCAGGGCTACCCGCAGCTCCCAGTTGGCGGTGATGACGCCGCCGTCCTTGTTGCTGTCGGAGTATCCGAGCATGATCTCCTGCAGGTGGTTCGTCGACACGAGCGAATTCCGGTAAGCCGGAATTTTGAAGAGGGTCGTCATGATGTCCGGAGCCGCGTGCAGGTCGTCGATCGTCTCGAACAGCGGCACGGACTGCAGGGTACATGTGATGGAACCGTCATTCTCGTGGATGTATAGCCCCGCTTCCTTGCCGAAGACGAGCACTTCGAGCAGGTCGCTTGCGCCCTGGGTCATCGAAATAAGGTAGCTCGAAATACAGCTGCGGCCGAACTCCTGCTGTGCTTTCTGGATGACACGGTAGACGTCCAGGCATTCCTGCGTCGATTCGCTGTACCGCAGGTAAGGTGAAGTAATTGGACGCGGGTCGTTCAGAATCGCTGTGAGCAGTTCGATCTTCTCGGCTTCCGGAAGCTTCGAGTAGTCCTCACAGATGCTCATCTTGGCCAGGATCTCCGTCATGGCCGCTTCGTGCTCCTTGCTGTGCTGACGCACATCCAGTGCAGCCAGATGGAAGCCGAACAGCTCCACTTGGCGGACGAGCTTCTGTACATACGTATCGGCGATGAAGTCCGCATAGTGGTTGCGGAGGCTGCGCTCGATGATCTGCAGGTCTGCACGGAATTCATCCGGGTTATTGTATTTGCGCTTCGCGGGTGCATTCGGGTTGCCCGTATTGCGGATGCGCTCGGTCATGAATTTCACTTTGATGCGGTAAGGCTCCTTGAGGTTGCGCCACTCGTTATCCGAGGAAAGCTCAATCTCGCGGCGATCCTTCTCGATCGACTCGAGAAGCTCCTCGCTGACTTCAACGATGCTCCGGCTGAAGCTCATGTGCTCCAGCAGCCCCGTCAGCTCCTCCTCGTATTTCGCGAGAGCCAGCTTGCGGTGCATGGTCAGGGTCTCCCACGTAACGGAAGCCTTGACGGAAGGGTTGCCGTCCCGGTCGCCGCCGATCCAGGAGCCGAACTTCAGGTAAGTCGGCACATGCCAGTCCTCTTCCGGATAATACTTGTCCAGACAGCGCTCCAGCTCCTGATAGACTTCAGGAAGCACATCGAAGAGCGTTTCGTCGAAATAGTACAGACCGTTGCGGACTTCGTCGATAACGGTCGGCTTGCGGTCGCGCAGCTCATCGGTCTGCCAGAGGGTAATCACCTCACCCAGCAGTTTCTCGCGCAGCTGCTCCCGCTCCCGGAACGTAAGGTTCGGGTTGTCGAGCTCCATAACGTCACCTGCGATGCGCTGGTGAATATCCAGCACGGCGCGGCGGGTTGCTTCCGTCGGGTGGGCGGTCATGACCAGCTCCAGGGAGATGCCTTGAATCATCTCCTGCACTTCGTCCGACGAAATGCCCAGCGACTTCAGCTCGCGGACCGAATCCTCGATGGAGCCCGGCTGCACGTTCTCTCCGGCCGTCCGCTCGTAATCGCGCTTGCGGCGGATCCGGTGGTTCTGCTCGGCAATATTGATCAGCTGGAAGTACACCGCGAAAGCACGGATGACTTGGTGACGAATTTCCGGCGCCAGGCCCGTCACGGTTTCTTTCAGTTCGGCGTACATCTCCGGCGTATAATCGGCGCGCAGCGTTTTACTCATCTCTCTGATTTTCTCTACGATGGTAAACAGCGCATTGCCGCCCTGGTGAACCAGCACTTCACCCAAAATGTGCCCCAGAAACCGGACATCCCGGCGAAGCAAATTGTTGGACGTGTTCTTGTGAATTAAACTGACTGAATCCGACATGGTTCTCCTCCATCCTGCCAATGCAAAGTCATACCACCTATTTTATCACATCGTTCCGTGTCATGTAATCCTTTTGTGCACTAAAGTCAAAAAATTCCCCTATCCATATAAACATTGAAGGCTAAGTGGCAGCGGGGTAAAATATTGGAAGACGCAAAGCCATACACTCAAAGGGGAGAGGATCCCATTGCCGACTTTCTTCCGTTCCAGCATACGAGTTAAGCTTGCCGCCGGTTTTATCGCCGTTCTGATCTGTCTCGGTATCTCGACCTTCGTACTCATCCAGCGAATTTATTCGCAGCAGCAGGCAATGAATTACATGATTTCTCACGATATGACACTGCACGACAGGGCCAATGGAATGGAAAAAAGCATCCTCGATATGGAGACCGGCCAGCGGGGGTATGTGATTACCGGGAATTCCGCCTATCTGGAGCCCTATCACAGCGGAAGAGAACAGTGGAAAAGAGAATATCTCGAGCTGATCCGTATGTCAGCCGGATCACCGGAGCAGCTGGAGCGGCTTGAGCAGATCCGCTCATCCGTCGAGCATTGGATCGAGAGCTCGGGAGAGCCCGCCATAGCCCTCAAAGAGGCCGGACGTACCGAAGAGCTTCAGCGCTTCTTCCGGGAAGACCCGGGCAAACGGGATATCGACCATCTGCGAAGCCAGCTGGCCGAATTCCGCGAGATTGGCAAACAGGAGACGGCGGAACGTGCAGCGGCCCTGGTGACAAGCAGCAGCACCCTGAAAGCCGAGCTGTATCTGCTGCTTTTCGCCGCCATCCTCATCGCGCTGCTCGTGATTCTGCTTCTGTCCCGCTCCATCGTGCATACGCTGGAGCTTGTTACCGGCACGATTCGCAGCATTGCCGCCGGAGAGGAGAACCTGACCACCCGCATTGATGTCCGCAGCCACGACGAGATTCACGATCTGGCGGAGGCCACGAATGCGCTGCTTGCCCGGGTAGAGGAAGAGAACTGGCTCAAAACCTGCTTCGTCGATGTCGCCACGCTCTATCAGGGCAGCACGGACATCAAGGATTTTGCACAGACGATTCTGAATTGGCTCGGCAGATATATGGACGCTGCCTATGGTGCGGTCTATATCCGGGACGAGGAAAGCGGGCCGCTCAAATTCGTCCGCACGGCCGCCTATGCCGAGCTCGGGGAGGCGCGGATGCAGACCTCGTTCCGTCTCGGCGAGGGCCTTGCCGGCCAGGCGGCAGCTGAGCAGCGCATGATGGTATTCGACCCTCTGCCCGACGGGTATGTGCGCGCCGGCTCCGGACTCGGCGAAGCCCAGCCCCGCTCGCTGATCCTCTTTCCGGTTTCTTTCGAAGGAGACACCATTGCGGTCATCGAGCTTGCTTCCTTCGCTCCTTTCCGGGAGCGGCATAAGGAGCTGCTGCGCAGGGTCTGCGAGACCCTCGGCATTGCGCTTCACAGCGTGCAGGGGCGGATGGAGGTGGAGAGGCTCTACCAGGAGAGCCAGGTGCTTACCGAGGAGCTCCAGACGCAGACGGAGGAGCTTCAGGCGCAGTCGGAAGAGCTTCATTCCCAGCATGAGGAGCTGATCTACTCGAACGACGCCCTTCGGCAGTCCGAAGAGCGGCTGCATTGGCAGAAGCTCACGCTGGAGAAGCAGGCCGAGGAGCTCGCCGCGATTTCCAAGTACAAATCGGAATTTCTCGCGAATATGTCGCACGAGCTCCGTACGCCGCTGAATTCCATGCTGATCCTCTCCCAGCTGCTTGCGGAGAACAGGGATGGCAATCTGACGGAGAAACAAACGGAATTCGCCCTGACCATCCACGCCTCGGGCAGCGACCTGCTCCGCCTCATCGACGAGATTCTCGACCTCTCGAAGGTCGAAGCAGGCCGAATGAAGATTGAACCCGAGACCTTCTCCCTGCGCCCGTGGATTACATGGGTGGAGCGGAGCTTTGAGCCCTTGGCAGACAAAAAGGGGCTTCTCTTTCATATCGCCATCCATCCGGAGGTACCGGAACAAATCTATACGGACAGCCACCGGCTTCAGCAGATCCTTCGCAACTTCTTATCCAATGCTTTCAAGTTTACGTCCAAGGGCAGCGTCGCCCTGCGGATCGACCGCAATGAGACCGTGCTTCGAAGGAGCGACGGTACCTCCGTCCCTGCCGTCGCGTTCTCGGTTATTGATACGGGCATCGGTATTCCGAAGAATAAGCTGGAGCTCATCTTCGAAGCCTTCCAGCAGGTCGATGGCACCACCAGCCGCCGCTACGGCGGTACGGGCCTCGGGCTGACCATATCCCGCGAGCTGGCCCGACTGCTCGGCGGCACGATCCGGGTAGAGAGCTCCGAAGGTGCGGGCAGCCGCTTCACCCTGTACCTTCCGGAACGGCTGGAGGATTCTCCAAGTGACGCCGCGGATATGGTGCCCGTGGTGGAGGCGGCAGCCTCCTTGGAGGCCGGACCGCAGGAAACGCTCCGGAACGCTCCCAAACGGCTGCTGCTGGTGGAGCAGGATCCGGAGCGGCGCAGCAGCATCTCACGGCTGATCGGGCGCAGCGATGTCAGCGTTCAGGCGGCGGCCAGTGCGCAGGAAGCCCTGGACGTCTTCGAGTCGTCCTCATGGGACGGAATCCTGGTCCGCCTCGATCCAGTTGACCGGCAGCTGCCCCGGCTACTTGAGCGTCTTGAGGGCAGCGACAGCCCTTTTACGCCTCCGTACGTACTTTATACGGACCATCCCTTATCCTCCCGGGAAGAAGCGTGTCTGAAGCCGCATGCGGGCCGTGTGCTCAGGATTGAGGATAACCTGGAACAGCGCCTGCTGGCCGAGACCAGAGTGCTGCTCAGCCAGCCCAAGGAGGCTTCACGGGAAGGGAACGCGGCGGAGCAGCCCCCGCTGCAGGAGCTTCCTCAGGTTTCTTTTGCGGGGAGGCAGGTGCTGCTCGTGGAAGACGACATCCGCAATGTCTTCGCGCTCTCCAACATTCTGGAGAAATACGGAATCAACGTTCTGTTCGCGGATAACGGCAAGGAGGCGCTTGAACTGCTTGAAGGGCACCCGCGGATCGATCTGGTGCTCATGGATATCATGATGCCCGAGATGGATGGCTACCAGGCCATCCGGAGCATCCGGGCGCTTCCAAGATACCGGCAGCTGCCGATCATTGCCCTCTCGGCCAAAGCGATGAAGGAAGACCGCCAGCGCTGCATGGACGCCGGAGCCTCCGACTACCTCAGCAAACCGGTCGACGTGCGGAAGCTGGTCACGCTGCTTCAAACTTGGCTGAGGCCCCGTGCCTGAGTGTGTATCACCCTTACCCATCCTTTCTGCCCTCCGCTAACCAAGTCCCGGTTCTCCCAGAGCCGGTTTTTTTGTGTTCGTTGTTCCACTTGGTTGTAACCTATCCCACGCCCACGCTACTTTGCTTCCATGGATCTGCATTCCTCCTTTTCTATGTAACCGCCTTCCTTTTGTTTAGTAGACATAGGGCAAGGTTAATAGGAGGATAAGCCTGATATTCTGTTCGATGAAGGAGCTGACGTTATGCTTCGGGAGTGCTTTTATCATGTGTCCAACAGCAACTGGGCTTACGCCTATACCAAAGAGAAGATTCACCTTCGCTTCCGGACCAAGCGTGACGACGTGACTGAGATTGCAGCCGTGACTGGGGACAAATACGACTGGGACCGTACATACAAGGAATACCCGATGCTCCGTATTGCTTCCGACGCTTACTTTGACTATTGGGAGGCCACGGTGAAGCCCAAGTACAAACGGCTCACTTACGGATTCCGGATTACGGCAGGAACCGAAACCGTATGGATGGTCGAGACCGGCGTATACAATGAGCAGCCCTATCCTCCGGGTGGGTACTACGATTTTCCTTATATTCACGAGATTGACCTCTTCACCGCACCGGAATGGGCCAAGTCCGCCATCTTCTATCAGATCTTCCCGGACCGCTTCGCCAATGGAGACCTCGAGAACGACCCGGAAGGCACTGAACAGTGGGGCGATACTCCTACCACCGACAATTCCTTCGGCGGAGATCTCCAGGGTATTATCGATAAGCTTGACTACATCGTGAATCTTGGCGTCAATGCCATCTACCTGACTCCCGTGTTCGAATCCCCCTCCAACCACAAGTACGATACCCTGGATTACAAAAAAGTAGATCCGCAGTTCGGCGACAATGCCAAACTGAAGGAGTTGGTTGAGGCCTGTCATGATCGCGGGATTCGTGTCATGCTGGACGCCGTGTTCAACCACTGCAGCGAGCACTTTGCCTTGTTCCAGGATGTCGTCAAGAAGGGGGAGAAGTCCAAGTATGCCGACTGGTTCCATGTCCGCGAATTTCCGATTGAGGTGAAGGACGGGATCCCGACCTACGATACGTTCGGATTTTTCCAGCATATGCCGAAGTTCAACACTGCCAATCCGGAGGTCAAAGAATACCTGCTCGACGTAGCCGAGTATTGGATCAAGGAGATCAAGATCGACGGCTGGCGTCTGGATGTAGCCAACGAGATCGACCACCACTTCTGGCGCGATTTCCGCAAAATCGTTAAAGCGGCGAATCCGGAAGCTTATATTGTCGGCGAGGTATGGAACGATTCACTCAAGTGGCTGCTCGGCGACCAATTCGACTCGGTCATGAACTATCCGTTCTCCAACAAGGTACTGGAATTCTTCTCGAGCTCCTATATGGACGGCTATACGTTCGCCAACAGCATGGGCTTCCTGCTTATGCGGTATCCGCAGCAGACCAACGAGGTCGTCTTCAATCTGCTCTGCAGCCATGATACGCCGCGGGTGCTGACGTGTGTGGGAGAAGACAAACGCCGTCTCAAGCTCTGTGTCGTGTTCCTGCTGACCTACATCGGGACCCCTTGTATCTTCTACGGGGATGAGATCGGCCTTACGGGCGGCGGAGATCCGGACTGCCGCAAGTGTATGGTGTGGGAGCCGGAGCACCAGGATAATGAGCTATACGACTTTTACAAGCTCCTGATTGCCCTGCGCAAAGATTACGACGTCCTGCGCCAAGGCGGATTCCGCTTCTTGAAGGCCGATTCAGGCGACTCCCGGATCATCTACGAACGCATTGACGACAAAATGCACTTCACCGTCTGGATGAACAACACAGAGGAAGAAACCGTGCTGTCCCACCCGATGGAGACCGATGACTGGAAAGACGCCCTTTCGCAGGAAGATGTGGTACCGGAGAACGGCATGATGAATATCAAGCTCGATCCATTGGGATACCGGATTTTGTACCGCTGGCTCTGATGTTTCAAAGCGGAATCAGACAGGTAATGACATTGCAGGAAACAGCAATACGCCAAGGAAGGGATGGTGAATGCCATGGACAAAAGGCCGCGGATCAGTGTGGTCCATGATGCCAACGAAGCCCGCGATCAGGTCCGCCTCTGGGTGCTTCAGGGACACAACAAAGAAGAGATTTACGTGCTGGCTCATGATGATGCGAGGACAGATCTAGTCGCCGATTACTCGGATGCCGAGAAGATCGGCATGTCGGAGGAGGGAGTGTGGAACAGCATCGCCAACATGTTCCGTTCCCAAGGGGACGAACTTCGCGCGAAGCTTAAAGCGCTGCATGTTCCTGACGCTGAAGCCGAGCGGCTGGAGCAAGAACTGGACGATGGCAAAATCGTCCTGCTGGCCACCGGCGGCCGGTAATCCCGATACGGCTCCACCGGGAATGAAGATTTGCCGAACCACAGGCAAATCTTTTTGGTGTCGGAGACAGGCATCGGGGCTAATCAAGTAATGGGAAGAGTGGAGTGGTCCGATTGCCGCAAAGCCGTTTTTTTCGGATCAGTCTCGGGGTGATCCTGATTCTGATCATTCTGAATCTGTTCATCCGGGTCAGCTTTCTCTTCTCTCCACTGTACGCCATCGCCCGAACGATCCTGATCCCTTTCATTATCTCCGGCTTCTGCTACTATCTTCTGCGTCCGCTGGTCCATCTCCTGGAGTCCCGCGGAATCCGCAGACCGTCAGCCACCCTGGTCCTGTACATATTTCTGGCTGATGTAGCGGCTCTGCTGGTGGTGGGCCTCGGCCCCATGCTTCAGAGTCAGACGAGCCTCTTCGTCCAGAACATCCCTGAACTGCTCGAGGGACTCACGGCCCAGATGGAGAAAATGGAGAGAACCCGCTGGTTGTCCGGTTACTTTACCAGTGATTCATTGAACTTGTCCGCCAAGCTGTCGGAGTGGATCAGTACGACCATGAACGTCGCTACGGACTATCTCACCAATGCGCTTGGTGTCATGACCAGTACGCTGCTGATTATCACAGCGATTCCAATCATTCTGTATTATCTGCTCTCCGATGGTCCCAAAGCGATGGATGCCTTCCTCGAGCTCTTTCCGGAGAGGTACCAGCCGCCCGTCCGCGATATGCTGGATGATATGGATAAGGTCCTCAGTGAGTTTATGATTGGCCGGATCCTCGTCTGCATTGTAGTGGGAGCCATGCTCTACATCGGTTTTCTGATCATCTCTCTGCCCTATCCATTGCTGCTCGCCACCTTTGCGATGATTATGAACTTCATACCATTCATCGGGCCGCTGATCGGCCTTGTTCCCTGTCTCATGATCGCCTTTACAGAGTCATCCGGGATGGCGTTATGGGTGCTGCTGATCTTTATCATCGCCAAAATGGCGGATAACAGCCTGGTCTCTCCCCAAGTGTTCGGCAAGCGGATGGATCTTCACCCCCTCACGGTCGTCATCCTGCTGTTGGTTTCTGCAGAGACCGCCGGCATCTTTGGAATGCTGTTGTCCATACCGGTGTATATGGTCCTTAAGATCATCTGGCTTCGCTTCAAGCCAACCTTGCACGTATAAATATCAATCATCCCCAGGAGGAGATAACAATGACACTCATGAACAACCAGCCTCAGCAGGCCAACAAAAGGCTTAAAGATAGGGTAGCCCTGGTTACGGGGGGCGGCTCCGGAATCGGGCGCGCCGCGGCGATACGAATGGCCGAGCAGGGTGCCAAGGTCGTGATCCTTGGCAGGGATAAGGAAGAGCTTCTTGAGGTGGAAAAGCATATCAAGGATCAAGGCGGAGAAGCTTGCAGCCTGAAGGCGGATATCTCCATTCCGGAGCAGATGGAAAAAAGCTTGAAAGACGCTGCCGACAAGTGGGGGCGCCTGGATATCGTCTTTGCCAATGCGGGAATCAACGGGGTTCTGACCTCTATCGAAGCTATGGAGGTAAAAGAATGGCAGCAGGTGGTGGATATTAACCTGAAGGGGACGTTCCTTACGGTCAAATACGCCATCCCTTATCTCAAAGAGAATGGCGGCAGTATCATCATCACCAGCTCCATTAATGGAAACCGGGTCTTCTCCAACTTCGGGTTCAGTGCTTACAGCACCACCAAGGCCGGACAGGTCGCCTTCATGAAGATGGCCGCCTTGGAATTGGCCAAGTTCAAAATCCGCGTAAATGCCATTTGTCCCGGTGCCATCTCCACCAACATCGACGAGAACACCAAACGAAAGCCGGAAGTAGAAGAAATTCGGATTCCGATCGAATTTCCTGAAGGAGACCAGCCGTTGAAACAAGCCTCCGGTTCTTCTGAACAGGTAGCGGATCTCGTATTGTTCCTGGCCTCGAATGAATCTTCACATATCACCGGAACTGAAATTTATATTGATGGAGCCGAGTCTTTACTGCACGGGTAGTAACAGTACCTTCGCACTCCTCGTAAAAGATAAAAGAAAGAACCCTGGTAAGCGAAAAGCCTACGAGGGTTCTTCCTTTACTATGAAGCGGGTGATGGGAATCGAACCCACGCTACCAGCTTGGAAGGCTGGAGTTCTACCATTGAACTACACCCGCAAAGATGGTCGGGACGACACGATTTGAACATGCGACCCCCTGGTCCCAAACCAGGTGCTCTACCAAGCTGAGCTACGTCCCGAGAAAACATGAAATAATGGCGTTCCCTGAGAGATTCGAACTCCCGACCTTTTGATTCGTAGTCAAACGCTCTATCCAGCTGAGCTAAGGGAACATAATGGAGCGGAAGACGGGAATCGAACCCGCGACCCTCGCCTTGGCAAGGCGATGCTCTACCGCTGAGCCACTTCCGCAAAACTTATGGTGCGCGTAGAGGGACTTGAACCCCCACGGTCGCCCGCCAGATCCTAAGTCTGGTGCGTCTGCCAATTCCGCCATACGCGCAAGTACTCTAAAATGAAACTGCCTCTGACTTTAGAGTGTTGATGGTGAGCCATGTAGGACTCGAACCTACGACACCCTGATTAAAAGTCAGGTGCTCTACCGACTGAGCTAATGGCTCAAACTGAATGGCTGGGGATCTAGGATTCGAACCTAGGCATGACGGAGTCAAAGTCCGTTGCCTTACCGCTTGGCTAATCCCCAATAAAAAGTTGGCAGGGGCAGCAGGAATCGAACCCACACCAAAGGTTTTGGAGACCTTTGTTCTACCTTTAAACTATGCCCCTATATTGGTTGCGGGGGCAGGATTTGAACCTGCGGCCTTCGGGTTATGAGCCCGACGAGCTACCGGGCTGCTCCACCCCGCGATAGTTGGTGAACGCTGACGGGATCGAACCGCCGACCCTTACCCTGTCAAGGTAATGCTCTCCCAGCTGAGCTAAGCGTTCATCTATGGTGACCCGTAGGGGATTCGAACCCCTGTTACCTCCGTGAAAGGGAGGTGTCTTAACCCCTTGACCAACGGGCCTTGCTTGTAAATGGGCCCTAGTGGACTCGAACCACCGACCTCACCCTTATCAGGGGTGCGCTCTAACCAGCTGAGCTAAGGGCCCTCATAAATTCTCATTGATACCTTTTCCCCACTTAAGCGGGACCGCTTGGCGACGTTCTACTCTCCCAGGACCCTGCGGTCCAAGTACCATCGACGCTGGAAGGCTTAACGTTCGTGTTCGGGATGGGTACGCGTGGTTCCCTTCCGCCATCATCACCAAACGGTTGTTCAAGGCTTGCACCTTGAAAACTGGATACGAAACTGCTAGCTGAAGACCTAACATCTATATTACTGCCGCCGCTTCCTTGCGGAAGCTTGTGGATAAGCCCTCGACCGATTAGTATTCGTCAGCTCCACGCGTTGCCGCGCTTCCACCCCGAACCTATCAACCTCGTCGTCTACAAGGGGTCTTACATACTGGGAAATCTCATCTTGAGGGGGGCTTCACGCTTAGATGCTTTCAGCGCTTATCCCGTCCGTACTTGGCTATCCAGCCGTGCTCCTGGCGGAACAACTGGTACACCAGCGGTACGTCCATCCCGGTCCTCTCGTACTAAGGACAGCTCCTCTCAAATTTCCTGCGCCCGCGACAGATAGGGACCGAACTGTCTCACGACGTTCTGAACCCAGCTCGCGTACCGCTTTAATGGGCGAACAGCCCAACCCTTGGGACCTACTTCAGCCCCAGGATGCGATGAGCCGACATCGAGGTGCCAAACCTCCCCGTCGATGTGGACTCTTGGGGGAGATAAGCCTGTTATCCCCAGGGTAGCTTTTATCCGTTGAGCGATGGCCCTTCCATTCGGTACCACCGGATCACTAAGCCCGACTTTCGTCCCTGCTCGACCTGTTTGTCTCGCAGTCAAGCTCCCTTATGCCTTTGCACTCTTCGAATGATTTCCAACCATTCTGAGGGAACCTTGGGGCGCCTCCGTTACGCTTTAGGAGGCGACCGCCCCAGTCAAACTGCCCACCTGACACTGTCCCCGTACCGGATCACGGTACCAGGTTAGAACTCCGATACGATCAGGGTGGTATCCCAACGGCGCCTCCACCCAAGCTGGCGCTCAGGCTTCTCAGGCTCCCACCTATCCTGTACAGATCGTACCAAAGTCCAATATCAAGCTGCAGTAAAGCTCCATGGGGTCTTTCCGTCTTGTCGCGGGTAACCTGCATCTTCACAGGTATTAAAATTTCACCGGATCTCTCGTCGAGACAGCGCCCAAGTCGTTACGCCATTCGTGCGGGTCAGAATTTACCTGACAAGGAATTTCGCTACCTTAGGACCGTTATAGTTACGGCCGCCGTTTACTGGGGCTTCGGTTCACAGCTTCGGATTGCTCCTAACCGCTCCCCTTAACCTTCCAGCACCGGGCAGGCGTCAGCCCGTATACTTCGCCTTGCGGCTTCGCACAGACCTGTGTTTTTGCTAAACAGTCGCTTGGGCCTTTTCACTGCGGCCCCCTCGGGCTATTCACCCTACCGAGGCACCCCTTCTCCCGAAGTTACGGGGTCATTTTGCCGAGTTCCTTAACGAGAGTTCTTCCGCGCGCCTTAGCATGCTCTGCTCGCCTACCTGTGTCGGTTTGCGGTACGGGCACCTTCTCCCTGGCTAGAGGCTTTTCTTGGCAGCCTGAACTCATGACCTTCGGTACTTAAATTTCCCTCCCCATCACAGCTTAGCCTTACGATGTGCGGATTTGCCTACACATCAGCCTTACTGCTTGGACGAGCATCCATCAGCTCGCGTCACTATCCTTCTGCGTCACCCCATTGCTCATAACGGTTCACGGTGGTACAGGAATTTCAACCTGTTGTCCTTCGACTACGCCTTTCGGCCTCGCCTTAGGTCCCGACTTACCCTGAGCGGACGAGCCTTCCTCAGGAACCCTTAGGCTTTCGGCGGATCAGATTCTCACTGATCTTTTCGTTACTCATACCGGCATTCTCACTTGTATGCAGTCCAGCTGTCCTCACGATCAACCTTCAACCCGCATACAACGCTCCCCTACTGCCCGGGTGCAAACAAGTTTGCACCTTGGACTCATAGCTTCGGTGGTGTGTTTAGCCCCGTTACATTTTCGGCGCAGAGTCACTCGACCAGTGAGCTATTACGCACTCTTTCAATGGTGGCTGCTTCTAAGCCAACATCCTGGTTGTCTGTGCAACTCCACATCCTTTCCCACTTAACACACACTTGGGGACCTTAGCTGATGATCTGGGCTGTTTCCCTCTTGACAATGGATCTTAGCACTCACTGTCTGACTCCCGGGCATCACGTTTGCGGCATTCAGAGTTTGACTGGACTTGGTAACCCTTGGCGGGCCCCGCACCCAATCAGTGCTTTACCTCCGCAACGCTAACCCGAGGCTAGCCCTAAAGCTATTTCGGGGAGAACCAGCTATCTCCGAGTTCGATTGGAATTTCTCCGCTACCCCCACCTCATCCCCGAATTTTTCAACATTCGTGGGTTCGGGCCTCCAGTGCGTGTTACCGCACCTTCACCCTGGACAGGGGTAGATCACACGGTTTCGGGTCTACGTCCACGTACTATGTCGCCCTATTCAGACTCGCTTTCGCTGCGGCTGCGGCTTCTCACCTTAACCTCGCACGGGAACGTAACTCGCCGGTTCATTCTACAAAAGGCACGCCATCACCCATTAACGGGCTCTGACTTCTTGTAAGCACACGGTTTCAGGTTCTTTTTCACTCCGCTCCCGCGGTTCTTTTCACCTTTCCCTCACGGTACTGCTTCACTATCGGTCACCAGGGAGTATTTAGCCTTGGCAGATGGTCCTGCCGGTTTCCCACGAGGTTTCACGTGTCTCGCGGTACTCAGGATCCGTCTAGGGTGTTCGCAGAATTTCAGTTACGGGGCTTTTACCCACTCTGGCCGGCCTTTCCAGACCTGTTCGCCTACTCTGCTTAACCCACATTGACGTCCTACAACCCCAAGGAGCAAGCTCCTTGGTTTGGGCTGTTCCGCTTTCGCTCGCCGCTACTGACGGAATCACTATTGTTTTCTTTTCCTGAGGGTACTTAGATGTTTCAGTTCCCCTCGTATGCCTCCAATGCAGCTATGTATTCACTGCATGGTACATGCGAATTACCACATGTGGGTTTCCCCATTCGGACATCCCCGGATCAAAGCCTGCTTACGGCTCCCCGAGGCATTATCGTTGTTCGCCACGTCCTTCTTCGGCTCCTGGTGCCTAGGCATCCTCCGTGTGCTCTTAATAGCTTAACCTAATCGCTCGATGATTTTATTTTACGTTCCGTTGAGCTTCACTCAAAGGTCACTACCAAAATAAAACATCTCGCTAGGCAGCTAATAAAAAACATTAGATACTTCAGCTAGTTTGTTTCGTATATCCAGTTTTCAAGGAACAAACTTCTTATTGAAAGGTATTGCACCTTTCAAAACTGAACACGAGTGAGTGTCCCGCTTGCGCGGTCGATGCAGCTTGCGCTGCCATATTTGATCCGGCCATTTTCATGGCCATGATCTCCATAGAAAGGAGGTGATCCAGCCGCACCTTCCGATACGGCTACCTTGTTACGACTTCACCCCAATCATCTACCCCACCTTCGACGGCTGGCCCCCTTGCGGGTTACCCCACCGGCTTCGGGTGTTGTAAACTCTCGTGGTGTGACGGGCGGTGTGTACAAGACCCGGGAACGTATTCACCGCGGCATGCTGATCCGCGATTACTAGCAATTCCGACTTCATGCAGGCGAGTTGCAGCCTGCAATCCGAACTGAGACCGGCTTCTAAGGATTCGCTCCATCTCGCGACTTCGCTTCCCGTTGTACCGGCCATTGTAGTACGTGTGTAGCCCAGGTCATAAGGGGCATGATGATTTGACGTCATCCCCACCTTCCTCCGGTTTGTCACCGGCAGTCACTCTAGAGTGCCCAACTCAATGCTGGCAACTAAAGTCAAGGGTTGCGCTCGTTGCGGGACTTAACCCAACATCTCACGACACGAGCTGACGACAACCATGCACCACCTGTCACCTCTGTCCCGAAGGAGGACCCTATCTCTAGGGCTTTCAGAGGGATGTCAAGACCTGGTAAGGTTCTTCGCGTTGCTTCGAATTAAACCACATACTCCACTGCTTGTGCGGGTCCCCGTCAATTCCTTTGAGTTTCACTCTTGCGAGCGTACTCCCCAGGCGGAGTGCTTATTGTGTTTACTTCGGCACCAAGGGTATCGAAACCCCTAACACCTAGCACTCATCGTTTACGGCGTGGACTACCAGGGTATCTAATCCTGTTTGCTCCCCACGCTTTCGCGCCTCAGCGTCAGTTACAGTCCAGAAAGCCGCCTTCGCCACTGGTGTTCCTCCACATCTCTACGCATTTCACCGCTACACGTGGAATTCCGCTTTCCTCTCCTGCACTCAAGTCTTCCAGTTTCCGGTGCGAACCGGGGTTGAGCCCCGGGCTTAAACACCAGACTTAAAAGACCGCCTGCGCGCGCTTTACGCCCAATAATTCCGGACAACGCTTGCCCCCTACGTATTACCGCGGCTGCTGGCACGTAGTTAGCCGGGGCTTTCTTCTCAGGTACCGTCATTCGCAGAGCAGTTACTCTCCACGACATTCTTCCCTGGCAACAGAGCTTTACGATCCGAAAACCTTCATCACTCACGCGGCGTTGCTCCGTCAGGCTTGCGCCCATTGCGGAAGATTCCCTACTGCTGCCTCCCGTAGGAGTCTGGGCCGTGTCTCAGTCCCAGTGTGGCCGATCACCCTCTCAGGTCGGCTACGCATCGTCGCCTTGGTGGGCCGTTACCCCGCCAACTAGCTAATGCGCCGCAGGCCCATCCGTAAGCCACAGGTTGCCCCGTGTTTCATGATTCCGGCATGCACCGAAACCAGCTATCCGGTCTTAGCTACCGTTTCCGGTAGTTATCCCGATCTTACAGGCAGGTTGCCTACGTGTTACTCACCCGTCCGCCGCTAAGCACCGAAGTGCTCCGCTCGACTTGCATGTATTAGGCACGCCGCCAGCGTTCGTCCTGAGCCAGGATCAAACTCTCCATTAAAGAAAAGCTGATGACTCATTTTGAAGCTTGGCAGAAACTCATCGCTGAGTCTCTATATTTAACACTCACTCGTTGTTCAGTTTTCAAAGGGCAATCATTGCAACAGATTCAATTCAGAATCTGTCATTTATTGTCACCTTGTTTATCGGCGACTTTTTTAATATATCACATTCGCCCGGTTCGTTGCAAGCACTTTTTAAAAAATGTTGTGTTTCTGTTGTTGCAACGGCTTGTCCAGTAAATGAGAACGAGTTATAAGATATCACAGGTATTTGGAATAGTCAAGACATCTTTGCTCATTTTTAATGCTGCATACGGTTCCTTGCATATTTCGATATTTCTCGAGGTGATGCGAGGCGCGCATACATGCGGAAGATGACTTTATACCGGGATTCAATAGCCACTTTAATGTCAGCGTCAATTCTTTTGTCATTCAGATCGAAGAGCATTTCATCCAATTCCTTGCGCAGCACATAGTCCAACTCTCTGCATTCACGTTCATTAAACAAAAAGCCCAACATGCTCACTGAACTGCCCCTTTCGATTAGCGAGGTCAGAAAAAAGAGGATGCTGACCTGACCCGCTTTAAGTTTCAACTTTGGCCCGGGCCAGTGCATCCCCTCTACACGCCAACAAGCAACAACTACCATCGCTTTACTGTTATGCACAGTTTTTGGCATTTTTATGAGTGATCTTTATGATATTTTTACTCCGGTGGCCAGCCAGAACGTCAAAGTGCTCTCGATGACCGCCGCGACAAACAATACGGCGACTAATGCAAGCCCTACAGCCGGCAGAGTGCGGAAGTAGCTCAAAAATTGTCCGTAAACCAATCCTTTCCGCGATGGACTTGGGAGAGCCACCATCCATTTTAATACGAGGATCCCCAGTCGGAGACCGTAAGCACAGGCAATGATAACAGCCGGCAGCTCCAGGATGCCGTGAGGCAGGATGGTTTTGATAAGAACGGCCCAGGATGCTTTCTCTACGACCAATACACTGATATAACCGATCAGCAGCCCGTTCACCACGAGGAAGAATAACGGCGGAAGTCCGAGAAACGCCCCGAGAGCAATAATAATGAGTGATTTGGAGGCATTATTCCAGAAGATCAGCCAGAAGATAGACCACTGTTGGTTAGGCTCATCTTTGATGGAATCGGTTATATTTTTCAAGGCTTCCAGCTGTCCCAGAATCATATTGTCAAACTGCTCCGATGATGCCGCTCCCATGTAAATCCCAACGATCATTACCAAGGTTGAAGCTATGAAGTAGTGCTTCATCTCTTTTGCCTGCTGCCAAGCCAATTTCCAATTCACTGTTCGTTCCTCCTGTATGGGGCATAAATAATCGGTACGAGCATACATTGTAACATCCTAGTTAAACAAGCCTTTTCAATCAAAGAGGGCGGACAGAGGAGGCCAAGTTGTGAATTATTTTTATGTCATGAACGGTAAAAAGGTTAAACAAGCGCTCATTATTACCGTCGCATTCCTGTTTGCCATCGGTATCGTTTATTCAGAACGGGGCAACGTGACCGTATTCTCCCAAAATGAACCTGCAGCAATCTACAATGTGGCCACGGACAAGAAAGTCATTGCCCTTACCTTTGACATCTCCTGGGGAGACAAAAGGACGGAGCCGATCCTTAAAGTTCTCGAAGAGAAGGGTATCAAGCAAGCTACCTTCTTCTTATCCTCGCCTTGGAGCAAAACCCACCCCGAGGTCGTGGCCAAGATCGCCAAGAATGGCTGGGAAATCGGCAACCACGGGCACAAGCATGTAAACTACAGCTCTTTGAGCGACGAAGAAATTCGTGCCCAAATTCAAACGTCTCACCAGCTATTAAGTGAAGTTACGGGAGCCCGACCTACGCTGCTTAGGCTGCCCAACGGTGATTTTGATAAAAGAGTACTTCGCATTGCCAGCGAAATGAATTATACCGTCATTCAATGGGACACCGACTCGATGGACTGGAAAAATCCCGGTGTCGACCAAATTGTGAATCGCGTCGTTTCCAAAGCCCACCCCGGGGACATCGTCCTTATGCATGCCAGCGACTCTTCTAAACAAACCCACGAAGCCCTGCCGAAAATCATAGATCAGCTCCGAGACAAGGGGTACGAGTTTGTAAGTGTAAGCCAGCTCCTTAAAGGAACACAAGTGGGAAACAAGCCTCCGGTCGAAGATCAGACCTTTAAACAAATCCAATAGGCTGCAATAAACAAGAAGAGCCGTTCTTACGGCTCTTTGTTTGTATTCACTACTTTGCTTAAAATCAGAATCTGCCATGCATTGCATGCCATAAGGGGGACCATCATAAATACGGTGGACGGAGCGTTATTCAATCTGAGCGAAGGCACTGCCTCTATCGCTGTAACGGCAATCATAAAAAATAAAGTCGGCATCCATGAACCCGCATTCGTTAACCGTACCTTCCACCAAGCTACTGCCACACCCGCGACAAGTACAAATATCGGAAGAATCAGGTAGACGGCCCATCCCTCTTCCACGGATGATCCGGAGTAACGCAGGTAAATCAAATCAAACATGACGATGAGGATGACCAGCCCCTGAAGCATATTCCATGTCCATTTGTTGCGAATCATGCCCATGGCGATATATCGGAAGATGAGGTAAGCGAAAAAACCCATCTGGCTGAGAACGCTTATGGTTGCCCCACCAAGCAGCATGGTAGCGGCGCTGAATCCTATTTCTTTCCCCCCCAGTTGAATCTCCTGGTCACCTAATTGGAGGATCAATCCTGTGATCACCGCCGCCCCCGCTCCTACAAGCAGCGTCGTCCAGAATAGATAAAACCATTTTCGCAAAGTCACTTTCCCGTACCCCCACTCCAGTAGTTACAACAGTTAATTGTACCAACCTTCACAATAAAAAGCTAACAACAATTGTGTTAAACCCCCCGTCTGGGACAAATACTATCCGCAAAACAATTGAAAGGAGCCTGTGCCTGATGATCGAGCATTGGAAACGTATCATGCCCGCTGTCATGATCGTCGGATTCCTGGCGGCCTGCGGTTCGGAACCTCAACAGCAACAAGCCCAAGGCAGTAACGGCAATACTTATAAAGATACCAAATCGATGGTCTTGGATATTCTCAAAACGGAAGACGGACGTAAAGCCATTCAGGAAGCGACCGTACAAAACAACAGCAAACTGGCTGTCTTATCGGCTGGAGATACACAGCAGCTGCAGCTTGCGGTTAAGGATGTATTGGTCGATACGGACACCAATAAATTTCTTCAAACCATGATCACCGATCCGAAATTTGCCGGGCAATTCGCTAAAGCCATTCAGAAGGAAACCAAACAGCTGCAAAAAGATCTTTTGAAGGATCCGGAATATCAAAAGCAAATGATGGATGCCATGAAGAGCCCCGAATTTGAGGGCATGCTCCTCGACACCATGAAATCGACGGCATACCGCACCCAAACGAAGCAGGTCATTCAGGAGTCGCTGCAAAGTCCTTTATTCCGGCTTGAGATGATGGAGCTGATGAAGAAGGTCCTCCAGGACGAGTCCCAGCCTAAGGCCCAGTCCCAAGGTGGCGGTGCTGCAGGTGGCGGCGGCGAAGAGAAGAAGGAAGGTCAGGGCGGAGATCAAAAGAAAGAAGAAGGCGGTGAAGGCGGCGGCGGTGAAGGTGGAGGCGGCGAGGGAGGCGGCTCCGGCGGTGGTGAAGAAGGCGGTGGCGGTGAAGGCGGCGGCGAAGAGAAACAGGGAGAAGAAGGCGGAGAAAAGAAAAAACAAGAGTAGTGTTCGTCACTTTCAGTCACATAAGCTGGGTCGTCTTCACAAAAACAAACAAAGGACCGGCCGCAGGGCCAGTCCTTTGTTTGCTATCCGAGCCGGTTCATCACTTCTTGAGCTAGCTCAAGGTAAATTTGCCCAGTAGGCATTTCGGCTTTATACACCGATGGTGAGTAATCCGGTTCGGCCACATGATTCTCCGGAACACCCAATGGAATCTGGGCCAGAAGCCCGGTGTGCAGTTCCTCCGCGAGCTTGGCACCGCCTCCCCGGCCAAAGATATATTCTTTATTGCCGCACTGGCCACAGGAATAATAGGACATGTTCTCGACTACACCCAGTATTTCATGGTCCGTATGAATCGCCATAGCTCCAGCTCTAGCCGCTACGAAAGCAGCGGTAGCATGAGGAGTCGTTACAATAATCTCCTTGCTCTGCGGAATCATTTGGTGCACATCCAGAGCCACATCGCCGGTACCCGGCGGCAGATCCAAGAGAAGGTAATCCAGCTCTCCCCACTCAACTTCATTGAAGAAATTCCTGAGCATCTTCCCAAGCATAGGCCCCCGCCAGATCACAGGCGTATTCTCTTCCACAAAGAAGCCCATAGAAATGACCTTCACCCCAAAGCGTTCTACCGGCAGGATGCGGTTGTCCACCATCTGGGGGCGTTCCTCGATGCCCATCATGTCAGGGACACTGAAGCCATAAATATCAGCATCCACCAAGCCGACTTTCTTGCCCAAACGTGCAAGTGCGACAGCCAGGTTTACGGTTACCGTTGACTTCCCTACCCCGCCCTTGCCGCTTGCAATGGCAATAAACTTTACTCCGGACTGCGCATCCAGCACATTCACAGAAGCCGGAACGTTTGTTTCTTCGCTGTATGGCTCCATCTGCGCCTGAACCTTCTTCGCGGCTTCATTTCGGTCATACTCGGTCAATGGGCGAAAACGCAGGTGCACTTCCTCTGCCCCTGCAGCTTTAAACGACTCGACAATAGCATGCTGCAGTCCGGCCTTGTAAGACTCGTCCTCTTTCGACAGCAGCACCGTCGCTGCAACACGGTTGTTATCTTTTATCATCATATCCCGTACAAATTGCAGATCTGCAAGACTAAGGCCAAATTCCGGGTCTTTCAGCTGGCTTATAGAGGCCAGAAGCTCTTCTTTGGTAGCCACAGTGTCACCTCAGCAGTAGGTAATAGGAATCCGGATTACTGAGGATTATTATACCACATTTTTAGCCTGAGCCTACTTTCTCCCCGGAATAGTACCTAAGGATGCCCTGATAAATCGAAGCCGCTATCTTCTTCTGATAAGATGTACTTCGGAGCAGCGCGGCTTCCCCTGGATTTGATAAAAAGCCCACTTCAACCAGGGCGCTTGGGATCTGCATCGCTTTCAGCAAAAAGATATCTTTATCGGCCGGCTTCGCAGCACGGTCGGTGTTTTCCATATTCTTGATGATTTCATCTTGAATCAGTGAAGCCAAACGTGCGTTCTCTTTGCCGGCCCCCTCTGGATGATAGAACGTTTGGGCCCCCGACCACTTGGCGGACGGTATGCTGTTCATGTGGATGGAAATCAAGAGATCGGATTTCTGCTTCACGACAAATTCGGCCCGCTTATGCAGATCTTCCGTCTTTCGCCTGCTGTAGCCTTTGGTAGAAGGATCCGCCAAATCGCGATCATCTTCCCTTGTCATTACCACTAGAGCCCCTGCCTGCTGAAGATAATCACGCAAATATTTGGTGATGGCCAAATTGACATCTTTCTCTACCAGCCCGTCTTTACTGCTGGCCCCACCGTCCGGTCCTCCATGGCCTGCATCCAGCGCAATGACTTTACCTGAGAGCGGCATCGTCCAATACGTCCAAGTCTTGGTGCTTGGCAGTTCATAAGTAAACAGGAACAGCATCAAGGCCACAAGCAGGCCCGACATGGCTATTTTGAGCCCTCCGTGCATGGTGAGCCAGACAATGACCCTCTTCTTTCTTCGGAACATGAAAAATCCACCTCGCATCCCCATAGACTCTCTTTCATCTTATGGGACGAGGTGGATTATTAGACCAGCCTTACACTTGGTATTCCGGTTCCTTCATGCCTTCGATCAGCACTTCCGCCACTTCCGGACGAGTAAACTGCGGAGGTGGGCACTGGCCGTCACGAAGCAGCGCACGCACTTTGGTACCCGAAAGATGCATATGATCTTCCTTGGTATGCGGGCAGGTCTTGCTGGAAGCCATGTTGCCGCACTTCGTGCAGAAGAAGCTGTGCTCGAAGAAGAGCGGGGTAATCCCAAGTTCTTCGGCTGTAAAGTTGCTGAAGATCTCTTGTGCTTCATAAGTACCATAGTAGTCGCCTACTCCAGCGTGGTCGCGGCCAACGATAAAGTGGGTGCAGCCATAATTTTTACGAACCATGGCGTGGAATATCGCTTCTCTAGGTCCTGCATAACGCATCGCAGCTGGGAACACACCCAGGAATACACGGTCCTTCGGATAGTAATTCTCCAGAAGCACCAAGTAACTGCGCATACGCACGTCGGCCGAAATATCGTCGGATTTGGTTTCACCCACGAGAGGGTTCAAGAACAAGGCATCTACAATCTCCATAGCGCTCTTCTGAATATACTCATGGGCACGATGTACCGGATTTCTTGTTTGGAAGCCTACAACGGTTCTCCAGCCCTTCTCAGCGAAGATTTGGCGCGTAACCGCAGGATCGTAGTAGAACTCCTCAAACTTCTCAGGCTGAGGACGGTTCAACACTTGCACAGCGCCGCCAATATAGGTGTTTGGACGGGAGAACAGCTTCTGAACGCCTGGATGTGCCGCATCGTCCGTCTTGAAGACTTTTACCGCTTCGTTCTTCTGGTCGACTTGATAGATGCTCTCGACGCGAATAACACCATAAATAACTCCATCCGCTTCACCAACCAGCGCCACATCTTGACCTTGGCTCAGTTCTGCAGCGACCTGATCTTCAACGGACAGCGTAATCGGAATGCTCCATACCGTGCCATTAGCAAGGCGCATATTCTCTACAACAGAGACGTAATCTTCCTGTCCCAAAAAACCGGTTAAAGGAGAAAATGCCCCTACACCGATCAAATCCAGGTCGGAAATGGTCCATGCATTGATCTTGAGCTGGTAAAAGCCTTCCGCCTGCTTCAGAAGCGCTTCTCTTTCCGCACCTCCCACCAATCGGTTAACGAGTGTTCCGCCATGAGGCTGGATCGTCTGTGTCATGCCGCATCCTCCAATAAACTAGATATTTTATTTATGCAGTCCGCACTCCGTCTTTTCAAAACCGGCCCAACGTCCGGCTCTTGGATCTTCGCCTGGAGCAACTTGACGTGTGCAGTGTTCGCAGCCAATACTTGGGTAGTTCATGTCATGAAGCGGGTTGTAAATCAGGTTGTTATTACGGATGTAATTCCATACGTCCTCAGACGTCCAATCAGCCAGTGGGTTGAATTTAACCAGCCCGAACTTTACGTCATACTCTACCTTCTTGGCATTAGCGCGTGTAGGCGCCTGATCGCGGCGGATACCCGTGAACCATGCGTCATAGTTCTTCAGGATATCCGTAAGCGGGTCGACTTTGCGGATGTTACAGCAATCGGTCGGCGAGGTCTTCCACAACTCAGGACCATGCTGCAGCGCCTGCTCTTCCAGCGTAAGCTTAGGCAGAACCTGTACGAACTGCAGTCCATAGTGCTTCTCCAAACGGTCACGCGTTTCATACGTTTCTTTGAAGTGCACATTCGTATCGAGGTAAAAAATATCAGTCTTAGGGCTAACCTTCTGGAGCATGTCGACGAGTACTACGTCTTCAGCCCCGAAACTACAGGCAAGCGTAATGTTGGGAAATCTTTCTACCGCAAAGGCCAAAAGTGCTTCCGGCGATTGGTTTTCAAATTCTTCGGCTGCCTTGTTGATCAGCGCCTCTTTTTCGAACAAGTTCATGAATAATTACCTCCTAAGGGTATAATTCCGAGTATGATCATGCGTTTTATGATATTTAGCTTTAATTATAATGATGGGCTACTTTTTGTCAATTAGAAATTTACGCTGGGCTTTATCCTAGCATATTATCTGACCGGTGATTCGGTGAAATAAAAAAGCCCTTCCGTTGTAAAACGGAAGGGCTTTTTGTGTGAAAATTAACGCTTGGAGAACTGAGGAGCGCGACGAGCTGCTTTGAGACCGTATTTCTTACGCTCTTTCATACGAGGGTCACGAGTCAGGAAGCCAGCTTTCTTCAGGGCTCCACGGAACTCAGGATCAGCTTTCAGCAGTGCACGGGAGATACCGTGACGAATCGCTCCAGCTTGTCCTGTGATCCCGCCGCCGTGTGCCAGAACGAGAACATCATACTTCGTCAATGTTTCCGTCAGGTTCAGGGGCTGCTTTACGATGAGCTTCAGGGTCTCCAGACCAAAATACTCATCCAATTCACGCTTATTGATAACGATACGGCCTTCGCCCGGTACAAGACGTACACGTGCTACAGAGTGCTTACGACGGCCAGTGCCATAATATTGAACTTGTGCCACAAGACAATCCTCCCTTTAATTAACCGCGAAGTTCCCAAACTACTGGTTGTTGTGCTTGATGCGGATGCTCCGAACCTGCATATACTTTCAGCTTCAGCTTGATACGGTTGCCCAGACGGTTCTTCGGAAGCATTCCGTGAATCGCCAGTTCCAGCATACGCTCAGGCTTGTTCTTCAGCATGTCTGCAGCAGAAGTAACTTTCAGACCACCCGGGTGCAGGGAGTGACGATAGTACATCTTGTTCTGCATCTTCTTACCTGTCAGTACGATTTTCTCGGCGTTGATGATCACTACGAAATCGCCAGTGTCAACATGCGGAGTGAATTCAGGCTTGTGCTTGCCGCGAAGGATGCTTGCAGCTTCGCTGGCCAGACGGCCAAGCGTCTTGTCGGTAGCATCGATGATGTACCATTTGCGTTCTACTTCATTTGGCTTCGCCATATATGTGGTACGCATGTAAATGTTCCTCCTAGAATCTATCTTCGTTCCAAATATCATACATTGTCATGGTTAGGTTAATGCTATAGCGGCAATTTCATGACCCGGGGCCGTGGGGTAGCCAGTCAAGAAACACCAATGGTAATTATACTACATTTAGGCGCAGTATTCAATACTTCTTGGCTTCCTTATCATAAAAAACTTCCCACAGCATTAAGCCGTGCGCCATGGCCGTAGGACCTGCCTTGGATCGGTTACGGGCAGCAAGAATCTCTCCGATCGCATTACTGCTTCGCTTCCCTTCTCCGACTTCCATAAGCGTTCCTACAATGATCCTAACCATGTTATAGAGAAACCCGTTGCCTGTGACGAAAATGTGCATTGCGTAGGATTGCAGCTCTTGATCGACCGGCTCACATTCTATGTAGGCATCGTAGATCGTGCGTACATGACTAACTGAAGCAGTTCGGGTGGAACAATAAGATGTAAAATCATGTTCTCCAATCAAGTGAAGCAGTCCCATCCTCATGCTTTCGACATCAAGTTTTCCGGGATGATGAAATTCAAAGCGGCGTTTGAAAGGATCCATAAACCTTCCGCAGCGAATCGTATATCTATACGTTTTGCGCTTAGCGGAACGCCTGGCATGAAACTCTGCAGGCACTTCTTCCGCATGCCAAACAACAATGTCATCGGGCAGTCTGGAATTCATAGCGTGACACCACCGGTCAACCGGGATTCTCGCTTCCGTCTGCAGATTGATGACCTGGCCTTTGGCATGAACTCCTGCATCGGTCCGGCCGGACGACGTTAGCTTCACCTTCTCGCCGGTAAGAAACAGAATGGCTTGTTCCAGCTCATCCTGCACCGTTACGAGCTCAGGCTGAGTCTGGAACCCATGATAGGCCGTTCCGTCATAGCTGACTTTCATGGCGATGTTTCTCAAAGCCGTCCTCCATGTACTCCAACGAAAAGTACAAGAAAAAAAGGGTTTCATCAGAATCGTGAGATCCCGTCCACCCTTTCCCATCCTTTTCTCTTTAAGCGCGGTCTACCAGTTCCAGGTAAACCATAGGTGCTGCATCGCCGCGGCGAGGACCCAGCTTCAAGATCCGAGTGTAACCGCCTTGACGCTCCGCATAACGTGGAGCCAGTTCAGCAAAAAGCTTCTGAATGGCGTCTTGGTTCTCGTTAGCTGCTTCCCGGCGTACGAAAGATGCAACTTGACGGCGTGCGTGAAGATCTCCACGCTTAGCCAGTGTGATCAGCTTCTCAGCGATCGAGCGAAGCTCTTTCGCTTTCGCTTCAGTTGTTTGAATACGTTCATGTATGAACAGGTCTGTTACCAGGTCACGGAACAAAGCTTTACGTGCGCTGGAGTCACGACCCAACTTTTGGTATGCCATGTGTGTGCAACCTCCTTCTGCTTAATAGCTGAGAGGGTATGCAACATGTTGGATGCTAGTCTTCCATCCGGAGGCCAAGACCAAGCTCCTCGAGCTTCTCTTGTACTTCTTCGAGAGATTTGCGTCCCAAGTTGCGAACCTTCATCATATCTTCTTCCGTTTTTGTAATCAATTCCTGAACCGTGTTGATTCCCGCACGCTTCAGACAGTTGTAGGAACGAACAGACAGATCCAGTTCCTCGATCGTCATCTCGAGGACCTTTTCCTTCTTGTCTTCTTCCTTCTCTACCATGATCTCGGCATCCTTGGCTTCGTCAGTCAGACCGACAAACAGCATCAGATGCTCAGTCAAGATCTTGGCGCCCAAGCTCACAGCCTCTTCGGGACGAATGCTGCCATCCGACCAGACTTCGAGAGTCAGCTTGTCGTAGTTCGTCACTTGACCGACGCGGGTGTTCTCCACGCTGTAATTGACACGCGTAATCGGAGTGTAGATCGAATCGATCGGAATCACGCCGATCGGCTGATCCTCTTTTTTGTTCTTGTCTGCCGATACATATCCCCGGCCGCGGTTCGCATGAATTCTCATGTGAAGACGGGAGTCGGAGGATAGGGTTGCGATGTGCAAATCCGGATTAAGAATTTCCACATCGCTATCACCGCGAATATCGCCAGCCACAACAGCCCCTTCACCCTCGGCATCGATCTCAAGAACCTTCTCCTCATCGGAGTGGATCTTGAGCGACAAGCCCTTCAGGTTCAGGATAATCTCCGTAACATCTTCCATGACCCCTGGAATCGTGGAGAACTCGTGCAGAACCCCATCGATCTGCACGGAGGTTACAGCAGCTCCGGGCAGGGACGAAAGTAAAATTCTGCGAAGCGAGTTACCGAGCGTAGTTCCGTAGCCTCTTTCGAGGGGCTCTACAACAAACTTGCCATAAGAGCCGTCTTCACTCAATGATACGGTTTCTATTTTCGGCTTTTCGATTTCGATCAAGGTTTAACCCTCCTTCAAACGTCGTTTCCCTTTGGATAACTAAAGACGTATAGAACGCGCAGTATGCCTATCCAAATAGTATTCTCAACTTTTGGATATTTATACCACCCAGCTTAGAGATCCTTAATTAGACACGACGGCGTTTCGGAGGACGGCATCCGTTATGTGGAATCGGGGTGACGTCTTTAATCAGGTTAACTTCCAGACCTGCTGCCTGAAGCGAACGAATAGCAGCTTCACGACCTGCACCCGGTCCTTTAACCATTACTTCTACTGCTTTCATACCATGTTCCATAGCGGCCTTGGCAGCGGACTCAGCAGCCATTTGCGCAGCAAATGGAGTGCTTTTACGGGAGCCCTTGAAGCCCAGGTTGCCGGCACTTGCCCAAGAGATGGCATTGCCGTGCGGATCCGTGATAGTAACGATGGTGTTGTTGAACGTGGAACGGATGTGTGCCACGCCGGAGTCGATATTTTTACGGTCACGACGCTTTGTACGTACGACTTTTTTAGGTTTAGCCATTTAGATTTTCCCTCCTTTACTACTTCTTCTTGTTAGCTACAGTACGACGAGGACCTTTGCGCGTACGAGCGTTTGTTTTCGTGCGCTGACCGCGAACAGGCAGGCCACGACGATGGCGAACTCCACGGTAGCAGCCGATCTCGATAAGACGCTTGATGTTCAGGGAAATCTCACGACGCAGATCGCCTTCAACCTTCAGGGTCTTGTCGATTACATCACGGATTTTGCTCACTTCGTCTTCTGTCAGGTCGCGAACGCGAGTGCTTGCATCGATACCCGTTTCTGCTACGATCTTTTGAGCCGTAGTGTTACCGATACCGAAAATGTAAGTCAGAGCGATGATGACTCGTTTATCACGAGGCAAGTCTACACCAGCAATACGTGCCATTTAACTCAGCACCTCCTTAGCCTTGTTTTTGTTTGTGTTTCGGATTTTCGCAGATTACCATTACGTTCCCTTTGCGGCGAATGACTTTGCATTTTTCGCAAATCGGCTTGACCGATGGTCTTACCTTCATGGTGGTTACCTCCTCAAAGTTTGCGGGAGCAAACTACTTCGTAAGCGTTACAAACGATTTATTTAAAACGATAGGTTATACGGCCTCTGGTTAAATCATATGGAGAGAGTTCCACTGTCACTTTGTCTCCGGGCAGGATCCGGATAAAGTGCATTCTGATTTTGCCGGATACATGAGCAAGTATCTTATGGCCGTTCTCCAGTTCCACCTTAAACATTGCATTCGGAAGAGGTTCAATCACTGTACCTTCAACTTCAATCACATCTTCTTTGGCCACAGTCATTCTCCTTTCTCTTGTGCTTCTATTGATGATGGTATCACATATTTGTTCAGCGCAAACCGCAGCTTCCCATTCGTAACACGACCGGTGGTGCGGATGCTATCAGACACTTCCGTACTGATCACAGGCAAAAGTTCTAGATGAATCAAGTTCTTCTTCTTCGGCTCATCGAATTTCCGTTTGCTGCCGTCAGCGATCCACACGTATCGTTGGTCTACGACGCCGATAATGACGGCATGCTTCCCGGTATCCTGTCCCCGAATCACTCTAACGATCTGTCCGATCTCAGGCAATAGAGAACTCGCCATACTCAGAACCTACGACTGGAGTCGTGTCAAGATCTCGTAACCATCCGCCGTTATTGCAATGGTGTGCTCGAAATGAGCGCACAGTGTGCCATCCACTGTGACAACCGTCCAATTGTCTTCAAGGGTTTTGACAAAACGCTCACCCACGTTGACCATTGGTTCGATTGCAAGAACCATGCCAGGCTTCAGCCGCGGACCATGACCGGGCACGCCGTAGTTCGGAATTTGGGGCTCCTCATGAAGCTCTGTTCCTATGCCATGACCTACATACTCGCGAACAACCGAAAAACCTTCATCTTCAATCACTTTTTGAATGGCATGGGAGATGGTATACAGACGTACATCCGGCTTAGCTTCCGCTAATCCAGCGTACAACGAACGCTCTGTTACTTCAAGCAATTTGCGAGCCGTATCGGAGATCGTTCCCACACCATACGTCCAAGCCGAATCCCCATGATACCCTTTGTACTGAGCTCCGATATCTATGCTGATGATGTCGCCATCCTTCAGCTTTCTCTGACCAGGTATGCCGTGAACCAATTCATCGTTAACCGAAGCGCAGATACTTCCGGAGAATCCGTTGTAGCCTTTGAAAGACGGAATTGCGCCCTGGCTGCGAATATAGTCTTCTGCGATTTGATCGAGCTCTTTCGTTGTAATATCGGGCTGAATGGACTGCTTGAGCAGACGATGCGTTTCAGCGACTATGCGGCCAGCCTCCCGCATCAGTTCCAATTCAGCAGCTGACTTACAAATGATCATTACGCTTGCCCTCGCAATAGTGAACTGATTTGTGCAGTGACCGTATTAATTTCTTGCTCACCGTTAACCTCACGCAATATTCCCTTGTTACGATAGTACTCGAGCAGTGGAGCGGTTTTATTGATATACTCGTCCAAACGAGTCCCTACTTTTTCTTCGGTGTCATCCGAACGCTGATACAATTCACCAGAACATTTGTCACAAACATTCTCACGTGCAGGAGGGTTAAACAAGATATGATACGTCGCACCGCAGGATCTGCAGATTCGACGACCAGTCAGACGTGCAAGCAGCAGATTCCGATCTACACTCAAGTTAACGACATGTTCAATGGATTTATCCATGGATGCGCCAATCTCATCGAGCGCTTCTGCTTGGGATATGGTTCTCGGGAACCCATCGAGCAAAAATCCTTTACTGCAGTCCGGCTGCTGAAGGCGTTCGCGGACGATACCGATCGTAATCTCATCCGGAACAAGCAAAGCCTTGATCCACATATTTCTTCGCTTCCACACCCAGCGGTGTTTCCTGCTTCATCGCGAGTCGGAAAGCATCCCCCGTCGAAATATGCGGAATCTGAAACTCATCAACGATTCTTTCCGCCTGTGTACCTTTGCCGGCACCAGGAGGGCCCATAAAGATGATATTCACCGTGACTTCCTCCCCCACAATCACCCATAGATGCTAACAGCACAATAGGTGCCGATAGCTAACAAGTTAACTACCAGTACCTATTTGCTATTTGTTAATGAACCCCTTGTAGTGGCGTTTGATCAGCTGGCTCTCGATTTGTTTCATCGTTTCGAGTCCGACACCAATAACGATCAGCAAGGAGGTACCACCAATCTGTACGGATTGTGGCAGTCCGGCTACTCCCGCAAGAACCATAGGGAAGATCGAAATGGCAGCCAAGAACAGCGCGCCTGATAAGGTGATTCTCGTCATCACTCTTGTGAGATAAACCGAAGTCGTTTTGCCAGGGCGAATGCCTGGAATATAACCACCGTTCTTCTTCATCTGGTCGGCCATTTGAACAGGGTTCATTTGAACGAAAGTGTAGAAGTAGGTAAATCCGATGATCAGCAAGACATACAGTGTCATCCCAAGAGGATGAGTATAGTTAAAGTTGGTGATAATCCAGTCTGCAACCACGTTACCCTGCCAGAAGCTGGCGAGCGTAGGTGGGAACATGATCAGCGAGACTGCGAAGATGACCGGGATAACACCGGCAGCATTCACTTTAAGTGGAATGTGTGTCGATTGTCCCCCGAACATTTTGCGGCCCACTACACGCTTAGCATACTGGACTGGAATTTTACGAACGCCCTGCTGCACGAAGATAACCCCAACGATCATGGCAATAACCACAATCGCAATCAGGACTACCTTCACAATGCTCAGGAACAGCGTGCCTTCCGCACCGGTAAACTGCGTTTGATAAATCTGCCCGATTGAGCTCGGGATCCCTGCAACGATACCCGCGAAGATGATAATGGAAATACCATTTCCAATGCCATTTTCGGTGATTTGTTCCCCTAACCACATCAGAAAAGCTGTCCCCGCGGTGAGTACGATGGCGATCAAAGCATACGTGGTAATCGTAGGATTGATAACCAATCCGTTGTACGCACGGTTAAACCCAACCGCCAGTCCAAACGCTTGAATTAAGCCGAGAACGATCGTCCCGTAACGGGTAATCTGACCCAGCTTTTTTCTGCCTACCTCACCTTCCTTGGCCCACTGAGTGAACGTCGGAATGACATCCATCGACAGCAGCTGCACAATGATCGAAGCCGTGATGTACGGCATGATCCCCATCGCAAAGATGGAGAATTGGAACAATGCGCCGCCTGAGAAAGTGTTAAGCAAGCCGAATATACCGGTAGAGCCCGCCTGATCTTGAAGTTTCAGAATCTCTGTGTTGATGTTAGGTACCGGAATAAACGCACCAATTCTGTAGACGATCAGAACCAGGAGCGTAAACAAGATACGCTTCCGGAGATCTTCTACTTTCATAATATTGGATATGGTACGGAACATTAAATCACCTCGGTTTGACCGCCGGCAGCCTGGATTTTCTCTACCGCAGATTGGGAGAATTTGCTCGCCTTCACGTTCAGTCCGACCGTAATTTCGCCATTACCCAGAATCTTGATGCCGTCTTTAGGGTTCTTGACAATACCCGATTGGAGCAGAACTTCTGGAGTAACTTCTGTACCTGCCGCAAACTTGTTCAGTTCCTCAACGTTGATAACAGCGTATTCCTTACGGAATTGGTTGTTAAATCCACGTTTCGGCAAGCGACGATAAAGTGGGTTTTGACCACCCTCGAAACCAGGACGAACACCGCCGCCGGAACGAGCGTTTTGCCCTTTGTGACCGCGAGTCGAAGTTTTACCCATACCACTACCAACACCACGGCCTACACGTTTGCGAGCACTGCGCGATCCTGGAGCAGATGTAAGTTCATGTAATTTCATCGTTTGCACCTCCTCTAGCTATATGGTAAAGCTTTACGCTTCGATTTCTTTAACTTCTACCAAGTGAGTCACTTGGTTAACCATGCCGCGGATAGCAGCATTGTCTGCTTGTGTTACCGTTTGATGCAGCTTGCGGAGTCCAAGAGCGGCAACAGTACGACGCTGCGTTTCAGGACGACCGATCAGGCTGCGCTTGAGGGTAATTTGCAATTGCTTAGCCATGGTATCCCTCCTAACCTAAGAGTTCTTCAACGGTTTTTCCGCGAAGCTTAGCAACGTCTTCCGCACGCTTCAGGCGCTGAAGGCCTTCGAGAGTCGCGTTAACCATGTTCATGGAGTTGGAAGAACCCAGGGATTTCGTCAGAATATCACCTACGCCAGCCAGTTCAAGTACCGCACGAACAGGGCCGCCGGCAATTACTCCAGTACCTTTGGATGCAGGCTTCAGAAGAACTTGACCTGCGCCAAATTTACCTGTTACCAGGTGAGGAATAGTAGTTCCGACGATAGGAACGTGAATCAGGTTTTTCTTTGCATCTTCGATACCTTTGCGGATCGCATCAGGTACTTCAGAAGCTTTACCGATTCCAGCGCCTACCCAACCGTTGCCGTCGCCAACAACCACAAGAGCGCTAAAGCTGAAACGGCGTCCGCCTTTTACAACTTTAGCAACGCGGTTGATCTGCACCACTTTTTCAGACAATTCTAAAGTATTGGGATCAATACGCAAGTGCTTTACCTCCTTATGTGTAAATTTGAATTAGAATTCAAGACCAGCTTCGCGAGCAGCGTCAGCCAGAGCCTTAACACGTCCGTGGTACAGGTAACCGCCGCGGTCGAATACGACTTGAACTACGCCTGCTGCTTTGGCACGCTCAGCAATCAGGGCACCGACTTTCGTTGCTGCCTCAGCGTTGCCACCGTTACCGATTTCGGCTTTCAGTTCCTTGTCCTGAGTGGATGCGGAAGCGATGGTTACACCCTTCACATCGTCAATCAGTTGAGCGTACATATGTTTAGAGGAACGGAAAATGTTCAGACGAGGACGCTCAGCCGTTCCTTGAATTTTCTTACGAACGCGAAGATGTCTTTTCAGACGCGCCTTGTTTTTGTCCGCCTTAGTAATCATTCGAGTTTCACTCCTTTCGAGTTCGGTCAGAAGCTTCGGGGCTAGGCCGTAAGCCTAGGCCACCTTACTTCTTCTTACCAGCCTTACCTTCTTTGCGAATGATACGCTCGCCTTCGTACTTGATACCTTTGCCTTTGTATGGCTCTGGTTCACGAACGGAACGAATCTTTGCAGCGATCGCGCCAACGGCTTCTTTATCGATGCCTTTAACGATGATCTTCGTGTTCGAAGGAACTTCGAACTCTACACCATTCTCAGGTGTGATTTCAACCGGGTGGGAGTACCCTACGTTCAGAACCAGCTTGTCGCCAGTTTTGTTAGCACGGTAACCTACGCCAACCAGCTCAAGGTTCTTTGCGAAACCATCCGTTACACCGCTAACCATGTTTTGTACAACACTGCGTGTCGTACCGTGCAGGGAGCGATGCAGCTTGTTGTCAGAAGGGCGCTCTACTGTCAGGACATTGTCCTCAACGCTGATCTTCATATCTTTGTGAAGCTCACGGGTCAGGGTACCTTTCGGGCCTTTAACCGTAATTACTGTATTGTCAAGAGTCACGTTTACTCCGCTTGGGATCGTGATCGGTTTGCGACCAATACGGGACATGTTTGCACCTCCGTTCTTTCTAAATCGGTATTACCAGACGTAGCAGATAACTTCTCCGCCGGCTTTAGTTTGACGAGCTTCCTTGTCTGTCATAACCCCTTTGGATGTAGACAGAATTGCGATTCCGAGACCGCCGAGTACGCGAGGCACTTCCTGGCTTTTAGCGTAAACGCGAAGACCTGGCTTACTGATTCTTTTCAGACCAGTAATGACACGCTCTTGGTTCGGGCCGTATTTCAGGAACAAGCGGATGATGCCTTGCTTGCTGTCTTCGATATATTCAGCGTCACGGATGAAGCCTTCCTTCTTGAGGATCTCAGCGATTTCGCGCTTGACCTTCGAAGCCGGAATTTCAACAGTCTCATGACGAACAACGTTAGCGTTACGAATGCGTGTAAGCATATCTGCAATTGGATCGGACATAACCATGTGTTGTAAACCTCCTTCCCGAAACTTTGAGTTTTACCAGCTTGCTTTTTTCACGCCAGGAATCTGGCCTTTGTATGCCAATTCGCGGAAACAAATTCTGCAAATTTTGAATTTCCGGAGTACGGAATGGGGACGGCCGCAGCGCTCGCAGCGAGTGTATGCCTGCACTTTGAATTTCGGAGGACGCTGCTGCTTAATCTTCATCGAAGTTTTTGCCACTTCAGTTTACACCTCCAAAGTTTCCGTAAGAAACTGCTCGTTTCTACTTATTATTTAGTGAACGGCATGCCGAGCTGCGTGAGCAATTCACGGGACTCTTCGTCCGATTTAGCCGTAGTTACGATTACGATATCCATACCACGAACTTTATCCACTTTATCATACTCAATTTCAGGGAAAATGAGTTGTTCTTTCAGACCGAGCGTGTAGTTACCGCGGCCGTCGAACGCTTTGTTCGATACACCACGGAAGTCACGTACGCGTGGCAGTGCAACATTGAACAGCTTGTCGAGGAAGTGATACATGCGCTCGCCGCGGAGCGTTACTTTCACACCGATCGGCATGTTCTCACGAAGTTTGAAACCAGCGATGGATTTCTTTGCTCTCGTGATAACCGGCTTTTGACCGGCGATCAGCTGCAGGTCGGACACAGCAGTATCAAGCACTTTGGAGTTCGAGACAGCCTCGCCCACACCCATGTTGATAACTACCTTTTCGATCTTAGGAACCTGCATAACCGTAGAATAGTTAAACTTCTGCATCAGAGCAGGAGTGATTTCGTTAAGGAAACGTTCTTTCATTCTTGCAGTCATGAATCCGAGTACCTCCTTTCTTACCTTTACGATTAATCGATAACCTCGCCGGATTTCTTCGCGACGCGGACTTTCTTACCGTTCTCAAGCACTTTGTAGCCTACGCGAGTTGGTTGGCCGCTCTTAGGATCAACCAGCATAACGTTGGATACGTGGATAGGAGCTTCCTGGTTAAGGATGCCGCCTTGTGGATTCTGCTGCGAAGGCTTCGCATGCTTCTTGATCATGTTCACGCCTTCTACCAGCACACGGTTTTCACGAGGGAAAGCTGCGATTACGCGGCCCTTTTTCCCTTTGTCCTTACCCGTGATCACGATAACCGTATCCTCTTTTTTCACGTGCAGTTTATTGTTATGGGACTCGAGTTTTTTCGGTTGCTTTGGCATTGTGGTTCCACCTCCTGAACAAGACGTTCACTGCTGATATTAGATAACTTCCGGAGCAAGAGATACGATCTTCATGAAGTCTCTGTCACGAAGTTCGCGAGCAACTGGTCCGAAGATCCGTGTACCGCGTGGGCTCTTATCTTCTTTAACGATTACAGCTGCATTCTCGTCGAATGTGATGTAAGAACCGTCTTTCCGGCGAGCACCGCGTCTCGTACGGACAACAACAGCCTTCACTACATCACCCTTTTTGACAACGCCACCTGGTGTTGCTTCTTTCACGGAGCAAACGATCAAGTCGCCGATGTTAGCTGTACGACGACCCGTACCACCCAACACTCGGATACACATGAGCGATTTAGCACCGGAGTTATCAGCTACGTTCAAGCGTGTAAATGGTTGAATCATTGTGTATTTCCTCCTTCCGGCCTTGATTTACCGAACCTTTATATTAAACGATAACCGCTTTTTCGACCACTTCAACCAGTCTCCAACGCTTATCCTTGGAGAGCGGACGAGTTTCCATGATTTTCACAACGTCACCAATCTTAGCTTCGTTGTTCTCATCATGTGCTTTGAATTTCTTCGTATATTTAATACGCTTGTGGTAGAGGTCGTGTTTTTTGTAAGTTTCTACAGCTACAACGATGGTTTTATCCATCTTGTCGCTAACGACTTTGCCCAGCTGCGTCTTACGCTCGTTGCGTTCAGCCATGTGAGATCCTCCTCTCTCATTCATTAACTAGTGATTCCCAATTCTCTTTCACGCAAAACAGTTTTTGCCCGGGCAATCTCTTTGCGGACTTTCTGAATTTGTACGGGATTATCCAGTTGACCGGTAGCCAGTTGAAAACGGAGGTTAAAGAGCTGCTCTTTAAATCCGGCAATCTTTTGTTCGATCTCAGCAGTGGTTAGGTTGCGAAATTCACTAGCCTTCATTTGCTTCACCACCTACATCCGAACTTCTAGTTACAAACTTAGTCTTAATTGGTAACTTAGTTGAAGCAAGTCTCAAAGCTTCACGAGCAGTTGCTTCATCAACACCACCAATTTCAAACATAATCTTTTCTCTCTTAACTACAGCTACCCAACCTGCAGGTGCACCTTTACCAGAACCCATACGTACACCTACACCTTTTGCAGTGTATGACTTTTGAGGGAAAATTCTAATCCAAACTTTACCGCCACGCTTCATGTAACGTGTCATAGCAACACGAGCCGCTTCGATTTGACGGTTGGTTACCCATGCCGGTTCCATTGCCTGGAGACCGAACTCACCGAAATGAACCTCAGCGCCACCTTTTGCACGACCGCGCATATTGCCGCGGTGCTCTTTACGGTGTTTTACACGTTTAGGAACTAACATGATTAGTTGCCTCCTTCCGCAGCAGCCTTTTTCTTAGCCGTTGGAAGAACTTCGCCACGGTAGATCCATACTTTTACGCCGATACGACCATAGGTTGTATGAGCTTCTGCAGTACCGTAGTCGATATCCGCACGAAGAGTATGAAGAGGTACCGTACCCTCGCTGTATCCTTCCGTTCTGGCGATTTCAGCACCGCCCAGACGACCGCTAACCGATGTTTTGATCCCTTTTGCGCCGGAACGAATCGTTCTTTGGATCGATTGCTTCAGTGCACGACGGAACGATACGCGACGCTCCAGTTGTTGTGCAATGCTTTCTGCAACCAGAATCGCGTCCAGTTCAGGGTTCTTTACTTCAGAGATGTTGATGTGAACCTTTTTGCCGTTAGTCAGCTTGGAGAGGTAGCCGCGGATTACTTCAACTTCGGAACCGCCTTTACCAATTACCATACCTGGCTTCGCAGTATGAATCGTAACGTTCACGCGGTTAGCTGCACGCTCGATTTCAATACGGGAAACGGCAGATTCTTTCAATTTTTGCTTCAGATATTCACGGATCTTTACGTCTTCCATCAGCAGATCGCCGAAATCTTTGCCGGCATACCATTTGGACTCCCAGTCACGGATGATACCGATACGAAGTCCCACCGGGTTTACTTTTTGACCCACACGTTGTCCCTCCTTATTTCTCAGATACCACTAAAGTGATGTGGCTGGTACGTTTATTGATACGGCTCGCACGACCCATCGCACGAGGACGGAATCTTTTCAATGTTGGCCCTTGGTCTACAGTAGCAGTAGTTACAACCAGATTGTTTACATCCAGGGAGTAGTTATGCTCTGCATTCGCGATAGCCGAGTTCAGCAGCTTCTCAACGATCGGGGAAGCCGACTTCGGAGTGTGACGCAGGATTGCGATAGCCTCACCCACTTGCTTGCCGCGGATCAGATCAACTACGAGTTGAGCCTTACGGGGAGCAATACGAACATATCTAGCAATAGCCTTAGCTTGTTGCATGGAAGTACCTCCTCTCAATTACGAAATCATGTGATTCCCGTTCAAAAATTAACGCTTGCCCGTTTTCTTGTCCGAATCCGTGTGACCTTTGTAAGTACGGGTTGGAGCGAATTCACCAAGCTTATGTCCGACCATATCTTCCGTCACGTATACCGGCACGTGCTTTCTACCATCATAAACAGCGAAAGTGTGGCCGATGAATTGCGGGAAAATCGTGGAACGGCGAGACCAAGTTTTGATAACCTGCTTCTTGGAAGCTTCGTTCATGTCTTCAACCTTCTTCAGAAGGTAGCCATCGATAAAAGGACCTTTTTTCAAACTGCGACCCATGCGTTGTTCCTCCCTTCTTTAAGCAAAGCGTAAATCGTATTACTTCGTGCGGCGACGAATAATGTACTGATTCGAAGCTTTGTTCTTCTTGCGTGTCTTGTAACCGAGCGTCGGCTTGCCCCAAGGAGACATTGGAGATTTGCGTCCGATCGGGGAACGGCCTTCACCACCACCGTGCGGGTGATCGTTAGGGTTCATGACGGAACCACGAACTTCCGGTCTTTGTCCGAGCCAGCGGGAACGGCCAGCTTTACCGATTTTGATAAGCTCATAATCCTCGTTACCAACGGAACCAACGGTTGCGCGGCAAACTTTCAGGATTCTTCTCATTTCGCCGGAGGAAAGACGTACGATAACGTACTGATCTTCTTTACCGAGCAGTTGAGCTTCCGTACCGGCTGCGCGAACCAGTTGGCCGCCTTTGCCTGGCTTCAGCTCGATGTTGTGGATAACCGTACCGACAGGGATGTTCTCCATCGGAAGAGCGTTGCCGACCTTAATATCAGCCGTTGGGCCGGATACTACTTGATCGTCCACTTTCAGACCTTTAGGAGCGATGATGTAACGCTTCTCGCCATCCACATAGTGGATCAGAGCGATGTTAGCGGAACGGTTCGGGTCGTACTCAATTGTAGCAACGCGACCTGGTATTCCATCTTTGTTACGCTTGAAGTCGATGATCCGGTACTTACGCTTGTGTCCGCCGCCTTGGTGACGAACCGTAATTTTACCTTGGTTGTTACGTCCAGCCTTTTTGCTCAAAGGAGCAAGCAGCGATTTCTCCGGAGTGGATGTTGTGATTTCTTCAAATGTCGAAACCGACATCGCACGTCTCGCAGGTGACGTTGGTTTGTACTTTTTAATTGGCACGTGGATTCCCTCCTTACTTTAGAAAGTTACTTATACCGATTCAAAGAATTCCAGTTCTTTGCTGTCCGCACTAAGGGTTACAATGGCTTTCTTCCATTCGGAAGTATAACCGGAGTAACGGCCATAACGCTTCGGCTTCGCCGGCATTCTCAACGTGTTAACATTCGAAACCTTCACTTTGAAGATCTGCTCGATTGCTTGTTTCACTTCCGTCTTGTTGGAACGGATGTCAACTTCGAACACGTATTTCTTGTCCGCCATCATTTCGCTGGAACGTTCGGTAATGATCGGGCGCTTAATAATATCGCGAGGGTTCTTCATTACGCAAACACCTCCTCTACCTTTTGCACCGCGTCCTTCGTAATGATCAGCTTGTCGTAGACCATAACATCCAGTACGTTGATTCCTTCAGCGACAACGAACTTCACGCCAGGAATGTTACGTGCAGAGAGTGCTACGTTCTCTTCGTAAGCAGCCGTTACAACCAGAGCCTTGCGATCCACTTTAAGGTTATTCAAGATTGCAGCAAATTCTTTTGTCTTTGGAGCAGCCATTTGAAGCTGGTCAAGAACGATAATCTCGCTCGACTTCACCTTGGAAGACAACGCAGATTTGATCGCCAGACGACGAACTTTCTTAGGCAGTTTGTAGGAGTAGCTGCGCGGAGTTGGTCCGAAGACGATACCGCCGCCTTTCCATTGCGGGGAACGGATGGAACCTTGACGCGCACGACCTGTACCTTTTTGTTTCCAAGGTTTACGGCCACCACCGCGAACTTCCGAACGACCTTTGGTTTTGTGCGTACCTGCACGAAGGGATGCGCGCTGCATCAGGACAGCTTCATTCAAGACATGAAGATGAGGCTCGATGCCGAATACCGATTCAGCCAGCTCCACTTCACCAACTTGAGCACCACTCACATTAAATACCGCTACTTTTGGCATGTGTTATCCTCCTTTCTTGCTATCTTAAGCTTTTACCGTCGATTTAACGGTAACGTAGCTGTTCTTAGGACCAGGAATGGAACCTTTGATCAGAAGCACGTTACGCTCAACGTCGATCTTAACAACTTCGAGACCTTGAATCGTAACTGTCTCGGAACCCATGTGACCTGGCAGGTTCTTACCTTTTGGTACACGGTTCGCTTGGATGGAACCCATCGAACCTGGACCGCGGTGATAACGGGAACCGTGAGCCATAGGACCTCTGGACTGGTTATGTCTCTTGATAACACCCTGGAACCCTTTACCTTTGGAAGTACCCGTTACATCAACGAATTCACCTTCAGCAAACACGTCAGCTTTGATTTCCTGGCCAACTTCGTACTCGGAAATCGCAACACCGCGAAGCTCTTTAACGTAGCGCTTAGGTGTTGTGCCTGCTTTCTTAGCGTGGCCCAACTCCGGTTTGTTTGCGTTTTGTTCTTTCTTATCGGCAAAACCGATTTGGATGGCCTCGTACCCGTCGTTCTCAACATCCTTCTTTTGCAGCACTGTGCAAGGACCTGCTTGAACAACTGTTACTGGTACAACCAATCCTTCGGGAGTAAACACTTGAGTCATCCCAAGTTTCTTACCTAAGATACCTTTAGTCATCGTTGACACCTCTTTTCCTCTCTTGCTTTGCTCTAGTTATTCACATTGTATATTACAGTTTGATTTCGATGTCCACACCGGACGGCAGATCCAGACGCATCAGAGCATCAACGGTTTGCGGCGTCGGATTGACGATATCGATCAAACGCTTATGCGTACGCATCTCGAATTGCTCGCGCGAATCTTTGTACTTGTGTACCGCACGGAGAATGGTAATGATCTGCTTCTCAGTTGGAAGCGGGATCGGACCAGAAACTCCAGCACCGGAACGCTTGGCTGTATCCACGATTTTCTCTGCGGATTGATCCAGAACTCTGTGATCATAAGCCTTCAAACGAATACGAATCTTTTGCTTTGCCATAGTATTCCCTCCTTTTATCGCCCAATTTAGTATCGGACATACTCCGTGAAAATCTCCTGACTCCGTCCCTATGGCAAAGGGGCCGGGTGTGTCAGCAACCTCTCACTTCATCGCAACGTCTCAGACCAACGTTCACTATTATATTAAATCTAGAAGAGAAAAGCAAGTAAAAAATGCACGCTTGCCCAAAATAAAATAAAAGCCCTTCATCCTAAGGATAAAGGGCTTTTATGCAAGCTAAATTACTTGCTGATGGAAGCAACCGCGCCTGCACCAACTGTACGGCCGCCTTCGCGGATAGCGAAGCGAGTGCCTTCCTCGATAGCGATCGGGGAGATCAGCTCAACCGTTACAGTGATGTTGTCGCCTGGCATAACCATCTCGGAACCTTCAGGCAGGTTGATGATGCCTGTTACGTCCGTTGTGCGGAAGTAGAACTGTGGACGGTAGCCAGTGAAGAAAGGCTTGTGACGGCCACCTTCTTCTTTAGTCAGGACGTAGATTTGTGCGGAAAAGTTCGTGTGAGGCTTAACCGAACCCGGCTTCGCCAGAACTTGACCACGCTCGATGTCCTTACGGTCTACACCACGAAGCAGTGCGCCGATGTTGTCGCCGGCTTGAGCGGAGTCCAGAAGCTTACGGAACATCTCAACGCCTGTAACAACGGACTTGCGAGTTTCTTCAGCCAGACCGATGATTTCGATCTCGTCGCCGACTTTGATAACGCCACGCTCTACACGACCTGTAGCAACGGTACCACGACCAGTGATCGTGAATACGTCCTCGACAGGCATAAGGAAAGGCTTGTCCGTGTCGCGCTCTGGAGTTGGGATGTAAGTGTCGATCTGTTCGAACAGTTCAACGATCTTCTCAGCCCAAGGACCATCTGGGTTTTGCAGCGCTTCACGAGCTGCACCACGGATGATTGGAGTGTCGTCGCCTGGGAACTCATACTCGTTCAGCAGGTCGCGAACTTCCATTTCAACGAGCTCGAGGAGCTCTTCGTCTTCAACCATATCACACTTGTTGAGGAATACAACGATGTATGGTACGCCTACTTGACGGGAGAGCAGGATGTGCTCACGAGTTTGTGGCATAGGGCCGTCAGCTGCGGATACTACGAGGATCGCGCCGTCCATTTGTGCTGCGCCGGTGATCATGTTTTTAACATAGTCGGCGTGGCCTGGGCAGTCAACGTGTGCGTAGTGACGGTTAGGTGTTTCGTATTCAACGTGTGCAGTGGAGATTGTGATACCACGCTCGCGCTCTTCTGGTGCTTTGTCGATTTGGTCGAATGCTACAGCTGCACCGCCGTATTTCTTGGACAGAACAGTTGTGATTGCAGCCGTCAGGGTAGTTTTACCGTGGTCGACGTGACCGATAGTACCAATGTTAACGTGCGGCTTATTACGTTCAAATTTCGCTTTTGCCATGGAAAGACAGCCTCCTTAAGTAACTAATTTATATTTAGGCACCTTTGTTCTTTGCGACGATTTCGTCAGCAATGGACTTAGGTACTTCTTCATAGTGGGAGATTTCCATCGAGTAAACGCCGCGGCCCTGTGTACGGGAACGCAGAGTTGTCGAGTAACCAAACATTTCGGAAAGAGGTACCTTCGCACGGATGATTTGGGCACCGAAACGTGCGTCCATACCTTCGATACGTCCACGACGGGAGTTAAGGTCGCCCATAACATCGCCCATGTACTCTTCAGGTACAGTTACTTCTACCTTCATGATCGGCTCAAGAAGAACTGGACGGCACTTCTCAGCCGCTGCTTTGAGAGCCATGGAGCCTGCGATTTTCGAACGCCATTTCACTGGAGTCCACATCGTGGTAGGAACCATCGACAACAGTAGCTTTGATATCCACAAGTGGGAAACCTGCGTATACGCCGTTCTTCATGGATTCTTCAATACCCGCTTGAATTGGAGCGATAAATTCTCTAGGAATCGATCCGCCCACAACCTTGCTCTCGAACTGGAAGCCAGTTCCCGGCTCAAGCGGTTGGAATTCCACCCAACAATGGCCGTACTGACCGCGACCGCCGGATTGGCGAACGAACTTGCCTTCGACCTTTGCAGCTTGTTTGAACGTCTCGCGGTATGCAACTTGCGGCTTACCTACGTTAGTCTCAACTTTGAACTCGCGAAGCATACGGTCAACAATGATCTCAAGGTGAAGCTCACCCATACCGGAGATGATCGTTTGGCCAGTTTCTTCGTCCGTGTGTGCACGGAACGTCGGATCTTCTTCGGAGAGCTTGGACAGAGCAACACCCATTTTATCTTGGTCCGCTTTGGTCTTAGGCTCAACAGCCAGTTGGATAACCGGCTCAGGGAAGTTCATCGACTCGAGAACTACAGGGTTCTTCTCATCACACAGTGTATCACCAGTTACGGTATCTTTCAAACCAACGGCAGCTGCAATATCACCAGAGTAAACGATACTGATTTCTTGACGGCTGTTCGCATGCATTTGAAGGATCCGGCCGATTCTTTCACGCTTGCCCTTAGTTGCATTCAGCACATAGGAACCGGAGTTCAGAACACCGGAATATACGCGGAAGAATGTCAGCTTACCGACAAACGGATCTGTCATGATTTTGAAGGCGAGTGCCGAGAACGGCTCATCGTCAGACGATTTACGAATAACTTCTGTGCCGTCTTCGAGTGTACCTTTGATGTCCGGTACGTCGATTGGAGCTGGAAGGTAGTCGATAACCGCGTCAAGCATCATTTGAACACCTTTGTTACGGTAGGAAGATCCGCAGATAACTGGGAAGATCTTAACGTTTACTACGCCTTGACGCAGTGCACCCTTAATCTCTTCAATAGTCAACTCTTCGCCTTCCAGGTACTTCATCATGAGCTCTTCGTCCAGTTCTGCAACCTTCTCAACGAGTTCAAGACGAAGCTCCTCCACCTTATCCTTGTACTCAGCTGGTACTTCGGATTCGATAGGGTCCTTACCCAAGTCATCCTGGTAGACATAAGCTTTGCGCTCTACCAGGTCGATTACGCCTGCGAAGTCATTCTCAGCGCCGATTGGCAGTTGGATAGCAACTGCATTGGCACCAAGCTTCTGACGCATCGATTCGATAACTTGAAGGAAGTCCGCACCGATAATGTCCATCTTATTGACGTATGCAATCCGTGGAACACTATAACGGTCCGCTTGTCTCCAAACGGTCTCGGATTGAGGCTCGACGCCTTCTTTTGCGCTGAACACACCTACGGCTCCGTCCAATACGCGCAGGGAACGTTCTACTTCAACTGTGAAGTCAACGTGACCCGGGGTGTCGATAATATTGATGCGGTGACCTTTCCATTGAGCGGTTGTAGCAGCGGAAGTAATCGTAATCCCGCGCTCCTGCTCCTGCTCCATCCAGTCCATCGTTGCAGCACCTTCGTGAACTTCACCGATCTTGTGCACGCGGCCCGTGTAGAACAGAATACGCTCGGTCGTGGTCGTCTTACCGGCATCGATATGCGCCATGATCCCGATATTGCGCGTATCTTTCAGAGAAAACTCTCTTGCCATCAGGGAATCTCCTTCCTATACATTAGGAATTTGAATTAGTATTCTACCAACGATAGTGAGCGAACGCTTTGTTGGCTTCCGCCATCTTGTGCGTATCCTCACGCTTCTTAACGGAAGCGCCAGTATTGTTGCTTGCATCGATAATCTCTTGAGCAAGTCTCTCTTCCATCGTCTTCTCACCACGAAGACGGGAGTAGTTGACGAGCCAACGCAGACCCAATGTAGTACGACGCTCTGGTCTTACTTCGATTGGCACCTGGTAGTTCGCGCCCCCCACACGGCGAGCTTTGACTTCAAGAACCGGCATAATGTTCTTAATTGCTTGTTCGAACACTTCCATTGGATCTTTGCCGGTACGCTCTTGAATGAGGTTGAAGGCGTTATAAAGAATAGCTTGCGCTACCCCCTTCTTCCCGTCATACATGATACGGTTGACCAGGCGAGTAACCAACTTGCTGTTATACACCGGATCGGGCAATACGTCTCTGCGAGTAACTGGACCTTTACGAGGCATAGTTATCCCCCTTTCTCAAAAAATCATTCTGATTTTGATAGATTATTACTTCTTCACTTTCGGACGCTTCGCGCCGTACTTGGAACGAGCTTGCTTACGGTTGTTCACGCCTGCTGTATCCAGCGCACCACGAACGATGTGGTAACGTACACCCGGAAGGTCCTTTACACGACCGCCGCGGATCAGTACTACGCTGTGCTCTTGCAGGTTGTGTCCGATACCCGGAATATAAGCTGTAACTTCAACACGGTTAGTCAGACGAACACGCGCATACTTACGAAGAGCGGAGTTCGGCTTCTTTGGCGTCATCGTACCTACACGAGTACACACACCGCGTTTTTGTGGCGAGCTGATATCCGTCGATTCTCTTTTCAAAGCATTGAAGCCTTTTTGGAGAGCCGGGGATTTGGATTTTACAACTTTTGCTTCCCGTCCTTTACGAACGAGTTGGTTGATTGTTGGCATTTTGGCCACCTCCTTCAATGGGATAATTCATGAATTTCAAGTCCACAGATCCAGGCGAATCGTAAATGAACAAATGAAAAGTTTTTGCCTTTGAAATTCGCTTCTCAGACAAAAACATTAGTCGTTCACTACGGCCGCTACCGCGGCGCCCACTTCGATTCCACACGCTTTACCTAACAACTTCATGGAGTCCACGTATGTTACATTAACCCCCATTTTCTTGCAAAGGTTAACCATTTTTATCGTTATTCGCGGATCTGCATCTTTGGCTACAAAGACTTCCAAGGCCTTGCCTTGTTCAACCGTCTTCGTCGCTTGCTTGTTGCCTATCGACAGCTTCGCAGCCTGCTTCACTTTATCATAAGACATGAGTCATATCCTCCAAAGCAGAACAGGTCAGGAACCATGTGTTTTGGCACACTTGGATATATTATCACTTCACCCAGACCGTGTCAAGAAAGGATCGCTTGCCTTTTCAAAGATTTTTGATAACCTTCTCCAAGGCAAGCGGACTTCCCTTACTCTACCGTTACTGCTTCCGCCTCGGTTACTTCTTCATCGAGCGGCTCAGCATTAGGATCCGTGATCCGGATATTGCGGTATCTCGACATCCCTGTACCGGCCGGGATCAGTTTCCCGATAATGACGTTCTCTTTGAGACCCAGCAGCTGGTCTACCTTACCCTTAATAGCGGCATCCGTCAGGACACGTGTCGTCTCCTGGAAGGAAGCGGCCGACAGGAAGGAGTCGGTCTCCAGCGATGCTTTGGTAATACCGAGAAGAACCGGCTTGGCGACCGCAGGCTCCTCGCCTGCAAAGAGCGCCACCTTGTTGGCTTCCTCGTATTCATGCATATCAACGAAGGAGCCAGGAAGCAGCGTTGTATTCCCCGCATCTACGATACGGATCTTACGCAGCATCTGACGGATCATAACTTCCACGTGCTTATCGTTGATTTCTACGCCCTGGTTACGGTATACGCGCTGAACTTCCTGCAGAATGTAGTTCTGAACGCCCCGGATGCCTTTGATGCGCAGCATTTCTTTCGGGTCGATGGAACCTTCCGTCAGCTCATCCCCTGCTTCCACGTTCTGGCCGAGGGTAACACGAATACGCGAGCCGTAAGGAACGTTGTAAGTCTTGGATTCCGCTTCGCCTTGAACTTCGATTTCTCTGCGGTCTTTTGCTTCGCGAATTTCTTTTACCACACCGTCGATCTCGGTGATGATCGCTTGACCCTTCGGATTACGGGCTTCGAACAGCTCCTGGATCCGCGGCAAACCTTGCGTGATATCATCCCCTGCTACGCCCCCTGTATGGAACGTACGCATTGTCAGCTGGGTTCCCGGTTCCCCGATGGATTGGGCTGCAATAATACCTACAGCTTCCCCGATTTCGACGAACTGGCCCGTTGCCAGGTTACGACCGTAGCACTTTTTGCATACGCCGTGCTTGGAGCGGCAGCTGAGTACGGAGCGGATCTGAAGCTTGGTAATGCCTGCCGCGATAATCTGATCAGCAACCGTAGAATCGATCAGTTCGTTGCGGTTCACAATGATATCGCCGGTTTCCGGATGACGTACGGTCTCGAAGGAATAACGGCCTTCAATACGGTCATAGAGATCCTCAATAACCTCTTTGCCGTCCTGAATCCGGGATACGAGGAAGCCTTTGTCCGTACCGCAATCTTCATCACGTACGATAACGTCCTGGGCCACGTCAACGAGACGACGGGTCAAGTAACCCGAGTCCGCTGTACGAAGCGCCGTATCGGCGAGACCTTTACGGGCACCGTGCGTCGAGATGAAGTACTCGAGTACCGTCAGGCCTTCACGGAAGTTCGACTTGATCGGGAGCTCGATGATTTTACCGGACGGGTTCGCCATGAGACCACGCATACCGCCCAGCTGGGTGATCTGCGATTTGTTACCCCGCGCTTTGGATTCCACCATCATGTTGATGGAATTGTACTTGTCGAGGGATCTCATCAGGATATCCGTCAGTTCATCCTTCGCTTTGCTCCAGATGGCAATAACACGGTCATAACGCTCGTCGTCCGTAATGAGACCACGGCGGTATTGGTTCGTTACCACGCTGACCTTCTCATCGGACTCCTGCATGATCTTCGTCTTCTCTTGCGGTACGACAACGTCCGCAACGGCAATCGTAATCCCCGCACGCGTGGAATACGTAAAGCCCAGCTGCTTGATATCATCCAGGATAATCGATGTTTGGGTCGTGTGATATTTGCGGAAGCACTCCGCAATGATCGTCCCCAGGTAATCCTTGCCCACAGCTTTGGTTTCGGGCAGTTCATCCATTGCTTTACGGATGTCCTGGCCCTTACCGAATACGAAGTAGTTATCAGACGGACCGTTCAGGAGGTTCGCCTTGGTTGCTTCGTTAATGTATGGGAAGTCCTTCGGATAGATTTCGTTGAAAATAATCTTACCGATGGTGGTAACGAGCATAGCTTCCTGCTGCTCAGGCGTAAAGCTTTCCTTGCCAAGCGCTCTGGCAGGGATGGCTACACGAGCATGAAGCGCAGCATCTCCACGGTGATAAAGAGATACGGCTTCCGCTACGGTGCGCAGGATCGTACCCGAACCTTTGGCATTCTTGTTCTCGGTCGTCAGGTAGAACGATCCGAGGACCATATCCTGCGAAGGTGTAACGACAGGCTTGCCGTCCTTCGGGTTCAAGATGTTGCCGGCAGCCAGCATCAGCAGGCGCGCTTCAGCTTGAGCTTCGGCAGACAGCGGCACGTGAACGGCCATCTGGTCGCCGTCGAAGTCAGCGTTGTAAGCCGTACATACGAGCGGATGCAGTTTGATCGCACGGCCTTCGACCAGGATCGGTTCGAATGCCTGAATCCCAAGACGGTGAAGCGTAGGGGCACGGTTCAGAAGGACTGGATGCTCCTTAATGACTTCTTCAAGCACATCCCAAACTTCTGGAGAGACTCTCTCTACCTTGCGCTTCGCGCTCTTTATGTTGTGGGCGAGGCCCTTATTAACAAGCTCCTTCATGACGAACGGCTTGAAGAGTTCCAGTGCCATCTCTTTCGGAAGTCCGCACTGATACATTCTCAAGCTGGGTCCTACTACGATAACCGAACGGCCCGAGTAGTCTACACGCTTACCCAGAAGGTTCTGACGGAAACGTCCCTGCTTACCCTTCAGCATGTGGCTGAGAGATTTGAGCGGTCGGTTGCCCGGTCCGGTGACCGGACGGCCGCGGCGGCCGTTGTCAATCAGAGCATCAACGGCTTCCTGAAGCATACGCTTCTCGTTCTGCACGATAATATCCGGCGCTCCGAGGTCCAGAAGACGCTTCAGACGGTTGTTCCGGTTGATTACGCGGCGGTACAGGTCATTCAGGTCGGACGTCGCAAAACGGCCGCCGTCGAGCTGTACCATCGGACGCAGTTCCGGCGGAATGACCGGGAGGACATCAAGCACCATCCACTCCGGCATGTTCTTGGAGTTACGGAATGCTTCCATAACCTCAAGACGCTTGATCGCACGGTTGCGGCGCTGGCCTTGAGCCGTCTTCAGCTCTTCCTTCAGCATCTCGACTTCCTTCTCGATGTCGATGTCCTGAAGAAGCTTCTTGACAGCCTCTGCTCCCATGCCTGCCTGGAACGCATACCCATACTTCTCGCGGTAGCTGCGGTACTCCTTCTCGGAGAGCAGCTGCTTCTTCTCGAGCGGCGTATCACCTGGATCGGTAACCACGTAGGATGCAAAATAAATAATCTCTTCGAGCGAGCGCGGGGACATATCCAGAGCCAGACCCATCCGGCTCGGGATGCCCTTGAAGTACCAGATATGGGACACCGGTGCGGCGAGCTCGATATGGCCCATACGCTCACGGCGTACCTTCTGGCGGGTAACTTCTACGCCGCAGCGGTCGCAAACGACACCTTTGTAACGGACACGCTTGTATTTACCGCAGTGACATTCCCAGTCCTTCGTAGGCCCGAAGATTTTCTCGCAGAACAGGCCTTCTTTCTCAGGCTTCAGCGTTCTATAGTTAATCGTCTCCGGCTTCTTGACTTCACCTCTGGACCACGAACGGATCTTATCCGGAGATGCCAAACCGATTTTCATGTACTCAAAATTGTTGACGTCGATCAAGGAGCAACCCTCCTCCAAGTTTTGTGCAACAAAACTACATCGGAAGCATCCGTTGTAACAATGTGCTGTCTATGTGCGGCTTACACCATTGCATTACGTCATTGTGACAGATGGGTGTTACTCCACACCCATCTCGGCGCCTTCCAGATTGAGGTTCAATTTGTCGCTTGTGACCTCATCGTCGTCGTCCATTTCCTTCATTTCGATTTCTTCTTCGTTCTCGGACAAGATCTTAACATCCATACCCAAGCTTTGAAGCTCTTTGATCAATACTTTGAAGGACTCCGGCACGCCCGGCTCCGGTACATTCTCACCCTTGACGATCGACTCGTACGTTTTGACACGGCCAACCACGTCGTCGGATTTTACCGTCAGGATCTCCTGCAGCGTATAAGCGGCGCCATAGGCCTCAAGCGCCCATACTTCCATCTCGCCGAAACGCTGGCCGCCGAACTGCGCTTTACCACCCAGCGGCTGCTGAGTAACGAGCGAGTAAGGACCTGTGGAACGGGCATGGATCTTATCGTCGACCATGTGCGCCAGCTTGATCATGTACATGACGCCAACCGTCACTTCACGCTCAAACGGATCACCGGTACGTCCGTCATAAAGAAGAGTCTTACCATTACGCTGCATGCCTGCTTCTTCCATCGTATCGAATACGTCATACTCACGCGCACCGTCGAATACCGGTGTGGCCGTATGAATACCCAGATACTTGGCCGCCATCCCCAAGTGAACCTCGAGCACCTGGCCGATGTTCATCCGCGACGGAACGCCGAGCGGGTTCAGCACGACTTGGACCGGCGTACCATCCGGCAGGAACGGCATGTCCTCTTCAGGAAGAATACGGGCGATAACCCCTTTGTTACCGTGACGACCTGCCATCTTATCGCCCTCGGAGATCTTACGCTTCTGAGCGATGTAGACGCGCACCAGCTGATTTACGCCCGGAGGGAGTTCATCGCCGTTTTCGCGGGTAAATACTTTTACGTCCACTACGATCCCGTCCGTACCGTGAGGTACACGGAGGGAAGTATCACGAACCTCGCGTGCCTTCTCACCGAAGATCGCATGAAGCAGCCGTTCTTCCGCCGTCAGCTCCGTTACACCTTTTGGCGTTACTTTACCGACGAGAATGTCGCCTGCGGCAATCTCGGCACCCACACGGATGATGCCGCGCTCATCGAGATTCTTCAGCGCGTCTTCACCGACGTTCGGAATGTCGCGGGTAATCTCTTCCGGTCCAAGCTTCGTATCCCGCGCTTCGGACTCGTATTCCTCGATGTGAATCGAAGTATAGACGTCCTCTTTCACGAGTTTCTCACTCAGCAGGATGGCATCCTCGTAGTTGTACCCTTCCCAAGTCATGAAGGCAACGACTACGTTGCGACCCAGCGCCAGCTCGCCCATCTCGGTGGAAGGACCGTCAGCGAGAATATCGCCTACGCGAACCTGTTCCCCTTTGTGGCAGATCGGTCGCTGATTGATGCACGTTCCCTGGTTGGAACGAAGGAACTTGTGAAGCTTATGTTTAACGAGGTCTCCGTTCACCAGCTTACCGTCAACCATCTCCTGACGGCGAACCCAGATCTCATTGGCCGATACACGTTCAACCACACCATTGACCTTGGATACGATACATACACCGGAGTCCTTAGCCGACTTATGCTCCATCCCTGTACCGACAAGCGGAGATTTCGGAATGAGAAGCGGTACGGCCTGACGCTGCATGTTCGAACCCATAAGCGCACGGTTGGAGTCATCGTTCTCGAGGAACGGAATGAGCGCCGTAGCGACGGATACTACCTGCTTAGGAGATACGTCCATGTAGTCTACACGGTCTTTGTGGAGCGTCAGAATATCATCCTTGTAACGGACGATAACCTGATCCTTGGCAAAACGGCCGTCTTCCGTAAGCTCGGCGTTCGCCTGTGCAACCACGTAGTTATCTTCCTCGTCTGCCGTCAGGTACGAGATCTCGGCAGTCACAACCCCCGTATTCGGATCCACCCGGCGGTACGGAGCTTCGATGAAACCGAACTCGTTCACACGGGCAAAGGTCGACAAGGAGTTGATCAGACCGATGTTCGGTCCCTCAGGAGTCTCGATCGGACACATCCGGCCGTAGTGGGAGTGGTGGACGTCACGGACTTCAAAGCCCGCGCGCTCACGCGTCAGACCGCCCGGTCCGAGTGCCGAAAGACGACGCTTGTGCGTAAGCTCAGCCAGCGGGTTCGTCTGGTCCATAAACTGCGACAACTGGGAGCTGCCGAAGAACTCCTTGATCGAAGCAATCACCGGACGAATGTTGATGAGCTGCTGCGGTGTGATCGTGTTGACGTCCTGAATGGACATCCGTTCCCGAACTACACGCTCCATCCGGGAAAGACCGATACGGAACTGGTTCTGAAGAAGTTCACCTACAGAACGCAGACGACGGTTACCCAAGTGGTCGATATCATCCGTGCTGCCGATGCCGTGAAGCAGATCGATGAAGTAGTTGATCGACGAGATAATATCCGCAGGCGTGATGTTCTTGACCGTCTTGTCGATCTTGCCGTTGGAGATGACCTTAACGACCTTGCCGTCTTCGATCGGGGAGTAGACATGAACGCACTGCATTGGAATTTTGTCCATGTCGGCAATGCCGCTCGCTACGCTCCACTCTTTGAAGCCCACATTGTTCTCCAGATGAGGAAGGATCGTATCGAGCAGGCGGCGGTCGATGAGCTGACCGGCCTCCGCAATGATCTCACCGGTCTCCGGATCCGCTAGGGTTTCGGCGAGACGCTGATTGAACAGACGGTTCTTTATGTGAAGTTTCTTGTTAATCTTGTAACGACCGACATTCGCCAGATCATAGCGCTTCGGATCGAAGAAGCGGGCAACAAGCAGGCTTCTAGCATTATCCAGAGTCGGCGGCTCGCCCGGACGCAGGCGCTCGTAGATCTCGATCAAGGCCTTGTCCGTCGAATCGGTATTATCCTTATCGAGCGTGTTGCGGATATACTCGTCATCGCCTAGCAGATCAATGATCTCCGCATCCGTACCGAAGCCGAGCGCACGAAGCAGCACCGTAACCGGAATCTTCCGCGTGCGGTCGATCCGGACATAGATGATGTCTTTCGCATCAGTCTCAAGTTCCAGCCAGGCACCACGATTCGGAATAACCGTAGCGGTGTAAGTTTTCTTACCGTTCTTATCTATTTTCGTGCTAAAATAAACGCTAGGGGAACGAACCAGCTGGCTGACGATAACCCGTTCAGCTCCGTTGATAATAAAGGTACCCGTCTCCGTCATCAGCGGGAAATCGCCCATGAAGACTTCCTGCTCTTTTACCTCACCGGTCTCCTTATTGATCAAACGCACTTTCACACGAAGCGGTGCAGCGAAGGTGACGTCGCGTTCCTTGGACTCATCGACCGAGTACTTAGGCTCTCCTAAGCTGTAATCGATAAATTCCAACACCAAATTCCCCGTAAAATCCTGTATCGGGGAAATATCCTGAAACATTTCACGCAATCCCTCATCCAAAAACCACTGGTATGATTTTTGTTGGATTTCAATCAGGTTCGGCACTTCCAGAACCTCATTAATCCGAGCGTACGACCTGCGTTTACGTCGACCTAATTGAATCAGATGACCCGCCAACTTAGATTCACCCCTTATGTCTACTCAATGGAACAAAATAAAAGCCTCTTAGGGAAGCCTTCTCGAGTAAATACTGCGCGAAGAGTCACTTCTTTAGGAAGCTTCTAGTTACGTACATACGATGGGAGACTATCCTTCAATCTTACCACTATTTTCTTCATACCTTTCAGGGTTTACTTAAAATTTAGACATTATACGTCGAAAGCCCAAATTTTATTCACCTCGGCAAGAAAAAATAATTCTTGACATTTTAGTAAACTAAAGACATATATCCCAATCCTAATGCTGACATTTAACTATGATATCACATTCGAAAAATCAAGTCAACAATATTCCCAAAAGATATACCTATTCGCACGAATGGAAATGAAAACTTCCCTTATGCATCAAAGCAGCCGTGCTATTTCGTAGCTTTCAAAATCCAATATCCCCGATCGCGCTCCACTTCTTCCACGGATGCGAAGATGGATTCGAGCTTGGCCACAGCTGATGGGGCTCCCTGCTTTTTCTGGATAACGACCCATAGCGCCCCGCCATCGGTTAACACCGAATGAGCCTGTTCGAAAATCCGGTGAACCGTTTCTTTCCCTGCCCGAATCGGCGGATTAGTCAATACGACGTCAAACGATTCCCCGGCCACTTCAGCCAGCAGATCACTCTGCAGAATGCGTACGTTACGTATACTGTTGCGCTGGGCATTCCGCTTGGCCAGCTCAATCGCCCGTTCATTGATATCCACCATGGTTACCTGCCCTTGGCCGGCCATAGCGGCTGCAGCCAATCCGATCGGTCCATAACCGCAGCCGACATCCAGCACCCTTGCATCGGCTGGAAACTCCATCGTTTCTATCATCAGCTTAGAACCGTAATCCACACCCTTTTTGGAGAAAACACCGGCATCGGTAGCAAATGCATAGGTGCGTCCACGCAGCTCCTCTTCCACCTGACCGAGATCATGACCTGTGGTCGGCTTCTCGGTATAGTAATGTTCTGACACATCGATCCCCCCTTTCTACTTTTATTCCCTATTCATTCAAAACGAAAACCCCTTGAGAGGAAGCCTCATCAAGGGGTCATCGGTAAAACAAAATTACTTCACTTCTACGGATGCGCCTGCTTCTTCAAGCTTCGCTTTTACCGCTTCAGCTTCTTCTTTAGCTACTTTTTCTTTCAGTGGCTTCGGAGCGTTGTCTACCAGGTCTTTTGCTTCTTTCAGACCCAGGCCAGTGATTTCGCGAACAACTTTGATAACGTTGATCTTGGAAGCGCCAGCGCTTGTCAGGATTACGTCGAATTCAGTTTGCTCTGCTACTTCTGCTGCGCCGCCGCCAGCTACCATTGCTACTGGAGCTGCTGCTGTTACGCCGAACTCTTCTTCGATTGCTTTAACCAGATCGTTCAGTTCGAGTACGGTCATGCCTTTGATGGCTTCCAAGATTTGCTCTTTGCTCATGGTTAAACCTCCATTATCATCCATAAAGTATTGGGTAAAACATTCATTTCAAAAGGATTAAGCTTCTTGAGCGCCGCCTTCTTGCTTCTCAGCCACAGCTTTAACCGCAAGGGCGAAGTTGCGCATAGGAGCTTGGAGCACGCTGAGGAGCATGGACAGAAGACCCTCTCTCGATGGGAGTTCAGCCAGCGCCTTGATTTGGTTGAAGTCAACAACTTTGCCTTCAACTACACCCGCTTTTACGCTCAGCTTGTCATTCTTCTTCGCGAAATCCGTAAGGATTTTCGCTGGAGTAATGATATCGTCTTTGCTGAATGCGATCGCCGTTGGGCCCGTCAGGAACTCATCCAGTTCGGACAGTTCAGCGGATGCCGTAGCACGGCGTACCAGCGTGTTCTTCAGAACTTGGAACTCAACGCCAGCTTCACGCAGTTGTCTGCGGAGCTCGGTAACTTGAGCAACGTTCAGACCACGATAGTCAGCGACGATGGAGCAGGAGCTCACTTTCAGCTTCTCGGATACTTCCGATACCTGTTGCGATTTCAGCTCGATTACTTTTGCATTTGCCATTTTTGCACCTCCTACAAGTTTTCGTGAGAAAACTGACATCCTTCAAAAACTTAACGCGCAAACGCATCCCGAGGGCTTAGGGCCTCCGCCGCCTGCTAGGCATTCTCGTTTAAATGCGAAAATGCCTTCGCAGACAAGGCGAAGGCATGATGATTCAAGTATTCTTAAGCTCACGAGCAAAGAATATCCGAACTTATATCATAACACCTCGGTAGGGAATTAAGCCCGGGGGCACCTACTGTCTACGGTAAGCATATTCGTTTGTTAGTTCTTCTAAGCAACCTAACATAGGTTAGCATGGATGACTAGAAAAGTCAACCCTTACTTTCCTATCTCAGAATCGTTGCATTCACACGAGCGCTAGGACCCATGGTCGAGGATACCGCTACGTTCTTCAGGTATACACCTTTAGCTGCAGCAGGCTTCGCTCTGTTCAGTGCATCGATCAGTGCTTTGAAGTTTTCAGCAAGCTTCTCGGCATCGAAGGAAACTTTGCCGATTGGCGCGTGAATTTGACCGGCTTTATCCAGACGGTACTCGATTTTACCTGCCTTGATCTCTTGAACGGCTTTCGTCACGTCGAACGTAACTGTACCCGCTTTAGGGTTAGGCATCAAACCTTTACCACCGAGAATACGGCCGAGCTTACCCACTTCGCTCATCATGTCCGGCGTAGCTACGCAGACATCGAAGTCGAACCAGCCCTGCTGAATTTTGTTGATCATGTCCTGATCGCCTACGAAATCAGCGCCAGCAGCTTCCGCTTCTTTTGCTTTATCGCCTTTTGCGAATACGAGAACACGCTTTGTTTTACCCGTACCGTGCGGCAGTACAACTACGCCACGAACAGCTTGGTCTTGTTTTCTCGGGTCAACGCCGAGACGTACGGCTACTTCGACAGTCTCGTCGAACTTAGCACGCGCCGTTTGCTTCACGAGCTGAATCGCTTCAAGCGGCTCGTAGAATGCTTCGGCATCGATTTGCTTGGCAACTTCCAAGTACTTCTTACCGTGTTTTGGCACAATCTTGTCCTCCTAAGTGGTATTAGCGGAATATCCTCCCACTGAATGGCAGTCCCGGTTACAGGAATGCCTAAAGCCGGCACGCTATCATCAGATGACGATTAGTCTTCGATGATAACGCCCATGCTGCGAGCTGTACCTTCAACCATACGCATTGCAGCTTCAACAGATGCAGCGTTAAGGTCAGGCATTTTTTGCTCGGCGATTTCACGAACTTTCGAACGCTTAACCGTTGCGACTTTCTTCTTGTTTGGCTCACCGGAACCTTTTTCGATTCCAGCAGCAACGCGAAGCAGTACTGCAGCCGGCGGAGTTTTCGTTTCGAACGTGAAGGAACGGTCTTCGAATACCGTAATAACAACCGGAATGATCAGACCTGCTTGGTCAGCTGTACGAGCATTGAACTCTTTGCAGAACGCCATGATGTTCACGCCTGCTTGACCAAGTGCCGGACCGATTGGCGGCGCCGGATTCGCTTTCCCTGCAGGAACCTGCAGCTTCACCATTTTGATAACCTTTTTTGCCATGTGTGACACCCCCTCATCCGTAGTATGGCAGACTTTCCAGTAACCTAGATCTTCTCAACCTGGTTATAGTCAAGCTCCAAAGGAGTCTCTCTGCCGAACATGTTTACATGAACCTTCAGCTTAGCTTTGTCGAGCAGAATTTCTTCTACCGATCCGACAAAGTTGGCGAAAGGCCCGACCTTTACGCGCACGGTTTCTTTGAGCTCGAAATCGATCTTCGGTTTTGGCTCCTCGATCCCCATGTGCTTGAGAATGGAGTCCACTTCCTCAGGAAGCAGCGCCGTCGGCTTCGATCCGGAACCGGTCGAACCCACAAATCCGGTAACGCCAGGCGTATTGCGCACAACATACCAGGAATCGTCCGTCTGGATCATCTCCACAAGAACATAACCCGGGTACACTTTGCGCATAACCGTCTTTTTCTTACCGTCTTTGTTCACAAGTTCTTCTTCCATGGGTACGAGAACACGGAAGATCTTGTCCTTCATGTCCATGGATTCAACGCGTTTCTCCAAGTTTGCCTTCACCTTGTTTTCATACCCGGAGTAGGTATGTACGACGTACCATCTTTTTTCCATTTCCATAGCGCCACCTGTAGTCATCATCATTCGAACACGAGGCGAAGCAGCTCAGAAATGCCCAAGTCTAACACGTAGAAGTACACCGTCACGAAGATGACCGTAAATAACACAACTAGCGTATAGGTAGTGAGCTCTTTACGGGTAGGCCACTTCACCTTTTTCAGCTCTGCCCAGGCATCGCCGAAGAAAGAAAATGTGTTGCCGAATCCCTGCTTCATTCTAGCCAAAAAGGACACAACTACACCTCCAAAAAACTAGCGAGTCTCGCGATGAGCCGTTTGTTCATTGCAAAACTTGCAATATTTCTTCAACTCCATGCGGTCGGGATGGTTGCGCTTATTTTTGGAAGACGTATAGTTTCTTTGCTTGCAGTTCGTGCACGCTAGCGTGATGATCACCCGCATGATGTCACCTCCTACGGACCAGCCTCAAAATTTACCTTACGATACTAGAGTAAACGTCTTAATGCATCTCTCGCTTTCGCAAAAGATCGGTTCAAGAAGAACTGCTAATGCATTTTCTTATCAAACCAGCAAAAAAACGCCTTTCGTCCCTAAGGCTACCTGAATACTTTAGCATACGCCCTATTCCATGTCAAGAAAAAAGCATAAAGTAAGCATCCGTCCCTTGACTTCATTATTAACTTAGCGCACCTTTTTTAAACAAAGTTTTCCAAGAATCAAGCTAGGGAGTTACTTGCCAGCAGCGAACAAACATTCTATAATAGAGTTGTTCCATAACTTACATCCATAATTTACATATAAATATAAAAAGCACCCTGCAAGGTTTGCAAGGTGCCGGCTCTAAGCGTCACGCACTTCCAAATAACGTTCCAACTTCCGTTTGACCCGCTGCAGCGCATTGTCTATCGACTTTACATGCCGGTCTAGATCCACAGCAATCTCCTGATAAGACCGCCCGTCCAAATAAAGCATGAGCACCCTGCGCTCCAGGTCACTCAGGATTTCTCCCATTTTGTCTTCCAACCCGCTAAACTCTTCCTGATTGATAATCAATTCCTCCGGGTCGGATACACGTGAGCCGCAAATGACATCCAGCAGCGTCCGGTCGGAGTCTTCATCATAAATAGGCTTGTCCAGCGATACATAGGAATTCAGCGGAATATGCTTCTGTCGGGTAGCTGTCTTAATGGCCGTAATGATCTGGCGGGTGATGCATAGTTCGGCAAACGCCTTGAAGGAAGCGAGTTTATCGCCGCGAAAGTCACGAATCGCCTTATACAGGCCAATCATGCCTTCTTGCACGATGTCTTCGCGATCAGCACCGATAAGAAAATAAGAACGCGCCTTAGCGCGAACGAAATTCTTATACTTATTAATTAGGTATTCCAGTGCGTCACTGTCCCCTTCTCGGACCGCTTCGACAATATCTTCGTCTGCCTTGAGGTCGTATTCGGACATTCTCAACTCTTTGAGGTCGACACTCACCACAATCCCCCCGGCCTACGCTTGAAAGATAGGATTAGTATACATTATGTAATCTATCATCGTCAACCGAATCCCCTGCGAAAAACCTTTTTCTGCCAAGACCTATGCCAGGGTTCACTTCCCCCGCCTCCACTTTTCGAGCTGATCGAGCGTATCCTTATCCAGCCTGCTGTCAAACGTATTGGTCCGCCTGTCCGTATCCTGCTCGATCTTCCGCCGGATGTCCTGACGGGCGGCACGGACTTTGATCAGCAGCTCGGAAGCAGGGATACGGAACGCCCCTTTGCCGAAGATCACATGCTGCTCCGTCATGTCGGAAGTGGCCACATAGACCTGCTTGCGCCGGCCCACATGAGCGGTAACGAGGCGCTCGATAAGTTCGTCCGCGGTTTCCTTCTCTTTCGTATAATACACGGGAAGACGGCTCTGCAGATACTTGCCGCCAAGTCCAGGTACATAGTATGCGTCAAAAACCACGATCACTTTCATTCCTGAGAAAGATTGGTATTCTGCCATGATTTCAATAAGCCTGTCGCGTGCTTCCTCCAGCCGGATCTCTTTGAGCTGCTGCAGATGCGGCCAGGCTCCAATGATGTTGTAACCGTCCACGATGAGGATTTCCTGAATCATAGCTCATCTCCCGCTTTAGCGGGCCGCCGCCATCCGTTGCCGAACCGTTTCATACATGAATACGCCCGCGGCAACGGAAGCATTGAGCGAATTGATACTTCCCGACATCGGCAGCTTCAGAAGAAAATCGCATTTCTCCCGGATGAGTCGCCCCATTCCCTTCTGCTCATTGCCAATCACAATTGCAAGCGGCAGGTTCAGGTTTGTCTCGAATGCCGGCTGGGTTGCGGCCACATCCGCTCCGGCAATCCAGACTCCCTCTTCCTTGAGCAGGTCGATCGTCTGGGCCAGATTCGTTACCCTGGCAACCGGCACATATTCCACCGCGCCGGCCGAGGTCTTGGAGACGGTCGCGGTAAGCCCTACCGACCGGCGCTTGGGAATGATGACCCCATGAACCCCGGTACAGTCCGCCGTACGCAGAATTGAACCCAGGTTATGCGGGTCCTCGATCTCGTCCAGCAGCAGCAGGAACGGCTCTTCCCCTTTCTCCCGCGCCCGGGCCAGCAGATCCTCCACTTCCACGTATGCATAGGCGGCTACCTGAGCCACTACCCCTTGATGCTGAAGTCCGGGTGCCATGGCATCAAGCTTGCGCTTATCCGCGTTCTGGACAATAATCCCCTGTGCCTTGGCCTCCGCCAGGATCGGCGCGACGACCTGCTTCTGAGCTCCCTCGGCGATCCAGATCTTGTTGATCGACCGTCCCGACCGCAGAGCCTCCATAACGGAGTGCTTGCCCCCGATGATATCTTCCTCTTTTTCTTCCATTATGGCTCCCCCTCTCCAGTATTTACTGCGTATCCTGCGTTTCCAGCGTAAGCCGGAGAAGCTCTTGCAGTCTCTCATAGCGCCCCAGGTAATACAGATAGCCCACGAGACATTCAAAAGCCGTACTGTGCCGGTATTCCAAAATATCCGCATTCTTTGCGGACGATCCGGATTTGGCGTTACGCCCGCGTTTGACGATATCGGTCTCTTCTTCGGTCAGCAGCGGCATCCACCGCTCCAGCGCCTTCGCTTGAGCCTTCGCCGATACGTACCGGGTGCACAGCTTATGCATATGGTTCGGCTTATGATTGGTCTGTGAGACAACATACTGCCTGATGTACATCTCATATATGGCATCCCCCATATAAGCCAGCACCAATGGGTTCAGCAGCTTCGGTTCTTTGGCCGGAGGAAAGGCGAACAGCCCGCCCCCCAGCGTAAGTTCTGATATTTCCACTCGATAGTCCCCTATTTCCGCCGCCAACGAATGCCCTGCGCCGTATCTTCCAGCAGGATACCCCGCGCCGTCAGCAGGTCGCGAATTTCATCGGCCCGTGCCCAATTCTTGGATTTGCGGGCTTCCGTCCGTTCGATGATCAGCTGCTCGATCTCATCGTCAAGCAGACCTTCATCCTCCGGAGTTAGTATGCCCAACACGCCGTCCATCGCTGCAAACTGCTCCAGCAGAAGCTGAAGAGAAGCCGTTCTTACGCTCTCGCGCGCCGCGTACGGATTTGCAAAGTTAACCAGCTCAAACATCGCGGTGATGGCATCCGGTGTGTTGAAGTCATCGTTCATTTTGGCTTCGAACTGCTCCTTCACGGCCTGTACGGCTGCGGACACCTCCTCTTCCGCGTCCCCTTCCGCTGCGGACTGAAGACGGTGCTTCAGCCCCGCAATACAGTTCTCGAGCCGGGCCAGGCTCCCTTTGGCCTGCTCTACAGCTTCATCGCTGAAATTCAGCGGGTTGCGGTAGTGGCCTGACAGCATGAAGTAACGGATCACCTGGGATGGGATGGATTCCAGCAGCCGGTTTACATTGATGCCGTTACCGAGCGACTTGGACATTTTCTCATTGTTGATGTTCACAAACCCGTTGTGCATCCAGTAGTTCGCCATGGCATGACCGGTCATCCCCTCGGACTGAGCAATCTCACACTCATGGTGAGGGAACGCCAGATCCTGGCCGCCGCCATGAATATCAATGGTGTCACCCAGGAATTTACGGACCATGGCCGAGCATTCGATATGCCATCCCGGACGTCCTTCGCCCCAAGGGCTGGACCAGGAGATCTCACCGGGCTTCGCTGCTTTCCACAGCACAAAATCCTGCGGATTCTCCTTGCGCTCGTCTACATCCACGCGGATGCCGTATTGGAGCTCTTCAAGATTCTGATGCGAGAGCTTGCCGTATTCGGGGAAACTCCGTGTGCGGAAGTACACGTCTCCTCCCGCTTCATAAGCCAGCCCCTTCTCCTCAAGACCAGAGATGAACTCGATGATCTCCGTCATGTTCTGCGTGACTCGCGGATGCAGCGTCGCTTCCCGGAGCCCAGACCTTTGGTGTCCTCATAGTACTTCTGTACGAAGAGATCGGCGACTTCCGGAACGGTCATGCCCATATCGGAGGCCTTGCGGATCAGTTTGTCGTCCACATCGGTGAAATTAACGACATAGTTTACTTCATAACCGACGGATTCCAGATACCGGCGCACCACATCAAAGAAAATAACCGGACGGGCATTGCCGATATGGATATAATCATAGACCGTCGGCCCGCACACATACATTTTTACCTTACCCGGATCCAGGGGCCTGAACTCTTCCTTGGTACGCGACATCGTATTGTAAATCTTCAGGGTCATCCTACTTCCCTCCGCTTCTGGCTTTCATGGAATCGAGCTCCATCTTGAGCTCATCGATCTGCTGCTGGGTCTGGCGGAACATATCCACCACGGGATCCGGCAGCTTGTCGTGCTCGAGACGTCCTACCCGGACGCCATCCCGCTTGACGATTCTTCCCGGTATCCCTACCACCGTACTATTCGGCGGCACTTCACTCAAGACCACGGCATTCGTACCGATCCGCGAATTGTCACCCACCGTGAAGGATCCGGTAACCTTGGCCCCTGCCGAGATGACCACATTGTTGCCGATTGTCGGGTGGCGCTTGCCGCGCTCCTTCCCCGTCCCCCCCAGCGTTACTCCATGGTAGAGCAGTACATCGTCGCCGATCTCGCAGGTCTCCCCGATGACCACCCCCATGCCGTGGTCGATGAAGAACCTTCTTCCGATGGTCGCCCCCGGGTGAATCTCAATCCCGGTCATAAACCGGCTGATCTGGGAGATCACTCTGGCCAGGGTAAACCAGCGTTTGCGATAAAACCAATGGGCGACCCGGTGCGCCCACAAGGCATGCAGGCCGGCATAAGTGAAGACCACTTCAAACCAGCTTCTGGCTGCTGGGTCGTTCTCGAAGATCGTCTCGATGTCTTCTTTCATTCTTCTAAACATACCAGTATCACCACTTCCCCCGCCCTTATACCCCATCTGGAAAACTCTGCAAAGCTCCCCCGCTTCGGGACAAATCAAAAAGCCCCTACAGCCCTTACGGGCTGCAGAGGCGTTCGAAGCGCGGTTCCACTCTGCTTGGTCCGGCCGCCTGCGGAGTTCTTCCTCCAGGCATACCTTCCCATCTTCATCGTTCGTAACGTGAACGCCACGGCACAGACTACCCTGCCGCTGCAGCATGTTTGCTCACAGCAGATCGGCTGTGCGGCTCCCGGGTGCACTTCCGTCAATAGAAGGGTTGAACGACTTCCAGCCAGGTCTCCATCGGACCGGTCGTTCTCTCTGAGAAACCCTGCAGTTGCGTACTCTCCCGTTCGTCGCCATAGAAACTATAGAATTGCCAAAATGTTATTGTCAGTATATCGGAAAACCGACCCTATTACAATAATTTCTTAAGCCGCGCGGCTACCGTCTCACGACCAAGAAGATACAGGGTCATGTTGAGATCCGGACCATGCATTTGGCCGGTCAGCGCCACACGGATGGTCATGAAGAGCTGCTTCCCTTTATAACCTGTAGAAGTCTGCACGGCCTTAATCAGGCCTTTGAGCGCATCCACGCTGAACTCAGCCGCCCCTTCCACTTGCTCCAGGAAGCTGCGAAGCACTACCGGTGCATGTTCTTCCCCGAGCATTGCCTGGGCTTCCTCGTCGTAGCTGGCGTCCTCTCGGAAGAACAGCTCGGAAAGAGGGACGATCTCAGCCGCATAGCGAAGCTGCTCCTGATAAAGTCCCACCAGCGAACGGACCCACTGCTGCTGCTCGGCCGTAAGCTCTTCCGGCAGGCGTCCGGCCTGCTGCAGGTGCGGCAGAGCCAGGGCCGTGATCCGGTCCGTATCGGCTTTCTTGATATATTGGTTGTTCATCCAGTTCAGTTTATCCATATCGAATACGGCCGGACTCTTCGATACCCGGTCAAGATCGAACTGGGCGATCAGTTCCTCCTTGGTGAAGATCTCCTCTTCCCCTTTGGGGGACCAGCCCAGCAGGGCAATGAAGTTCATGACCGCTTCCGGCAGGTAACCGAGCTCTCTATACTGCTCGATGAATTGAATGATGGATTCATCGCGCTTGCTCATCTTCTTGCGGTCCTGGTTCAGGATCAGCGCGAGGTGGGCAAACTCCGGTACAGGCAGCCCCAGCGCCTCGTACATCATGATCTGGCGGGGGTGTTCGTCAGGTGCTCCTCCCCGCGGATCACCAGACTGATCTTCATCAGGTGGTCATCCAGAATAACCGCAAAGTTATAGGTAGGAATCCCATCCGGACGGACGATAATGAAATCTCCGATGCCGTTCGTCTCGAACTCCACCTGCTCGCGTATACGGTCCACGAACGAGATGGTCTGGTCCGCCGGCACGCGGAAACGGATCGACGGCTTGCGTCCCTCCGCCTCGAAGGCGGCGATCTGCTCGGCCGTCAGGTGGCGGCAGCGGCCGGAGTACATCGGCATCTCGCCGGCGGCCTCCTGAGCGGCCCGCTCCTGCTCCAGATCCGCTTCGGAGCAGTAACAGCGGTAAGCGTTGCCCTCTCTCAGCAGCTGCTCCACAAAAGGCTGATACAGGTCCAGCCGCTCGGTCTGCCGGTAAGGACCATAAGGCCCGCCGATATCCACGCTCTCGTCCCAATCGACGCCAAGCCACTTCAGCCCCTCGAGCTGGCTGCCGATCCCGGACTCCAGATGCCGTGTCTGATCCGTATCTTCGAGACGGATAATGAACTTGCCGCTCCTTGCGAGCAAGCAAATAATCGAACAGGGCCGTTCTCGCCCCGCCGATATGTAAGTGTCCCGTAGGACTCGGAGCATACCTTACCCGTAACTCTGACATATCCCCGTCTCTCCTCCCAAGCCTTCCCCCGGCGTCTCTCGCGCTACCCAAGGAATGCCGTTCCTGTCCAAAGTTTATTTGTTATCATAGCACATCTCGAATTAAGCAAACAACAGCCTGCGCCGCGATCCCTTCCCCTCTGCCGGTGAAGCCGAGCTGCTCGGTTGTCGTTGCTTTCACGTTCACCTGCGAAGCCTCGGCACCGAGTCCGGCCGCGATCCGTTCCACCATCGCCGGGATATACGGAGCCATCTTTGGCCGCTGGGCAATAATCGTGCAATCGGCATTGCCGAGCCGGTACCCCATCGATTTGGCATGGGTCCAAACCTGCTCCAGCAGCACATAGCTGTCCGCATCTTTGAACGCGGCATCGGTATCCGGAAAATGCTTGCCGATATCTCCAAGCCCCAGGGCCCCCAGAATAGCATCACTCAGCGCATGCAGCAGTACATCCGCATCGGAGTGGCCCAGAAGCCCTTTCTCATAAGGAATCTCGACCCCGCCGATAATGCAGGGGCGTCCCTCTACCAGCTGATGCACATCGAATCCTTGTCCTACACGTATCATTCTGACACCTCTCCTCTGGCATGACGCAGAATCCATTCCGCCCAAGGCAGATCCTCCGGCGTCGTGATCTTGATATTGTAATAATCCGAGGGAACCACATCGACGGGATGACCCAGCCACTCGACCAGCATGGCATCATCCGTTCCCATGAATCCTTCCTGCCGGGCCTTCTCATGGGCATCCAGCAGCAGGGCAAAACGAAAAGCCTGCGGGGTCTGGATCGCCCACAAGCTGCTTCTGTCGGGGGTGGATTGGATGGTCCCGTTCGAGCCGACAACCTTAATCGTATCCTTGACCGGAACCGCCAGTACGGCGGCCCCCATCTCTTGAACACGCTGAAGGCAGGCAAGAACATGATCCGGATGAGCAAAGGGTCTGACCCCGTCATGCACCATAACCCATTCCGTAGACCGGCCCAAGGCCAGCAGCCCCTGATAAACGGAGTCCTGCCTTTCCTTCCCCCCGGGTATAATGTGTTTACATTTGGTCAGTCCGTACTGATTCGCATAATCGCGGCAGCGCTGGACATCTTCCCTGCCGGTAACAAGGACGATCTCTTCCACAGCGCTCATCTTCTCGAACCGCTCGAGCGTATGTACGATGATGGGCTTGCCGTCAAGCAGCAGATACTGCTTGCTCTCCTTCGTGCCCATTCGTGATCCGCGGCCTGCGGCCACGATAATGATTCCCAGCTTGTCCGCCATCTTGTCCACCTGCCATTGTTCTAAGCCTCAGGCGTTGCGTCCGGCGAGTGCCAAGCGCGAGCGTCCTAAGCGTATCCCTTCTATCATACCGGATCAGAGCGCTTTTTCCAATAGCTTCGGCTTGGCGAAGATCATGCGTCCGGCGGAGGTCTGCAGGACACTGGTAACAAGCACGTCGAGCGTCGTACCGATGAAATCCCGGCCGCCTTCGACGACAATCATCGTGCCGTCATCAAGATAAGCTACACCCTGACCATGCTCCTTGCCGTCTTTAATGACCTGTACGAGGATTTCTTCCCCAGGCAGCACCACCGGCTTGACCGCATTCGCCAAGTCATTGATGTTCAGCACCGACACCCCTTGAAGCTCACATACTTTATTGAGATTAAAATCATTCGTGATTACCTTACCCTGCAGCACCTTGGCCAGACGGACCAGCTTGCTGTCCACCTCGGAGATTTCATCGAAGTCCCCTTCATAGATCAGAACTTTGACATCAAGCTCCTTCTGGATCTTGTTAAGGATATCGAGGCCCCGGCGCCCCCGGTTGCGCTTCAGCAGATCCGAGGAGTCCGCAATATGCTGCAGCTCTTCCAGAACGAATTCCGGGATCACCAGTGTTCCCTCAATAAAGCCCGTTTTGCAAATATCCGCGATTCTTCCGTCGATGATAACGCTGGTATCCAGGATCTTGTGTTCCTCGAAGCCTTTGGCCTCTCCCTGATTTCCTCTGCTCCGGTCCTTGCGCTTATTCTCCAGAAACGCGAGCAGTTCTTCCTTTTTCACACGGCCGAGCCGAAATCCCGCATAAGTCAAAACGGCTACGCAGAGCATCAGGAGCAGCGGATTCAGCGCCCCCGTCCTCTCCAATGGATAGAGCAGTACGGAAGAAACGACGAGTCCGATAACCATGCCTGCCGAACCGGCCACAAGATCGATAACCGGAACATTTGTGATACGCTCTTCACCCTGCTGCAGCGCTTGGATCAGACCGCGGTAGACTGACCCGCTGACCGACCAGAACAGAACCGCTCCGAGCAGGAACATCCACCCTTTCACTCCGCTGATCTCCAAGCCCGTTACGGATGCTATGACGTCAAAAAGCGGCCTCCCGATCATATCACTGCATTGAACACCCAGCGCACCGCCGATAACTGCAAACAGAAGTTGGAACCCTTTTTTCATCATAGACTTCACCTCCATCAATTCCATATTCTTTTTATGCTTTCGTTACAATTATGAACCAAAACCTTCCTGCTTAATCCTCGCATCCCCGCTGAAAATAAAAAAAGCGCCATTTCCTCTCAAGGAAACGACGCTTCAGCTAACAGCATTATACAGTTGTGGTTTTCGACTCCGCTTCTTCTTTCTTTCTTTTCCGGCGGCCGATGAAGAAGAGCCGATCAACGTTTTTTTTTAGGCCGTACAGCGCGTAGAGGAGCAGCGGTACAAAAATCATCTTGGACAGCGTTCCCGGGAACATCACTGCCAGCACAACAGCAATGATGACCACGATCGGCGTAATCCAGATCGCCGCTTTCGGAATTCCGACCTTCTTGAAGTTCGGGTACTTCACTGTGCTCACCATCAGGTAGGAAAGCAGCAGAGTCGAAAGCACAAGCACGATCGTATTCAGTTCTTTATGGAACAAGGCCAGCGTACAGAGTACACCGCCCGCTGCCGGAATCGGCAGACCGATGAAGTAGCCCGGCGTACCGGCAACAACGTTAAAGCGGGCGAGACGGAGGGCGCCGCAGATAGGGAATACTGCGGTCACGATCCAGGCTGCAGCAGCATTCATTTCGGTGAAAGCAACGACGTACATGATAAAAGCGGGAGCAACGCCAAACGAGATGACGTCGGAGAGGGAGTCGAGTTCTTTGCCGAATTCGCTCTGCGCATTGAGAGCCCGGGCGACTCGTCCGTCCAAACCGTCCAGAAGCATGGCTACGATGACCATGATGGCCGCCAGCTCCGGTTTATTATTAAACACCATGATAATTGCGATGATACCTAAGAACAGATTCCCGACGGTAAATACGTTCGGCAGGGATTTTGTTATCATTAGTTGGCTCCACCTCTGGTTATACTGTACCCTAATACTTTGTATTATATTAGGCTACCCTCTGATTGTATGCACTTTAGATATGTCTGTCAATGAGTACCTGATCTTGGATCCGCTTGAGTCCTTCCTTGATCGCTCTCGCCCGAACCTCGCCAATGCCGTCGACTTCGTCCAGCTCTTCAATAGTGGCCATCATGAGATGAGGCAGCGTTTTGAAACGTTCAATCAGATTGTGAATAATGACTGCCGGCAGCCGCGGAATCTTGTTCAATACCCGGTATCCTCTAGGAGACACGCTCTCCTCAGCGCTGCTTGAAGCGTTAGGGTATCCCAACGCTTTGGCGATATGGGAATGATCCAGCATTTCTTCGGATGCAAGCCGCTTCAGCACCGAAAGCACTTCGCGGATCTTCTCCTCGCTCGGATCCCTTATATAATCTTTTACGAGCAAGTACGCTTCAAGTTCCGTATTTCCCACTAATTCTTCCAGCTGCATCGAGATGAGGCGGCCCTCATTCCCGAGTTCATTAATATACCTCTTAATCTCCGCCTTAATACGGAGCACCATCTCCACCCGCTGAATGACTCCGGTGACATCATGCAGGGTAACCAGCTCTTCAAACTCCGAAGCGGCCAGATTCGTCATTCCCTGATCCTGCACCGACTTGTATTTTTCAAGAGTTTGGATCGCCTGGTTCGCTTTGGTCAGGATTACGCCAATGTCCTTCAGGGCGTACCGCAGGTTACCCTGATACAAGGTAATGACATTGCGGCGCTGGGAGATGGACACGACGAGCTTCTGGGTCTGCCTCGCCACCCGCTCTGCGGTTCTGTGCCGGATGCCCGTTTCGCTGGAAGCAATGGAGGAGTCGGGGATGAGCTGCGTATTCGCAAAAAGAATCCGCTTCAGATCCTCACTCAGAATGATCGCCCCGTCCATCTTCGCCAGCTCATACAGATAGTTTGGAGAAAACTCGCAGTTAATGGAGAAGCCGCCGTCGACAATCTCCATCACCTCGGGGCCGCAGCCCACGACAATAAGCCCCCCCGTCTTTGCCCGCAGCACGTTCTCCAACCCGTCCCGGAAAGGGGTTCCCGGCGCAACAAGCTGCAGGAGCTGGCTCATTACGTCCCGTTTGGCTTCTTCCTTGTTGCTCAAGGGTGTCCCTCCTATACTAAAGCGGCCGAAAGCGCTTCGGCCACGGTGTTCACGCCAATAATCTCGATCCCCGCAGGGGGTGTCCATCCCTTGAGGCTCTTCTGCGGCAGGATGATCCGTTTGAATCCGAGCTTCTGGGCTTCACGCACCCGCTGATCCACACGGGAGACTCCGCGGACTTCACCCGTTAGGCCGATCTCACCGATGATGACATCAAACGGCTGGGTCGGCTGGTCACGGAAGCTGGAAGCGATACTCACCGCTACCGCCAAATCGACGGCAGGCTCATCCAGCTTCACCCCGCCGGCGATGTTCAGATACGCATCCTGGTTCTGCAGGAACATGCCCATGCGCTTCTCCAGCACCGCGATGATCAAAGAAAGCCGGTTATGGTCGTAGCCTGTAGCCATCCGCCGCGGCGACGGGAAATTGGTCTGTGAGACCAGTGCCTGCAGCTCGACCAGGACGGGCCTCGTGCCTTCCATGGCGGCGACTACCGTCGAACCTGATACGCCAAGCGGGCGCTCCGACAAGAACAGCTCGGATGGGTTGCTGACTTCCACGAGTCCGATTTCCTGCATCTCGAAAATTCCGATCTCGTTGGTCGACCCGAACCGGTTCTTCACCGCCCGAAGCAGCCGGTACGAATGATGGCGTTCCCCCTCAAAGTACAGAACGCAGTCCACCATATGCTCGAGCATCCGCGGCCCCGCGATCGCCCCTTCTTTGGTAACATGGCCAACGAGTACCGTAGCTATACCTTTTCCTTTGGCGATCCGCATAAAGTGCCCCGTACATTCCCGCACCTGAGATACGCTTCCCGGCGCAGACTCCACGGCAGGATGGTACACCGTCTGAATCGAGTCGATGACGACGAAATCCGGACGGATCTCATCGATCGCCGCCTCGATAAACTGGGCGTTGGTCTCCGACAGGACGAAGAGCAGCGGGGAAATCGCCTGCAGCCGGTCCGCACGCAGCTTGGTCTGGCGTACCGATTCTTCACCCGAGATATAGAGCACCTTGCACTCCTGCTTGGTCAGCTCGTAAGAAGTCTGCAGCAGAAGGGTGGATTTGCCGATCCCCGGGTCTCCTCCCACAAGGATCAGGGATCCCGGTACGATGCCGCCCCCGAGCACACGGTTGAGCTCCCGGTTCTCGGTAATGATCCGGGCTTCTTCGCTGCTTTCTATGTTTATGATCGATACGGCTTTTTCTTTCTTCTCCGAAGCTCCCCCATGGAAGCCCCGGCTCTTGGACACCGTCTCGATTTCTTCCACAAAAGAATTCCATGCCTGGCAGCCGGGACACTTGCCCAGCCACTTGGGTGATTCGTATCCGCACTCCGAACAGAAAAACTTGGTCTTGGTCTTAGCCATGCTGTTATCACTGCCTTTCAGTTCCATTACAAAGTTTACCATGGTTTCCCTTGCCTTGAAAACCCTTCCCGGGCCCGTACGCAAAAAAAGAAGCCCTGCAGCCGCAAAACGGTCTGCAGGAGCTTCTTCTCTGTATAAGTCAGCCTTCAAAAGCACTTGGCAGGTCCTTATGCCTGCGATGTTACCCCTTGGGTACGCTCGACCACGAGGTCTCCATCTTTCTCGTCGATCGTGAGCGTATCTCCTTTGCTGATGTTGCCGCGGAGCAGCTCTTCGGACAGGCGGTCTTCGATATGCTTCTGGATCGCCCGGCGAAGCGGTCTTGCACCGAAGGAAGGATCATAGCCTTCTTTGGCAAGGAAGGCCTTGGCCGCATCCGTCAGAACAAAGTCCACTTCCTGCTCTTTCAGGCGCTTGCGGAGTTCTTCCGCCATGAGGGAAACGATCTGACCGATGTGCGCTTCGTCCAGGGAGTGGAACACAATGATCTCGTCGATCCGGTTCAGGAACTCCGGACGGAAGCTCTTCTTGAGCTCGCCCATGACCTTATCCTTCATGTTGCCGTACTCTTTGCCGGCATCAATCGTGGCGGTAAAGCCAAGGGTCGAGTTCTTCTTGATGACATCGGCACCGACGTTGGATGTCATGATGATCAGGGTGTTGCGGAAGTCTACCGTACGTCCCTTGGAATCGGTCAGACGGCCGTCTTCCAGCACCTGCAGAAGAATGTTGAACACTTCCGGGTGAGCTTTCTCGATCTCATCGAGAAGCACGACCGAGTAAGGCTTGCGGCGTACTTTCTCGGTGAGCTGGCCGCCTTCTTCGTACCCGACATATCCTGGAGGCGCCCCTACCAGACGGGAGGTGGAATGCTTCTCCATATACTCGGACATGTCGATCCGGATCACGGAGTTTTCATCACCGAACAGAGATTCGGCAAGCGCACGGGCAAGCTCGGTTTTACCTACCCCTGTAGGACCAAGGAAGATGAAGGAGCCCATCGGACGCTTCGGATCCTTGAGACCTGCTCTCGCCCGGCGGATGGCACGGGATACGGCCTTAACGGCTTCATCCTGACCGATGACCCGGTCGTGAAGGATCGATTCCATCTGAAGCAGGCGCTGCGTCTCTTCCTCCGCCAGCTTCACGACCGGAATGCCGGTCCAGCTTGCGACTACCTGGGCAATGTCATCCGGTGTCACTTCGGAGTCCGTGCGGCCCTGCTTCTCCTTCCACTCATTCTTCGTGGAATCGAGCTCTTCACGCAGCTTCTGTTCCGTGTCCCGCAGGGATGCGGCCTTCTCGAACTCCTGGCTCTGCACCGCAGCATCCTTCTCCTTGCGGATATCCTCAAGCCGGCTTTCGAGCTTCTTCAGATCCGGCGGTACCGTATAGGAGCGGAGCCTCACTTTGGAGCTCGCCTCGTCGATCAAGTCAATCGCTTTGTCCGGTAGGAAGCGGTCCGTAATGTAGCGGTCTGACAGCTTCACAGCCTGTTCGATGGCCTCATCGGTGATTTTCACCCGGTGATGCGCTTCGTAACGGTCACGCAGACCGTGCAGGATCTGGATCGCTTCGTCCGGCGATGGCTGATCCACCGTAATCGGTTGGAAGCGGCGCTCCAGAGCTGCGTCTTTCTCAATATATTTGCGGTATTCGTCCAGCGTCGTGGCCCCGATGCACTGCAGCTCGCCGCGGGCAAGAGCAGGTTTCAGGATGTTGGAAGCGTCAATCGCGCCTTCCGCTCCCCCTGCACCGATCAGCGTGTGAAGCTCATCGATGAAGAGCACGATGTTGCCGGCTTGACGAATTTCGTCCATGATCTTCTTGAGACGGTCCTCGAATTCGCCGCGGTACTTCGTACCGGCTACCACGGATCCCATATCCAGCGTCATGACGCGCTTGTCACGAAGCGTTTCCGGAATTTCGTTGGCGACGATTTTCTGGGCCAATCCTTCGGCAATTGCCGTCTTACCTACGCCGGGTTCCCCGATCAGAACCGGGTTGTTCTTCGTCCGGCGGCTGAGCACCTGAATTACGCGCTCAATTTCCTTGCTCCGGCCGATGACCGGATCGAGGTTACCTTCCTTGGCGTAAGCCGTCAGGTCACGGGCCAGGCCGTCCAGCGTCGGCGTATTCACATTGGCCGGGTTACCATGATTCGGCGAGACTACTTCGCTGCTGCCAAGCAGCTGAAGCACCTGCTGGCGTGCCTTGTTGAGGCTTACGCCCAGGTTGCCGAGCACGCGTGCAGCGACGCCTTCTCCCTCACGGATCAGACCGAGCAGGATATGCTCCGTCCCCACATACGTGTGTCCCAGCTTGCGGGCTTCATCCATCGACAGCTCGATGACTTTTTTCGCCCGCGGGGTGTAAGCAATATTGGAGGGCTGTTCTTGACCTCTGCCGATCAGGGATTCCACTTCATCCTGGATTTTCTCAAGTCCAAGACCCAGCGCAATCAGCGCCTTCGCTGCAATCCCTTCGCCTTCACGAATCAGGCCGAGCAGGATATGCTCTGTGCCGATATTGTTATGTCCCAAGCGTACCGCTTCTTCTTGAGCCAAAGAGAGCACTTTCTGTGCGCGTTCCGTAAATCTGCCAAACATCATGTATAACACCTCCATGGTTGGTATAACAAAATGACGTTCCCACTGCTTATGGATTCCCTTTCGGGTAGAGCCGTCAGCCGGCTGCCGAGATTTTTTCCCGGATGAGCTGAGCCCTTCTTATGTCTCTTTCTTCAGGCGTTAGCTTTTCTCCTGCTGTCTGCTGTAAAAAACCAGGTTGTGTCATCACAAGCAGCTCATTGAGCACGTGCGGCGACACATTTTTGATAAAGCCGAGATCAATCCCCAGCCTTACGTCGGACAGCCTCTGAGCCGCTTCCTTGGAATCCATAATCGCCGCATAAGAGAGTATGCCGTAGGAACGGCTGACCCGGTCCAGAATCTTGGGACGGGTCTCATGGATCAGCCTCTGCCGTGCCGCCCTCTCATGTTCGATAATCTGGCGGACGACGCTGTACAAATTATCGATGATCTCCTCTTCCGATTGCCCGAGGGTAATCTGATTGGAAATCTGGAATAAGTTGCCGAGGGCCTCGCTGCCTTCGCCGTACAAGCCCCTTACTGCCAACCCTACCTGCGTGATTGCGGATAAAATCCGGTTAATCTGCTGCGTCAACACCAGAGCCGGCAGGTGAATCATAACTGAGGCCCGAATGCCGGTGCCTACATTCGTCGGACAGCTTGTCATATACCCGCGCTTCTCGTCGAAGGCATATTCCAGCTGCGTCTCGAAGACATCGTCGATCTGCCCTGCCAGGTCCCATGCTTCCTTGATCTGAAAGCCGGGGCACAAGCATTGTATTCGAAGGTGGTCCTCTTCATTCACCATGATGGAGATCGACTCGTTGTCGCTCAGGATGACCGCTCCGTTACGGGACTCGTTGGCTAATGCCGGGGAGATGAGATGCTTCTCCACCAGGACGCGGCGCTGCAGCTCATCCAGATCCGCAAGCGGGAGCAGCGTGAAACGGGAGATCGTTCCCAGCTCTTCGCTCTCCAATACCTTGGCAGCCAGCTCGGCAACCTCCTTGGACTGCCCGTTCGTGGCCAGCATGGGGAAAGGGTATTCCCGGATGTTCCGGGCAAGACGGATCCGGCTGGAGATGACGATATCCGAATCAGGCCCTTCCCCCTTCATCCATTCACTCAGCGCATGCTGGGTGAAACGGCTCGCTTCCGTCATATGCATTCCTCCTTACGGTGTGAGCGGGTCACCCTTCGGCAACCTTCTTCTCCAGCTCCCGGATCTGGTCCCGGATCTGTGCCGCCTGCTCAAATTCCTCGTTCTCTATGCGAATCAGCATGTCTTTCTTCAGCTGATCGATCTCACGTTTATATTTAATTAACCCACCCGAACGCTTCGGAACCTTACCGATATGGACCGTGTTCCCATGCACCCGTTTGAACAGGGGATCGAGTTTGTCACCGAAGTACTTGTAGCATTCGCTGCAGCCGAAGCGCCCTACCTTACTGAATTGTCCGTAAGTTAAGCCGCAGTGCTCGCACCGGCTGGGTTGGGCTTTATTCGCAACCGTGCTGTGGGCCGAAGGCTCGAAGTCCAGGAGCCCGCTGAGCAGATTGTGAATCGAGAAGCCGTTAGGCGTGCCCGGGATCAGTTCCCCTTTTTCCCTTGCACAGGTTTCACAGATGTGAAATTCCGTTTTTTCACCATTCAGGATTTTCGTAAAATGCAGGGTAGCCTGCTTTTTGCCGCATTCCTGACAAAGCATCCGGTTCCCTCCCTTTCTGCCATAAGCAGCAGTACATCGTTTGGTTCAAAAGATTATTTGCTCAATAAGGCAATCAGCATAGCCTTCAGCATCCGGGCACGGAGTTCATCCCTCAATGGAAGCTTGAGTCCCAGGACTTCCCGGGCTACGGCAGCCTTCATGATCCCGGCTTCGCGAGGGGTGATAAACCCGCCCTCTTCCAGCTGATACAGCAGACCTTCGGATGCCGTCTGATCCATATGCGTCGAGATCGTCTGGAAGATATGATCCAGTACGGCTCCATGGGAGTGGAGCTCGATTCTCTGGATGCGGATGTAACCGCCTCCCCCGCGCTTGCTCTCGACCACATAGCCCTTCTCCAGGGTAAATCGGGTACTAATCACATAATTAATCTGGGAAGGCACACATTGAAACTGATCCGCCAGATCGTTGCGCTGAATCTCGATTACGCCATCGGGGCTCTGCTGCAATACCTGCTTCAGATACTGTTCTATCATTTCTGAAACATTGCGCATCCATTCAACCTCCAAAGGCAAAGTATATACGAAGAAAAACGCCTGCGTGTCCGCCTGGGACAAAAGAATGTTGGTCTCTGTTCAGCCGCCGCATAAGCACAACGTTATACTTCATTGCGATTCGTTAACGCCTTATTCATTGACTTTGACTTTCTTTGACTTTAAATACATTATAGCAGATATTCTCAAGAATGCAACAGGTCTAGGCCTCGCTGTAGCGCTGGCTTCTGGTGATGCTTCTGATTAGTATTATTCCCAATCCCGGAGCAAAACAGAACCACACTTCGGGAAAACATCTCTTATATGACGGCTTGGCTGCGACAGCCTCACTCACCTTTTTTATTAACCCAAAAGAGCCCCTTTGGACTCATGGTCCAAAGGGGCTCTTCATTGGCTTGGCGACGTTCTACTCTCCCAGGACCCTGCGGTCCAAGTACCATCGACGCTGGAAGGCTTAACGTTCGTGTTCGGGATGGGTACGCGTGGTTCCCTTCCGCCATCATCACCAAACGGTTGTTCAAGGCTTGCACCTTGAAAACTGGATACGAAACTGCTAGCTGAAGACCTAACATCTATATTACTGCCGCCGCTTCCTTCAGGAAGCTTGTGGATAAGCCCTCGACCGATTAGTATTCGTCAGCTCCACGCGTTGCCGCGCTTCCACCCCGAACCTATCAACCTCGTCGTCTACAAGGGGTCTTACATACTGGGAAATCTCATCTTGAGGGGGGCTTCACGCTTAGATGCTTTCAGCGCTTATCCCGTCCGTACTTGGCTATCCAGCCGTGCTCCTGGCGGAACAACTGGTACACCAGCGGTACGTCCATCCCGGTCCTCTCGTACTAAGGACAGCTCCTCTCAAATTTCCTGCGCCCGCGACAGATAGGGACCGAACTGTCTCACGACGTTCTGAACCCAGCTCGCGTACCGCTTTAATGGGCGAACAGCCCAACCCTTGGGACCTACTTCAGCCCCAGGATGCGATGAGCCGACATCGAGGTGCCAAACCTCCCCGTCGATGTGGACTCTTGGGGGAGATAAGCCTGTTATCCCCAGGGTAGCTTTTATCCGTTGAGCGATGGCCCTTCCATTCGGTACCACCGGATCACTAAGCCCGACTTTCGTCCCTGCTCGACCTGTTTGTCTCGCAGTCAAGCTCCCTTATGCCTTTGCACTCTTCGAATGATTTCCAACCATTCTGAGGGAACCTTGGGGCGCCTCCGTTACGCTTTAGGAGGCGACCGCCCCAGTCAAACTGCCCACCTGACACTGTCCCCGTACCGGATCACGGTACCAGGTTAGAACTCCGATACGATCAGGGTGGTATCCCAACGGCGCCTCCACCCAAGCTGGCGCTCAGGCTTCTCAGGCTCCCACCTATCCTGTACAGATCGTACCAAAGTCCAATATCAAGCTGCAGTAAAGCTCCATGGGGTCTTTCCGTCTTGTCGCGGGTAACCTGCATCTTCACAGGTATTAAAATTTCACCGGATCTCTCGTCGAGACAGCGCCCAAGTCGTTACGCCATTCGTGCGGGTCAGAATTTACCTGACAAGGAATTTCGCTACCTTAGGACCGTTATAGTTACGGCCGCCGTTTACTGGGGCTTCGGTTCACAGCTTCGGATTGCTCCTAACCGCTCCCCTTAACCTTCCAGCACCGGGCAGGCGTCAGCCCGTATACTTCGCCTTGCGGCTTCGCACAGACCTGTGTTTTTGCTAAACAGTCGCTTGGGCCTTTTCACTGCGGCCCCCTCGGGCTATTCACCCTACCGAGGCACCCCTTCTCCCGAAGTTACGGGGTCATTTTGCCGAGTTCCTTAACGAGAGTTCTTCCGCGCGCCTTAGCATGCTCTGCTCGCCTACCTGTGTCGGTTTGCGGTACGGGCACCTTCTCCCTGGCTAGAGGCTTTTCTTGGCAGCCTGAACTCATGACCTTCGGTACTTAAATTTCCCTCCCCATCACAGCTTAGCCTTACGATGTGCGGATTTGCCTACACATCAGCCTTACTGCTTGGACGAGCATCCATCAGCTCGCGTCACTATCCTTCTGCGTCACCCCATTGCTCATAACGGTTCACGGTGGTACAGGAATTTCAACCTGTTGTCCTTCGACTACGCCTTTCGGCCTCGCCTTAGGTCCCGACTTACCCTGAGCGGACGAGCCTTCCTCAGGAACCCTTAGGCTTTCGGCGGATCAGATTCTCACTGATCTTTTCGTTACTCATACCGGCATTCTCACTTGTATGCAGTCCAGCTGTCCTCACGATCAACCTTCAACCCGCATACAACGCTCCCCTACTGCCCGGGTGCAAACAAGTTTGCACCTTGGACTCATAGCTTCGGTGGTGTGTTTAGCCCCGTTACATTTTCGGCGCAGAGTCACTCGACCAGTGAGCTATTACGCACTCTTTCAATGGTGGCTGCTTCTAAGCCAACATCCTGGTTGTCTGTGCAACTCCACATCCTTTCCCACTTAACACACACTTGGGGACCTTAGCTGATGATCTGGGCTGTTTCCCTCTTGACAATGGATCTTAGCACTCACTGTCTGACTCCCGGGCATCACGTTTGCGGCATTCAGAGTTTGACTGGACTTGGTAACCCTTGGCGGGCCCCGCACCCAATCAGTGCTTTACCTCCGCAACGCTAACCCGAGGCTAGCCCTAAAGCTATTTCGGGGAGAACCAGCTATCTCCGAGTTCGATTGGAATTTCTCCGCTACCCCCACCTCATCCCCGAATTTTTCAACATTCGTGGGTTCGGGCCTCCAGTGCGTGTTACCGCACCTTCACCCTGGACAGGGGTAGATCACACGGTTTCGGGTCTACGTCCACGTACTATGTCGCCCTATTCAGACTCGCTTTCGCTGCGGCTGCGGCTTCTCACCTTAACCTCGCACGGGAACGTAACTCGCCGGTTCATTCTACAAAAGGCACGCCATCACCCATTAACGGGCTCTGACTTCTTGTAAGCACACGGTTTCAGGTTCTTTTTCACTCCGCTCCCGCGGTTCTTTTCACCTTTCCCTCACGGTACTGCTTCACTATCGGTCACCAGGGAGTATTTAGCCTTGGCAGATGGTCCTGCCGGTTTCCCACGAGGTTTCACGTGTCTCGCGGTACTCAGGATCCGTCTAGGATGTTCGCAGAATTTCAGTTACGGGGCTTTTACCCACTCTGGCCGGCCTTTCCAGACCTGTTCGCCTACTCTGCTTAACCCACATTGACGTCCTACAACCCCAAGGAGCAAGCTCCTTGGTTTGGGCTGTTCCGCTTTCGCTCGCCGCTACTGACGGAATCACTATTGTTTTCTTTTCCTGAGGGTACTTAGATGTTTCAGTTCCCCTCGTCTGCCTCCAATGCAGCTATGTATTCACTGCATGGTACATGCGAATTACCACATGTGGGGTTTCCCCATTCGGACATCCCCGGATCAAAGCCTGCTTACGGCTCCCCGAGGCATTATCGTTGTTCGCCACGATCCCTTTCTTCGGCTCCTGGTGCCTAGGCATCCTCCGTGTGCTCTTAATAGCTTAACCTAATCGCTATTCGAAACATTGGATGTTTCAGCTTTATTTGCTTTGTTTCGCTATCCAGTTTTCAAGGAACAAACCATGTTCACCGCCGTTTCACTGGCAGGAACGTTATCTTAGCATGGCGCCGCGGCCGATACAAGTATCAGCTTTTGACAGCCTAGCCAAGTTTGAAAGGCATTGCACCTTTCAAAACTGAACACGAGTGAGTGTCCGCAGCTCAAGGGCTGCTATAAGATTTGTCCGCCACCCTGCAGGTGACATGGACTCCATAGAAAGGAGGTGATCCAGCCGCACCTTCCGATACGGCTACCTTGTTACGACTTCACCCCAATCATCTACCCCACCTTCGACGGCTGGCCCCCTTGCGGGTTACCCCACCGGCTTCGGGTGTTGTAAACTCTCGTGGTGTGACGGGCGGTGTGTACAAGACCCGGGAACGTATTCACCGCGGCATGCTGATCCGCGATTACTAGCAATTCCGACTTCATGCAGGCGAGTTGCAGCCTGCAATCCGAACTGAGACCGGCTTCTAAGGATTCGCTCCATCTCGCGACTTCGCTTCCCGTTGTACCGGCCATTGTAGTACGTGTGTAGCCCAGGTCATAAGGGGCATGATGATTTGACGTCATCCCCACCTTCCTCCGGTTTGTCACCGGCAGTCACTCTAGAGTGCCCAACTCAATGCTGGCAACTAAAGTCAAGGGTTGCGCTCGTTGCGGGACTTAACCCAACATCTCACGACACGAGCTGACGACAACCATGCACCACCTGTCACCTCTGTCCCGAAGGAGGACCCTATCTCTAGGGCTTTCAGAGGGATGTCAAGACCTGGTAAGGTTCTTCGCGTTGCTTCGAATTAAACCACATACTCCACTGCTTGTGCGGGTCCCCGTCAATTCCTTTGAGTTTCACTCTTGCGAGCGTACTCCCCAGGCGGAGTGCTTATTGTGTTTACTTCGGCACCAAGGGTATCGAAACCCCTAACACCTAGCACTCATCGTTTACGGCGTGGACTACCAGGGTATCTAATCCTGTTTGCTCCCCACGCTTTCGCGCCTCAGCGTCAGTTACAGTCCAGAAAGCCGCCTTCGCCACTGGTGTTCCTCCACATCTCTACGCATTTCACCGCTACACGTGGAATTCCGCTTTCCTCTCCTGCACTCAAGTCTTCCAGTTTCCGGTGCGAACCGGGGTTGAGCCCCGGGCTTAAACACCAGACTTAAAAGACCGCCTGCGCGCGCTTTACGCCCAATAATTCCGGACAACGCTTGCCCCCTACGTATTACCGCGGCTGCTGGCACGTAGTTAGCCGGGGCTTTCTTCTCAGGTACCGTCATTCGCAGAGCAGTTACTCTCCACGACGTTCTTCCCTGGCAACAGAGCTTTACGATCCGAAAACCTTCATCACTCACGCGGCGTTGCTCCGTCAGGCTTGCGCCCATTGCGGAAGATTCCCTACTGCTGCCTCCCGTAGGAGTCTGGGCCGTGTCTCAGTCCCAGTGTGGCCGATCACCCTCTCAGGTCGGCTACGCATCGTCGCCTTGGTGGGCCGTTACCCCGCCAACTAGCTAATGCGCCGCAGGCCCATCCGTAAGCCACAGGTTGCCCCGTGTTTCATGATTCCGGCATGCACCGAAACCAGCTATCCGGTCTTAGCTACCGTTTCCGGTAGTTATCCCGATCTTACAGGCAGGTTGCCTACGTGTTACTCACCCGTCCGCCGCTAAGCACCGAAGTGCTCCGCTCGACTTGCATGTATTAGGCACGCCGCCAGCGTTCGTCCTGAGCCAGGATCAAACTCTCCATTAAAGAAAAGCTGATGACTCATTTTGAAGCTTGGCAGAAACTCATCGCTGAGTCTCTGTATTTAACACTCACTCGTTGTTCAGTTTTCAAAGGGCAATTCAATTCTTAGTGCTCCGATCAGCTTACTTGTATCTCGGAAGCAACTTTTACATCCTATCACATCAAGCGCTTTAAAGTCAAGCAGTTATTTTTTCGAGCCGGTTCACCGATAACTGGTAGAACCCGCACTGCTTGTCCTTGAAGTATACGCTCGAAAGCGACAAGAAGTAATATAGCATGACGGCGGGTTAAAAAGCAAGCCCCCCAGGCTTACTTCTGAAATCAAATAAAAAAGCGCCCCATTCCAGGGGCGCCTTCCGGTAACTCCGTTATTCTCCCTGACGCTCACGCATCAGAGGGAAGAGCAGTACGTCGCGAATCGACGGGGCATCTGTAAGCAGCATGACCAGCCGGTCGATGCCGATGCCAAGTCCGCCTGTAGGCGGCATACCGTATTCCAGGGCACGGACGAAATCTTCATCCATCTCATGCGCCTCGTCATTGCCCTGCTCGCGTTCCACAAGCTGCGCGGCAAAACGCTCCCGCTGGTCGATCGGATCGTTCAGCTCCGTGAAGGCATTCGCATGCTCACGCGCCACGATAAAGAGCTCGAAGCGGTCCGTGAAACGCGGATCGGCGTCACTCTTTTTGGCCAATGGTGAGATTGCCACCGGATGACCCGTGATGAACGTCGGCTGAATCAGTGTCTCCTCGACGAACGTCTCGAAGAACTGGTTCACAATATGGCCGAAGGTCATGGTAGGCTCTACAGGAACCTTATGCTCTTTGGCCAGACGGTGTGCTTCCTCGTCGCTCATCTGCACGCTGAAATCAACGCCTACCACTTCCTTAATCGCATCGACCATCGTCACACGGCGCCACTGTGGAGCCAGGTTGACCTCATGGCCCTGGTACATAATCGTTGTAGTGCCGAGCACTTCCTGAGCGATATGCGCGATCATTTCCTCCGTCAGCTTCATGATATCCTTATAATCGGCATACGCCTCATACAGCTCAATCATCGTGAATTCCGGATTGTGACGCGTGGAAATTCCCTCATTACGGTAAACACGGCCGATCTCATACACCTTCTCCATGCCGCCGACAATCAGGCGCTTCAGGTGCAGCTCGATGGCAATACGCATATACAACTGCATATCCAGCGCATTATGATGCGTAATGAACGGACGGGCGGCAGCACCGCCGGCAATCGCATGCAGAGTAGGCGTCTCCACCTCAAGATAGCCGAGGGCATCCAGGTAGCGGCGCATCGATTGAATGATCTTCGAACGGGCGATGAACGTCTGCTGAACATCCTGATTCATAATCAGGTCGACGTAGCGCTGGCGGTAACGAAGCTCCACGTCCTTCAAGCCATGGTACTTCTCCGGCAGAGGAAGCAGCGATTTGGAAAGAACGACGACAGAAGAGGCCTTCACGGAAAGCTCTCCCGTCTTCGTCTTGAATACCGTTCCCCGAATACCGATAATATCCCCGATGTCGAGCAGGTCATAGGCTTTGTAAGGAGTCTCCCCTACAGCGTCCGCACGCACATAGATCTGGATCTTACCTGTAATGTCCTGCAGGTGGGCAAATCCGGCCTTCCCCATCTCCCGCTTCTGCATAATCCGGCCGGCAATGCTGACCTCTGCCTTGAGCTCGTCCAGTTCTTCTTTGGACTTCTCTTCATAGGCCTTGGTAATCTCGGCGGCGTGGTGTGTTCTTTCGTACTTTTGACCGAACGGATCGATTCCCATAGATCTCAGCTCGTCCAGCTTGCCGCGTCGAATTTGAAGCAGTTCGTTCAATTCCAGTTCAACACTCATGTTTACAACTCCTTGATTATCTTCCTTCTGATAGTACAAAAAAGCCTCCAGAGGAAGCTTTTTGCTGCCAAATGATTACTTCTTGATTTCGAGGATCTCGTATTGAATCACACCGGCAGGTACGTTGACATCCACTACGGAGCCTTTGCGTTTGCCGAGAATGGCCTTGCCCACAGGGCTTTCATTGGAAATCTTGTTCTGGAACGGGTCGGACTCCGCTGTACCCACAATCGAATATTCCACGATATCGCCGAACTCCAGGTCCTTCAGAATTACGATGGACCCAACGCCTACGGTATCGGTATCGACTTCATCGCTGTTGATAATGCGGGCGTTACGCAGCATCTTCTCGAGCGTGATGATCCGTCCTTCCACAAAGGCCTGCTCATTCTTCGCATCTTCGTACTCGGAGTTCTCGCTGATATCTCCGTAGCCGATGGCGATCTTGATCCGCTCCGCCACTTCACGGCGTTTCACCGATTTGAGATGCTCCAGCTCTTCCTCGAGCTTTTTCAAACCTTCCTGCGTGAGAATGACTTCTTTTTCGCTCATTGCTACATATCTCCCGTCGTGTGAAAGATTTTCATATTCGAGCTCATCCGTTATGAATTCACTGTTAATAAGGTATATGAATGAACTGCAGATCCATGCATGGACCTGCGGGAAAAAGCGAGTTCGCCAAAGACTATTGACTGATTATATTTCAAGCCCCATCAAATGTCAATGTAAGCCATTTCGCTCCCAATTCCTGCTATTGCGCCGCAATCTCAGGCTCATCCAGGTTGGAAATATAGTCATTCAGCAGCTCGATCATCGCATCGCGCTTGGTCTGTTCCATGATCGCATCCTTGACGCGGGCTCCGCCGCGAAGACCCTTGAGATACCAGGCGAGATGCTTGCGCATCTCCTTCACAGCCACCGCCTCGCCCTTCAATGCCGTCAGGCGGTCCAGGTGAAGAATGGCAATCTGGATCTTCTCGTGAGGACTAGGCTCTGGAGGAAGCTCCCCGTTGGTGAGATACTGAATGGTGCGGTACAGCATCCAAGGGTTGCCCAGTGCCGCCCGTCCGATCATTACGCCATCGACGCCGGTCGTATCCAGCATGCGCTTGGCGTCCTCCGGCGTAAAGACATCTCCATTGCCGATCACCGGAATGGAGACGGACTCTTTGACTTCCTTAATGATATCCCAGTTCGCGTGGCCGGTATACATCTGAACCCGCGTACGGCCATGCACGGCCACGGCCGCCCCGCCGCCGTTCTCCACCGCTTTGGCGTTCTGGACGGCGTACACGTGATCGTCATCCCAGCCGATGCGCATCTTGACAGTCAGCGGCTTCGATACGGCCTTGGAGACCGTAGAGACCATCTGTTCGATCTTACCGGGATCAAGCAGCCAGCGGGCTCCGGCATCGCACTTGGTGATCTTAGGTACGGGACAGCCCATGTTGATATCGATGATATCCGCATTGGTGTGCTGGTCGACATACTTGGCCGCCTCCACCAGCGTCTCCGTATCCCCGCCGAAGATCTGCAGGGACAGCGGCTTCTCCCGCTCATCCACATAGAGCATCTCGAGCGTACGGTGGTTGCCGTGAAGAATTGCCTTGTCGCTGACCATCTCGGCACAGACCAAGCCGCAGCCGAATTCTTTGGCGATCAAACGGAAAGCCGGATTACAGACACCGGCCATCGGTGCAAGGACTACTTTGTTCGGGGCTGTAACCCCGCCTATGGTAAGCATATGCGTTCACACTCTTTCGTTGCCGAAGGCGCGGCTCACGAGCTGTGGCGGGAGGAACTTCCGGATGCCGCCATCAGTTCTTCCGGCTCGATGCCGAGCGCGTCGGATATTTTGCGTATAATCTTGGGGTCGGGTTTACGGGTACCGCGTTCGATGGAGCCGAGGATGGCAATGGACACATCCAGCCGGTCCGCCAGCTCATTCTGAGTGAAACCTTTCAATTTGCGAAAAGCGCGGATGCGCTGGGCTACTGCATTCTTTTCCATAACGTAACGCCTTCCTTTCCTGAAAGCCGCCGAAGATGATCTTCGAGGGCCCCTGCCTGCTGCGGATTCTGAGCCTTCATCACCTCGATGAGCGGAATGAGCACGAAGGCACGTTCCATCATGCGGGGATGCGGCAGAATCAGACGGGGATCCTCTTGAGTGCGGCTTCCGTAGAGCAACAGATCGAGATCGATGGTTCTTGGCCCCCATCGCACCTCCCGCTTGCGCCCCAGGTGCTGCTCGGCACCCAGCATCTGCGCAAACAAATCCTCCGGCGACAGCGTCGTTCCGACTGCCGCCACCATGTTCAGGAACGGGTCCTGATCGACATAGCCGACCGGATCCGTCTCATAGAAGGAGGACAAGCCGAGGATGCGGATCTCCGGATGCTCTTCCAGCATGCGGAGCGCCTCCTTCAGGTACTGCTCCCGGTCGCCCAGGTTGGAGCCGAGGCCGATATAAGCCACCGCCAGATCTTCCTGCGAATGTATATCCGCCTTCTCTTCGTTCATCATCTATGCCCGCTTTCTGTGAATCTCCACGGTAACACCTTCAAAATGGATGGGGGCCGGCGGGTGCGGTTTCTGCACGCGCACGGTAATTTCATTTATACTAGTATAAGTTCGAAGCACCTCGGATGCAATACGCTCCGCGAGCGCCTCGATTAATTTGAAGGTCTCGCCCTCCACGATCCCCTTGATGGTATCATGTACGGCAGCGTAATTCACGGTATCCTCCAAGGCATCCGAGCGCCCCGGTTGATCCAGAGCCATATACAGCTCTGTATCCACATGATAGCGCGCCCCGAGCTTGTTTTCTTCCGGAAATACTCCATGATAGCCATAAAAGGCCATCCCCTTCATCACGATCCGGTCCATCCCTTCTCCCCCTTCACAGGAAACTCTGCAGCCCCGGCTGCTTATCTCTGCCTGATGATTGCATCGGTCATATCCGCCACCCGGCGCATGGCACGTACATCATGCACCCGCATAATCCGGCAGCCTTGGGCAACCCCAAGGGCGACCGTAGCAGCGGTTCCTTCCACTACGTCGTGCGGTGGAAGCTGCAGCGTCTGGTGGATCATCCGCTTGCGCGACGTGCCGAGAAGCACCGGAAAGCCGAGCCCGACAATACGCTCCAGGTGGTTCATCAGCTGAAGGTTCTGCTCGTACGTCTTGGCAAAACCGATCCCCGGATCGAGAATGATCTGCTCCTCCGCAATCCCTGCGGCCCTCGCCCGTTCCACGGTCCGCTGCAGATCGTCCACTACGTCCTGGATAAAGTTAGCATACACCGGCTCGGTCCGATTATGCATCAGCACGATAGGAGCCGCATATTCGGCGGCTACCCGGGCCATAGCCTCATCCCTTTGGAGGCCCCAAATATCATTAAGCCAAGTGGCCCCGGCCTCCAAAGCCTGCCGGGCCGTCTCCGCCTTGTATGTATCAATGGAGATAGGAACCTTAATGCCCGCCTCCCGGATTGCACGAATGGCAGGCAGCACACGCCGCAGCTCTTCCTCCAGCGGAACCGGTGCGAAGCCGGGTCTTGTCGACTCGCCGCCGATATCCAGGATATCGGCTCCTTCTTCCAGCATCTGCTTCGCCCGTTCCACGGCAGACGCCGGGTCGATATACCGTCCCCCGTCCGAGAACGAATCCGGGGTGACATTCAGGATTCCCATAATAAGGGTACGCTTATCCCTGCCCGGAAATTCACGCTCCAAGACGGATGTTGTATCGCTGCTGCGTCCACGCTCTGAAGTCTCCATGATGCCTTTTCACACTCCTCTAGCCTTCTGCCTATCGCTTCATTTGCTCTCCAACGGCGGCTTGGCGGTATGCCAGAAGCAGCCTCTCCGTCACCGGTCCGATGCAGCCGCCGCCGATCCCGGACTGCCCGCCCTGCCCGTCCCATAGAACGGTGACCGGGACAATCTCCTGGATCGAATTCGTAAGGAATGCCTCGTCCGCCTGCTGCAGATCTTCCCAATCGTAAAACCCTTCATGGACCGGTATCCCAAGCTCCCCGGCAAGCGAGAGCACGAAACGGCGGGTAATGCCGCAGAGGAGCCCGGTCTCCGGCGCAGGCGTATGGATTGCACCCTTACGTACAAAAAAGACATTGCTGACAATGCCTTCGCATAATCGTCCCTGGCCGTCCAGGAACAGCCCTTCCGCACTCCGCGCCCACGGATACTTCCTCATCTCCTGCTTCGCAAGGATGTTGTTCATATAGTGAAGCGACTTCAGCCGAGTCCGCCCTTCCGGTGTGCTCCGGGGCAGGGCTAGCCGCTGAAGTCCCCGGCCGCTCCGGTATACCTCCGGATCGGCAGGAGGCAGCGGCTTGGCGTACAGCACTTCGGTCAGCTGCCCGTACGGCTCTGCGGGCAGACCGAGCGCACCGCTGCCCGCCGTGACCGTGTACCGGAAATACGCATCTTCCAGACCGCTGTCTTCCAGGATCCGGGCGATCCGCCGCCGCAGTCCCCCAGGGTCCGGCACGAAGGCCATATCAAGCTCCGCACAGCCGGCCGCCAGCCGCTCCAGATGCCATTCGAGCAGGAAAGGACGGCCGCCGTAGGTGCGGAAGGTCTCGAACAGGCCCATGCCGTAAAGAAAACCGTGGTCGTATACAGAGACCACGGCCTGTCCTTCTTCTATGAGCTGTCCGTTCAGATCGATCTTCACACGCGTTCTCCCGCGGACGACTTCAGGAAGTTGCGCAGCATCTGATGACCATGGTCCGTGATGATCGACTCCGGATGGAACTGAACGCCTTCGATCGGATACTCCTTGTGCCGCAGGCCCATGATCTCTCCTTCGGCCGTCTCGGCTGTAATCTCCAGACAGTCAGGAAGCGTCTCCCGCTTGACGATCAGAGAGTGATATCTTGTAGCGATAAATGGGGAAGGCAGACCTTCGAACACGGATTTGCCGTCATGGAAAATCTCCGATGTCTTGCCGTGCATCAGCTTCTCCGCCCGGACCACATCGCCGCCGAAGACTTGTCCGATCGACTGATGTCCGAGGCAGACGCCGAGAATCGGAATGCGCCCCTTGAAGTGCTCGATCAGACTGAGCGAAATCCCCGCTTCATTGGGCGTGCAGGGACCGGGTGAGATCAGCAGATGATCGGGATTCAGCGCTTCGATCCCAGCGAGATCAATCTCATCATTGCGGCGGACTTCCACCTGTTCCCCAAGCTCTCCCAAATACTGCACCAGGTTGTACGTAAACGAGTCGTAATTGTCGATTACCAGAATCATCGCTTAACCCCTCCTGCGGGCTACCGGCTCCGCTTCACTGTATTGGATCGCTTTCCACATCGCTTTGGCTTTGTTGATGGACTCCATATATTCTTTTTCCGGAATCGAATCGATCACGATGCCTGCTCCCGCCTGCACATAACCGGTACCTTCCGCTACAACCAAGGTTCGTATAATAATATTAAATTCCATATCGCCGTTATAGTCAATCCACCCAATGGACCCCGTATAAGGGCCCCGGCGCACGGGTTCCAATTCCTCGATAATCTCCATGGTGCGAATCTTCGGCGCCCCCGTGATGGTTCCTCCCGGGAAGGCCGCCCCAATGACGTCGAACGCATCCTTGCCCTGAGCCAGTTCACCTTCGACCTCAGAGACAATATGCATCACATGAGAGTAATACTCGATCACCATAAAATCCGATACCCGGACCGTCCCGTACTTGGAGATCCTGCCCAGGTCGTTACGCTCCAGATCCACGAGCATGATATGCTCAGCCCGTTCCTTCTCATGATGAATCAGCTCATCAGCGAGGCGACGGTCTTCCTCCGGGCTGGCCCCCCGTGGGCGCGTTCCCGCAATCGGACGCGTGCGCACCGTTCCCCGCTCGAGCTGAACCAGCAGCTCCGGAGAGCCGGAGACGAGCTGGAAGTCGGCGAAGCGCAGCATGCCCATATACGGCGACGGATTCACCAGGCGGAGCCACTCGTAGATCTCTTCAGGCGTGGACTCGAGCTTCTTATGCTGGCGCACGGACAGATTCACCTGGAACACATCGCCGGCCCCGATGTAATCCCGAATCCGGCGGACAGCCTCCACATAAGCTTCGCGGGGAAAATCGGCCTGGATGCCGGGAATCGCATCCACATCGATCTGCAGAAGATCCCGGCTCATCCGCTCCTTCTTCTCCGCGAGCTCGCCTGCCAGAGCCTGATCTTGATTGGAGGCCATGAGTCCGTTCCACAGCTCGTACATCCGCTCGGCCGACGCAGCCGCTTCTGCGTACTTCCGGTTCAGGAGCTCCTGATCACCCTGATCCGGTGCGTACACCGACACCGCGCAGAACAGCTCACTCTGCTGGTGATCGATGATCCACAGCTCGTCCACCCGGACGAAGGCATAATCCGGCAGGGGCAGGTCCGCGGCAGCCTGTACGGGCAGACGCTCAATCGTACGGATCACATCATACCCCCAAAAGCCTACGCAGCCCCCGGTCCATTTGGGTGCGCCGTCCACGTAAGGAGCCCTGTAGGGAGCCATCCACCGTTTGACCGCTTCGAGCGGCGGCAGACTGCCCCGCTCCACCACCCCTTCCGGTCCCGAGATGACCATATCAAGTCCTCTTCCCCGGATCTCCGAGCGGGGCTGCAGGCCCAGGAACGTATACCGTCCCCCCTTGCCGCTCTCGAGCACGAAGGAGCCGGGAGCCGCCTGCTCCCAAGCCCCAAGCCATGACGCCGGACGGGTTTCTTCGAGTGCATACCTGCGGATGTAAGGAAGCACGGTGTAGGCTCCCGCCCACTGCTGCCACTGCTCCAAAGATGTGAGAATCATTCCGCTGCGCCTCCGTTTCCACGTTACCAAGATGTTGGGTTAAGTATACTTGAAAACGCCCATGAAAAAAAGGGCCTGCTCCACCGGAGAGCAGACCCTTCTCTTAAAATATTATTGATCTTCGAATTGGTAGAGCGGCGTGGACAGATAGCGCTCGCCGTTGGATGGTACCACGGCGACAACACGCTTGCCTGCGCCAAGCTCCTTGGCTACCTTCAATGCCGCGAAGATGGCCGCACCGGAAGAGATCCCGCCCAGAATACCTTCTTCCTTCGCCACACGGCGGGAGGTTTCGAATGCATCCTCGTTATCTACCGCAATGATACCGTCATAGATATTCGTATTCAGGATATCCGGCACGAAGCCGGCGCCGATGCCCTGAATCTTGTGAGGACCCGGCTTGCCGCCGGAGAGAACCGGCGAAGCGGATGGCTCTACCGCGTAGACCTTGATGCCAGGGAAGTTCTCTTTGAGCACCGTGCCGGCACCCGTGATCGTTCCGCCTGTTCCGATCCCCGCGATGAACGCATCCAGCTGGCCATCGTGTTCTTTGATCGCTTCCACGATCTCAGGGCCTGTCGTCTCGAGGTGGACTTTCACGTTCGCCTGGTTCTTGAACTGCTGCGGCATGAAATAGCCAGGGTTCTCGGCCAGAATCTCTTCGGCACGCTTGATCGCGCCCTTCATGCCTTCAGCTCCCGGGGTCAGCACCAGCTGGGCGCCATAAGCGCGAAGCAGGTTCCGGCGCTCCATGGACATGGTCTCCGGCATAACGAGAATTGCTTTGTATCCTTTGGCAGCAGCCACCATGGCCAGACCGATCCCTGTGTTGCCGCTGGTCGGTTCAACGATCGTATCGCCCGGTTTGATGATGCCTTCCTGCTCCGCTACGTTGATCATGGAGATGGCAATCCGGTCTTTTACGCTGGCGCCCGGGTTCTGGAACTCCAACTTCACGTACACTTCCGCGCTGCCTTCCGGTACGACGCGGTTCAGCTTCACGAGCGGCGTATCCCCAATCAGTTGCGTGATGTTTTGAACTAGTCTGGCCATTCGGTTCTCCTCCTCAAGATCACAAAAAGTCCTCTAAAATATCCGAGTAAATTGCTAGGTATAATACTGCCATCTTATCAAACCGGAGAGAACCTTGTCAATACGCAAGTGAGCAAGCGCAAGCATCAGAACCCCTCCTGCACCTGCACCTTCCACTTGTCCCGCAGTCTGCTTACGGTTTGTTTGATCGGAGGAGCCTGACTCAATGCAATTTCTTTGCGTACCTGCTCACGAATCTCCTGGGGAGACCCCTTGGAAAGTTCTTTGCGGTCCTGCACTTTCACCAGGACGTACTGCCCTTCCCATTCGACGGGCTTGGAGACTTCGCCTTTCCTGAGCGGCTTCGCCGCCTTCATCACCGCAGCGGGAACGAAGGGGTCGCCCTCTTCAATCCAGCCGAGCTCCCCGCCGCTGCCGCGGGTGGCATCATCCAGCGACCGGTCCCTCGCCACCTGGCCGAAGTCCGCCCCCTTCGCCAGCTCCGCCGCCGCCTTCTGTGCCTGTTCCCTGCTTGCGGAAACGATCTGCTGCAGCTTCAGCATGAGGCGCGGGCGGAATTCCTCCTCATGCGCCTGCATATAGGCATCCACTTCCGCGTCACTCACCTGAATGCCGCGGATCGTCATTTTCTCCGCCAGCAGCCTGTTCTCTGTATCCGCGATAAGCTCTTCCCGTGTCAGTCCGAGCTGCTCTTTCATCGACTCCCAAAACGCACTCTCGCTATCGTAACCCTGCTGCATCCGCAAAATTTCCTGCTGCACTTCGCTATCGCTTACTAGAACCCCCTGTACCTCCGCTTCCCTGCGGATGACGTACTGGTCGATCATGTGGTCCAGCAGCTCCCGGCCATGCTTGTGGAGAAGCTGATCTTCCAGGTCCTGCTGTGTGATAACATGTTCCCCGATGGTGGCGACGGTTCGCGTTGGATCGGCCTGCTTCGGTTGTTTCGGATTCGGATTGGAATGGAGTAAGCCTACATAATGGGCCGTCAATACAGAGGAGAGGATAACAACGGCGATCAGCAACACAGCGATCGTAGCCCACAATACTTTCAGGTTTCGCATGCCCTTTTCTCCCCGTATGATCACGCATCTATGTTCGGACGGCCCGTTTCCGCCGTCCTGCTTGTTCGTCCGCTTCCCGGTTTACAGCGCTGCGATTAATCCCTTAAGGTCTTCTCCGGTAAAAGCATACTTCTCGTTGCAGAAATGGCAGGAGACCTCCGCCTGCCCGTCTTCGTCCAGAATCGTCTGCAGTTCGCTGCGGCCAAGGGAAATCAAAGTCTGTTCGACCCGCTCCCGGGAACACTTGCACTGGAAGCGGATGTCGTCCCTGCGCTCCAGAATGGAAGCGCCCGGGAGCAGCGTGGTCAGGATCTGCTCGAGCGTATCCCCCCGGTCCAATGCTTTGGTGATCGGAGGCAGCGCGTTCAGCTCCTTCTCAATCTGGGTGATTTCCTCGTCCGACAATCCAGGAAGGAGCTGGATGATGAAGCCGCCCGCCGTCTTGACGGTATAATCGACGTCGATCAGCACGCCGAGGGCAACCGCCGAATTCGTCTGCTCACTCTTGGCGAAATAGTAGGTAAAGTCTTCGCCGAGCTCCCCGGAGACGATCGGTACGCTGCCGCGGTAAGGCTCCTTGAGACCGAGGTCCTTGATAACATAGAGGAATCCGTCCGTTCCCACGGCCCCTCTGACATCCAGCTTGCCGATCTCGTTGAGGGGCAGGTCCACTTCCGGGTTGTCGACGTAACCGCGCACTTCGCCGTGAGCGTTGGCATCCACGACGATCTGCCCGATCGGCCCGCCGCCTTTAATCTGAACCGTCAGCTTCTCTTCGCCCTTGAGCATCGCCCCCATCATCAGGGCTGCCGACACGGTGCGTCCAAGCGCGGCCGTGGCCGTGGGAGTCATCTGATGGCGCTGGCGCAGCTCTTCCACAATGCCGCGCGTATGTACCGCAAAAGCACGCACCTTGCCGTCATACGCGGTCGCTCTAATCAAATAATCCTGCATAGGAAGGACTCCTTTATCGTTCAGTCTTGACGCCGCCTGTGCGCCTCGATTAATTCTTGTTGCGTTCGTAAATAATCTGCAGTCCCTGAAGCGTAAGGAGCGGGTTCACGGTCTGGATTGTCCGGGATTCCCCCGAAATCAGCTCCGCCAGTCCCCCCGTTGCAATCACGCTCGGCTCCACGCTGAATTCCTGCTTGATGCGGTCGACAATCCCGTCCACCTGGCCGGCAAAGCCGTAAATGATGCCAGCCTGCATGGAAGCCACGGTATTCCTGCCGACAACGCTCTTCGGCTTGACAAGCTCAATGCGCGGCAGCTTCGCCGCCCGCTGGTAGAGCGCCTCCGTCGAGATGCCGATGCCCGGGGCAACGGCTCCGCCCACGTACTGCCCCTGCTCGTCGATATAATCGAAGGTCGTGGCCGTTCCGAAGTCCACCACGATACAGGGAGTGCCATACAGCTCGATGGCCGCCACGGCATTAACGATCCGGTCTGCGCCGACCTCGCGCGGGTTCTCATACCGGATGTTGAGCCCGGTCTTGATCCCGGGTCCCACGACGAGCGGCGTTTTCTTTACGTATTTTAAACATAATTGTTCCAGCACAAACATCAGCGGCGGCACGACCGAAGAGATGATGACCCCTTCGATCTGCTGCAGCGAAATCCCCGCATGCTGGAACAGATTGTACAAAATGATGCCGTACTCATCGGCTGTCGCCGAGCGGTTCGTGGAAATCCGCCAGTCATGGCGAAGCTGCTTTCCTTCGTAGATGCCCAGTACGATATTCGTATTCCCCACATCGACCACAAGTATCATGGACGCGCCTCCTTCTGCTCATTGAGATCCAGAGAGATGTCCAGCGCCTGTACGGAATAAGTGAGCCGGCCTACGGAGATCACGTCCACACCTGTCTCGGCAATGCCGCGCAACGTATCGAGCGTCACGCTTCCCGAGGCTTCTATCATGATATGCGGCGCCTCCTGTTTCATTCGCTGAACAGCCTGCTTCATCTGCTCCGTGCTCATGTTATCCAGCATGACGATATCCGGACGGGCCCCGAGTGCCTCTTCAAGCTGCTCAAAATTCTCGACTTCCACTTCAATCTTCATGGTGTGCGGGATTTGGGCACGCGCAGCCTGGATCGCCTTCGCAATGCCACCCGCCCCCTTGATATGATTGTCCTTGATCATTACGGCATCATACAAGCCGAAGCGGTGATTATATCCGCCGCCCACCCGGACCGCATACTTCTCCAGCATCCGGTGCCCCGGTGTCGTCTTGCGGGTATCCACCAGTCTGGTAGGCAGCCCCTCCAGCCTGTCCACATACTGGCGGGTACGCGTCGCAATGCCCGACATCCGCTGCAGCAGATTCAGCGCCAGACGCTCCCCCAGCAGGATACTGCGCGTACTGCCGGTTACCTCGGCCAGAACCGTACCGTATTCGACCTGCTGGCCTTCGGCCGCTTTGGCTTCAAAGCGCAGCGAAGGGTCAACCATAGCGAAAACCGCCTGGGCTACCGGAAGGCCCGCCACAATGCCGGCATCCTTCACATGAATAATCCCTTTAGCCGTTGAATCGGCGGAGATGGTGGTCATCGTCGTGACGTCGCCCATCCCGATGTCTTCCTCCAGCCACAGCCGGAGGCTCTGCTCCAGCTGGGAACCCGTCAGCTCATACATCGTCATTCCGTCCTTCCGTTATACCGTTCACCCGGTTGAACACCGTGTGCTTGCGCCAGACGAGATCGTCTCGTTCCGGGAAATCTTCCCGGTAGTGTCCCCCGCGGCTTTCCTCTCTAATCAGAGCCGCCTGAGTCGTAAGCAGAGAGCAGATGAGCAGATTGGCGAACTCGAACTCCTGTCGCTTGGAGAGGCAGCTGTCGAAGAGAGATACATGGCGTTTCAGCTCGTCATACCCCTTCTGCAGCCCTTTGGCACTGCGCTTGAGACCCGCATAGCGGACCATCAGCTTCTGCAGCTTCAATCTCTTCTCGACGACAGGCTGGATTGGGCTGCCCGTTGCACGCTCCGTCTCCCTTACGTCCGGAAGCACTTCGCTGCGGGGCATGTCCAGAATCCGCTCTACGATCCGGCGCCCGAATACGATGGCCTCCGAAAGCGAATTGCTCGCCAGCCGGTTCGCGCCATGAACCCCTGTGGAAGATACTTCTCCGCAGGCAAAGAGGCGCTTCACGTTCGTCTCCCCATAGAGATCCGTCTCCACCCCGCCCATCATATAATGAGCGGCAGGAGCCACCGGAATCCAGTCCGAGGACAAGTCGAGACCATGGCTCAGGCAAACTTCGTAAATGGTAGGGAAGCGGTTCTTCACCGTTTCTTCCGATTCATGCGTAAAGTCGATATACACAAACGTCGATTTGGTTGCTTCCATCTCGCTGACAATGGCCCGGGCCACGATATCCCGCGGTGCCAGCTCCAGCTGCGGATGGTAGCGTTCCATGAAGCGCTCTCCATTGATATTGCGGAGCACCGCACCCTCGCCGCGGACGGCTTCCGAGATCAGGAAGCGCGGCGCCCCCGGGTAACATAAGGCCGTCGGATGAAACTGCACGAATTCGACGTCACGAATATTGGCTCCGGCACGGTAAGCAATGGCAATCCCGTCCCCCGTGGCGATGTCCGGATTCGTTGTGTAACGGTACAGCTGTCCCGCACCACCTGTGCACAGCACTGTAGCGTTCGCTCGGACAAAGACGCGCTGGCCGTCCGGCTTCTGCACCAGAGCACCGAAGCATTCATTGCCTTCGGTGATCAGATCAATGACAAAATGATCATCCCAGACTTCAATGTTCGGGTCCCCTTTGGCTTTCTCCGAGAGTGCCCGAACAATCTCCGCGCCGGTCGCATCCCCCTGTGCATGAAGAATACGCCGCTGACTGTGCGCTCCCTCCTGGGTTAACGCATAGCGGCCGTCCTCCATATCGAATTCGGTGCCCATGCGGATCAGGTCCTTGACCCCGCTCGGTCCTTCATGCACCAATACGTCAACAGCCGCCGAAGAGCACAGACCCGCCCCCGCGATCAGCGTGTCCTGGCGGTGATAGGCAGGCGAATCCTCATCGGAGATGACCGCCGCTATCCCCCCTTGGGCATAGCGCGTATTGCTGTCGAGCAGCGATTTCTTCGTGACCATGAGCACCCGCTTGGTCTCCGCCGCCTTCAGCGCGGTAAAAAGACCGGCGATGCCGGCGCCGATCACAATGACATCCGTATGTACATGCGGAAGGTCCCGCACGTCGAAATTCACCAAATAACGAGGTATCATGAGCACGGCTCCCACCTGTCTATTCGAGTTCCTGTTTTGAGATAAACAAATTCAAGAAAAGCAGCGCATGCTACTTGACCTGCAGCATGCGCTCCAAGGATGCTCTGGCCTGATCAGCAACATGCGGCGGCACATAGATCTGCGGCTGATTGGTTTCCAGGCACTTCACTACTTTTTTGAGATTATTGACTTTCATGTTCGGGCAGACAAGGAACTTCGTAGCAAAGTGGAACGTCTTGTCAGGGCTGTCCAGCCGCAGCTGATACCCGGTTCCGTCTTCCGTCCCTACGATAAATTCCTGGCAGTCGGATTCCTTACAGTACTTGATGATGGCGGTTGTACTTCCTACAAAGTCTCCCATCTTAACAACCTCTGGACGGCATTCCGGATGAACGACGAACTGGGCGTTCGGATGCAGCCGCTTCATCTCCTCGACATCCTTCACCGTCAGCATATCGTGGGTATTGCAGTACCCTTCCCAGATGATCATCTTCTTGTCGGTAAACTTCGATACGTAATCTCCGAGATTCTTGTCCGGTACCCAGATAATCTCGTCGGAATCCACGGAATTGATCACCTTGATGGCGTTGGCCGAAGTACAGCAAATATCCGTCTCCGACTTGACCTCGGCGGACGTGTTGATATAAGCAACGACCTTCGCATTCGGATGCTGTCTCTTTAGTGCCCGGAGGCCGTCGACGTTGACCATGTCGGCCATCGGGCACCCGGCTCTCTCATCCGGAATGAGTACGGTCTTGTTCGGCGCAAGAATCTTTGCGCTTTCCCCCATGAAATGAACTCCGCAGAAAACGATAACCTCGGCATCGGTCGAAGCGGCTTTCTGTGCCAGCAGGAAGGAATCCCCCCGAAAATCCGCGACTTCCTGAATCTCGTCCCGCTGATAATAGTGTGCGAGTATGATGGCGTTCCGTTCTTTCTTCAGCTGGGCAATCCGCTCTTTGAGCTCCCGCTGCTGTTCTGCTTTGCGCTCCAACGCTAATGCTTCCATGACGCACCTTCCTTTTCTTCAAGCGCGTGAAATGATTCACAAGGTGTATAAAGATTTACACCTAATTTACACAACCCATCCCCACCTGTCAATGCTCAAATACCCACAAAAACCAGGGTTTCCCTGCCCTTTAAGAAGCGATTGTCCCTATTGCCCAAGTTCCTGGAAAGTTGCGCTTCCCCAGTGCTTCTCCAGCTACCCGTTAGGCTCTCCTCTGAGCCTCAGCCGCATCCGAAGCAATAACTTCCGCGGTTGTCTCCGTCCGGCTCTTCATTACAAAAAGAAGACCGGCCGCCCCCCAGGGCTCCGGTCTTCTGTGCTGCTATTCTTCTTTCTTCTCGTCCTTATCGTACAGCTGATCCAGCTCGGACTTGCCGGTGTTCTCCGGCTGTCCCTGAATGTTCACTTTGAGGTCATCCGCCTTCACGCCCGGTTCGCTGCCCACAGGGCCCAGCTTCCCGGTATCGATCAGCTCCTGGATCTGCTCCTTCTCAAGCGTCTCCTTCTCGATGAGCGTCTCGGCGATCAGCTTCACCTGATCACTGTACTTGGAGAGAATTTCTTTGGCGCGGTCGTAGCAGGCACGGATCATGGACTGCATCTCTTGGTCGATCTCGTAAGCGATGGCATCACTGTAGTTCTGCTCATGCCCGATGTCCCGTCCAAGGAATACCTGTCCCTGCGTCGTACCGAACTGCATCGGTCCGAGCTTGTCGCTCATCCCGAATTCCGTGATCATCCGGCGGATAATGCCCGTCGCCCGCTGGAAGTCACTGTAGGCCCCGGTACCGATCTCGCCGATGAACAGCTCCTCGGATACGCGTCCGGCCAAGAGACCGGTGACCTTGTCGAGCAGCTCCGATTTCGTCTGCATCATCCGGTCTTCGCCTTCCTTCGGAAGCATCATGACGTAGCCGCCGGCGCGGCCGCGCGGAATGATCGTGACCTTGTGCACCATCTCGGCATTCTCAACGTGCACACCTACAATCGTATGGCCCGCCTCGTGGAAGGCCACCATCCGCTTCTCTCTCTCGGAGATAATGCGGGATTTCTTCTGCGTCCCGACAATGACGCGGTCGAACGCTTCGTCGATCTCTTCCATGGAGATATCCTTGCGATTGCGGCGGGCGGCGATCAGCGCTGCTTCGTTGAGCAGGTTCTCGAGATCCGCTCCCGTGAAACCGGTCGTATATCTTGCCAGCTGGTCGAGCTTAACGTCCTTGTTCAGCGGCTTGTTGCGCGCGTGAACCTTCAGTACCGCTTCGCGGCCCTTCACATCCGGACGGTCGACCGTAATCTGACGGTCAAAGCGTCCCGGACGCCAGGAGCGCAGGGTCAAGAATATCCGGGCGGTTCGTCGCCGCCACGATAATGATGCCTTCGTTCGCACCGAAGCCGTCCATCTCGACGAGCAATTGGTTGAGCGTCTGTTCACGCTCATCATGCCCGCCGCCGAGACCGGCGCCGCGTTGACGGCCGACCGCATCAATCTCATCTATGAATATAATACAAGGGGCATTCTTCTTCGCATTCTCAAACAAATCGCGGACACGGGAGGCACCGACGCCGACGAACATCTCGACGAAATCCGAACCGGAGATCGAGAAGAACGGCACGCCTGCTTCACCTGCAACGGCTCTGGCCAGGAGCGTCTTACCCGTTCCCGGAGGACCGTTGAGCAGTACGCCTTTGGGGATCCGGGCGCCGACCGCAGCGAATTTGCGCGGGTCTTTCAGGAATTCGACAACCTCAACCAGTTCCTGTTTCTCTTCATCCGCCCCTGCAACGTCTTCAAAGGTAACCCGCTTCTTCTCTTCGTTATACAGACGGGCACGGCTCTTGCCAAAGTTCATCACCTTGCCGCCGCCACCTTGAGCCTGATTCAACAGGAAGAAGAACAGGATGAAGATGATCACGAACGGGATAATGGAGGTAAGGAAGCTGATCCAAACATTGTCCCCTTCCATTTTCTCGATGAAAACGTTCTCCGGGTTGATCTCGCTGTTCTCGATCAAACGGAATATTTCTTCTTCATACGGCGCCCGCGACTCGAAATTCAACTTGTCCGCAGAAGGCGGAGTTTTATATTTCCCCCGAACCAAATACGTTTGAGCGTCATACTTCACGATAATCTGGTCTACGTTCTTTTCTATCAAGGCCTGCCGGAGCTTACCATAGCTGATCGTGTCTTTCTGTTCATTCTGCGTGCTGATGAAGTGTACGATTCCGACGGTGACCAAGAAAATAAGCAGATAAAAACCAGTATTGCGAATGATGCGATTCATCCCCTACCTCCTCTCAACAAACGGCTTTGTATATTGTACCACAGCAAGTCTCGGGTTCTCAAATTGTCCAAGCCCGCGCTAGTGGGAGTACACTTCGGGTTTCAAAATGCCTACGAACGGCAGGTTGCGGTACTTCTCGCCGTAGTCGAGACCATAGCCTACAACGAAGGCATCCGGGATCACAAAGCCTTTGTAATCCGCGTCCAGATCGACCTTACGGCCGGTCGGCTTGTCAAAGAGTGCGGCAATCGTGGTCGAAAGTGCGTTGCGGCGCTCGAGCACATCGATCAGATAGCTGAGGGTCAGACCGCTGTCGATAATATCCTCGACGATGAGGACATGGCGTCCTTCCACCGAGATATCCAGGTCCTTGATGATTTTGACGACCCCGGATGACTTGGTCGATGCCCCATACGAGGATACGGCCATGAAATCCGTCTCGAGCGGCAGGTCAATCCGCTTCACCAGGTCGGCCATGAAGATGAATGCGCCTTTCAGGACACAAATGACAAGCGGGTTCTTCCCCTCGAAATCGCGGGTGATGAGCTCGCCCATCTCTTTGACCTTGTCCTGAATCTGCTGCTCGGAGTAAAGCACTTCTAGTACGTCGTTTTGCAAGAGAGATCCTCCTACTTAGTTGGGTTAATTTGGCATAACCAGCCGCAGGCGCAGCCGGCTTCGGGTACTGGCGGTGACCGCGCCCATGGCGGACGTTCGCACTCCGGGTACCCAGATGATGTTTCCTCTTGCATCCGTAATCAGTGGAATTCTCTCCCGTAGAGACGGCGGCACCTTCGCGTCGATGAACATATCTTTTACCTTTTTCGTTCCGTTTAGTCCGAGCGGCTGCATCCGGTCGCCCGGGAGCCTGCTGCGCACTATTAATGGAAGGAAGAGTTCTTCCGCGTCGAAAATGGCGGTGTAAGTCGCGGCTTCTCCCGCTACCGGGTCTTCGCCTTCCAAACGCTGCAGTTCGATGCGCACCCCCGTCTCGGGAATCGTAAAGGACTGCAGCCCCTCTCCCAGCTCATGGACATAAGCGCGAGGGGGTAACACCATAGTATGTACCGCGATTCGATCATATTCCCTGGCAAGCATAATGTCCTGCACGACCTCACGGCGGAAGTTGACAGGCTCTTCCGACAGTATGGCCAAGCGAACACTCTCAATGTGAAGGAAATCCATGGAATTCCGATCCGCTGCAAGATAACTTAATATTAGTTTAATGAGTCGCCTTTGTAAAGCAATGTGTACCCCGGCAAACCAGCGGGCGGACCAGACATATGCCCCGTCCCGGCGCCCTATGTTCGCCTCGTATAACAGCCTCGTCTGCTCCTCCAGAAAGCTGTCTTCCGAGCCTGCCGTCTCGGCGAGCCGGACCAGTGCCTCCGGGAGCTTGTCGTTGTACTGCTTGAGGTAAGGCATCAGCTCGAGCCTCACTTGATTGCGGGTGTACTTGGCCTGCAGGTTGCTGCTGTCGGTACAGTACTCCAGGCCCTCGGCTTCGCAGTAGGCTTCGATCTCTGACTTGTATATACGCAGCAGAGGCCTGATAAGTTCCACACCATCCGAGATTGTTCTTCGAAGCGGGATCCCGGCCAGTCCCGAGAGCCCCGTCCCCCGCAGAATCCTCATCAGCACGGTCTCCGCCTGATCGTCGGCATGATGGGCCGTGGCGATCCGCCTGGCGCCTGTGCGCCTGGCCACATCCAGCAGAAACGCGTATCGTCTCTCCCTGGCCGCGGCCTGGGGATTCTCCCCTCCAGCCGCCAGAACCGACGGCATATCGAGACGGACCGTATGCAGCGCAAGCCCCAGCCGTGCGGCATGCCGGGCCACCAGCTCCGCTTCCCGCTCCGATTCCTCTGCCCGGAAACCATGGTTTACGTGCGCGACGATCAGCCTCCATTCATAGCGTGCGGACAACCCAAAGAGGAGATGGAGCAGCCCTACGGAATCGGGCCCGCCCGATACCGCTACGACTACGCCGTCCCCCGGTGCAAGCAGCGCTTCCTTCCTGATCCACTTCTCGACCCGGGCGGGCCAACCTGCCCCTGATCTCATGACTCATTGCATCCTCTCCATCAGCAGCCTGCAGCCCTGCCGGCGTTACTGTATATTACACTACTGGAAGACCAAGTAAACGGTCGCCGCGAACAAAATCAACGACACGGCAAAGGTCCACGGAATCCAGCCGAAGTCCAGCGCTTCCGCGGTACGCCGGGGCGGGGTCAGGCTTCGCGCCCGCCAGTCCGCGAGCATCTGCCGGGAGGACGTGTATCTGCCGGTCAAGGCACTGCGCAGCACGCCTGCCACCGGAGCGAGGACCGCATGGCCCTGGACTGCGGCCAGCAGGTCCTCCGTGCCGCGGTTCTGCGGCAGCCCTCCGGCCAGCGAGCGGAACCTTGCCTCAGGCAGCGCGGCCGCGATCATCAGCACGGCGAAGGAGAAGAGGTCGTAAGCCTCATCCGCCGTCCGGGAGCCGCCGTTCCAATAGCCACGGTCATACTGTTCCGTGAACTGCTTGACCGACCGGCCCACCGCCGTAACCCCGCCGTAATCGATCAGCCCTACCTCCCCATGGGAAGATACGATGACATTCTCCGCCTTGAGATCGCCGAAAACGAAGCCGCAGGCATGCAGCTCCGCCAGGCTCCGCAGCAAATGAAGGCCCGTCACATAGAGCCAATCCGTCCCGCGGTCGCGGATAAAGTCCGTGAGCGGCTGGCCTTCGATATACCGGAGAACGGCAAACGGATAGCTCGCCCCCCCGAAAGTAAAATCATCGACATCGTGCAGCAGGGTGCCAAAGACAGAGGATGAGCGCGACAGCGCCTTCAGCGCATTCACCTCCGACTGATGGTCCACGGCGTCGAAGCCCACCTTCAGGGCATATCTCCTGCGTCCCTGACGGACAAGGTATACCTTGCCGTTGCTTCCCGCCCCGAGCAGCCGCTCGATCCGGTATTCCCCCCGGTTCCACTTGCCCTGGATCGCAGAGCCTTCCGGCAGGGACAGTTCAGACGACATAGTCACTCCAGATCCCTTCTTTGCGGACCTTCCCCGTTCCTTCCGGCAGAAGTGCTCCCGCCGCTTGTACGGAGCTCCCCCCTGCCGTTTCTCTTCCGGAGAGCCCGCCCATATATTCAATGACCTCCAGAAGGGCCGGACCCGTCGGAGTCGTTCCCCTCATGTTTAATTTATAGAACAACCCCTTCAAATTTGCAAGGTCGCTCGTCCATGCGATATCGCAGTGGGCCGCCCGCTCTTCGGCTGCAAGCCCGCCCGGGAAGTGAAACACGGACAGCAGGCTGGACCCCTGCCTGGACTGCAGGCTGAGCTGCAGATCCTGGATCGCATCCTTGACCGCCTGCAGCTTCGGCTTCATGGAAGAGCTGGCATCGATCAGAAGGGCAATCTGCAGGCTGGCCGTCTCGGTCAGATCGTCAATGACCCGTACCACCTCCGACCGCTGGTGCGGGGGGAGCCGCTCCAGCTGCGAATGGCCCAGGATGCCGCGCAGTTCCTGTCCCACGACCTGCTGAATCGTCGAAACCACCGATTTGCGCGTGATCATCTGCACGGTCTGGGCGAGCTGGGAGGACTTCACGATCCGGCTCATGCCGCCCCCCGCCTCCGCCGTCTCCCGGATCTCCTCCGCCCCCAGCAGACCGATATCTCCCGAATCGACAATGCCGATCACGTGGACCATAATCCCTTCCGCCTTCGCACGGGCCGCCGCCGCCACCGGCGAGACTCCCACATTCGAACATCCGTCGGTAACGAGGATGATTTGCTTCATGCTGTCTACCCCCTTGTAAACTCTCTATCTTCAGCTTTGCCAGCTGGGAGAATTCTAAACGAGAAGGGGGCCGGACAGCGCAAAATACCGTCCCCGCATGCGCCTGCGAAGACGGTACCTGCTTCCCTGTATATGTACTTTGGCACCTGTGCCAATCAGGCGCCCCGAAGATATCGGCATCCCTGCACACCGGTCCCTGAGCCCCTTACCCCTCACCTTCTATCTTCGGAGACAGGGTCACCGGCTGCTTGCTCCTCCTTCCGCCAATGGCTTGAAACCAAGACCCTATGCCAGCGGTACGGCCGCTGCCTGCGGCGGCGCCCTCAACGCCTCCATTCCCTTCGCTCCGGCAAGGAATTCCCGGATTCTCTTGCTTGTGCCCTCCCGTTCCTGTGCAGCTGCGCTCCCCCGTCTACTTTGGACGGCTTCCATTACCGGGATGATCATCTTAGCCTGCCTGTCGCGCCTCTTGAGGCTGCCCTGATGCTCCGCTCTGCCTTGGGCTGCCAGGATCAGCTGCTGCGCCGTGACCTGCATGCCGAGGATCTCCTCCATACGGTCTCGACCCTTGAGGCTCTGCAGATCCTGGATAATCTTCACGGCCAGCAGCGTATTCATCGGCTGCGGCTTACGGGAATCCCGCGCTTGGACGACTGGGCTGCTCTTGACGGTCTGAGCGCTCGTCGCGGTCTGGACCGCCTGCAACGGCGCCTGCTCCACAATCTGCACCGGCAGGCCAGCCTGCTGCGCCTGCATGGACTCGGTCCGCTGTTCCGCCTCTGCCTTCAGCATAGGCTGCTCTTCCGGAGCCGCCTCCAGGGACTGCTTCGCCCCCTGCTCAGGACCGGTCACCGCAGCCAACCGTTCGTCCTTCCTCGCCTTCCGGCTCTTCTTCCGCTTTCTTTCCTTACGTGCGGTTCCTTCCATCAGCTCTGCTGCGAGCTCCGCCGGGGCCCCGGCTGCCGCTGCAGCCGCTTCCGCTTGTGCACCCGCCGCTTCGGCTTGCACGAGCTGGGCGGTCTGCACGGATAAGCCGGGCCGGCCCGTTTCCTCTACTTCCACCGCTTCCACCGTTTTGACAATATTCAGCGCTTCCAGGACCTTGACGATCTTCATGACCTCCGTTACGTCCAAATCCTCGGTTACCTTCACGTCCAGCACGACCTTTACAGCTTTTGCGACTACCATGGTTCCCATCTCCTTCACCATTGTCATCATCAGCTCACCGTCCTAGGCCGTTCGATGCGCTCCATTCCCGGCCACGAGAAGGTAGCCCATTCCGGCTGAAATTTGTCAACCCGTGCCACGACCACCGTCATATCGTCATAGATCTCGCCGTGATGGTAACGTACGACCCGCTCCAGCAGGATATCCGCAAAGTCCTGAGGGGAATCCGCCTCAATCTCCGTGATCATCCGCTTCATCCACATTTCCTTGTTCACGGCATGCCCCGGGGCGTCATAAATGCCGTCGGTCATCATGATGAGCGTATCCCCGTGCTCGAGCTGCACGCTGACGAGATCGACGTCGATGTCGGCAAGTATGCCGACCGGCAGGTTGTTCGCCGTCACCGGGAACACCTCACTGCCTCTTTTAATGAAGCTTGGCGTCGAGCCGATCTTGAGGAACGTCGTCTGTGCGGTGTACTGGTCGATCAGCGCCACATCCACCGTAGCATAGACTTCATCCGACGAGCGGAGCATGAGCACGGAGTTGACCGATTTGATCGCCAGCTTCTCGTCCATCCCCGACTGCAGCAGCTGCTGAAGGATGGACAGTGCCGTACTGCTCTCCGCCCGCGCCCGCTCGCCGTTGCCCATGCCGTCGCTGAGCGCTACGGCAAACTTGCCGTTGCCAAGCTCTATGGTGCTGAAGCTGTCTCCCGACAGCAAATCGCCCCCCTTGGCTGCGCCCGCGATTCCCGTTTCCACCTCGTATTCCTTCGCCGAAGCGAAGACCACCGTACTGTAGCCTTCCTTACGCTCCAGCGATTCCTCGGACTTCACCGCGATGTGCTCGCCGACAATCTCGGAGAGCAGCGGGGCGATGATTTTGCGGCACTCGTCGAAGCCCCTTGTATATTGATGAACGATCTCAATCTCCACGTTCCCTTCGTCCAGGGAGATGACATCGATGCTGTGGATGGACAAGCCCAGTTCCTCCAGGGCGCTCCGGATCTGCTCTTCCTGCATGAAGAGCTCCTGCCCTTCCCGCTTGATTTCCTTTGCCAGGTCCTCCATGACCTGCGATACGCCGGAGAGCTGTTCAGCAACCAGCTGGCGGGAGTCGTAAATCTGCTTCTTCCAATGCTGATCGTGCTTATACAGAGCATACTGCTGCTTCATGACTTCCAGCACCTGGTCCGGCTTCACGCAGTGCTTCTTCCACTCCGGCTGGATATCCTTGCGGGTCATGTCCTCCCGCAGCTCCACCTCGGTCATCATGTCGGTCATATATTTGTAGGTCTGATAGAACTTATCGTCCCAGCATTGCTTGCGCTTCCAACAGCTGCCGCACGATTTCTCCGCGACGGAGTTCATGAAGTGGCCGACTTCTTCCTCGCGCCGCAGCGGTGCTGAATCCGCCGTGATCTGCTTGAAGCTGCGGGAGAGCTGCTTGAACACCTCGGAGAACTGCTCCACCCGGTTCGCCGTCACATCCCGCACCCGGCGGGCATAGTCCTGCTGCGATTTCAGGTTCTCCTGGGTGCCAGGCACATACTTGGCGAGCATCTGCGTGACACTCCTCGGTGTAAGCAGGAACAGGGCCACGGCCGCCACGGACTCCCACGTCGAATTCAGCACCTCGGACTGATTGCCGAGATAGACGGACAGGATCGAGGATCCGAGCAGCATGCCAAGCGCCACGGCCATCCGGCTGCCTTCACGCAGCAGGCCTGCGAGCATGCCGGCGAAGGCCAGGAGACTCATCTGATAGATCGCGCTGGAATTGGCAAGGCTGAGAATGAGGCCGGAGATGACCCCGACGGATGCGCCCAAGGGGGCTCCCCCGACAAGCGCAAAGAGCAGAATCAGGTAACGGGAGAGCACATGCTCCAGTGTAACCGGACCGATCAGCCAGCCTACGGTCCCCGTCATGACGGATGCCAACAGAATAATGAGACATATAACTTCCTCGTGTTTGAGATTGTAATTTTTGCGCGATAGGGTAAACACCGGTATCGCCTGGAGAAAAATGTGGGTCAGGATCAGGCTGAGCAGCGCCCCTACCCCGCTCATCGTCAGCGTGTACCAGCTGAGCTTCGTCGCCGCCAGATGGGAGAACAGCTGGACGAAAAAAGTGGAGGTAAAGACGATCAGCGGCGCGTAGGAAATGTCCGAGCGTTCGAATCGTTCCACGCCCTTCTGGATCAGAACGAAGACGATCATCTCCGCCACGATGTAGCCGGTGTGCATCGGATCGGCCGAGAACAAGCTCCCGGCGGCTACGAATACGCCCGTCCAGAACAACAGCTCCCTTCGCAAAAAATACATAACCGCGAAGTAAGCGACGGCAAACGGTGCCAGCTGATCCAGGATCATGGCCCTGCCGAGCAGGAAGGCCATCATCAGGAGTAAGATCGACCAGCGCCTCGCTACAAGCGATTGCACAAGACGGTTCTGGGCGATCGCGCCAAGGGCTCCCTGCCTGACCCGGTGCGTCCATCCCGACCATACGTGATTCAGACCGCTGAACATTTGCCGTTTCTGCATAATTCCTGAACACCACCCATATGCTATTAATGAGCCCAGTATATAATCACGCAAGAAGAAAGTTTGTCATAATGAAGGAGTGAAGCGAAAGTTTTTTCCGACAAAAAGAAGGCTCCCGCGAATAAAGGAGCATTCCAGCTGAACTCTATAATGTAAGCGCTAACAACACTTTGAGGCCCGAGACCCGTCACAAATCGTTCGCGCCCTGTTCCCCGAGAGAAAAGGCGGGAAGGCGTTACAAGGTGTCGATTCCCCGCCGCGTTCCTACCCTTCCGACAAAAGAAGTGCTTTATGGAATGTTTTGGAACCGTGTCCACTCTCGCCGGCTTCCGCTGCAAAACAAAAAATCCGGTATCCCGAGGTTCGGGAACCGGATTCTTCTATATTGCCCCACTATAGCGGCAGAGGGGATCGAACCCCCGACCTTACGGGTATGAACCGTACGCTCTAGCCAGCTGAGCTATGCCGCCGCAACAAAAATGAGTATATCTCATGAGGCAAGGGCTTGTCAAGCAAAGTTATGGCGTTATTTTATTAGTAAAACCCGGAAACCCCATCTGTATTTCGGTATCAAAAAACCGCAGGTGCCTCGAAGGCTCCTGCGGTACTTTTTTATTTATTAGTCACGACGCGCGCCGCGTCCGCCCCGCTTGCCCTCGGTGTTCTTCTTGAGGGAAGAGATCCGGTCTTCGCTGTCTTTCAGGAAACGCGCCATTTTATCTTCAAAGGATGGCTTGCCAGCGGGCGGTTTGCCGCCACGGCCTCCGCGATCTCCACGGCCGCCGAAGCCGCCGCCGCCACCACGACCACCAAATCCGCCGCGGTCGCCGCCGCCAGGAGGTCTGTCGAAACGAGCGGGCCTTGTTGGAGGAGCAGCATCTGCCGGCCGATCCACCGCTTGCTTGATGGAAAGTCCGATTTTGCCGTCTTTGTCGACATTAATCACTTTCACGGTGACGATATCGCTTAGCTTCAGATGATCGTTGACGTCCTTGACGTAGTTGTCCGCAATCTCCGAGATGTGTACAAGGCCGGTGCCTCCCTCGGGTAGCTCAACGAACGCCCCAAAGTGAGTAATGCCTGTCACTTTTCCTTGCAGCTTGCTGCCCACTTCAATTGCCATAAAGTAAACTGATCCTCCCTTAAATAGTTAAAAAAGCGAATCATCGAAACTATGCCGATTATAACGTACGGCGAACATACGGTCAACCGAAGGATTCGCCCTCACCCGGCCCAGTTACTGCTTAGGCGCGACGGGGGTGAAGAACAATCTTTCCCCCTTCTTGATGTAGTGCAAGTCTTTACGGATTTTTTGCGATACGTACTCGGGATCGTTCAACCTGGCGATCTCGCGCTGAGTCTCTTCGTTGATCTGCTTCACCTCGGCCTCTTTCTGCTCCAAGGCGGCGACTTTATCTTTGCGTTCGCTGATTTTACCGATTTGATTCCACAGCGTGACACCGGCCCAACTCATAAAGCAGGCCAGCATCAGCATGACGAGTCGGCGCCGGCGAAAAGTGCCCTTGTTCTGCGGCTGCGTGTCCTTAGCTCCTTGTGAGTTTGCCTGCATCTACGTCTAAATCCTCCCAGTACGATCAAAACAGCTTCCGGAACAGCGCCTTCAGCTTTTGACCGATTGTCTTCATCCCTGCGGGAACGGCAACATGCAACCGCATCCACCTGCCGAGCGGCCGAAACAGCCACAACAGCAGTCTCCATGCAGGATAGAGCAATTGTAACACAATTTTGTAGATGAATATAGCGGTCGCCAGCAAAAATCCCAAAATGATCAGCACCAGCCTGTAAAGTCCGATGGCGGGCCTGATAATGAAAAGGTCGATCATCCTCCTGCCGATGCGTGCGGCCGTGACGACAGCACGGATTGTAAATACGATTACCCGGATGACCGGCCGGCTAAACACCAGAAAATAAAAAAGAATGCCGATGGCAAGCCCAAGAAAAATAAAGGGCCTGACCTCGCCCCAATTGCTCCTGTACAGCAGTGCAAACACGACAAGTGTCCCGATGAACCAGTACAGGAGATCGAGCGCCGCCCGCAGCCACGAGGGTACCTTCAGCTGGCCCGAAAGCACCCGGTAGAGGTCGTACAGCCCTCCCAGCGCGAGACCTCCCGCGTACATCATGCCCATCGTCAAAAACTGTACGCTCAGTGTCACTTGAACAGCTTACCCAGAAATCCCTTGGATTTCCCTTGGGAGTTTGTGTCCACATAGGCCAGCTCATTCACGTATCCTTCAATCGCGACCAGCCCCTGCTCGAGGCTCAGGTTCTTGATATGCAGGTTCTGCCCCTTGATCATCAGGAAACCGCATTCGGTCTCAAGCAGAAACTCCTCGCTGTCGAAGCTCTCGACGTTCATGACGCCGGACACCTCCAGCAGCTTGCGGTTCAGCATCCGGATCTCTTGGCGCTTTACTTTTCCCGGCTGTTCGACCATGGGCCGACTCCTCCTCTTTGGCGCTTGGCGAGGGATAGGGTGTTCGAACGATGCTGCATGCGGTCTGCGTTACAGTGTCCATGGCCTGCGGCCGCTGTTGAACCCGGGTTCCTTTGATGAGATAAGGTAGAGGGAACCCGGGTTCAAAGGCGGCGCGTAAACTCTCCGGCCATGACACTGAACTTCGACACGAGGGACTCGTTCGAAAAAACCACCCCTACCAAGCTTGTTTACTATAAAGTATGGGGGTCGTCCGGGGTTTAGAACTTCCCGGACTCCGAAGGAAGGACAAGGGCACAGGGCAAGAGCGCAGGGACAAGAGGAAAGGACAAGAGCGTAAGGACAGGCGCTGGGGAGACAGTGCAGGAGGATGTCGGAAAAGAGCAAGGCAGGCAATAAAAAAAGAAGCAGGAGCACGAAGTCTCTCTGCTTCTTCTTATGGAGGAATCGATTACAGAATACTGTCCGATTCCCGTTTGATCGGTTCTTCGCCGAGCAGCGTGAACATCTTCGCGGCATCATCCTTGCGGGTTGATTCGCTCAGCAGCTCCACGCGCACGGTCACCAGCTTTTGGCCGAACTGAATCTTGAGCTCGTCCCCTACCTTGACCGTGGAACTCGGCTTGGCCTCGCGGCCGTTCACCCATACCCGTCCCTGCTCGGACACGTCCTTGGCTACCGTACGCCGTTTGATGAGACGGGAGAGCTTAAGGAACTTGTCCAGGCGCATAAATTACTTCACCGCTTCTTTAAGCTTGTTGCCTGCTTTGAATGCAGGAACTTTGGATTCCGGAATGGAGATCTCTTCGCCCGTTTGCGGGTTGCGGCCGGTGCGGCCGGAGCGCGTGCGGGTTTCGAAAGTACCGAAGCCGATTAACTGGACTTTGTCGTCGCGGGACAAAGCGTCAGAGATTTCACCAAGGAAGCTGTTCAGTACGGATTCCACGTCCTTTTTGGTCAGGCCGCTTTTTTCTGCGATGTTATTGATCAAGTCTGTTTTGTTCATTGGTAAATTTCCTCCTCGTAAAAGTGAAGCTAAGCTAAAGTATTCTTTGTTTATCAGGAAAATCCTGCTATAGGCCTTTGTTTTTGAGAACTTTTTTTGCTTCCTGCCACAGGTTTTCCATCTCTTGCAAATCAGTTTGGTCAAAGGAAACGCCCTTTAAACGCAGTTGGGATTCAATATACCCGAAACGCTCAAAAAATTTGCGGTTGGCGGCCGCCATGGCCTCTTCCGGCTCCACCTTGAGGAAGCGGGCCAGGTTGACGATCGCGAACAGCAGGTCTCCGAGCTCTTCCTTCTGCTCCGCATGGCCGAACTTCTCGATCGCTTCCTTGACTTCCTGGAGCTCGGACTCGACGACCGGCATTACTTCTTCCAGGGTATTCCAGTCAAAGCCCACCTCGGCCGCCTTCTTCTGCAGCTTGTAGGCTTTCATGAGGCCCGGCAGGTCGCGTGGAACTCCGGCCAGCAGCGGCTGCGTTTCGGGGTCGATGCCCTTGCTGCGCTTCTCCTCCGCCTTCACCGCTTCCCAGTTCACCAAGGCTTCATCCGCATCCTCCGCCCCAACGGTTCCGAAGACGTGCGGATGACGGCGCACCAGCTTCTCGTTCAGTTCCCGGATGACATCGAAGACGGTGAAGGCCCCTTCCTCCGCCTCCATCTGCGAGTGAAGCATAATTTGCAGGAGCAGGTCTCCGAGCTCCTCGCACATGTGTTCGGGATCGTCCTCGTCGATCGTCTCGATCACCTCGTACGCTTCCTCGATCAGGTTCTTGCGGATCGACTTGTGCGTCTGCTCGCGGTCCCAAGGACAGCCTTCCGGGCTGCGCAGAATCTCCACGATCTCGTGAAGGCGGGCGAACGTCCGGCTCCGCACATCCTCCCGGTCCGTCCGGGGGACCCAGACCAGCGACAGGTTCCCGTAGCCCTCCACCCGGTCCAGCTCGTAGAGCGGCACCTCGTACACCCGCTCCTCTCCGGCCACGCCCAGCGAGTGACCGACGGTTACCGGATAATCGTCCGGGTAGAGCTCCATCAGGGTCAGCTTCACATCGGAGGCCGTAAACTCATCGTACACCTGCCCGATAAGTGTGTGCAGCGTCGGATTCAGGGTGCTGCCGCGAAGCGAGGTGGCGTCAAGCAGCTGGAAGCCTTCGATCGGATCGAAGCCGAGGCGCAGGAAGGCCTGGTCGAGGAAGCTCTCGCCGCCCATCAGGCCCAGCATGACGCCGGCGGCCGTACAGCGCTCGCGCAGCAGCTGCACCGTCTTCTCCGCCACCATCGGGTGGCCGGGCACAGCGTAGAGCACTTCGCCGCTCGCGTTCAGCGCCCGTTCGATGAGCTCCGCAGCGATCTGCTCGTAGACGCCCTCGAACCCCTGGTGCTCCTCGTACACCCGGTCGAAGGTTTCGTACCGGATGTTATGGTGGTCGAGCATGGACACCATCGGGTGTTCTTTGGTACGCAGGAAGATCGCGTCACCGCGGCCGCTGGCCGCCTCGAGCTTGCGCCATACGCCGAGGGTCAATTGATTCTCGTCGCCGGTTCCCAGGCCGACGACCGTTAGCTGCGCTTGCGGGGACATGGACATGTCAGAAGCGCCTCCTTCAAGGATAGTGGATGGGCCGCACGGCCCTTACATCAGAGATCCATAAGCCAGCGAGGCTGCGGCCGGAGCCGGGCAGCCGCGGGCACGCAGCAGCGCCGCCGGCCCGCGAGCCATTGCCGCTAGCGGAGCAGCCGCAGCCGGCGAAGCAGCCGCAGCGGCTTCTGCGCCAGCGAGGGCGCCGCCTCCAGCTCGGCGGCGGTCACCGCGCCGAGCCGCAGCACCGCGAGCGCGTACACGAGCGCGCCCGCAGCCACGCCGCCGAGCGCCACGGCCGTGGCCGCTGCCCGCGGGGCGGGCGCGCCGGCCGGCTGCGCGAGCAGCGGCGCCGCGCCGTGCGTCACGGCCAGCAGGCCGGCAGCCATGAAGGCGGTGGCGAGCACCGCCTTCATGGCCCCGCGGCCGCCCGCGGCCGGGACGCCGGCGGCGTGCAGCGCGTGCGCGAGCGCGAGGCCGCCGGCGAGCGCGTAGGCGGCCACGGCCGCCCAGGCAGCGCCGTCGATGCCGAAGCGCGGCACGAGCAGGACGTTGGCGGCGACCTTGACGCCGGCGGCCAGCAGCAGGTAAAGCGCCGGCGCACGGACGGCGCCGAGGCCCTGCAGCACGCTGCTCCCGGCGATATTCAGTACCGACAGCAGCGCGGTCAGCGAGAGGACGGCCATGGCCGGGGTCCCCTCCGTGCTCTTGTAGAACATAAGATTGAACGGACCGGCGAGCAGGGCCAGCCCGGCTGCGGCCGGCAGCCCAATCATCCAGGCCAGCCTCAGCGCAGTGCCGGCCCTCTGCCGCAGCAGAGCCCGGTCACCGCTGCCTGCCGCTTCCGCGATGGCCGGCACCAGAGCCGCCGTCATCGATGAAGCGATCATGGCCACCAGCTGCACCAGCGGCAGTCCGTGATTGTACAGCCCGAATTGATAGAGCGCCCCGGTCTCATCGTAACCGGCCCCGCGCAGCAGCCGGGGCACGGTAAAGGAATCGACCAGCGTCAGGATCGGCATGGCGATGGAGCCCAGACACAGCGGAAGAGCATACATTGCAATCCGCCTGGCCAGCGCCAGATCCTCCCTCCACACCAGGGACTTCCGGCCGGCCCTACGGCTGCTGCGGCCCCGCCGCCAGTAAAGCAGCATCATCAACAGCCCTGCCGCCGCTCCCGCCACCGATCCGAAGGTCGCTCCGGCGGCAATCGTCTCGGGTCCCGCCCCAATCCACAGGAAAGCCATCAGCAGGCCGAACATGGTAAGCACCCGTACGATCTGTTCTCCCACCTGGGACCATGCCGTCGGAGCCATGTCGCCGTACCCTTGGTAGTATCCGCGCAGAGCGGACAGCACCGGTACCAGCAGCAGGGCGAACGATACGCTTCGAATGGCCGGCGCCGCCTGGGCCGCCCCCATCCAGCTTCCAAGCTGCTCCGCCCCGAGGTAGAGAAGAGTGAAACAGAGCAGGCCCGTTCCGGACAGTACGCCCGAGGCCACCCGCAGCACGCGCACCGCTTCCTCATCCCGCTTCAAGGCCGCGCTCTCGGATACGAACTTGGACACGACGAGGGGAAAGCCCGCCGTCGCCAAAAACAAGATCATGGTATACAAAGGATAAACTGCATTATAAATACCGAATACCGTGTCGCCTGCCAGATTCTGCAGCGGAATCTTCTGCAGTGTGCCGATCAGCTTGGAGATGATGGCGGCAAGCCCCAGCAGCGCGGCCCCCTGAAGCAGCCCGCGCCCGGCCCTCCCGGCCGGTTCGGCACCGCCGGGTCCGCCGGCCGGCCCCATGGCCTGCACCGGTACTTCCGCAGCATCCAAGCGATCCTGCGGGATCCGCTCCGTTTGCCCCTTCATGCCGCAACCGTTCCCCTTTACCTTCTGGGCGTTCCCCCCAGCTTCGGCATCATTATACCTTATTTGGCCCGCCATGCCAAAAACCGGTCTATTTCCGGGAACACAAAAAACTTCCTGATGTCCCTTACGGCTGCAAGGGGATCATCAGGAAGCCGTGCCCGTTGAATCATACGAGAATTCAAATCTACTGCTCCATTTGCTTGGCCAGGAAGCCGGCAGCCGTCTCGGCCATCTTGAGTTCCATCTGGCCCATCTTCACGCTCTCATCCTTATTGATCAGGATAACGGAACCGATCGGGTCGCCGCCCGCGACGATCGGAGCGATGACATAAGAGCTGTAAGCTTCGGTTATATCCTTCAGCATTTCATAAGTGCCCTGATTGCTCTCGAGCGTGGCCTTCCGGTTCTCCATGCACTGCTCTATCAGCGGCCCGACGCTCTTCTCCAGATAATCCTTCTTGGAACCGCCCGCCACAGCGATAACGGTATCCCGGTCGGAGATCATCGTAATATGGTTCGTGCTTTCATAGAGAGATTCGGCATATTCTTTGGCGAAATCACCGAGTTCACCGATGGGGGAGTATTTCTTCAGAATCACTTCTCCATCACGGTCCACGAAAATTTCAAGCGGGTCCCCTTCGCGGATCCGGAGGGTGCGGCGAATCTCCTTTGGGATTACGACCCTGCCAAGATCGTCGATGCGACGAACAATTCCAGTTGCTTTCATATGTTCTAGATGCCTCGCTTTCCTTGAAGAATGGGATAGGAACTGGATTACCCTTTATGCCTGTATGCTCATGGAGGGAACTCGACTAGACTAACCATAGTATTCTTCGGTTTCCAGAGGCTTATGCATCGGTCTCTTTTCGGGGACGCCAAGGCTGCCGGGAGGGCTATGTACCCTGGTAAACCGCTGTTTACATTATGTCCAAAAAAAAGAAACAAAACAAGGCCCCCTCGCGGGGACCTTGGTAATTGTTACTTCGTTCCTTCGGTTTTCGGTGCTTCCGTTGCAGGTGCATCCGTCTTCGGCGCTTCCGTTGCCGGAGCTTGCGTAGCCGGCTGCTCTTCCGGCTTCGGCAGGTTATTCGTCTCGATGAGCGTAGGCAGCTCCTTCTCCACGAATTCATACACCTTCGCTTCCGCAGCCTGGGACTTCAGCTGAGGCTTCACATCTTCGAACGTTTTCGTTGCACGGGATTCCACCTTCATGACATGGTAGCCGTAGTCCGTCTTCACCGGATCGCTGATCTTGTTCAGCGGCAGGTCGACAGCCGCCTGCTTGAACTCAGGCACCCATTGGGACACTTCCGCATTCTCGTACTTGCCGCCGGCATCTTTGGAACCCGGATCATCGGAGTATTCTTTGGCCAGTGCGGCAAAATCCCCGCCGGCATCAAGCTTGCCTTTGACCTCTTGGGCACGCTTCAGCGCTTCCTCATCGGTGCGGTCCTTCTGGGTGGCCGTATCCTTCAGTCCTACGAGGATATGACTTACGGTTGCCGTTGTGTAAGCGGCCGCATCGGTCTTCAGGTTACCGTCATACGCGGTCTTGAGATCCGCCTCGGACACCTTGTTCTCTTCAGAGACTATCGCCGTGATGCTGCGCGTAACGAAATCCTCGAGCTCCTTCTCCGTTACGTTCGCCGTCTTGAGCTGCCCCTCGAGGCCGCCCTCCTGTGCCCCGAGGAACGCCTTGATCTGCTCCATCTGGGTCTTGGTCTGGGCCGCCGCGTCGGTCTTGGCCTTCTCATCGGCACGGGAAGCCAGAACCTTGAAGGTCACGAGCTGCTTCATCATGTCCTGCTGGAAGGCCGGATCGCTCTTGAACTGCTCATACTGCTTGTTGAAGAACAGGTTGATGCCGACGAACTTGTCGAACTCTTCGCGTGTGACTTTGCCGCCGTCCTTGTACGTAACCAGGACATCCGAAGGATTGCCGGTCGAAGCCGCAGGCGCTTCCGTGCCTGCAGGAGCCGGAGCCGGCGCCGCCTCTTCGTCTTTCTTTTTGCCACAGCCCACAGACAGCCCCGCTACGAGTACCAGAGCCATCAGAGCCATCATTCCTTGACGCAGAGGCTTTTTCTTATTTTGCAACATCTTGCAGTTCTCCCTTCGATTTGAGCGCACGCTTGTACTGTACCAGGAACCTCTCGAGGGTTTCGATGGATTGTTCCGGGGTCAAACCCTTGCCCTTCAGTTCAACGATGATTTGCGGACCGCCGATCAGCTTCACCCGGTTCTCGAACTCAGCCGACAATTCGAACAGCTTCTGTCCGTCGAGATTGCCGTTCTGATCGGGATGGATCTTCAGCTCGTAATCCAGCCCCTTCTGCGAAATGGTCTCGATTGCATACTGTGCTCCGTATACCTTCAGCCTGGCCGCAAGCAGCAGGTTATGCACCGCTTCCGGCAGGTCGCCGAACCGGTCGACAAGCTCGTCGTGCAGCTCCGCCGCCTCTTCGAGCGTCTGGATGCCCGCCACCTTCTTGTAAATCTCGATCTTCTGCACGCTGTCATAGATGTAATCGCCCGGGATATAAGCGTCAAGCTGGATGTCCAGCTGGGTCGACCAGGCCTTGGTCTCCTGCACGGCCTCGCCGCCCATCTCCTTCTTGCGCTTGCTGATCTCTTCACCAAGCATCTGGGAGTACAGGTCGAATCCGACGGAGGCAATAAAGCCGCTCTGCTCAGCCCCAAGCAGGTTGCCCGCCCCGCGGATGGACAAGTCTCTCATGGCAATTTTAAACCCTGATCCAAGTTCTGTAAACTCCTTGATGGCCTGCAGACGCTTCTCGGCCACCTCGGTGAGCACCTTATCCCGCTGATACGTAAAGTAAGCGTAGGCGATCCGGTTGGACCGTCCGACCCGTCCTCTCAGCTGATAAAGCTGGGACAGCCCCATCTTGTCGGCATCATGGACGACCAGCGTGTTCACGTTCGGAATGTCCACGCCGGTTTCGATAATGCTGGTCGACACCAACACATCGTACTCCCCGTCGAGGAAGTCGAGAATCGTCTTCTCGAGCTCCTGCTCGGACATCTGGCCATGGGCCACCGTCACTCTGGCTTCCGGCACGAGCGCCGTGATCTGCTCGGCCATCTGGGTAATGCCCTGCACCCGGTTGTACAGGTAGTACACCTGCCCCTCCCGGGCCAGCTCCCGCTCGATCGCTTCGCGCACGAGATTCGTGCTGTACTCCACGACATACGTCTGAACCGGGAAGCGGTTCTCAGGCGGTGTCTCAATGACGGAGAGGTCGCGCACACCGAGCATCGACATATGCAGCGTCCGCGGGATCGGCGTAGCCGTCAGCGTCAGCACGTCCACGTTCGTCTTCAGGCGCTTCAGCTTCTCTTTATGGGATACCCCGAAGCGCTGCTCTTCATCGACGATCAGCAGTCCCAAATCCTTGAACTGCACGTCCTTGGACAGCAGCCGGTGAGTACCGATAACCACGTCGACCGTGCCGGCCTTAACGCCCTTCATCGTATCCGTCTGTTCCTTCTTGGAACGGAAGCGGCTCAGCACCTGAATATTGAACGGATAGCCGGAGAAGCGCTCGCGGAACGTCTCGTAGTGCTGCTGCGCCAGGATGGTTGTCGGCACGAGCACCGCGACCTGCTTCCCGTCGATCGCGGCCTTGAAGGCGGCGCGGATGGCCACTTCCGTCTTCCCGTAGCCCACGTCGCCGCAGAGCAGACGATCCATCGGACGCGGCTTCTCCATATCCTTCTTGATCTCTTCAATGGCGCGCAGCTGGTCCGTTGTTTCCTCGTAAGGGAACATGCCTTCGAACTCCTGCTGGTAGTTGCTGTCGCCGTTGAAAGCATACCCGACCGTCGCCTGCCGCTCCGCATAAAGCTTGATGAGATCGTCGGCAATGTCCTGAACGGAAGCTCTCGCTTTGCTTTTGACGCGGTTCCAGTCTGTGCCGCCCAGCTTGTAGATCTTGGGCTCCTTGCCTTCTTCCGCGCCTACGTACTTCTGAACCTGATCGATCTGATCGATCGGCACCGACAGCTTGTCGCCGCCGGCGTACATGATGTGAAGATAATCTTTATGAATGCCGCCTACCTCAAGTGTCCCGATGCCGACGAACTTCCCGATCCCGTGGTTGACGTGAACGACATAGTCGCCGACCTTCAGCTCCTGGTAGTTCTTGATCCGCTCGGCGTTCTCGATCTTCTTGTCCACCTTGCGCGCCTTGCGCTGCTTCTGGGTGAACATCTCGCCTTCGGTGATGACGACCAGATGAATGCCCGGCAGCTCGAAGCCGGTCTGAAGTGAGCCGCTCTCGATCTGCGGCGCCTCGATATCGTAGTCCGCCAGCACCCGCTTCATCCGCTCCACGCGATCCGACCCGCTGGCCAGCATGATGACATGGGCCCCGGCCTTCTTCCACCGCTCCATCTCGCTCTTGAGCAGGTTCATCTGGCCGTGGAAGCTCTGCATGACCCGGCACATAAAGTTGACGATATTCTGCGGCGTCGTCTGCGGCACCTGCCGCAGGAAGAGCGACATATACAGCGTCGGATACGGTTTGCGGTGCAGCAGGGTCTCATACGGCTTCGACAGAACGAGGGACGGCAGGCTCTTGCCCTCCTGCAGCGAATTGGTCATCCACTCCGCTTCGTCCTTCTCCAGCTGCTTGGCCGTCTCCAGCAGACGGGCCGGTTCATCTACGAGCAGGATCGTATCCCCCGGCATGTAATCCAGCAGCGTCTGCCGGTCCGGGAACAGAAGCGATACATACTTGAACATGCCCTGGAACGAGTGCCCTTCCCGCAGCAGTTCGATCTCATGGCCGATGCCTTCAAGCAGCTTATCTTTGGCACTGCGGTCGGTCATCTTGCCGATCTGCTCCTGCAGCAGCTCATGCACCTGCTGTGCAGCGGATTGTAACCGCTTGCGGTCCACTACGATCTCGCGGCACGGAGGAATCAACAAGGTCTGCACCTTATCGATCGACCGCTGATCGCTGGCGTCAAACGAACGGATCGAGTCGACTTCCACATCGAAGAGCTCGATCCGGAACGGATGCGGGGAGGTCAGCGGGAACAGATCGAGAATCCCGCCCCGTACGCTCATCTCACCTTTGCGCTCCACGCGCTCCACCCGTTCATAGCCCAGCTCCACCAGGCGGACCACCAGCTGATCGAGCTCCAGGGTCTCCCCCACGCTTACGGTCATCTGTGCGGCGGCGATGGATGCCTGATCCGGCAGCAGCCGGCGCATGCCCGCGTAGGGCACGACGACCAGGCCGCGGAAGCCGGCCGCCAGCCGGGCCAGCGCATCGATCCGTTGGGCGAGCATCTCGGGACTGGCGATGGCCGCTTCGGCCGCCAGCAGCTCCTGCGCCGGGAACAGCAGTACCTTCTCCGGCGGAAGCAGCTCCGCCAGATCCTCGAACATCTTCTGTGCGGCAAACATGTTATGCGTCACGACAAATAAAGGCTGCTGCAGCTCCTCAAAAAGCGAAGCCAGCATCACCTGCCGCGATGAGCCGGTCAAACCGGCAATCAACTGCTCTCTCATCCCCGATCGAATGCCGGACACGACGCTCTTGAAATCGTTATCCGCGGAGAAAGCCTGAATCAAAGCCTGCAAAACAGGACACCCCTCTCAACCACATACACCCGGGTTCTGGCGGTTCGCGCCGCTTCTTCGGCAGAAAACAGCGCGCCGCTTCCCCAAATCACTAAAAAGGCCTACAGCGCATGACGCTTTAGGCCGGTCCTTCTACCATAAGCCGGATAGCCGATAACCGATGAACTGCCTCTTATTGCAGAGGACTGCCGAGGAGCGACAGCTCCGGATTGGCTTCCAGCGCTTCCTTGCAGTAATCGCATACAACCTTCACGGATACGTCCCCGTTCGGGTTATACGATATTATATCTCTCCGCTCTTCGGGGGTCAAGAAATGGAAGCCCAGCTGATACTCGCTTACGCCCCCCTGATCGATCTCCCCGATTAACGTCTGACAGTGGCGGCATGTGTATTTGACGGCCATACTCGATTCCTCCTCCGGACTCCGGGCCAGCCGGAGCGCACTTTTCCATAGTATGGCCAAAGTGGGGGGAAATCATGCCGAAGCCTTCTTCAAGTGCCGCCCGCTTCCGCTTAGGCGTTGAACACCGCCATCGTCTTCTCGAACGGATGCTGAAGCAGATGCTCCATCGCTTCACAGGTACGATCGAGCACAGGCGGGATGCCCTGCACCTCTTCCTTGGAGAACGTACTGAGCACATAATCGGCGATATTGCGGCCCGGGAGCGGACGGGATATCCCCATGCGGATCCGCTGGAACGACTGCGTTCCGAGATGCTGGATCGTCGATTTGATGCCGTTATGTCCGCCCGCACTGCCCTGATAGCGCAGCCGGATCGAGCCGAACGGCGTATCCATGTCGTCATAGATCACGACAAGATCCTCGAGAGATGCCTTGTAGAAATCCATGAACGCCCGAATGGACTCCCCGGATAAATTCATGAAAGTCTGCGGCTTGAGCAGGTATACCTTCTGTCCCGCCACATGCCCTTCCCCGAGCAGTCCCTTGCATTTGTTCTGTGAGATCTGGATGCCGTGCTTGTCCGCGAACCGGTCAAGCGCCATCCACCCGATATTGTGACGGGTCGCTTCATACTGCCGCCCCGGATTGCCGAGGCCTACAAACCACTTCAACGCCAACTTCTCCCTTCACGTGCTCCTGGTGCCTTTTTCCTTTGGATTCATCATACTCCAAAAAAGGTCCTGCGCCAACTGAGCCGGAGAAATTCATGCCAAAAGGCTTACCCCCTCAGGCGTTTCTCCATATTGCGATCTTTTTCGAACCCTCGCAGGAAGCAAAAAGCGCACCGGCCCTTCGGCCGGTACGCCCTGCTGTCAATGCGGCTGCTGCGGCGAGCGCCAGGGGACTTAAGCGTTCGCTTCCGCCTTCTCTTCGGCTGCCTCTTCCGCTGCAGGCTCCTCCGGAGCCGCCTCGGCCACTGCCTCTTCGGCTTCCACCGTCTCCTCAACTTCCTTCTGCGGGGTCAGGATCGTAGCGATGACGTCGTTCTCATCCGTCTTCAGCTCGATGTTCGCCGGCAGCTGCAGCTCGGAGACGATTTTGTTCTCGCCCACGTTCAGTGCGCTGATGTCGATCTCGATGCTGGCCGGAATGTCGCGCGGCAGGCAGCGGATATCCAGCTCATGACGCTGGATCTGCAGGATGCCGCCTTCGCTGACGCCCTGCGGCTCGCCGATAAATTCGATACGGACCGTCGTATTGACCGGCTCGTCCATATTAATTTGATGAAAATCGACGTGGAGCACCTTGCGGCTCAGCTTGTCCCGCTGCACTTCGCTGATCATGACGGGCTGCTTGCCGAATTCCGGCACTTCCATATCGATAATGGCATGCGGATTCGATTTCAAAAGCTGTACCAGCTCTTTTTGGTCAATGGCAATGGAGGTCTGGGACACCTTTTTTCCGTAGACGACCCCCGGCACCATACCTTGCGCACGCAGCTGGTTTCGTTCCCCCTTGGTGGTTGTCGTGCGAACTTCCGCTTTCAACGTGGTTGGCATAGAAAAACCTCCTTCATTTGGGTAAAACAAGCTTCTACTACTTTACCCATATGAAGGAGGTTCAAAACATCGGCGTTCCGAAAAGGCCTGCCAGCCAAGCCAGTATGCTGCTTTACTCCTGCTTTACTCCTGCTTTACTCCTGCTTTACTCCAGTCTTACTCCGGCTTTTTCGACTGCGCCTTCTTGGCGGCGAAGCGGGCACGCAGCTTGTCGGCATAACCCGGCTTATTCACCTGGCGTTCCCGGGCAATCGCCAGATCGCCGGCTTCCACGTTGGAGGTGATCGTCGATCCCGCCACCACATAAGCCCCTTTGCCGATCTTCACCGGCGCGATCAGGTTGACATTGCTGCCGACGAAGGCGTCGTCTTCCACTTCGGTCAGCTGCTTATTGAAGCCGTCGTAGTTAACGGTAATCGCCCCGCAGCCGAAGTTGACGTTGCGGCCGATCACCGCATCGCCGATGTAGCTGAGATGCGAGACCTTGACGTCATCCGCCAGCTTGGCGTTCTTGATCTCAACGAAGTCGCCGATCTTTACATTCTCCCCAAGATCGGCACCCGGACGCAGATAAGCAAACGGCCCTACCGTAGTGCCCGAACCGACCACCGCTTCGAGCAGCACGGAATGCTTGATCTCCACCCCGCTGCCGATGGTGCTGTCCTGGATATCGGCCTGCGGGCCGAGAATACAGTCTTCCCCGATCGTGGTCCGCCCGCGGATCACGGTTCCCGGCAGAATCACCGTGTCCGCACCGATCGTCACGTCCGCTTCGATATAGGTGCTGGCCGCATCGACGAAGGTGACGCCGTTCAGCATGTGTCCGCGGTTGATCCGCTCCCGCATCGCCGCTTCCGCCTGAGAGAGCGCGAGACGGTCATTGACGCCGATCGATTCCACAACATCCTTCATCGCGTAGCCCTCAACGATCTCGCCCTGTCCGGCCAGAATGCCGATGACGTCCGTCAGGTAGTACTCGCCCTGCGCGTTCTCGTTCGTCACGGCCGAGAGCGCTTCGAACAGCTTGCGGTTGTCAAAGCAGTACGTTCCCGTGTTCACTTCCCGCACCAGGCGCTGCGCCTCGCTGCAGTCCTTCTCCTCCACGATGCCGGAGACGAAGCCCCGCTCGTCGCGCAGGATGCGTCCGTAGCCCTTCGGCTCTTCGACTACGGCCGTCAGGATCGTCGCCGCAGCACCCTTCTCCTCGTGCAGCCGGAACATGCCCTGCAGCGTCTCCTCGGAGATCAGCGGGGTGTCCCCGCAGATGACGAGGGTCGTTCCTTCCTCTTCACCGAGGAGCTCCTTCGCCTGCAGAACGGCATGCCCTGTGCCGAGCTGCTGCGCCTGCAGCGCATATTCGGCCCGGTCGCCCAGATACCCTTGGACCGCTTCCGCCCCATGCCCGACAATGACCACCGTACGTTTCGTTCCGAGCTTCTCCAGCGTAGATACGACATGCCCGACCATCGGTTTGCCGCACACCGGGTGCAGTACCTTATACAGCTTCGACTTCATACGCTTGCCCTGCCCGGCGGCGAGCACGATTCCCATCATGTTCAACTTTCGTCCATCCCCTTACTCCCCAATTTTCTACTTATCCTATGTAGTGCGAGGCCTCTCTAGGCCCGGTTCCCCACAACTCAAATAAGTCCTGCGGCAGCTGACGGCTGGACCCGCGGGACCCTGTACTTTCACTATAGCCTACTTGCAGGCAAAAGAAAAGAGAGCCGCGTGGCTCTCTCCCGATCCGAAGTTTAGGCACCTTCTTCTACGATCACTTCTTCTTCCGTAGCGGCACGTTCATATTCCGCTAATACTGCAGCTTGGATCTTCTCGCGAGTGGAAGAGGAAATAGGATGGGCGATATCTCTAAACTCGCCATCCGGCGTACGCTTGCTAGGCATGGCAACAAACATGCCGTTGTTACCGTCAATCACACGAATGTCATGCACTACAAATTCGTTATCGATGGTAATGGAAGCAATGGCTTTCATTCTGCCCTCGGAGTTTACCCGACGAAGTCTGACGTCAGTAATTTGCACCTCTAGTTCACCACCTTTTTCCATCTTGGGGACTTAGGCTATAAATTCCACATTTTAGGCCAAATTCCTTCTTATCTTCGGAAATTTTTCCGTTATTTAATTATTATTTAAGGTTTTCGCCGTTATTCGACATTTAGCGCGGCGATAAGCTCGATTTCGACAAGAACATCCTTTGGCAAACGGGCAACTTCGACTGTGGAACGCGCCGGTTTGTGGTCACCGAAGTAAGAAGCATAGATGGTATTGATCGCGGCGAACTGATTCATGTCCTTGATGAAAACGGTTGCCTTCACCACCTGCGAGAAATCCGCGCCTGCCGCCTCTAGAACAGCCTGAAGGTTGCGGAACACCTGATGGGTCTGCTCCTCCACGCCGCCTTCCACCACCTGACCGTCCAGGCCGAGCGGAATCTGGCCGGAAGTAAAGAGCAGATTGCCAAAACGTACAGCCTGGGAATACGGCCCGATCGCAGCTGGGGCCCCTTCCGTCGCAATCGTCTGAAGCTTCGTCATACTATTCCTCCTCCGAGTCGCCGTCATAGAAATAATTGCCCGGCTCCGCCGTGATCGCACGGGTTTTGGGATCCACTGCGGACAGCTTTGCAAGGGATATGTAATCTTCCACGAGATGCTCTTCCACCTCACCGGACTCGACGAAGACGCCGACGCCCTTAACGGTAGCCTTGAACTCCTGAAGCAGGTCCATCATGCCGTGGATCGTGCCGCCCACCCGCATGAAGTCGTCGATGATCAGTACCTTCGACTCTTCCTTCAGCGCTCGCCGCGAAAGAGACATCGTCTGGATCCGCTTGTTCGAACCCGATACATAATTGATGCTTACAGCCGAACCTTCGGTTACCTTGTTGTCCCGCCGGACGATCACGACAGGCAGATTCAAGTAAGTCGCCGTGGCATAAGCCAACGGGATTCCCTTGGTCTCAACGGTCATCACCACATCGATATCCTTACCCGCGAAGACGGATGCGAACATCTTGCCGACTTCGTTCAGGATCATGGGCTGTCCCATAATATCCGACATGTACAGATAGCCTCCGGGCAGGATGCGCTCCGGCTGTTCAAGCTGACGGCAGATGCCGTTGATGAACTGCAGCGAGTGCGACTTCGAAACCCGAGGTATGAACTTGACTCCCCCTGCTGCGCCAGCAAGGGTCTGCAAATCCCCAAGGCCCTCTTCTTCAAACACTTCTTTGATGATCGCCAAGTCTTCGCTAATGGACGATTTGGCCGAATTATACCGGTCGGCAAAGGTGGTCAAAGGAATCAGGGTATGGGGGCGAATCAGCAAGTATTGGGTCATCTCCACCAATCTTGCACTTCGTTTTAATTTTTTCAATCGGCGCACCCCCTCTACACGACGGATCCTCAATCGGCTTGACAAATCCGAATAATATAATGAGAATATAACATTTTTATACGTATTTATTCAAGCAGGTTCATGAAAAATATAATGACACAAACCTGACATAAAATTTACGTTAACAGGCGGACAGCGTAGACGTCTTTGCAGAAGCCCCGCAGCCCGTTGTAGATCCGGGCGACCTTGGACTCTTTGGAGACCAGCCCGAATACCGTAGGCCCGCTCCCTGACATGAGTACGCCGTCAGCTCCCAGCCGGATCATGACTTCCTTGAGCTGCCTGACCTCCGGATACAGATCCAGCGTCACTTCCTCCAGCACGTTGCCAAGGCTGCCGCAGAGCGCATCGAAGCGCTTCGTCCGGATCGCCTCCAGCACCGCCGCCGTCGAGGGATGCTTCCGGATGCCGGCGGCGTTGAGCTTGCCATAGATCTCCGAAGTCGATACATTGATCGGCGGCTTGGCCAGGACCACCCAGCATTGGGGTGGAGCCTCGATATGCTCGAGCTTCTCTCCCCGCCCGCGGGCCACCGCGGTTCCGCCCGTCACGCAGAACGGCACGTCCGAGCCGAGCTCCGCTCCGAGCCGCTGCAGCTCCTCCGAGGGGATGCCAAGCTTCCACAGCCGGTTGAGACCGCGGAGCGTGGCCGCCGCATCGCTGCTGCCTCCCGCCAGACCCGCCGCTACGGGAATTTTTTTGTCGAGATGAATATATACGCCCTGCTTTACATCATAACGGTCCTTGATCAGGCGGGCCGCCTGAAAGGCCAGATTCTTCTCATCCAAGGGAATATACCCTGCCTGCGAGGAGATGATGATCGTATCGCGCGGCAGCTCCTGCATCTCGATCCGGTCGGCCAGATCGACCATGGTCATGACCATCTCTACCTCGTGGTAGCCGTCATCCCGTTTATATAACACATCCAACGACAAATTGATTTTTTGCCGGGGCTTTCTCGAATACTTTCATCGTCATGGGGGCACCTTCTTTATCCCTGTCTACATCCGTATCAAAGGCCTTTCAGCCATTCCTTCTAATACTATACCAAAAGCCCGACAAAAAAAAGCCGAAGCCGCCTCGACGCAGCTCCAGCCTGTTGCGGCCCCCTATTGTCGCTGACCATACATGTACGAACCCGACATCCCGGGCACCTGCGAGATCACGTACGCCGGCGGCACGTTCAAGCCCGGATTCGAAGGATAGCCCTGAGCGCCTCCGCTTCCCTGCGGCATCATCATGGCCCGGGGTACGGGGATGGGCGCATACGCAGCGGACGGTCCGCGGACGGCCTCCGACTGCATGCTCTGCCCCTGGTATCCCTGCTGGGCCGATGACTGCATGCCCTGTCCCTGGTATCCCTGCTGGGCCGATGACTGCATGCCCTGCTGCTGCCGGACCAGCGTCTGCTCCGCAATCTGGATGGCCCGCTTGACCATATTCCCTGCATCCTTGGTCCGAATGCCGCCCCAGCCCTCACGCTCTACCGTTTCATAGAAGCCGAGATCTTTGGCAAGCTCGTATTTGAACTCTTCCGACATCACGCCTCTGCGGTTTCTGCGCCCCATTCTCGCTGCCTCCTCTTGTTGTTGTCGTCATGGTTGTAGTATTCGGTAGTATGCGCCCGGGGAAGAGGGATCATGCACCCCATCATGCAACCTTTGACAGACGCTCGTCGTCCAATATATAGCAGTACATTCGGGTGAGCTGCATGCGGAATTCGACATGCAATGCCGGCAAAGCCATGAGGACTGCTTGCCTCCCGGCGGGTTGAATTCACTGTTCATCCTCCCAAAAAGCCAATAAAAACGGCCGCCCGCACCAACCCCGGACAGCCGCGTATGTAATCATGTTACTGTTCTATCGTGATTCGAACTTCACCGTCGTCGCTATGTACTGTCACTTCAACGGATTCCGTCAATATGTCCGCATAGCTGTAGGAGACACGCTTGAACGCGTTCTGCTCCTGGTCCAGCTTCACAATAAATACGGAAGGGTAGGTTTCCTCCAGGACACCGGATCGTTCGATTGTCTTACGGCGACCGCCATTCGCTCTTAACATAATCTTTTGTCCGACATGAGGTTCCAAACTGCGTTTGATATCCAACAGCGAATTTTTAGCCATTGACTACTACCACCTCTTTCCTTGATCGATTATAACGCAACTGTAGTAGTATGTCAATTTAAGGCGAATATTATATCAGCCATTCAAAACGATTGTCAACGGTTAATTTCGCTGGCTTCCAAAGAAAAAAGCACCTTTCGGCGCTTATTTTTGCGTCAGATAGGGAATTCGGGGCACACCCCTGCGGTAGCTGCCCCGGGATTCGACTCCGCCCAGACCCTCCAGCCCGCTGTGGGTGAGCCCGATGACGTCGACAATATTCACGGTCTCCCGGATCGGCGTAAAGGCTACCTTCGCGGCGATGCAGAGCGGGTCCAGGGCATGAATGAGCACCCGGCCCGGCGAAGAGGCAAAGTTGGCTCCAGCCTGCAGCAGCGCTTCAAAATGCGATTGGCACGCGCCGGCAATAACCGTCAGCGCATCGCGGCTCTTCTCATACTGCCGTGCGACCCGGACCGCATTCACGAAGTTGTGCGAATTCTTGTAAGAGCTCAGCTGTGAGATATCCCCGGGCGAGCGCTGCTTCAGGATGCCGTCATGCCCTGTGACGACGACAATATCGGGCTGCACCTGCGGCAGCAGCCGGTACAGCGCGTCGGCCATATTCGCCTCGGCTACATAATAGCCCTCGGCAGGCACCCGCAGCTCTCCATACAGCGTCATGCATTTGCGCAGATAGTTCGGGTCCCCGTCGAGATGGAGCACCTTGCCGGGCAGCTCAAAATAAGCCGCTGCGGCTGCCGTCGGGGCAGCGGATGCTTGGGCCGGCCAGCCGCCCGGAACGGCTGCAGCCTGGCTCGCCTGTGTGCGTCGCATGGCTTCCATCCATTTGGGGTGATTCGGGATCGTATATTGAAAAGGGTCGTACTGCGGGGCCGCCTCCAGGTCCTGCAGCGGAGCATCGGCCAGCAGCCTCATCTCCACTCCGCGCAGTACGGCTACCTGCTGCCTGATCTCTTGAATTTTGAACACAATGTCCCCGCCGTACGATCTGCGGGTGACCAGGTCTCCTTGTCTCATGGCTGCATCGCCTCCTCGTCTATCCTATGGCGGCGATGGGCATTTGGTGCAGGTGAGACCGTTCTTGCGGCAGTATGCTCCGGAAGCCCCTTGCAGGGGGCAGCTTATTGGCCCGGCTTCTTCAGATAAGCCTTGAGGCGTTTCGACAGCTCGGCGTACTCCTGCATCGACAGGGTCTCGCCCCGGCGTGACGGTTCGATTCCCGCTTCGCGCAGGAGCCCCTCCAGCTCACCCTTGTTCTCTTTGGTGAAATACTTGGCGGAGAGGTTGTTATAAATCGTCTTGCGCCGCTGCGTGAAGCTGGCTTGGATGACGTCGAAGAAGAAGTCCTCATCCTCAACATCCACAGGCGGCTGCTGACGGACCTTCAGCTTGATGACGGCGGAATCCACGTTCGGCTGAGGAATGAACACCGTATGCGGCACGATGGCCACGATCTCCGGTTCGCAGTAGTACTGCACGGCGATGCTGAGCGAACCGTACTCCTTGCCGCCCGGCCCCGCCGCCATGCGCTCGGCGACTTCCTTCTGGATCATAACGACGATGTTCTCCAGCGGCAGTTTCTCCTCGAGCAGCTTCATGATGATCGGCGTGGTGACGTAATACGGCAGATTGGCCACTACGCTGACACCGGAGCATTCCGAGAAGTGCTCCTTGAACAGGTCGTTCAGGGAGACCTGAAGCACGTCCCCATGGATCACGGAGGCATGCGGATAGGGAGCGAGCGTTTCCTTCAGCAGAGGGAGCAGCCGCTGGTCGATCTCAACGGCAGTCACCCTGCCGGCGGCTTTAGCCAGCTGCTGCGTGAGCGCGCCGATGCCCGGCCCGATCTCGAGAGCCCCCTTGGTCTTATCAAGCTCTGCAGCTCCCACGATCTTGTTCAGGACATTCGTGTCGATCAGAAAGTTCTGCCCAAGGCTCTTCTTCAGCTTGAAGCCATGGCGCTTGAGCAGATCATTGGTCCGCTTCGGTGAAGCGATATCTTCAGCCCCTGCGGGCACCGTTACGTGTTGGTCATTCATGAGCTTGTCCCTCCGTTGCGTCCAGCTCGCGCCGGGCTTCTTCGAATTCTTCCCGGGAAATACAGAACATCCGGCAGCGGTTGTAGAACTGCTTGCCGTTGCAGTAGCCGATGCCAAGGCGGTTGCCCATGGCGAGCCTGCGCGCTGCAGCCTGCGGATGCACGATGAGACCCGCTTCCATCAGATCCTCCATCGTGACCTCGGATTCCGAGGTTCCGCCGTCCGTACGCACAGCGGCCAGCGCCTGGCGGATCGCCTCAGGCGAAGCGTTCTCCACACCGATGTCTCCCTTGCTGGTTGCCGCTTCCTGTGTCAGGAACGCATGCTTGCACCCCGGCACTTCCCGGGTGATGATCTTGCGGATCCGCTCACCCGCGTGATCGGGATCTGTGAATACGATCACGCCTCTGCGCTCCTGGGCGAGACGGATGCGGCGGATCGTCTCTTTATTGATGGCGGAGCCGCCGGTTTCGATCGTCTCCGCTTCCACCGCCCGCTTGATCGCCACGGTGTCGTCCTTGCCTTCCACTACGATGATTTCCTTAATCATAACCGATCCGGTCCTTCTTTCGCCAGAAAAGAGAAAAAGAAGAGGAACATGCCTCTTCTTTATCCGTTCTATATAATGAGTCTACCCACATTGCATGCCCTTAATCGGCCGTTGGCTTTTTCGGACCGATGACGTATACCGTGTAACCGCGTTTGGAACCGAAGCGGATTGCATAATCTCTGCTCTCGAAATAAACGTCGATGTGGTTGCCCTTCACCGCGCCGCCGGTATCTTCCGCACGGCGGAAGCCGAGCCCCTCGATATATACCCACCAGCCAATCGGAATGACCTTGGGATCCACTGCAATGGTGCGACCTTCCATTACTCTCGTACCCGAAGATGTCAGACCGTATGCCGGATGACTGCTGCTCTTTCCCGTAGAAGCAACGCCAGCCGTATAAGCGGTCATTTTGACATTGTTAAGAACCTGCTTATATCCGAATGTAATACCGTTCTTGGTGACTTCGTCCATATTGGGTGTTGTCGATGACAGCACCACAACCGGATTCTTCGTCCCGACGGCAACGATCTTTTGTACACTTTGTGACTGTACCTGCTGGTCTACGACCTGCTCGCTCACGAGCTTGCCATCTTCGAATACTTTCTCTTTCTTCTTGAGCAGGACACCTTCCTGCCCCTCCTGAATCACTTGTTCCTTGCCTTTCAGCAGCTGCGGTTCGTTTTGTTTCACGGTCTCAAATGCGATCGGTTCTTTGACTTCTTCGAGTTCTTTCTTCACGCGGACCACCTGGATCCCCGTGCCATCTGTGATCTCCGCATCCAGCGCGGGAGTTACCTTGTCTAGTTCGCCCAGCTCTATATGTAAATCCGCCAGTGCGCCCTTCACCGTCTTCCCTGTGGTATAAACGGTTGATGTCTCTCCGTCTGCTGTCAACTGCACCGGCTTTGCCTTCTCAATCGTAATCCGATCTCCTGACTTCACCTTTGCGCCAAGCGAATGCGACAATCGGTCATATTCGCCGACAGCGATGCCTTGCTCATCCAGTATGCGCTGTAGATCCCCCTGCCGGGTCTGGAACGTCTGCTCGACGCCGTCTACAACAAGCGATACGCGTTTGGTCGTCGTACCGTACAACATCATTAAGAACATGAAAGTCATAGCGAATGAAATGAGTGCAATGATCGATATCATACGCAAGTTTTCATGCTTCCATCGCAATGCGAAGGACATGCTGGATGATCGTCTTACATGGGTTTGTTCGTGATTCACAACGCCCACTTGTTCGGTCCTCCTTAAAGCCTCGCCACCCGAGTGTTATGCATGATTTCCATCTGACGCGACTATGGTAAATTTGTAAACCCCATTACCAACGTTTGCTGTTTCAGCCATCAGAACCGGACTTGCCTTTCTGCGTCCACCTCCTTCAAGGTTATGATTTGGCTACGAATCCTAGTCTCCTTACGGGAGAACCCCGGATATCAGGCGCCGTCCGAACGGACGGTTCCGCCCATGCTTTTTTTGACAGGCCGCGGGCAGAGCCGCAAGGGGCTCCCCTTTTTTGACCATGCAAAAAAAGTCAGCGGAGAAGAGGAACCTTCCCGTGACTTTTTCATTTTGGGCAAAATGAAATAATAGCTCACGACAATGTGTTACCTCTCTCATAACGCTTACGAGGTTAGCTGACGGATTCGGGCTTGAGAGCAGCCCTACCCGAGACACAATGTATCAAAAGCGTCACTTCTGCGCTTTTGTGTAGCATTGCGGCCAAGGATTCACCCCTTAAAAAACATCCCGGCGCCGGTGCCTCTTGACCCGACGACCGCGATGCGGTTCCCCCGTTTCCCTTTCGGAAACTCAGCGATGTTGGAAATTTGGTAATCGTATGAAGTTAATATTGAGTTTACGATGCGAAGCAGGAAGTTGTAAAGTAGCCAAACTTTGAAAAAAAGGACGGTTTCCGGCCGATTTTCACTTTTTTAATTCAAACCTGAATCCAAATCCCTCTTTCTCTTGGCCTGACGCACGATTACCCCATTATTTCTCCGATTATCTCGTTTGTGAATAAAAATAGGCTGTCCTCTCCGGGCTAAAAACCTACTTGAAACCGAAAAGAGCGGCAGCATTCCGGCTCGTAATCTCCGCTATTTCTTCCAGAGAAAGCCCTTTGATCTCGGCCGCCGTCTCGGCCACCAGACGTACATAAGAGGACTCGTTGCGCTTTCCGCGGTATGGATGCGGAGCGAGATAAGGCGCATCCGTTTCGATCAGCAGCCGGTCGAGCGGCACCTTCTCCAGCACCTCCTTGGGCTGCCTTGCGTTCTTGAAGGTCACGGGACCTCCGAAGGAAATATAGAAATTCATGTCCAGGCACATCTTCGCCGTCTCCCAGCTGCCCGAGAAGCAGTGCATGATGCCGCCCACCTCGGAAGCCTTCTCCTCGCGGAGCGTCTGCACCACATCATGATGCGCGTCGCGGTTATGGATGACGATCGGCATCCCCATTTTGCGCGCCAGGCGGATCTGCTCACGGAACACCCGGTCCTGGACATCCTTCGGAGACGTGTCCCAATAGTAGTCGAGCCCGATCTCCCCGATCGCCACCACCTTCGGATGGCTGCACAGCGACTCGATCCACTCCAGATCCTCCGGCGTCATGTCTTTGGCATCGACCGGATGCCAGCCTACGGTGGAATAAATCCAGTCGTACTGCTCTGCCAGTGCAATGGAGCTTGGGATGGTCTCTCGGTTGAATCCGACATTGACGATTCGACGGATTCCGCTGGCTCTTGCGCGCTCAATCACTTCCTGTCGATCTTCATCGAATGCCTCCGCATTCAAATGGGCGTGTGTATCAATCAGCATACGTGTTCCTCCATCTTCTTCTTCATCTAAATATAGGATAAGCCTCCCGGACCTCTTTTAGCATGGCCGCTTTGGGATTACAGCTGAAGGAGCCGGCGCAGATCCGGACCCAGCTCGGCCCCATGGTTCAACACGAATTCGCCGGGGTAATACAGATGGTATTTTCCCATGTGAATGCCGCTGATGGAACGGACGATCTCAGATTTGCGCGAGATCTCGGTCAGGGAATCCTTCGAATCCAGCAGCAGGATCGGCAGCTTCTCATCTTCCTCGCCAGGCCGGTAAATGTCATAAGACAGGTCCGAAGGAAAATCAATTTCCACATAATAAGCAGGATCGATTCCGATACGTTTCATCTCGCCGCGCAGTTTGTCGAGCAGTCCCGTGTCGATCCGGTCCAAAGTCACATATTTGAACAAACGCCGCTCCAGGAAGCGGGAACAAAGGTCGGAGAGGACCTCATCCTCCTCGTACGTCCACTGCATGAAAACCGTCTGCATGAAGGCTTCATCCAGCAGATGATAATCCTGCACGGTAAGCTTCTGTTCGAACAGCCCGAGCAGCGGGGGCAGCAGGAAGCGGAAGCGGTATTTTTCCTCATACAGCTGTTTGGCCCGCTGGAATATCTTATGAAGCACAATTTCAGCACTCCGCGTGACCGGGTGGAAGTAGACCTGCCAGTACATTTGGTACCGGGACATGAGGTAATCCTCCACGGCGTGCATTCCGCTCTCCTTCACGACGATATGGCCCTGGTACGGGCGCATGACACGGAGAATACGCTCGAGATCGAAGGTGCCGTAATTCACCCCGGTGTAATAGGCGTCGCGGAGCAGATAATCCATCCGGTCGGCGTCGAGCTGGGAAGACACCAGACTCACGACGATTTCCTTGTTATAGGTTTTGGCTATGACATCGGCCACCTTCTGCGGGAAATCCGGAGCGACCTGGCGGAGCACCTGATTGACCTCCGTCTCTCCGAGGACGATGCGGCAGGACCACGCCTCATGATGGGTCCCGAAGGTCTTCTCGATGGAATGGGAGAACGGACCGTGGCCGACATCATGCAGCAGGGCTGCACAGAGGCAGAGCAGGCGCTCATGCCGGGGCCAATCTTCGTACTGGTTGCGCTCGAACTGCGAGATGATCTTGCGGGTGACCTCATATACGCCGAGCGAATGGGAGAAACGGCTGTGCTCTGCACCATGGAAGGTCAGGAAGCAGGTACCCAGCTGCCGCACACGCCGGAGCCGTTGAAATTCACGTGTATTGATCAGATCCCAGATCGTTTGGTCTTGAACATAAATGTATTTGTGAACCGGATCCTTGAATACCTTCTCTTCTTGTAAGGGATTGACCATATGCATCCTCCTGCGGAACGCGGATTAAAATTTTCTTGTATCTTTTCGACAGCTACCCACCCAAACGGTCACAATATTGTCGAACAGTGTCGTATATAGCCATACTTCTCTCATTTTCACTATTATACAGTTCTTGCTGGCATCGGTAACTCCTTCCTCTCCTTTCAGACTGTTCGCTTTGAAAGGGGATTAAACAGCGGTATTATAGGAATTTTTTTACTCCTAACCCAACATTTCATCGGCATTTATCCCAGAATATAACAGTATATTCTTGCATTTTCTAGTTGACTATTTTGGGAATGGTTGGTATCATAAGGATAAAGATTATGTCGAAACATGGCGATTAATTTTCATCCCGCTGATCCATACTTTTTATACTTCTTGAGAGGGGCCTTTTACTATGATGAAATCCACTGGTATCGTTAGAAAAGTAGATGAACTGGGTCGCGTGGTCATTCCGATCGAACTCCGTAGAACGCTGGGCATTGGAGAGAAGGACGCGCTGGAAATTTACGTGGACGGCGAGCGCATCATGCTCAAAAAATATGAGCCTGCATGTATCTTCTGCGGCAATGCGGAAAATGTATCTTACTTTAAAGGGAAAATTGTTTGCCACGAATGCATTTCTGAGATGCCAATACCTGTGACAAAATAAAGAAAATAGGTTATAATGAGATCAGCACTACTTACTTCTGGTAATTCTAACCTTTTTTATATCTCCTCTATTCCCCGGTCCCTTGGATTCGGGGAACTTTTTTTGTCCGGAGTCCCGGCTCCTCTTCCCAAGCTGCACGCTTCTCCCATCTGAATCTGCCAGGCAGCAATCAGTATCACAGTCATCGAAGTCCTTATCGTTAGGAAAGTAAGCCCGTCCGCCATTCAACCCGTTAAGGGGATAGCTTGTCCAACGGCCATCCTTCACCAAAGAACAAACGTTCGTTATGGTCTTATATCCTTTTCCCCTTGCAGACCTGCCGGAGATCCCCTTATGTATCTTATATTACCACACTTAACCTCATCTCATGGAATGGCTCCCTTTTCTATACCGAACAAAAAAGACCCGACCGTTCGCAGTGTCGAACGATCGGGATCGATCAGCTTTGATGCAGCAAATTATACAGCTCCCGCTTGGGAACCCCCCGGTCCTGCGCCGCACGGCGAAGGGCCTCTTTATGATCAAGCCCTTCGGCCTCATAACGGGCCACATGATCGGCTGGCGTCAGGTCCGCCCACCAGGCGCTCTCCAGCGCCGCCGTCTCGGAAGCGGAGGCACCGTGCAGCACCAGTACATACTCCCCTTGCGGCGGGTGCTCCTCCAGATAATCCAGACATTCGCGCAGGGTTCCCCGCACCGCCTCTTCATAACGCTTGGTCAGCTCGCGCATCAGGGCCACTTGGCGGTCCTCCCCCAGCACTTCGGCCATGGCGGTTAAAGTCTTGACTACGCGGTGCGGGGATTCATAACAGATGAAGGTGGCCGGATCGCCCTTCAGGGCTCCGAGCTCCCGCTCCAGCGGCTTGCGGTCTCTCGGCAGGAAGCCGCCGAAGAGGAAGCGATCCGTCGGCAGGCCCGACATGATGAGTGCCGACAGCGCCGCATTCGCTCCGGGAATCGGCACGACGTCTATGCCGGCCTCTATGGCCAGCCGGACCAGATCCGCCCCCGGATCGCAGATCGCCGGCAGGCCCGCGTCGCTGACCAGCGCAATGGAATCGCCGCCCTGCATAAGCCGGATCAGCTCCGGCCCGCTGGCCTGCTTGTTATGCTCGTGGTAGGAGACCAGCCGGGTGCTGATCTCGAAGTGGGTCAGCAGCTTGCGGGTCTGCCGGGTATCCTCGGCGGCGATCCACTGCACTTCCCCCAGGATGCGTACAGCCCGGTAGGTCATATCCTCGAGGTTGCCGATCGGCGTACCGACCAGATACAGCTTCCCCCTGCCGCTTCCGGGATCTCCATAGCTTTTTTGGATGTTCATGTTCACCGGTTCCTTCTATTATAATAGAGGCTCTTCCGCGGTTGTCCCTGCCCCATGGGCCAGGGCATCCCGGCGGGCGTAATAGACGTCCATAAGCTCGTCCGTATACTCGGTACCGCTCTTATAGACGATGAGCGGCGGCAGCATCCGCACCTCCGGTTTCCCGTCCCGCAGCCCTTCGATCAGCACCATGTTGGCCTCGGCCTCCGCCCGGGGATGAACGAAGCGGATCCGTTTCGGCTCTACCCGATACTGCCGCATCAGCGCGCAGATGTCCACCAGCCGGCTGGGCCGGTGCACCATGCTGAGCTTGCCTCCGCTTCTTAGCAGCCTGGCGCCCGTGCGGACAACGTCTTCCAGTGTGCAGTGCACCTCGTGTCTGGCTGCCGCTACATGCTCATTAATGTTCTGCTCACCATTAGGGATCGGCAGATAGGGCGGGTTCACGGTCACAAGATCAAACTGCCCTCCAGGAAGCAGGGACTGCGGTTCGCGCAGATCCCCCTGCAGCATCGTGATCTGCTCCTCCAGTCCATTCAGCCTTACATTTCTCCCGGCCATGTCAGCGAGGCGCTCCTGAATTTCGATGCCCGTAATGTGGGCTTTCGTCCGCGTAGTCAGCAGCAGCGGAATGACCCCATTGCCCGAGCATAGATCCACTGCACGCCCACGAACGGGGACCGAGCAGAAGCGCGCGAGGAGCACCGCATCCAGCGAGAAGCTGAATACTTCATCACTTTGGATAATCCGAAGGTCGTGTGTCAGAAGATCGTCTATTCTCTCCTGTGCATAGAGGGGTACAGCATTTTGTGAAACGTCGTTCAAGGGTTTACCTTCTTTCTTCCTGAGATTCCCGAGATAACGCCTATCTCGTCCTTTACGGACCATGCGCATTTATTAAACATATCCGATGAAGGAAACGAGCTAGAGCATCATGTGATACTTTCTGATATTTCAAAAAAACCGTAGAGAGTCTCCCCCCTACGGCCTTCTTTATTTATTCAAAAAAGACATACAGAACAGGCAGTCGCCTTCCGTGCGCAGATGTCCGTAATATACATTGCAGATATGAAAGCCTTCATGATAGATCCGTGCCAGGTTGTCATAGCCTTCACCTGTCGGCTCCTTGCCGGGCAGCGTTATGGTCGTGCCCACCGGCTGAAGAACGGGATGCAGCGGCTCCGCATCTTTCTTGAGCAGTTTGCGCAGCTGTCCGTTCTCGATGCTGAGCCGCTTGTTCTCCTCAATCAGCTCGATAATCTGCTGCTTGATCTGGCCGAGCTCCACATAGAGCGTTCCCATCTGTTCTTCCATCTGCTCGATCTGAACAAAGATATCTCGTTTATCCACGCTTTCCATCACCTCAAGCCGCAGAAGCATCAAGCCCCGTTCCTCTAGTGCTGCTCTACCACATCGTCCAATGGAAGATCCATCACTTTCTTCAAATCGAACACCTGTACTTTGGCCGTACGCTCCGACACATTGAGGGAGATCAGACGTCCGTTGCCGAACGAGGTTACGACCTCACTGCCGACGCGCGGCAGATCGTCCTTGGCGCTTTCGTAGTTATCATGCTCATATTTCAGGCAGCACATCAGTCTGCCGCAGAGACCGGAGATCTTGGTCGGGTTGAGCGAGAGGTTCTGGTCCTTCGCCATCTTGATGGATACCGGCTCAAAGTCCCCGAGGAACGACGAACAGCATAGAATCCGTCCGCAGGGCCCGATTCCGCCCAGCATCTTGGCTTCATCCCGCACACCGATCTGCCGAAGCTCGATCCTTGTCCGGAAGATGCTCGCCAGATCCTTGACCAGCTCACGAAAATCAACCCGGCCTTCCGCCGTAAAATAAAAAATGATTTTGTTGCGGTCAAATGTATATTCAACGTCAACAAGCTTCATCCGAAGCTGATGATCCTTAATCTTATCCTGACAAATCGCAAACGCATTCTTTGCCGCCTGCTTGTTATCTTCTACAAGCTGTGCATCCTGTTGATCGGCTACCCGAATGACCTTCTTCAGCGGCAGCACAACGTCCGATTCGCCGACGGTCCGCCGGCCGATGACGACTTTGCCGTATTCGACACCTCTTGCGGTTTCGACGATAACAGCGCTGTCCTGTTCGACTGGAAGCTCGCTCGGATCGAAGTAATAAATCTTGCCCGCTTTCTTAAAGCGAACACCCACTACAGAAAACAAACCTACACCCCCTTGAGTCGCAGTAGTATATTTTCGAGCGCTAACTGGGGATTGGCGTGGAACCGCAGACGCTTTTGCGTCTCTATCGCCTGCTCAAGACAGGCGATCCAATGATCTATCGGATACGACAGCGCCTGCTGCGTCATCCAATCCATTCCATCCGTGTATATGATATCATCCCTGCTGCCCAGACACAGCTGTACCATGTCCTTAAGCCAGAGGATGAGCATGTCCATAAACTGCGGAAGCTGTTCGGAAAACTCTCCCTTCGCCAGCTTCTGCTGAGCGGTTAACAAAGCGGAAGGCAGACGGGTCAAGCTTTCTTTAGCTAATTGTATCACTAGGTTTCGCAGTTCTGCAAACCCATTTGTTTGAATGAGTGCTCTTGCCGCCTCGGTTCCCGCGGCCATATGCACCGCAATCTGAACCAAAAGCGGAGCGTGTCCCTCTGCGAGAAGCTTCTCTTTCATCTGTACTCTTCCCATGGGCAGAAATGAAATCCACTGCGAACGGGAACGGATGGTCGGAAGGAGCGCTTGTCCATTATCCGTAATGAGCACCGCCACCACTTGGGACGTAGGCTCCTCGAGAAACTTCAGAAGCGAATTCGACGCTTGGACGGTCATTTTGTCGGCCTGCTCCAGCACATACATCTTGGTGCCGGATGCCGATGCCCGGTAGGCGAACTGCTTCTGCAGGTCCCGGATCTGCTCGATCTTGATCGAGCTGCCATCGGGAACAATCCAATGCAGATCCGGATGGTTCCCATGCTCTACCTTCCGGCAGTCCAGGCACTGGCCGCAGGCATCGTCCGGGAGCACTTTGCAGTAGATGGCCTGTGCGAAAGCTTTGGCCATCTCCCGTCGTCCTGTGCCGCCGGGGCCGGTGAAGATATACGCGTGTGAGACTTTGTCGCTGCGAAGACTGTTCTGCAGAACCTGTTTGACCCGGTCCTGCCCCTGTATCGATCGAAAAGACATAATCGCCTCGGATTCCTTTCTATTCTTGCCGGCACAGCATCCTAATCTCTCTCTAAAAGAACAAGTTGATCAGCATTCCGCGAATATCGCCGATCCGCTGCAGCAGTTCGATATGCCCCTGCTCACTTTCAAGCAGCTCATCGGCAAGCCCCAGCAGCCCCTGATCGATCTCCTCGAGCAGCTTGTACCGCTTCGTGCGCCCCCGCCGGTCCCAGCCCTGCGTGTCGCGCAGCTGCACGCCGCGCCGGGCCGTTTCCTCGAGGAACTGCTTGATCATCATCCGGTACTGCCGAAGCTCCCGTACCGTCATCGATTTGGCGAGCCGCTGGCCCTGCAGATCAATCTGCTGCAGCATGCGCTGAAGCTCTTCCCGGGTTGCTTTTACATCCTGCTGCTGCATCATGTCAGAGAACGACTTTTGCTGCAGCGGCTGGGAAGACGTTGTCTCGTTTCTGATCAGGTCTTTGCCGGCAGGACGCCAACCCGGGTTGATTTTCATCAGAGCTCTACCCCTTTTCCTAGAAGTGCTCGAACCGCTCGACAGGCAGTACGAATACGGCTGCCCCGCCGACTTGAACCTCTACCGGGAATGGAATGTAGGAGTCCGTCGTTCCGCCCATAGGCGAAACCGGTGTCACCATCTGCTCCCGGATCTTGCAGTTGGACTTGATGACCTGCAGTACTTCCTGAACGCGCTCATCATCCGTACCGATCATGAACGTCGTGTTGCCTGCCCGGAGGAATCCCCCGGTACTGGCCAGCTTGGTTGCCCGAAAGCCCTCTTTGACGAGCGCATTCGACAGCCGGTTGCTGTCTTTATCCTGTACCACGGCAACTACCAATTTCATCGTACCAGCCTCCTCTGCGAGCTGAGTGAGGGATTACGCCTTCCTACTATAATAATTAGACAAGACGCCAACAGATTCCTTCCTATTAATAGGCTGTTTTTTCCGCTCTGCGTTATTATACTCGCCCAGCCAGTTTTTGGTTCACCAGCCTGCGGATTTCTTCCAAGACCACCGGCAGATCGGACTCCGCGTCAATCCGCACGATCCGCTCCGGATAACGCTCCAGCAGCTGCAGGTATCCTTCCCGGACCTTCCGGTGGAACTCCAGCTTCTCGAGGTCAAGGCGGTTCAGCTCCCGGCTGGCATCCGCTTGAATGCGGGCCAGGCCGACTTCCGGCCGCACGTCCATATATAGGGTGAGGTCCGGCATCCAGCCCTCGACGGCAAATGCATTGACCGCCAGCACCTCAGCCATCCCAAGTCCTCGGGCATGTCCCTGATAAGCCAGTGAGCTGTCGATGAAGCGGTCACATACCACAACCTGGCCGGACTGCAGAGCCGGTATGACTCTCTGGGTGAGATGCTGGCGCCTTGCCGCGGCATAGAGAAGGGCCTCCGTCCGGCTGTCCATCTCCGTATGGCTGCGGTCCAGGATCAGCTCGCGGATCTTCTCGGCAATCGGAATGCCTCCGGGCTCTCTTGTCGAGACCACCGCACCTCCCAGGTCGGCAGCAGCCTGAACGATCGCTCCGATCGCCGATGTCTTCCCGGCCCCTTCTCCACCTTCCACCGTTACAAAAAAACCTCTTCTGTCCATAATGTCCCCTGTTCTCTGCTTAAACATCAGCATATTGATGAAAAGAAACCTACTCGTCCCGCACCGATACCGTACCCGTGGCCGAGACATCATGTCCGTGAAACCGGCATCCGAGCTTCGCCAGCTCCGTCAAGTAATGGGATTGCTCCCTTGTAATGCGTTCACCCGGATAGAGGAGGGGAATACCCGGAGGATAGGGCACAATCATCTGGGCCGCCCTGTACCCGGCACAAGCAGATACGGGGATCAGGATGGTCTGCTCGGTACCCCCATAAAGGGTTTCCTCCCAGTCCAGTCTTACAGGCTCAGACACGGCATCCCATCCGTTACGGTTGATCGCCGGCAGCTGGATAGTCCGATGCTCCGGCGGATCCTGTATGACCTCAGCAAGATGCTCTAACGCCGCTACCAGCGCTGTGGTATCCTCCTGCGTTGTTCCAAGCCCCAAAGCCAGCAGGACGTTCCGCGGATCCGCAAGCTCGGCAAAGATGCCGTGCTCCTCGAGCCGTTCCCTCAGCTGAAACCCATCGAGCCCTCCGGTGCTGTCTGACAGTACGATCTTGAGCGGATCCTGCCGCCCGCCCAAGTCGGGGTTCGCGGCATTCACCGTCCACCGCGTCTGGGACTGAATGTAGGCGTGAAACTGCCTCGCAGCCTGGAGCACCGTCTCCAGCCGCTCCCTCCCGGAGACAGCCATCAGGCGCCGGGTCCAATCCAGGCTCCCGAGGATCGGATAGGAAGGGCTGGAGCTCTGCAGCATAGCCAGCGCCCTTTTGACCGCACTTCGGTTAATATTAGGACCTTGGAGATGAAGCATGGCCCCCATGGTCATCGCTGTCAGCATTTTATGCGACGATTGCACCACGGCATCCGCCCCGGCTGCCAGCGCGCTGGAAGGAACCTCCGTATGAAATCCAAAATGTGCTCCATGCGCTTCGTCCACCAGCAGCAGCTTGTCCTTCTTATGAAGCAAATCCGCCAGTGGAGCAAGATCTCTGCTTACCCCGTAATACGAGGGGTTCGTGATCAGCAGTCCCTTCGCCTGCGGATAGCGTCTTAAAGCCTTCTGCAAGGTATCCGGATGAACTCCGTGACTGAGTCCCGTTGCCTCATCCCACACCGGGGTCAGCAATACAGCCTGTGCTCCTGCCAGCATGAGCCCATGAAGAACGGACTTATGGGCGTCTCTCTGCACCAGCAGCAGATCCCCCCGGCGGCAGGACGATGCAATCATCGCCATATTGCCGGCTGTGCTCCCTCCCACGAGAAAGAACGTCTCCTCCGCTCCGAAGCATTCCGCCGCCAGCTGCTGCGCTTCCTGAATGGCTTCTTCCGGATGATGAAGATCGTCCAGCCCCGGGATTTCCGTCAGGTCGAGCGAGAGAATTTTTTTATAATAATCCATCGCAGCGGGATCCAGTAAGGCTCCTGATTTATGTCCGGGAACATGAAAGCTGTGTGCCCCCGATCGCTGATGGGCCGCTAATTGATCGAGCAGCGGGGTCCCAAGCTGCAGATTCGAATGCATGATGGACAAACCTCCAAATGGTAATACCCTATTGTACCAAACAAAAAAGCCCGCTTCCATCCCCTAAGGAGAAACCGGGCCTGATCCTCTATGATGTTTGTTACGCATTCTTTTTATATAAAATTTGCTTCATCTGATGAATGAAGAAAGGATATTTGGCATCACTCACGTCAGTTCTGACCATTTCACTTTCACAATCTTCGCAAATGAACTCCGAGATAATCATGATGCCTTCCTCTTTGTCTTGCCCACAGATGATACAGGACTGTGTGTAGGGTTGATGCTGCAGTGAATCGCCCATATCGCTTCACCTCTATTCCTTTTTCTACCAGTATAACCGAATCTCTTAAGTATTAAACCGCCTCTAAGCTATTATTATGAAGCTAGAGCAGGTCCGGTGCAGATATCGCTCAAATAAATCCTGCTTTTTGCCGATAACATGTATGGGAATGTCCTATTTTGTCGGTCTGTGGAGGATGGCCTATTGAACAACAACCGCAAAGCCGTATCTCAAAACTCTACGATTTACACGTATCGTCTTCTGCAAAGGATACACTATCAACCTTACTATTTTTATATGTATACCGCAATAGGAATCGCCGCGGCCGTCTACAGCTTGATGCATCTGAGCCCTTTGCAGTTCATTGCTGGGGTGATCGGGGTGCCGTTAGCGCACTTTTTCCTCCTGCTGCTCCTGCTGCATACCAAGGAAAAAAGAGCGGCCAAAACCTGGCGCTGGTACGCCGGATGGCCGTGGGTCGGCTATGCCCCCAGCGGGTACCTTTCCCTGTCCAAGCTGCGCCGGCTTCACAGGCAGCTCTTATGGGTGCTTCTTTTGCTGGCAGGCTGTCTGTATCCTTGGCTGCCGGTTCCGCTGCTCGTCTTTCTCGGCAGCTTTCACCTCTACCTTTTGTTTCCCCGGTTATTTCTGCTCTGGCGGTTTCGGAAGCACAAGGAGAACGGCTACGTCATCATTAACGAAAAGGACACTTCCTGCTATGCACAATAGCAGAAGTGTCCTTTTTTCCGGCTGCTTCCCTTAACCGGTGTTTACTGCTTTACGACAAAATAGGTCGGCACCAACAAAGATACCAGTACCCATGAGCAGGCAATAATGGTCCTTGCCGCAGCTGCTCCATTGTTCATGCGAATCTCCTCCTGGCAACGGTGGGTTCCCCATATTCAGGGCTGCTGCCCACGTTCTTCATTCTCCCCTGTTGGTTCTCTAACTATGTAGTACCGGCTTTCTCAGGCAACAACAAAAAGAGCCCCTTTGAACTCATAGTCCAAAAGGGCTCTTCATTGGCTTGGCGACGTTCTACTCTCCCAGGACCCTGCGGTCCAAGTACCATCGACGCTGGAAGGCTTAACGTTCGTGTTCGGGATGGGTACGCGTGGTTCCCTTCCGCCATCATCACCAAACGGTTGTTCAAGGCTTGCACCTTGAAAACTGGAAACGAAACTGCTAGCTGAAGACCTAACATCTATATTACTGCCGCCGCTTCCCTCAGGAAGCTTGTGGATAAGCCCTCGACCGATTAGTATTCGTCAGCTCCACACGTTGCCGCGCTTCCACCCCGAACCTATCAACCTCGTCGTCTACAAGGGGTCTTACATACTGGGAAATCTCATCTTGAGGGGGGCTTCACGCTTAGATGCTTTCAGCGCTTATCCCGTCCGTACTTGGCTATCCAGCCGTGCTCCTGGCGGAACAACTGGTACACCAGCGGTACGTCCATCCCGGTCCTCTCGTACTAAGGACAGCTCCTCTCAAATTTCCTGCGCCCGCGACAGATAGGGACCGAACTGTCTCACGACGTTCTGAACCCAGCTCGCGTACCGCTTTAATGGGCGAACAGCCCAACCCTTGGGACCTACTTCAGCCCCAGGATGCGATGAGCCGACATCGAGGTGCCAAACCTCCCCGTCGATGTGGACTCTTGGGGGAGATAAGCCTGTTATCCCCAGGGTAGCTTTTATCCGTTGAGCGATGGCCCTTCCATTCGGTACCACCGGATCACTAAGCCCGACTTTCGTCCCTGCTCGACCTGTTTGTCTCGCAGTCAAGCTCCCTTATGCCTTTGCACTCTTCGAATGATTTCCAACCATTCTGAGGGAACCTTGGGGCGCCTCCGTTACGCTTTAGGAGGCGACCGCCCCAGTCAAACTGCCCACCTGACACTGTCCCCGTACCGGATCACGGTACCAGGTTAGAACTCCGATACGATCAGGGTGGTATCCCAACGGCGCCTCCACCCAAGCTGGCGCTCAGGCTTCTCAGGCTCCCACCTATCCTGTACAGATCGTACCAAAGTCCAATATCAAGCTGCAGTAAAGCTCCATGGGGTCTTTCCGTCTTGTCGCGGGTAACCTGCATCTTCACAGGTATTAAAATTTCACCGGATCTCTCGTCGAGACAGCGCCCAAGTCGTTACGCCATTCGTGCGGGTCAGAATTTACCTGACAAGGAATTTCGCTACCTTAGGACCGTTATAGTTACGGCCGCCGTTTACTGGGGCTTCGGTTCACAGCTTCGGATTGCTCCTAACCGCTCCCCTTAACCTTCCAGCACCGGGCAGGCGTCAGCCCGTATACTTCGCCTTGCGGCTTCGCACAGACCTGTGTTTTTGCTAAACAGTCGCTTGGGCCTTTTCACTGCGGCCCCCTCGGGCTATTCACCCTACCGAGGCACCCCTTCTCCCGAAGTTACGGGGTCATTTTGCCGAGTTCCTTAACGAGAGTTCTTCCGCGCGCCTTAGCATGCTCTGCTCGCCTACCTGTGTCGGTTTGCGGTACGGGCACCTTCTCCCTGGCTAGAGGCTTTTCTTGGCAGCCTGAACTCATGACCTTCGGTACTTAAATTTCCCTCCCCATCACAGCTTAGCCTTACGATGTGCGGATTTGCCTACACATCAGCCTTACTGCTTGGACGAGCATCCATCAGCTCGCGTCACTATCCTTCTGCGTCACCCCATTGCTCATAACGGTTCACGGTGG